>OZ240211.1:737500-2210164 GCA_965197525.1 Candidatus Nitrosopumilus sp.
CAACAAAAAACTAGTTTAAAATTTTAAGACTTCTACAGACAGAATACAAAGTTCGTCGAAGATTAGTATCGTTTAGGGACTCCATCTTGTTTTTTAAAACGCGTTTGGCCTCATCTCTCTCAGAACCAGGCGGCAAAGACAGAACGGTGTTAATAAATTCAGGCAGAGATTCACGAACCCAGTCATCAAGCATTGCATAAATTTTAGGAGGAATAATGTCGCATTTGTCAGTATCAAGATCCAGTACGGCGGTATAATTTTCATGTTCGACCCTATACACCAAAGCCAGTATAACGTTGTCAGGAGTAGGGTGTTGAAGAATCTCACGGGAACGTTCCCCCGTCTTGCCTTGGTTTATCTTATTTTTCAATCCAATAGGGCTGACTATCACGCCATTAATGCCGATTTTTCTGCCATCTACACCAGTAACTACACCAAAGATAAAGTCATGATAATCACCATTTTTTTTAACAGAGAATATATGAACACCTTCTTTGAGAGATGGTTTCTTGCCAAACATGATTAATTTGGATTATATATCGTATTTAATGTATTAGATACTTTGTGTATTGGGATTGTCCACATGTTTTGAAAGACTATAACCAAAATAGGACGACGATTGTTGCTGTTATTATATAGGAGAACAAGAGACTGCTGCTAGGAGTGAGTTCAAAAAAAATAGGGCAACACAACTCGCTATAAAATTCAATTGTGCTTCAAGATATGCCAAACTGACATATAGAATCAACACTGTCTGTAGGTACAACTGATTACAACATAATACCAGAATAATTAACAAAAAAATACAGGTAACATGATAAAAACAATCAAAAATTACAAATAATTTAATAATTCAAGAGACGCAAAACTGTAGGGATAAAGTATAAGATTGGCGTATAATGACTATAAAAAAAAGTCACATGTACGTAGATAATGATAATACTTGCTATCGGTGGTTCTGTGAAGTTATCGAGGGTTATCTGTTAATCCCTAAATTGTATAAACCTCTAAACCGTAAGATATTCGTTGAAAGCGATAAAGTCATTATCACAGAAATATACGCCAAACTCTGATCTAATGGATATGATGGCTATATTCACAAAGATGGTCAATCATTGCATCAAGACAGGATTGAAAGAAGACACTCACAATATGAAGAGGTTGTCCATATTATGTTATCATGAATTACGTAATTATGACATCCTGTCTTCATACAAACTAAATGCAATATCACGAGCTGCAGGCATGTTATCAAACAGAAAACAATCAATCAAACGAGGTGTCAGAATAAGAGACCCAATAGTCAAAAATCCCTTTATGACAAACTGTTACGGTATACGACACAGCGGTGCACTATTAACAATCCCATACAAGAAACATAACCCAATCAACATTTTACTCAACGTTCACACCCAAAAAATCCTATCTGATCCCGCCTTGACGGTGCGCTCGTTTTCATTGACTGCTCTTAACATCAGTCTTTGTGTTTCAAAAACAGTACAAGAGATAGAGTGCACCAATCAAGTGGGAATAGACAGAAACCTAAGAAATGTGACGTGTGGGAACGAGAAAGAGGTGACAGTCTACAAGACAAACAAACTGTTATCCATAAAGGAGAACACAATACACGCCAGGGCAGGATTCCACAGAAATGATCGCAGAAAGAAAGGTCAATTCTGGAAACAAAGACAGAGACGAATGAGCAATAGAACAAAGCAGTACATCCACAGAATCTCAAAGGATATGGTATACAACGCAGTCAAAAACAAGACTGCAATCGTCATGGAAAACCTGAAAGGAATAAGAAAATTGTACCGAAAAGGAAACAGTCAAGGTAACAAGTACAGGCGTAGATTGAACGGGTGGCAATTCTACGAGTTACAACGCCAAATAGAATACAAAGCCCAATGGGTCGGGTTGCCTCCAGTCAAGACAGTAGACCCAAGAAACACGAGCACGCAGTGTCCACGATGCGGAAAGAGACTCCAAGAGGACATGCAACAACATCGTAAAATGTCGTGTAATAATTGCGGTTTGTTTATGGACAGGGATATTATCGCTGCCATGAACATATCACGCAAGCTGCCCCCTAGGTTTAGGGGTAGTAGAGATGACATAGATGAAGCGCAGTCCGGCACTTTTGAGCCAGCGATGACGGAACCCGGCACACCATTGGTAATCCGAATAGTCGATATGTCAAAGTCAAGTTATAGGGGTTAACCCTCGATAACTTCACAGAACCCTATCGGTAATTCTTAATATCGGACGTTAGTAGCCTCAGAGTATAGTTGGATAAAAAAGATATTCTAAGAGAGTTTTCATCAAATCCTGATAGATATTACAAGGTAAGATTATTTGAAGAACAGGGTTTTCAGCGAAGGTCATGTGACAGATGTAAGAGATACTTTTGGACGCTTGACTCTCAACGTAGTTTGTGCCCAGACCATGCACAGGATACATACTCGTTTATCGATAACCCGCCAACTAGCAAAAGATTCGACTATACTCAAGCATGGAGACAGGTAGAAGAGTTTTTTGTAAAGAATGGTCATACATCAGTTAACAGATATCCAGTCGTGTGCAGATGGCGAGATGACTTGTACTTTACAATTGCATCGATAGTTGACTTTCAAAGAGTGATGGGTTCAAAGGTGGTATTTGAGTTTCCTGCAAATCCGTTAATTGTGCCACAGACGTGTCTGCGTTTTAAGGATTTGGAGAATGTCGGAGTAACGGGCAGACACTTCTCAAGTTTTTGCATGATAGGACAGCTGTCAATTGCAGGAAAACAGCAAGGATACTGGAAAGATGAGTGTGTAGATCTGGATTTTAGACTATTAACAGAACAATTTAGGATTAAAAAAGAAGAGGTGGTATTTGTAGAGGATGTATGGGAAGGGGGAGGATCGTTTGGATCGTCGTTAGAATATTTTGTAAGAGGCCTAGAGCTTGGCAATGCGGTATTTACAGAGTTTCAAGGAGAGCTTGGAAAACACAGTACATTAGATCAAAAGATTATAGATATGGGTGCAGGGTTGGAGAGATTTGCATGGATTACAAATGGAACACCTACAGCTTATGACTGCTGTTTTGGTCCAATTACAAACCACTTGTGGGAAAAAGTAGGAATAGACTCAGAGACTGACATGTTAAAAAGATACTTTACATCTATTGCAAAAAACTTGGAGATATACAACGACTTGAGTGTTGTGAGAAGGCAGGCAATAAAGACTGCAGAGTTGACTGACAGACAGATAAACAAGATCATCGCACCACTTGAAGGCATGTACCTAATAATGGATCATCTTCGCACGTTGATATTTGCAATTAGTGACGGAGCATTGCCCAGCAATGTGAGTGGAGGATACAACCTAAGGATGATGCTACGAAGAATTAACGGGACAATGGACAGGTTGAATCTGAAACTGGATGTAGACGAGCTAGTGGATATGCACATTGACTACCTAAAGGATACGTATCCTGAACTAGCCGCAAAGAGTCAGGACGTAAAGACAATACTAAGATTAGAGTCCCAAAGGTACATAGATTCTAAATCAAGGATGAGCAAGATGGCAGATAAACTAAAACAACAAGAACACGAGCTGACCATAAAAGAGCTTGTTACGCTGTACGAATCAGACGGCATCACTCCAGAATATCTCAAAGAGTTGAATGTCATATCAGAGATACCGTCATCGTTTTATCTGAAGCTATCAGAACTACACCAGGCAGACAAAAGAGAACAGGCAGAGACGGTGGCGGATCTAAAGGAGATTGCAGAGACGGTGTTGCTGTTTTACAGTGACAAAAATGATCCGATGGAGTTTGATGCCAAAATCGTAAGAATTACTGAAAAGTCGATAATACTTGACAGAACGGCATTTTATCCAAGAGGCGGAGGTCAAGAACCAGACTATGGTGTCATTGCAGGACTTGAAGTGGTAGACGTCAACAAACACGGCAACATAGTTGTTCATACAGTTAAAGAAGACATACCAGATGATGTGCACGAGGGTAACACGGTATCATGTGTGGTAGATGCGCAACGAAGATCAGATATATCAAAGAACCACACCAGTACACATATTCTCAACTCGTCAGCACGAAATGTGTTAGGTTCATGGGTATGGCAACACTCGGCGTTTAAAGAGGCAGATCATGCAAGATTGGATATTACGCATCATTCATCGCTTACAGATATGCAGATACGACATATTGAGGATGCTGCAAATGATATAGTTGCAAGAGACATGCCGGTAACGATTCAATACTATGACAGGGGAACAGCCGAGCAGAAATATGGCTTTAAGATTTATCAAGGTGGAGTGGTGCCGGTTAAATCAGTACGCGTTGTGTCAATTGAAGATTTTGACGTTGAGGCCTGTGGAGGAACACATGTAAAGCAGACAAAAGATATTGAGTTGATAAAGATCACTAGAACAAAGAGAATTCAGGACGGAGTGGTAAGACTGGAGTTTGTCTCAGGACCTACAGCACAAAGATACGTAAGAGAGGCAGAGACCATAAAAAAAGAGACAGAGGCAGATGCAGCACAGAAACGAGAGAGAGACAGGCTGCAAGAGGAGAGGCGCTCAAAGATGAAAGAAAAGATTCCAACATTGTTACAGCACGTATTAGCAGTAGCATCATCAACAACCGGCGATACAGACTGCACCATTGAAGGCATAGAAGTTACGGTAAAAGATTCCATAAAACGATGCTTTACTGCAGATGAACAGTACGACGAGTTCTTTCATATCAATTTTGGCAAAAAGCTGACCAAAGAGGATCCAAGCGCAGTGTACGCAGGGATATTCAAGGCAGGACAGACCACAAGGGTGATATCATACGCAGGTGCACAGGCATCAGAGACGATAAGCGCAAGAAAAGTAGCAGCTGCCATATCAAACATTTTAGGAGGAGCGGCAGGAGGAGATGCAACATTTGCCCAAGGAGGAGGAAAAGACACAGATAAAATGGATATGGCAATAACAGAGACAAGAGCGATGATTTTAGGATGAGTGAACAGAATAGATGACAATCAACTGGAGTGATATTGAGACCAAGTGGAGGAACCGATGGATTGCCGACAAGGATTTTGAAACAGATCCAAACGACAAGCCAAAAAAATTCATCACGGTGGCATATCCTTACCCAAACTCACCACAGCATATAGGGCATGGCAGAACATATACACTGACTGATGTTCATGCAAGATTTTACAGAATGCAGGGCTATAATGTGTTGTTCCCAATGGCATTTCATTACACTGGAACCCCAATTCTAGGAATGGCAAAGAGAGTACAAGACAATGACACAGAACTAATCAACAACTTGAATAACCTGTACAAAGTTCCAAAAGATGTAATCAAAGAGTTTGTAGATCCAATAAAGATCGCAGACTATTTTCACAAAGAGATAAGAACAGGGATGATAGAGATGGGGTATTCCATTGATTGGAGACGAGAATTTACAACTGTAGATCCGGTGTACAGTAAATTTATCAGATGGCAGATAAACACATTAAAAAACAAAGAGTTGATTATCCAGGGTTCGCATCCGGTTGGATGGTGTCCAAAGGATCAAAACCCAGTATCACAGCATGATACACAAGGTGACGTAGAACCAGAGTTTCTAGAGTATGTATTGATAAAATTTCAGATGGGAGAGTACATCATACCAACTGCAACTCTTAGACCTGAAACGATATTCGGGGTGGTGAATCTATGGATAAACCCTGACGTTACATACAAGAAGGTCCAAGTTGATGACAAAGAGTTATGGATTGTAAGCGAAGAGTGTGCCTACAAGCTAAAATTTCTGGATAAAAAGATAGAGTACCAAGGCGACATCAAAGGATCAGAGCTAGTAGGCAAACAAGTTACAATGCCAAACAGAGATGACGGTGATGACAATAAACAGATAGTCATACTTGCAGCGACGTTTGTCCAGAGCGATACAGGTACAGGTATTGTGATGTCAGTGCCTGCGCACGCTCCATTTGACTATCAGGCATTGGAGGATATCAAAAAGAGCATACTAAACAGTGATGGTAATGATGATGATGAATTGACAGCAAAAATCAATCAGATTGTACCAATATCCATCATAGAGACTAAAGAATATGGCGAGAATCCGGCATTAGAGGCTATCACACGATTCGGAGTCACAGACCAATCAGACCCAAAACTAGAAGAGGCAACAAAAGAGGTGTATTCAAAAGAGTTCTACGAGGGAAAGCTAAAGGCAAATACAGGCAGGTTTGCAGGAATCAAAGTAAAATTCGCAAAGGATACGATCAAAGAATGGTTAGTCAAAGATGGGCATGCTGACATTTTATTAGAGCTGACGAACACTCCAAATGAAGTCAAGTGTAGGTGTGGTGCCAAATGTGTAGTAAAGATTCTGAACAATCAGTGGTTCTTAAACTATGGAGATAAGGAATGGAAAGATTTAGCGACGAGATGTTTTGATAAAATGAGCATACTGCCGCAAGAGATCAGAGGGGAGTTCAACTATGTTGTCGGATGGTTGCGGGAGCGAGCATGTGCAAGACAGCACGGACTAGGTACAAAACTGCCATGGGATGAGGATTGGATAGTGGAGAGTCTGTCAGACTCTGTAATTTACATGGCATATTACATCATATCAAAATTTGTAAATGAGGGTACGATAACTGCAGAAAAACTAACAGATGAGTTTTTTGACTATGTATTTTTAGATAAAGAGACAGATGTAGATAAATTAGCAGATGCAACCGGATTGTCACATGGATTGATTGATGAGATACAAAGAGATTTCAGATATTTTTATCCTGTCGATTCAAGACACTCTGGACGGGACTTGGTACCAAACCACCTAACATTTTTTGTACTAAATCATACAGCAATATTTCCTGAGAGACATTGGCCAAAAGAGATAGTAGTTAACGGTTCAGTTCTCATGGACGGTTCTAAAATGTCAAAGAGCATGGGCAACATAATACCACTACGAAAGGCGATACAAGATTATGGTGCAGACCCAATACGGCTAGGAATAATAATATCAGCAGAGTTACTGCAAGATGCAGATTTTAATCTAGAGTCAGTGGCAGGTATTCAAAGCAAGTTAGAATCACTGTACCACGAGTGCGCAAGACTGCATAGGAGGAGGAGGAGGAGGAGGAGGGAGGATAACGATGAGAAGGATGAGGATGAGGCTATGATTACCATAACAGATACTAAATCACACAAAGAAGACGCATGGATACTATCAAAAACTCAGATGATGGTATCGCAGGTTACAAGTTCAATAGAGAAGATGAGGCTGCGAGAGGCACTTCATGAGATACTGTTTGCCTTTGAGTCAGACCAGAGCTGGTATATCAAACGAGTAAGAGCAAAGAGCAGGGAAGAGGATGCAAGAAAAGTACTACACCATATAAACTCCATACGTATTGCCATGCTATCACCATTTGCTCCACATATTGCAGAAGAGATGTGGGAAGAGTTGGGACATAAAAACACGATGATATCAAGATCAAGATGGCCCAAATACTACAAAGATAGCACAGATGCGACATCGATTCAGTCTGAAGAGCTGTTAAAGGTAACAATCGACGATATTGAGAATATTCTCAAAGTTGCCAAGATAACACCGCAAAAGATTACAGTGTATGCGGCAAACACATTCAAGTCCCAAGTTCATCACAGCGTCTTAGAGAAGATCGTAAAAGAAGGTCAAACGAACATGGGCATAATTATGAAAGAACTCATTGCAGATACGAAAACTGCCGATGTAAAAAAGATGCCGGACTTTGTGCAAAAGACGATAAAGAGTATCTTGTCAATACCAACGGAGATAAGACAGGCAAGGTTAGAATCAAAGGGGTTCGATGAGGAAGGATTTTTGAAGAGTGAACTGATAGAATTGGCAAAAGAAGAATTTGGTGCAGAGATACAGGTGTATTCAGAATCAGATCCAGAGATTTATGATCCTAAAGACAAGGCAAGACATGCAAAACCATTCAAACCTGCAATATACATTGAATGACAAAAGATGTAAAGCTTGTAATGTTCTAATTTAATATTATATTAATTTCAAAAAAAAAAAAAATATTAAAAAATAAAATAAAATAAGAAATATACATAAAATAATTACAAGATCATATTAGAAATGATTCTCAAATACAACATCACTCAATGGCAGTTGCCCTCCTCTAGGTAATGCATCTTTGATTTTCTTTCCAACCACTACCATCATGGTGACCACATGATCATCAGGCAGACAGATAGCCTTACTGACAGCATCATAGTCAAATCCTTTCATGGGACATGTGTCATACCCCATAGATTTTGCTGCAAGCATGATGGTTTGTGCAGCCATGCCACAAGAACGCATTGCCTCATCTCGCTGTAGTTGGGATTTGCCAGCATATGACTTTCTTATGGATTCAACATAGGCATTTCGTGATGCTTCTGGTATTATGTTTGCCCAGTATCTTTGTGGCTCTTTGTCCCAAGAGTTCAAGTCAGCACACAAAACAATAACTAGTGAGGCATCAGATACTTGTGTTTGATTGTGGGAGAGTTCAGATAATCTGTCTTTGAGTGCACGGTCAGTAATGACTACAAATCTCCAGTTTTGTATATTGTACGATGTAGGAGAGAGTACTGCCAACTCTAAGAGATTAGTAATCTCTTGTTTTGTCATACTGTGTTCTTTATCAAAACGTTTGATAGAACGCCGTGTCCTTATAGCTTCAAGAGTATCCATGCTAGAGTAAAAACATAGTCAAATTTAATTCATAAAGGCAGACGAGCTTAAGACCAGCTCCGTAGAGGATGCTGATGAGAGCTCTTCGCTTAAGACCAGTGCACGGCGCAGTGCTACTGATGACAGCGATTATCATCATATCTGAAACTAGTATCGACAGATACGAGACTACCTTTACAATATAATTATGCAATACTGATATTTAACTAACACTATTGTGGGTTCTGTGTAATCTTCGTGATATGGAATAGAGTTGTTGGGACATGAAATTATGATTCTGTTCTGCAAAGTTATGACCTAATTAGAGAAGATCTACCCTTACATCTAAATCTTAACGTACCCTTTCTTTGTTCCAATACGGAGACTTGCATTTCTTGTTGTTGCAGTTTTTAGGGGATTCATTCCTACTGTACCAAATCTCATTACACCTGTTGCACTCGTGTCGCCAATATGCACCATCAACTTTCATGCTCATACACTCTATACCAATTAGTAGTATATAATTTATTCCCATATCTACTTAAAACCCATACTAATATATATGGGTAATAGGTATAGTATAAATCAAGTAAAAGTGATTGGCGATGATGAAGCCGTGACAATCATATCTGAGGAAAGCAGAGATGATGTTAAATTACCTACAAGGTATCTGAGCCAATCACTTTCTTTCCTACTTGGTTCTATATTAATTTTCGAGGGGTCTTACACATGAACGCAAGAGCACAAAGAGCAAGACAGATTATGGAGATGGATAACCACGCATCCCAAATCGTAGGCGAGAACAAATACAAGGTTAGATCACAAACCATCCCAGACAAGTATTACATCATAACCAAAACTGATGATGGATTGGTATGTGATTGTCCAGACCACATCAAAAGACAATCTGACTGCAAACATATCAAAGTGGTATTAGAATATTGCAAGAAGAATGTCTTTGACCATGACGGATTTAGAATCATGGAAAGGGCACAGCTCAAATTATGCAAGTACTGCGATTCTGGTAATGTTGTAAAGAGAGGGATTAGAAAAACCAAGAAAGGACAAAATCAATTATTCAAATGCACAGATTGCAAAAGAACATTTACAGCCAACTTTGGGTTTGAGAAGAAACAGTTTGACGAGAATGTTATAACTGGAGCTTTGCAGATGTACTACTCGGGAATGTCGGTAAGGGATATTTCAAATCATTATGAGATGATGGGAACTGAGGTTAGTTTCAAGACTATCTACAACTGGATTGATAGATATTCCAAGATGGCATCTAACTATCTAAACGAAATAACTCCACGTGTAGGGGACTGGCTCAGGGCTGACGAGGTATGGGTAAAGATTGCAGGAAATCAAAATTATGTTTTTTTAAGTATGGATGATGATACAAGGTATTGGTTAGCTAGTGATATAGCAGACAACAAGTTCCAACACAACGCAGACAATTTACTACACCTAACCAAAACACAAGCTGGCAAAACCCCCAAGCACTTCATTACAGACAAGTTACCAGCTTATATGAAATCATCCAAAAAGATATTTGGCAAAAAGACACACCACACTGCAAATGCAGGAATCAGAAGCAAGAGAACGGGTCAGAATTTCCACCCCTCAAATAACAAGATGGAACGCCTGAATGGCGAGATCAGGGATCGTGAGAAAGTGTTCAGAGGACTCAAAAAGATGGATACTCCTGTATTGGATGGTATGCGTGTATACTACAACTACACAGAGAAACACGGTGCACTCGAAGGACAAACTCCAGCAGAATCAGCCAAGATTACAGTAGATGGTAAAAACAAGTGGAAGACTATCATACAGAATGCGAGTTTGTATAAGAATAATTCAGTCTGATTATTTTTGGTTTTGAATGTCTTTTTTGATTTCTGTCATATCATCTTGCAGTTTGTTGAGTTTTTGACAGTTAATTTGAGTTTGTTCTTTCAGTGCTTTAATATCCTTCTTGACATCAGTTCTTAATCCTTTAATATCCTTCTTGACATCAGTTCTTAGTTTTTTAAACTCATCATGAAGGCTGTCCTGTTTTTTGTCAGATTTCTTAATTGCACGTAATACATCAACTATGGTTTTATCAGTCATATCAACATGATATTGTATATCAGATATTAAACCTATCTTTAGTCTAATGATTCAGCCTACGACTTTATTCATTCCATATCACGAAGATTACACAGAACCCTATTGTGTTGCTCTGTCAGATAACCCTGACTAAAATTTCCTAAAACCGCGGTTGTGTAAACAAAATTTGAATTACAGAACATGAAATGGGGTGGCTGCTTATGATCGTAGTGTGCTTGAATCAAACGTTGATGGTTTCTTCGATTTCTTCTGCCATGAAAACTTTGCTTTTGTAGCGTATATCAGTCTGTTTTAATATGCCTGTCTCTACCAGCATCATGACTGCATTTTTTGCAGACGGATATGTGACGTTAAGAAACTGCATTGCTCTGGGAATTGTAATGTACGGATTCGAGAATAAATGCTCCATCAGAAGAACCACGTTACTACTGGTGTTTTTTTTACGCAGGATCTCTTTGTACGTTCTCATAAGAGTTACCAAGGTCTGGATGTTGTCTATTGTCTCACTTGCTTGCTCTATGAAAGCCCTCAAGAAAAATTTTATCCAATCTTTCCATCTGGACTTCTGGCTTACCTCTAGCAGACCGCCATAATACTGCTCACGATGTCTGTCAAAATAAGCACTCATGTATAACAATGGTTCTGGTAAAATTCCTTTCTCATACAGTACTAGTGGAAGCATCAGTCTTCCGATTCTCCCGTTCCCATCAAGGAACGGATGTATAGCCTCAAACTGGTAATGCATTATGGCGCACTGGATCAGAACTGGCAGGTTTTCATAGTCAGCTTGAAAGAATTTTTCAAGATTTTCAAGTAGTACGGAAACTCTTTCCGGTGGTGGGGGGGTATAAATGATTTCCCGCTTTGTTCCCTGTGTTTTTATGATCCAGTTCTGTTGGTCGCGAAATTCTCCAGGATTTTTATCGTAACCCCTGACTCCTTCCATCAGTTTCTTATGAGCCTCTTTTAGAATATCCAAGCCCACACGCTGTTTGGAATTCCGTAATGCGTCCAATGATTTTTCTAGGGCGTTGACGTAGTTGATTACTTCTCTCAATCTCAGACTCTCTACATCCTTTCTGCCAATGTTGCCTACAGCTTCCTGCTTGTTCAAATCTTCCAGCGATGCCAGTGTTCCTTCGATTTTGGAACTCAGTACGGCTTCTTTTTTTAGATATGCCCTGATCAGAATATGCGGATTTTCCAGCTCGCTTCCCTTTCCCTTCAATTCTCCTACCTTTCTCTCTGCCTTTGCAAGTAGCATGACAGCCTCTTGGTCATAGGTAACTTTTGGCGGTAAATCACGAGGAATAAACGTAAGTTGATTATTCTTGTCGGTCTCGATTTTTCCATTGGGCTTGGTAAACCTGTCTAAATTATTCCAAGACGGTTCACTATGCCCATCTTTAATAGTTCTAGTTGACATTAAAGAAAATCACCAATTACTTTAATTGAAGTAGTAATAATATTTAAATTTTGTTAACATTTTTCATTAATGTAACAAAATAGTAAGGATCAATGTTATGAAGTACTGGTACTACTCTGTCAGATAACTTTCACTCCCATGATCCCAACAATGGTAGCGGAGGTGGCAGTTTTGATTTCCATGTTCTGTATTGACCACCATATACAGTCAAATATGTTACCCCCATCAGTTCTGTCTGGTTATCAAGGGATCAGATTTGTTTAGAAGTGGAACTTTAGATTTGACTTGATTGTGTGGCATTTTTAGGCTCCACACGTATGTCAAGAAGTGAGCAGGTTGAACTTGTAGAATATTTGAAAGCAAACTGCAGTTACGACTGTATTGAAGACATGAATGACCAAAAATCAGTTTGGGAATAATCATACCAAAAATAATCGATAAAAAATTTGAAGAGAGAAAAAATGTAGATACCACTGTTCAGTCCACGCTAGTTAGTGACAAGTTGTTTATGACTATACGAAATTACGGAGTGCACCAAGTTGTATCGTATAGCTGTCCAAAATGTCGAACAAAAAAACAACACCACAAACAAGGAATTTTGGAGTGGGGTGTGTATGAGTGGCTACGTAAGAATTATGACAACAAAGAACAGATGTGGAAGAATCTTCACATCGATGAATCAGGGTATGATCAATCGTTTCTTGTTGGTAACATGAATCTTCATAGGAGCAAGTTTATGATTATTAGTGTGTTTAGGTACAAACTTGGTATGCGCTCAGGTCTGGTGTCTGCGTAGGCACAAAAAAATGTAGCATCCTGTAAAATCATGCCTAGAAACGAATGAGGCCTGAGTGTATACTACGAACTCTGTTTATATTGTACAAAAAGTAGTTTGTTCCCCATCTAAAAGTGCAAAGATACTAAGAAGTAAAGTAAACGTCTCGCTTAGTGGAAATGCAAGTGTATGGGTTTGATCAAGATATTCCAAGCAATGGCATCATGTTTTGAATGTTCTCATTATTTGACATGTAAAGTTATCTGGCAGGATGTAATTATGGCGTAATGGCAGTAACAGTATAGGATTGATCATCTCCTGTGGTAGGAGTAAGACTAGATAGCGAGTTGGAGGCAGAGTCCACAATGTTGTTGTCTGAGGAGACGTCCAAGTTGTATGTGCCCGCCTCTGGTGCTGAAACGGTAACTAGGTATTGGCTGCCAGACCCGGTTACGGATGTGATGGGGCCAGAGCTAGCACCGTCACCGAGTGTAAGAGTCCAAGAGTTGAGGATGCCAGAGTCTAGATAATAGTTGTCATTCATGCGTAGTTGCCAGTCGCCGTTAATTGAGACGTCATCACCGTATTCAAGCGTGTATGTTTCTGTGATGTCGTCTGCAGAGCCACCGACACGGTTGTGCAGTGTTACTATCTGGTTGTCAGGCGAGACGAGTTGTACCAAGAGATCGCCCCTCCATGTATGGGTGATGTCTACTGTAACTGATACATCAGAGACTGTGCCTGATGCAGTAACGGTAATGGTGTCTGTCTTGTCTGTGTCGTGGGGTACGATATCAAGGGATGGCGTACTGGTGTACACAAATGCTTGAGTGGTATTATACACAGGACTGTCAGGGGATAACTCAAAGTCATCTGTGCTGACGCCTGTTACTGCCTCATTGAATAGTACTGCAAATTCAAGGGTGTTGCTATTGGTAGAGGGGGTTGCAGGGCTGGATCTAGTAATAGAGGTAACAGTTGGTGGCGTGTCTATGACGTTGACTGTTCTAGTTACCGGTACGGCGGGGTTTCCGGCACTGTCGTCACATGTAAAGGTTACAGTATATGTTCCAGCTATGTCGGTGTTTACCAGATTGCTAATCTGGATTTGAGATGTGATATCGCCGTCGACTGCATCAGTACATGTTGCGCCTGCATCAACGTATGGAGTGCCAAGAACTGTATCTGCAGGGGATTGGCCTACCAGTTGAATTGTTGGCGGAGTTCTGTCAATTGAAGAGGTGACAGTATAGGATTGATCATCTCCTGTGGTAGGAGTAAGACTAGATAGCGAGTTGGAGGCAGAGTCCACAATGTTGTTGTCTGAGGAGACGTCCAAGTTGTATGTGCCCGCCTCTGGTGCTGAAACGGTAACTAGGTATTGGCTGCCAGACCCGGTTACGGATGTGATGGGGCCAGAGCTAGCACCGTCACCGAGTGTAAGAGTCCAAGAGTTGAGGATGCCAGAGTCTAGATAATAGTTGTCATTCATGCGTAGTTGCCAGTCGCCGTTAATTGAGACGTCATCACCGTATTCAAGCGTGTATGTTTCTGTGATGTCGTCTGCAGAGCCACCGACACGGTTGTGCAGTGTTACTATCTGGTTGTCAGGCGAGACGAGTTGTACCAAGAGATCGCCCCTCCATGTATGGGTGATGTCTACTGTAACTGATACATCAGAGACTGTGCCTGATGCAGTAACGGTAATGGTGTCTGTCTTGTCTGTGTCGTGGGGTACGATATCAAGGGATGGCGTACTGGTGTACACAAATGCTTGAGTGGTATTATACACAGGACTGTCAGGGGATAACTCAAAGTCATCTGTGCTGACGCCTGTTACTGCCTCATTGAATAGTACTGCAAATTCAAGGGTGTTGCTATTGGTAGAGGGGGTTGCAGGGCTGGATCTAGTAATAGAGGTAACAGTTGGTGGCGTGTCTATGACGTTGACTGTTCTAGTTACCGGTACGGCGGGGTTTCCGGCACTGTCGTCACATGTAAAGGTTACAGTATATGTTCCAGCTATGTCGGTGTTTACCAGATTGCTAATCTGGATTTGAGATGTGATATCGCCGTCGACTGCATCAGTACATGTTGCGCCTGCATCAACGTATGGAGTGCCAAGAACTGTATCTGCAGGGGATTGGCCTACCAGTTGAATTGTTGGCGGAGTTCTGTCAATTGAAGAGGTGACAGTATAGGATTGATCATCTCCTGTGGTAGGAGTAAGACTAGATAGCGAGTTGGAGGCAGAGTCCACAATGTTGTTGTCTGAGGAGACGTCCAAGTTGTATGTGCCCGCCTCTGGTGCTGAAACGGTAACTAGGTATTGGCTGCCAGACCCGGTTACGGATGTGATGGGGCCAGAGCTAGCACCGTCACCGAGTGTAAGAGTCCAAGAGTTGAGGATGCCAGAGTCTAGATAATAGTTGTCATTCATGCGTAGTTGCCAGTCGCCGTTAATTGAGACGTCATCACCGTATTCAAGCGTGTATGTTTCTGTGATGTCGTCTGCAGAGCCACCGACACGGTTGTGCAGTGTTACTATCTGGTTGTCAGGCGAGACGAGTTGTACCAAGAGATCGCCCCTCCATGTATGGGTGATGTCTACTGTAACTGATACATCAGAGACTGTGCCTGATTCAGAGACTGTGATGGTGTCTGTCTTGTCTGTGTCGTGGGGTACGATATCAAGGGATGGCGTACTGGTGTACACAAATGCTTGAGTGGTATTATACACAGGACTGTCAGGGGATAACTCAAAGTCATCTGTGCTGACGCCTGTTACTGCCTCATTGAATAGTACTGCAAATTCAAGGGTGTTGCTATTGGTAGAGGGGGTTGCAGGGCTGGATCTAGTAATAGAGGTAACAGTTGGTGGCGTGTCTATGACGTTGACTGTTCTAGTTACCGGTACGGCGGGGTTTCCGGCACTGTCGTCACATGTAAAGGTTACAGTATATGTTCCAGCTATGTCGGTGTTTACCAGATTGCTAATCTGGATTTGAGATGTGATATCGCCGTCGACTGCATCAGTACATGTTGCGCCTGCATCAACGTATGGAGTGCCAAGAACTGTATCTGCAGGGGATTGGCCTACCAGTTGAATTGTTGGCGGAGTTCTGTCAATTGAAGAGGTGACAGTATAGGATTGATCATCTCCTGTGGTAGGAGTAAGACTAGATAGCGAGTTGGAGGCAGAGTCCACAATGTTGTTGTCTGAGGAGACGTCCAAGTTGTATGTGCCCGCCTCTGGTGCTGAAACGGTAACTAGGTATTGGCTGCCAGACCCGGTTACGGATGTGATGGGGCCAGAGCTAGCACCGTCACCGAGTGTAAGAGTCCAAGAGTTGAGGATGCCAGAGTCTAGATAATAGTTGTCATTCATGCGTAGTTGCCAGTCGCCGTTAATTGAGACGTCATCACCGTATTCAAGCGTGTATGTTTCTGTGATGTCGTCTGCAGAGCCACCGACACGGTTGTGCAGTGTTACTATCTGGTTGTCAGGCGAGACGAGTTGTACCAAGAGATCGCCCCTCCATGTATGGGTGATGTCTACTGTAACTGATACATCAGAGACTGTGCCTGATTCAGAGACTGTGATGGTATCTGTCTTGTCTGTGTCGTGGGGTACGATATCAAGGGATGGCGTACTGGTGTACACAAATGCTTGAGTGGTATTATACACAGGACTGTCAGGGGATAACTCAAAGTCATCTGTACTGACGCCTGTTACTGCCTCATTGAATAGTACTGCAAATTCAAGGGTGTTGCTATTGGTAGAGGGGGTTGCAGGGCTGGATCTAGTAATAGAGGTAACAGTTGGTGGCGTGTCTATGACGTTGACTGTTCTAGTTACCGGTACGGCGGGGTTTCCGGCACTGTCGTCACATGTAAAGGTTACAGTATATGTTCCAGCTATGTCGGTGTTGACAGGATTATCAACTTGAATGTGAGATTGAGAGATATCGCCATCGGTGTCGTCAATACATGTTGCGCCTGCATCAACGTATGGAGTGCCAAGAGTCGTATCCACAGTAGAATCTGTTAATGTGATTACTGGTTTAACATTATCAACTGTGATGGTGACATTATAGGAATGATCCTGATTAGCAGGAACAAGACTAGTCAAAGGAATGTTTGCAGAATTGACAATGTCGGTATCTTGTGCTATGTCCAAATTGTATATTCCCGATGTAATTGCCATGATTGTTACATAGTATTGGCTGCCAGACCCAGTTACTGATGAAATAGGATTGATGGCAGTAGTGCCGTCACCGAGTGTAAGAGTCCAAGAGTTGAGGATGCCAGAGTCCAGAGGATAGTTGTCATTCATGCGCAACTGCCAGTCGCCGTTAATTGAGACGTCATCACCGTATTCAAGCGTGTATGTTTCTGTGATGTCGTCTGCAGAGCCACCGACACGGTTGTGCAGTGTTACTATCTGGTTGTCAGGCGAGACGAGTTGTACCAAGAGATCGCCCCTCCATGTATGGGTGATGTCTACTGTAACTGATACATCAGATACTGTGCCTGATGCAGTAACGGTAATGGTGTCTGTCTTGTCTGTGTTGTGGGGTACGATATCAAGGGATGGCGTACTGGTATACTTAAATGTCTGTGAATAACCATCAGTTGGACTATCCGGTGACAATTCAAAGTCGTTTTGATCAACATTTTGCACATCAGTGTTGAATTCGACTAAGAATACAGGAGTAGCATCAGATGTAGTCTCTATAGCTGGTGAACTTCTAGTTATGGACGTTACGTAAAGTGATGTACTGCCAACCTCGATTGTAACGGTGTTTGAGATTAGATTATTGTTTTCGGCGAGATCGTGTACAGAATCTGCGGGAATGAAGACAGTAAGGGTGCCTGCACCCAGTCCTGTTATTGTGAATTCAAATGTTTGGTTGTCATCTGTGGTTGGTTCAGAGACAGTACCGCTTGATGCAGATATGTCAGATGTAGTAAATGTGTCAGGATCAATTGGTTCGCCAAAGTCAACTGTAAATGTTATTGACTGTTGGTTTGTAGGTGATGTGACGTTAGCGTTGATTGATGGTGTAAACTGGGTAGTGTCAACTGTAAATGATTCATCTGGGTTAGGTGCAGTAGCAGTTGTCAGGGGATTGCCTGCAGTATCGGTTATATCGTGATTTGACGCAACATCCAAGTTGATGGTGCCTGCAGTGGCATCTGCAACTGTGACCACATAAGATGATGCATTGATAGTAGAGACGGTTATGGTGCCTGTACCTGCGCCTGCGTCAGTGGATAATACAAAGTCAGCTGAACCAACATTGGTTACTGATTCGCTGAAAGTAACTGCAAAGTCAAGTGATGTGAGGGAGGTTAGTTCTGATGCAGGCGAGCTTCTGGTTATCGATGAGAGTGATGGAGGTGTGGTATCAATGGTGATGGTAACTGTGTTTGAGACCAAGTTCTTGTTTTGCGCAAGATCGTCTACAGAGTCGGCAGGAATGAAGACGGTAAGGGTACCTGTAGTCAGTCCTGTTATTGTGAATTCAAATGTTTGGTTGTTATCTGTGGTTGGTTCAGAGACGGTGCCTTTAGATGCAGATACATCAGATGCAGTAAATGTGGCAGGATCAATTGGTTCATCAAAGTCAACTTTGAATGTTATTGATTGTTGGTTTGTAGGTGATGGGGTGTTAGTATTAACTGATAGTGTAAACTGTGCAGTATCAACTGTGAATGATTCATCTGGATTGGGTGCAGTATCTGTCAAGTCGTTGCCTGCAGTATCGGTTATATCGTGATTTGATGCAACATCCAAGTTGATGATACCTGTAGTAGTAACTGTAACTGAAACTACATAAGATGATGCACTGACAGGAGAGACGGTTATGGTGCCTGTACCTGCGCCTGCGTCAGTGGATAATACAAAGTCAGTTGGACCAACGTTGGTTACTGGTTCGCTGAATGTTGCTGTAAAGTTAAGGCTGGTTTCAGACGTGGTTTCAGTTGCAGGTGAGTTTCTAGTTATGGATGTCAATGAGGGAGAGATAGCGTCAATCGTGTAGGTTTCATCAGGGTCAGAACTAGTATCAGTTAGCGCAGTACCTGCAGAATCAATGATGTCATGGTTGGTTGCTACAAGATCCAATCCTATTGTACCACTGTTTGATGTTACATCCACTGTGATGATGTAGATAGAACCAGAGCCTGAGATGTCAGATACAGAACCTGTACCGGTGCCTGATATGGCAAAGTCAGATGTATCAACTCCAGTCACTGATTCGCTAAAGGTGATTGCAAAGTCAAGTGATGTGAGGGAGGTTAGTTCTGATGTAGGTGTGCTTCTGGTTATGGATGTCAGCGAGGGGGCAGTGGTATCAATGGTGATTGTGAGTGTTTCAGATACCAAGTTCTTGTTTTGTGCAAGATCGTCTACAGAGTCAGCAGGAATGGAGACGGTAAGGGTGCCGGCAGTCAGTCCTGTTATTGTGAATTCAAATGTTTGGTTGTTAACTGTGGTTGGTTCAGAGACGGTGCCGTATGATGCAGATATGTCAGATGCTATGAATGTGGTAGGATCAATTGGTTCGCCAAAGTCAACTGCAAATGTTATTGACTGTTGGTTTGTAGGTGACGTGGTGTTGAAACTAATTAACGGTGTAAACTGGGTAGTGTCGACTGTAAAGGATTCATCTGGGTTAGGTGCAGTAGCAGTTGCCAGGGGATTGCCTGCAGTATCGGTTATATCGTGATTTGACGCAACATCCAAGTTGATGATACCTGCAGTGTCAACTGCAACTGTTACCACGTAAGATGATGCATTGACAGTAGAGACGGTTATGGTGCCTGCGCCTGCGTCAGTGGATAATACAAAGTCAGCTGAACCAACATTGGTTACTGATTCGCTGAAAGTAACTGCAAAGTCAAGTGATGTAAGGGAGGTTAGTTCTGATGTAGGTGAGCTTCTGGTTATGGATGTCAGTGAGGGGGCAGTGGTATCAATGATGATTGTGAGTGTTTCAGATACCAAGTTCTTGTTTTGTGCAAGATCGTCTACAGAGTCAGCAGGAATGGAGACAGTAAGGGTACCTGCAGTCAGTCCTGTTATTGTGAATTCAAATGTTTGGTTGTTATCTGTGGTTGGTTCAGAGACGGTGCCGTCTGATGCAGATATGTCAGATTCTATGAATGTGGTAGGATCAATTGGTTCGCCAAAGTCAACTGTAAATGTTATTGACTGTTGGTTTGTAGGTGACGTGGTGTTGAAACTAATTAACGGTGTAAACTGGGTAGTGTCAACTGTAAATGATTCATCTGGGTCAGGTGCAGTAGCAGTTGCCAGGGGATTGCCTGCAGTATCGGTTATATCGTGATTTGATGCAACATCCAAGTTGATGATACCTGCAGTGTCAACTGCAACTGTTACCACGTAAGATGATGCATTGACAGTAGAGACGGTTATGTCGCCTGTACCTGCGCCTGCGTCAGTGGATAATACAAAGTCAGCTGAACCAACATTGGTTACTGATTCGCTGAATATGACTGCAAATTCAAGTGATGTAAGGGAGGTTAGTTCTGATGTAGGTGAGCTTCGGGTTATGGATGAGAGTGATGGGGCAGTGGTATCAATGGTGATTGTGAGTGTGTCAGATACCAAGTTCTTGTTTTGTGCAAGATCGTCTACAGAGTCAGCAGGAATGGAGACAGTAAGGGTACCTGCAGTCAGTCCTGTTATTGTGAATTCAAACGTTTGGTTGTCATTTGTAGTAGGTGTAGAGACGGTGCCGTCTGATGCAGATATGTCAGATTCTATGAATGTGTCAGGATCAATTTCCTCAGTAAAGTCAACTGTGAACGTTATTGACTGTTGGTTTGTAGGTGATGTGACGTTAGCACTGATTAACGGTGTAAACTGGGTAGTGTCGACTGTAAAGGATTCATCTGGGTTAGGTGCAGTAGCAGTTGTCAAGGGATTGCCTGCAGTATCGGTTATGCCATGGCCTGATGCAACATCCAAGTTGATGATACCATCAGTGGTAACTTCAACTGAAACTACATATGATGATGTATCGACAGGAGAGACGGTTATGGTGCCTGCACCTGCGCCTGCGTCAGTGGATAATACAAAGTCAGTTGGACCAACGTTGGTTACTGGTTCGCTGAATGTTGCTGTAAAGTTAAGGCTGGTTTCAGACGTGGTTTCAGTTGCAGGTGAGTTTCTAGTTATGGATGTCAATGAGGGAGAGATAGCGTCAATCGTGTAGGTTTCATCAGGGTCAGAACTAGTATCAGTTAGCGCAGTACCTGCAGAATCAATGATGTCATGGTTGGTTGCTACAAGATCCAATCCTATTGTACCACTGTTTGATGTTACATCCACTGTGATGATGTAGATAGAACCAGAGCCTGAGATGTCAGATACAGAACCTGTACCGGTGCCTGATATGGCAAAGTCAGATGTATCAACTCCAGTCACTGATTCGCTAAAGGTGATTGCAAAGTCAAGTGATGTGAGGGAGGTTAGTTCTGATGTAGGTGTGCTTCTGGTTATCGATGAGAGTGATGGAGGTGTGGTATCAATGATGATTGTGAGTGTTTCAGATACCAAGTTCTTGTTTTGTGCAAGATCGTCTACAGAGTCAGCAGGAATGGAGACAGTAAGGGTACCTGCAGTCAATCCCGTTATTGTGAATTCAAATGTTTGGTTGTCAATTGTAGTAGGTGCAGAGATAGTGCCGTCTGATGCAGATATGTCAGATTCTATGAATGTGGTAGGATCAATTGGTTCGCCAAAGTCAACTGTGAATGTTATTGACTGTTGGTTTGTAGGTGATGTGACGTTAGCGCTGATTAATGGTGTAAACTGGGTAGTGTCAACTGTAAATGATTCATCTGGGTCAGGTGCAGTAGCAGTTGCCAGGGGATTGCCTGCAGTATCGGTTATATCGTGATTTGATGCAACATCCAAGTTGATGATACCTGCAGTGTCAACTGCAACTGTTACCACGTAAGATGATGCATTGACAGTAGAGACGGTTATGTCGCCTGTACCTGCGCCTGCGTCAGTGGATAATACAAAGTCAGCTGAACCAACATTGGTTACTGATTCGCTGAATATGACTGCAAATTCAAGTGATGTAAGGGAGGTTAGTTCTGATGTAGGTGAGCTTCGGGTTATGGATGTCAGCGAGGGGGCAGTGGTATCAATGGTGATTGTGAGTGTGTCAGATACCAAGTTCTTGTTTTGTGCAAGATCGTCTACAGAGTCAGCAGGAATGGAGACAGTCAGGGTGCCGGCAGTCAGTCCCGTTATTGTGAATTCAAACGTTTGGTTGTCATTTGTAGTAGGTGCAGAGGTAGTGCCGTCTGATGCAGATATGTCAGATGCTATGAATGTGTCAGGATCAATTTCCTCAGTAAAGTCAACTGTGAACGTTATTGACTGTTGGTTTGTAGGTGACGTGGTGTTGGAACTAATTAACGGTGTAAACTGGGTAGTGTCGACTGTAAAGGATTCATCTGGGTTAGGTGCAGTAGCAGTTGCCAGGGGATTGCCTGCAGTATCGGTTATGCCATGGCCTGATGCAACATCCAAGTTGATGATACCATCAGTGGTAACTTCAACTGAAACTACATATGATGATGTATCGACAGGAGAGACGGTTATGGTGCCTGTACCTGCGCCTGCGTCAGTGGATAATACAAAGTCAGTTGGACCAACGTTGGTTACTGGTTCGCTGAATGTTGCTGTAAAGTTAAGGTTGGTTTCAGACGTGGTTTCAGTTGCAGGTGAGTTTCTAGTTATGGATGTCAATGAGGGAGAGATAGCGTCAATCGTGTAGGTTTCATCAGGGTCAGAACTAGTATCAGTTAGCGCAGTACCAGCAGAATCAATGATGTCGTGGTTGGTTGCTACAAGACTCAATCCTATTGTACCACTGTTTGATGTTACATCCACTGTGACGGTGTAACTAGACCCGGAACCTGAGATGTCAGATACAGAACCTGTGCCGGTGCCTGATACGGCAAAGTCAGATGCATCAACTCCAGTCACTGATTCGCTGAATGTGACTGCAAAGTCAAGTGATGTAAGGGAGGTTAGTTCTGATGCAGGTGAGCTTCTGGTTACGGATGTCAACGAGGGGGCTGTAGTATCAATGGTGATTGTGAGTGTTTCAGATACCAAGTTCTTGTTTTGTGCAAGATCGTCTACAGAGTCAGCAGGAATGGAGACGGTAAGGAGACCTGCAGTCAGTCCTGTTATTGTGAATTCAAATGTTTGGTTGTCATTTGTAGTAGGTGCAGAGACGGTGCCGTATGATGCAGATATGTCAGATATAGTAAATGTGGAAGCGTTAATCTCCTCAGTAAAGTCAACTGTAAATGTTATTGATTGCTGGTTTGTAGGTGATGTGACGTTAGCGTTGATTGATGGTGTAAACTGGGTAGTGTCAACTGTGAATGATTCATCTGGGTCAGGTGCAGTAGCAGTTGCCAGGGGATTGCCTGCAGTATCGGTTATATCGTGATTTGATGCAACATCCAAGTTGATGATACCTGCAGTGTCAACTGCAACTGTTACCACGTAAGATGATGCATTGACAGTAGAGACGGTTATGTCGCCTGTACCTGCGCCTGCGTCAGTGGATAATACAAAGTCAGCTGAACCAACATTGGTTACTGATTCGCTGAATATGACTGCAAATTCAAGTGATGTAAGGGAGGTTAGTTCTGATGTAGGTGAGCTTCGGGTTATGGATGAGAGTGATGGGGCAGTGGTATCAATGGTGATTGTGAGTGTGTCAGATACCAAGTTCTTGTTTTGTGCAAGATCGTCTACAGAGTCAGCAGGAATGGAGACAGTAAGGGTACCTGCAGTCAGTCCTGTTATTGTGAATTCAAACGTTTGGTTGTCATTTGTAGTAGGTGTAGAGACGGTGCCGTCTGATGCAGATATGTCAGATTCTATGAATGTGTCAGGATCAATTTCCTCAGTAAAGTCAACTGTGAACGTTATTGACTGTTGGTTTGTAGGTGATGTGACGTTAGCACTGATTAACGGTGTAAACTGGGTAGTGTCGACTGTAAAGGATTCATCTGGGTTAGGTGCAGTAGCAGTTGTCAAGGGATTGCCTGCAGTATCGGTTATGCCATGGCCTGATGCAACATCCAAGTTGATGATACCATCAGTGGTAACTTCAACTGAAACTACATATGATGATGTATCGACAGGAGAGACGGTTATGGTGCCTGTACCTGCGCCAGTGGATAATACAAAGTCAGTTGGACCAACGTTGGTTACTGGTTCGCTGAATGTTGCTGTAAAGTTAAGGCTGGTTTCAGACGTGGTTTCAGTTGCAGGTGAGTTTCTAGTTATGGATGTCAATGAGGGAGAGATAGCGTCAATCGTGTAGGTTTCATCAGGGTCAGAACTAGTATCAGTTAGCGCAGTACCTGCAGAATCAATGATGTCGTGGTTGGTTGCCACAAGACTCAATCCTATTGTACCACTGTTTGATGTTACATCCACTGTGACGGTGTAACTAGACCCGGAACCTGAGATGTCAGATACAGAACCTGTGCCGGTGCCTGATACGGCAAAGTCAGATGCATCAACTCCAGTCACTGATTCGCTGAATGTGACTGCAAAGTCAAGTGATGTGTTGGAGGTCAGCTCTGTTGTGGGTGAGCTTCTGGTTATGGATGTCAGCGAGGGGGCAGTGGTATCAATGATGATTGTGAGTGTTTCAGATACCAAGTTCTTGTTTTGTGCAAGATCGTCTACAGAGTCAGCAGGAATGGAGACGGTAAGGAGACCTGCAGTCAGTCCCGTTATTGTGAATTCAAATGTTTGGTTGTCAATTGTAGTAGGTGCAGAGATAGTGCCGTATGATGCAGATATGTCAGATATAGTAAATGTGGAAGCGTTAATCTCCTCAGTAAAGTCAACTGTGAATGTTATTGACTGTTGGTTTGTAGGTGATGTGACGTTAGCGCTGATTGATGGTGTAAACTGGGTAGTGTCAACTGTAAATGATTCATCTGGGTCAGGTGCAGTAGCAGTTGCCAGGGGATTGCCTGCAGTATCGGTTATGCCATAGCCTGATGCAACATCCAAGTTTATGATACCAGTAGTAGTAACTGCAACTGTTACCACGTAAGATGATGCATTGACAGTAGAGACGGTTATGTCGCCGGTACCTGCGCCTGCGTCAGTGGATAATACAAAGTCAGTTGGACCAACATTGGTTACTGATTCGCTGAATATGACTGCAAATTCAAGTGATGTAAGGGAGGTTAGTTCTGATGTAGGTGAGCTTCTGGTTATGGATGTCAGCGAGGGGGCAGTGGTATCAATGGTGATTGTGAGTGTTTCAGATACCAAGTTCTTGTTTTGTGCAAGATCGTCTACAGAGTCAGCAGGAATGGAGACAGTCAGGGTGCCGGCAGTCAGTCCCGTTATTGTGAATTCAAACGTTTGGTTGTCATTTGTAGTAGGTGCAGAGGTAGTGCCGTCTGATGTAGATATGTCAGATGCTATGAATGTGTCAGGATCAATTTCCTCAGTAAAGTCAACTGTAAATGTTATTGATTGTTGGTTTGTAGGCGACGTGGTGTTGAAACTAATTAACGGTATAAACTGGGTAGTGTCAACTGTGAAGGATTCGTCTGGGTCAGGTGCAGTAGCAGTTGCCAGGGGGTTGCCTGCAGTATCGGTTATGCCATGGCCTGATGCAATATCCAAGTTGATGATACCATCAGCGGTAACTTCAACTGAAACTACATAAGATGATGCACTGACAGGAGAGACGGTTATGGTGCCTGTGCCTGCGTCAGTGGATAATACAAAGTCAGTTGGACCAACGTTGGTTACTGGTTCGCTGAATGTTGCTGTAAAGTTAAGGTTGGTTTCAGACGTGGTTTCAGTTGCAGGTGAGTTTCTAGTTATGGATGTCAATGAGGGAGAGATAGCGTCAATCGTGTAGGTTTCATCAGGGTCAGAACTAGTATCAGTTAGCGCAGTACCTGCAGAATCAATGATGTCATGGTTGGTTGCCACAAGACTCAATCCTATTGTACCACTGTTTGATGTTACATCCACTGTGACGGTGTAACTAGACCCGGAACCTGAGATGTCAGATACAGAACCTGTGCCGGTGCCTGATACGGCAAAGTCAGATGCATCAACTCCAGTCACTGATTCGCTGAATGTGACTGCAAAGTCAAGTGATGTAAGGGAGGTTAGTTCTGATGCAGGTGAGCTTCTGGTTACGGATGTCAACGAGGGGGCTGTAGTATCAATGGTGATTGTGAGTGTGTCAGATATCAAGTTCTTGTTTTGTGCAAGATCATCTACAGAGTCAGCAGGAATGGAGACGGTAAGGGTGCCGGCAGTCAGTCCCGTTATTGTGAATTCAAATGTTTGGTTGTCAATTGTAGTAGGTGCAGAGATAGTGCCGTATGATGCAGATATGTCAGATATAGTAAATGTGGAAGCGTTAATCTCCTCAGTAAAGTCAACTGTGAATGTTATTGACTGTTGGTTTGTAGGTGATGTGACGTTAGCGCTGATTAATGGTGTAAACTGGGTAGTGTCAACTGTGAATGATTCATCTGGGTCAGGTGCAGTAGCAGTTGCCAGGGGGTTGCCTGCAGTGTCGGTTATATCGTGATTTGATGCAATATCCAAGTTGATGATACCTGCAGTGTCAACTGCAACTGTTACCACGTAAGATGATGCATTGACAGTAGAGACGGTTATGGTGCCTGCGCCTGCGCCTGCGTCAGTGGATAACACAAAGTCAGCTGAACCAACATTGGTTACTGATTCGCTGAAAATAACTGCAAAGTCAAGTGATGTAAGAGAGGTTAGTTCTGATGTAGGCAAGCTTCTGGTTATCGATGAGAGTGATGGAGGTGTGGTATCAATGGTGATTGTGAGTGTGTTCAGAGGCCAAGTTCTTGTTTTGTGCAAGATCGTCTACAGAGTCAGCAGGAATGGAGACGGTAAGGGTACCGGCAGTCAGTTCTATTATTGCGAATTCAAACGTTTGGTTGTCATCTGTGGTTGGTGTAGAGACAATGCCGCTTGATCTAGATATGTCAGATATAGTAAATGTGTCAGCGTCAATTGGTTCGCCAAATTCAACTGTGAATGTTATTGACTGTTGGTTTGTAGGTGACGTGGTGTCAGTACTGATTAATGGTATAAACTGTGTATTGTCAACTGTGAATGATTCATCTGGGTCAGGTGCAGTAGCAGTTGTCAGGGAGTTGCCTGCAGTATCGATTATATCGTGATTTGATGCAACATCCAAGTTGATGA
This sequence comes from Candidatus Nitrosopumilus sp., assembly GCA_965197525.1. Lineage (GTDB taxonomy): Archaea > Thermoproteota > Nitrososphaeria > Nitrososphaerales > Nitrosopumilaceae > Nitrosopumilus. The sequence goes on from OZ240211.1 coordinate 764,855, forward strand.
TACCTGCAGTGTCAACTGCAACTGTTACCACGTAAGATGATGCATTGACAGTAGAGACGGTTATGGTGCCTGTACCCGCACCTGCGTCAGTGGATAACACAAAGTCAGCTGAACCAACATTGGTTACTGATTCGCTGAAAATAACTGCAAAGTCAAGTGATGTAAGGGAGGTTAGTTCTGATGTAGGCAAGCTTCTGGTTATCGATGAGAGTGATGGAGGTGTGGTATCAATGGTGATTGTGAGTGTGTTTGAGACCAAGTTCTTGTTTTGTGCAAGATCGTCTACAGAGTCAGCAGGAATGGAGACAGTAAGGGTGCCTGCAGTCAGTGCTGTTATGTCAAATGTGAATGTTTGGTTGTCATTTGTAGTAGGTGTAGAGACAGTGCCACTTGATCTAGATATGTCAGATATAGTAAATGTGTCAGCGTCAATTGGTTCACCAAAGTCAACTGTGAATGTTATGGACTGTTGGTTTGTAGGTGATGTGACGTTAGCGCTGATTAATGGTGTAAACTGGGTAGTGTCGACTGTGAAGGATTCATCTGGATTAGGTGCAGTAGCAGTTGTCAGGGGGTTGCCTATAGTATCGGTTATGTCGTTGTCTTGCGCAACATCCAAGTTGATGATACCATCAGTAAGGGGTAACTTCAACTGAAACTACATAAGATGATGCACTGACAGTGGGAGACTGTGAAGGATTCATCTGGATTAGGTGCAGTAGCAGTTGTCAGGGGGTTGCCTATAGTATCGGTTATGTCGTTGTCTTGCGCAACATCCAAGTTGAGTGGATAACACAAAGTCAGTTGGACCAACGTTGGTTACGTTGGTTACTGATTCGCTGAATGTTGCTGTAAAGTTAAGGCTGGTTTCAGACGTGGTTTCAGTTGTAGGTGAGTTTCTAGTTATGGATATCAATGAGGGAGAGATAGCGTCAATCGTGTAGGTTTCATCAGGGTCAGGACTAGTATCAGTTAGCGCAGTACCAGCAGAATCAATGATGCCATGGTTGGTTGCCACAAGACTCAATCCTATTGTACCACTGTTTGATGTTACATCTACTGTGACGGTGTAACTAGACCCGGAACCTGAGATGTTAGATGCAGAACCTGTGCCGGTGCCTGATATGGCAAAGTCAGATGTATCAACTCCAGTCACTGATTCGCTAAAGGTGACTGCAAAGTCAAGTGATGTGTTGGAGGTCAGCTCTGTTGTGGGTGAGCTTCTGGTTATCGATGAGAGTGATGGGGGGGTGGTATCAATGATGATTGTGAGTGTGTTTGAGACCAAGTTCTTGTTTTGTGCAAGATCATCTACAGAGTCAGCAGGAATGGAGACAGTAAGGGTGCCGGCAGTCAGCCCTGTTATTTCAAATTCAAACGTTTGGTTGTCATTTGTAGTAGGTGCAGAGACGGTGCCGTATGATGCCGATATGTCAGATGTAATAAATGTGGAAGCGTCAATTGGTTCGCCAAAGTCAACTGTGAATGTTATTGACTGCTGGTTTGTAGGCGATGTGGTGTTGAAACTAATTAACGGTGTAAACTGTGCAGTATCAACTGTGAAGGATTCATCTGGGTTAGGTGCAGTAGCAGTTGTCAGGGGGTTGCCTGCAGTATCGGTTATATCGTGATTTGATGCAACATCCAAGTTGATGGTGCCTGCAGTGGCATCTGCAACTGTTACCACGTAAGATGACGCACTGACAGTAGAGACGGTTATGGTGCCTGTACCTGCGCCTGCGTCAGTGGATAATACAAAGTCAGTTGGACTAACATTGGTTACTGATTCACTGAAAGTAACTGCAAAGTCAAGTGATGTAAGGGAGGTTTGTTCTGATGTAGGTGAGCTTCTGGTTATGGATGAGAGTGATGGGGGTGTGGTATCAATGGTGATTGTGAGTGTGTTTGAGACCAAGTTCGTGTTTTGTATACGACTATTTACAGAACCAGCAGGAATGTGGACGGTAAGATCACCAGCAGTCAGATCTGTTATTTCAAACGTGGATGTTTGGGCGTGATGTATAGGTGTAGAAACAGTGCCTTGAGATACAGATACATCAGATGCAATGAATGTGGCAGTGTCAATTAGTTTGCCAAAGTCAACTGTGAATGTTATTGATTGCTGGTTTGTAGGTGATGTGGTGGTAGTACGGATGAATGATGTAAACGGTGCAGTGTCAACTGTGAAGGATTCATCTCGGTTAGGCGTGGTAGTTGTCAGGGGGTTGCCTGCAATATCGGTTATGTCGTTGTCTTGCGCAACATCCAAGTTTATGATACCATCGGTGGTAACTTCAACTGAAACTACATAAGATGATGCACTGACAGTGGAGAGGGTTATGGTGCCAGTACCTGCACCATCGACAGTGGATAATACAAAGTCAGTTGGACCAACATTGGTTACTGGTTCGCTGAATGTTGCTGTAAAGTTAAGTGATGTGCTGGAGGTTATTGGGAATGCAGTGTTTCTGGTTATGGACGTCAATGAGGGAGCCGTAGTATCAATGGTGATGTTAACTGTGTTTGAGACCAAGTTTTTGTTTCGTGCAAGATCATCTACATTGTCATGATTAATGGAGACATCAAGGATGCCGGTAGTTAGTTCTGTTATGTCAAATGTGAATGTTTGGTTGTTAGCTGTGGTTGGTGCAGAGACGGTGCCGTCTGATGCAGTTATGTCAGATTCTATGAATGTGTCAGGATCAATTTCCTCAGTAAAGTCAACTGTAAATGTTATTGATTGCTGGTTTGTAGGTGATGTGACGTTAGCGCTGATTAATGGTGTAAACTGGGTAGTGTCAACTGTGAAGGATTCATCTGGGTTAGGTGCAGTAGCAGTTGTCATGGGGTTGCCTACAAGATCGGTTATGTCGTTGTCTTGTGCAACATCCAAGTTTATGGTACCATCAGTGGTAACTTCAACTGAAACTACATATGATGATGTATCGACAGGAGAGACGGTTATGGTACCTACTCCAGTAGATAACACAAAGTCAGATGAATCCACAGGGGTTACTGGTTCGCTGAAAGTAACTAAAAATATAGGGATTGTATTGGAGGTGTGTTCTGATGTAGGTGAGCTTCGGGTTATGGACGTCAATGAGGGAGCCGTAGTATCAATGGTGATGGTAACTGTGTTTGAGACCAAGTTTTTGTTTTGTGCAAGATCATCTACAGAGTCAGCAGGAATGGAGACTGTAAGATCGCCTGTAGTCAGTCCTGTTATGTCAAATGTGAATGTTTGGTTGAAATTCGAGGTTGGTTCAGAGACAATGCCTTGAGATACAACTACATCTGATGCAGTAAATGTGGTAGCGTTAATTTTCACACCAAAGTTAACTGTGAATGTTATGGAACGTTGGTTTGTAAGTAATGGGGTGTCAGTGCGGATTAATGGGGGAACTTGTGTAACCTCTACTGTGAAATATTCGTCGGTACCAGGTGCAGTATCTGTCAAGTCGTTGCCTGCAGTATCGGTTATGTTGTTGTCTTGCGCAACATCCAAGTTTATGATACCGACAGTGGTAACTTTAACTGAAACTATATAAGATGATGCACTGACAGTGGAGAGGGTTATGGTGCCTGTACCTGCGCCTACGTCAGTGGATAATACAAAGTCAGTTGAATCCACATTGGTTACGTCTTCGTTAAAGTTAACTGCAAAGTCAAGTGATGTGTCGGAGGTGTGTTCTGATGCAGGTGAGTCTCTGGTTATAGATGAGAGTGATGGAGATGTGGTATCAATGATGATTGTGAGTGTTTCAGATGCCAAGTTCTTGTTTTGTGCAAGATCATCTACAGAGTCAGCAGGAATGGAGACGGTAAGGGTGCCGGCAGTCAGTCCTGTTATGTCAAATGTGAATGTTTGGTCGTCATCTGTGGTTGGTGTAGAGACAGTGCCGCTTGATGCAGATATGTCAGATGCTATGAATGTATCAGGGTCAATTGGTTTACCAAAGTCAACTGTGAATGTTATTGATTGCTGGTTTGTAGGTGATTGGATGTCAGTACTGATTGATGGTGTAAACCGTGTATTGTCAACTGTGAATGATTCATTTGGGTTAGGGGGAGGATGAGTTTTCAAGGCGTTGCCTGCAAGATCGGTTATGTTGTTGGCGAAGGGTTTAACATACAAGCTGATGGTACCTGCAGTGGCATCTGTAACTGTTACCACGTAAGATGATGCGTTAATAGGAGTAACAGTAGAGATACTAGCAGTATTACCGCTATTTGAATCCAAGTCAAAGTCAGATGCATCCACATTTTTCACATCTTCACTGAAATTAACTGCAAAAGCAATACTAGTCTCAGATGTAGTCTCTGTTGTAGGTGAATGTCTAGATATGGATGTTATACTTGGGTGTGTTGTATCTAGTGTGATTTTGACTGTGTTGGAGACCAGATTTGGGTTGCCTTCAGGATCAGTTACAGCAGATGCAGGAATGTGTAGTGTATGAGTGCCTTGATTAATAATGTAGACAGTGAATGTATATATCTGATTGTCAGTTGAGGTCAGGCTAACTGGAAAAGTAGCACTAGATATAATTATATCAGACGTAGTGAACGAGTTAGGGTTAATTGGTTTTCCAAAATCTATTTTAACGTTCAGGTAGTTATTACTGGTGAGATAGGCATCAAGAGTAATCGTTGGTACAAATAGAGGTAATTCCAATGTGTAGGATTCGTTTTCAGAGGGAGCACTGTTTGATAACGCATTGCCTGCAGTATCCGTGATGTCGTAATTTGCATTCAGAGCTAATCCAAGAGTACCATCAGACGTACCTCGTACAGTGACAGTATAACTTGAACCAGTGCCCAAAACATTAGATATGGTACCTGTACCGTTACCTGATACTATAAAATCAGATGAATCAACACCAGATACGTTTTCACTAAAAGCGACTGTAAAGTCAAGAGTGCTACTAGATGTGGATTCTGATGCAGATGAACTTCTAGTTATGGATGTAATTGATGGTGCCGTATTATCTATTGTAATTGTTACAGTATTTGAGACCAGATTTTTATTCCCATTAGGATCCTCTACGGCATCTGCAGGAATCGATACTGTTAGTACACCGTCATCATTTAATCCAGTTACACTAAATGTAAATATCTTGTTGTTAGTGGTGGCAGGTGTAGAAACAGTACCGTAAGATGCAACTACATCAGATGCTATGAATGTCGTAGCATTTATCTGTTTTTGAAAATCTACCTGAAATGATACAGTCTGCTGATTGGTTGGAGATGTGGTGATGCCAGTAATTTCTGGTGTAAACTCGGTCCTCACCACCGTATACGAATCATCTGATACCGGGGCAGGAGTACTTGCAAGTGCATTATCAACAGAATCTACTATGTTGTTGTCAGATATGATATCCAAGTTGAAGGTACCGTCAGACAAAGCATCTACTGTAACAAAGTAAGAGTCTCCAGAACCAGTAACACGAGTTATTGTGCCAGTACCAGTACTCTCAGAAGACAATACAAAGTCATCAGAATCCACCACACCGTAAACATCCTCGCTAAAGGTAACTGCAAATTCAAGGATGGATTCTGATGTAGATTCTGATGTAGGTGTGCTCCTAGATATAGATGCCAGGTACGGTGCTGTGCCATCAACTTTAATGCTTACTGTGTTGGAGATCAGATTCTTGTGCTCATCAGGATCATCTACAGCATCTGCTGGAATGGAGACTGTCAGGGTACCATCAGCGATTTCACTGATAGTGAAATCAAATATTTGGTTACTATTGCTATCTGTAGCACTAGGACTAGAGACATTGCCACTGGATACAGATATGTCAGTATCGGTAAATGTGTCAGGGTCAATGGATCTTCCAAAATCTACGGTAAACGATATAACCCGCTGATTGGTAGGCGATGTGGTAGTGGTAGTAATGACTGGCGTATACGGTAATTGTGAAGCATAAGCAATCTGGACTATTGAGATGCTACTGCTAGAATATCCTGATGAAGCAACGATTGCATACGTGCCAGATTCCGTTGTGAATGTTTTAACAGCACTATGAGCTGCAAATACATCAGAGTCATCAGCAGTTAGATTACCTAATGCTATAGGGGTAGATGGATTGTTTATATTTATCAGTTGTATTCCGTGTTCATAGGGAGAGGTAACTAACGCATAGGTAACAGAATCCATCACAAAAGTATCCACAGCAAACGACCCATCTAATACAGTGGCACTATCATCATACAAACTGCCAACAGAACTTAGCATAGAAGGATCGGTCACGTTTAGCAGATGTATACCGTTACTATATGTCAAGGCGACTATCGCATAAGAGGTGGAGTTTATAGTAAAAACATCTGCATCTGATGGGCCAGAGAAATGATCAATATTATCGGAAGATAGATTACTAGAAAGAGTTGGTACAGAGGGATTGCTCATATTTATCAGTTGCACACCATTATCCCATTGAGCACTAACTAATGCATAATTGTCATTATCTATATTAAATGTGGCCACATCTGTTGCGTGGTACAAGAAAGCATCAGAGTCAGTAATGCTACTGATGAGATTAGGTTCAGAAGGGGTATTTAAATTTATCAACTGGACGTCATTGCCAGAGGAAGTAGTTACTATTGCATATGTATCAGAATTTACCGTAAAGACATCCACGCCTCGTGCATCACCAATATAGATATCATCATCATTATCAGTCAGATTACCAACAATGAGAGGTGCAGACGGAGTGCTCAAATCCATCACATAAACCTCACCAGGATACTCTACTGTAACTATTGCATATGGGGTGGAATCTATTTCAAAGGTATCTACACCATATGCATCATATAACGATATAGAATCATTACCAACCAAACTACCAGCAATGTGAGGTGCAGATAGATCACTTAGATCTATTGTTAAAACTGCGTTACCGTTTTTTGTAGTGGTTATTGCATAGAGGGTTGAATCTACCGTAAAAGTAGCCACATTAGTAGGATAATCAAGTAATATAGTATTATCGTCAATCAGACTGCCAATTTGTACAAGTGCAACCTCATCATCATCAGATTCTGCATATACATCATCAACTACATCGATAAATGGGACGTACATATCAACACCGACTATTTGAAATTGAATTGCAAGACCAAGCACAAGACTGACTAGCACCACAAGTAACACAAAAAACAATACAGTCGTTGATAATGCCCTTTTTGAAATCTTGGTATAGTGTAGATTCCTCGTTGTTATATCACTTACAACATGATTCAAGCGTATCACAATCGACACAAATTTGCATGCATATAAATGATTAAAATAATCTAATCCTCCCTACTCCCCCCCCCCCCCCGACACCTGCCAGGATCTGTTTTATTCCAAGATTTGCCCGCCTTTTCTCAAATACTGATGCCTCCTCTCTTTGTCTCTGAGGCATTGGCGTAGAACTGGACGCCCATACCGGGCATCCCACCCATACCGGGCATGTCTCTCTCTTTGCCTCTGAGGCATTGACGTAGAACTGGGATCCGCAGTAAGTCATCAAGGATACAGGCTTGCCGTGGTTTTTTATGGCCTCCTCAAGTACGGTCAGCGCATTTTCGGTAGTGGTATGCTCAAACATGCCGTACCCTGTGACAAAACGTGATGCATCATCCTCGCAGCACAGGAACAGCCTGCAGTCATCGAGCAGCTTGTAGTCTGCGTGCCATATAGAGTTTGAATAGGGCGCTAAGAGCGCATCCATGCCCCTCTTGCTCTTCTTTGGAGGCCCTGATAAAGTTCTCGTCTCTTAATATCTGATGTATCTTGTTGTAGATGATATTTATTCAGGTATTGTCCCTGATGATTTCGTGCAGTGTACAACATCGAGGTGGTCCTTCATCCTAGCAGTCAGCACTGCAGAATACTCCCAGCGCCCCAGAATGCCGTCCTATGGCTTTCCTAAGATAGGGCATTAAGAAGGTAATAGATTCTCCAAAAGTCCGCACACGAGGTATTCTTAGATATTTACATATCAGCCAAGAACGCAGCCCCCACAGTGCACTGATTGGCAGGTGGAAATCTCAGGTCAGCCTCTTCTCAGATAGTGTATTTATTAGGTAGAAAGAATTTGCAGAGTATCTTGAAGATAGCGGTAATGGGAATGGGTGTTGCAGGTTCTTATCTGATGGCAAGGCTAAAAGATTCAGAACATACGGTCGTCGGATATGAGAGAATGGTAGAGGAGAAACACGACTCAATTTGTGCGTGGGGAACGATAAAGTCAGAGTTGACAGAGTTCTGTAAAAAGACAGAGAGAGATTTTAATGACTTTTTGATTCATGACGGCAAGAACATGCATGTCAAGATGAACAACGACATCAAATTTGATATTAAACTAAAGGGATTATGCACGTATGACAAGTTGGGATTAATCAAGGATTTTATCAAGGATTGTAATGTAATGTATGGCAAAGCCCCAAAGCTAGAAGAACTAGAAAAAGAGTACGACATGATAGTTGATTGTACCGGATTTCACAGAATGTATCTTCCAAAGCTAAAAGAGGATTTCTTTTTACCAACATACGAATACAAAGTAGAGTATGAAAAAAAAGTTCCTTTCAATGACTTTTACATAGAACCATTTCCAGGAATGTCGGGATACTTTTGGTATTTTCCACTGGGTGAAAAATGGGCACATGTTGGTGCAGGAGATTACAATAAAAATCACATAAAGGCAACTGATGGATTCCTAGAGAAATACGGGGGAAAGGTAGTTGCGACCAAAGGACGACCCATACGACTTGCAACGCCGGATAGATGTAAACCGTACTATTCAGGCAAAGTAGTAGGTGTAGGTGAATCAATAGGCACAGTATACGCGTTGTTAGGAGAGGGAATCATCCCATCCATGCAGTGCGTTGAGATATTTTTAGAAAACATGCATGACTTTAAAGCGTATGAAAAGGCAATAGAGAACCATTACAGAGTATATGCAAAAGTATTCAAATTTGTAAGAGCTAAAATTCACAAAGACTTTAATTTTGTTAAAGCGCTACCTGATTTTTTGTCAATATTTAGATATATGAAGAAGAATGAGGACAGGTTTGGAATGGATATAAAGATAGCAGATTTGATAAAGGTTGCAAAAGCCTGACTTGTATCCAAGATATATGCAATCAATTATAGACTAACCCCAGTGAGATTATTTGGAAAGACTGATTGATCCGAATCCTTCTCGATTGGTTCTGCCGGATGCCATGGTATAGTCATAGATTGTCTTAGAATAAGATTGAAATTCATCCTTCATAGAGTCAAGACTGTCTGCAAGATAGAACCCGGGACAGTCACCTGTGAATTGGTAGGTGGCATGTACACGTGCTCTGCCTTTTTCATTTTCAAGCCAGCTTGAAAACGGGTACATGTAACACACACCCGGTCTTGCAGGATGCATGCTACAGCCTCCATTATCGTCAAGAAACCTACATGATATATGAGTACCATCATCAGCAGGTGTCTCATCGTCTCTTCGCTTTAGATTAATTGTAGTCAGGGTAGTGCTCTGGCCTGCAGGACCACTGTCTTGATAAGTTACAGTTAACGTCTCTTTTCTTATAAAATCCGAGGGTTTGCGATACTTCAAGCCTTGTCCGATAGTTATCAGATCATCTGAAGTTAATGGAAGCCTGCCCTGTCTATCACAGCAGTTATGACAGTCAGGCCAAAAGCATCTCCACAGAATGTATTTTTTTATGGAGCGGAGATACGGCACATGAAAGATAACACCATCGACTCTGAGGGCATAATCAGATACGTCAGTAATCCCACCTAACATAAATTCGCGTAATACAGGATCCACATCCCAATCCTTCTCCAACAGATTCAGGGATTCTTCAATCTCTTTTTGGGACAACTAAGTTATAAGATCATTGTAAGATGTTATTAGTGTTGGGCGGGAAAGGAAAGCATGCATCAGCTACAGAAAATAGGAGATTTGTGTGGCGTGAGATTATTTGGCCGTTAGTACTAGAGGTTAATGACGTTGAATTTTCATTAAAACAATTTCAAAATAAACGCCAACAGATATGCGAAGAGAAGAATTTGACAATCACAATACCATCAAGAGGACTAGCGTCGCTAATCCATAAAGGAATCATCAGAAAAGAGAATAATGGTTATTATTCCATACATTACAGACTGATTCCGTATATGAGGTTAAAAGCAGAATGCGGCTATGGGACTGCCATTCATGAAGTCAAAATCAAATAAGAGCAACGACGACAGCAAATGATTATATGCTAAAACATTCGAATTGCATATGGTAGCCCGATAGTCTAGCGGTCAAATAATATTTTAGATCAAGGATTCTGCCCTCTGGATCTCAAGAGTGGATAGGCAGAGACGGCAGTTCGAATCTGCCTCGGGCTACTAGAAAATATTGTAGTTCTTCACGTCTTTTTTTGATTTAGGTCTACAAACAATCGTGGTGAAAAATGAATAAGTATGAGACAGATAACCTGAGTAGTTAAAAAGTATATCAATGACGCCTGTCTAAAAACAACATATTGTATTTAATGTATGTTGATGAATCAGGTGTTGCAGAATTGACTGATCAGACAAATTTTTTGTAGTCGCTGGTGTTATCATACATGAAGATAGCTTGCAAAATATACAAAATGCTGTAGAGAAACTAAAGAATAAAATTTTTCGTAATCAATTACAGGGATCGGAGATACACATTCATGATATTTACAAAGCGAAAAAAGATTTTTACGGAATTTCATATAATGAACGGGATTACATTTTAAACGAAATATACAATTCTTTTAACGAGATGGAATTTGATACCATCACTATTGCAATAGACAAATGCAAGCTACGAAACTCAAAATTCAAAAATTGGAATATACTTAGAACAGCATATACGTTTCTTGTAGAACGGTTTGATCTCTTTTTAACGAGAAAAGAAAACAAAGGAATGTTACGAATAGATTTAACATCAAATAAACCCGGATCTTTAAATGCAAAGGACTGTGAAATCTTAGAACACATAAACACAATTAGGAAGAAGGGTACGTCTTGGCAGGTAATAAAAACATTGTCGAAGAGCCAGTTTTTTATGATTCTTCTACACAGTTTGGCTTGCAGATTGCGGATGCTGTCTGCTATTGCACGTATAAACATTTGACTACAACTCGTGACTTTGGTGAGTACTGGAACTTGGTTTCAGAGAAGGCACAAAGAAACACACGTGGAGATATTCATGGTTATGACCTTACTGTATTTCCAAAATAGGTGTATGATCGCAATATCCGCCACCAATACACCATACAGATGCGCTCATCCGCACCTATACCTAGTATGACATTATATCATATAAATAATTATGGAGCCATTCGGGGATTTATGCCTCCAAACAGTATGGTAAAAAACGAGCGGGTAGGAGACAGATAAACTAGACAGTTACAAAATGTTTATCGCGATGCTTGAGCAATGCGTTCTAACTCGTGCTTCTTCTTCACAGAAGGCGCATTTGAGTCGTTGGCTGCTGCAAGGATCAACTGTTCTGCCATATGTTCTTCGATGGGTTTTGGGTTTGAGAATGTTGCCTCCTTGATTGCATCTGCAATAAACTTGAGTGCCAAATCGACACGTCTAATTGGTGCAACATCTACTGATACATGATAAACCGTTCCACCATACACAATTCTTGTGGTGTCCTCATTTGGGGCAGAGAACTCTATTGCCCGCACTAGAACCTCAACAGGGTTCTGTCCCGTCTTCAAGGCAATAATGTCAAATGCGGTCTTTACAGTGTTCAATAACTTTGTCTTTTTACCAGTCATTCTACCGGTGTTTTTTGCATATTTTTTACCAAAGTGCATGGTCTTGTTGATTAATCGTTCCACAATGTTGACGTCTGCTTTGTTGAATCTCTTCAGAGCTGAACGTCCATATGTGTAGGGCAGTATCTGCTTCTTTAATGATATTGCAGTTTTTAATCCAGGATCACGAACTTCAATTTTTGATAAATCCCATTTTCTAAATAATAACAAATTCTGTGTTTGAGCCATGTGTATATCTATCTCCTTGGTTTCTCCTTTTTGCCAATGACCAGTTCATGAAGTGACGTGCCATTAACCTTGAAGACTTTGAATCGAACCCCGGGAATATCACCCATTGCACCACCTTGTGTAGCACCCATACCTTGAATGTGTACTTCGTCGTGTTCATCAATAAAGTTCATCGCACCATCTCTTGGCAGGAATGCTGTAACTGTCTTTCCATTTTTAATTAGTTGAACACGAATACATTTTCGGATAGCGGAGTTTGGCTGTTTTGCTGCAATACCAACTTTTTCTAAGACAATACCGCGAGCTTGTGGCGAGCCTCCCAGAGGATCGGATTTTTTATCAATACCTAGCTTTCTTCTCTTATAAGTAGAGATTGCCCATCTCTGCTTTTTCTTTTTATTGGTAAGTACTCTACCTGCAAATAGTCCAAGTGGCGATTTTCTCATCTATTACATCTCCATTGTTGCGCGTTCAGGGCTATTTATTAATACACTGCTAATATCAAAATATCGTTTGGCAAGCAGGCGTGCTTTCTCGGCATTTCTACCGTCTCTTCCAACAACAATTCCTTTCTTTCTTGGGTCTACCATAACAACTGCCTGCTTTGATCCATCAAGACGTGTATTTATTTTTACTTCTGATACTAGTTTTGCATTAAGTAGTGTGGTCAGAAATTTGGCAGGATCTTCATAGAATTCTACTAGCTCTATGTTTCGTTTAACAATATTTTGTAAGGATTTTATATGAACACCACCTTTCCCAATAGCAAGACCCATCTTTCCATTATTTACAACAAAGATTACACGGTTCTGCTTCTCATCCTCTACACAATCACGTGCAGTGGCGCCTGTAACATTTTGGAATAACGACATCATGCGCATCTGATCGGTTGTAAGTTTGATTGATTGCACCATTAGAAACCCTTTTTGCCCCAGAATAGAATTTTAGTATTCAGATTTTGGTTAGATATATTCCAATCAAACATGTTTTATCCCGTCCTCTGCGTCTTTTAAAATTGATTTAATGATTGCGTCGTCTAGCGATGTAAATGAAATTGTTGAAATTCTAAATTGTAAGCCGCATAACCTGCCTAATGCGACTGAGGTTCCTTGAAAGTTTACCAACGGTACCTTTTCTTTCTTTGCTACAGATTCAATCTGTTCAACCATATCTCCTTTAATTGACTGAGACAGGACAACTAGTTTGGAACGTTGCATAGAGTTCAAAACTTGCTTTGTGCCCATTGTTAGTTTATTCTCCTTGCGGGCATCCCTTAATGATTTCTCAAGTAATTTACTCATGTGTTTACCTTATCACATTGTCTTGACGGGGTTTTATAGGTTTATGTAAAAAATTGATTTTAGACACATACAAATAGTACAAAAACGGGCGCTGTCAAGTTATAGAGACCTTATTTATGAGGATAGGCGTACATAAATGCCCCAAAATCATAGAATATTTGTTGAAGGCAGTAAAGTCAATAGCACAAAAATATACGCCAAACTCTGACCTAATGGATATGATGGCCACATTCACAGAAATGGTTAACCGTTGCATCAAGATAGGGTTAAAAGAAGACACACACAATATGAAAAGGCTATCATGTCTATGCTATCACGAATTGAGAGACTATGACGTTTTATCGTCATACAAACTAAATGCAATATCAAGGGCTGCTGGCATATTGGCAAACAGAAAACAGTCAATAAAACGTGGTGTTAAGGTTAGATACCCAAAGGTAACAAAGCCGTTTATCACTAATTGTTACGGTATAAAACACAATGGTGCACTACTCACAATCCCATACAAGAGTAGAAATCCAATCAACATCTTGTTAAACCCGCATACCCAAAAAATCCTGTCAAATCCTGCCTTGACAGTACGCTCGTTTTCATTGACTGCCTTTAGCATCAATCTTTGCGTTTCCAAGGAAACTGAAAGGATAAAATGCACCAAGACAGTGGGAATCGATAGAAATTTGAGGAATGTTACATGTGGCAATGAGGAGCAAGTAACATTTTACAAGACAAACAAACTGCTATCCATAAAAGAGAACACCATGCACGCCAGAGCCGGATTCCACAGAAATGATCGCAGAAAGAAAGGTCAATTCTGGAAGATAAAACAGCGAAGAATGACCAATAGAACAAAACAATACATACACAGAATATCAAAAGATATTGTGGATAATGCCGTCAAAGAAAAGGCTGTAATCGTTCTAGAAAACCTAAAAGGAATTAAAAAACTCTACAAAAAAGGAAATGGTCAAGGCAACAAATACAGGCGCAGATTAAACGGATGGCAATTCTACGAGTTACAACGCCAAATAGAATACAAAGCCCAATGGGTCGGGCTCCCGCCAGTCGAATATGTAGACCCAAAAAACACGAGCACGCAGTGTCCAAGATGCGGAAAGAAACTCCAAGAGGACATGCAACACAGTCGTAAAATGTCGTGTAATAATTGCGGATTGTACATGGACAGAGACATTGTAGCTGCCATGAACATATCGCGCAAACCGTCCCCTAGGTTTAGGGATAGTAGAGATGACATAGGTGAAGCGCAGTCCGGTGTTTTTGAACCGGTGATGATGGAACCCTGCATACCGGTAATCCAGATAGTCGATATGTCAAAGTCGAGTGATAGGAGGATGTAACTTGTTAAATCAACAGGTACCTATGACTTCACAGAACCGTTAACAGTGACTAGAACAGAGTCAGGCTCAGATAATGGTAAAAAATTATCAAGAGACTTCCATACAAAGGTCTCAATTGTGTATGTTCCAGAGGTTTTAGGAATCCAGGACTGCGATACGTCAATACGCTGCTCAGGTGGAACTTTACTTTGGAACCACGATAAAAACTCAATGGTCCCATCAGAGGCCTTTACTTGAAAGATGTAGGCAAATGGTTGTGATGCAACGATGTCAGGGTTTGTTACAGAGCCAACCATCTGAAAGGGAGTATCCACAGATAAAGGTACGGTTATCGGTTCACCAAAACTATTAGACATTACAACAGGAGAGCTCTCAAGTTTGTTAAGATACAATGATTCGACTCTGATTGATGATTCAACAGATAAAGTATTAGACGAGTAAACGTTGGAGTCAGGTAAAGTGTGATCATGATATCTTGCATATAGATGATCACCTGATTGCACATAGAGTCTATTGCCATTAGATGGCAGAT
This sequence comes from Candidatus Nitrosopumilus sp., assembly GCA_965197525.1. GTDB lineage: Archaea > Thermoproteota > Nitrososphaeria > Nitrososphaerales > Nitrosopumilaceae > Nitrosopumilus. The sequence continues at coordinate 780,064 of OZ240211.1, forward strand.
GTTCAGACAGAGATACGGCAACAGTAAAAGAGCCAGAATCAGCGGTTGTCTCAACTGCGCGTCCTATGATTCCTGCAACATCAGAATCTGTGTACATATGCACCATAACGGTATCAGGGAATTGAGGATTCAGATTCATGTCAGGGTCAATGACACGAACTGTGATAGAATCAGCATTACTGCCATCTAAAAAAAAGACACCGTCATCATTATCATTATTATTATTATGATTATCCATATTGCCATGCAAAAGTTCAATGATGCCAGTATTCCAAGCAACATTTACAGTATGTAAGAGCAAAACATCGTCTGCGAATTCAAATGATATGGTTATGCCTGAATCAGGCTCAACTTCTAGATAACCATTAGTTGGTCCGGTGCCACCGGTACGAGGTGTCGTATCATCAACACCATCACCATCAACATCATATGCAAATCCAGTCAGGGTAACTTCTGCTGTAAAGATTCCAGAGTTTGCATCAGTTTCAACAAACCGGTAAGGCATAAGAGAGTGATCAGATGTTGCAATCTTGATTGGATGTGTGTCAGTATCCCCAATGGTATCAATCAGATATCGGTCAGTATTCCAGCTAGGTGATACGATCGTCATGTAGATTTTATCAGTCCAAGTATAGATTGATTTGTCAGTAAGGATAGGAGCATAGGGATTGTAGTAATCAGGTATAGGCTCACCCTCATCTCCGAAGGCAGTAAAGAGAATAATCAGCGGAAGAGACAAAAACACGATATGTGTTAGAAGATATGAGATTTAACGTTTAGGAGACTAGGCTATGTTGTGTTATCGAGGGACAAGAGTAGAAATAAAGGTTCTGTTAACCTATCGGAGCTTGGTTCATAATCTTATCGGTGTTAACTGTCGGGGCTTTTGGGCACAATCACTTCTGCTATTAAAGATATAAAGTAAAGGGTTCTGTTAACTTATTGAGGAGTAATTCTTGCTGTTAACTGTCGAGAGGTCAAACCGTACCAAACCTAACACAAAATCCTGATTTTATTAAATGTAGAATATTTCTAGATTCTGTTAAGTTACCGTCGCCTGATTCTTCCTGTTAACTATCGTCACCCGTCCTAAAAGGAATAAGAAAGTTGTACAAAAAAAAAGGAAATGGCCATGATGCAGGCAGGATTTTGATGGAATGGTTTTTAATCCATAGGAAATAAATACAGACGCAGATTAAACAGCTGGCAATTCTACGAGCTACAACACCAAATACAATACAAAGCCCAATGGGCAGGACTATCAGTCGAATTTATAGATCAAAAACACGAGCTCGCAATGTCCAAAATGCGGAAAGAAACTCCAATAGGACATCAATACAAACGAAAAATATCGTGTAATAATTGGGGATTGTTCGTGGACATAGATGTTATAGATGACATGAACATATCACACAAACTGTTCCCTAGGTTTAGGGATAGTAGAGGTGACGTATATGAAGCGCAGTCTGGCACTTTGGTGCCGGTAATGTTGGAACCTGGTATAACACCACCAGTAATCCAAATAGTCGATATGTCAAAGTCGTGCAATCGTGGTTATGTCCCTCGATAACACAACAGAACCGGAAATTATTCAGACAATGAGATAGCTAAAATATTATCTCCACGCAGTAAAATCTTGCCAAACGGTATAGGATTCTTCTCATCAGATACATCCTTGGCATCATTCAAAGTCAGATTCATATGAATATCAAAATCTTTTAGGATGCCTTGTACTATAGTAGTGTTGCGCAGTCGTAACGTAACTGTCTTGTCCATGTAAGCGCCCATCAAAGTAGAAATCTCGTCTGCCAAATATTATCACTATTTATCCTTCTTCTTTCTACTGACCTGCATGTACAAGTCGACGGTTCCGCTGCCAATTGGTATGTTACTGCCAACAATAACATTCTCAGTAATTCCTTTGAGCTGTTCTACCTCACCTGCAAGGGCTGCATGTGCAATTGTGGGAACGGTAATCTCAAATGCAGCTCGTGCAAGAACGCTATCTTTGGTACCTGCAATACCATGTCGTCCTATCTGCTGCATATAGCCTCTAGAGCACATTAAATCTGATACCAGCATAATATACCTGTTATCAACCTCTAGCCCTTGGTCACCTAGCGTGTGATTCAATTCGTTAATCAATGCGTTTCGGGCAGCCTCAATACCCAAGGTGCCTGCAATCTCAAATACGTTGTTTGTACGTACGTTTTGTTTGTCAATACCTTTGACCTCTAACAGTTTAGCGATGTTTGAGCCTGTGGTTTGAATGATCCATTGATCGTCTTTTTGAACCAGTGTCACTCGCTCAATATCTGGAACACCACTTACAGTGGTGTTAAAGACCTTGTTTCTAATAGCAATTGCAGTTGCAGTATCAGTCTCTTCTACTAGATTCAGAGTCAATAGCTCTCCTGTTACCTCTATCTTGAATTTTTTGTTAGAGGACAATACATCTACAACGTCAGCTACTGTACACCCCCTCTCACGTAATCTTGCTTCACTGAGTGATATCTTGATATTTGTGGAATAGTCAGTCTGAGTATCAGCAACTAGCGCACTTACCTTTGTTTGTAGTACGTTTTTTGCAATTTGGATGGCCTTCTCTCTTGACCGCTTTGACTCTTCATCAAGATAGATATCCATAGTTGGTGTGACAGGTTTCTTTCTGGCATCAACTAACTCTATGAGTCTTGGAAGACCTAATGTGACGTTTCGTTCTTTAATTCCGGCAAAATGGAATGTCCTAAGCGTCATCTGGGTACCCGGTTCACCGATGGATTGGGCAGTAATGATACCTACTGCCTGACCTGGTTCCACCTTGGCATTGTTGTAAAGCGATAGTCCTTTTTTACACACAGCCTCGATACCGTTCTTACTAAGATTGGAATTTTGTAGTGCTTCAGTGACAAGTCTAGTTAATCTAGGATTAAACGTCTTTGTGTACTTTTTAATCAAAGTCGCAATCGCATCTTTTGTTGCCTTGGAACCAGAATCACTGATGGTTTGAGATTCAGCTAATCGGCTTGCATTAAATGCCTCTCCATGATCACTCTTTGCCACATCAATTCCGTCTTCACCGTAAAGGAATTGTATGATATGACCGTGTGGATCCCTGACAGTTCCGTCATACTCTAGTCGGATATGCTCTAATGCGTTTATCAATCTGCGTTGCATGTAACCACTCTGCTGAGTTCTAACTGCAGTGTCAACTAACCCTTCACGACCGCCCATTGCGTGGAAAAAGAACTCTAATGCAGACAGACCTTCCCTGTAATTTGATTTTACAAATCCGTGGGCATCAGGGTTGTTATCATGTTCTTTGTAGTGGGTTAATGCACGATTACTATACCCATCGTTCATTCTGTTTCCTCTTCTTGATTGTTGACCTAATGCACCTGCCATTTGACCTACATTCAATGATGAACCCCTAGCACCGGTAGTTGCCATAATCTTTCCAGCATTATTATTGTCAAGTGAGTCATTTGCAGTAGAACCTGCCTTATCTCTTGCCTTGCCTAGCTCATTTACAACGTACGCCTCTAACGCTTCTTCTGGTTTCATACCTCTTGTAAGTTTGAGAGTTCCATCCTCGTACTGACTGATAAGATTAGAGACTTGATCGTAAGTTTTTTGTATGTCATTTAGTATCTGCTGTCGGTTCTTTTCAGGTACCTCAAGGTCACCATACCCATAACTAAAACCATAATGAGTGATAAATTGTTTAACCATGATAAGAATAGAGTTCAAGAAATTCTTTCCTACTGCATTGCCATAGTCCTTGGTAATTCTGTGTAGTACACTTTCTGGCTCTTCAGCACCAATGGATGTCTTGTCAATAACTCCACTGATTAACTGACCATTCTTAATGACCACATCTTTTTGTGCACCTGTTGTTCCTTTAGACCACTTTGAGGTAAGGACATAGGTAAAGTCATTTGGAAGAAACAGTGAAAATAACTGTTTGCCAGTATACATTGGTACGCCGTTTTTTGTTGTTGCAGGTTTAGGAAGTGAGTCAGTATATCCACCGAGCATTGCATAGTTGGAGAATTCTTGTACGGTTAGAACAGTGTCGTCTTTGGTAAGCAGATATGCGCCAGTCACAAAGTCACGTAGTGCTCCAATAATTGGACCTCCATATCTTGGAGAGATCAGTTGATCTTGAACCCTCATTAATAAAATTGCCTCTGCTCTTGCCTCTTCGCTTTGAGGAACATGAAGATTCATCTCATCGCCATCAAAATCTGCATTATAAGGTGGACATACAGAAGGGTGCAATCTAAAGGTTTTACCCGGTAGCACTCTGACATAATGAGCCATAATTGACATCTGGTGAAGTGATGGTTGTCTGTTAAACATAACAATGTCACCGTCAGATAGATGTCGCTCAATGAGATATCCTATCTCAAGGGTATCAGCTATTGTAGAGCGGTCCTCTACAAAATCCAGTCGGATCTTTACACCGTCAGGTCGAACAATATAGTTGACACCGGGAAACACGTCAGGACCGTTAATTACTAGTCTCTTCATTCTGTCAATATTCCATTCAGTAACAATCTCAGGTATAGTTAACTTCATTGCAACTTGTTCAGGCACGCCAACCTCTGATAGATCCAAGTTTGGATCAGGGGAGATTACAGTCCTGCTTGAAAAATCGACCCTCTTTCCAGATAATGAGCCTCTGAATCGACCCTCCTTTCCTTTGAGTCTTTGTGTCAGCGTCTTTAGAGGACGTCCTGAACGATGATGGGCTTGGGGAATGCCAGATACCTCGTTATCAAAATAAGTTGTAGAGTGATATTGTAATAGATCAACTAGATCTTGAACAATCAATGGAGGGGTTCCAGCCTCTTTGCTCTCCTTTAATCGCTGATTGACTCGAATAATATCAACCATCTTGTGTGTTAGATCGTCTTCTGAGCGTATACCAGTCTCTAGTATGATTGAAGGTCTTACAGTGACAGGAGGAACAGGGAGTGCTTGCAGAACAAACCATTCAGGTCTTGCAGTGCCTGGATCATATGAGAGTAACTCTAGGTCCTCATCAAGAATGTGGGAGAATCTTTCCCTTATTGTAATTGGTAACAGCCTATGCTCACCGATCTCAGTTTTTTCTACAAATATGGTAGGTTTTGTAAAGACCAGCTCGTATTGGGCCTTTCCGCAATGAGGACACTCTTTTGCTTTTTTGGCTTTCTCTATAATTTGATCAGGTATGCGTTTTTGTGATATTATGGTATATGCAGCCTGTTTTGCTTTTATTCTCTTGAGGGACTCTAAGTCCTCTTGAGGTACTTTGAGTCTCATACAATAACGACATGTTGACTGCAATAGTTTGTAGATATTGTCAATAAATGCAATATGCAAGATTGGTTCTGCTAGCTCTATATGCCCAAAATGTCCTGGACATCTTGCAGCAGTATTTCCACAGGTAAGACATTTTTGTCCCGGTTCCAAAGTACCCAATCTTCCGTCCATAAGACCACCTTGAACAGGCATACCGTCTTCATCATATGTCTCAGGAGCAGTAATTTCAGCAACAGAATATTTTCTGATCTCTGTAGGTGACCACACAGAGAAACGAATGCCATCTATTGCTTTGATTGCTTGAACAGACATCTAAATTCGCTCCTTGATTAATAGACGTGGTGCCACATTAAGACTCTGCATCTCTTGTAATAGTAATTTAAATGCATAAGCTACTGATACAGATGAGACTTTGGCTTTATCACCACATACACGACAGACGTATTTTCTCTGCTTAACATCATGATACGCAACAAGACCACATCTTTCACAGACAAAGATATCAGACTTGTCAGACTCGTCTAGCAACCTGTCTTTGAGTATCATAGATGCGCCATATGCAATAAGGCAATCACGTTCCATCTCACCGAATCTTAAGCCGCCACCACGTGCCCGTCCCTCAGTTGGTTGTTTAGTTAACATTTGAACTTGGCCACGTGCCCTTGCATGAATCTTATCGGCTACCATATGATGTAATTTTTGATAGTACACTACACCAATAAAGACCTCTACTGGAAACGATTTACCTGTTCTTCCATCATACATTATCTCTTTACCAGAATACTCAAAGTTGTGAGCGCTCATTACCTCTTTGACTTCGTCCATCTTCTCTCCAACAAATGCAGAGCCATCAAAGCGTTTTCCACGAAATGCTGCAGCTTTGCCACATATGGATTCCATCATCATCCCAACTGTCATTCTTGAGGGGAATGCGTGAGGATTAATCAATACGTCAGGGGACATACCCTCTGCAGTGTAGGGCAAGTCTTCTGCTTTTGCCAATATTCCTAATACACCTTTCTGGCCATGTCGTGATGCAAACTTGTCACCAATCTCAGGTATCCTCATATCTCTTGCACGAATCTTGTACATCTTTCCACCTTCGTTTGATTGAGTCATAACGACAGTATCAATAACTCCAGTCTCAGAGGGTCTGACACCGATAGATGTATCTCGCCTGTATGGTCCTGATGACTCAAACTCTCTGTACTCTTCCATGAATCGTGGCGGACTAGTCTTGCCAATCAGTATATCACCACCTTTCACAGGTACCTCTGATGCAACTACACCGTCATCCTCCAATAGCCTATATGCACGCTCACCTTTGTAACCTCGAATATTGTCATCTGCATTTGGAATCTCAAATGTATCGCGCATTCCACCTGGGTATTGTTTTGCTTCGGCGTCATAAATTCTATAAAAGAATGTTCTTCCAAGACCTCTATCAACTGACGCTTTGCTTAACACTATAGCGTCCTCAATATTGTAGCCATCAAACGGTAATACTGCAACAACACAATTTTGTCCTGCAGGTCTGTCTTCGAGTCCCAAAAGTTTCATAGCTTTAGTATTAACAATTGGAACTTGAGGATACAGCATAAAATGTTGTCTGACATATGTACTAGTATTCATCATAGGTGTAGAAAAGCCCAAGCTCTGTTTTGCCATGGCCGACTCGTATGTATTTCTAGGAGATTGATTGTGTTCAGGATATGGAATGATTGAAGCGCCTGCCCCAAGAATTGCTGGCGGAAAGACTTCCAGATGGGTGTGCTGGTTTACAACATTCTCATCTAAAGTAATGTAACAGTTCTCTTCTTCGTTTGCATCTATCATCTCAAGGATACCCATCCTCAGAAGATCAGTCCAAGAGAGTAATTTTTTGGAGATCTTGTCTAAATGATCACTAGTTAACAACGGTTTACCGTCTTTGATGATAATTAACGGACGCAAGACCCGGCCTGCATTACAGTTAGCGTATAATCTTTTTGTAGAGCCGTCAATTCCAGATTGGTGAAATGACACTCCAACATGAGGATGAATCTTCGATGATCTCCTCAAAGTCCTCAAAGATTCAGCTAGTTCGTTACCATCTTTGTAATATCCGATGAGGCGACCGTCTACGAATATCCTAGCACCGTCTTGTTTTAGGTCTTCTTTGGCATCAAAAAAGTGAACCGTTCCAAGCTCGTAGAGTTTTTCTACTATCTCTTCTGAAGGCACATTAACTGAGATTATTCCAGATAATGCTAGATTCTTTACCAGACCACAATTGGAGCCTTCAGGCGTCTCACTTGGGCATATTCTTCCAAAGTGAGTGGCATGTAAGTCCCTTGCCTCAAAGTTTGGCTGGGTTCTACTCAAAGGAGATTGAATTCTTCTCAAATGACTTATAGTTGAGAGATAGTTGGTTCTATCCAACAGTTGGGTAACGCCTACACGACCTCTTCCCCAGTTACCTGTAGCGATAGCATTGTTTAGTTTATCAGTAATAATACCAGGACGAATTGCAGCAGCAACCGCATTTATTCCACGCTTCTGCCCAGATCTCTCAAGCTGATACTTCATATCTCGTACTAAATTTCTAAAAGCAGTTCTAAACAGATCTGCAAGCATCTGTCCTGCAAATTTAATTACTTTGTTGCCATAGTGGTCCTTGTCATCAGGAGTTATCCAACCAAGTTTTAACTCTAATAGTTTACAGGCAGCCTCACCTAAGAATTGTGCCTTTTCTTTTCTATTTTCAGGATGTTTGCCCAGATGTGGTAGCAGCCCCCAGTCAAGTAAAGTCTCAGCGCGTTTTATCTGGAACTCTTCTAGCATTCCTGGCGCAATTCTTTTACTGATATACACAATAGCATCTTTTGAGGTAGGTACATCACCTGCTTTTTCAAATGATCCCTCCAATTCATCTTGTATCATAGATACTAGTGAAACAACAGATGCGATCTCCCTATCAGATTCCAATCCCAGAGCTCGTATCAACGTAACTACAGGTATATCAACCGGAGAACCTGGAATTCGTGCAACAATCAACCCATCATTTTTCATGACTAGTTCCAACTTTGCGCGATATCCAACGATTGAAGAGTACACTTTAGCCTTAAATACACTGTTTCCACTTACATTCTCTTTATCAACAATAATTTTGTTATAAGAGAGATCCTCTAACCCTACAATTACACGCTCTGAACCATTAATGATAAAGTAGCCACCGGGATCGTTTGAATCTTCACCGTGCTCAACTAGCTTTTGAACAGAAAAGTTATGCAATATACATGCATTGGATTTCACCATAACCGGAACATCTCCAATATGCACAAATCGTGATTCTAACACCTTCCCATCTTCAACAACACTGGCCTCCATCAAGATAGGTGCCGAGTAAGATACATTTCGCAACCGAGCTTCAGCTGGCGTGATATGAGTAATTGAGCCATCAAGCTCCATCATTCTTGGTTGCTGTCGTTTAATCTTACCTAGCTGAATTTTATAAGGATACTCTGCATTTTCAATATCAATCTGTGCGACTTCGTTAATTATACTTTGTAGCCCTCTATCTAAAAATTCATCAAAAGAGTTCAAATGCTGACGTGCAATACCTTCACGTTTTAGAATATCTTGGATTACAGGCCAACGTTTAGTAGAAGGATCAGCCATTTAGAATTCCACCACGTATCGATAGTATAGACTCTCACCGGCAGTTGGACTTTGTCGTGTGATTTTAATCATATCGCCTGGCTTGACACCAAGACCCAATATTGCAGGATCGTTTACGTAGATTAACGGTAGTTCTGTTGGTTTACAGTTGTATTTTTTCAGAATGGACTCTGCTTCTGCCTTTATAATAATTTCATGTTTTGGGACGTAGATGTGGTCTGGCACTAGTACCTGATTCTTCTTAATAGCCAACTGTAACCCCCCTTTTACGTTCAAATTTAGATAAAATAGCGAATAATATACACAAACTGTCCAAAATTTAAATGCAGGTTAATATATATCTAATCAGAAGACCGCCCAAAATTAAGGTTTTTCCCCTTTTGTCAACATTGTTTTACGTAACCTTAAATAAGATAAGTCTAAGGCTAAGAATAATGAAAGAACGTCTAACGGTGTTTGCAGTACTTGCAGTTTTAGTTGTAAGTATAGGCATGACACCAGCATTTGGACAGACACAAGGCGCCATTGTTGTTAGTACTGATAAACCATCTTATGCCGATGGGGAGGTAATACTGGTAACAGGCGAAGTCAGAGATAGATATTCGGGATTGCAAGTAAGCATAGTCATGATAGCTCCTAACGAAAATAGAGTAGGGCTTGCTCAAGTTGATGTAAATAATGACAAAACATTCAGTCATGAATTTAGAGCAGGCGGACTAATGACAGTTGACGGAATGTATACAGTTGCAGTTCAGTACGGAGGAGCAAGTAATTCAGCAGAAACGACGTTTGAGTTCGGAGGAGCAATGGAAATCAAACCAGTGAAAGACTACCCTCCAGGAATAAATGCAACACATGTAATGATTGAAGGTGCCAGTGATCTGATATTATATGAGATCACAAACGGTAGAATACTAGGTGTTACACCTATAGTAGACGACAATTCATTGGTAGTATCTATTGAGACTACAGGTGATGGGTCACTGCAACTTACAATACCTAGAACTGTACTTGAATCAGTTACAGACGGTAGTGATGACGATGTGTTTATCCTAGCTGATGGCGAAGAGTATGACGACTATGAGATAACTGTGACAGACACTGATAGAACGATCACTATACAGTTCAAAGAAGGGACTGAAGAGATTGAGATAATCGGTACATGGGTAATCCCAGAGTTCGGCACAATCGCAGCAATGATTTTAGCAATCGCAATTATATCAATAATTGCAATTTCTGCAAGATCAAAACTTAGTATTATACCAAGATACTAAATTTTATTTTTTTTATATTTTTTAAGACAGATATAGACAATATGCTCATCACTGTAAAATTAGATAAATGCACACATACAACAAGAACAGCATGATGCGATATATTATTAATTAAAATTATTACAATAATACAAAGCAGATTTTCTATAAACAGCATACTTGTGTAAAATCACTCAAAAGTAAATAATTCACATTGTATCACTAAATATGACTACAATATGTGATGAAAATCACATACGTCTACACAAACAATACATTGCTAGACGGATTTTGGCATGAAATCAAAGCTGTGGAATGTCAGTAAAGTCACATGTGACAAACATGACAAGACAGAAAAAATGAACAAGATACACTAGTTGAAGAGGGTAAGAAACCGTAAATGACGGCATGGTGCTATATTAATAATATATAACATATCAAAGTATGCAATAGCAAGATTAACAAAATATAACTATGGATAATAAATAATACGCCTAATAATAAATATAAACAGTTAAAAGTGTATATTGTTATATCGATAAATAATGACTTGATACGTATTATAATCTAATTAAAAACAATAAACAGAGTATAAAACAGTATATGATTTGTAAAGTTATCAGAGACTATTAAAACATGACATGGGACAGGTTATACATGAAGACAGCTTGTAGATTTTAGAATTTGTGAAAAAGAGTATCTATATTGTTGTAAAATCTAATCACATACAAAAGGATAAGTGCAGAATATTATATAATAAACAAAATTAATAATGCAAAATCAATGATGATGGAAAATCTGATACGTGTATTGGTGCGTATAAAAACAATTCATCAAGCATGCATTTTATCATGTGTAGGTAAATGTTGGCATGTAACAAGCTATGGTTTTAAAATAAAGCATATTTGATGGGCACATTACAAGTTTGGCAATAATTTAAAGTGTTATAAACATAGCAGACAATGACAGCATGGTAGACAGAGACCCAAATTATCAAAAACGTTGATTTGATTGAGTAGCACACGATAGAATAAATCAAAGTACAAGAAATTTAGTAGACGGCGACTAATGAGGTCAGAAGAGACAAAAATGCATAAAATCCAAGAGATAAAAACAAATGTCAATTGTTTGTAAGATACGAACGAATATCAGAGAAGCGAGAGTTATCCTTTTAAAAACAGATGGTGTAAAGTATAACATATTCTGTAAAAAAAATCAGACATAATTCTACAAAATTTCAGATAGAATCATTTTTAAACATACATAAATAACAGTATAATGTGATAAAACAGGATGAGTTTTAAACGTACGATGACATCAATGACAATACTAGTAATGTCGCTATCGTTAATCTCAATGGCGTCAGTGCAGCAAGATGCTTTTGCTGCAGGTACGGGAATAGCCATTACTGCTACGGCTGATAAGGGCTCAGATACAATAACTGTTAATGGTAGAACATTATCAGATATTTCAGATGTTACATTCAAGATAACATCTCCGACAGGAAACAATATTGTTGCAATCGAGCAGTTATCGCCTGATGAGAATGGTGAGTTTATGGTAGAATTTAAGATTGGTCCAACATGGACAGAGGATGGATACTATCAGATTACAGCTAAACAAGGCACGGGAGCAAATTCATTTTATACGCTAAATGTCTTCGCCGAAGTGATTGATGGCAGAGCCATGCAGACTGTGGCGACGGAATCGAATCTAGAGACAGGAATCTTTACACCACGTGGGACTAACGTTGCAACAAATGCAGGAATAACACTTGATCCAATAGACGCCGTACAAGGTTCAACAACGTTTACAGTTACGGGAACAACTGACAGGGTAAGTCAGGATGTTACGATAACTGTGAATGCGCCAAACGGAAATGTAGTAACAGTTGGCCAAGTATCACCAACAATTGATGGAGATTTTACCACTGAGATTACAGTAGGAGGATCACTGTGGAAGCAAGATGGTATTTATACGGTAACTGTGACACAGTTAGATGACCCAAGCTATTCAGCATCCGCTGAAATAGATATCAAAGAGGGTGTCGTGGTGCCAGAATTCGGTACAATTGCAGCCATGATTCTAGCAGTAGCAATCATCTCAATAATTGCAATATCTGCAAGATCAAGACTAAGTATCATACCAAGATACTAGGATCACAATTTTTTTCTATGTTTAAATATACATAAATAGAGCGGATATAAAATACAATTAGATGAACAGTCGTACGTCGTTCGCACTACTAGCTCTTTTGACAGTAATTAGTACACTAACTGTCACATCGGCATATGCCCAAGGTGATCTTCCTCCTGCATGTGCAGGTTGCGGCGAAATAGATCCACGAATGGCAGCAGAACAATTCTTGGCTGCAGATATTCCAATATCTATTTGGACCGATAAAACAGAGTACGACCACGATGATGTAATTGTGGTAACAGGCAAAGTGGCAAATGTAATTTCTGGAGTTCCAGCTACATTGACAATCACAAGTCCATTAAACAACATCGTCAATGTTGCCCAACTTGACATTACAGAAGATGGTAGTTTTGAGACTACAATATCAACAGCAGGTCAATCGTGGAAGTACAATGGTGCCTATAAAATTACAGCAAATTACGGCAGTAATGAAAGATCCAATAGTGCGCAAATCAAAATAACTGGTCTATATGAAGGTCCAGGCGGTACAATGCAAAAAGACAACATCCAATGTGATGCAGGTAGTCTAGCAGTAGATGACCAATGTGTGCCTTTTAGTATTTCAGGCGGAATGGTAACTAGTGCAACACTCAACATAGATGACAAGTCAATTGTCATTAACATCGATTCTGAAGATGATGGAACATTAACAATAAATCCATCAAAAGCAGTTCAAGATGGCATATTTTTGGTGTTAGTTGACGGAGAAGAATGGGACGATGCTGAAATTGTTGACAACAACGTAACAGTAATGTTCCCAGCAGGTACTGAACAAATCGAAATATTTGGTACCTTCTTGATTCCAGAGTTTGGTACAATCGCAGCCATGATTCTAGCAGTAGCAATCATCTCAATAATTGCAATATCTGCAAGATCAAGACTAAGCATTATGCCAAAATACTAAAATCATACAACTTTTTCATTTTTTCATTTTGAATAGTAAAGAAAATATAGAAATAGACATGATAAAGACTGTGAATAGTAATGCAATGATGTATTGTTTTTCAGTATTACTAATAATAATAATAACAGCAGCAGCAGCAGCTGTAGCAGTAATCCCCACCCCAACAGTATTTGCCCAAGAATCGATAGTATCTGTCCAAACAGACGATAACCATTATGATGAAGGAGACACCATTGTAATTTCAGGAGTTGTAACTACAATCATTAGTAATACACCTGTAACATTACAAGTATATTTTGAAGGCAACATACAAGATATTGCACAGATCACAGTAGCGCAAGATGGAAGTTATTCCCACACAATACTTGCCGAAGGAGCACGTTGGGGTAACCAAGGCAAATATTCTGTCACAGTAGCATACGGAAAGGGAAACACTGCAGAGACTGTCTTTACTTATTCACCAAAATCAGAAATAATTACAACTAGCAATCACTTTGAGGTGAGTGCCGGAAGTCATGGAACATTTGATGTAGATTATACAATTGTAGGAGGAGCGGTTGACAATATGGAGATAGAGTATAGCAGTCTTGCATTAAAAGTAGAGATAACAGCAACAGCTGATGAGGGATCAATCACATTAGATCTTCCAAGAGATTTCATAGGTGCAGAAAATGAGAACGGAAGAGATGAGATCTGGATAGTCCTAATAGACAATATACCAGTATCATATTCAGAGTCAGGACTGCAAGAAGATTCAAGAATTATAACAATTAGTTTTGAGGAAGGAGATTCTGATATTTTGATAATTGGGACATATGTTGTTCCCGAGTTTGGAACAGTTGCCATGATGGTAATATTGGTAATAGGAGTTACTGCTACTGTTTTAGTTTTGAATAGTAATAATAAATTTCAAATAATAACCAAGTTTTAATGACTGCTAGAGGCCACAAATAAATCCCAAAATAATGGTCTGTTAAGTTAGGTTCTTGACAGGTTTGTACGATACGTTGATGTCATCAATGACGATGATTCGATCAGGATCATTCCAAAAACCTGAATGCCAAAAAAGTCATGACGTGGAATTGATAATATCCTAAAGAATAGCGGATTCTCATTGGTATCATTCAACAGATTTGAAGCTGCTGGGTCAGGGTCTGAACTATTTCCCACTCTTAGACTTCATGCGTATTTTTTAGATACAGACAGGTTTTCGAATTCTGCTAGGATTTTTTTTTTTTGCATGTTTTGGGAGAAGAGCCCGAAAACATCCCAAGTTTACAGTCACATAAAAATATCAACTAACTTACCAGTGCACAAAATAACACTTGTTCAAGTATCAGATCTAAAAGAATATTTTGTTTTAAACGGAGAAAATGATCGCAATTCTTTTACTATTTGTTTAAGAGAAGATACAGTCTGGATTATCTCTTTTTCATGATTAAAAATTCCAACAGTTAATCGTAAAGAACCGGTAATCTGCTCGTGAGAAAATCCCATAGCCTGTAAAACATGAGATGCTTTTTGAGTATTGACAGAGCATGCAGAGCCTGTAGATGCAGCAATACCATGCTCATCAAGTTTGAGAATGAGATCCTCCCCATTTACACCAAGAAAGGTAAAATGAGCGTTATGTGGCAATCGGTGTTTAGGATCACCATTAAGAGTTGCCTGAGGAATATCGTGTAGCACTTTATCAACTAGGGTATCCCTAAGCGTAGTCATAAAACTAGTATTCATAGACAGGTTATTTCGTGCCAGTTCGCACGCTCTGCCGAATCCAACAATACTGGCAACATTTTCAGTTCCAGAACGCAACCCACGTTCTTGTCCACCGCCTAAAATTATTGGGTTCATATCAATACCATTTTTTATGTATAATGCACCAACCCCTTTAGGACCGTAAAGTTTGTGAGAGGATATCGACATCAGATCAATTCCTAATTCTTTTACATCAATAGGAACCTTACCTACGGCTTGAATAGCATCAGTATGAAAAAGGATTTTATGTTTATTGCATATTGTAGAAATATCAGAGATTGGCTGAATGGTACCTACCTCATTATTACCAAACATTATCGAAACAATACATGTGCGATTCGAAATCTTGGATTCTAATTCAGAGGGATCAACCATGCCAAATGAGTCAACTGGTAGATGAATAACATTGAATCCGTCTTGAGCCAATTTTTTACAGGGCTCTAAAATTGCATCATGCTCAATTTGGGATGTAATAACATCATGACAAGAATTATTTTTTGACGTTTTAGATGCCATTGCAGTCATACCCATCAATACGGTATTGTTTGATTCTGTACCTCCAGAAGTTATTAAGATTTCAGATGGATCAGCATTGATTAATAACGCAATCTGTTTTTTTGCTTTTTCTATAGCTCTACGTGCAAATCTGCCATACCTATGGAGCGATGACGGATTTCCGTACTCCTCTTTGAGGTAAGGTAGCATTGCAGTCAGGACGTCTTGGTGTATAGGAGTAGACGCGGCATTGTCAAGATATATCAATCGGCCATCACGTTAATTTTTCCTGGTCTGTATCCTTCTGCATCGATTTTGACTGTATTGAAGCCAATCAATTTTAATTTTTCAGTGATCTGCTGTAATGTGACACCATCAATGGCAGGTATCATTTTTTTATCTACTTCGATCTTGGCAGAACCGTCAATGTCACGAACTCGAACCTGTTTGATGTTTGTTAGTTGTTTGATGATGGTCTCACCTAACTCTATACGAGTTAGTCTCTCAGCAGTAACTTTGGTGCCCCAAGGGATTCTAGACGCTAGGCATGAATTTGATGGCTTGTCATATACAGACAGACCAACCATCTCTGCTGCTTCTCTAACCTGAGATTTGGAAAAACGGGTATCAACTAGAGGACTTTGGATTCCATTCTGCCTTAATGCTTGAATGCCAGGCCTATAGTCACGGAGGTCGTCAAGATTGGTACCATCGACGATAACTGTAATGTTGTGCTGTTTTGCTAGCTGAACTAGTTTACTTCCCAGCTCCATCCTACAATGGAAGCACCTGTTTGAATCGTTTTTTGTAAACTCGTCGTTCTCAAGTTCGTTATAGTTTAAGACGAGTTGTGTGATGCCAATCTCAGAACAGACGTGTTTGGCAGTAGCAAGTTCTTCTTCTGACAGAGTCTTATAGTCAGCAGTTACAGCAATAGACGCATTACCTAGTTTTTGAAATGCAGCGTATGCTACAAGTGCACTATCAACACCTCCTGAAAGCGCAATCATTACTCTTTCTTTGCCCTCAAACCAATTTACAAGATCATCAAGGGCAGTCATTGCTACTCTCCAATTTTTCAATCTCTCGTCTAAGTAATGATTCTGTCTCCCTTATTGATTTACCAAGAATGTCAGATATTCTCTTTAGATCATCAAACTCTATCTTCAAGCTAACGTTTCCCTTAAAAAAAGAACGCTTGTAATTTACATGAAATGTTTGATCATTTAAGGTCAGAGAGGCATTATGAGAAGAACGAGAGACGATAAATCGTGTTGAATCAGATACGCGAATTCCCAATGTTCCAGTCTCAGATATCAAAGTGTCGACTATTCCATCGATGGTATCACCAGTACAGATAACAGATACAAGATTTGTAGGTCTTCCTTTTTTTGTAATTCCGTGATAGATGGAGATGTCTAGTGCGCCTCGGCTCATGACTTTTTCAACAAGGTTTCCCAGGATCTCACCTGAGACGTCATCAAGATTTGTTTCAAGAATCTTCACAGAATCGGTTTTAAGAGCATCATCGCAGTTGTGGTTATTGTTAGAGGTATTGTGATTGTCTTCTTTTTCATATTTGTTATTGTTATCAGCTCCAACTACAGATCCACGAATAACTTTCAAAACGTTTGCAAAGCTATCAAAATCATTCTGTCCAGCGCCATACCCAACTGAATCAACTTGCATTAATGGGCAATACCTTGCAGATTCATTTACCAGGTTTACTAGTATACATGCACCAGTAGGAGTTGTAAGCTCTTGATCCGCATCGCTACCTTGAATAATTAAATCAGAGTTCTTAAAGATCTCAAGAATTGCACTTGCGGGATTAGACATCGTGCCATGGGAAAAAGTTACAGATCCACTGCCAACTGAAACAGGAAGGCAGAGAATCCTTTCATCAAATAGATCTAAATCTTCTAACGCAATTGTAACGCCTACGATATCAATGAGTGTATCAATGCTTGATGCTTCGTGAAGATGAACAGACTCCCTTGCAACACCGTGAATCTTTGATTCAGAGGAGATCAGAGTATCAATGCAAGAGTCTGCAAAAATTTGTGCCTTCTGGGACAGTCCGAGTTCCAAGACAGAGTGAGCAATCGCTTCTTTGATTGCAGTACCGCTACGTTGACTAACAGAATCTTCGACTAGTCCTAATGCTAGTTGGAGAGAACTAATACCATGTTTTTGAATCCTCTCAAGAGCAATATGTGATATTGTAGATTCCGGAAGGAATTGAGCCGATCTTTTGACTCCTTGGATAACTTTGTCTTTGTCAGCACCTAGATCGACTAGGGAACACAATAACATATCACCTGACACTCCTGCAATCTGAGGATCAATAACAACGACCATGATTGGAAATTATCAAAAATACTTATAAATTCGACTATAACCCAGCCATTAGATTTAATTATCAACGTTCAAGACAAAATTTCATGATTACAATAATTGGTTCTGGAAAAGTAGGCGGAGATGCTGCACTATTCTCGGCATTAAAAAAGATAGATAACGAAATTTTACTGCTAGATGTAGTAAAAGGGCTCCCACAAGGAGAGGCAATGGATATTAATCACATGCTATCAGAGCAAGGAATCGATGTAGAAGTAAGAGGTTCAAATGATTTTTCAGACATGAAAGGATCAAATGCTGTTGTGGTAGTAGCAGGGTCAGGAAGAAAACCAGGAATGACAAGGATGGATCTATTGAAGATTAACTCATCGATTGTAAAGAGCGTTGTAGAGAATATCAAAAAATACGCAGACGACTCTATAATAATACCAGTTACAAACCCACTTGACCCCATGACATACATCACTTACAAAGTATCAGGATTTGACAAGAGTAGAGTATTTGGGATGGGAGGAATGCTTGATTTATCAAGATTTAAACAATTCATTCATCAGGCAACGGGATACTCGCGTGACTCTATCAGAGCACTAGTGATCGGAGAGCATGGAGAGAACATGTTGCCACTTCCGAGATTTTCAACAGTTTCAGGCATCCAACTATCATCATTTCTCTCAAAAGAAAAGCTAGATCAACTAGTTCAGGATACAAGACAAGTTGCAGCCAAAGTAATCGAATTGAAAGGATCCACAGTCCATGCACCAGGAAATGCAATATCGGCAATTCTAGAATCGATTCTAAGAGACAGGAAACAAGTAATACCGGTTGCAGCATATCTTGATGGCCAATATGGTCACTCAGATGTTACAATAGGCGTTCCTGCAGTTATTGGAAAAAACGGCATAGACAGGATTGTAGAGTTGGATTTAGATGAGAATGAGAGGCAGGTATTTGATAAAGCAGTCACGGTTGTAAAAAGCGCGATTACAAGCATAAAGATCTAATCTGTTTTTATACTGCTTGAATCTGTACGCATTAAAAAGACTGTAGATATTATTATAACTATATGATCTAAGCATTTTTTTATGCTATCAAGTAAAAGATATCATTGGAAATCGATGATATTTTAGAATCATTACGAGATGGAAAGATAACATCAGACAAAGCAAAAAAGCTTCTGTCATTGTATAGTATTGAAGAGATAGAAGGATTTGCAAAAATTGACATAAACCGAAGAGACAGACGAGGGATACCAGAAGTAGTTTTTGCAGAAACAAAACAGCTAGATGAGATTAAAAAAATTACAAAGCGAATTTTAGAGAAGACAAACTCAGTAATCATATCAAGAATAAACAAAGAGGATCAACCAAAGATCATAACATATGCGAAGAGATTAAAAGTCAAGATAAAGACTGGCAAGAACGCATCATCACTGCTGTTGTTTAAAAAACCTATCAAGTTTCAGGGAGGAGTAGTAGGAATCATTACTGCAGGTACATCAGATATCAAGATAGCAGAAGAGTCAAGGCTGATGTGTGAGGCAATGAATTGCAGATGCATTACAAGTTATGATGTAGGGGTTGCAGGAATTCAAAGAGTGCTTCCAGTTTTAAAAGAGATGACAGAACATGACGTAGACTGTATAATAGTAGCAGCAGGAATGGAAGGGGCTTTAGCCACTCTAGTATCCACGCTAGTAGACATACCGATCATAGGAGTCCCAACATCTGTAGGATATGGATACGGAGAGAAAGGAATTGCAGCACTTGCGTCAATGCTTCAGAGCTGTTCTTTGGGACTGTCAGTTGTGAATATTGATAACGGAATTGCAGCAGGTGCAATAGCTGCAAATATTGCAAATAGAGCAGTTAAGAAAAATAACTCCAAGAGAATATAGCACCAATGCTGCAAGATGAAATCTGACAAATTTTTGTATTTACTTGTACGCAGATTCAAGTACAGTCAGTAGAGACAACATCAAGCACGGGTTCTGTGAAGTTATCGAGGGTTAACCCCTATAAACTTGACTTTGACATATCGACTATTCGGATTACCAATGGTGTGCCGGGTTCCGTCATCGCCGGCTCAAAAGTGCCGGACTGCGCTTCATCTATGTCATCTCTACTACCCCTAAACCTAGGGGGCAGCTTGCGTGATATGTTCATGGCAGCGATAATATCCCTGTCCATAAACAAACCGCAATTATTACACGACATTTTACGATGTTGTTGCATGTCCTCTTGGAGTCTCTTTCCGCATTTCGGACACTGCGTGCTCGTGTTTCTTGGGTCTACTGTCTCGACTGGAGGCAACCCGACCCATTGGGCTTTGTATTCTATTTGGCGTTGTAACTCGTAGAATTGCCACCCGTTCAATCTACGTCTGTACTTGTTACCTTGACTGTTTCCTTTTCGGTACAATTTTCTTATTCCTTTCAGGTTTTCCATGACGATTGCAGTCTTGTTTTTGACTGCGTTGTATACCATATCCTTTGAGATTCTGTGGATGTACTGCTTTGTTCTATTGCTCATTCGTCTCTGTCTTTGTTTCCAGAATTGACCTTTCTTCCTGCGATCATTTCTGTGGAATCCTGCCCTGGCGTGTATTGTGTTCTCCTTTATGGATAACAGTTTATTTGTCTTGTAGACTGTCACCTCTTCCTCGTTCCCACACGTCACATTTCTTAGGTTTCTGTCTATTCCCATTTTCTTGGTGCACTCTATCTCTTGTACTGTTTTTGAAACACAAAGACTGATGTTCAGAGCAGTCAATGAAAACGAGCGCACCGTCAAGGCGGGATCAGATAGGATTTTTTGGGTGTGAACGTTGAGTAAAATGTTGATTGGGTTATGTTTCTTGTATGGGATTGTGAGTAGTGCACCGCTGTGTCGTATACCGTAACAGTTTGTCATAAAGGGATTTTTGACTATTGGGTCTCTTATTCTGACACCTCGTTTGATTGACTGTTTTCTGTTTGATAACATGCCTGCAGCTCGTGATATTGCATTTAGTTTGTATGAAGACAGGATGTCATAATTACGTAATTCATGATAACATAACATGGACAACCTCTTCATATTGTGAGTGTCTTCTTTCAATCCTGTCTTGATGCAATGATTGACCATCTTTGTGAATATAGCCATCATATCCATTAGATCAGAGTTCGGCGTATATTTCTGTGATATTGACTTTATCGCTTTCAACGAATATCTTACGGTTTAGAGGTTTATACAATTTAGGGATTAACAGATAACCCTCGATAACTTCACAGAACCCAAGCACGTAAATGATATATAACATATATTGAATAGTTTTATAGTTGTCAGGCAAACGTGTCGTACTAACTGCTGATCGTAGTTTAATGACAAATTATCGTGGAAACTTCTTATACGGATTTATTGCATGTGGTCCCTATGAAGTATTACCAGAGTGGGTCTTTGACAAAGTATTTTGCCCTTCAGTTGAGACTGACCCAACAACAGGACAAGTCAAAGTTGCCCAAGTTGGACTGCGAAGAATAGAAAGTTCGTTACTACAGGGAGGATACAAGAGAGAAGATGTATTTATGGCACATCCTGAAATGTTAGCAAAATCAATAGGGCCTGATACCAAAGTTGTTGGGGTCAATGTAATGGATCCGTTAGGAATGGCGCCGGTTACAACAACAATGTCTCCTGAAAAGTTATCGTATGTTGCAATGAAGTTCAAAAAGATGTGTGCCAGTATAATTCAGCTCAAGAAAAAATATGATTTTAAAGTTGTAGTAGGCGGTAACGGTGCATGGGAGCTTGCAAAATCAGATAGAATGAAGATACACGGAATAGATACCGTAGTTGTAGGCGAGGCAGACGAATTAGCAGTAGATCTATTTCAAGATTTAGAAAAGAATGACGCCCCAGAGATGATGCATTGTTTTGTAAGAAACCTTGAGAATATTCCGGTTATAGAAGGTCCTACAATTAACTCACTGATAGAGGCAATGCGTGGCTGTGGAAGGGGATGTGATTTTTGTGATGTTAACAAGAGATCAAAGAAAGATCTGCCTCTAGATAGATTACAGTACGAGGCAAAAACAAATTTGGATTATGGGTTTGACTCGATTTGGTTACACTCTGATGAGATGTTGCTTTATGGATGTGACAACAGAGACTTTATTCCAAACAGGGATGCCATAGTTGATTTGTGGAAAGGGTTGAAAGGATTGGGTGCAAACTTTGTTGGAACAACACATATGACATTCTCAGCAGTGGCAGCAGATCCTACACTCATGAAGCAAATTTCACATATCAACGAGCAAGACAAGACAGGAAGATGGCTTGCTACCAACTTGGGAATTGAGACAGTAGCTCCTGCAATGGTAAAGAAACACCTAGGCGTCAAGACAAAACCATTTGCACCTGAAGAGTGGGGAAGCGTTGTAAGAGAAGGTGCAAAGATTTTAAATGAGAACCATTGGTTCCCTGCAGCCACAATAATTATTGGTTGGCCTGACGAGACACCGGATGATATCCAACATACGATTGATATGATAAGTGACTTCAAAGAGATGGACTTTAGGGGGCTGGTGGCGCCATTGCTGTACCAAGACTTTAGTGAAAAGAACTCTATGCATTTTGGGAATTTAAATGAGGCGCAATTTACATTGTTTTGGAAGTGCTGGGAGAATAACTTGCGTGTAATTAATGACATTATTCCGATTATTCTCAGAAACAAGACGTATGGGCCACCGATGAAGGTATTCATGTACGGAATTCTCAAAGCAGGCACATGGGCAATAATGAGATATCTTCGCGGACTGTGCAAAGACTTGTTTAACGGCAGAACACCTGATGAGATTATTGATAAATATGCAAGAAGTAGATCGGTGACTGCACCTAAAATTCAAACAAAGAAATTATAGAGATATCATCAACAGCAGTAGCAACAACAACAAAATGATAATAAAAAAGATACATGTAGCAGAATTGTTACTTGAATAAAAAAGAGATTAGAGTTTTTCAATAGCAAAGTCGGCAATGGTATTTCTTTTTGGTGTGATAGAAATAAAATACACCTTGTCTGCGCGCTCTATTGCACTTACTTT
This sequence comes from Candidatus Nitrosopumilus sp., assembly GCA_965197525.1. Taxonomy (GTDB): domain Archaea; phylum Thermoproteota; class Nitrososphaeria; order Nitrososphaerales; family Nitrosopumilaceae; genus Nitrosopumilus. Next base: position 803,081 of record OZ240211.1, read on the forward strand.
TTTAAATGATGTATCAGAGACGTCAAACTCATAGATGCCTTGATCCAATGACCCTGAGGCATAAAGCATTAGATACGTATCACCAGTTGCGGCGCCTAGTGGAATGAAAGACATTACATAGCCTTTGTAAGAGTTTATAGGCATGGTATTCTTCATTGGCGGTGCAGCCGATGTCATATACATAAGAAGATCTTCTATGGTATTGAATTCTTCATACTCTATATGCATAAACACTGTAAAAAGAGTCAGTATAATAATCTTATATAATCAGGTTCTGTGAAGTTATAGAGACCTGAAACATGAATGAATGAATATCGTTAATTATATCATAATTATGTTGAATCCAACAAACACGAACACGCAATGTCCAGGATGCGGAAAGATATTCCAAGAGGACATGCAATACAGATGTAAAATATCGTGTACTAATTGTGGATTGTTCATGAACAGCAACAACATTGCCATGAACACATCTCACAAGCTGTCCCCTAGGTTTAGGGATAGTAGAGGTGACATACATGAAGCGCAGTCTGGCACTTTTGAGCTGGCAATGTCGGAACCTAGTACACCGGTAATCCGAATAGTCGATATGTCAAAGTCAAGTAATAGGAGAAACACACCTTGGTAAATCAACGGGTACCTATAACTTCACAGAACCTATAATCAATGAGAATCGTCCTTTTATTCTATAAAGAGTGCCAAGGTAAACAAAAAGACAAGAATTACCATACCGAGAGGCACAAGTCATGATGTTTTTATAATCATGAAAGCAGACAATGCATGAATTGTGGTATTAGATGTAGAACGCTTATGCATGTGTGATTACAGTGAAGAGAATATATCTTCAAGGGCTAAGGCAGGTGCGTCTAATAAGTGTGGGTGATAGTCATCTACGAGACGATCCACTGTACTTCTATCCACGATACCGTAGGATATCTTTGTGTTTGTCAGACGTCTCCACACTACATTGTCTCTGACTAGGTGTGAAAGAGATACAGACACGGTAGAAGGTGATCTGTTAGAAAGTTTTGTTATTTGATCAAATGTCAAACCCTCTGGATTTTGCATAAGAGCAAGAATCAAACGTCTATGAGTATTACGTCTAAGATATCTGCATAGAGTAGATTCTACATCTGAAAGACCAAGGGGATAGTAATGGGTTCGACGCTGGAATCGTTCTACTGTTACAATGCCTAATTTTTCAATCATGCGTAGATGATTACTCAAAGTGCCGTTGGCCATTCCTGTACGGCGCATGATCTCCCGATACTGTATTCCAGGATTGCCACGAATTACACATAGTATATTTTGGCGTTTATCTGACATACTAGTCATTTCTGAACACCCCCATAGACATGGTGCAAAACGCTACCAATAGCATTACGTGACTAATTTCAGACAATGACATTGAACCAAAAGTGTAAACAAATGGCCAAGTGATGTCCACTAGCATATGTACCTCTGCAAATACGAACATGAACAATCCCACACATGTAAATCCCATACGTTTGGTTCTAGTACGAGAGTAAGCCACAGTGCCAAGCACGGCCAAAAACGCAGCTAAAATGATGCTTCCAACGTGTAACATAATATGTGCTGTATGAGTCCCATGAAAGAGATGTGGAAGTATTATTGGCACAGCCAAAATTCCTAGCACTAGTATCATTACTATGCCAAGTAAGGCAGGTTTGTTAACTAAAATCTGAGAGTTGAGCATATACAGAATTACTGCATCTGTTCTTATAATGTATGTGGTTCATTTATCGAACAGATGTAGCTGATAGATATCTCCAAGTTCAGTACATATAGTTATAGGATACATATTTGTCATTTGGGGGTGTGGTACATTCGTAGTATGTATCACAATGATTACTAATGTTACAGATAGTATTATTGTAAATGAAGCAAAAAACATTACTGATTGTAATGCTAGCAGTGACACTTGTAGCGGCAACTAACAGTGCATATGGAGATCACGCAGAGGTAGCAGTTAGCATCACTCCCGGTTCTCAGAGTGATTGCAAGACAAACCCATGCTATGTACCATCTGAAATTGTATTGAATGTTGGGGACGTTGTTACATGGTCAAACGATGGAGCAGTAAGTACTCAAGTTATGAGCGGCACCATAGGCGATGCTGACGAAGGAAGTGTGTTTGATTCAGGACTAATTCCGATTGGCAATATGTACTCGTTCAAGTTTGAGAATGCAGGAACATATCATTTCTTCTCACCAATCCAACCATGGATGAAAGGAACTATTGTTGTCTCAGAATCACAAAGAAATGATTCAGATGATGAGCATGACGAACATGTGCATGGGCACTCGGTAATAGAATCAACAGTACAGGTCAGTATGGATATTGATGTTGACGTAGAGCCTGAAGGCGGAGTCAACGTGTACATAATGACTGAGAATTGGAGATGGGCACCTGAAAATGTTAACACTGAACATATTCCTGGTGAAGGACACGCGCATGTTTATGTAGATGGTGAAAAGATCAATCGTGTATATGGTTCACACTACTACATTAAAGATGTAGAAGCCGGCGAGCATGTTATTCGGGTGTCGCTTAATACAAACGAACACAACGAGTTTACTGTTGATGGGACACTAGTAGAAGCAACACAGACCATAACTGTTGAGAAGAGTCATGGTGATATGAGTGAACGTGTTCCGGTAGAAGCTACAGCATCAATGGCAGTAGAAATCATGGTACATCCTGATTTATTAGGAGGATACAACATGCAGGTTATCCCTACTGACTTTGTATTCTCAGGAGAGCATGTCAATGGTGAGCATGTCAATGGTGAAGGATACGCGTATGTAAACATAGATGGAGAACATCACACGCGTATGTATGGGGAATGGCTCAAACTACCTAGTCTGGAACCTAGGATGCATACAATCACAGTAGGATTGAATGCTAATGACCATAGTCCTTACCACCAAAACAACAAACCAGTATCGGTCTCAACTGCCATACATGCAGATGACGCAGACAAAATGATGATGGATCATGACAAGATGATGGATCATCATGATGACACGAAGATGACAATGACTGACGATCCATCTGCTACAGGAATTCTATCTGATGGAACTGTGGTTATGATCAAGGTAGACGAGCTTGTGATAGGACAGCAATCAAGGATTGATGTCGTATTTGATGATGTAAAACACGTAAACTATGATCTCATGGTAACACAAAATGGGGTTGACGTGTTAACAGACAAGAACTATCGTGCAATGACTGGATCAAGTATTCATACAACTAACACGCTAGAATCAGATGAACCGCTTGACATTACCATCATTGTACAAGGTTACGGCATGTCAGAACCATATACTGGACCCATAGACGAACATGTGGTGTTTACTAACATTGTACCAGAATTTGGCATGATTGTAATTGCGGTACTTGGCGTTGCCATGACGTGCACTGCAATCTTTGGAACAAGGACATCTGCAATGCTGAGATCTTGATGATCATAAGCAGTTTCAAAACTCTATCTTTTTTTTATTATTATAATTATTTAATTTTAACCAATTACACAACTCTTCATCTAACATGAGACAGGGATAATGCAGAGAGATCAGATAAAACCTGAGATACAGATTAGTGTTTTCTAGATTTAAAGTATTTGTGAACTTGGAATCCAATTAATGCAGGTGCTGCAATATACATGCCAAGGTTCAATGCAATTACAGAGATGCCCAGTCCAAGAACATCAAACTCTGAACCATCATCAGCTAGCGACATAATTGGGAGTGTTGATATCATAGGAGTGATAAATGCTTGGACTGCCTGTCTAAATACCGGACTCTCTCGTTCCATATCAGCAATGGCAGGAGAGAATGCATAATAGAATTCATTAAATCCAGACATAAATGTAATTCCAGACGATGTACTCATCAGTGTATTGTCCCTTACCTCTCTGAGTAGTTGAACCTGTGGCGCTAATTCAGTACCATATGCTGCTGTTGCAATCAAACATCCGTTAGTAGGAGGTGGTGATGGAGGAGTAGTTGATACAACTTGACATATGCCATCAACTAGTTCAGTTCCAGGACCACATACGGGATCTGTGGATGGTTCAACAGGTGGTGTAGTAGGTGGTGGTGGTGGAGGTGGAGGTGGAGCAGAACCAGCGACTCGTACTGTTTCTGTAATTTCAGCATAATTGTTCTCAGAGTCGGTTACTCTGTATGTTACTGTGTATTCCCCTGCAGTATTAGTATCTACAGATGAAGTACCCGTGACAGAAGTTGAGGTGTCAGATTCATCAAAGATGTTTTGAATGGTACCAGCCGAGTACACGTCGCCTAACTCAAGATTTGTCACAAAGTCACGAGTATTACCAGAGATATCAAACTCGGGAGGATCATTATCAAGAGTGGTTGAAGGGCCTGCGGCTCCATTATAGTTGATTACAGCCGTACCAATGTTTGAGTTATAGTGAAATTCAATAGTATATTCCCCATTTACATTCCATAAATTACCGCCCACAATAAAACGGACTTCAAATGAACCGTCAGAGTTAGGAACTGGTTGTCCGATATGTATACGCGGATTATTAGAGGAGCTAACTACAAATGTTAGTCCATACCCATCTGCAGCATCATAATTTTTTAGATTTCCGGTTATAGTTATTTCATCGCCAGCAGCATAGAGTGGTAGTGGATCAGATATTGATACTGATACTGGAAGAATATCATGACTGTCTGCAAATGCAGAGCCATCCAAACCGTAAGAAAGAATAGAAATTGTTAATAACGTAAACACAAAGGATTTGGTTAGCCTCATTTTACTTAATTGAAGAATTAACGGTATTTATGTTTTCATAAAACGAAAATTGACTGGATCATATAAAAGATTGAATTTTTTTGATCCCAACAGATTATAAAAAAATCAATGGGAATATGTACATGATCTCAGAAATGATGATAGCAAACTGCCAAGATACGTAAACTATGAAAAAATTCAAGAGTCAAAGAGCAATAAAGCAAAAAAGATCTAGTTGAGCTGTTACATTGAAATTCGTAAACAAGATCAGGATCATGGCGTCATCTTCATATGTCACTGTATTTTGCACATGCGTCACGTCCTTCACACACGGTATACATGACCATAATCAGATCGTCATCATCGTACAACAATGACACGATGATCAATCAAATATTGAATAGTAGTTAGAAAGTCCTCATCGCTGATCTGGCCGTCCACCCACCATTGTGCATTAGTCTTAATCCAGCTAGGAATATTTACTGTAAAAGTATGGGTGTTATCGAAGAAAAGGAACCCCTCTTGGTCAAAATATTCAAGGACTGCAATAAATTCAGAGTCATCAAAAGTATCGACAGACCAGTATCTTGTAATATTCTTGGTCCAATCAGGTATTACAAACTCAGATACTGTAAACGTAAGGGTATCAAGAACATGATTTTCGTAAGATAACTTTACGGTATAAACACCAATCGATGAATCTTGAGCGATGGGAATTGTGTGCCTGAAAATTCCACCATTAGACAAGGATACACCAAAATTCATAGTCTGTGAACTAGGTGTTGTAATATCTATTATTAGTGGAGTGCCTCTTTTAACATCAACAACACTTCCAGAAAGAATGATTGTTTTTACTCGATCAGATGAGACAGGTACCATGACATTATACACGCTAAGATGTGAAAAATTCATAGATGGGGATTCAGAACTGTCATCATACAAAGTAAACACACGTTGAGTGCCAGAACGATCGCTAGAGTCATAATATTTTGCATTGATACTGCCTCCTGCAGGTGAGATTAGTTTGGAACCAGAGTTGTTGCATATTTTCGATGGCATTTTAAATGATCCTTCAAAGACTCCTGTACTAGGTCCTGTTTCAACAAGATTAAATCCGGTAGACTTTAGTCCACCATAGTGTACACCATTTATGATACAACGTTTGTAGCGAATGTCCTTGATTAGGACTTCAAGCAAGATAGTCCCGTCCTTTCCAACCGTGTCAACGTGTGGAGAATTGACATCCCCAATTGTAGAATAGACATCAATCAAATCATTACGTAAATTAAGATCGGGATCAGCCAACGTCAAAACGACGGTCTGTCCAAACCGATAGGATTTGGAATTGGCAGACAATACACCAGAATGGGTATTAACATCTAATTTGGTAGATGTGTTTGTAAAATATCCATCTGCATTAATATCAGAGTAGGATATAGTAATGCCGTTTTTATAAATCGATTTATCAATAACGATAAACTTGATGTCATTGCCGATTGTTCTGATAGATTTGATGAATTGAGGATCTAAAATGTTGAGTTGATTTGCAACAGAATATTCTAGGGTACCATGAAACTGTGAAGAGTTATTAGATGTCTCCTCTAACTCAAAGCGGTAAATAGCGTTATTTACGCCATCAGAATCCACAAGCCCAAAAGAGAAGAGATCAAATATTATCGGCTTGATGCGTGATTCATGCCTGAGAGTTACGAAATTGGCGTCATCATCAGATGAATCAAAATTAATTACAAGGCGAACCGGTCCGGCTCTATTAGATAAGGATTGGACAACTGAATCGTCTAACTGAATAAGACCCTTAGCTGAGGAGAGAACGCCGGGATTAGCTATGGTTATGGGAGAATTACCAAAAGTTCCAAAAGAGAGAGTAATTACAGTATCAGCAAAATTAGATATTTCAAGATCGTCTGCAAGAGATCTAAAATCATAGTTAATCCAATTAGTTCCAAAAGAATTCAAACTAGATGTGTCAATTAGGATAGACCGCAGCTCAGACGCAGTGACTCCCAGATTCAGTGAGATCTTTTCAAAATTATCATCTGCAAGATTTGTGGTATCCAAAAATAATCTTGCAGAATTAGAATCGGGAATAATAGACGTGACAGGGTTACCAGATATCATATGGTCAGTAGAAGATGTAAAGAAGAGAACATCAGATGCATGTTTAAGGGTAATTGGATCTCCAATGCGCATAGTTGGAATCACAGCATGGGTATCAGAAGCTGCAAGTATATCCTGAGTATTAGAGTTGGTATTCTGATCAGGATCGACTAGAGTCAATGAATATTCAGTCCCCGGTTTCATGGATTTGCCGTCAGTTTCAAGCACAAGTGTAGGAGTTGATGAACCCAAAGAGATGCTAGCAGACGATGAGCCAGTCAGAATAGAGAAAGAGTCATCGTTGTATGTAATGGTACCTGCTCTTCCTCTAGGAGCATCGCGGAGAGTCTTTAAGACAGACTTGTCGCTCCTGTCAACACTATCGAAGATGCCAGAATTATCAGAGGTCTCAACAAGTGTGAGAATATTTGAGAAGGAATTACGGCCATCAGATACTATAGTGTTTGGTTGTTCTCTGTTTGTTGTCAATTCAAGAACAACATCAAGATCTAAAGACAGTATGCCATTATCCTCAAATCCAATACTTGAGAGATGGGGAACCAAATCTACCAGTCCAGACCTTCCATGTGCAGATACAGAGCCAAGAGCAGTGTATGCTTGATAAAATGTGGAGGGTTTGTGACCAACAGCAGTAACACTTCCAAAGGTCCAAGAGTCTTTATCGGTTGGATCCTGATTTAGCTGAAAGTCATTTACAGTCAGAAGAACTTGAGCGTTGCTAGGGTAAAGTTCTCGATCTACATACGTAGAGATGTGATCCATTTCACCATACTCTAGTCTTACCTGTTGTGTTGAGCCACCCTGACGATACTCGATGGTAACGTCGCCGAAGGAAAATAGTTGAATTAATGGCCAGGCTAGGGGATCAAGACCAATTTGACCGGCAGGAACCGAGTTGTTTGTGTTAAGAGATTTGGGATTTCTTAGCACGTTATTTAGATTAGGACCAGATGGAGAATCAGTGCATGCAGAGAATGCAGAGTTGCCACTAGTAGAACCATCTGCATAGCGTGGTATAGCAAACCCTTCAGTGTGAGACAAAGAGACGCCAAATACTGATGGAGGGGTATCGTTGCCACAAAAGACCCCAAAATCCAATCCCTGACTAGGCAAACCTACTGTAGAATCAGCTGCTTGTGCTTTTTTGACATTGGCAAAATAAGCATACCAATTACCATCAACTGTTTGTGCCATCAGTAGAGAATCCCCGTTTATGGTAACAGTAGGACGTCCTTGGATATTATCAACCTCGTTGATATTAGGATCGAGTACTACTACCTCAATTACCATGGAGCCAGAAAATTGGTTGTAAAATTGTGAGTTTTCAGCAGATACGAACAGATTGGGATTACTAGACGCGTCCGCAGTAGGAATAACAATAGGAGATGCAGATAAGAGTAATGCAAAGATGGCAGAAAAAGTGGTAGTCAATACAAGATGTTTTTTATCCATCATCATCATCATCATCATCATCATCATCATCATAAGATCAGTATATTATCGTAAATAATAATATTCAGTGCAAGGCAGATTATTGAAATAGATTCATAAACCCACATTAACGTTTTGTAATTCAGACATTACTTTATACATATAAAAAAATCAGAGAAAAGATAATACTCTATCATTCAAAAAATATAGATGGATAGAAACAGAGATAATCAAAAGGAGAAAAATTGGTGGGCATTAGTTATAAAAACTAAAAACTAATTTCGAAAAAAATATGATATTGTTTTAGAGATATTAGAGTAACCACAACGACATACATCATCGTCATCATCAAACGATGTGTTGAAGAAAAACGACAATTACATAAATACCTAAATGATATAAGCTGTGCTATAAAACAAGAAATCATATGTTTGAGAAGAGAACCCAAGTTTTAAAGATCTCATTTTTAGCAATATTTTCAGCGTTTGTAGTAGAGTTAATCTTTGGTCTAATCTCAAACAGTCTTGCGCTTGTTGCTGATAGTATTCATGCGTTGCTTGACAGCGTAGTCACCATTGTACTACTTTTAGCAGCAAGATGGGCAATCAAACCGCCTGACGCTGAACACACATACGGACATGGAAAGATGGAGTCACTAGGAGGATTTATCGGTGGAGTCGCAATTTTGATACTAGCGGGTTTTTTCATTTACGAATCTATTCACAGATTACAAAGTCCACCTCCAAGCGTTTTACCAGGATTAATTGCAATTGTTGGAGGGGCATATACGATTGGAATAGATATTTTAAGAATGGTCATACTGCATAGATCAATTAAAAAACTTGGAGGCTCGACACTTAAAGCAGATTTTTACCATGCAGTCACAGATCTTGGTTCCACTGCAATTGCAATAGGCGGAATAATACTAGCAACATACGGATGGTATTTTGGAGACTTTGTTGCGGCATTAATCTTGGGCATAGTTTTGGTAGTACTAAGTCTAAAGCTAATATACAGAACATCGCTGGATTTGACAGACGCCATAGCGCCTGAACTGGTAAAAAAAGCCAAAGAGATCACATTGTCAACGCAGGGAGTAGTTGATGCAGGGGCCATATTGATGAGAAGATCAGGAGACATAATTTTTATGGATATCACAATATCATTAAGGGGCGATACAAGTTTTGATAAAGCACACAAGATTAGTGATGATGTTGCAAAAAATGTAAAGGATGAGATAAAAAATGCTACAATTACAGTTCACTTTGAACCAAACTGGAAAGGAGTATCACCGAATATCCGAATATCAGAGATTGCAACGAGCGTCAAAGGTGTAAGAGAGGTTAACAACATAAGTACAAATAATATCAAAGGAGAGACGTATTGCAGTCTTCATGTAATGGTAGACAAAGACATCAATCTGTTAGCAGCCCACACAATTTCAGAGATAGTCGAAGAAAAGATTCAAGGGCAGATACCTAAAATCACACATGTTACAATACATTTAGAACCATTTGTCAGAATTCCTAAAAACTTCAATAAAGAAGACACATACACCAAAGAAAAAATAAATAAAATATTAAGAGAATATCCAGATATTAAAAAAGTTGGACGTATAGCATCGTTAAGATTTGAGAATATTCTCAAGATAGATGTTGACTGCTCGTTTGACAAAGAGTTATCAATTGAGAAAGTTCATGATCTGACAAGCGAGATTGAACAAGCCATAAGATCAGAGATTAAAAATGCCGTAATCACGATTCATCCAGAACCTTACTAGACGAGTATACTAGTCAGATACATTACTGACATTCCAACTGCAAATCCTGACACTACTGAGATACTTGACAGGTTGTTAGAATTGCCGTTACCAGTAGCAGTAGCAGTAGCATCATCATCATCACCATCATCATAAATCCATTTCAATATTACCAAAATCACTTGAAAGATGGCACCTGCGCCAACTGCAAGAAAGATTACAGATGTGAATGGGGAATAAGCAAACCCCCCTATCCAAGCACCAAAGATGGCAGGAGTTCCTGCAATTAACCCTAGGGCAATCAGTTTTTTTACCATTAGCCTGCCTTGAGACATCGGTGCTGCAATGGCAATCCCTTCAGTAGTATTGTGCAAGGCAAACCCTACAATCAGAAATGTACTAAATGCAATAGAGCCTAGACCAACTGCAGCGCCAATAGCTAGACCTTCACCAAAATTGTGCAGTCCTATCCCAATTGATATCATCAATGCAACAGCAAAAGGTTTGGCAAGTTTTGCAGATACAGATCGCTTGACTAGTTGATTGCCAGTATAATACAGTCCAAGAAAAGAGAGGACAACAACTGTTGCAACAAGCAGAACACCATTAAAACTAGGAGCAAGATTTTCGGCAGATACATCCAAGGACTCCTCTATAGAATCAATTGCTAAGAAGAGTAGCAGGCCTGCAGTCAAAGCCAGAAAAAAATGATATTTTTTCTTGCTGATTCTTTTTATGAACGGGAGCCACAATAAACCAATCATCACAGGAATTACTCCAACATACGTTCCAATTACAGCAAAGAATACTGCCAAGTCCAAAGTTAAATCAAGAGCTGGTGCTGCTGCATCGACTGCCTTTTCAAAACGAGTGCCATCATCAACTGTAATTCCAATGGTATATGGTTCTGCAACGTTCCATTCAAAAGGAATTCTAACTAGCGCAGTCTCAAACCGTTCCAAGTATGTGTCAGGTTCTACAGCAGCCGGTTGAATTCGATCATTTACATCAGCAACAGCTATATCAACGGGGATATGACCGGTATTTCTCACGGTAGCTTGAATTTCAGAATCGATAAAATCGATCTTTTCAATAGTGATTTCAGGCAGCATAACTCCTAAATCTAATAAAGTAGCACCAGGACCAAAGATGTACAACATCAAAATAATTAAAAATGCGAATGGAATTAGCCCACTTGCAACAAGCTTCAATTTAGATGAATGATCATTGATCTTCAACATACATCTCTGGTGTAGTTATGTCATCTGTGTTATCACTTGCAATAAATAGACCGACCCAACCTTTCTCGGAGAACTCTACTTTGTGTGCATGAAAGAGGTATTTGCCAGGATAGTCATATGTGAATTCCATTATTCCTCTCTCAGTCTGCGACAGGGTTATCATATCAGTGTAAAATGAGGGAATAAGATCAGTTCCTGTAGGATAATATGTGTACAAATTAGCATGAAGATGAAAGTTATTGATTAAATCAAACTCTACCATATTGACAACATAGATTCGAATTAGTTTACCAGTATCAATTTGGATAGGGTGGTGTTGATAGTAAAATGGAATAGTATTTGCGGCATAAAAATTGTTTTCAGCATCAAAATCAGTATCAAAACCATTTAAGACCATGACCATCTCATCGGCAGGAGGACGGCCTTCTTTAGGATCTACAATAAAGACACCGTATAATCCATGTACAATATGCTCTTCAAGCGGCATCACGTGACAGTGGTAGGGATGAACCCCCATAGGATCCGCTTCAAATTCATAGATAAATTTCCCTCCAGGACCTACAGGCTCAAATACTCCATCCATCTCAGAAGGGTGAATTCCATGAAAATGCATAGTATGCGTTCGAGAGCCATTATTGATAAAATTAATTCGGACTATATCACCTTCAGTAGCTCGGATAGTAGGTCCTGGAACTGTTCCATTAAACGTCCAGACGTTATAGAAGACACCGGGTGAAACTTCCATTATTTTATCATCCTCAGCAACAATGGTATACTCCCTAAGAGTAGTACCGTCAGGTAGTTGTGAGACGTGTCCGTAATGAAATTCACGTAGATACTCCATTGGATCAAATTCTACTGTAGACACTGAATAGACGGGATCAATTACTTGACCAGTCGTCTTTATGACCGCACCTGAATGTGTCAGAAATGTGGTTGGTTCAGATTGAGCCTGAGTAAACGCAGGTAGCCCGACAAACAACCCAATGATAAGAGATGGAAACAAAACAATAAACACAAAATAAAATATCTTCAAGACACAGAAAAGGACGTCGACAAATATTTAAAGTTAACTTGAGCTAACTTTTTTAGCCTAGGATAAGTTTTTGAAATAGACGTATAGATTGAGACACTGATACAAAAGTTAAGATTTCAACTTTGACCAGATACTTAGTCATATGGATATAGAATTTTTTGGCATGATAACTTTCAAAAGAATTGTTTGATATTTGAATTTAGATATTTTTAACAACCGGCTAGTAATCATAGTAATAACTTTGAGATATACAAAATATCTAAAGGTAATACAAGTAGATACAATGTGTAATCATAAAAGATGGCATCAAAATTTGTAACAGCATATATCAATGTGGATTTGTGTACATGCTGAGAGATTACGCGTTTGATCATTAGTGCTAGAAAAGATAGCTTACAAATAAAATAAAATAAAAGGAAATAAAATATTAAAAAAATAGGTTTAAACTAAAGAAAGAAAATGATAATGTGTGCATAAATCGGGATTAATTATTATAATTTTGGGATTATTGATTGTGACAGGACTAGTAGTGTCTGTGGTAGGAGATAGAATTACGTTAGAAGGAATATCTCAAGGTAACGGACAAGTAGATGAAATACAGACAGTTACAATTACATCCGAGTTAGATAGAGACAAGACATCCAAAGGAGTTTTTGCAGTTCAGGCAATGGAGTTTAAAGAAGACACATTATCTGCAATAGTATTAGGCCCTTCAAATACCGAGATAATATCAGAAAGACTAGACACAGATACAATAGAAAGTGAGTTTGATGTGCTAGAGACTGGAACCTATCAGTTAATAATTCAAAGTTCAGACGATGAAGAAGTATATGTAGCAGGTGCAATAGGACCATTGCCTGATGCGACAAAAAAATTAATCACATCAATCATATCATCAGGTTGTATTATTAGCGGCATGATAGGCCTAGTAGTAATTGGGATACTAGGAATTAAAAATAAAAAAAGAGATCAGTTAAGATAACTGTCCATTTTCTCTAGACCGCTAATAGTTGCATCAAAATTGCCACTGTCTGCAACTACACTCTCAAGCTTATCAAAGTTGGCAGTAAGAAAACACCCGGTATCATCTGCAGTCTTGAAGACAAATCCATGTTGAATCAGATATGAGAGTCTCTGAAGAACGTCAGATTCGGGCAAGGAAGACTGTCGGGCCAAAAACGAGCATTCTTTTTTACCATCTTCTAGCGCTTCTAAGATCATGGATGTGGTGGGATCAAACATACAATCTACAACTTTATCTCTATCAAAGGTATCATCCATTGATTTAGCAATAAATTTAGAGCATTATAACTTTTTGAATGCGATGATTTCATTACAATTTTAATAGCAGTTCTAAGATCAGCATGATTAGACAAAAATGATCAAATTGACTCTGTTACCATTTGGAATCAATTCATCGTATCACCTTGTTGTTTTTAGCTCCAGATAACCCGACAGAACCATAAAATTCACATCCCCATAACGTTACAGAACCGTATATCCAATAAGGTAATTAATGAAAAAGAGGGTTCTGTGAAGTTATCGAGGGTTATCTGTTAATCCCTAAATTGTATAAACCTCTAAACCGTAAGATATTCGTTGAAAGCGATAAAGTCATTATCACAGAAATATACGCCGAACTCTGATCTAATGGATATGATGGCTATATTCACAAAGATGGTCAATCATTGCATCAAGACAGGGTTGAAAGAAGACACTCACAATATGAAGAGGTTGTCCATGTTATGTTATCATGAATTACGTAATTATGACATCCTGTCTTCATACAAACTAAATGCAATATCACGAGCTGCAGGCATGTTATCAAACAGAAAACAGTCAATCAAACGAGGTGTCAGAATAAGAGACCCAATAGTCAAAAATCCCTTTATGACAAACTGTTACGGCATAAAACACAACGGTGCACTATTAACAATCCCATACAAGAAACATAACCCAATCAACATTTTACTCAACGATCACACCCAAAAAATCCTATCTGATCCCGCCTTGACGGTGCGCTCGTTTTCATTGACTGCTCTGAACATCAGTCTTTGTGTTTCAAAAACAGTACAAGAGATAGAGTGCACCAAGAAAATGGGAATAGACAGAAACCTAAGAAATGTGACGTGTGGGAACGAGAAAGAGGTGACAGTCTACAAGACAAACAAACTGTTATCCATAAAGGAGAACACAATACACGCTAGGGCAGGATTCCACAGAAATGATCGCAGAAAGAAAGGGCAATTCTGGAAACAAAGACAGAGACGAATGAGCAATAGAACAAAGCGGTACATCCACAGAATCTCAAAGGATATGGTATACAACGCAGTCAAAAACAAGACTGCAATCGTCATGGAAAACCTGAAAGGAATAAGAAAATTGTACCGAAAAGGAAACAGTCAAGGTAACAAGTACAGGCGTAGATTGAACGGGTGGCAATTCTACGAGTTACAACGCCAAATAGAATACAAAGCCCAATGGGTCGGGTTGCCTCCAGTCGAGACAGTAGACCCAAGAAACACGAGCACGCAGTGTCCGAAATGCGGAAAGAGACTCCAAGAGGACATGCAACAACATCGTAAAATGTCGTGTAATAATTGCGGTTTGTTTATGGACAGGGATATTATCGCTGCCATGAACATATCACGCAAGCTGCCCCCTAGGTTTAGGGGTAGTAGAGATGACATAGATGAAGCGCAGTCCGGCACTTTTGAGCAGGCGATGACGGAACCCGGCACACCATTGGTAATCCGAATAGTCGATATGTCAAAGTCAAGTTATAGGGGTTAACCCTCGATAACTTCACAGAACCAAAAAGAGACATCATAAACATGCAAAGATTGTGTAGGTATGATCCAACTGGCAAAGGAACGCATTGTTTTTGTATAGATATTGACGCACAAAAAGGAATCAAAAAATGCTGTAAATGCAATCAATGGAACGTTCAGGGGAATGACTGGACTAGTAATGAAGATTTTAGATAAGTAAATGCACGAGATCACAGGAATGGAATAATCACGAACTAATTCTCTGAATTGATACTAGGAGCTTTGTTTATGACATGTACGTATAACCGATAGGAGTACTGAAAACCCTCTCTTCATTCTATCTAATGGTTTTTATCAGGGATTCTTTGAATTTTGGATTACTTGAGTACGCAGGAATATAGACATATAGTTAGAATTGTGGGAAATGATATCCCAGGAGAGAAGAAGGCGTTAATTGGACTGACTCAGATAAAAGGCATAGGATACAATTTTGCTACTGCAATTCTTGATACTATTAATATTAATACAAACTCCAATATCGGTAACTTGACAGATGAGAATGTGCAGGCAATTGAAAAATTAATCACAGATCCGTTAAGCGGAAATTTCCCATCTTGGTTTCTCAATAGAAGAAAAGATATTGAGACAGGGGCAGATCTGCACCTATTGACGTCAGATATTCCATTCACATTAAGAAATGATATAGAACGAGAGAGAATAACTGCAAGTTGGAGAGGTTACAGACACATGAGCGGTCTAAAAGTCAGAGGTCAACGAACTAGAACTTCAGGCAGAAGAGGCGGAGCAGTAGGAGTCGCAAAGGGTGGACTGGTAGCGCCAGATAAGAAAAGCAGTAGCACAGGAGCATAGTAGGTGTTACAGATGGGCGATCCAAAATATCCACGTAAAGTATGGAGAAAACCAAAGAGGCCTCTTAATTACGAATTAAAGATGGAGGAGTTAAAGACGTTAGGTACGTTTGGATTAAGGACAAAGAGGGAGCTATGGAAAGCACATACACATTTATCACAGGTAAGGCATCAAGCAAGATCGCTACTTGCATTAGGACAGGAAGTCAGAGCAGAGAAAGAACCAATCTTGATGAGATCGCTTGCAAAGATTGGTTTGGTAAGTAACGATGCAACACTTGATGACGTACTAAACTTGAATGTAAACGATGTACTTGGACGCAGGTTACAGACTTTAGTTACTAAAAAATTAGGATTCAAGACACCCTACCAAGCAAGACAAGCAGTAATTCACGGTCATATTATGATAGGGGACAGAAAAGTAGACATTCCATCATATATTGTCACAGTAGAAGAAGAGCCAAATATTCATTTCACGCCAGAATCAACGATTCCGGATAGTTTGGATGACAGTAAATCAAAAGAGCCCAAAACTCTCGTAGATGATGATACTGCTGATAATGATATTGCTGATAATGATACTGATGCTAAAGTAAAAGCAGAAACAAAGACAGACGAGTCCAAAAAGACAGACGAGTAGACTCATAGAATAAGTTTACATTCCCTAGTGCGTACGCACGTATGATATCAAATTACTGGGCATGAGAAAATAGAGATATGCTTACAGTAAATAACCCCAAATAATCAATAATCGTAATGTGTTCAATTATTGGATACTCTGGGGATACGACTGCTGCGCAAGTAATCGTAAAGGGCCTAAAGAGAATGGAATACAGAGGATATGACAGTGTAGGAGTTGCAACTGAATCAGAATACAAGATCAAACTAAGAAAGGGCACCGGTAAGGTAGATGAGGTAAATGCACAGATGCATCTAGATGCACTGCCAGGCAAAGTAGGGATAGGGCATACCCGATGGGCAACTCATGGAACAGTTACAAATTTTAACGCACACCCACACAAGAGCAACTCTGGTAGTATTGCAATTGTGCATAATGGGATAGTAGATAATTTCGAAGAAACAAAAAAACGGCTGCAAGAGGATGGGTATAGTTTCAAGAGTGATACAGACAGCGAGGTAATTGCAAACATAATACAAAAGCATTATGAGAAAACAAACAACATAAAAGAGACAATGATAAAAACAGTTTCAGAAATTAAAGGACATTACGCATTTGTTGCAATATTTGAGAATGGAGAGCTTGCAGCAGCAAGACTACACGAGCCGTTAATTGTCGGGGTAGGAAAAGACGAACATTTTTTGTCAAGTGACGTATTAGGTTTCATAGAACATACAGATGATGCAATTTACATGGAGAATGGAACTTTTGTAATTTTAGATAAAGATAATTTTCAGATTTTAGATTTTGATGGAAAGGATGTAAAATACGAGATAACAAAAATTTCAAAAGAGTTCGGAGATGCGTCAAAGGGAAAGTATGCGCATTTTACACTAAAAGAGATCTATGAACAACATGAGACAATACTCAGAGCAGGAGGAGGTAATGACGAGGACGGTAAAGAAACAAGGGATAAAACACAAGATGTCATTAGAAGAGCTTCGGCATACATAAAAGATGCAAAGAACACCTATGTGACAGGCAGTGGAACAAGTTATAATTCAGCACTAATTGCAAAACAAATTCTATCAAACTATGCCAAGATAAAAATCGAACCAATAATAGCAAGCGAGCTTCAATTTTCAGCAGATTCTATAGATACAAATTCTACAGTAATTGCAATATCACAGAGTGGAGAGAGTGCAGATGTGCTTGAGGCAGTTAAAATTGCAAAACAAGCAAATTGCAAAGTTATAGCCATAGTTAACCAATCAACATCATCACTTGCCAATCAGGCAGATCTAGTCATAGATATGAATTGCGGCCCAGAGATAGGAGTTGCTGCAACAAAGAGCTTTACAGCACAGCTTGTAATAATATACAAGATTGCACAAGTGTTAACTGACAATGACATAAGCATTAACTGGAATGAGATCTCAAGACTGGTCTCAAAAGTACTGCATAATTCTGCAAATATTAAAGGGATTGCAAAAGAGCTAAAGAACATATCAGATATCTACGTTCTAGGAAGAGGAATAAACTACCCAATTGCAATTGAGGCTGCCCTGAAATTAAAAGAACTTACGTATATACATGCAGAAGGAATACCTGGAGGAGAATTAAAACATGGACCACTTGCTTTGATGGACTCGAACGTATTTGTGATAACAATTAACCCAGATGATTCGACATACTCAGACATGCTAACGAGTGCAAGAGAGATAAAGGCACGAGGGGCCAAAATTATTGGAGTCTCAGATATCCCAAGCGATGTATATGATTTCTGGATAGAGATCCCCGTTTCAGGCAAAAAAGAGACAGATGTGGCAGCATATCCAATATCTGAGATTATTCTAATACAGTTACTATCGTATTATGCAGCTATCGAAAAGGATACAGACCCTGATTATCCAAGAAACCTAGCAAAATCAGTTACAGTGAAGTAAATAGCCTATGATATTCACTCTCTGCTAGACTCAAAAATTTTTCGGGAGTATTGCCTGTCTTGAGCATTGATGATATGATACTTCCACCTGCACCAACACCTTCTTTTGCAAACCCCTCAGAGAAAGCCCGAAGTCCAGAATATTGTGAATTATCTAACCCCGGATTGACAGAGATCACTGGAATATCAGCAATTTTAGGTATAAGGCTCGTAAAGTTTGCATTAGCGTCATGTGCGATATAAGATGTGGTTCCAATAGCAGTATTGTCCTCGTTAAATCCAATCTTCGATGCAAATGCCAGTACTGCTGCCATCTGCGTTCCGCCTGCAAGCATAACAGATGACATGTACGATGCAGAGCTTAGCATCCCTGCAACAAAGGCGATCATAGGATCGCCTACTTTGGCAACTATGGAATAGGGATGATCAGAGTCAAGTCTGTCTAGTGCGTTACGCGTAATTTGATTCTTTAGTTTAACCGGATTCTCAGGCATGCTAGAACTGACCTGGGCATCATAACCCAAGGCTTTGAGTACGGCAAGAGCAGTAGTTGTCCCGCCAGGAATACTCTCACCAATGACAAGACAGTCAGTAAGTGAGGCAAGATTTCTTCCAACGATTCTGCCATATTCTACTGCGTGTGATATTTGAGAGTCGGTCATAGCATCCTGAGTTGCTATATTCTTGCCATATGACAGACCAGTCTCAATGAATGGAAGTTTAGGGGCAATCTTACTTCCTGCATTAATGGCTAGGTGCGATATGCTAGCAGATTCAAGTGCAGTCTTGGTAAGTAATCCCGGTGTCGGATTACCATCAGGAGTCATTGGTATCTTGTTGATAGTTTTACAATAGCCGTAATGCAGGTATTCGGCATCAGCAGGGGGAGTGAACTGGATTGTATCAGGAGTTGCGCCTGCAATAGTAATTCCAGGAATCTCACAGGTTTCAGTGTATGAGAGTACAAAGGAAAAGAGAAACCTTTTTGATTTGACAGCCTCAAGAAAGTTTTGTGCCTGTGTCGTATTTCCAAATAGCTCAAAGTTGTCCATAGGAATCACTATGGACCGCCCATCATATCAATAAACTGTTGTTCAGTGCGTCTTTGCATCACATGATTGGTTAGTTTTTCTTCTCCAAGTGTAGAAGTCTCAGTACTGCCATAGTTATGTCCAGAATACATTACCAAATCTTCATCTAAAGAGTACAAGACATCAAAGATACTATGATAAAGATCTTTTGAGCTGCCGCCAGGTAAATCAACCCGACCACAATTTCCAACAAACAGAGTGTCACCTGAAAAAAATTTTCCATCACCTACAAGACATATGCTGTCTTGAGAATGGCCTGGCGTATGTAAAACTTGGAGCTGTGAATTACCAAACTCTATAAAATCCCCATCCTTTACTGCAATATCATGGGATAACTCTGAGGATTCATGTTGAACCACGAGAGCTCCTGTAGATTTTACCATAGCTTCATTGCCCAAAGTATGATCAAAATGATGATGTGTGTTTACAATGTACTTGATCTCAAGATTGTTTCTTTTTATGATCATCTCCAATTCTATCAGATCCCAAGAAGGATCAATTATTATTGCATTATGGGTATCGTCATCTTCAACAATATAACAAAAGTTTTGCATACCTCCAACTTGAATTTGATGTACCAGCATTACAGGATACCT
Source organism: Candidatus Nitrosopumilus sp. (assembly GCA_965197525.1). Lineage (GTDB taxonomy): Archaea > Thermoproteota > Nitrososphaeria > Nitrososphaerales > Nitrosopumilaceae > Nitrosopumilus. The sequence continues at coordinate 823,364 of OZ240211.1, forward strand.
CTTTCAGCTTCTGGAGGAATGCCAATTTTTTCAACAAACAGGTCACCGGTCAAATCTGGACGTTTAGGAATGCCTTGCTTCATTTTATGAAAAGTGACAGTCATATCGCATTTGGAGCATATGTTGGCAGTGTTACCTGTCTGAGGATCCAAACCAGATGGCACATCGACTGCAAATTTGTAGCTGGCTGCCTGATTTATATAATTGATTGCAGATGCAAAGGGCTCTCTAATATCTCCAGATATGCCAGTTCCCAATATAGAGTCAATAATAATATCAGCTGAGGCGTCCGAGTCAGTGAGTACATCAGGCAAATTAGAATTGCATGAGAGTAATCGTACAGATGACGGCATCTTTTGTAGAATGGACCAGTTCCAACTACATTCATCGGTCTTTATCTTGTCAGGATTTCCTAAAAGAACGACTGTAACTTTGGCATCATAACCTGCAAGATGTCTTGCCATTACCAGTCCGTCACCGCCGTTATTTCCCAGTCCTGCAAAGATTAAGATGTGCTTTTGTGAGACGTCTACTAGTTTACTCACGAGACGCCTAACAGAAGCAGCACCTGCATTCTCCATCATGAATTTTTTAAAAAATCCCATGTCATGGCCTTTATTCTCAATTTTATACATCTGATCAACTGTAATCTCCATGTTTGTGATGAAATTAACCCAAAATATAAAATTTGAAGTGAAAATACCACGAATTGCGCCTTTTTTGGCATCAATAGACTGAACTTATTTAAAGCAATGATAATAGATGGGTTTGATACGAACAACGAAGATAGGAAATAAACGATCAGTCGATATTTTGTAAATTATATCTCGAGGATTTTATGAATTTGTTTTTTAGATGTATGTTCATCATAATGACTCTCACCGTTCGTACAAATAATGTAACTAAGATTGGTGTTATCAGCACGGCTATCAACATTAGAGCAACGAGATGACTGGCATATCGTCTTATCTGCGACATGCCAAGGCTTTGTCCAGACAGCTCTTCTAGTTTGTCGTGCAGTTCTACAGAGTGTAAATGCGCGTCCCTCGCACCAATGCCTTGCCTTGTCTAGAATTTTTCTGTCTATTTTTGGTGGACGTCCTGACCATGGCTTGTCTGATAAGGCCTGTCGTATTCCATGGAGTGATTTTGTAGCACATGCAAACCTGCAATCACATGGCAACAGTACGACTATAACAATAAGATATTTCGGCAGTATTGACAAATGTTTTGATTACCATAAATGCTAACAGCATGGACAACCTACGTGATATACGGCCTACATGTTCTACTTTTTGCACTTGTTTTAGCATTTTACGTTCGTGCATATGTATACTTGGAGAAACGCATTTTTGACTTTTCCTATTGAGCTAGTAACCGTACAGTTAAATTTACATTCGTGTGTAATGCTGAGCTATACCCAGAAAGTAAAGTTCGAGAACACCTATTCTGGCAGGCTAGTGGAAAAATTCTGCGTTTTGATCACGGACTTTTCTTTCACGGTATAGTTCCGGTTTACACATTTGTGTGAAAAAAATACGTCAAGGCATACAGATGTCATTCGGAATACAGGAGACGATGATTTACACATGATGTGATATACAAGGGACTACGATGACCAAAAATTAGCTGTACAGAAACTTATGCACGTTGCTATATGTCCTTGGTTATGTCATTGTTTTTACTCTTAGGTGATAGCATCACCACTCGAATTTAACAGTCTCAAAAACACGTAATAATTACCACCTGAATTTAACAATTTTACACCAAACACTGCGTTACCACTCAAATTTAACAGTCTCTTAAAAACCTCCTAAATATTGAACAGTGTAAAGAAATTCAAAAACATGTAATAATTATATCCCTATCTTAACAGTCTCGAAAACATGTAATAATTATATCCCTATCTTAACAGTCTTGAGACAAATACGACTTTATCTCCCGAATTTAACACCCTAGTGAAACCTCCCTAAGATTGAACAGTGTAGTTTATTTTGTAATAATTTACAAAATTGTTACTCATTCTATATTGATATAGTTTCTGGTAAAAACACGGTCACTTCATCGCTTTTGAGACGATTTTAAGTACATTTTCAGATACAGTGGTAAAAGATGAGGGTTTTTGGGGCAAAAGAGGTTGGTAAGTCCTGCACCCAAAATTCCTCCCTCTTAGAAACACTCTCTTTGAACTTACCCATATTGAATTCATCTCCATAAACTGATTTGATTTTGGTTCTAACCATACCTGGATTTAGCACTACTCCTTGGCCATCCAGGAATGAAAGGTCATGTAAATGCCTAGGATGTTTAGTATACAAAATGGCCCTAATTTTCTCAGCCATAATCTCTTCCAGAGACATAGTTGGAATCTCAAATGGATTTGTAAAAATATCATAGAAATGTAAAACAGGTTTTGTAGAAGTTTCTGTGAGAACATCTTTTCGGAAGCTTAAATCAACTCTCACACTTGTTGTTCTGTCATTAAATTGAGTATATTTTATTTTGAATTTGAAACTTTTATTTTTTCTTTCTTCATCAGCAATTTCTGTAAATTGTACATCAAGTTCTGTCATGTTATTGTTGATAAAATCTCGAAATTCTTCTGAAATATCTTCTAAACAAGTAAAATCAAGATCCTCAGAAAATCTAAAGTTTTCAAAATGTATTTTTTTAAGTGCAGTACCTCCTTTGAATACTAACGAATCAAGTTTTGGAAAATTTGTAATTATTGAAAGAAGACTAGTTAATGCATAATCTTTTTCTAATGTACCCAATGGTATGTGATGTCTATTTGCCAAACTTCGTAATTGGTTTTCCTCCATTAGTAATCCATCCACCCTAATAGTTCTTCTTTAGTCCTATTAATTATCAATCCATAATCATTAGATGACTGAATTTTCTTTTTTACAGTGTTTGGGTCTAAATATTGATATGGATATAGTTTTATTTTTTTAATAGTTGATTTTGAAATATTATTTTCAATTTGTAAAATATCTAACAAATATCCTAATCTTTTCAATACAACATTAACTTCAACTTGTTGTGCCATTTCTAGAACTTGATTCCAATCTATTTCTTTGCGTACATTCCACATTGCTTTTGTTACTTCAGGAATTCCTCCACAATATTCAGGATGCATTAAACCATCCACTATTGTTTTTTCTTTACTTGAAATGTTAAATTTTGTTTTACCTGATTTCTCTTCTATAAATCCAAAAAATTTTTTCTTGGATAATGTTACAAACTCATATCGTTGATCTCCAAACTCTAACACTTTATTCTTTTTTCTTTTTGGTGTTGCAACAAAAACAGTATAGAGAATTTGTTCAGTCATTTCCCAAAAATCCATTGCAGTCCAAAATCCAACATAATATTCATCTATTAGATGAGGGACTACTACCCATGCTTCTTCGGCCCAATATCCCCCTACTCCTGCACGTGACGGAATGAGAAGATATTTTCCTCTCTCAATCTGCCTAATACGTCCTTTTTGCTTTAATCCACTTACTACAAGTTTTGTTGCTATGGCTCCCGATCCTAGTATTTTTCTGGCATCATCAATAGTGAAAACACTGAAATTCTTCTCTTCCAGTGTGAAAAGGAGTTTTGTCTCCTGAGGACCAAGTTTTATATTTTGTGTAACCATAGTATCTCTTAAAGATATTATGGTAACATAAAGTATATATAATTTATGTAACTATAACTCTGTTTTCCAATTTCGATAAACGTATCTGAGTTGCCACAAAGAGCACGATTCTCGTGTGACTTGACGCTGTTTACGAACTAAATTAATCGTAAAAGTGCGAAATGTACGAGTTGGGAAACAAAATTGTAACTATAGTATCTTTATAAGATACCTTAGTGACATGAAACATCTCTTGTACAAAAAATAGTTCCTGCCCCCACATAGGGTGTCGTCGTCTGGAGTAAATCCAAGACCAAAACTCAAACCAGAGCCCATAGGGCGGAGGAGGAGAAACACCAGCTACTGCAACAACTGCTACTGCGTCTGCTGCTTCAACTGCAACAACAATTCCAATCATCACTATGATGAGCACATCTAAATTGAATTAATTTCTAGACTCCGCCAAAAAGGTCATAATAAGAAAAAATGAACATTGTATGAGATCATAAGTTCTGCAACCTTCATTGCGCATCTTTTGTTTCCGTCGCTGAGCACATGACTTTTGGTCAATACTTCCATTATCGTGGCAGCTTTTTGATACAGTTCGGGATACAGCTCGTGACCGTAGAGTGACGTCAAAAAGTCTTTGCAATTTTCAAAAACACTAGAAACACTTATAGCTTGAAACATTTATCGCCCATCGTGGAAAACCAGAATGTGGAATTAATATATGTATATAAGAGGGAATTAAACTCAAAGGCAAAAGAACGAATGCTTGCAGTGTTAAATGTCGTAGAGGAACCTGCTTTAATCATGTAGCCAATAAATATGGAGAATTTCCAGCCATAGAATTTGGAATACTTGATTATTACACTTATTTGCCAGGTACCAACGATTCTAATAATCAATGTTCTGTATTTTGCGATATTTACGGATATGAACCACAATGGGCCAAATCAATGGATGTTTATCAAGCAGCTGGAGTATGTATGTCAATCTTTAATAATTCTGAACAGGCAAGTGATGATGATCTAGGATGGTGTTATGAACTTACAAGATATCTAATTGAGTAATATTAATCAAAAATCCAGGTTGTAATTTGTAAAACGTTTTACGGGGTAAAACATCAACCAAAAGCATTTTTTTTTTTTTGTTGTTGATAGATTTAGGGATTCAGCTAAATCATTAGTATAATGATGATTAATATACTAGGAATTATATCATATATTACGTGTAAACGTGTTTGGTGTTGTCATACTATACACTAAACGTGTTCGTGGATAAGACAAAAATCCTTGGAATGGCATCCACAACGCATTTTTACTTTACACATAATCTAATTCTTGCCAAGTTAAATTAGTCTGATCGAAATTGGATGTCTTAAGAACATCTGCCATTCCAAGACATGTGGGTTCAAATCCCACACTTGGCGCTTCTATTAGTCAAAATGTGGTATGTATAACCATACATGAATCTGAATTTTAATTTTTCATGCATTCTGCTTCATGTTTTTGATATATTCCACAGACAACAAGCATTATGCATATTGATAGTTGACATCTCAGGTCTGATTAAATATATGAGGTATTATTCCACAGATAACAAGCATTATGCATATTGACAGTCCTAAAATGCCATGTATCGAAACTTATGCACGTTGCTATAGGGGTACATTTTCAACTTCTGATATAGAAATGATTTGGTACATATCACAGTTAAGAAGATGTAGTTGTAGGAAAATGGATTATTTGCCTAAGATATTAGAAAAGTGCAAGAACGCTGTTGGCCAGCCCACGGTTATTATTTCAGAATATGCCAAACTTACTTGATTCCATCTCCTCTTTGATTGCAAGTTTGAATCGAGGAGATTTGGCGTTTACTTTGCTTGTCAGCCACGTCAGAAATTTCTTCTCCATACTCTTCCCTTTTAACACGACAAAATCAGGACCCATAACTTCCATTAGTTTCTCTACTAGCGACCTATTCACACTGAGTACAAAAAAATGCCATCCAAAAGCAAATTCAGAGTCAGTCATAACAAAATCTTCTTCGCTGTGAACCATCTCCTCTAAGAGAGATAACTGGTGAGTCAATGCCTTGCTAGTCTTGTCATAATCTACTGCAGAGACATTGATGTTGATTCTGCCACTACTACCACCACTATTCATACTTGTAATACATTAAAACAAGATAAAAGGATTACACCCTCAGTCAAGCAAGTGCCCAAAGTCAATATCAAAATGCATCTTCATGATACTAATGTATGTTGTAATGGATTCTGGAACCTCATCTTCGCATGATACGCCTAATTTTTTGGCGTTAATCCAAATTATCAACGTCTGTATAATTGTTAAAAATCGATCGTTCTCAACTTGAGGACTGCCTAGTGATTTTGTGTATCTTTCTGCAAACTCCCATGCTGTAACAAAATCTATACACTTTACGCCAAAAACGGATAACAATTGTTCTTGCATACTAGAGGCTTTTTTAAATGGAGTTGTATTGATGACATATGGAAAATCCACCTGTTCTGGAAGACAGTCAGGGAGCGGCCCCCAAATAGTGATTATCTTTGTTCCAGGTCTCAAATCTTCAAATTTTTTTAACATTTGTTCAATGACATGCTCATCAGTAAACCAGAATAAGACTACAGTGGCATCTGAAATGTTAGAGTCTATAACATTTTGGCAGATTAATTCTGCCCCTTGGACATTTTTCTCTTGTAGTGTCTTTTTTGCATCTTTGATTTTTTCGGAGTTATTATCAATTCCCACAGCTCGTCTTACATGAAACTTGCTTACTGCTAGATCAATACTTGTTGCATCGCCGCAGCCAAGATGATAGAAAACGTCATCACATGTTAACTTTGCAAATTTAAAGATAGTCTCAAGAGATCTCTCAGACAGCGCAATATCCTCTCCACTAAGTAAATTAGTTGGAAGCGTGTCTAAATATTCTTCAATCCTCATAAATACCAAGAAAACAAAGAGGGATTTATTCTCTTATACTCTCTAATTTTGAAACTGCTTGCCATAGTTGGGTTCTAACATAAGAAGGCATGTTCGGATCTTGGGTAAAATCATCAAACAAGCTTATTGTATTTGCGACCCTAACTGATAATGAAAACTCTTCACTCTTTAGATCGGTTATCATATCAAGAACCGCTTTTTTTATAGTCTTGGGAGTAGAACTGCTTGTAGCAATTTGATTAAGTGTCTCTATTGCTTCCTTCATGGATTCTTTATTTTCTATATCACTTGGCATTTTTCCACCTTTTCTTAAAAATTAGAGGTATATAGTTACATCTCTACATAGACGTTATCAGATTCGACTACAATGTTATACGACGTTAAATCTCTAATTTTGGCAGGGAATTTTGATAGTTTTCCAGTTTTACAGTCAAACTCTGCCCCATGCCATCCACAAGTGATAGTGCATCCGTCTAGTTTACCTTCAGACAAGCTGGCGCCTGCATGAGTACATGAATCGTCTGTCGCACAATACGTATTATCAATATTTGCAACTAAAATATCACGCCCGTCAACTGACACCTTGATCATACTACCAGGTGACACATCTGCTGTTTTACAAACCATAATCTTACCCATGTGAAATCATACCTAAATATAGTTAATATTTTTTTCCATAGCCATTTTAGAAAACCCAGATACAAGATCAGATAGTTACAAGTCATGTGATTTTAACACATGCTAGTTACGATTGTTGTTACAACATATAACAGATGTAAACTAACAAAATTCATCAATGTACAAAATAAGAATTAAAAGTAGAAAGATATCCATAATGCGATCTGCATAGAACAAAATTATGAAATAAATAAAGCAAGACAGACTAGACGCGCTGTTTAATATTTACAATATTAAATATTCGAACATATAGAATTTGATCTTGATCTAATATCAAATGCGACAAAAGATAGTCAAAATGTATTGATATATAGACACTCATTATGCAATACAAAGAATAAAAATAAAATGTAAATTTATGCATAATTAAAATAGAATTAAATCAAGAAGAAATAATAAGTCAAAAAACATCCACATATATAAAAACGATTGGTCTACAAAAGAAATTGCAGAGTAGTGTATTAATTAAATGATGGGCATGAGATATATGCTAGCGGTTAAAAGTTCTTGAGGTTGAACGATTTTCTACTGATGTAGTTCATTACATTAATTCTGGGACGTACCATCCTGAAATATTCTGATACGGCATCGAGCATCTGTTCTACAGTTGCATAATACTCTGACACCAGCATATCACACTTTGACTGCTGCCGGTATTCTTTGATCGCGCCGAGCTCCGGTGTTGTAATAGGAAGATGTAATAATTTTAAAAGCGATATCTGATAAATTAGGAAGGACAGAGGATTCCATAAAATCTATTTAGAATCTACAGACTAAATACTGAGATTCATAAATAAGCGTTAGAGTATCTGTTTTAACAATTTTTTTAATTCTTTTATCATTTGTGCCATTGTTGGGATCTCTTCATCTTTCAACCATATTAGACCCTCTTCACTTTGTAAATCTAACTTTTCAACAATGTTTTCAGGAAAAAATTGTTTAACGCTTGTATATTCTGCACCTCTAAGTTTTAATTTTTCTATAAACAATTTTTTTATTTTATCGTTGTCAATTTCTTCTGTTTTTAACAATCGCCATACATCATAGTAATCTCTTATGTAACCTCTTTCTATAATTGCACAAAGTTTTTCTGCTAAAATGGTTGAAATCGAATATACTTTCACCATTAAATCTGGATAATCAAAAATTTTGAATAATTTCTTATCTTCAATATCTCCTATTGTGTTTTCTAATGTAATCTCAATTTTTACAGTTCCCGTACCTATTTTGCCATTATATGAAAATCTAGTGCGTATAAATTTTGGATTTATGTATGGATCTCCTTTTTGCCTAATATCTAAATTACAAGATTTTTTTATTATTTTTGGCAATTCATTTTGCAATGTTTTTCCGAATGTTTCAAATCCTTCTCCATTTAATGCTGTAAAATCTAAATCTTCTGATAATCTCCATTTGTTTGGATAATGAATTTTTGATAGTGCAGTTCCACCTTTGAATACCAATTTATTTGATATGGATGTAGAAAATATTCCGTGTAATATCCATCCTAATACGTAATGCTTTACCATCATATCTATTGGAAAACCTTGTTCTGCAGCTTCCTTTACTAATTCTTGTTTTTCAATCATTATTGAACGAATCCTTTTGGATCTAATTGAGTATTTATTCTTAGTTTCCATCTCTCTTTAATTTTTATTCTTGTTTCTTTTGTTTTTGTTGGTTCCAAAAGCGAATAACCATTTTTTAATTTAATATTCTGTAACAATTCTAAACATTCCTTCCATTCAATTATTTCTGATATGTATCCTAATCTTTTGATTATAGTGTTATTCCCCATTTTTTTTGCACAATCTACTAGTTTTTTTACATTGATTTCATTTTTAGAAAAAAATAAAGTTCTAGCAATTTCTTCTATGCCTCCACCATATCTTGGATGATCTAAACAATCTACAATAGTTTTTTCAGGCGATGATATTTTTACTTTTATCTCGTCAATTGTTTTTTCTTCGGTACCAAACATTTTTTGAGAATGTATGGTAATAAATTTGAACTTTATATCAAATATTTTTTGTGAACGTTTTGCTATTGTTGTTGCTATATGTACATGTGATGAAATTCTATCAGTTAATCCATGATAATTTAATGCGCTCAAATATCCAATATAATATGATGATGGTGATGCAAGAAGTGAACCTATTGCAAAACCATGCAGTGTATAACTTTCAGATCCATTTTCACCTGCATTCAATGGTATTATGATGTATGTTCCTTTTCGTATTTTCATGATCCATTTTTTTTCTACAAGATGGTGCAGAAAATTTTTGGTATCTTTTACATATTTTTTTAAATCTTTTGTTGTGAATACTGATTTGCTGTTATAACTTAGCTCTGTTAATATTCTTGATTCTTTATCTGATAGACTACGTTTGTATTTATTTGTCATTATTCTCTTTATCTAGAGTAAATCTCCTAATAAATATAGGTTTTATGGTATGATGAGGAGACAAAAATGTACTCCTAGTCTGCCCCCTCCAAGATCATACAGCAGGCTTGTAAACCTACATGCTTTGAGTGCAAACAAGCCGGATAATTGTACAGAACAATCGTGATGCTTCGATTACAATGAACAGCCGTACAACTACAGATGCTATACGTCAGCCGGTTAGAAATACATGTACAGTTGATGATACCCGATATGATTCTACAGTAAATGACAGTATTATACATGCTAGAGTCCAGATGACAGATGGCAAAAAAAATCAAACATATGCAACGTGAGTTCAGGAAGCAAGATAGTTTTGCATAATGATTCCACTGTTACCATAGCGATCAACGACTGGATACGGATTTGAGATCTAACGTAGTGTTTCTATTAGATAAATTTGATCTCGTGAACTTTTGCTTGACAGTATATATGATTTGATTACGCCAATCAACAAGGGTAAAACCGCATACTAGATCAAATTAGATTTTAGGACAGCACAATATATTAAAAATAGATTGCCAGAATACAAGATCGGTTATTTATCAAAATTCAAAATAAGTATGATTGACTGCGCAGATTCCATATGTCTAATCTGAGGATACAAATCTTACAGTGTTACGCAAGGTACCCAAGTTCTCAATCTCTAGATCAACTACATCCCCGCTCTTCAAAAATACGGCATTCGGACTGTTCAATATTACCCCAGCAGGCGTTCCAGTGGATATAACGTCTCCCTTCTCCAGAGTCATAACTTGGGAGAGTTTTGAGACAATATCGGGAATTTTGATAAACATGTTACTAGTAGATGAATCTTGGCGTACATTCCCATTAAGTCTAGTAGTCATCTTGAGATTGTGAGGGTCAGCAATCTCATCAGCAGTCGTTATCCATGGTCCGCACGGGGCAAATGAATCAAAACCCTTTCCTCTAGTAAATTGCTTGTCTTTGAATTGAATATCGCGTGCAGATACATCATTAAACACCATATAGCCAAAGACTGCATCTGATGCGTCCTCAGGACTGATATTTTTACAATCCTTGCCAATAATCAGAGCTAGCTCTATCTCATAATCAAGCTGAGTAACAAAGTCAGGACATATAACATCTGAATTTGTGCCAGTTAGCGCAGTACGTGGCTTTATGACTATTGCAGGATCGTCGGGAGGGGTCTCTAAGCCTTGTTCTTTGGCATGGTCCAGATAGTTAAATGCAAGACAGATTACCTTGCTGGGATTTTTAATTGGTGTTAATATCTGATACTTTGAGAGAGGATCGTTGTATGGCAAGTCATTGACCTGGTCTTTAACTTCGTTGTACCATCCATCAAATAGAAAGTCCTTTACGTTGTGAGGAAGAGGTACTCCTGTCAGATAGATTAGCTCATCTTTTGTAGATACATTGGTACCATTTACAAAACCGTATGTCTCATTATTTTCATGCAACAATCTTGCTATCTTCATAATTCATCACTTGTGGGTAAAAATAGCCCTATTTTGTAAATCTTTTCTGCAGTAGCCAAACCTAACAAATTGGATCAGAGATCCTTCTTTTAATTGTAGATAATGGGGTTCGACATAGGCATTCAACTCTTCCAAACTATCAGAATTGAATTGATCACCGTTAAATAATATTTTAGGCACCATGACACTAATTTGATGCGCAGTCTTTTGAGGGACCCATTGAATCTTTGGGATATCCGACTTATCAGAATCGCCGATAAATTCACCCTGCAATATAGAACCATCACTATCTGTGATGGATACATCACCCAATCCTAAAAGACGGACATGTGTATTAGTACCATCTCTTATGCTTTGTGCGTCGTCGTCAGATATGTAAAGATCTCCATCAGTTTCTACTGTTCTATTTCCCAAAGTAGCGTGCATAGGATGGTTGGGTATGACGACAGAAGACAGTGACAGATTCTTTACAGTTAGTTTGGTTGCATTTTTTACCATGAATAATCGCACACTAGTAGAATCAATAATTTTTCGATTAAAGGCTTCAAGCGAGTCAAATGGCGCCAGAGTGTTTGCTCGAGTTAATCCTAGTGACAGAATAAATTGTCTAATTGCTTGAGGCTGTATTCCTCTTTTGCGTAGCCCTTCAAGAGTGGGCAATCTTGGATCATCATACCATGAAACTTTACGCTCTTCAATCAAAGGTTTAAGAATTCGTTTTGATATTGGCATTCCTTTAAACTCCAATCGAGAGAAAAAATCTTGAATCGGTCTTCGCATGTTCAACGCATTCAAAATAGCATCAATTAGTTCTGCTCTTAATTCAAACTCTTTGGAACGAAAAGCATGCGTCACACCATCGACACTATCCTCAATCGCAACTGCCATATCATAGCTAGGCCAGACCCTATACTTGTATCCCAATGTGTAGTGTTTTCCATCTATAATTCGAAACAGAACCGGATCCCTCATGACGGCATTATCTGCTTGCATATCTCCACGAAATCGCAATGTGGCATCTCCCGGCTTGAATTTGCTATGCATCTTTTCCCAGTTTTGTATATTTTTATCAAGACTGTTAACCATGTTACATTTACATGCTTTTTTTGCCTGTCGGTTATTACGTACGGTATCCTGTTTACATGTACATACGTATGCGTTAGACGAGTTAATTAATTCAAGAGCTTTCTCGTAAAATAACTCCATATCATCAGATGTGCTTTTTACGATATCAAACTTAATTCCCAGCCACTCAAGCCCAACTTTGATGGCTGCATGGTATTCCATTCTTTCTGCTTCAGGATTGGTGTCGTCCATTCTCAAGATAAATTTGCCACCATACATCTTTGCATACTCAGAGTTAATGATAGCAGCTTTTGCATGACCGATATGAGGATAACCATTAGGTTCTGGAGGAAACCGGGTTACAACTGCTCCTTGCTTTGCATCCCTTAATTCCGGAAGACCCTCTCGCTGAATTATCTTTTGCTTTGGTGCCAAGAGTTCAGGGAAACTGTCTTGAATCTCTTTTTCCTGTTCTTGTAACGATAAATTGTTGACGGTTAAAACGATCTCAGATATGATTCCTGCAACATGAGACACCTGGTCTCTAAATTCAGGACGAGTCCCAAGAAGCTTACCCAAGACTATCTTATCTCGAGTTCTGCCACCATGCTCAAATGCATTTTGAAGGGATAGGCGCAGAATATCTTGTTTTAATTGATCCTGGACGTTGGGCTTTTGCGGCTGTTGTTCCGGGTCTGACTGTAGCCGGTTTTCTTGATGTTCGTCTTGTAGTTTATCATCCATATTCTTTCTCACTGCTACTTAGACACTTCTGTTAACCACAAAATCAAGTAATGCTACCAGATCTGCCTTTGCAGTACCCGAATATGCTGATAGTGATCGCTTGGCTCTGTTGGCATATCGCAGGGCCTCTTTTCTGGCAATCTGGTCTATACCAAGGGAACGAATAACATCAACTGCATCATGTAGATGTTTTTTGGATACCTTGGGATTCCCAAACGCTTGTAGAATTATTTTTTTATCCTTGCCTTTTGCAGTCTTGATTGCCAATAGTATAGGAAGTGATTTTTTACCTTCTCTCAGATCGTTGCCTACAGGCTTTTTAGTGATTTTAGAGTCGCCGACAACCCCAATAATATCATCAGTAATCTGAAAGGCAATTCCTAGATTCTTTCCAAAAGATACAAGATTTGATATATCCCGTTTGTTATCTGTTGCGCATATTGCGCCCATTGCACATGACACACTAAACAATGCAGCAGTCTTTTTTGAGATCATTTGGATGTATTGACTCTGGGTCGGAATTTTTTTGGTTTCACCCATTTGGATATCAAGCAGTTGGCCTTCACACACATCAACACATGCTTCAGCAAGCATGGAGACCAATCTAATATTTGCCTCAGAAGACAGTTTTGAGTAACTGAGAGTTTGAAACGCTTTTGAGAAGAGTACATCGCCTGCCAAAATTGCAGTAGGTATTCCAAATTTAGTATGTACAGTCAATACAGCATGACGCATCTCATCATTATCCATGATATCATCATGAACCAAAGTAAAGTTGTGGATCATCTCTATGGCAGCTGCTGCGCGTATCGCATCAGATGTTCTGCCTTTGAAGATTTGACAGCTCTTAATTACCATGTATGGTCTGAGTCTCTTTCCACCATGGAATATTAGATGTCCTGCAGCGTCATAGAGTGTCTTTGGTTCTCCTTTTAGTTTTGAGTTCAGATACTTGTTTATGATATCTGCATTCTTTTTAACAGAATCAGTCTTTTGCATTACTTACCAACCTCCAATCATCATCAGACATATGAGCTCTGATTGCATCACGTAAAGAGTCATGAATTTCACTACTTATCCATGTCGATAAAACATTTTCGTATTTTTGAAGCGATAGTGCGTCTGATCTATCAAGCAATCTCAGTGCAACGAGCATCCATGGACAGTAAATCAAAGGATCTTTCTTTAATTCTGCCAATAGTTCTCTGGCAGTAATCCACTTGATCTCGTCAATTTCACCTCTTATTGTTTCTAGTTTTGCATCTCTGTCAATTACGCCTATCAGGGTAGCACATATCTCGTTTTCAGAACCAATATCCTTGTATGGGACATGGTATTCAAACTTGTGCAGATAATCTAGTCCGGTAATAGAAGGGGCTATTCCCAGCTCCTCAGGCATCCTCCTCTCTGCAGCAGAGACAAATGTTTCAGATTCTCTAGGATGGCTTGCAAATGTACCATCCCAGTCACCGGGCCACAGCATCTTTTGGCTTGATCGTCTAGTGAGTACCAAGGCCCCATCTTTATCAAATAGTAGCGCAGTAAAGGCACGATGCAACAGTCCATTTGGCTGATGGCATTTTACCTTCTCTTCAAGGCCTAGAGGATTGTCGTGTTTATCTACCAGAATTACAAACTCGTCAGACATGTTTCTTACCTCTAAACAGTGTACCTTTAAATTTTTTATCTGCAACAGCCCCAATAATCCTTTGAGGCTTATTTCCATTCACAAAGAACACGTTAACACCCATCTTTGAGATTGCTAGTGCTTCAGTTACCTTTCTAGTCATTCCTCCGGTGACATCCATGACAGGATCAGTATCAATATCATCATTTTTTGAGAGTACATTGCGTAGACTGGCATCTAGTTCTGAGACTAGCGTCTTTGACTCCAAATCAGAGTACAAGCCATCTTCGTTTAGCGCAAATATACACAATCTTGGTTTTATGATTTTTGCAAGATGTGTCATTATCTTATCACCAGACAGGATGTATGTTTTTTTCTTCCCATACCACAATGCGTCCCCATACGTTACAGGAATCAGACCAGAGCTGGCAATCTGTGAGATCTCTTTGATCTTTTTAGGTATCGGTTTGCCTCCGGACATAAAATCAGTGGGCGGAAGAGAGTACGGATGTAATTTATTCTTCAGCAATGAGTCTAAAATTATCTTATCTAGCTCGATCATGGAATTCTTGACTACTGCAACACCGTGCAAATCATAACGCTTCTCCTTTGTATGCATATCGTATTTGACAGACCAGTAATGTCCAAAAGAACCGCCACCGTGAACAATAATCAGAGGCTCTTTGATTTTTTTCAGAGTCTTACATAGATTGTCTATCGCTTTCTGTTTAGCAAACAATGGTTTAGTCTTGTCTGTGATAACTGAGCCACCTAGCTTTATGAGAATCATGTTGTTTTGACTATTCTCGTCAATTAAAAAGTATCCAGCCCTTGGTTCTGTGTAATCTTCGGGTGTTTTTTATGTTATTCATACCAAAACTAAACATTGTTTCAACAACGTAAAGTAACACCTTGATGATTACTTGACTTTGACATATCGACTATTCGGATTACCGGTGTACAGGGTTCCGACATCGTTGACTCAAAAGTATCAAACTTCGCTTCATTTATGCCATCTCTACTATCCCTAAACCTAGGGGACAGTTTGCGTGATATATTCATGGCAGCAATTACATCTCTGTCCATGAACAATCCGCAATTATTGCACAACATTTTACGACTGTGTTGCATGTCCTCTTGGAGTTTCTTTCCGCATTTTGGACATTGCGTGCTTGTGCGTTTTGGGTCTACAAATTCGACTGGAGGTAGCCCGACCCACTGTGCTTTGTATTCTATCTGTCTTTGCAGTTCAAAGAATTGCCATCCGTTCAATCTGCGTCTGTATTTGTTACCTTGACTGTTCCCTTTCCTGTATAGTTTTCTAATTCCTTTCAGGTTTTCTAGAACAATAACTGCTTTTTCTTTGACTGCATTATCCACAATATCTTTGGATATTTTGTGGATGTATTGTTTTGTTCTGTTGGTCATTCTTTTCTGTCTCTCTTTCCAAAACTGATCTTTCTTTCTGCGATCATTTCTGCGGAATCCAGCTCTAGCATGTATTGTGTTCTCTTTGATTGAGAGCAGTTTGTTTGTCTTGTAGAATGTTACCTTTTCCTCATTTCCACAGGTGACGTTTCTAAGGTTCCGGTCTACTCCCACTGTCTTGGTACACTCTATTTGTTCTGTTTCTTTGGAAACACAGAGATTGATGTTGAGGGCAGTCAATGAAAATGAGCGTACTGTCAAGGCAGGATCAGACAGGATTTTTTGTGTGTGTTGGTTTAACAGGATGTTGATAGAATTTCTACTCTTGTATGGAATTGTCAACAGTGCACCATTGTGTTTTACTCCATAACAGTTTGTGATAAATGGTTTTTTTACCGTTGGATACTTTACTTTGATGCCACGTTTCACGGATTGTTTTCTGTTAGCTAGTATACCTGCAGCTCTTGATATTGCATTGAGTTTGTATGATGATAAAATATCATAGTTTCTCAATTCGTGATAACACAGCATAGACAATCGCTTCATGTTATGGGTATCTTCTTTTAACCCTATCTTGATACAGCAGTTAACCATCTCTGTGAATGTGACCATCATACCCACGAGGTCTGAATTCGGTGTATATTTTTGTGCTATTGACTTTATCGCCCTCAACGGCTATATTGTGATTCAAGGATATTTAAGTGCAGATATACTGAGTCACAGTTATCAGCACCCGAAGATTACACAGAACCCAGCCCTTTAAAGTCAATATCAACTGAAAAACAGTTGTAACGACCATCTTGAAATTGGTTTATGGTACGCTGCATATTGGAATGATCAGTCAAGGCAAAGACACATCCACCCCCTCCAGCACCGGTAAGTTTGGCGCCAAATGATGTGGTCTGACCCACCCTTACCATGTCTCGTAGCGTGTCATTTGAGACGCCAATCATCTCAAGATATTCTTGGTTACGCCTGACTTGTTGACCCAGTTCTGATATATCATTACCTGTTTTTAACAACTGTAACACATCATGTACTAGTTTGGCCTCATCATCGCACAATCTAGAGAACAGCTCAGGGTTACTGTCTTTGAACTGACGTACATTTGCAACTATAGACTCTGTTGAATGCTGTAAATTTGAATTGGCAATTACCAGATTAAAAGTAGATTTGGGGGAGATACTTGCAAACCCATGTTCCTTATCATAGGTTATAATTCCCCCATAGGTGCACACTGTACAATCAGCACCCGATGTATTCTCAAATATCGTTCTCTCAGCTTGTATTGCCAGATGTAAAATCTCTTCTCTGGATGCTTGTTTAAACAATCCAGAGATTGCAGCTGCCCCTGCTACACAGCATGCAGATGACGAGCCAAGACCAACACCTAGTGGAATTTCGGATTCTACTGTAATGCGTATTCCAGTGTTATTGTTGCTAGTACTGTCACGAGTATTGTTATTAGTGTTACCGTTAGTATTGTTGTTATCATCACCGTCATTGATATTATTTTTATTATCATTATTATTTACATAGCCATTATTATCTTGATCATGCATCAACTTGTCTGCAAGATAATACAATGGTTTTAGTGGATAATCAATCTCAGATATAGGTGTATGTGGGGAAACGCATAAATTACCAACGTCAGAAACAATAGAGATTTTATTATCGTTGGTGTGCTCGGCAGTTACATAAACTCTTCTATCAATTGCGCAAAGTATTGCTTGAATACCATACACTACAAAATGCTCTCCAAATAAAATTACTTTACCTGGTGCCGATGATTTAGATTTCAAGTAGACATATGGAAGAGTAACAGAGTCTATTCAACGTCCTCATCAGTAATCTTTGTTTCAAAATCGTCTATCTCGTGTTTCATTGGTTCGTCATCTTTTAATTCTCCTCTCTGAATTAAGATTGCACGTACCAATAGCCAGTATATGGTTGCAAGTGCCTTTCTTCCTCTATTATTTGCAGGAATTATTACATCCAAATTTGATGTAATATTGTCAGTATTTGAAATTCCTATTATTGGAATTCCAGCGTTTGTTGCCTCAATAATGGTTTGCTCATCAACTTGTGGATCTGAGATTAACACTAGTTTTGGCTCAATGTAATAAGGTAATGATGGATTAGTCAAGGTACCAGGCATAAATCGTCCTAGTAATGGTTTTGAGCCTAAAGCCTCACAAAACTTTTCAACTGGTGTCTCGGCATACTGTCTGCCAGAGCATACAATAAGATTCTCAGGCCCCATCCTGTTGATAAATTTGGCTGCAGTGTCAATCCTCTCTAATGTAATATCCAAATCAAGCATGTACAAACCTTCAAGACTAGCTTGTGTGATAAATGACCGCATAAACTTGGTCTTGACTTGGGTACCTACTCTAATCCCTGTCGTAACAACCATCTTTCTGATGTCATTTTTTTCAGCTTCTTGTTGGCTCATGATAATTTTAAACCTCTGTCATGCCACATATTAAATCATCTCTTGATAATCGTAATAGTTCATTTAGCTTGGCTACACGTTCACCCCCTACAACACCTACTTTGAGCATCTTGGAGTGTGTTGCAATGCCTATATGACAGATTTGAGAGTCATTAGATTCGCCAGATCTATGGGATGTGATTAACCTAATATCATTTTGCGCTGCCTCATCTGCAAACTCCAAGGCGTCATAAAGACCGCCTGCTTGGTTAACCTTGAGAATTGCAGCGTTACAAGATTTAGCAGAGACTGCCTTCTTTAGGATGTCTTTGTTAGTTACTGTCAAGTCATCACCTGTTATCATGGTATTAGGAAATCGCGATGTTAACTCGGCCATATCCTCAAACGCTTCCTCATGGACTGAGTCCTCAGCGTAAATCAGTTTAAACTGTTTGATAACATCTGTTACAAAGTCAATCTGTTCTCCTGGAGTGTTCTCAAAGCCTGCTCTCTCGTAGACATATCGTCCTTTGTTTTCATTCCATTGTGTAGATGATGCAAAATCTACACCCAGAGATACCTCACGTCCTAAAGTATATCCAAGATTCTCACAGGCCTTAGCTGAGATCTCTAATGCCTGTTGATTGTTTAACTTTGGCGCCCATCCGCCTTCATCTCCTCTTCCGTTTGTAAAAGTAGGATCTGCTTTTTCTATAACTTTACGCAATTCTTTGTGCACAGATAGATTGACATCAATGGCATCCTCAATTGTTTTAGAGCCTATTGCGCATATTAGTATCTCTTGAATATCAGGAGTTCCGGGACCTGCGTGTGCTCCACCACCTAAAATATTGCCCAGAGGGAATGGAAATTTGAAGGATGGTGATGATGATGATTTAGAAGAGATGGTCTTAAACAATGGTTGGTTTAATGCCTTTGATGCAGATTCTACAGATGCAATACTTACTGCAAATGCAAGAGATCCGCCGATACCTGAATAATTTTGAGTGTTGCCGTCTAGCTCTTTTAAGACGTCGTGCACTCCTTTGATATCAGACGGGTCAAGACCGATAAACTTGTGAGAGTTATCTTGTAATATTTGAAGACTTGTCTCAGGGGTATTGCAGCTATCAGGAAAACTAACTGCCTCATACTTTCCAACACTAGCACCTGATGGTGCACATACACGTCCGAGGAATTGTCCATCTGAGATAATATCAACTTCAATTGTTTTGCTACCACGACTGTTGTATAGAATGTGTCCTGCAATCGAGGAGATTTTAGCCAAGTTACTCTAACTCAGATTGAACTTCTTGCCTTCTCTTCTCAATTGCCTCGTAAAATGGTATTACTTGCTGTATCGTCTCGATAGTAGTTAACAACATTCTTCTGCAACAATATCTATCAAACCCCAAGGAGTCAAGAATTTTGGAAGGATCCTCATTGTTAGTGAGTTTACTTTGATAATCGTCAAATTTATCAGCTATTAACTTTCCACATGTCAGACATCGAACAGGAATTAACACGTACAAAAATGTAATCAAGGATTATAAAAACCATACAAGCCAATTACAATGCGGGCGTCGCCCAGCCTGGCCAAAGGCGCTAGCTTGAGGGGCTAGTCTCTCAGGAGTTCGTGGGTTCAAATCCCATCGCCCGCATGAACTTGTTTAGATTCTAGCTTCTCCAAGATTTTAATCAAGTCTGCTCGTCGCTTCTCTTCTGTAATTACAGATCTGGTATCATCTACTAGAATTCTATTAACGTCAATCTTCCTTCGAGCCTCTTTTACTATTTTGTCATACAGTGAAAAAGTATACAGTTGTAGATACAGACTCTCCATTATATCAAAGATTCTAGTAGCGTCATCAGTTTGACCCAATCTAATTTTATCAAATACTTGCCTCTTTAATTCACCTATGCAATCAAGCAACCCTAAAACATATGATTCAGGCATTACTGATAGTGCTGTATCAGAAGGTATCACCTTGTGTTCAACTATTGCAATCAGACATGACGCCTCTACAAACTCTTGTTCTGGAGTGACAAGATATCTATCTAGTCCTGGCGGGGTTTTTTTCCTATATCTTTTTAAGAGTATCTCTGCTTGTTTTAGAGTTTTCTTGGCAGTTGCAAAATCATCTTTATGAACTGCGATAATGGATTTGCTACACAGAGTAATTATTTCACGAGTATTTTTGAGGAGAAACTCTCGTGCATCTTGGCGTTTGTTAAGAGATTTTGCGATTTTATTTAATGACGGTTTTACATTTTTTAGTGTCATAGCAAACATAATGAAATACTGTGATAAATCCGTTTGCAAAATATTCGAATGTATAATGAGCAAAAAATAGATTGTTTAGCGTACTTTTTATCGTGACAGAGTGATTTTTGTCATTTGGTATTACTACATTACAGAGACAACATGTAAGAGTTAAAAATTTTGGATATTTGAGAGGATAGCAATTACAATTAAAAATCAAATACAGCATCTAGTATGGATTATAGGTTTTTTAGAAAATCACGAACGGAAGGTCGGTTAGACGAACTTGTATTAATTTGAGTAAGAGTCTTGGTTTTAACATTACCAAAAAAGGTTAGATCACGTGGGAATAATAGATCTATAAACCAACTGCTCCCAACGCGGAATTTTTTTTCAAATAATGGCAATTTGCTTAAATAATAAGTTCTCCAAAGTACCCACGCAATAGATCCGCTATAGTCCATACCATGCATAAAAGCAACAGCTATCTTTCTACCCAATGTAGTCATTGTATATCGGGTCTTGAAATAAAACGGTTCAAGATTATCTTTATCATATATTTCAGAATGTAAATTATGTACAACTGTGGCACTCTCACCAATGGAGTGCAGAGCGGTAGGCGGATAGGGTTTTCCATTCAAGGGGTCTATAATTAGCGCAGCATCACCTAATGCAAAGACATCTTTATGTTCAACCAGTCGAAGATACTGGTCAACTATAAGTTTAGAATTTTTATCGTGTATACAATCTATATCAGATACGACAGGAGGAATAACTGATCCGGTTACCCAGATTAATGTCATGCATGGAATTATCGTACCATCAGTGAGTTTTACAAAATCTTCACCAGCATCAGATACCTTGACATTAGTCGATATGTTGACGCCTGCTTGAGACAAGAATTTACCAGCTTTTCTTCCAAGATTTTCGCCTAGTTCAGTCAGGATATAATCTCGGGACGCAATTAAATTCATAGAAATGTTTTCGCTATTAATATTAGGATAGAAACGTTTAGCAGAATCTCTAACAAATTGGTTTATCTCACCAATGGTTTCGCTACCTGCAAAACTCGCACCTGCAACAGTAAATGTCATTAATTTTTTTTGAAAGGACTGATCGGATGTTTGAGATGCACTCTCAAGCATGTTGATCACGTGGCGGTTAATAGCCATAGCATCTTCTGCGGTCTTGATAGTAAACGCATGTTTTTCGATATTCTCACTACCAAAGAAATTGACGATATTCCCCAAAGATAACACCAGATAGTCATACTCTAGTGCATGCACTTTGCCATCAAATGCTCTAGTAATAGTAACTAGTTTTTCTTTTAAATTAATAGACGAGATAGTTGCATGATAAAATTCTGCTTGTTTACATAATTTGCGTATAGGAACAGTGATATCATTTGGGTTAATAAGCCCAGAGGTAACTTGTGTCAGCATGGGAGTATAAACGAAATAGTTATCCTGACTTACAATACTGATTTTGATATTTGGGTCACGCTTGAATTTATTTTGTGCAAACTTTAGTATATTGATTCCGCCAAATCCACCACCTAGTATCAAAATTTTTTTGATTTTTGTCATAGCTGAATACCCATCATATAACTATTAAACATATTACCGTATTTCAGATATGGTAAATTGATTATTTGCAGATTTTGTAGAAGGGTATTTGCGCCTAAATTTTACATCAACAATCCAGTTACAACCACAGCAAGTGACTTTAATTAAATTGATGGGCCCTCGAGGGGAATCGAACTCCTGTCCGAGGATCCACAATCCTCTATACTAACCACTGTACTACGAAGGCCACAAAAGATAAGATCGTGTATCTAGTAATAATCTTTAAGATAAAAGGATATTTATCTAATAGACTGCAAGACCCATAGATACAAGATTAGATTT
Source organism: Candidatus Nitrosopumilus sp. (assembly GCA_965197525.1). GTDB lineage: Archaea > Thermoproteota > Nitrososphaeria > Nitrososphaerales > Nitrosopumilaceae > Nitrosopumilus. The sequence continues at coordinate 846,010 of OZ240211.1, forward strand.
ATTATTAACTAAATAAAAGTGAAGATATGCGTTTATGGTGGGTTAGTATGGGAATAACTATAGCAATCACATGGGCTGGAATAAACTATATGCTCCCATGGGTATAAGTGTCTCACTAAACAGTCAAAGATACAAGATGTTTTAGATGCCAGAGCAGGCAAGTATTTAAAAATACGAAAGCGATCGCTTTAAATTTGTTGTATAAGATAATTTTTCAACTTGAAGAAAGGATTCATTACCAATAGGTTGCGGTCAAGCAAAAAGGCAGTAGAGGAGCCAATAACAAGCAAGATAGAGACCATACAAGGTAAGAAATTTGTATGGATAGACCTACAGAATCCAGATAGGACGGATGTTGAAAAACTATCTGAAAAGTATAACTTTAACGCATTAAACATCGAAGACTGCATGACAAAGTTTGAGCTGCCAAAATTGGACAGTTATGACGATCATTTCTTTGTAATTCTTCATTTTCCACCACTAGCCCAGAAGATAGGAATATCAAAAAATAGTCAACTATCTATATTTGTGGGAAACAATTTTCTAATCACAGTTCATCAGGGAGATCTTAACCCTCTAGTTGAGCTAGTAGACATTTGTAGAACAAATTCAGACAAAGATAGACGAGACAGATTATTAGGAAAATCCTCAGGATTGCTACTACATGAGATAATAGATGTGCTAGTAGATGATCTTTTACACACATCAAGGAAGATAATTGCAAATCTAGATGAGATGGAAGATAAGGTGTTTGATGAAAAGAAACAGGTAGCCAGAAGTATCGCATTACTTAGAAGAGAGATCAATAGACTAAGAAGAATAGCAACGCCACTGAAGAGATTTGTATTGGAGATTGCAAAGAATGTAGAAAAACTCTCAGATAAAAAAGATAAAGAACTCAAATTATACTACGATGACGTAATTGATCATATTGATAAAGTAATAGAGACGTTAGAGGAGTCACGTGAGACTATGGAAATTTACAAAGATACCGACTTTGTGCTCAGTACTGAAAAGACAAACAAGGTACTTGCAGTACTTACTATGATCTTTACATTGGGCATACCTGCAACAGTGACCGGGACATTTTACGGAATGAATGTTAATCTGCCTGGAGGAGCAAATGATAGCATCCCCTTGTTCTTGGGACCGTTTACAACCTTTATAATCGTGATTGCAGTATCTGCAGCGCTTGCGATTATCATGTTTGCATATTTTAGAAAGTTAGGATGGATTAACAACTAGAAGCGTTATCTTGTTTCATGAAGGTTTATCTTTACTTTAGTCAAGGATTGTTTTAATATATCAGGTATGACAACTAGAAGACCGGAATTTTGTTCCACATTCTCGCATACCCCATGAAAGCTCTGATGACCAGTGACATGGCATCCATCTTGAGGGTAATAATAAAAGTTCTCAGAGTTAAGATAGTTATCAAGCTGGTTTGAGGATGGCACAAAGTAGACGTCAAACCAAGAATTTGGGTCATTAATTGATATGGAATATTCATAGGATGTATCATCATCATCATCCTCATGCATAGTACAGATAGGGATAAACTGGGCATATGATGATGATGTAGTTGTTATCGGATCTTTGTGTTTGATTGTAGGGAAAATCGAGATATATGGATCATCATACAGTTGGGTACCTTGCATCAACGCAATTTTGTTGCGAGCGGCATCAACGGCATATCTATACAATACAGGCTTCCAACTTGATTCGCAGTCACTGAATTCGTGTTTCAGTTCCACATATGCTTTGCCATGTTGATGTTGTAGTTGATTTGTATTGTAAACTTGTAATGAGGATATGTCGAATGGATCTTCAAGACTGATATCACCATCAAGACTAGGAGAACCATCCCATACATTAGTTATATCAAATAGAATATTTCCAGGGCGGCTGTTCCATTCTTCTTGTAGATGTACGTAGATGGAATATTTGTTTATGTCTTGATCGTATATCGAGTCAGATACAAGATGCCCGAAAAAAATATTTGATAGAATTAATACAAATGCAAGCACAGGAAGGACAAAATACAGAAGGGTTTTATGCTTCTTCTTCAACAGATAACAACAATTTACCATTATCAAGTTAAAATTGTATTGGTACAAATCAACAATATAGCAAAATATGTGCGTTATCTGCACAGGCGTATGATTCAAACCGCGTATTCTGTTTATATGTTGTATTTTAGACACGTAACTGCCTTGTGTATTTTTGTTTTATGATATATTTAGATTTAGTATTTTGTTGTTTTACGAGAATACAGATATTCTCAAACACCGATGTTTTGACTAGGAAAATAATTTTTTAAATACCAAATACAAGTTACCTGTTTTAGGATTGAAATATGATATTACAAGTGAGCGTGAAGGAGTCGATATCCTGTGGAAAGGCACGGTAAGACTAAGTCAAAGCTTTATTGACTGCATGGACAGCAAGCCAGTAGTACAAGAAGGGGTAAAAATCTACACAATCTATGACTGTAAATTCGATAGAGAAGACAACGCCCAATTTGATAATCCTGACTTGCAGAAGAACTTTCCAAACAAGATAACTGTTGTTCTCAAGGGAGACAAAGTCATGGAGTCAATGAGATGTTCTGCATTTACAATGCAGGAACACTTTGATACAAAAAGATTCACAAGATCAGTCAAAAGACAAAAAACGACAACCAAAGGGTTTGTACTAGAGCCATTACAGCAGCAGCAACAACAACCAACTACAACAGAGCACGATGCATATTTGTCCATGTTCCAATTTGATAACAAAAACTCTAGTAATCAAACAATAGTCCAATTTAACTCAATAGACCTCAAACCATCTCTAGTTGTAGAAAAGTTAGGTTGTGCTGCTTTTGCTTCCGGGTCACAGGGATCAAGCGTTACCTTTTCAAAAGATCCTAAAAAATCCGTAACCATCTTGTATGCGGCATCAGAACAGAGACCCTTTGTTGCAAGACTTGATACCAACCAAGATAGAAGATGGATAGTCTGCAAAAGTAATGGAGAAGAGATAAAAATAGACGATCAGACGGAAGAACTGCAAACCCCAACAAAGAAACCTGACAATACACCTGGACTTGATGAAGCGTTAAAAATTCTTAACACTAGACTTGCCAAGGGAGAGATTACAATTTACGAGTATGAGAACTTGAGACAAGTGATGGAAAATCGTACAGACAAGGCATCAACTAATTGGGGGGCATAGTCACAGGTCAAAGTACTCCTAAAACCAGACAGTACAAAAAACAGTTCTGGTAACTTGACGTAGTGTTCCCATTGATACAGTATGCTATCTGCACAAAACATTACAAGAGAATTTGCGGTATCCCCAAAAACTAAATCGGTAATCTGACAAACTGATTTTGTGCATGAAATTTGGCTTTGATAAATGGGGTTTAGATTTTAGGCGTAAAACAGATTTTTTCCAAAAAATCATTAAATAATATATCTATCTATAGATATACATGGAACAAACCAGTATCGCCGTATCAAAAAAGTCAAAAGAAGAGTGGGAGAAATTCAAGAACTATCCCGGTGAATCAATGGAGAAAATGATTAATCGAGTTCTAAAACACCAGAAAGAAGAGGATGAAGAACTACTTACAGAAAATGACATTGCTGAGATAAAAGCATCAGTTGCAGACATTGAACAAGGTCACTACATGACTCAAGAGCAGATGAAAAAAAAATACGGATTGTAATTTGACAGTTGTTTGGAAGGTCATCTATTCTGGCAAAGCCCAAAAAGATCTGGATCACGTTGATCCAGACATTGCAAAAAAAGTAATCTTGTTGATGGATAAAATTGCATTGGATCCATATGGGTTACTTGAAAAGATGACAAACTCACCGTTTTACAAATTTCGTATTGGACAATATCGGGGGATTGTGCATGTCATAAACGACAAACTCATTTTGTATGTATTCAAAATAAAACGTCGCTCCCAAGTCTACAAAAAATGATTTTTACAATGTTACATATCATAATTGGGCCTTGTGCATAATTAACATTATAAAATTTTTTTAGCATTTCAGAACAAGATTAAACAAAAATAACATTACAATTCTCCTACAACGATGATATGTAGTAACAGCTTGATTTTCCAAAATATCATTATAGAGTGGCGTCATCAAGTCTTTACAATTGATTTTCTGAACAGAACTCATCTAACAAGATGAATTGATTATATGCCAAACATTATCTGAATATTGCAGAATGGTCAAGGCGCTAAAATTCTAATTATCAGGAATTTTATACCATGGTCTTCGAGGCATTAGAACCCATTTCACAATAAGTGCAGTAATTACCAAGTAAATTGCGATTCCGATCGGCTCTATCCAGTTTTGATTGTTAGTGCCAGGGTCTATTCCCAAGAGAGGTTCTACGCCGTAGAAAAATATCATGCCTGCCATCAGAGGAGCCATTCCTACAAAGAATATCATAAGGGAGCCCGTATCTCGAAGTGCTCTTACCAGGTCCTTGTATGTCCCATGTGGTTTTTTCCATTTGCCTGGTCCGACCCATGTCTGCATTCCACTGACATACCAATACACCATACCTTGTAATATCATCGAGCCGATGATATTGCCCAATGTGACTGGAACAAGATTTTTGAGCCACGCCTCTCCCCAAGTGTAATCACCGCCTGCCCATATTCCTGCAGACAATGCAAAGTGGTTCACTATACTGTGTTCAAATCCTATGGCAAAGAATAGTGATACAGGGATGCCAATCAAAAAGATCTTGGCTACCATATCTTGGGTTCTGTACGCCCCCCACACACCCATACCAATCATCCAATTTGCAAAAATCCCTCTAAAAAACAACTGATCCCATTCAAGTACATTAACTTTGGTATTGCCAATACCTGCCAGCAACTCCATAAGCGCAGAACCGGCATGGCCTGCTTGACCTGCGCCGATAACTATCATCCACGAGACTACAAATCCAGCTATCCAGTGTCCAGAATGAGTAATAGACCATTGCCACAATACCTCTCGCCACTTGGCTTGACCACTCATCAGCGATATTCCAGCAGTCATATAATCACCTGTTACAAGATTAGAACCATAGATGATCACAAGAGTAAGAGCAGAAAAACCAAACACTGCAAACATTAGGAATTTTCCAAGTCCCGGAGATAGATCCGGTGCTACCGTAGCCATTATCATCCATGAAAAAAAAGCTGCAAATGCAAGATAGCTCATGGATTGCCACCCCATAAGAATGCCCTGCGCGGGGTTTACCTTGGTTTTGGCAACTCCCATGTTACTTAGTGTCCTTATGGTATCTGGAATTCCAAACAATCCCGACATGATGCGCGGAGGTGGCAAGGCAGATGACGATGAGGATGAAGATGAAGAAGAGTCATTAGAATCTCCTGAGGAGTCAGAGTCATTAGTAGACCTGTCTTTTACAGTATCTTTTGATTCAGAGTCAGGTAAAGAGTCATGCGCATCGACATCATCAGATTCACTCATCGTTGTGATAAATGTCATACAATTAATAAGCATTGAAGCGTTATACGCCAGTTCATAACCAACACTATACACTAAACACTGCTGCTGCCAAGTTTGGAGGCATAGCAGCATCTACGGGTAACAAATACAGAGAAGACTAAAGCAATAACAAGAATCATTACTCCTACGGTAAACTCAGGAATGACCAGAGTTCCAACAACCTCTATGACATCTGAATCACCTATGTCATTGATAATTATGCGGTTGTTTAGTCGATCACTTATCACATGGAATGGTTTTTGCTTGCCATCTGCAAAAACAGAATATGTACCGCCTAAAAGTTCGTCAGGGATTGTCACATGCATAAATGATGAACGAGTCTGCGCCTGTGCAAAATTTGGAGGTTTTTGCGATATTGTAATCTTTTTTTCGTCCAGAATAAAATCCACATCTATTCTTTTTGTATCATAAAATGTTTCAATTAAAAATACACGATCATCAACTGTGACACGATGCTCGTTGTGAAAAAACACATCCAATGGCCCCCAGCAGAAAGGATCCAAGGAACATTCTGCTACTAGTTGACCTAGATTGCCGTTGTCTTGCCCTTGGGTAGCAGTTCTAAAAGTCCAATCCCTAAATGCATCAGAATCTACACCGTCAGGGAAACGTTGCCATGTCTTGTCATCTGCAATCACATCCCCTAATCCCATGATAACATCCATCTGTCCTGCTGTTTTGTCTAACAGTATAATAGTAACATTATGTGTATTAATGAAATGTTGTGTGGGTTCCTCTTCTAGGAATACCAGATAATATTCTTCTGATTCAATCAGGGCACCCTCTGGAAAAGAGATAACAGTGGGAATGCGGATAGCATTGTTATGATATAAGTGTAATTCTATATTTTCCAAGGATGCCTGCAAAGTGTCAGGATTATACAACTCTATCCAGGGGGCATCTCCTTGAATCGGACCTAGTTCGACCTCATTGATAATGACATCGCCCATAACCTCAATGACTGCGAGGGGAGTCAGAAACAAGACTAACACAAATAACAAGAGCATGTTATTCAACAACTGTTTTACAAGATTATGTTAGTTAATTGCTTTGTTCAAGGGTTCTGTAAAGTTATAGAGACCTTGGCAATGCTACGAATTACAACGCCAAATAGAATACAAAGCCCAATGGGTCGGGCTCCCACCAGTCGAATATGTAGACCCAGAAAACACGAGCAAGACGTGTCCAAGATGCGGAAAGAAACTCCAAGAGGACATGCAACACAGTCGTAAAATGTCGTGTAATAATTGCGGATTGTACAGGGATAGAGACATTGTAGCTGCCATGAACATATCACGCAAACCGTCTCCTAGGTTTAGGGATAGTAGAGATGACATAGGTGAAGCGCAGTCCGGTGTTTTTGAACCGGCGATGATGGAACCCTGCATACCGGTAATCCAGATAGTCGATATGTCAAAGTCAAGTGATAGGAGGATATAACCTGTTAAATCAACAGATACCTATAACTTCACAGAACCGTTAATAAATGCCGTAAAATGCAAAAGATATGGATGCGCCTATTAGAGTTTCAAGCTAAAGAATTATTTCGAGAGTATGGGATCAACCTTCTTGATAGCAAGGCATCAAAGAGCATCGAACAAGGGCGAATACATGCAAAAGAGTTGGGATATCCGTTTGTAATCAAGATTCAAGTGCCAGTTGGAGGAAGAGGAAAGGCCGGAGGCATTCAAAAATGTCAAAATGATGATGAATTTGAGCTAAGATACCCACAAGTGATGGATTTGAAGATTAAAGGCGAGAAAGCAAGAGCAATCCTGTTAGAAAAGATGGCAGATATCAAAAAAGAGCTGTACCTTTCTTTGTTTTTGAATCGTTCAAAGAGATGTTACACCATTATTGCATCAGCTGAAGGCGGAGTCGAGATTGAATCAGTAAAGAATCAGATAATCAAAGAAGTAGGTCTAGGCCACGTATCAGAAGAGTTAGCAAAAGAGGTAGCCCAAGAGATGGGTCTGCAAGGTAGTAGCACCGCAGAAGGGTTTGTAGATACTCTGATGAAGCTATCAAAACTTACTATTGAGAAAGAGGCAGAATTAGCAGAGATTAATCCACTTGCCATCATGCAAGACGACTCAGTCATGGCCCTTGATGGAAAATTTGTAACAGATGATAATAGCAATTTTAGACATGACGAATTACAAAAATACCAAGAAAAGTCAGAGATTGAAGAACGGGCAGAAAAGAGCGGATTTTCACTAGTAGAACTAGATGGAGATATTGCAGTAGTTGGAAACGGAGCAGGACTTGTAATGTCTACACTAGATATGTTATCAGATAATGGTGGCAAACCAGCATGCTTCCTAGATGTCGGAGGAGGTGCAACGGCAGAATCAGTATACGAAGCACTCACATTAATTAGTAAAATACGCAGGGTAAAGGGAATTCTTGTGAATCTGTATGGTGGGATTGTAAAGACCACGGTAGTTGCAGAAGCATTTCTTAAAGCATATGAGACTAATCTAATCGATCTGCCGGTATTTGCAAGATTAAAAGGTACAGAGGCAGATAAAGCAAAAGAGATGCTTGATGGGTCTAGAACCAAGATATTTGATTCAGTAGAAGACGCAATCAACTCTGCAGTGATGGGAGTAAAGAGATGACTGATATTTTTGCACAACTCAAAGGAGTCCCAAGTGACGAGGATTACCAAAAAAAAGGGGTAATTGTGCAAGGAATCACAGGAGCATATGGATCATTACACACAAGAAACATGATGACTTATGGCACAAACATAGTTGCAGGAGTAACACCTGGCAAAGGAGGCCAAAAGTTTGAAGACAAGGTTCCAATATACGATACAATGCAGCAAGCAGTAGATGCAACAGGAGCAAAGATTTCAATCATGTTTGTTCCAGCAAAGTATTTCCTAGGAGCGGCAAAAGAAGCATTAGAATCCGGAATCAAACTGCTAGTCGCAATTCCAGAGCATGTTCCAATTAGAGACACCATGGAGGTATTGAATTTAGCAGATCAGAGAGGGGCAATAATTGTTGGACCAAATACGCCGGGAGTCATGATTCCTGAATTAATCAAGATAGGGATTATGCCGCCGACACCTTTCAAGGCAGGTAACATAGCAGTACTATCAAAGAGTGGAACATTACTATACGAGATCTCAGATTCTCTCACAAATGCAGGATTTGGACAAGCAATTACAATTGGAATCGGAGGCGATCCGATAAATGGCACAAGACTCATTGATGCATTTGACATGATAAAAGACATCTCAGAGTTGGAGGGTCTAGTAATAGTAGGAGAGATAGGAGGGGATTCTGAAGAGATTTTAGCCCAGAAAATCATAGATTCCGGCTTTAACAAACCTACAGTAGCATACATTGCAGGCAGAGCAGCACCTAAAGAGAAGAGGATGGGTCATGCAGGAGCAATTGTCATGGGCAACTATGGATCTGCTGAATCCAAGATATCAATGTTCAACAAGGCAAACATTCCTGTAGCAAAGAGACCTGTTCAAGTGCCCATGCTACTTGCAGGAAAGATGAGAAAATCCGATTAGAATAAAAGAGAGATACCCGAGTGATATTTAATGCCAATTACTGACCCAGAAAAGAAACGAATAGCACAGCAAGCGCGTCTTGTAATGAAAATATGTTTCAAATGTGGTTGCAGAAATGATATTCAGGCAACACGATGCAGAAAATGCAGAAATCCATACCTGAGACTAAAGAACAGAAACCTAGGTATCAAAAAGTAACCAGTTAGCAACTCGCCAATTCTTGTCTATAATCTGTAATTAACGATTTGAGCTCGTCATGGTAACGTAGTACAAATGACTTTGCAGCATCTTTGCTTTCCAACTCTTCAAAAGTTATTTGGAGATGTTCAGGTAGCTGGTTATTCATCTGAAATAAGATTTTAGCTGCATCAACGTATTGTCCCAAGTTATCAGCATACTCAAATGCCAGATTCATCTTGTCAATTACAGCATCAAACTCTTGAAGAAGAGGAGGAAGAGTAGACATGCAGTTAGTTGTTATGGATTGTATAAAAGATCAAGGTAATTACGATATAACTGAACCTAAAGACAAAAAAATACCTTTTTTGGTATCAATGTTGGACTGGTCGTCTAGTTTGGTTTGGATGACGCACTCACACTGCGTAAGGAGTGTCAACTCCCGCAAAGGTCGTGGGTTCAAATCCCGCCCGGTCCATTACATCTGTTTTGATTGACTGTTTGCTTTGACGATAATTTTTCCGTTGGACAAGACATCAACATATTCCCATGTTCGGTTACTGACTATTTCAATGGAATTGAGCTCTTTTCCAAATCAACTAACCCTGACTTGTTTTTTGCAAATATCCAGAATACTGCACCGTTCTTATCATATGCTATTTTGTTCGATTCTTCCAGATATGCCAAAACTTTCTTGAATGTGGCATGTTGCACGCCACGTGGCAGTGCATTATACAGCTCTGTCACAGTTCTAAAATCGTGGTGGGATTCTATTGTTTGCTCTATCATCTGTACCGTATCTAGATTGGGGCTGTGGATCTTTCTCTTTGGGATAATAGTACTTTTACTCATACAAGATAATGTACATAATTGTATATATACATAACTGTATATATACATAATTGTGTACTTGGAGATGAAATTGTACCCAAAATTTAGCCGATTCCATTCCCAAATTAAGCAAACTTGGCAATATAAAGTAGATATTACATGCACACATACAATATTGCAAATGCACGCTTTCAGTCTTGATTGTACAACCACACATGACAATTATGGTAATGATATGCGTAGTTAACGACGCAAATATCTATGTGTGCTCTAAAAGTTTTCATGGTGAAACCTGAAAATGCCTTGTTATCAAGTCAAATCTCAAAGGATTCAACCCCTCGACACGCAACAGGAGAAATTACCACGCGCGAATGCAACAGAACCTGATCCACTTATTCATCCACCTAAATTAACAGTCCGTAGATTTAACAGTCTTAAAACAGACCGTAATCCATATCCCTAATTTAACAGTCTTAAAAATAAACACAGTGTTATCTCCCGAATTGAAGAGTAACTTGAAATCTCCCTAATTTTTAAGTGTAAAAATTATAGATGCTTCAGGTGTTCCCCATCACATACTCTAACGCAACCCTAAACTCGTCTAGGGTTATCAGTTCTTTTACCACCAGTGGTGCAAGATCAGTCATGACCCAGGCAGGTATGTCTGCTCCCAGGTAACTCAGGCCCATGACAGCTAGCAATTGGCCGTCGTCTGCTATCTCAGATTCAAATCCGGACCACATGCGCAGTACAAGCAATGCACGGTCATAGTCAAAGTCATCTGCAAAAGTCTCAGTCCCAAGTTCTGGACTAGGTACTGCAGGTAACCGTGGCTCTGGGTCCACCACTGTTACTTGGGGCTCTGGGTCCACCTCCACAGGTATGACATTTAGCGCATCAACGATTATGACGATTGAAGATTTGTGGTCTGCGTTCCAAGTCCTGATTACCATATTGGTATTCCCTATCGCATCTGCAAACGTGATATCAAGTGTTACTGTCTTCTCAGTGGAATCATCAGGGTCAGTTGATACGGTAAGTGAGGCATCTGACAACAGGTTTTGAGGATCAACTATGTTGGTTTGGCCTCTGTTGTATTCCACGTATGTATCACTGTTCGTGTATAATGTGTCATCATCTTGAAGGTTCAGGTATACTGCAAAGTAGAGTATGTCAAGTCTGTCGTGTGCCGTAAAACTCATGGATATGGGTTGGTCTACTACAACCTCCAGCGGCGTGGCATTATGGTTTACCCTGTTTTGAGCATTGTAACTCTGGCCGTTTATCTCAAGTGTATCCACAGATGGTGGTGCGGTACCTGACTTTTTGGACTCGAGTAGTATTATGGCCGCATCAACAAATGATTCCAAAGGTTTGCCTGACTCGTCTACAATATCGCCTGTGCTACTGTCGTATGAGAGCATGTCCCCACGAGACAGTGGACCATCAAGTAGTAACGTAAGGGTGTCTGTGCCACTTCCGGTGATGGATTCCACTGTGACTGTATTACCAGAAGAAGAAGAAGATACTGTAAATCCGTTGGAGTCTGTTCCGCGGGTGTTGACTGACTCAGAGAATGCCAACGTTATAGAAGAACCAGAGCCCCGTACAGATACATGGCGTGGAGCTATGTCATTTATTGTAACTGATACCAGTTCGGATGCGGTGCCGCCCTGGCCGTCAGAGACAGTCACATTAATGGAATATACACCGTCCTGGGACTGGTCAGGCCTCCAAGAGAACGAGCCGTCCCGAGTGATTGATGTGCCGCGTGGCCTGTCTGCCCCGTCACCAAGTGAGAATGTCAGAGAGTTAGGAGAGCCTTGGTATATGTCATCGTCCCGGGCTGTTGCATCAAACTCGAGTGTGTCTGTCTCATCTATGGTCTGTCCACCTATTGAATCAAGTACAGGATTCTGATTTACCTCAGTTACAGTTATCTGGACATCCTGCAAGTCAGTGCCGCCGCCGCCGCCGTTACCGTCAGAGACCTGTACGGTTATGGTATGGATGCCATCCTGTGTCTCAGTTGGCGTCCATGAGAACACTCCGGTGTTGGCATCCATCGTGGCACCGTCAGGTATCGGCTCGATAAGGGAGTATGTCAGAGGATGGTTATCAGGATCAGTTGCTTCAGCAGTGAACGTGAGGGGTGTAAGCTCATCTCCAGTCTGTGATGGGATATTATTCAGTACGGGTAACTGGTTGACTAGGTAGGCCTCATTAGAGCCTACCACTGCCGTGTCAGTCAGACCGTTGTTTGCAGCATCCTGTATGTCGTGTCCTGATGCGATATCCAATCCTATGGTTCCACTAGCGGTTACTGTGACTGTTACCCGATATGATGCACCATCACCTGATACGCCAGATATTGTACCCGTGCCGGTGCCTGTTACTGTAAAGTCAGTAGCATCATCCACATTGATGACTGATTCATCAAACGTGACAGCAAACACTAGGGTAGTGTCAGATGTGGATTCAGTTAGAGGGGTGTGGCGCAGTATGGAGGCAATACGTGGTGGAGTATTGTCTACCACCGTGACTGTGTAGGTCTCATCATTGTCGGTAGGTGCCAGGTCGGTCAGATCGTTGTCTGCAGCATCCTTGATGTCGTGTCCTGGTGCGATATCCAAGCCGATGGTTCCAACATCAGTTACTGTAACTGTTACGGTGTATGACGTATCGGTGCCTGTTACTCCAGATATTGAACCTGTGCCAGTGCCTGTTACTGTAAAGTCAGCAGCATCCACGTTGGTTACCGGTTCATCAAACGTGACAGCAAACACTAGGGTGGTAGCAGTTGTGGATTCAGCAAGAGGGGTGTTGCGCAGTATGGATACAACACTAGGTGGAGTACTATCTAATGGAGGCTGGTTGGGGACTGGCACATTGTTTACCGTGACATCGTAGGTGGCAGATGCCGGGGCCCCGTCGTTGTCTGTTACTGTGAGGGTAAATGTAACTTGAGTGTCCGAGGATACCTGTGACGCAGTGTACTGCAGGGTTGCTGTGTTACCAGACGTTATCGTGACAGCAGATGTGTTATCCACGCTCCACGCGTATGTGGATATGGTGCCGTCGGGATCATCAGCGGTGCCTGTGAGCGTGCCAGATGCGCTCTCGTTGATTGTAGCGGCACCGGTTATGCTGACAGTCGGAGGCTGGTTGGGGACTGGCACATTGTTTACCGTGACATCGTAGGTGGCAGATGCCGGGGCCCCGTCGTTGTCTGTTACTGTGAGGGTAAATGTAACTTGAGTGTCCGAGGATACCTGTGACGCAGTGTACTGCAGGGTTGCTGTGTTACCAGACGTTATCGTGACAGCAGATGTGTTATCCACGCTCCACGCGTATGTGGATATGGTGCCGTCGGGATCATCAGCGGTGCCTGTGAGCGTGCCAGATGCGCTCTCGTTGATTGTAGCGGCACCGGTTATGCTGACAGTCGGAGACTGGTTGGGGACTGCTGCCATGATCGGATAGACGGAACTCAGTGTGTACTCGTTTATGTCGTCTCCATCATCACCCACCACGAACATCTTGGTGCCGTTGCTTGAAAATGCCATGCCTGTCGGAGAAGTTTCCTGCGCCGAGACGTCAAAGGCGTCGACAAAGGTCGCAGTGGAGACATCCCACGGGGAGGTCAGGTTGTACTCGTTTATGTTGTTATAGAATTCACCCACCACGAACATCTTGGTGCCGTTGCTTGAAAATGCCATGCCTGACAGAATAAAATCCTGCGCCGAGACGGAGGTAGCGTCAACAAAGGTCGCAGTGGAGACATCCCACGGGGAGGTCAGGTTGTACTCGTTTATGTCGTCTCCATCATTACCCACCACGAACATCTTGGTGCCGTTGCTTGAAAATGCCATGCCTGTCGGAGTATTATCCTGCGCCGAGACGTCAAAGGCGTCGACAAAGGTCGCAGTGGAGACATCCCACGGGGAGGTCAGGTTGTACTCGTTTATGTCGTCTCCATCATTACCCACCACGAACATCTTGGTGCCGTTGCTTGAAAATGCCATGCCTCGTGGTTTAGTATCCTGCGCCGAGACGTCAAAGGCGTCGACAAAGGTCGCAGTGGAGACATCCCACGGGGAGGTCAGGTTGTACTCGTTTATGTCTTCGTCGAACCAGCCCACCACGAACATCTTGATGCCGTTGCTTGAAAATGCCATGCCTGTCGGAGTACTATCCTGCGCCGAGACGTTAAAGGCGTCGACAAAGGATGCCGTGCTGACATCAAACGTGCTCATGATGGGGTTCCCGGCAGTGTCACTTACCGCCCCGGGTTCTATGGTCAGCTCCAGCGTGGTCAGCCCCGCGACAGTTGCATTGTGCGACGCAGTCAGTGTAAACGAGATCGTGGTGCCATCTGTGTTGGTATCAAGTTCTGCTGCAGTCAGTGTCACACCTCCGGTGTATGTGCCCGACTCCCTTATGTGTATTTTGGATGTATCGACCTCTGTTTTGGGCGTCGCATCTATGTCCTCTGAAAAGGTAATACTCAGCACACCTGTACCCGCATCAAGATCAGAGGAGACGAAGACTGGGGGCGTGGCATCACGCACGGTTATCGTGACTGTCTCCGAATCGCTCCCTCCGTTGCTGTCTGAGACCTGTACAGTCACGGTATGGATGCCGTTCTGCGATTCTGTTGGTGTCCATGTGAACACGCCGGTGGCCGAGTTTATAGAGGCGCCTGTCGGGGCATCTGCATACTATTCTGATTAAAGATCCGGACAAAATCGCTTTCACCATTGAAATCTAAATTAGATGTTCAAAAACAAGACAATCAACTAAGATATGGAAGTGTCTTGAATAATACACGCAGTGCTAGAAGAGATCCGGATGTACATAGCCGTCACACGGTAATAATAACACAGAATGATCTGTTCAGTGTGCAGATATTTTGTGTATGCTGATCACTGTTGTATGATTGTAGGGCCTACAGGTATGATCCGCGGAGGGTGCCACGGCCCGTTTTGATTTTTGAGGGCCTCCTGCATATATCTGAACAGTTTGACTATGGCCACTTCTCTGCTGTGCAACAGCTGCCTGATCCTCTTTTGCAGCTCGTCTAGCCCTCCAAAAAACATGTCTGCAACTGCACGCCTTATCTCGCGCCACTGTATCTCGATTGGATTGTGCTGCGGGGTACGGGGAGGTAGAAACCACAAGATGACATCGCCCTTGGTGCTTTTAATATAGTTGCCCATCTGTCTGCCGGTGTGGGCTGCCGCGTTGTCAAGTATTACAAACACCTTGCCGTACCTGTATCTGAGATACTCCAAAAGTGCAATCGTACTATTGGCATCCGTCTTTTGATGGAACTGTATGTCAAGCGTGCCCAGTCCCAGTGCCCCTATGATCTTTATGCTCTTTTTTGAAAAATTAATCTGGACCGTGTCCTTTCCGCCTTTTGCCCGTATGCCCCGCGTCGATGAGGGCGCATCTACAAAGGCTGCGGCGTCCACACATACTGCTTTGTAATGCTTGTTGTCATATTTTTTGAGCATCTTTATGGTTTCGCAGATGTATTCATCCTGCTTTTCAGGCGTGGCACAGTTGTACGGCACGGGTCTTGCATATCTGACAGAGAAACCAATCTTTTTTGTCAGCTGTAACGCGCCGCTTGCACCGTACGCCACTTTGAACCTGTTTTTGATATGACAGGCGACAATCTTTGCGGTCCACGAACCACGCAGAAAACCGCATTCTGCAGGACTTTTGCCAAGATCCATTCTCAGTCTGTTTTTTTGCTTGACAGAGAGGCGACACGGCCTTCCCGGACTCTTCCTGTCGTGTATGCGTTTGATTCCTCCGACGGCCAGACGCAGCAGCCACCCATAGACGGTACTTTTTGCAACTCCAAGAGCTTGGGATATCTGCCTGAATGAACTGCATTGCTTTCTGAGTCTGACTGCCTGTAGCACGCACTTGACCTTGTAATCCGTGCTGCCTGCGTGCAGTGATTCAATGTCTGCCATATCGACATCTGGAAGAAAGATTTCCCTCGTTCCACTATACATGCAGCAGGGACATCCGTACTATGCAAGATATTTCTGCGTCTCATACCGGTCCGACCCTTCTGCCATACCGCGCGTAGTTAGTTGGGATTAACTTGCAGTGAAGAAAAAATTTACATACGTTCTTAAGCGTTGTTCCTGTGAGTGTTTGTTGTGTGCGTCCCTTCATTTGTGGATATCTGAAGGGATTTCACACTGTATGTTATTGTCAGAGACGGTATCAATTACGTTTGCAGTAAACTGATTTAAAACGTAAGGCACGCACATGCAGGATTGATCAGATCGTGTTGATTACCCATTCACGCATCTGTTGTAGGAACTTTTTCTAGAAAGTGTCCGGATCTTTAATCAGAATAGTATGCACCTAGCGAGTACATCATGGTGTCAGCAACTGCAGTAAAGGTGAGTGTTTCGCTCGTTTACGCTATGCGCCCCGATGGGCTGCAGCACCGGTGCCCGGTTTGATACCGCGATCGGATAGACGGAACTCAGTGTGTACTCGTTTATGTCGTCTCCATTACTACCCACCACGAACATCTTGGTGCCGTTGCTTGAAAATGCCATGCCTGTCGGAAAAAGATCCTGCGCCGTGACGTCAAAGGCGTCGACAAAGGTCGCAGTGGAGACATCCCACGGGGAGGTCAGGTTGTACTCGTTTATGTCGTCTCCATTACTACCCACCACGAACATCTTGGTGCCGTTGCTTGAAAATGCCATGCCTGTCGGAGAAGTTTCCTGCGCCGAGACGTCAAAGGCGTCGACAAAGGTCGCAGTGGAGACATCCCACGGGGAGGTCAGGTTGTACTCGTTTATGTCGTCTCCATCATTACCCACCACGAACATCTTGGTGCCGTTGCTTGAAAATGCCATGCCTGTCGGAGTATTATCCTGCGCCGAGACGTCAAAGGCGTCGACAAAGGTCGCAGTGGAGACATCCCACGGGGAGGTCAGGTTGTACTCGTTTATGTCGTCTCCATCATTACCCACCACGAACATCTTGGTGCCGTTGCTTGAAAATGCCATGCCTCGTGGTTTAGTATCCTGCGCCGAGACGTCAAAGGCGTCGACAAAGGTCGCAGTGGAGACATCCCACGGGGAGGTCAGGTTGTACTCGTTTATGTCTTCGTCGAACCAGCCCACCACGAACATCTTGATGCCGTTGCTTGAAAATGCCATGCCTGTCGGAGTACTATCCTGCGCCGTGACGTTAAAGGCGTCGACAAAGGATGCCGTGCTGACATCAAACGTGCTCATGATGGGGTTCCCGGCAGTGTCACTTACCGCCCCGGGTTCTATGGTCAGCTCCGGCGTGCTCATTCCCGCGACAGTTGCAAGGTGTGACGTAGTAAGTGTAAATGAGATTGTGGTGTCGTCTGCGTTGGTATCAAGTTCTGCTACAGTCAGTGTCACACCTCCAGTATAGGTGCCCGACTCCCTTATGTGTATTTTGGATGTATCGATCTCTGTTTTGGGCGTCGCGTCTATGTCCTCTGAAAAGGTAATACTCAGCACACCTGTACCCGCATCAAGATCAGAGGAGACAAAGGTTGGGGGGGTGCTGTCTTGAACCTGCGCAAACGCATATTCTAACAACAGCCACGCGAATACGGTATCACCAGACGGAGGCCACGCATTCAGAACGGCAACACCGCCGTCCCAGGTGGGCGCGCCGGTCAAGCCTCCAGGCTGCATGATCAAGAGCCCGGCCGTCACCACAAGCGCCAGCGCCGCGATTGCCACGGTTCTGCCGTCTCTTCTATTCCTCAGACCACACACACCCCCCCCCCCCACAACATTCTTCAGACTAGCTAAAACAACTATAGTCAATATTGCAGTCAGAGAGGAGTTTGAGAATGGGATATTGTATGTATAGAGTCTGTTTTTACTATTCTTGGCAGTATCATTGTCAGTATTGTTATTATTATTAACATAATTTGCAGTCACGACTGTTCACCATATCTTTTGTAAACAACGATACGATAATTGACTGGAGGTTTTTTTATCGTATTTTTGACAACTTGAAGCTTTACCAAGTACTTTGTCTTGATTGTGATCAGTAGCAACACTACTTGAAAGAATTACAAAAGTCACATTCAGTATTAAAAACAGTCATCATATAACAAAGAGGTCATCTAAACTAGTCTTAGACTAGTAAGTGCACATTAGAGATTATTGGCAGTATTGGACAAAAAGCTGTTCATTTTTCAATCAAAATGACATTTGCAATAAGCACTACTAGATCTTTAATCTGAACAGGTTTTTATCATGTATAAAAAACTTGAAATCAAAAGTTCATCAAGGTCGGGGATTTCCTGCCAACATATCTCATCGCATTAATCTTTGGTTCCTATGTCCTGATGTCTTAAAATAACACGTGACGCATATTTTCAAACGTAGCATAATATTCTGACACCAGTGTCATGTTTTGCCTGATGCCAATATTTCTCAATGGCATCAAGCTCTGGCAGTTGGCAGGTATAACATCCTCACATCCTTGTTTTGGGATACAAAATCAAAAGTTCACGTCCCCTCTTGATTTGTGTCTATGGGAAGATCTATGTGGATTACAGTTAGGCACGGATTAAGGGATGACATGAACACCTATTATCAAAATCATTTACTATATTTTTTAAGATCTTCTGGTTTTGTGTCCATATCTATGTGAGATCTTTTTAAAGCTTTTGTAATTTTAAACGTGTGTAAATACAGCTATCGCTAAGATTGGATCATACCCCATATTTTCAAAAAACGAATCGGACACATATCTATTCGAGGATATAACCTCATTACTATTCTTCGTTCATTCATTAACGATACAGCTGCAGTTACATAACCGGGTATGAAAACCCATATGGACTTCGCAGACAACCGTTAACTATAATTTTTGCTATGTGCATCATATTCATTTTGCAATCTTTTTCTTCTTTTTTGATTTTTTAACGTGACGTGACGTGATCTCTTTTTGCTGTTTGTTGCCTTCTCTGATACACGTATTGTAGTCAATGCCTTTTGTGAGCATCCAGTAGATTATTCGAAGTAGCTTTGCAGATGCTGCAACTTTAGCTTTGGAAGAACCTCTTTTTGCACTGATCCGGTTATAAAATCCAGCGATAACATTGCCAGAGGATTTGCCATCCTTCATTACTCTGAGATGTGTTATGATAGATTCACCGAGGACCCATCTTGCCATGGTACTTCCACTACGAGTGATACTCCCATGACGTACCATGTCTGCTGAGCCACGAACAGATGGTGCTATGCCCATGTAGGAGACTAGCTTGTCAGGACTCGAAAATCTAGAGATCTCGCCAATCTCTGATGCAATAGTCAAAGCTGTAAAATTACCTATTCCCACCACAGATGTCAAGAGCTGGGCAGATTTGTTGCCCTTTACTGCCTGGGTTATACGCACATCAGTTGACAATATCATATCATTTAGAAAAGATATGGTCTTGAGGTGTGAGTCTATTCTCCAATCTTTTAGTGCGTATAGTTGTTGGTTATATCTTGAAGAAAACGGCACTCCTTTAATCTTGATTGCATTTTGTAAGAGAATTGCATGTACCAGATTTTTAAATCGAGCTTTTTCACGTACGAGTTTGGCACGGTGTCTTACAAGCTGTCGTTCCTCTGTGATTTCAGCATTGGGTACGTAGCATGTAGCTATGTATCCTCCACGTAGCATGTCTGCAAGTATCTTTGCATCCACCTTGTCTGTCTTCTTTTTTGACTCTGCAATTAGTCGTGTCTGGTAGGGGTTTGAGAGAACCACATCCAGGTTTAGGGAATCTGTCAGAAATCTGTATACTCCATACCAGACTGAAGAGGATTCTAGTACATATTTTGCATCTTTGGGGTATTTGGAGAATTCTGTCTTTATTGAACCGGTGTCGTTTTCTACTCTTTGGTTGCGTAATAGTTCTCCGTCGTCGTTTACTACTGCTACTTGAAGAAACACTTTGTGCAAATCTATTCCTACAAATATCTTTTCTTGTTTTTTGATCTTTTGTAGGGCTACACTCATACTCTTTGTTTTATTTTTCCTCATCTGTTTGTTTGTTTTTGTGCTATTTGGCCTACTTGCTTTTTTCTTGGCAGACTTTTGTATCTTTGCAGGTTTATGCCGATTACTATCTAAATTTCTTTCTTGTTTCACATATAGTTACATAAGTTTAGCATGATGTGACCAATACGGTTTGTAGTCCGGTAAAATTTACATACCGATAAACTTTTGATTATCAGTATAGTATCAAATGACCAGCAGTTACTCCGGGTAAAGGGCATACGCGTGGAACCTGAAAATGCTTCGTTATCAAGTCAAATCCCATCCGATCCACTTTTTTGGATTCAGACTGCGTATCTGCAGTGTCCCCTAATCAGGGGGTAATAGCATAACTGCAATTCTATCTGTGCAAAATGGACCCATGCCATTGTTTCAAAAATAATACACATCGCGATGGTGATAATTACAGTAGTAATAATAATAATTGGTGTTCAGGCAATCAATGGTTACTAAACTGAGCATTCCATTTTTTAGACCATCTGCGAACCAGATAAATCTGAATGAGCATTGTTATGCCTATCATTGGAATATGTAAAATCCAATAAATCGGATCAAATATCCAATCTGGATCATAGTTAGTACTAAAAGACCAAGAGTCAGGAGTGAGAATCATAGAATAGACAGTGCTTACTACACCAACAATTCCCACATAAACTATCAGCAGATATTTTCTTAAATGTTTGATCTTATAAAATGCAATCAGATCCAATACTGGAAGTATAGAATAGATTGTTTGTCTAGTTAAACTCACAGGACCAGTCGCAGGCATATTGCAAAACTGTAGTCTGAGTATATTTATGATTTGTGAAAGAAGTTTGTTGTAGGTGCTTCTGTAGAAGTTTTTCCATTCAGACCCGTGTGAACTTTATGAAGTTGTAGTACGTTTGAAGCATGTTTGCAAAGGTTAGATCAAAATAAGGAATAATGGAACAGGGATCATTGTACATTCGTTATGTATAGAAAGATCATGTTTTGTCAGCATTAATGCCTTTGAAACACCACTAACTTTTTTAAAATCAATAATTCCCTGCAGATCCTTACGTCCTATATTGTTCTGATACTTGACCTCTATAGGGATTATCAGGTCATTGGCATATATGATGAAATCCACTTCATGACCTTCTTTTCTTGCCCAATAAGATACCGATTCTTTATAATCAAAACTTGTTTTAAAATTACTTAGATTGAAAGCGAGTCTAACTGAATGATCTGCAATTACATTCTCGACATACTTGCTTGTAGTAATACTATCCTGAAGTATTTTTAGACTGAATTCAAATGGTTTTTCCTTACGAGACATGGCATTTAGTGCGTGTAAGAAAAATAAGTCTTGAAAGTAAATTTTTTTGTGTGAAGAATAGTGTGGTTTTTTCTTCTTGGAATTGTATTTGTATATGTATAAAAGTACAAACATACATGAAAGAGTCTTGGTATAATTTTCTACGGTATGGTGACTCCCAATATCAGTATCTTTTTTAAGTGACTCCCATGAAGTTGGTGAGCACAAATTTTGGATATAATTGGGAATTAGTTGTGGAAGATAGTCCTCATTATGAATTCGCTCAATATCACCTTTAATTGATTCCAAGTAGATGGTATAAGTTGACTCGTTAATAAATCCATTTTCTTGAAAATCGTTTATTGCCAATGGAATACCACCAGTAATCAAATAATTTTTAAAATGTTTATCCAGTGTATTTTGGTATGCTGACAATGATGTCATGATACCATCAATATTACCTTCAAGTAAATTATCTAACAAACCAAGACGGGTTGATGAATCCAACAAGTTATTCTCCTCAATGAATTGTTTAATTTCTGAATCTACTGATGAAACATATTCTGCAAATTTCATTGGAGGCATGATCTTATCTAGAGGATCGTTTTCGGTAACACCTCTTCTACCCGGCATTAATTCTCCACCCAATCTCAAATCAATAGAATGAGAACCTGTTGCAATCACAGTGCAATTATCTAGTTTGCCTTGATCTTTGAGTTTTTTTATGCCATTTTGCCACCCGGTAATATTTGAAATTTCGTCAAGAAATAGAAGAGATCTTCTGTCTTTTCTTAATGATGCACTTCTTTCAATATAAGCATCAACGACATCAGAGACATCTGCAGGTGATGTTTCTACGTCAAAAGAATAATACATCAGGTTCCAAGGATTCCATCCATTTTGAAGTCGTTCTCTGATCATTAGCTTGACCATAGTTGTTTTTCCTACTTGTCTTGGTCCACGAAGTGTATAGATCAGATCTTCCTCGCAAAATTTTTTTTGAATTCTCGGTTCCCATTTTAGTTGAGATTCTTCCCACTTACGTATTTGATTATCGTTATTAATTGCGGTAGAATCTTTCCACCATGGATTATACCCTAGGAGTTCATTATAGGACATTACACATCACTGCCAACTGTTTTATAAACATAATTTTATAGACTGCTAATAGCTTTATAAGTATTGAAAATGAATAATGCTAGTTTCTTTATAAGAAAGCACGAAGAATAAAACCCAATGGTTGTTCGAAAAAGAGACATCAAAGCGTGTATGAAGTGTGGATGTGTTTATTCAGAAAGTTCACTTAACAACGTAATGAGATGTCCTGTTTGTAAAAGTATGATGGGGGAAAATATTGAATGAATTAGCGATGAGTGAAATAAAATAATAATTATACCACGTCTTTTCCCCATCTAAGATCCTTGTTTTTCAGATTCAATACTGATCCGGACCATGGACAGTACACCATACTAATGTTCATTTTTGATATATGCTTTTCTTGACAGTGTGCTTTTTGTCTGCGTATTTGTTTCTCTCAGAGCTGTCAGCGTATTTCTCAGCATGGCTCTCTGTGAAATTATAGTATGTTTTCAATCCATCAATCAAGGGTGTCGAATCTCTTTAGATCCTTGAACACATCATAATCCCTAGTCTCACTTAGGTGTTCTATCTTATTGTTATTATCAGAGAGGGATGCGGAGCGTACTCTACTAACTTTTCTACAACTATTGAATATCTTCAGGTCATCTCAGATAACAATAGTAGTTAGAACACATCATTTAATCTCTTTAGTTTTTTCAAACTAGATATTTCGATTGCGCTACTCAGTGTAACAATTTTGGCAAGTTTTGGATTTGCATTTTTGCCTAGTTTTAGAACTGGTTCTCCATGTAATCGTATCTCAAGAGTGGTATTTTCTTGCTTTAGTTTTTTTGCAAAACTCTTTGCTTCAGATAACTGTTTTATCATACCAGGTTTGCCTGAAACTTGAATTGGGATATCAATAATATCAATGACCATAGTATCGTTTGTTACTGTAAAATTGAGTATAGGGTTATCATCACGAGTTATCTTTAGACTTCCCTGCCCTAGGAAAGATAAAAAATTTGTGGATAGATCGGCGGCGGCATTCTTCTTCTTCATCTAATCACCTTATTGCGCAGTAATTGTCAGTTTTCCATTTAGGGAAACAGCACCTGTTGGGATTATTTTGCCATCTTTTTCCACTTTGCCTTTCAACTCAAGATTCTCAAAATCATAGGTGATTGAGGCATGTTTTTGGGTCAGTTTGTCAAATACTTCTGCAAGCAGATTTGCCCACTCTTGTTCTTCGGCCATATTGCCCTATCGGATTTATGATATTTAACAATGATTATGGATTGTTGGCAGAGATTTTCGTGTTATCAAATCTGTCGATAATTCTATGATATTGTTTGAAAATAATTCAGATATTTTTTGAAAATGAGAGGGAAGATTGTTCAAAACCAAGATTTAGATAAAAACTATGAGCATCTTTTCGCTGATGTCCAGACTCTAATCTTATCCTATGACATTTTTTCTCTTTTGCAAGTGTGATGCAGTAATTGATTAGCTGTTTGCCTATATGCTGATTCCTGTATTTTTCAAGAACTATTAGCTCTGGAATATACATCTCATATGTGACATGATTAAGTCTGGGCAGGAGCACTATGCTAACAACGCCAACAATTTCGACATCGTTTAGCTCTGCGACAACTATTTTTTTGTCTGGTTGCATTATGTATTTTTTTACTAGCACTCTGAACACATCAACATCTGAATCTGTTTGAGGTTTAGGCCGTCCAAGATTGTACAACAAGCCAAGGATAACAGGAATATCGTTGTCTGAAGCCTCTCTAATAACTACATTATTCATAAACTAGATTATCTTGTCAGTACTTAAAAATTAGAGTAGCATGATGTACGACTAAAAAAGATAGCAGTCTAGACTAGGCCAGATATAGGTGAAATTGCTGTATAGATAGCCACAGTATAAACACCTTCAAAGATGCTTACAACATCTCCAGTAATAGAATCAACATTTCTGATTCTGAATACATATTCATACGATCCGTCTTCTTGGATATCAACTTGTGCAAAATGAACAGGTGAATCATCTTGATATATTTGAATGATTACAGGATATGCATCGACATGGTTAGTAACGGTACCACTGACTGCTCCCCAAGGAAGTGTATTGTCATGAGGAATATCCATCGTGACTGTTGTTTTTTCTATACTAATCTCATCGCTAACTGGGGTAACAGTGATCTGATTGGTACCAGCAAAAGTGGCTTGAGGGACCAACACCATAATTGTAAATATCACAGCAACAGATGTAACTAAAACCGCATTTGATTTGGAGTTCATACCATATTCCATCTTTCAGACACATTTAAAAAATTTACTACAAATGGTTCTGTTGGGTTATCGAGACCTAAAACATAGAAATAAATACTTTTGAATCATTACCATAATTATTGAATAGCACGAACACGCAATGTCCAAGATGCGGAAAGATATTCCAAGAGGACATGCAATGCAAATGTAATATATCGTGTACTAATTGTGGATTGTTCATTGATATGAACACATCATACAAGCTGTCCCCTAGGTTTAGGGATAGTAGAGATGACATACATGAAGCGCAGTCCGGCACTTTTGAGCAGGCGATGACGGAACCCAGCACATCATTGGTAATCCGAATAGTCGATATGTCAAAGTCGAGTTATATGGAGAAGAAATTTTGTTAACAAAACAACAAATTTCAGGTCTCGATAACCCAACAGAACCCTACAAATTGATTCCAAATGCGTAGCTAGGGTAACTCGTCTGCTATATCACAGCATGCCTTGTGAACCCATTGATCCTTGGAATTTTTTAAAATCTCCTTACCTGTCTTGATGGCATCGCCGCATTCTACACATTTTCCATTAAATCTGGCTTTCATAACGTTTCCATAGAATCAACCCATTTTAACACTTGTCATGTACTCTAGTCCCAACTAGAATAACAAAGAGATGGAGATTTTATTTAAAAAATGTAGAGAATTCATATATTAACCATAAATCAAGTAATGAAAAATGAGTAAGAATTTTTGGCACGATATAGAGTCAGGTAAAGACATTCCAGAGATTGTCAATATCATAGTAGAGATTCCAAAAGGTTCCATGAACAAGTACGAGTATGATAAAAAACACAACATGATGAAGTTAGACAGAGTGTTGTTCTCGCCGTTTCACTATCCAGGAGATTACGGTCTAATACCACAGACACTCTCAGAGGATGGAGACCCGCTTGACGCATTGGTGCTAGTTACAAATTCCACATATCCAGGAATACTAATTGAGGCAAGGCCGATAGGATTGCTACAGATGAAAGATGATGGAAAAATAGATGATAAGATAATCTGTGTTGCTACAAATGATCCAAGATACCTGCATACAATAGATATTACAGATATTGAAGATCATTATCGTTCAGAGATTGCGCATTTCTTCCAGGTTTACAAGGATTTAGAGGGGAAGAAAGTAGAGATTTTAGGTTGGAAGTCAGCTAAAGAGTCCAAAGTCGTCATAGTCGATTCAATTAAGAGATACAAGGACATTTTAAAAAAGTACTAACATGACAAAAGAATGCGAGCATTTTGGCAAAGAGAACATAACGGTATCTCAAAAGACAGAAAATTGCGAAGAGTGTGAAAAAGAGCATCTTCCGGTAGTTGCACTGCGAATGTGTTTGACATGTGGGCATGTAGGATGCTGTGATTCATCTGTTGGAAAACACGCAACAAAACACTTCAAGCAAACAGGCCATCCAACAATGAAAGCAATACCCGAGGACATCTGGAAGTGGTGCTACATTCACGAAGAATATTATTAACTTGTCAATTGTTTAAAGAACTATTTAAAACAGGATTATTAGCTAATCAGATTTGCTGCTATCGTCATCATTATCACGTGATTCGTAAACCATCAAATTTTTCTCTTCAAGTAAACTGTGAATTTGATTGACAGAACGATGAACGTCATTTTCAAGTTTAGCGCCTACACATACTAACTTTCCAGATGCAAATATCAGAATTACTGTTTTTGGATCAAGCATCCTATGAATCAATCCTGGGAACTGTTCTGGCTCATACATGCTCCTAGGCAGTGTTCTTGCTGCCTGTTCCAAGTTAACCTTACCCTTGAGATCGATTGACGATACAATATTCTGGATTGATACTATGGGCTCGTTTTTGATCTTGATTTTGCCTTTTTTTAGTATCTTAACTACTTGGTTTACTGCAGCTTCTGCCAATACCTGTGACTTGGCTCCGGTACAAACCATCTTTCCTGATCCAAAGAGTAGTGTTGCAGTCTTGGGGTCTTCAAGCCTAAATACTGCGCCTGGGAACTGTTCAGGATGATATTCTACTGTAGGAAATTTTTTTGTAATATCCACTAAATCTAATTTTTGCTCAATAGTCGCAGAAGCAACTACATTGACAATTTGTATATTAGGCTGTGTTTGTGTCATGATTTATTTTTCTCCAACAACATCCATATTTTGATCTATTCTTAGACCTTTGTATCGGTTTCGTATTGTAACTTCAGTAACATTTGCAGCTTCTGCAATATCACGTTGAGTCTTGTCCTCACCGTTTTTAACACAAGCCAAGTATAACGCAGCAGCAGCTAATCCCATTGGATCTTTTCCCGCAGATTCTTCATGCGCTTGAGCATCTTTGAGAACTTTGACTGCATGTCGTTTTGTTTTTTCTGTAATTCCAATTGTACTGGCAATTCTTGCAACACATTGAACAGGATCAACTACCGGCATCTTTAATTCCAATTCTTGATGTAATATCCGATAACATCTAGAGATATCTTTCTTCTTTATATTACCGGCGTCTGATACATCTTTTAGGGTTCGCGGAGTTTCGGTATCTCTACATGCGGCATAAAGAGAAGCTGCAATTAATGCGGAGATAGAACGGCCTTTTACAAGTCCTTTCTCTAGTGCTTTTCTATAGATGTATGATGCTTTTTCAATAACGGCATCGGAAAGTGATAGTTTATCTTTTAATGTTGATAGTTCACTCAACGCCTGTCTAAGATTTTTATCAGACGACGCATTGACCTTGCTTCTGCTGTCCCAAGTTCTCAATCTTTCAATCGTACTTTTCATGGTAGATGTAAGTGGTTTTCCAGAGGAGTCCTTATTCATGGGACTAATGATTGTAGCGAGTCCCCTATCATGCATTGCAAGTGATGTAGGAGCACCCGTTCTAGTTGGATCTGCCCCACCGTCTTTTGAGAATGAACGCCATTCAGGTCCAGAATCTTGCAGCGTCTCAGTTATTACATAGCCACACGTACTACAGAACCTTTCACCAGTGACGTTATCAGTTAGGAGGGTATTTTTCCCACACCTTCCGCATGCCGAATCAGGATTAACAGTTTCCAAGACCAATAGTAAACCACTTTTTCATAATTTATATCCTATATGAACCGATTTATTTAAAATTATCGAGAAAAAACGTTCTTGATATAGATTTTGAGGCTAAAACGCCAAAGAATGCATAGTTGGAAGAAATTTATTAGGTTGAGCTAATATTATACAGCGTTTGTAGGTTATGAAAGATCAGATCTCATTAGAGGCAAGGTTTTGGCAAGTTTTTCTGTAAAGCCAATAAATGCCGTAGTCTCTTGCTCAATGTAGGACTCAATTTTATCATACTGGGCGTTGGCATACCATTGAGGAACCGTAACACCAGAACGTTCCTTGTTTGTAATTTTATCTAGCCCAGATCCTTTGTGTTCACCATTGTTAATTAAGATACCCACATGATGTAAATCGATGTGCGGTCTAAATAGAACATCTATCTCCGGCAATTGATAATGTTTGGTTTTACTATTGAGAAATTGATGTTCAAATGTTAAATTATAGCCAACAGGTATAAAGTCAAAACTATAGCTAGAAATTATCGGAGTGTCTTGTATGAATTTTTGTAAGAGTTCTTTTTCTCCTCCAAGTTCCCACTCTTTTAGAATTACTAGTGGGCCATTTTGTTTGAATGTATTTCTTTCCAATGGAACATATTGAATTGTTAAAAGTTTATCTTGTTGAGGATCAAGTCCACTAGTTTCAATATCAAGATAATAACTCATTGTAATAACTTCTAGTTTATTAAAAAGATACTTGTAAATAAATGATCGTAAGAATCAATTTGGAATTACATACTTGGATTACATTATACGTCAATCATATATAATGCGCCGATTATTAACTGGATGGAAAAAGAAATAAAAGATTTTATTTATAGAACAGTGATTGTAAAACCAAGGCAGACAAAAGAACTGTCATTAAAGGCACGCAGGATTGCAAACTTTCAGACGTATTTTTTCAACATGGGTGTAGAGGCAGGACTAGTTGAAAAATATGACAAAATCAAGACAAGCCGTACCATTACTGACATACATCACACCATGCCATGGAGCAACAGATACCACACCAATGTGGCAACAACTGCGTTCCAACAGGGGCATGATACGGCAGACAAACATTTGAAATCCTGCGCAAAAAAACGTAGGGTACGAAACTGGGCAAAAAAGACTGGCGGCAAGAACCACAACTGGCACACGTCATTTAAAAATCTCAAACCAAACAAATGGATTGACAGAAACAGTTTGTTCAGAAACTCCAAAAATGCAAAGCATACATCCATAACAGTAAACGGTCAGAACCCCTCGCTGAGAATGGGAAAGTGGAAAAAACTGTACATGAACCTGCCTGGTATGGGTCAGGTGGAGCTGTTGTCGTCTTTGAAGAGTCTTCCAAAGCAACTGGTATGTGAAAGAGACAAAAACAGCACTAGCAAATTCTACCAGACCAACATTGTATCATACAGGCTTGTTGAGAACACCAAAAAAATCACTGCCAATACAAACGATTCGAACCGCACGTTTGAGATCCATCTGACATTAAAAATACAGAGACCTAAAAATACGAATTGTGTAGTCGTATGCGGAATAGACATGGGGGTTAAGAAATCCCTAGTCGTTCATAACGGAATAAACACCGATTTTTACAGGACACCTTATTCCTGTAGGAGAAAAAAAGACGATGTAGTCTCAGAACAACAGTCAAAAAGAGACGGTCACAAACTGCATAGTAACAGATGGAAAAAAGAGGATCGCAAACTGAAGAGGATGAAGAAAACACTCAACAACAGAAGAACCGAGCACAATAATTTCCTTGCCAAACAGATTGTGATGAGAACAGGAGTGATAGTCATGGAAAAACTAAACATTGGCAATATGACTGCAAAAAATGAAAAGCGGAAAAGTGGCCTTAACAGGGAGATTTACGGGGCAGGTATGGGAAGAATGGGGGATAGAATAAAAATGACTGCCGAAAACCACGGAACCAAAACGCTTGAGATTGTTCCACATTATACCAGCATAACGTGTAGTAAGTGCAATATGATCAACAGCAACTCTAGAACTACCAGGGATGTGTTTCAATGCGTATACTGTGGATTTCTGTGCGATGCAGACGGTAACGCCGGCACAAACATCAGACACTACGGACTTCCATGCATACGAAGGCTCCCGCTTGTAGACAGATATGGAAACTACAGGTGTGACAGCATGGAAAATATTATTTTAGCTAATAAAAATGGCACATCTAATAGTGTCAGTATTATTAGTGGCGGTAGGGACTATCGTCACAAGACAGAAGAATCAAGACATGGCTTACACCATGTTGTTTCTAAAAAAGACGGCAAGAACCAAGCTGTGAATGATTTGTTGGACTGTCAGAAAAAAACCTTGGTGCAGAAACGTAACCTAGGTATATAAGTCCCAATCAATTTGTTGCTTTAATAATAACAGAATGCAGTTTGGTACATCGGATTATTGAATATGACTATTTAAGAGTAGAGCGATGAATGAATAAAATGTAAAAAATATGAAGATTGAAAGAATCAAAAAAGACAAGGTAGTTTGAAATAATAATAATAATAATAAGATAATCCATGGTTTGGATAAAAAACCAAAAATAAATTTTTGCTTGTTAGAATTTTCTTAGAAGTGTGTATATAATAGATCAGAGATGTTTGATTGAATGTTTTTTAACGGATAAGAATAAGATGATTTAGTGTGGTTCAATGAATGTAGATATAATTGATAGCGCAGTAAGAATAATTCAAATACGATTAGATAATTAGAATAAGACAAAATAACATCCCATACAGAAAAATTCATTCCAGAAAAAGAGATAGACGTGATAGCAACGCACGATTGCTCGGTTTTAAAACACAAACCTAAGAAAAGGATTTGAAAGAAAGATATTAAAAAATTGTAAATGGAAGATGACAGATACTATGTACTCAAAAATACAATTATTTGAAATAAACTAGATAGTAGAAATGGGGCTGACAGCCCAACGCATGGACTGCCAGCTGTTCCCCGAACGGTTTGAATTCGATGTCAATTTACACAGTAAAGAATATGATTTAAACGTTTGAAAGTGTGTTAAAATCATCATGTAGATACTGCAAAGTCAGATAAAGTTAGTCTCCTAACAATATAAGAATAAACTATAAAACAACTTGGGTTAAGATCAGACAGTGTAGAACTTGTGAAAAAACAGATGCGGAAATTACGTATTGGTACAACATTGCTTGTGTAGATATTTTCTACCATTAATTAAATTGTAAAAAGGTCCTGCATACGTTAAACCAGAAAATGAAAATAAAATGTCAGCATTCAAGATGAAATATGCTTGTTAAAACTAGATTTTATGGCATGTAGATTAAAAAGATTAATAATTTGAATATTTGATGGACATTTGATGCAAAGAGAGATTGTTTTACTTCTTACATTAATTGTGCTAGGCGGAATTTCGACAAATTATGCATATTCTCAAGATGCTCAACTTGCAACATTTCAAGAGACTGTGCAAATTATTATCGACAAGAATGTGTCTCAGAATGTTGCAGCATCAATATCTTTGCAGAGTACAAGTATTCAAGAGATTAGAATTCCGGCCCAATTGGAACAGCAAATTAGAGAAGACAGGCAAGTGACAGCTGTAATTTTTACAAATCAGGATGAATGCATCATGGGCGTGGTTGATAGATCATGTATAGTAATGAACATAGCAGCAGATCCAAAGAATGAAGGAATTTTTGAGATTCAAGACGCAGCAAAAGCAGTATCAGAAAAATATATTGACGAAATTAACCGGATTTTTGGCACCAAAGCCACGTTCCATTCAGTGTATCTGCAAAGTGGGAATGAGGCAAACAAATCATTAGAGGCCATAACCACAACAACAACGGGCAAAGGAGTAATTTCAGCAGTGTATACACTACCAGCATCAGATACTAGCTCTATGTATGAAAAAATATCAGCAATTCTCATTCCAAGAGTGATTAGAGATAGTGGAGGATTTTATGACATAGCAAAAGAGATATCACATGATGAAAATGCAAGTATGACATTTACAATGGTTCCACTAGAATCAAAATCTCTGTTGCAGTTAAAATTGTCAGTAGATTATCCAAATAGAGCCGCAGGAATTTCAGAGATTAGCCCATTAGAATTTCTAAAGGCTGAAAGCATAAACAGATCAGATTATTTTTCTACTGGATTTTATCCTTTAAACTCGTTAATTCAAGTAATAGTGTTATCACCTGAGAATACAAGCATATCAAAGGCGAAAGGAAATATACTTACAACCCAAATTGTGGACGGGGAGAAAATTCCCGAATCAATCACAGAACAAGGATGGATTTTTGATCCAGACCAAGGAAGAGTGATACAAGGAAAGTACATCTTCGGTGAGGAGACGACGACAAGTAAAGAGAATCTAGAATTTTCATTGAGGGATACAAGTACTCAGACAGAGAAAACAGATCCCCCAACGATAGATCCAAGTATACAGACAGACAGATCAGAACTAGATGAATCGACGGTTATAATAATTATAATCTCAATAGCTGCAATTATTGCAGCAGTGTTTTATCTTAAAGGATACAGAAGATAGGTGTAATTAGATTAAAAGAACAGCTGCTGCAAAGACAGTAGTCCACCTCCCATCCTTATCACCTTTTGCAGATTGGGTAATGTTATGAGTGTTGTAAATCTCTCCTGAAATTGACCATTGCTGTCTCTTTTCATCCCAATTCTTGTCAGCATCAAATGGAATTCCAAGGGATGATGCAAGCATCTGTGCTGCAATGTCTTCGGCATAATCACCTGCTTGAGTTTCGTTCTGTCCAAAAGATTCGTACTCAGAGAGATATCCATATCTGCGCGTGTCTTTGGGTTGAGCAAGACCTACTGATGCAGCACAAACCCTATGGGGTTCGTTGGTTTGGTTTTTGGAGTATATGGTAAAGAGAATCTGTCCTGGCTTGATTTTTTTTAATCCGTCCTTTCTAGGGATGAGTTTGGCTTGAGGTGGAAAGATACTAGAGATTAAAACAAGGTTGGTTCCCGCAATGCCTGCATCTCGTAGCGCATATTCAAAGCTAGTCAACCTATCCTCGTGGACTCCTTTGCCTCGTGTAAGGAATAAATTCTTAGCTACTAGATCTAACATTTCTAAATTGATAAAAAAAAGTTATTATTTATACTTTAGAAGTGATTTTAGATTAAACAAATTATAGTATCAGATACGAGCTAATCAATGGATTCGTTGTGTTACCCATGGTTTTCCATAGAATGTGTAGCAAAAATAGATCGTTACAGAATGAGGATCAGGTGATTTAGTCAGTCCTTCTCTTTTTCTTCTTTCGTTTATCAGGAGCTTTTGGAACCTGAGTCAAAAAGATGAATGTGAAAAATGCGCCAAGACCCACATTAATGAGAGCCATAAATGTAATCATCACAGTCATGGTTGGCGGAGCAAGAGCTAGACCGATAATTAACCCCATTGTTCCAGTAGAATAAAACAACATCATCATAACTTTTACGCGAACAGGCGAAATGTATCTCATAGAAGATGTCATGACATAGCATTATTAAAAATTGACGGTAAATTCAATGGGAATTACATACTTGGATTACATTATACGTCAATCATATATAATGCACAGACTATTAACTGGATGGAAAAAGATATAGAAGATTTTATTTATAGAACAGTGATTGTAAAACCAAGGCAGACAAAAGAACTGTCATTAAAGGCACGCAGGATTGCAAACTTTCAGACGTATTTTTTCAACATGGGCGTAGAGGCAGGACTAGTTGAAAAATATGACAAAATCAAGACAAGCCGTACCATTACTGACATACATCACACCATGCCATGGAGCAACAGATACCACACCAATGTGGCAACAACTGCGTTCCAACAGGGGCATGATACGGCAGACAAACATTTGAAATCCTGCGCAAAAAAACGTAGAGTACGAAACTGGGCAAAAAAGACTGGCGGCAAGAACCACAACTGGCACACGTCATTTAAAAATCTCAAACCAAACAAATGGATTGACAGAAACAGTTTGTTCAGAAACTCCAAAAATGCAAAGCATACATCCATAACAGTAAACGGTCAGAACCCCTCGCTGAGAATGGGAAAGTGGAAAAAACTGTACATGAACCTGCCTGGTATGGGTCAGGTGGAGCTGTTGTCGTCTTTGAAGAGTCTTCCAAAGCAACTGGTATGTGAAAGAGACAAAAACAGCACTAGCAAATTCTACCAGACCAACATTGTATCATACAGGCTTGTTGAGAACACCAAAAAAATCACTGCCAATACAAACGATTCGAACCGCACGTTTGAGATCCATCTGACACTAAAAATACAGAGACCTAAAAATACGGATCGTACAGTCGTATGCGGAATAGACATGGGGGTTAAGAGATCCCTAGTCGTTCATGACGGAATAAACACCGATTTTTACAGGACACCTTATTCCTGTAGGAGAAAAAAAGACGATGTAGTCTCAAAACAACAGTCAAAAAGAGACGGCCACAAACTGCATAGTAACAGATGGAAAAAAGAGGATCGCAAACTGAAGAGGATGAAGAAAACACTCAACAACAGAAGAACCGAGCACAATAATTTCCTTGCCAAACAGATTGTGATGAGAACAGGAGTGATAGTCATGGAAAAACTAAACATTGGCAATATGACTGCAAAAAATGAAAAGCGGAAAAGTGGCCTTAACAGGGAGATTTACGGGGCAGGTATGGGAAGAATGGGGGATAGAATAAAAATGACTGCCGAAAACCACGGAACCAAAACGCTTGAGATTGTTCCACATTATACCAGCATAACGTGTAGTAAGTGCAATATGATCAACAGCAACTCTAGAACTACCAGGGATGTGTTTCAATGCGTATACTGTGGATTTTTGTGCGATGCAGACGATAACGCCGGCACAAACATCAGACATTACGGACTTCCGTGCATACGAAGGCTCCCGCTTGTAGACAGATATGGAAACTACAGGT
This sequence comes from Candidatus Nitrosopumilus sp., assembly GCA_965197525.1. Taxonomy (GTDB): domain Archaea; phylum Thermoproteota; class Nitrososphaeria; order Nitrososphaerales; family Nitrosopumilaceae; genus Nitrosopumilus. The sequence goes on from OZ240211.1 coordinate 880,927, forward strand.
GTGACAGCATGGAAAATATTATTTTAGCTAATAAAAATGGCACATCTAATAGTGTCAGTATTATTAGTGGCGGTAGGGACTATCGTCACAAGACAGAAGAATCAAGACATGGCTTACACCATGTTGTTTCTAAAAAAGACGGCAAGAACCAAGCTGTGAATGATTTGTTGGACTGTCAGAAAAAAACCTTGGTGTATAAATGTAACCTAGGTATATAATTCCCAATTCAATAATTCTTTGTAAAAAAGATTTGAAACAGAGTACAGGTAACATTTTAAACCTTCAAAAATTTCAATTTACTTCGTGCCAATGTAGCTCAGCCTGGTAGAGCAACTGACTTGTAATCAGTAGGTCATGGGTTCAGATCCCGTCATTGGCTTTAAAATTTTAATTCAGTAATGAGATTTTCTATACAAAGGATGATAGTGATAAATAGAGCAGGATTCGAAGTGGAATAAATGGATGATAAAGAGAGTGTAGTGGATGATAAAGAGAGTGTAGTGGATGATAAAGAGAGTGTAGTGGATGATAAAGAGAGTGTAGTGGATGATAAAGAGAGTGTAGTGGATGATAAAGAGAGTGTAGTGGATGATAAAGAGAGTGTAGTGGATGATAAAGAGAGTGTAGTGGATGATAAAGAGAGTGTAGTGGATGATAAAGAGAGTGTAGTGGATGATAAAGAGAGTGTAGTGGATGATAAAGAGAGTGTAGTGGATGATAAAGAGAGTGTAGTGGATGATAAAGAGAGTGTAGTGGATCACATAGAGCCACTACATCGCCAGGAGATAAAACCAGTTACCCCAAAACACAGCCAAAATGCATCAGTTAAAAAATCCACGTTTAACGCACTAGTTATCGGGGTGATCATACTAGTAGGAGTTACAGCTTTTCTTGCAGGATCATACACATCAAATCAGGACTCTGATCAGATTTCTGCCGAAGAACTAGAGGAAGCGCTTGCAAAACTAGAGCTCAGACTGTTACAGAATCAATTACCCAAAAATCAACCACAGGCGGCACCAGCAGCTGCAGGAGGAGTACCACAAACAGATCCAATAAGGATTTCAATAGACGATGATCCAATAATAGGCGATCCCAATGCAGCAATAACAATAATAGAATTCTCAGATTTTCAATGTCCATTTTGTGCAAGATTTAACGCACAGACACTTCCACCACTTATGGAAGAATACATACAACAAGGAAAAGTAAAGTTAGTGTTTAGGGACTTTCCAATTCAAAGTATTCATCCAAATGCAGTACCAGCGTCGCTTGCAGCAGAATGTGCAAATGAACAAGGAAAATTCAAAGAGATGCATGACGTACTATTTGACAATCAAAGACAATGGAGTGACATAGATACTGCCGATGCAGTGTCCATATTTAATCAATATGCAAATAGTATGCAGTTAGATGAAACAGCGTTTAGCTCATGTCTTAATAATGGAAAATACATTGAAGAGATCAACAAGGATCTTAGAGATGGCAGATCTTATGGTGTTTCTGGAACGCCGGGATTTTTCATAGGAAATGACCAAGTAGGATATATCGAGATAAAAGGAGCGCAGCCATTTGAGAGTTTCAAGAGAGTTATCGATGCTCAATTAGGAACATAAAGAATAACAAGCGTTTATTAGACCACAATCAAGGTTCTAATTATCGGAATAATGACGAGTAGGCAATGTGCTTTTTCGTCATTGCTAAAGAGAAGAAAGAAAAATGACAAAATTTAAAGAATTAGGACTAAACGACAATATACTAAAAGGAATTGCAGATCTTGGATTTGAGGATGCATTTCCAATTCAAGAGGCAGTTATTCCAGTATTACTAACAGGGAGAGATGTTGTAGGACAGGCGCATACGGGTTCTGGGAAGACTGCCGCGTTTGCGTTGTCAATGTTGCAAGAGATCCAGCCGAAGAGAGGAATCCAGGGATTAATCATGGCTCCAACAAGGGAGCTTGCAATGCAGATTACAGATGAGATCAAAAAATTTGGAAAATACACAAAGAACAAGGTTGCAACAGTATACGGAGGACAAGGAATGGGAATTCAGCTAGATGCACTACACAGAGGGGTTGAAATTGTAGTCGCAACGCCTGGTAGGTTGATAGACCATCTCAAAAGAGGCTCGATAGAATTAGGAGATATTACACATATTGTTCTAGATGAGGCAGATACGATGCTAGATATGGGATTTATTGACGATATTCAATTCATTTTAGATTTAGCCCCAGAAGACAGAGTAATGTCTTTGTATTCTGCAACAATGCCTACTGAGATTCTGAGACTATCTGAAGATTATCTAAATAATCCAAAACAGTTCTTGCTAGATGCAGACGATCTAAGTGGAGAAGGAATAGACCAAGCATATCTAGTAATCAAAGACAGGGACAAATTCAAACACCTGATAGATTTTGTAAAAAAGACAAAGGGACAATGTATCATATTTTGCTCTACAAAATACAGAACAAGAGATGTTGCTAAATTCCTGCATCAACAAAAATTCAATGCTGTGGCCATTGAAGGGGACATGTCACAGCACAGAAGAGAGCAATCCATGGGGAAATTTCGTAGTGGAAAAGCAGACATTCTTGTAGCTACAGATGTTGCATCAAGAGGCATAGATGTACCAAGAGTAAAGCTAGTAGTAAATTATGACGTACCGAACCAAGAGATGGCATACTTTCATAGAATTGGAAGAACAGCTAGAGCGGGAGCAAAAGGCAGAGCAATAACATTTGTATCATATTCGTCTATAGGTGACTGGAATATCATCAAACGTCAAATCAAAGTGCCAATTATAGATTTGAATGAAGAGATGGGAATTAAAATTGCAATTCCAGATCCCCTAAAGAGACAGACATCAGGAAGAAGGTATGGAGGCCAATCAAGATCAGGTTATTCTAGAGGAGGAGGCCGTTCTGGAGGCTATGGAGGATCAGATAGAGGCGGTAACAGATATGGAAGATCAGATAGAGGCGTAAAAAAATACAACAACAGAGATAATAGAAACAGTTATGGCGGACGCAGTAGATGGTAGCGAATCATCATCATTATTACTGGGTTCTGTAACATTATCGGGACGTGAAATTTCATACACTGTTAAATATTCTGGACATTTACACAGTTTAATATTCTGGTCTCGATTATTATACAGAATTTATTTTTTAATGGCTTATATAGAATTTAGTTCTAGTAATATATAATGAGAATAGATGAACTAAAACAACGTTTAGTAGAAATTAAACAAGAAAAAAATTCAATAAAATTAGAAATACAAACATTAGATAATAAAAAACAAGAACTAGAATCTGAGATTAAAACATTAAAAGATGATATTTAATATGGTTAAAAAAGAAAACGAAGCAAAAATAAGACTATTACAATCATCACTTGATGAAATAAATAGACAGAAAAAAATACATCTTGATGCTATAGAAGATTTAAATGAACAAGAACAACTTATTATTAATGAAATAGATAATTTAGAAAATCAATAAAAATTATTTTATATTTAAAAAACGCTTTTGTAGATTTTGTAAACTATTTGTAACATTATTATACCTAATACGATTATTGTCATTTTTTGTAGTCTTTGTTAATGTTTTACTTGCATCGATTCCTGTTTGCAACCTATGTGCAAATTTTATATCATCTTTTTTTATTTTATTCATTTTTTTATCAAGTTTTTCAAATTGTTTTGAAAACTCTAAATATTTTTTAGACTCTTTTTGATCTTTAATATCAAGTGCTAATATTTTAAAATTTTTAGCACATTCCGCAAATGAAACCATTGTATATTATATATACATAAATAATATAATAATATTATTATTGTTGGTTTCGTCTAATAATCAAGACTAGAATATTGAATAATATGTGAAATTTCACGTCCCGATAATGTTACAGAACCTATTACTGTAAGATTTAAAACCTTGAAGTGATTAACTACTACAAGGTAATGTATAAGGGATTTATTTTGTTAAACTGCGATTTAGGCGCAGAAGGATATATTGTAGATGAATTAAAACACATGCAACATGTTAGTAATGCGTACCTAACTTTTGGAGCATATGACGTGATTGTAGAGATTGAGACAGAAGACCAGATCAGATTTGAGAGCGTAATTGCAGAGATCAGAAGACTCTCAAGAGTAGTTAGTACGATGACGCTAAATGTTGTGACCGCTGATTAATTGTTATATAGAGTAGAGACAGGATTGTTTCAAATTGCAAAAAATTGAATATGACGGATCGGTTTGGGTACTAGATTATAACAATCCCAAACCGTTACTTGACCACGCCATTCACATGCTAGAAAAACACGGGGTAAAACAAGAAGACATGGTAATTACAGAGACTCCAACAGTGGATGTGGGTGCAATAGTAGTAGAGATTTGGCCATACGAACTAGTTGTAGGAAGAGTAAGAACAACTCGTAATGACTCTTTTATTAGCGGCACAGAGTTTAAGATTGAGTTAAAACTAGATGAAGATGGAAACTATGTAGATTACCTATGAAAAAAAATAAAATTCAAAACATTGTGATCGGACTAGTTGCAGTTGGCATTATTGGATCAATTATAGCGTACAACTATACAATAGAACAGACCAAACAAAAAGGTCTACAATTTGGAAATGATCTAGCACAAATACAACGGGATGTAGCAGATTTACAGACAAAGTTTTATTCAGAAAAGATCAAATGGGATGAAGGAGACATTACAAAAGAAGAGCTGTTAGAATTTTATAAAGAGCATGTAAAAGAGTTTGAAAAAACCAATGAGAGATACGACAAGCTAACGCCACCGGAACTGTTCCAGAGTTCTGTAGATTTATTCAAGATCTCAGCTGAGACCCAGCTGCAAAGCGACAAGGAGTATATCAGGTGGATAGATACAGGTGATGAGTCAGCAAAAATAAGATCAGATACACAGATTCAAGAGGCGTACGAATACGAAAACCTAGGATTAGCAGAGTTCCAGTTAGCAAAGAAGGGCTTGAAAAATTATGACGAGCAAGAAAAATTCACAGCACCGCCAGACGGAATAAGAGAGAAGGTCATTGAGATCACAAACAACATGAAAGAGGAGTGTGATACAGAGTATCAGAATGAATCAGGACAGTTTGATTCAGAGCAGATAGAGATGGAATGGACCAACTGTTATGACGACGCGGAGACATGGAGAGCTGAGCATCTTCCTTGAGAGAGAGATAGAGAACTAGATGTATAGAAAAAAACTTGTTGTATATTTCAAATGAATCCGGTGTATGATGTATAACAACAAAAATGTGAATTTGTTGGCATAATGTATTTTTAGAAACATCATAGTAGGACATCTAAATTAAAAGGTAATTGATTATAGGGTTTATAAAATCTGTATAATGTTGTGGCAAACAGCAAGATGGTATTACAGCAGATCGGATTTGTCTAAAAGGTCCAAAACAGTAAAAAGCTCTTCAGCTAATAATTTTTCATCAAGAGGAGTAGGTTTTGAGAACCGAACTTGGAATGCGATTGTAAGCATATCTTGATCGGTGTGCGAGATTCGAACAGAATGAGCCTGACGATTAGTTGCAGACATAAAATGTTTCCACTTTTGAATATGTGTGCTAACGCGAGTCACTTGTTCTTCAACATTATCTAAAGTGGTATTCAAATCTGTATCAAACAGACAGAATTTGAGAAGAGGAACCATAACAATGCCTCCTAGAACAGTATCACGGTTTTTGATCATAGAGGAGATGAACTCTTCTGCGTTATTTTTGTGGACGTTAGGCCCATAGTCAGGATCAAAGTATCCTGTAATGAGTTTTTTTGAATCATATATTCGAAAAAAATCTTCGTCTAGTTCTAATTTCCACAATATTTAAAAGATAATCTACAGATAAATAAACGATTAATCAGTGACATTAAATAAACTACAGAGATGACAATGAATAATGACCATATCAAAAGAAGACAGGGATTTCATTGACAGCTTGATTGACTATTATATCAGCGAATCAAGATCTTACAGACAGATAGCAGAAAATTTTCTGCCAGAGATAACATCAATTCCCGATACGACGTTTGGTATCATTACAGGATGCGTGTATGCAGGATTCTTACAGATATATCAGAACCGACAGCAGGTGCCAAATGTAGAGGATGTGCAAGAGTTTAACCAGATTATAAAGAAACGAGCTGCCTTGATCAAAAAATCCATCATGGCAGACAAACAGTAGATCCGTCACCGGTGATAAACAGTATGATTTAATTTCAACTATGTTCAACTATAGATATGAATGTGGATGGGAGCAAGATCATCTTTGGATTAGGAGTAAGTTCGGCAGTTGCGACTGCTGTAATAGCACTATATTTTTCCATTCGGTAGAGATAAATCATTAAAAAAATTCAAAGAGTGTAATGGCAGATACAAACGAGTTTAAGATTACACAGATAATTGATAACGGTCAGATGGTACAGCTCACACTAGTTGAGAACATATCAACTGAACCAATCTCACGAAAACAGTTGATACTTGAGAGTGTCTCAAAGAAACTTGATGCAGAGACCAAAGAGCAGGTAATGCCACTGCTAGAGGCAATCCTGCAAGCGCAGCCAACAGTTAACGTCAAATCTTACGAGCAGACAAAGATGGCAATAACAATGCCAAAGACAAGATATAACGCGATGGGAAGACCTCAAGTAGATAGCATAATTGAGATAGATTTGAAGACAGTTTAGATGTGGGAGTTTATTTCATCAAGCGTGTACAAAGGCAGAGAACAAGTAAAGTCCTTACACACAAAGACTGATGTCTTATCTGTGAATGATTTGCCAGCAAAGAACGGGTATTCTGAGAGGGATTCCAGCTGAGAGGGATTTTTAATAGTAACCAAGATAGCGTTTGGCAGATAGTCCAAACATAAGGATTGGCATATTTGAGAATTTTCAGTATTGATAACAGTAATCTCTACAGGTTTTTGAATGTACATACAAATTGTGTTTAGCAGATGACCAAACGCAAACGGATTTTCAGCAGATTGCTGCGCCTGAGACTTCATTATTTTTGTGGCGATCTCCTCAAATGCAGGTTTGTGAGACAGATGATATAGTTTGAGCAACAGAGAAGCAGAGACAGAGTTACCAGATGGCAGAGATAAATCATAGTTATTTCTTGGTCGGATAATCAGTTTTTCGTGATCAGTGGATGTCATGAAGAAGATATTCTGCTCAGAGTCCCAGAAATTGCTGACCAAGTGATCGCCTAGCTTCAAAGACAGGTTTAGATATCTCAGATCAGGTTCGATTTCAAATACATCTAACAAAGCATTAGAAAAGTAGGAATAATCATCAAGATATCCATCAATTTTTGCAATACCGTCTTTGTAGGTTCGCAACAGTTTGCCATCCACAAGCATATTTTTCTCAATAAAAGAGATGCAATCTTTTGCAGCGTTCAGGTACCGAACATCATTTGTTACACGATAGCCTTTTGCAAATGCTGTAATCATAAGAGAGTTCCATGAGACTAGCACCTTGTCGTCCAATCCAGGCGGTACCCGAGTAGAACGAACTTTGAGTAGTTTTTCAGAACAAGAAGTTAGAACTTTGCGAACTTGGGCCTCTGAGATTCCAAAATTAAATGCAACAGTAGAGATGTTGATGTTGTTGCATAGAATGCTGTTGCCTTCCCAATTTCCACCATCTGTCACATCATAATACAAGCAGAATAGATCAGCGTCATCCTGGAGAACCTCTTTAATTTCACTCTTCTTCCAGACATAATACTTTCCCTCTACTCCATCAGAGTCAGCATCATATGCCGAATAAAATCCGCCTTCAGGGGAGGTCATCTCACGCAGAACAAAATCAAGTGTCTTTGTTAGAATATCAAGATAGAATGGGTTGCGGGTTATCTGATAAGCTTCAGCATAATTGACAGAGATCAAGGCATTATCGTAAAGCATCTTTTCAAAATGAGGCACCAACCACTTGGCATCAGTAGAGTATCTGCAGAATCCACCTCCAATCTGATCAAATATTCCGCCTTTTGCCATCTTGTTGAGGGTCTTTAGTGCAAAGTCACGGAATTTTGAGAAACCGGAGAGTTTGGCATATTGGAACAGAAAGGATACGTTTGCAGCACTGGGAAATTTAGGGGCAGAACCAAATCCACCGTATGTGGCATCTCCCATCTGAAACAAGTTCATAGCTGCTTCATCTAGGATAATTCTACCTAGTTTTGTTATGATCGAAGTCGGTTCTGGTTTATCAAGTGCGCCAACAAAGTTCTCAGCAGATTTTTTGACGTCATGGGATCTCTCATTCCATGCTTGTGAGAGCTGTCTGCAGATACTTCCAAAACCGGGGTGGCCATGGGAATCTAGAACAGGAAAATAAGTTCCAGCATAGAACGGTTTTTGATCAGGGGTCAGGAATATACTCAAAGGCCAACCGCCTTGACCTGTTGCCATCTGGCATACTTTTTGGTATATATCATCAATATCAGGGCGTTCTTCGCGGTCAACTTTGATGTTGATAAAATTCTCGTTCATGAATTTAGCAACATCCTCATTCTCAAATGATTCATGAGCCATTACATGACACCAGTGGCATGAGCTGTATCCTATGCTCAAGAAGATAGGTTTGTTTTGATCCTTTGCTTTTTTTAGTGCAGCGTCGCTCCAAGGATGCCAATCAACAGGATTGTTTGCATGCTGGAGCAAGTATGGACTGGTTTCATTGATAAGGCTGTTTTCCACTGCAATAACTGGGTTTGATTGAATATTAGAATCTAAGTATCCCAAATTCCTTGGCCTTCAGATAGTTCATAGATTCGAACATTAATCTTTTTGAGCAACTTTATTTTAGATTTAGCAGCCTTTTTGTTATGGGTGTAGTCTTTTTTTTCAACTAGTTCTTGTAGTCGTTGTAGTTGGGCCAACGAGAGTTTTTTGAACTCATGTTTAGAACCGGAGACCAGATTCAATAATCTTATACGTTCACGATCTTCGTTTGTGATCTCGACCATAGTGAATATTTTAAAGATTTTGTAATTAAATCTTAATACTATTATTTTGTAACAGATGGGCATAATATAACAAAGATCGGAGTATGATCTTTGGCATGTTATATTCAAACAATGCTAGTCATAAAAACACCCGTATCCGTAGAATTTAGCAAAAATTTCAATTTGCGAATATTAAAATTTTACGTATTTTCTCATATCAACATGGAAAAGATGCGCGCAATGGTACTCTCTGAATGTGCCAAGATTGAGACAGAACCATTAAAGCTTACAGAGATTGACAGACACCAGATAAAAAGACCAAACGAGATTTTATTAAAAATTCAAGCCTGTGGAGTGTGCCACTCACAGCTACACGGAATAGAAGGAGACTGGAAAGATATAGGGATTCCGCCAACGTTGCCCACAGTACCCGGTCACGAAGTTGTTGGGAGAGTGGTTCAGATTGGGGAAAAAGTTACAAAATTCAAAGTTGGAGAACAGGCAGGAATCACTCCGCTTTTAGAGGCATGCAAAAATTGTCAATACTGCAAGGAAGGAAAAGAGTACCTGTGCGAATCATCAACAATAACAGGTGAATCGTTCAAAGGCGGATATACAGAATACATTACAGTGCTAGAGGATTTTGCAACCAAGGTTCCAGACAGCATGAAACCTGAATATGCTGCCCCATTGTTTTGTGCAGGGATAACAGCATACAAGGCAGTCAAGGCCTCAGAGCCGCACCCAAATAAAAAAGTCGGAATCTTTGGAATCGGAGGAGTAGGTCACATGGCAATACAGTTTGCAAGAGTAAAAGACTGCAATGTAATTGCATTTTCTAGATCGCAGAAACATCTTGATGTTGCAAAGAGGTTGGAGGCATCAGACGCAATTGCGTTCTCTGAGAATCAGCAAGAATTTTTAGATACACTAAAGGAGAAACATGGTATGCTGGACTCAGCAATCGTGTTTGCACCAGCAGACATTGTTACAGACACTGCAATCAAATCAGTAAAGAAGGGAGGACTCGTAGTAATTGCAACTGTAGGAAAGAATCCTGAATTTATGGCATTTGAGGAGAAGACGATTAGAGGTACGCTGATAGGATCAACAAAAGACATGGAGGACGTCATCAAGATATGCGAGAAAGAGGATATCGAGGTCATCTCTCAGACATTCCCGTTAGAGAAGGCAAATGAGGCACTTCAAAAACTAAAAGACTCGCAAGTAGAGGCAAGAGCGGTATTAATACCATAATATCGAGAAGAGGATTAAATATAGAGGTTGAGAGGTTATTTTACATGAATTGCAAGAGATGTCACCATATGGACCAAGCGCATGTTTTCAACAAGGATAGCAACTCAATCATCAAGGCAGGAAAATGTAAAATCCCAACATGTACGTGTCAGCAATACCTAGATCCAATCCAAAAAATCGATGAAGAACTCTTGTAACAGTTCATATATCAAAAATGTTTTGTGACGGTATGGAAAAACACAAACCTGCAGACGAGATGATAAAAGAGTTGGATAATCTGTTATCAAAGATAAATGCCATGGAGATTGTTGCAAAAACTGATCATGAAAAGAGTTCTATAAAAATTCAGAGAGCGCTAGTAGAGGGGCAGATTCACTCAATTAACGAGTTTCAGCACTTGAAAAAAGCAATAGATCTATTGACGATGGAATTATTCAAAATTCAAAATAAAATCAACGATTAATCCACATATCATTTATTTTATAATAGATATAACAACAATGCATACCAAGAACAAAAAATTAATGTTGCATGCTTGTCAAATAAATTGGAAGAAGCTAAAATGACTAATTCAGTAAAAAATCCAAAATGATATAGATATTATAAACATTATATCGTTTCATATGGGGATTATATAGATGGGTTACATTAGCCTCAACTCATAGACAGATCATAAAAAAAGATAGGTGAATGATATTGCATTCAATCGAAAAATAATATATTATAATATATTATAATATATTATTTTTTATTTATTTTGAGCCTAACGTAACTAAAATATATAATCCCCTTTCATATTGTAAAAAGTAAGATTTTTCTGGATATTATAACGATCAATATGAATTCAATTTGACTGGATTTATCTACAGATAAATTTTGGATCTTGACAATAAAAAACTAAATTCATCTTGGCATTGTAAAAATAAAAAAGTAAGAATTAAAAACAATCTATATCATTTTATCATATCTTGCAACTAACTGAGGAGAATCATCATATGATAACGTTGCCTGATTTGGTACAACCTAGAATGAAAGTTGTATTTGTAGGAACAAATCCCGGGACAAAATCAGCACGAATAGGGCATTATTTTGCAGGTAATAGTAATATGTTTTGGAAATTATTATATGAATCTAATTTGACAAAAGAACGGCTTACAACGGAACAGGATAACAAGTTAATCACATATGGTCACGGCCTCACAGATGTGATAAAACGACCTACGCGTTCTACATCAGAATTACGAAGAGATGATGGAAACGGTGCAAGAGATCGTTTGAATTCCATTATAGAGAAAAACAGACCTAGCATAGTTGCGTTTGTAGGTAAAACAGGTTTTAGATACTATCTTGACTACAAGGGTAAATCTATCAAGTATGGTATGCAAAAATTCAAGATTGCCGAATCTTCTGTATACCTCCTCCCATCTACCAGTGGCCAGAGTTTTGCAGACACTAGTTACAAAGAGAAACTATTTTGGTATAAAAAATTAAAAAAAATTATATCATGAATTTTCTTGAAATTAAAAAAAGAATCCCAGTACTGACAAAATACATCACGAGAGTTTATTTGGCTACATCGTTGGTTAATTGCAATGAACAAAATACTAGAACCATCATTAGAGTATCAATTGATTTGAAATGACAATTGTTAATGAATAGACAGTATAGGATAATCCAAAATTAAATTCAATAGATTTAGTTAGAGACGCCAACATTGTTAAAAAATACGATATTTGTGTTTCAGAGATCGCCAAACCAAGTACTAAAATAGATATTAATATTACGACTGCAAAGATGTTCACGAAAAAAAATCAGATGCGTGTATAGATACAAATGTTTCAAACGCGGGTTTAGGAATAGTCAACCGTAGAGTTTTTTAAGGACTTGTATGCTAAAATAACAAGTTGAATTCACCTGAAAAACTACTAACTCTGTTTCAGGCAATAGACAAAAAACTCTCCATGAATCAGTTTGATGACAAGTTAGAAATTCAAAAAATCACTTACCTAGCTCAAGAATATGGGATTGATTTAGAATATGAATTTGAATGGAATAAACGCGGACCATACTGCAAACAAGTATCAGAGCATGCACATATAATCATAGATTCCAGCAGGAATATCAGTATTGATAATAACTTGAAAAATGAGAAGGAAAAACTATCACAATTTGTAAAAATAATAAAACCTTACATGGATAACACTGAATGGTTAGAAATTGCAGCTTCGCTATTATATTTACGAAAAGACAGCTATGAAAACATGGAATTGAATCAAATAATAGGATACCTTATTGAAGACTTGACGTACGGTTACAAGAATTTCAATGAGGCGTTGGTTAGAAAAGCAATTTCCGAAATGTCGAAGAAAGGATTTTTGACATAACGAAAAAATTCTTCGTTAAAATTATCGTGATATGTTTTGTGGGACAATAAATGGAAAGAACTACTGAAGGATATTTCTACTAATGGTGTACTGGTATCACGAAAAGATTCAACTAGAAACACACAAGAAACTGTTTCATACAAATTTGAGATAGATGATTCTAGAAACAGATTAATCTCTGATGAATTACGTGGTATTGATATTTTTCAATGTGTTGGGCAATTTTTATGGATTACACAAGGAAATTTCAATGTAGAAGCAATAAAGTATTACCAGCCGATCTCGGACAAATTTTCATCAGATGGGGTCAAAATGATAGGTGCATACGGTCCAAGATTATTTGGTATCCAACATCTTAATCAGATAGAGCACGTCATAGATACATTAACAGAAGATCCTGGAAAAGAAGGGCTGTAGCATCAATTTATTTGCCACAATTTGACCAACACGAATTTGAAAATGAAGAAGTGCCGTGTACTCTGAATCTACAATATCTCATCCGTGATGACAAATTACAGGCAGTAACTTACATGAGAAGTCAAGATGCATTTAATGTGTTACCATATGATTTTTTCATATTCACAATGCTACAAGAATATCTTCTAAACAGATTAAAACCAGAACACCCAGAATTCCAACTTGGAAGATATAATCATTATAGTGGAAGCTTCCATGTTTATCAGAAAGATCTAGATAAGATTAACAAAATCACAGACAATCAATCTTCAAAAAACTTTACTATGAAGAAGATGCCATCAAAAAATGTAGAACTTCGTTTACGCGCATTGAATATATTTGAATCAATAGTAAGAACGGCAACATTAGCTAAAGGCAAGTATAAGATAAAATTTGATTTTGATGCAATGGTAGACGTGATGAATGACTCGTTGAAAGATGAATACTGGAGACAATTAGGATTGATATTATTATCATATAGTGCAATACAGACAGAAGACAGAGAAAGGCATAAACAAATATTTGATTTGTTAGATCCAGAATACAAATATTTTGTAAAACTCCATATTGACAAACATCGTCTTACTGGATTCTATTAGAATATCTTCTAAGATTTCTATACCATCCTAGTTTTTCATCATAACTTGTGTCCGCATAACTCTGTCCACTAGTAGATGGAAGAAGATAGATCCTAACATCCTTGTAATAATGTTGAAATCCATATTCTAAAGATGAATAATAGTTATTGGAATAAATCCTAAAACTCATTTTCCCAACAAAAGCAAGAATTTTTGGAGATATCATATTCAAAGTACGGTTTAATCGTTGTATGTTTTGGGCCGTGTATTGTTTTTTAATAACAGTTATGTTACTAGTAGGCTGTTTTATAATATCAGTCAGTCCATAGCAGTAGTTTAACATATAATCATCCTCTTCTGTTTTTAACTGTCGATCTGTCAACTTTGATTCGTAAAGTAATCTCCAAAACACGTTAGAGTGACCGGCAAAATAATGGCCTATTTTTGAAGATTTGGTACCCGGACTTGTACCTACAAATAGAATTTGTAGACCTTTTTTGATTATATCAGGAAGCGGTCGTAAAATTTCTGCCAATAAAATAGCGTAAAATTACTCATAAAAAAATATGTTTGTAGAAATGACTCAATTCAACTTTAAATTTACGATTATAGGCATTATACAACGATATGAAGGTATGCACTCATGCCCAGTGCAAATCTAGGCAAGAATTATGTTTTTGTTTACAAGGGATCTGAGTCCATATATATGGAGCATGTCGATAGACATCTGTTACTCACGCCTCCATATACGTAAATTCGTTAACGGTATTTATAATAATAGTTCTTGCATTATTAACATATTCATTTGATGACGTCAATGGAATATTTATCCAATTATAATCAAAGTGATATGTTTCTTCTCAGCCTTTCGAGCGAATAATCAATTCTTTGATCTTTAATACATCTACGGTCTCACATATCAAAGTGTAGTATAGCCACCTCTATATCAATAATAAGAAGAAAGAATATGTTTTGGAATTTCTGATCACATTAAATTTAACATAATTGTCGCATCTTTTGTTGATTTACATCTCCAAACAACGCAAGGTAAAAAATTAACAAGTATGAATTACAGGTAACCTGAACAGTTATTTTATGTAAAACAAGTGCTTGATCATCAATTTTTACTTAGGTATCAACTATAAGTGTATAAAACTGTAAAAAAGAAATATGTCAATAAAGAAAATTGTCAGTGATTGTTTATGTGTCGTCGGCAGTTGTCGTATCGTCAGTTGTTACATCAGTTGCCGCTGCTGCATCATCGGGTTTTGCATCATCTACTTTGGTTGATTTTCGTACAACGTAATCAGGTTGCGGCTTTTGCATATCTTCAGAATTACAAAATGGTTTATAGTGATTCATGATTTTATTTACCACGTTCTTTCGGTAAATGTCATTTGACTCAAATAAAGGCAATATTGCCAAATGTAACGAACCATTGGAACCTAAATTCTGTGTCCAACACTTGTAACGGGGGTGTTGTATAAAAAACGACGGATCGTCAGTTTTATCACAGTCACCAACATAACATATACTAAATTTATCAGCATTACGTAAAAGAATCAAATAAACTAATTTTTCCATAGGTGGGCCCCATTCTTCAAGAGGAATTGGTCCGAGAAACTCATATTGAAGGATTTGTATGCTCAATAAATTCATTACAAGATACTCTCTTTTCTGCTTTTCTTAAAAAAAGTACGTTATGGCATTAGTTGAGAAATAAAATTGCAGCTTGAAAAGATTAAATTCAAGGGTTATCGATTTCCAATAAATGAAAGAACCTCACAACCACGCGCAAGTAGGATATTCTATGATTGTAGTCTCAGCAAGCCTTGCTGCAATTGCGCTTATAGGACTAGCGATAGGCGGAGACGTTCTTTTCTCAGACAACATACAAAGGGATAATACAAGTCATTTCAATGAATGCAAAGCTAACGACTTTCAGCCAGAAGACTGTATAAAATACAGAGACAGAATCAACAATGACATATCGGGAATTTATGTAGACTTTGATGAATGACATCAAAAGTTAACAATCGCGATAGAATTCAAGTAAACCCAAAGATTATAGAATGACACCATCCGGGCATGTTTTTTACGTTCAGTACGAGGTGTCATTTTAAAAGAATTTTGGAGTTTGGCCTATTTGTTAGCAAAAAACGTAATCAAGTACGAGTAAACATAACGGAAAAATAGAGAGATATCATTTACAAGATTGAGAATAATTAGAAATGTATGTATAATTAGCATTACATTTAAAATCTAAACATGTAGCGGCAACTCTAAAGACTGCATCATTGAAATAATAAAACAGCGTAAGATAAAATATAAAGTTTAGAAACCATTGGCATAGTCACTTAGCATATTTTGGTTTTTGGTAAGTTTATTCATTGCATAAAATGCACCACCGACAATTCCTGCCTGATAGAAAGTATACAAGAAAACATTTGACACGGTGTGATCAGACTGTGTAAAGCTCAGAGCAAGAATTGTAAAGAATATGAAAATGCCTACAAAAGTCATAAATCTGTTTATAATGCCATTATCCATTCCAACAAGTCGATGAGTTGCTGTTGCCATCAAAACGATACTGCTTATAATCAGAAAAGTTGCGCCTCCATTTACCAGAATAAACTCATTTATCCAAGGTAAGATCTCACCATCAAAGGAGAGAATACCTGGGAGGATACTGCCACCGTTTATTGCAAAATTTACAGAGCTAAATATGCCACCTATAACAAAAAAGAATAGGAATACCTTGATAACTGATCTCTTAAGTGGACTGCGAATCTCTGATGGCGCTACGGCTCGTTGAGTAATTCGAACCCCGTAGATAAATCCCAGAATCATTGCAGGGACAAACATGATAGGAATCAGAAATGGAAAGTTTTGACTAAGGGAGGCGATCTCTGTACTAAAAACTAGAAATATTATGATTGCAATTGAAGCAGAGATGCAAGAGAACAACAAGTTCTGAGCAGTATGGCCTTTAGAACTTTGAGGATTATCCCAGTTATACATGATATCAGTTTTGAAGAAGATGATTAAACCACGAATCTAAAAATCATTTGGGTAAATAATCAATTCTGTTTACCCTTTTTAATGGAGACGCAGAGCATAACTCATGAGAGTAGGCAAGACGCTAGTTACGCTAGGCTCAATTATCAGCGTGCTAGGGTTTATCTTTCATCTCCAAGGGCAGGCAGTACTAGGTCCAGAATCCTCGTTTATGTACTCGAATCCGGATTGGGTTACGCTAGGCATACAAATAATGATTACAGGATTTGTCATAATAGGCATAGGCAGTGTTGTGATCATCAGAAAACAAGCTAGATGACCTCAAACAGAGATTAGAAGCCTGCAGCCATTGGATCATCAGGTTTCATCATCTCCCGTAACAGAATTGTTGCAAAACTACCACGAGACAAGGAAAATTCTACAACACTATCATTGCCATCGTCTGAAACAGAAGAGGAGTAATTAGAACACTGGATTGCTGCCTGTCTGAATCCCCCCTCACTGCTTGCCTCTTGCATCTCTTTGATAAAAAAATCTTTAGGAGAGATCTCTTCTTGCTGTAATACTTTGGATATGTGATGATCAAATCTTGTTTTTTTGTAATATGAATAACCAACAAACGGCAATGCCAAATGCTGCTGATCCAAGCCTTGTGTATGCTTTCCTATGATTCCATGTTTATCAAAACACACATCACCTTGATACGCATTAAACAGATCTTCGCCGTCTAAAAACGCAAAGCTAAGAGATTGGTTAAAGATAAAAGATTGATAGGCTTGAATGTAAAATCGTCTTAGCGATACAGGAATGGAGCGTAATGCACGAATCGGATCATCGTGTTCAATGATCTCTTTTAGAACTATTCTTTCAATATCCATCTGTGGTGGAACTTGATCAAAATATTTTTTATAATTCTCTTTATCAGATAGTTTTTGGCGAATTTCGGTATTTTCTTTAGAATCATAAACTGATGTAAATGATAAGATGAGTTCTATTGCTTGCGCAAAATCTCGTTGTAGTATGGCCTTGCCAATTAAATGAGTTACAGGTCGTTTTGAACCAAAACGCTGATATCCATAAAAATTCAAAACGCGGTCATGCTCTGTAAAATCAGATAGATTGCCCTTAGAGCCAGTAATTTTCAACGTAAAACGATTTCCCACCATATCTTTTTTTGAGAGAGGTTTTTTCACAAACCCAATCTTTTCAAGAGAGTATCTAGGAGTTGAAAAATCCTCAATCGGCTTGCATTTATTTTGAGAGCAGACAAACTGCTCAGTCACAGCAGATGCGTCCTTTAACCCAAGAGATTTTAGTCGTATGCCCCTGTATCTGAAGATCTCAGAGAGTGCGTGGTTTGTGTCAATTCTACGCTTTTTTAGTTTGTATACAGCGTATCCTTCTTTTTCTTGGTGTTGTTGTTGTTGACGATGATTAATAGATGCGTGTATCTTCTCAGAGATTAGCTCATCTACTTTGAAATCATCAGGCTCAACTCGAATTTTGCCTCCAACTCCATCAAATTGTGTGCTGTATACCGTAATACCTATTTGAGAATCTAGTGAAGGGACGGGTTGTGTCACGTTATAGTCACTGTAACATATTTACTGACAGCGACATCTGGTAGTTGACCACCTAGAAGAATTTTGTAGGTTCCCGGCAATATGTCATTTGATGCGTATATAACAACAGAGATTTGAGTAGGGGCAGCAGAGGTCCCATCGTTGGTATCATCATCATCATTATTATTATTATTATTAGCGCCGTCTAATTGGAATGTAGAAAAGGATTCGTCAAACGGCTGCACGCTGATAAGAGGAGAAGCAGAAGATGCAACCAATGATACATCTAGGACGTCTTGAATTGCAGCATTGTTAGGCGATATTGCAAAGTCAAATAACTGCAAAGTGCCATTAGTCATACTAATATTAGTGCCAGACGGAAATGACACCTCAAGTGGCAATGGAACAGATGTATCAACAACGCCTATATTATTTTCAACCCATTCAGTAAACCAAATCTTTTCACCATCAATTGCAAAGTCAAAGATTTGGGCAATACCGCAGTCATCAAACACTAGACCGCTTGGAGCAACGCAGTCTCCCCAGCCAGGATTCTTTGAAGGAACATGGTACTCCACCAGAGATTGAGATACTGGATCCATTACTGAGATATTGTTAGCTGTCTGTTCGTTGAACACAACACGTCCCAAGGAATCAGACTCGATCCAATATGGTCTGGATATAGGGGATTGCACTACTCCCGTAAGATTGCCGTACGTGTCAGGTAGCGGGTTAGCAGTTACGTATTGAACGAACTCTTCAGTCACGGGATCAAAACTAAAGAAGGATGACGAAGTTGTATCAGCTAACCAAAGAGTGCCATCATCTGTAAAGGTAACGCCGTTTGGTGTATTCAATTCAAGAGGAAGTAGAAAAACGTCAATAAAGTTAGTCAAGGGAAGAAACTGTGAACCAGAGATGGCGACTGCTGTACGATACTCATTTTGTTTGAATTTTACCAGGGCCCCACCTTGTTGGAATAACCAGTTTGTGTACCAGACATTATCATCAACATCTAATGCAAAATCTGAAGTGGCAGAGTTATTCAGGGCAGATGGTATACTAAGATAATTTGCATCTTCTTGATTAGATGTAGGATTCATAAACGTAAGCTGATCTCCGGTAAAATCGTTAATAATTATTTGAGATCCGTCAACCAAGAGTTTTTGGGGCAGAGAATCACCGGTTGAAGGATAGGATAGCCGATTGTACTCTTCATCAAATGTGGAGAATTGCCATACTATATCGTGTGCCTCATCAGTAAACCAGAGAGAACCGTCAGGTGCGTAATCCATTCCCCACATCATAGAACGGGCGCCAGGTGGCCAGGAAGGGTTGTCATATTCAGTAAACAACTCGGTAACAGGATTGAATTTTGCAATATTGCCGGTATTGGTCTGGGCAAACCAAACATTTCCGTCATAATCAGTTACAATAGCTAGTGGATTTGTACAGGGTGTAGGAATTGAAAACTCTTGAACATAGTCAGTGGATTCTGCAGTACCCGATCCACAAAACTGAGCGCGTTGATCATCAGGAAAATTATCAGCAGGAGTTCCGGTGATGGTTGTGGTAGGGGTGTCAGTAGAAGGAGGCGCAACCATCATGCTTTGTAATCCAAAACCAGAAGTTACCATAATTCCACCAAAGAACAGAACGACTAAAAGCCCCTTTTTCTTCATAAAAAAAATATCGTGTCTTGTTATATTATCGTATACCCATGATCACAGTAGCTTTAGATCGCCTGTGATCTTGTCAATTAAATCCCCGGGTGCGGGACCTATTGAGATGCATGTGATTGTGCCAGGTGAAATCTGAGTATGGCCTGCATCAGTTACCTCAGACCATGGAAGATTCAAGTCAATTGCACGTATCTTTACATCCTGCAGAATCTTAAGACTAGATACTTTGAGGACCACCTTTGCTTGGGAGCCGTGTTCTGACTCCCACCACCGGTCGTACCATTGAGGATGAGAACGTTTAGCGTGCTCTGCTCCAAGAATACATGCATGACCTACCTGGGCTGCAATCTTACCTTTTCCCATTTTTAGATCAGTTCGTACTACTATTACCTGTTTAACATCAATCATAATACTATGAAATACTAGTATTATGAAAAACTTTGGAAGTAGGGCTTTGTCAAACCTGCAGTGGGCATTCTAGGTGGAAATTATCGATTGATGACATTTTGAGCTGTACCGCATCAGGAACGCAGACGCCGTGATGATTTAGTATATTTACATTCGTCCAAAAAATCTTATTTTTTAATCTGTTTGTGTAATAAATTGATCCTATCATTAATAAAGAGTTATTAATAATTATAATTGGTGAAATATATGAATGAGACAACCGATACCTATGTTGAAGATATTGTCTTTGATGATGGTGAAAAAATTGAAATAGCATGTTCCTACCCTGATGCAGAAACTGCTATAAAGGCTTTACATGACTCAACTGAGTAATGACAAAGCCTAAAAACCTCATTTCATTTTCTACTGATTTTAAAAAACAATATCCTAATAGACCTAAACCTGTACGTAACGACATTGATAATATTATAAAAGAATTAACAAAAGTTGTTCAATATATTTTAAAAAATAATCTTCCATTTAGAAAAATGAAAATGTCTATTAGAATAGAATATTCTAACGAAGCATTAAGTGTAATTATTTTACCAGTTCCTAGAATAATTATCAAACGTATTGAATAATTTACGTTTACTTGCATTTTGAATTAATGTAATCCGCTTGTTATTTCCATTAATTTTAATTCCATATTTTTCACTCGAAGTTTTACCGTCTAACGCTTGATGTTGCCTGAAATAGGTATGATAAATCTCGTAACCCTTTAACAAAACAGTATCATTTGTTTTTTTTAGACCTCGCATTATCTTTTCTTTATCTCTAATCTCATCGTTCAGTCTTTCCATCTTGTTATTGTTCATGTCATCTTGTAGATGGATATATTTGATATATGATGTCCTATCTGCACGTTTAGCAGTCCAGAACTCTTTTTCGTAAGCATCAGGATATGATCCTAACTCATCTATGATGAACACTTTAGATCTTGTACCTGTTACGTCCTTAGATTTCCTTAGACCTAGTGCATATTGATGAATTGGACAAACCATTAGAAAATCAAACGTTTTTAGAACTGCCTCAATGGAAAAGACATTCATTACAATACACTGTCAGGGTTTTGCGTCTTATTGTAGAAACATAAATGAAAAACATAAATGAAAAACATAAACAAGATTAATTCTAGATTACAAAAACTACTCAATACCAATGAATTTAAGACAATTAAGGAAGAAGTTGGGCAAATTAGAAATGAAGATATTCCTGCACTTGAATCCATTAGAAAACTTACTGCCGGTTTGGAAAAATCCAAAAATAAGAAGGTCGATTATATTGGATAATTCTGATGAATACATAGAAGAAGGAGTCATTGAAAAACTCCATTATTCTTTAGAACTTCAAAAATTGACAAATGAGATGTCTTTTCATCTGGCAGATAGTACAAGATGGTTACATCACTATTGTAAGAAAAATAATATCCCATTATCCGATCAGGATAGAATTAACGAAATAGTAGATTAGGTAATCAAATTAAATGATGATTCCCACCAAAAATTTATGCCTAATTTTTCAACTGCAGGTTTGGCATAGCCTGAAATAAATAATTGATAAAGAGACAGTACCTATGAAGTTTGACGTAGTGATAGCAGGAGGAAGTGTCGCAGGATTACTGTGTGCAAGGGAGATAGCATCAAGGAATTTTTCGGTACTTGTAATTGAAGAAGATTACGAGATAGGCACGCCTGAACATTGCGGAGGACTAGTGAGCATGGCAGGATTAAAAGAGCTTGGAGTGATTCCGTTTAGAAGAACATTTGATCACATGATAGAGTCAGCGGAGATAGTATCTCCGAATGGAACTAGTTTTACCATCAACTCAGAGAAACAAAGAGTTGCAGAGATAAGCAGAAGAGAATTAGACAAACAGATAGCTTTTCAGGCCCAAAGAAATGGTGCGACTATCAAAGTTAGAACTAGTTTCCAAGAAAGAACAGAGACAGGAATCAGAACAAACAATGAAAAGATTGACTGTAATATCTTCGTTGATGCACGAGGGGCAGCATCACTGATACACAGAGACAGAACAGGAATGCTGCCGTCAGCACAATACGAGATATATGCTGACTGGATAAAGAAAGGAAAGATCAAAGTAATCTTCGATCAGATAAGATACCCAGGATTCTTTGCATGGATAATTCCATCTGATGAAGGAAGAGGAAAGGTAGGGGTTGCGGGAAGAGGAATCAATGTAGCTGAAACTTTGGATAAGATTCTCGAGGAACAAGGTAAACATGCAATCATAAGAAAGATCTTTGCGCCAATATGGATAAAAGGTCCAATCAAAGACTTCGTTGATGGTAGCACCACAACGGTGATAGTAGGAGATGCAGCAGGGCAGGCAAAACCAACTACGGCAGGCGGAATATTCACTAGCGGAATGGGTGGAGTGTATGCAGGGCAAGCAATATCAGAATTTTTAGAGACAGGTAACAAAAAAGATTTGGAAAAGTATCAAAAGAGATGGACTGCAAGATTTGGTAAAGAGTTTGACAAACAACTCCATGCAAGAAAGATATTAGAACGAATAGACAATGACACCATCGACAAACTATTTGAGGCAATTACACCTGATACCATAGAGGAGATCTCACAGAGAGATGACTTTGATTTTCATACCAAATCAATTATAAAATTAATAGGACTAAAGACCTCAATTAAGACTGCCAAAATACTAATCAGCCAAGAGATCAGAAAACTGCAAAGTGATAATAATACATGATATGTGCAAGATTAGTTACAAGTGTTGATTGATAGATAGATAGATAGATAGACTGAATATGGCTGATAAAACATATTATCTGGATTTGTTATGTGAGGATGGAATCAGAAGAGTGTTTTGCTGTCACACAGCTTATTCAAAAAGTAATAGAAAAAGATGAACTTTTTTTTAGAAAAATTTCCAAGCGGATTCAGATAACTATTAAGACTATTCCTTAGCATAAGGTATAAATGATGTTTGCAGAAAAATTCAATACAACATGTCGTCAACTATCTCATTACCAACGTGTTGCTGTTGTCACAGGCACATTATGCCTAATGATAAATGCGTAAAATTCAACTGTCCTAGTTGTGGCGTAGATTTAATTTGGAGATGTCAAAGTTGCAGAGAGTCAGCAAGAAATTATACATGCACTCAATGTAATTTTAGAGGGCCTTAGAGATATGGCTCAATTACTACTAGTAGTAAAAATCCTTCCGTCTGGAACGGATGTAAACTTGGATAGCCTAGCTGAATCCATCAAGACAGCGCTAAAAGAAGGAATCGTCATGAAGAGACATGTAAAAGAACCATTGGCATTCGGATTAGAATTTATCAAAGCAGAATTCATAGTTGGCGATAAAGAAGGACAGATGGATAAATTAGAAGAATCTATCAGATCAGTTGACGGAGTAAGTGAATTTGAAGTACTCAATATGAGTAGAATGTCAGTTGATATGAAATAGGTGATTCCATGATACGCAAAGAAGAAACTTTGCAGGTGAGGGTAGGAGAAGCAAAACAAAGAGACGTTGGAAAAAAACGTGCAAGAATTGGCACAGAAGCCATGGATTTTCTCAAAGTTAGTTCAGGCGATATTGTTGAAGTTTTGGGTTCTAGAACAAGTTGCGCAGTTGTTTGGCCGGTTGACGAAGATGAAAGATCAACTGATATAATCAGAATCGATGGGCAGACAAGAAAGAATGTAGGTGCGTCACTAAATGACGTTGTAAAGATTAGAAAGGTGACATCAAAGATCGCAAAAACCATATCTTTGATGCCAGTTAATGATTCAGTTACAGTCGACAAAGAGTTTACAGATTTTGTAAAAAATAGATTAAAAGGAATGCCGATCGTTCACGGAGATGAGATCTCTGTAATGATTCTGGGAAATTCTATGGACTTTAAGATTACAAAGACTACACCAAAAGGAGTAATCAAGATAGACCGTACTACAAATCTCAGCATCTCAACTGAGATGTCAGTTGATAGAAAAGTCAGGGTGACGTACGAGGAGGTAGGAGGATTAAGGAACGAAGTCAAGGCAATGAGAGAGATTGTAGAGCTGCCACTAAAACATCCAGAATTATTTGCAAGATTGGGAATTGAACCACATAGCGGAATACTGCTTTATGGTCCACCAGGATGTGGGAAGACGCTACTTGCAAAAGTTATGGCAAGTGAATCAGAGGCAAACATGTTCCCAATTAACGGTCCTGAAATCATGAACAAATATTATGGAGAGACAGAGGCGAAACTGAGAGATATTTTTAAAGAAGCCAAAGACAACGCTCCAAGTATAATATTCATAGATGAAATTGATGCCATTGCGCCAAAGAGAGAAGAAGCATATGGTGATGTAGAGAAGAGAGTTGTGGCTCAATTACTGGCATTAATGGATGGCCTAAATGAGAGAGGCAACGTTATCGTACTAGGTGCAACAAACAGGCCAGACAGTATTGATCCAGCATTGCGAAGACCTGGTAGATTTGATAGAGAGTTTGAGATATCGGTACCAAATGAGGATGAGAGATTAGAGATTCTGGAGATTCATGCAAGAGTGATGCCGCTTAGTAAGGAGAATGACTTGAAGGCACTAGCATCAGAGTTGCACGGATACACAGGTGCTGACATCAAATCACTATGTAGGGAGGCAGCACTAAAGTCAATTAGAAGATACATTCCAGAGATAGATTTAGAGACAGAAAAGATCCCATCAGAGGTACTACAATCAATGCAGATTAAACCAATTGACTTTGAGGACGCAATGCATGAGGTTGTACCTACTGCAATGAGGGAGTTTTATGTTGAGAGATCAAAAGTATGGTGGCAGGATGTTGGAGGATTAGACGAGACTAAAAAATCTCTGACAGATAATTTGGCAGTTGCGATGAAAGAGCCTAGTAAATTTACAAAATTGGGAATAAGACCTCCAAAAGGAGCTCTAATTTATGGTCCACCAGGATGCGGAAAAACCCTACTAGGACGAGCACTAGCTACTGAGACTGGTGCAAATATGATTCTAGTCAGAGGTCCTGAAATACTCTCAAAGTGGCTTGGCGAATCAGAGAAGGCAGTCAGAGAGATATTCAGAAAGGCAAAAACCTCATCTCCCTGCGTGATAATTTTTGATGAATTAGACTCACTTGCACGCTACAGATCAGGTGATAGCAGTAATAGTGGAAGCGGAGGAACAAATGAGACCATTCTAAGTCAGCTATTAACTGAGATTGAAGAAGGCATATCATCCCGAGTAGTCATAATTGGAATCACTAACAGACCAGATGTTTTAGATAGTTCACTGCTAAGAACAGGAAGGTTAGATTTAGCACTTTATGTAGGGCCGCCAGATGAGAAAGGAAGATTGGAGATTATTAAGATCCTGACAAAAAAGATGCCGCTTGCAGGGGATGTAAAACTAAAAGAGATAGCAGTTGCCACTACAAATTATACCGGTGCAGATTTAGCTGCACTTTGTAGAGAGGCAGCAGTTGAGGCTATGCGAAACAATTCTGCAAAAATTTCTAGCCATGACTTTGCAAGCAGTTTGAAACAAGTCAAACCATCAATTACTAAAGAGATTGACCAGTGGTACAACACCGTAAAGGAAAGTATATCTAACGTCATACCCAAGTCAGGGGATAAATCATTTTACGGATGATGATGAAGATAAATGGCAATACCAATAAGAAACACAGTATACGAAAAGATACAACAGGCAAATACACTAACGGATGTTGAGCTCTACAAAAATCTAATAAAAAACGGACATGTTATTGCAGATGACAGATTCAACAAGATACTTTTAGATTTGGAGATTCTAGGCCTCATAAAGGTATCATGGGTTACAAAAGATGAACGCAGAATACAGATTACATCAGGAGTAGAAGAAAAAGAGATGGATAAAATCGAAGAGCAGAACAAACAGACAATAGAAAAAGATTACGAAGCCAGTTTCCCAGGTGTAGATAAGTAACTACTAGAATAACGGAATATGAAACGCTGCATCTAATGCAATTGCTAAGAATATTATTGTAAGATATGGAGCGGTAACTTTGTACGCCTTCCAAGCAAACTCAGATGTAGGATCTTTGGTAAGTTTGTAATGATATGCAAGCATCAACCCGCCAGAGAATACTGCAATGACAGTGTATATGACTCCCAGACCATTTGGAATAAAAGAGAGTACCAAAGAGTATGGAAGCAGAATTATTGTGTTACCCAAAATGTATTTTGATGTCTTGTGCATACCAATAACTACGGGAAGCATCGGAATCTCGGCTTGTGCATATTGATCTTTCATCTTCATTGCAAGACACCAGAAATGGGAAGGAGTCCAAACAAATACCAAGAATCCAACTAAGAACCCCAAGAGATCCATACTGTTGGTAGCTGCTGCCCATCCTGCCCAAGCTGCAGCGCTACCTGCAATTCCGCCGATCACAATATTTGAGGTGTTCTTTCGTTTTAGCCAAACTGTGTAGATAACTACATATGAGAATATTCCAACTGCGATAAAGAATGCAGATACTGCATTTAATGCAAAATATCCATATACTACAGATACCCCGCTTACAACCAAACCGTATATTAAAACATGCGATGCTGCCATTCTTCCTGACGGAATAGGTCTTGTGCTAGTTCTTGCCATCTTTGGGTCAACGTCCCTGTCATAGTAATGGTTCAAAGCACTAGAGCCGGCAGATGCCAAGGCACCTGCAACAATTATGTGCAGGTAAGACACATACTCTAAATCCTCAACACCCGGAACTAGTTTACTTGCAGCAAACATGGACGTGACAGCGGTGATTACTAGCAGAATCACAATTCTAGGCTTGGATATCTCTATTATCTCGTTAAATCCCAATCTATTATATCATATTTCAATGGCATTTAATTTCTTTTGATAAACACTGCATTTCAAAAGGAATAAGTAACTCAATTCTATCAGCTAATTCAAATGAGTAATTGGGATCTCATGATGCCCGGAATGGGACTAACATCTATAGGCTTGGGAGGACTCGTACTATCTTATGCAGAGATAGCTCATACGTTCATTGACGGCATGCATGCTTTGAGCGGTCTGACCATGTTTGTAGGACTAATCTTTTTAGCTGCAGGCATCTTAGATGGCGGTGTCTCTACTAGTAACAAGGCAAAAGCCACAACTCTGGTAATCTTGTCAATAGCACTAGGATTTGGAATGTTTGCCATGACAATGAACACGTCAAACTTTACAGTCACGATAGCTGGAATTTTGATGGCAATCGCATTTCCTGCAATAATTATAGGATATCTTGCAATGAAGCATCCAAGTGTTGTAAAACCCATAGGATCAATTGTAGGGATGGCGTCAGCTGTGGGAATCATCATGTGGGTAGCATTCGGGTTTGTAACTCCAGATACGTATATCATTCCACAGGCAGTAGTTGACGAACAAGTAGCAGAGGTTGAAGAAGATTTAGCGCCTACTGGACCAATATACGAGATCGATATGCTTTTAGATTCATCTATTGAAGGAAACCCGGACTATGAACCAGATGTTGCAATGGTGTCGCAGGGGCATACTATTCAATGGATAAATGTCGACACAGTTGCACACACAGTAACAAGTACTGAAGGGTTTGGTGAATTGTTTGATTCGAGTTTGGTTAGTGCAGGAGATACATTTACACTTGATACTACAGATTTTGAACTAGGCGAGTATGAATATTTGTGCAGTGTGCATACTTGGATGGTTGCAACAATAATTATTGAAGAACCAGTAGAGCCGACGAGAGTGCTAATGCCACAGGGATCAGGAATAAAACAAGAAGGACAGTTATACTATGACCCAGAGAACATAGAAGTTACGGCGGGAACCACCATATCATGGGATAATCTTGATAATATACTTCACACAGTAACGTCAGGAACTATAGAAGATGGATCAGACGAAATATTTGACTCGGACTTGATAGCTGTAGGCGAATCATTTGAATATACGTTTACAGAAGCTGGAACTTTTGATTATTACTGTATTGTACATCCATGGATGATTGGACAGGTTAACGTAGTAGAGTAAACTGCAGATTTGCAAAAAATTATACTATCAAAATCAAATAAAGAGATTCTAGCCCAACATGCAGAAAGTCAAAGGCCTAATGAATCATGTGCAATATTATTTGGAAATAAAAATATAGTTTTAGACATAGTGTTGACTGAGAATATTGCAAAATCACCAACGAATTTTACAATATCTGCAGAGGAGTTAATCAAGGTATACAGCATGGAGAAAACCAAAAAGATGAACATTATAGGCATATTTCATTCTCATCCTAACTCAGATGCATACCCATCAAAGACTGATGAAAAATTTATGGAATATAATCCGGTAGTATGGATAATTTACTCTGGAATCAACAAAGATTTCAAGGCATACACTCTTGACAATAAGGTTGTAGAGGTATTGATTGCAGAAGAAGAAGAAGAAGAAGAAGAAGAAGAAGAAGCATAATATGTTAAAATAACCTTGTTCTGCGATTATGTTCTATTAGGTTGATATCACAAGGTGTAGACATACTTTACTCCTTAGATTAAATAATCCCTTTTTTTACTCATAATTTATGGAAATTCACGTATACGACACTTATGTCAAAGCAGCAGACGGTCACACCATGCACTTTGATGTAATAACAAGTGAAAAAGATCACGAGAAAGCCATTACCTATGGTAAAGAGTGGTTATCATCAATCGGTGAAGGACAAGCAGATATGACAACAAGCGAATGTCAGTTCTGCCACTCTGAGAGTGCACCAGAACCAGTAGAACAGGCAATCAAGGAAAAAGGTTACTTTATCCAAAAGATGCAAGGCTGTCCTCAATAAAAAAAATATATTTTTTCTTTTTCTTTTTCTTTCTTTAGATCATGTTTTTAAAACGTGTTAGAAGCATACATAGTATGTCCAAACACAAATATTCAAAATGGACAGTAGAAGGAGACAAGAAGACAAAATGGATTTGTGGATGTTTTCATACTGCTGACAACTATTTCAAATTCTGCGATACACATAATATGACACTGCAGAGAGCAATTCAAGCTCAAATCGACGAGTTAGATATGACGTTGGTTATTGAGGATTAGATAGCAAGTATTGCAACAAACGCAGATACAAACACTATTGCAATTGTGTTTAACAATTTGATTACAGTGTTAAGGGCAGGACCT
Organism: Candidatus Nitrosopumilus sp.; assembly: GCA_965197525.1. Lineage (GTDB taxonomy): Archaea > Thermoproteota > Nitrososphaeria > Nitrososphaerales > Nitrosopumilaceae > Nitrosopumilus. Next base: position 910,505 of record OZ240211.1, read on the forward strand.
GCGGTGTCTTTGTATGGATCGCCTATAATGTCACCTACGACTGCAACTTTGTGTACCTCAGAACCTTTCTCACCTTTCATCTCAACTAGCTTTTTGGCATTATCCCATGCACCGCCGGTATTTGCCAAATGATACGCCAACAGGATGCCAGTTACTACTGAACCCATTAACAGTCCCGCTACTGCAGTAGGACCTAACAAAACACCTAATATGATCGGCGCAATTATTGCGACAAGCGCAGGTTTCCACAATTCTTTAAGCGATGCAGCAGTTGCAATATCCACACATTTAGCATAATCAGGCTTTGAGTCTCCGGTAAGAATACCAGCATCTGCTTTGAACTGTCGCCTTACCTCATCTACCATCTTTCCTGCAGCTCTAGATACACCGTTAATGAGTTGACCGGTTATAATAAATGGAATCAAACCACCAATTAACAGGCCTACAATGATTGCAGGATTTGTTAAACTATAATCCAGAGCTAAAACGCCTTCAAAGACATGAGCTGCCTCAAATTGAAATGCCTGAATCATGGCAAGAGCTGCCAATGCAGCACTAGCAATAGCAAATCCCTTTGTAACTGCCTTGGTTGTATTTCCTACAGCATCAATCTCATCAGTAACTTTACGATTCTCCTCACCCATCTTTGTCATCTCAACGATTCCGCCTGCATTATCTGCAATTGGACCAAATGCATCTATACTCAAGACGATGCCTGCCAGACTCAACATGGCCATGGCAGTCAATGAAGTACCAAATATTCCATACAGTACAGGGTCTGCACCTTCAGGGGCGGCGCCAGCTGCAATACTATAAGATATGATAATTGCAACCACTAGAGCAATCATGAATGGTCCAGTTGACTGCATACCCTTGATTATTCCCATCAAAGTCAGTGACGCATAACCCCATTTTGCAGAATCTGCAATCTCGATGACAGGTTTCTGTTTGTAGCTGGTGTAGAAATCAGTAATCCGTTGAATTACAGGAACAAGGATAACCCCTATAACAGTTGAACCAAACAGAGCATAAGATGTCATAGAGTCTCCGATAAATTGTGTAATAAATACAAAGTTCAACGCAATTGCAATTACAGCTGAGACATAAAATGAGCGATTGAGTGGTTTCATGACATCAGTAATATTTTTTGAGCCAACAATTACTACGCCTATAATAGAGGCAACCATTCCAGAAGAGCCAATCAGAATAGGATACAAAAAGAAGTTTGGTGCACCAATCAGTGCTGCAATGAGCAATGCTGCAAGAATTGTGACTATGTATGATTCATAAACATCAGATCCCATTCCTGCTGCATCACCGACATTATCACCTACGTTATCGGCAATAGTTGCCGGATTTCGAGGATCATCTTCAGGAATATTTGCTTCAACCTTTCCTACCAGGTCAGCGCCCATATCAGCAGCTTTGGTAAAGATACCGCCTCCAATTCTAATAAATAGTGCAATCAGACTTGCTCCAATCCCAACACCAGCTATTGTGATTGGATCAGGATATATTACATAAAGACCTGTGATTGCAAGTAAAGCCATTGCAGGAACAGCCAAACCAACGGTGGCACCACCACGAAACGCCATGGCAAATGTTTTTCCAAGACCGCTACTACTTAGATGTGCGGCCCTTACTGCTGCCTTTACTGTAATTTTTAACGATATTACACCTGCAACTGCAGAGAGTGTTGCGCCTACTGCAAATGCAAGTCCGTTTGAAGGCTGAAGGAATGCTCCTATTATTACTGATAGTGCTATTGCAACAGGTACAATAATTTTCATCTCTCTTCTGAGAAATGCTCCTGCACCTTCTTTGACAGCATTTGATATAGCCATCATCTCTTTTGTGCCAGATGGCTGTTTTGTAATCCAGAGTACCAAACCGCCTGCAACTAAAAAGGATACGATTCCAGTAACAAACGGTAAAATTATAGGTAGAATTTCCGTCCGTCCCACATCAAGGACAGTTAGTTCCGTCCCACGTGCAATAAAAGGTAAAATTGTAGGCAGAATTTCCATTATATACTTTGCATGCAAAATTCTTGTAAATATAAATCAAATAGGAGGGGTTTTTATCCGTCTTCGATATGGAGGAAATGTTTTCCCGCGTAGCCCTTGTCTTACCAGTTTATTGAATCTTTTACCATGCGCAAGATATGGAAATCGCATATGAATTAACTCGTGGACTATTGTATTTTCAAGCGTCTTTAGATCAGGAATTTTTCTGACATTAATAAAGACGAGGTTGTGTTGAAGATAGGAGACTCCAAAATATTTGTAGGCTGATGTTCTTCGTCCCTCAGTCATCTCTTTTGGAGCATCCAAGACTTGTTTTGTAGTTAGAAGAACCTCAGGCTCAGTAATTGAGAATCGGGCAGAATAGATTCCAACCTTTTCTAATATTTGCAGTCTAAGGTCAGGGTCAAGCTTCATAGTATATATCACACAGTATGCGTTTATCTTGAAATGTCAGTATTTTGTATAGACGGCATTAAACATGTTTGACTCGTAAATAAAATGAATTTGCATTTAAGAGACGGGGTTGACCCAGAGGTTAAAAAATATAGAATTGGATTAAAACCAAGTCCCATAATGATCATAAAGTGACAAAGGACCTCAAAAGTAAGAGCAGGCCCAAAGCTGTCATTTTTTTAGCAAAAATCAGACACAGACTGTATGACAAGTAGAGTGGCGTTATCAAGTCTTTGCAATTGATTTTCTGAATAGATACCGTTCAATATTTTGATTGAATGTAGCGGTTCTTAGATATTTCATTGCGGCTCGTGCACGTTCGCTAACATGTTCATGGCGTTCATACATGAAAGGTTGAATTTTTAACTGGTGCCAACATTCTTCAATTGCACTAAATTCAGGACATCCTGTAGGCAAATACATTATTCGCAGTCGAGAACTGTTTTCTTTTACAAATTTTTTAAATGTCTTTGTTTTATGTTGGGATGCTGCATCCATGACAATGGCTACCTTGTCAGATAGTTCCAATAGTTTTTTGACAAATTTGAGAAATGTCGAACCGTTGAATTTTTTTTTCTGTAAAAAATATTGATGTGAGTCTGATATTGCACCATAAATTATACGTCTCCGATGTCTCCAAAATATGCTCTGAATATTTTTTGACCCACCGGAGACCATGGGCCGCGCTTTGTGACATAGTCATGCATCAGTTGTTTCATCCTGTATATACATCTCAAAACCGTCCCGTTTTACGCATGAAATCCACCGTTTCAGGGATTTTTGCCACTCTTCCATCTGTTCACTAGATGCCTTGTTTTTGTGTGCGGAATCCTGGTACCTTTGGAGTAAAGTTATGACGACGCAGTATGTCGCGTATTCCAGATTCGGTGTATTTTACTCCTGTATCTTTTTTTATTTTATGTACGAGTTGTTTTGGAAAAATACCGTTTTTAACACCTGCAAAAAATTCTGTAATCTTATGATTTACTATTTTTGTCGGGCGTCCGGATCTTGGTTTTTCATACAATCCTGCAACTCCAAATTCTTTAAATCGCATAACCCAATTTTTAATTGTGTTGTAAGATTTGTAAAACAACTGTGCGATTATTGAAATCGTTTCGCCTTCCTCTATGACATTTAACACTGCAAGCATCCGTTCTTTTGCTTTTGGGTTTAATTCCCTCTTGTAGACACACATTAATTCCACATTCTGGTTTTTCACGATGGGCAGTAAATGCTTCAAGCTATAAATGTTTCTAGTGTTTTTGAAAATTGCAAAGACTTTTTGACGTCACTCTAACAGACGAGGTGTCCCAGTCAGAGAGGTCTCCGTTAAATACACGAGCATATTCGAACATGAATGACATGTTGGTAACAGACGAGGTGTTCCAGTTGGAGATATCACCGTTAAATTTGCCGGTATTGGCAAACATCTCAAACATGGTGGTAACAGACGAGGTGTTCCAGTTGGAGATATCACCGTTAAATTTGTGGGTATTGGCAAACATGGCAAACATGCCTGTAACAGACGATGTGTTCCAGTTAGAGAGGTCTCCGTTAAATTCGTGGGCACTGCCGAACATGTTGGACATGTTGGTAACAGACGAGGTGTTCCAGTTAGAGAGGTCTCCGTTAAATTCGCCGGCAAAGTAGAACATCTCGAACATGTTGGTAACAGACGAGGTGTCCCAGTTAGAGAGGTCTCCGTTAAATTCGCCGGCAAAGTAGAACATCTCGAACATGTTGGTAACAGACGAGGTGTTCCAGTTAGAGAGGTCTCCGTTAAATTGGCTTGCGTAGCGGAACATGCCAGACATGTCAGTAACCTGGGACAGATCAGGTGCATCAGTGGCGTGGTAGGTCATCTGACTGGCACCGCGGAATGCATTCTTCATAGTAGACCACTGGATGTCACCCCATTGGTTAATTGAGTGAAGTAACGTAGGTGTGGAGCCACTGCCGTCAAGATTTATTCTCGACAGGTCGCCAGTCATGGTAACACGGTAAGAGGCAGGTGTAGTGTATGTGTGTGTGACTTGGCCGTTAGAATTTACCGTGGTTGTGTCACCATCACCCCAATCTATAGTCAAGATTCCTCCTGAATGTATATCTACAGGTATACGTATCTTCTGGTTGATCCCAGTCGTAACCCATGTAGTCAGAAATGGATCATCTGTTTGTGTTTGCGCGTAGGCGTATATTGGAATTTCTGTGTATACAGTATCGTGTAATGAATCTAACTTGTCCACTAAAAACATGTCCAGTTGTGTTGCAGTCAACATACTGACAGATATCAAAAGTATAATACTTAGAATCAATGTTCTATATTAGAACTTATGAGCAATCCCAAAATATAAGAAAAAAAAACTCCAGTCACAAAGTCAAAAATAATAAAAATATTCCATACAACGCATCATCAAGACGACATTCTCATATGTTTGATATTTTCATTATGCCATGCCTGAAATTCATGCGCAGACGTGTAGCACTGCAATGTGCACTGAACTAACTATGTAGCGGTATCTTGACTGGTGGCAACATTTGTCTTATCCCAGTCTATTACCGGTCTTGGATTATCATTCACAGGCGGTCCCTTCTCCATCTTATCCCACAAGAGCTCCAGGTTTACAAGTCCGGTTATGATGTTAAATTCATTATTAAATTCACTGACTGTTCCATTGTATGGGGCAACAAGTCTACCGTATCGTTTTAGCCTGCCAATACTGTGCTCTACCTTTACCCTGATGGAATTGACGTTGTGGTTTTCTTTTTTCTCTTTTGGTGTAAAATGTCTATGATTCTTGCTTCTCTTGTGTGGTTGTTGGGTAATTGTGCCTGGCAGTTCCTTTTCAATTCCCTTGTACCCCAGGTCCGTAAAGAGATGAACACGATCCTCATCAGGGATATCCTCACTGCACATCTTCTCCCACCATATTCCAAATGGCAGTGGACTACTCTCTCTGAGTAATGTAATGTCGCGGATGGATCCCAAAGTGCTCTTTGATGCAGCCACAATGACTCCGTTATCATTTATGCATACAGTGGTGTTAAACGTAAACTTTTTCTTTTTTCCAGAATATGTTATGCTTCTCATCTGGTTGTTACTAGGTCTATTCACAGGACAATGAGTACCGTCAACCATGGCGATACCTCCATCAGGTCCGGGCATTATTTTTTTAAACTCTTCTTTTGTTTTTGCATTTGCTATATCTTTTGAAATGTTGCTGGCTGTAGGTAGCACTATACTCAACATAGAATCCATGATTTTGATGTATCGTGATACTGCAGCTTGATCCACTCCAAATAATGTAGCAAGGGATCCCTGTGTGGGATTGCCTTTTTTGTATATCAACGCCATGAGTAGTGCGTGTCTGAGATACAGCTTGCAGTGATTCCCTGCATCAGATGACCTGTCATCATTATCTCTGAACAAGAGGGATTTGTTGTCTTGTTTCATGCATAGTGTTGCCACCATGCACCGAGTAGAGGTGTTCGATGAGATTATCAATAATGATGCAAAGATTCATGATGCCACATTAACGGATGTGGCCAAGTTCCAGTACCTGCTTGCCAGGGCAGCCTGCCCTGCAACTCCTGATTCAGAACCATTCCGAGTATTCCAGAGATCTCGTTCGTGTCTGATGATCTCTTCCTGACGCTTGTTTTTTTCTCTAAGAATTTTAATCTCTTTTTGTAAACGCTTTATTTCTTGTTTTGACAACAATATGACTGGTATCTTTTAATTTTAACAGGTTAAATCATAAATTTTTGACAGCAATGTTAACGCATCTATGGCCGATCTGAGAATCAGGATTACTCATAAGTTCTATTGTGAGTATCTGCAGAGGTTGAGATATTTGGTAACGCCGCGTGGTGTACGTTCTTCTATTGCCGACAATATGTGTAACATTCTACTCTCCGCCTAATCTCTCTCTCTCTCTCCCCACAACAGCATTCTTCAGACTAGCTAAAACTATAGTCAATATTGCAGTCAGAGAGGAGTTTGAGAATTGGATGTCACGTATACAGAATCTGTTTTTATTGTTCTTGGAAATGTACTTGTCAGTATTGTTACTATTGTTATTATTAATATAATTTGCCATTATTTGGGGCTGTTAAGTTCATGGTAGATAATTCTTGCTGTTAAGGGTCGGTAGATGATTGTGATTTAGACACCACGTGTAGAATTTTGGATGGTATTATATCATCCTCGTTCTCATACTCGTATACTGTATCCAGAGTATCTGTAAAACCAGCGGTTCTTTCTGTTCTGACCATAACAATCATCATTATCCATAGTATTCTTTTAACTTTTCTAATACAGGGTTCTGTTAACTTATCGTCGCTTAATTCTTCCTGTTAACTGTCGAGGGGTGAGTGTTCTGTCGGTTCTGTCTAATAATGGGGATATGGAATAGATGTCAGGGGTTAAACCCTGTTGTTAATTGTCAGTAGTTTTATGGTGATTTCATAGTTCTGTCTTACCCTTACCGAACTTCATGCCCTCTGCAACCAGCACGGCATTAAGTTCAGTCATGGTAAGCTTTCCGCCCTTCCGTCTGTTGCAGTTACCACAAAGTAGTTGAAGGTTTTTGTCATCATCCTGACCACCCTTTGCTTTTGGTATGATGTGATCTACCTCCAAATCCTTGAATAGATAATGGTATTTACAACCGTTGCAGTACCCATGTTGGATTCCGTATAACGTATGCTTGACATCCTTGGATCGCCTACCCTTTCTTTTTGGTATATCCGTTCTTTGTATAACTTGTCCTGCGCTAGTAATGAACTTGGCAATTCCTGCATCTTTCTTGAGTCTTTGTTCAATCAACGAATAGGCTCTTTCTGATATATCGCACCCTATCCATTTTCTGCCCTGTTTCTCTGCTGCAAGACAATCTGTGGCACAGCCACAAAAGGGGTCAAACACCATTCCACCAGTGTAACTGCTGGCTTTTATGATTCGTTCCAAAAGTGCAAGTGGTTTTTGCGTATGGTGGCCAAGCCTTTCTGAACCCTTGACACCAGATATGTCAGTCCAGATGTTCTACAAAGGCAGTCCCTTTGCATCATCAAGATATATCTTATAACGTGGAAGTCCACCTTTTTTCTTTGGGTAATGCAACATATCATTTTTTTCTAACTCCAACATAGATTCTAACGCTCTCTTCCAGATTCTCATATGCCCCTTGTATTCATACTCGTACCCTCCGCCTGACAGACTTTTAGCAGTTAATTGTTCATGGCTATAATATCCACGATCATCCTTGTTCTTGAAATTTTTCTTTTTGTATTCCTCCGAGTATGGAAGATAGACATCATTCCATGTGTAGTCTCTGGTCTTGGAGTAAAACAGTATCTGGTCAGAAATCTTCCCGTATCTCTTGCTGTCATTGTGAGAACTGGTTCGTTTCCACGTTATGTCGTTTCGGAATGATTCCGCACCAAATATTGAATCCAGTACCAGCTTGAGATAATGGCTCATTGTGGTGTCGCAGTGCAGGTACAACGAACCTGTTGATTTTAGAATTCTATGCATCTCCAAAATCCTAATTGCCATGTATATCAGATACGACATTGTAGATTTTCCTCCTACTTTGCCAGCAGTTCCTATAATCGAATACAAGGATTCGTTGATCTCTGCAATCTCGGTGCACTCAAAGGACAAACTCCAGCAGAATCAGCTAAAATCACGGTTGGCGGAATAAATCGTTGGAAAACAATTATAGAAAACGCTTCATTGCACAAGCAAAATTCAGTCTAATAGAATTGTGATGGTAGTGGGAATTGAACCCACGTCGTATGGGTCGGAATCCATACATCATACCACTAGACCATACAACCAAAAATAAATTGCCTCCTGCTTTCCGACGAACTGTGCCCAGTCCAACAGGAGGTATGCTTATTCTAATCGGGTAAACCGACAGAACACACACAACAAGCTTGTAACATCATAATATTATATACCATATATAAGAATATTATTAGCCTAAAGATTCAGCACCCGAAGATTACACAGAACCTTCGATCGCAATCATTTTATATAACTATTCTAATACTTAGTAATGACTTTTAAAATAATAAAAACAATACTGTTTACATCTTTGATTACTGCAATGATTCTTCCATTTGGAATGGATTATGCATTTGCAGATCATCCAGACACAGATGTATGGAGCACTGATAGAGAATTTGATATTCAATCATCATTGAATAACATATCTCATGCAAGTTTTACACCAGCTACAGATTTTGAAGACGCTGCAGACGTATGGAACTCTGTGAGTAATTCGTGGTGGGACTTTACAAGAGATGATTCAAGTAATGATGTAGAAATTGGTGCATGGTTTATGGGTTGGCATATATCCACATTAGCTGAAACCACATGGTATGACAGTGGGGGTTACATGTTATGGGCTTTTATCGATTTTAACAGTGCTAAAGATTTTAGAGATGTAAATGTATCTCAAGGATGGATGTCTTATGACTATGAAACTGTTGCCATCCATGAAATCGGACATGTTGCTGGTATCCATGATCATACAACAACATCAAGCTCACCTATGATAGCTTCAATTTCAGTCAATACTGTAGATAGAACATTGAACAGCCATGATAAAGCAACAATTAGGGGGATGTATCAAGATGAATAAAAAACTATTACTACCTCTTTTGGTACTTGTGGTAATTCCTGTTCTTGTATTTAGTCAACCAGATGCTGATACAATAGGGAAACAATTTGCAGTTGATAACCCAGGTATATCTATTGGTGTTAGTACTTTAGAAGAGGCTTTAACAGAAGAGCAAGAGATCAACAGAGCATCTCTTATTGTTGAAGGAACTATACTAGAAGCCAAACCATACTGGAAGATTATCCATAATGATAAACCACCTAGAATTTACACCGAATTTACTGTTAAAGTAGATGATGTCATCAAAGGTGATATAAATTCTCAAACTATCACATTTGTAGTGGGTGGTGGTGATTTAGATGGAATAATTTCTAGAACAGAGTCAGTAGATCTAACTGTGGGAGAACAAGTAATTTTATTACTTGGAAAAGACATCTATAGTATATTTGGGGACACATACAACCCAATATCTATCTCAAAATCTATTTACAAAATTGAAGATGGTCAAGCAATAAACAAACTAGATGATAGAACAGGCAACAAAGACGACGTAAAAGAGAGAATATCTGATCTATTAAGATAGATACCCTTATCTTTTTTTTATGAATATTAGTTAAAGAATTATAAAATAACATCATATGTCATAAATTGTGCGAATTGACTGCTGCAGGAATTGTGGGAAGTTATTAAAAGTGTTGGAATATGGTTCTGTGTAATCTTCGGGTGCTGAGATTATGAGTTCTGTTAACTTGACGGGATCTAACTCTTTCTGGTAAGTGTCAGGAGCTAGGATCCAGAACGCCCCTTGCCGAACTTCATGCCCTCTGCAACTAGCACGGCATTAAGTTCAGTCATGGTAAGCTTTCCGCCCTTCCGTCTGTTGCAGTTACCACAAAGTAGTTGAAGGTTTTTGTCATCATCCTGACCACCCTTTGCTTTTGGTATGATGTGATCTACCTCCAAATCCTTGAATAGATAATGGTATTTACAACCGTTGCAGTACCCATGTTGAATACCGTATAGCGTATGCTTGATGTCCTTGGATCGCCTGCCTTTTCTTTTTGGTATATCCGTTCTTTGTATGACTTGTCCTGCACCAGTAATGAACTTGGCAATACCTGCATCTTTCTTGAGTCTTTGTTCAATCAGCGAATAGGCTCTTTCTGATATATCGCACCCTATCCATTGTCTACCCAATCTCTCTGCCGCAAGACAAGCTGTTGCACATCCACAAAACGGATCAAACACGATTTCTCCTACGTTACTGCTTGTCTCAATGATGCGCTCCAGTAATGCCAGTGGTTTTTGCGTGGGATAACCAAGTCTTTCCTGACCTCGAACATTTGGAATATCAGTCCAGATGTTCTGTAGTGGTACACCTTTAGCATCTTTCAGGTATATCTTGCGACGAGGCAGTCCACCCTTCTTCTTTGGATAGTGTATCATGTCGTTCCTTTCCAACCCTAGCATAGATTCTAACGGTCGTTCCCATGTCCTTATGTGTCCCTTATACTCATACTCATATCCCCCAGCCGATAAGTTCTCGGCAGTCAATTTCTCGTGACTGTAACGTCCACGCCCGTCCTCATTCTTGAAATTCTTCTTGGTGTATTCTTCCGAGTACGGCAGATATACATCATTCCATGTGTAGTCTCTGGTCTTGGAGTAAAACAGTATCTGGTCAGAAATCTTCCCATATCTCTTGCCGTCATTGTGAGAACTGGTTCGTTTCCACGTTATGTCGTTTCGGAATGATGCTCCACCAAATATTGAATCCAGTACCAGCTTGAGATAATGACTCATTGTGGTATCGCAGTGCAGGTACAACGAACCCGTTGATTTTAGAATTCTGTGCATCTCCAAAATCCTAATTGCCATGTATATCAGATACGACATTGTAGATTTTCCTCCTACTTTGCCAGCAGTTCCTATAATCGAATACAAGGATTCGTTGATCTCTGCAATCTCACCCCACCATGCAACATCCACATCACTAAGTGTCCATGTGTCCTTAAACTCGACACCTGCTGCCTTTGATCCTATTGGTGCAGCATAATTGTGTTTGGAATTGAACGGAGGATCAAGATAAATCAAATCTACACCTTCATCTTCCATACCTCTCATAACAGGCAGATTATCGGCTGTGAAGATAGTTCGATTTTTAATGGTCAAAATGACCACCTTGAATAACATGATTTGATTTGATTGCTTCAAAAATATTATTGGAAGGAAGTACCCCTATTGTGGGTTCTTGGTTCTTGGTTCTTGGTTCTTGGTTCTTGGTTCTTGGTTCTTGGTTCTTGGTTCTTGGTTCTTGGTTCTTGGTTCTTGGTTCTTGGTTCTTGGTTCTTGGTTCTTGGTTCTTGGTTCTTGGTTCTTGGTTCTTGGTTCTTGGTTCTTGGTTCTTGGTTCTTGGTTCTTGGTTCTTGGTTCTTGGTTCTTGGTTCTTGGTTCTTGGTTCTTGGTTCTTGGTTCTTGGTTCTTGGTTCTTGGTTCTTGGTTCTTGGTTCTTGGTTCTTGGTTCTTGGTTCTTGGTTCTTGGTTCTTGGTTCTTGGTTCTTGGTTCTTGGTTCTTGGTTCTTGGTTCTTGGTTCTTGGTTCTTGGTTCATATCATCACATACTCGGTTTTAGAATCAGTTTGTTTCCAATGATTTTAGCTTCCAATTCCTGTCCTTTGTTCCACTCCAGTTTTTTTACTTCTTCCTTTGAAAGATTGATGTACCATCTTCGATATTCCTTGTCACCTACACGTCTGTTTATCTTGTCTTGTAACTTCATATCTTTTAATTATATAGACCCCTAATAAACAAATCGGTTTATTTGTAGGGGTCTAAACATTTATATTATTAGGGGTCTAATACTATTGTATGAAAAGAACTGCAATGATGAAAAAAGAATCAAAGGGTATGGGACACCCAATGATGAGATTGTTACGATCTGAGTACTCTTTTCTGTCCCACTTTATAATTTTTGAGGTGTCGTACCTATGAACGCAAGACAGGCAAGAGGTCAAACCATTGTAGAAAAACAGGGTCAGATCAGAAGAATAAACGACACACAATACGAGATCAAAAGCCAAAACAGTGATTCTCTATACGATGTGGTTGGCACTGAGTTTGGATGGTCGTGTTCATGTCCCGATCATCAGTTCCGTAAGGTTTGCTGTAAACATATCCATGCAGTCGAAATATCAATCAAGATACATCAAAAGGTGTATGATGATGTGGTAATTTCAGAAGTTACCATTGACACGTGCAAATACTGCAAATCGGCAAACATAACCAAGATGGGAGTACGTCACAACAAAAATTATGACGTTCAGATGTTTAGTTGCAAAGACTGTAACAGAAAGTTTTCAATCAATTTGGGATTTGAGAAGATGAGGGCTACACCAGACCAAATCACAATGGCTATGAACCTGTACTTTAACGGTGAATCCACAAGAAAGACTGCACAGTCGTTGTTACTCACTGGAATCAAGGTATCAAACGTCACCATACACAACTGGATAAAGAAATACGTTGATCTTATGGATAGGTATTTGGAAAAGATTACACCTCAAGTGGGTGAATCATGGAGGACTGATGAGATGTATTTGAAGATCAAGGGTGACAAAAAATACATGTTTGCCATGTTAGATTCTGAGACTAGATTTTGGTTGGCACAGATGGTCTCAGAACACAAGGGGAATGATGATGTATCGCCAATGTTCAAACAGGCTAAATGCACTGCCAACAAAGTGCCATCAACCCTAATATCTGACGGAGCTGCAAACTTTCATCATGCTTGGAAAGAACAATACAAGGCAAAGAATTTCTTACACAAGGACACAGAACACGTAAGGCACATACATCTTGCAGGCGATATGAACAACAACCAAATGGAATCCTTTAACGGTAATACCATGAGGTTGCGTGAGAGTGCTACAAGAGGAATCAAAAAAGATGATTCTGTCATATTCAAGGGTATGCAAATCCATCACAACTTTGTCAGACCTCATCAAAGTTTAGATGGTGATACTCCAGCAGACAGGGCCGGTATCAGGGTTAAAGGTGACAACAAATGGAAAACCATAATTCAGAACGCTTCAATGGTACCTACCAACCCTTAACAGCAAGAATTACCTACCGTGAACTTAACAGCCCCCATTATTTTTTACCATTATTTTGTAGACAACGATACGGTAATTGACCGGAGGTTTCTTTATCGTATTTTTGACAACTTGAAGTTTTACCAAGCACATTGTCTTGATTGGGATCAGTAACAACACTACTTGAAAGAATTACAAAAGTCACATTCAGTATTAAAAACAACCATCATATAACAAAGAGGTCATCTAAACTAGTCTTAGACCGATAATAATATACATGATTAACGGTGAAATCTTGATATGAACATGCTGAGAATTCATCCCATGATGGCAGTCATGGCCATTGTGGTAGTGACTGTATCTTTGTTACTTTTCCAGTACTATGATGTCAGTTTTGCGTCTGCCTATATGACTGACCCTGTGATCACGATAACTGACAGCCCCCCCCCCCACCTCCACACACCTGTAACGGTAACTACCTCAGAGATACAGCAGTCGGCAGCCAGTTTTCTGAACCGTGAGTACGGGCGAATCGACGTACTCAACCCGCAGTCCTATCCTGTAGTGGGCGGGGAGTGGACGATAAACTTTAGGACATACGGTACCCATAACCTAACAATCTCTGTAATAAACGGCACCACGTTTGGGGACTCTTCTCCTGACGACGTGGGGTTTGTGGAGGTATTGTGCGGCAACGACTCCATACTGGATGCTACAGCACATGATGGGATCATTACGTTTGAGGACTATCAGTGCGACGGCATCGCAAGCCTCGTGCTATCGGTTCACACCCCTGGCATACACGACATACATCTAAGCTTTGGTGTGGATACTGCGTACGCATCAAACAACGCGTATCCAAACTCCGTAGTGGAGATAAACAGCTCCACTACAAACGGTCCCACGCTATCAGACGATGACAGTTTCGGCGTCTCCGTTGCTTCCATAGGCGACCTTGACGGCGACGGGGTGACAGACCTTGCAGTTGGTGCTTATCAAGATGACAACGGCGGCGGATCAAACCGCGGCGCCGTACACATAATGTTTATGAATATGGACGGTACGATAAACAGCACAGTAGAGATAAACGACTCCACTACAAACGGTCCCACGCTATCAAACAATGACAATTTCGGCTTCTCCGTTGCTTCCATAGGCGACCTTGACGGCGACGGGGTGACAGACCTTGCAGTTGGTGCTTATCGAGACGACGAGGGCGGATCAGACCGCGGCGCAGTACACATAATGTTTATGAATACAAACGGTACGGTAGACAGCACAGTAGAGATAAACAGCTCCACTGCAAACGGTCCCACGCTATCAAACGATGACCGTTTCGGCGTCTCCGTTACTCCCATAGGCGACCTTGACGGCGACGGTGTGACAGACCTTGCAGTTGGTGCTTATCAAGACGACGAGGGCGGACGAGACCACGGCGCAGTACACATAATGTTTATGAATATGGACGGCACGATAAACAGCACAGTAGAGATAAACGACTCCACTACAAACGGTCCCACGCTATCAAGCTTTGACCGTTTCGGCTTCTCCGTTACCCCCATAGGCGACCTTGACGGCGACGGGGTGACAGACCTTGCAGTTGGTGCTGTTCAAGATAACGACCGCGGATCAGACCGCGGCGCCGTACACATAATGTTTATGAATATGGACGGTACGGTAGACAGCACAGTAGAGATAAACAGCTCCACTACAAACGGTCCCACGCTATCAAACAATGACAATTTCGGCTTCTCCGTTGCTTCCATAGGCGACCTTGACGGCGACGGGGTGACAGACCTTGCAGTTGGTGCTTATCGAGACGACGAGGGCGGATCAGACCGCGGCGCCGTACACATAATGTTTATGAATACTGACGGTACGGTAGACAGCACAGTAGAGATAAACGACTCCACTACAAACGGTCCCACGCTATCAAACGATGACAATTTCGGCACCTCCGTTGCTTCCATAGGCGATCTTGATGGTGACGGGGTGACAGACCTTGCAGTTGGTGCTTATCAAGACGACGAGGGTGGAGAGGATCGCGGCGCCGTACACATAATCTTCATTAATGACATAAGAACTGCCGGAAACGGCTCTGTTGACAGCACAGTAGAGATAAACGACTCCACTGCAAACGGTCCCGCGCTATTAGACAATGACCGTTTCGGCGTCTCCGTTACTCCCATAGGCGACCTTGACGGCGACGGTGTGACAGACCTTGCAGTTGGTGCTAATCGGGATGACGACGGCGGACTAGACCGCGGCGCCGTACACATAATGTTTATGAATATGGACGGCACGATAAACAGCACAGTAGAGATAAACGACTCCACTGCAAACGGTCCCACGCTATCAGACAATGACCGTTTCGGCATCTCCGTTGCTTCCATAGGCGACCTTGACGGCGACGGGGTGACAGACCTTGCAGTTGGTGCTCATCTAGACAACGAGGGTGGAACAGACCGCGGCGCCGTACACATAATGTTTATGAATACAAACGGTACGGTAAACAACACAGTAGAGATAAACGACTCCACTGCAAACGGTCCCACGCTATCAAACAATGACCGTTTCGGCTTCTCCGTTACCCCCATAGGCGACCTTGACGGCGACGGGGTGACAGACCTTGCAGTTGGTGCTTTTCAAGACGACGACGGCGGATCAGACCGCGGCGCAGTACACATAATGTTTATGAATACAAACGGTACGGTAGACAGCACAGTAGAGATAAACAGCTCCACTGCAAACGGTCCCACGCTATCAAACGATGACCGTTTCGGCGTCTCCGTTACTCCCATAGGCGACCTTGACGGCGACGGGGTGACAGACCTTGCAGTTGGTGCTTATCAAGACGACGACGGCGGAGCAGACCGCGGCGCCGTACACATAATGTTTATGAATATGGACGGCACGATAAACAGCACAGTAGAGATAAACGATTCCACTACAAACGGTCCCACACTATCAGACGATGACAGTTTCGGCTTCTCCGTTGCTTCCATAGGCGACCTTGATGGTGACGGGGTGACAGACCTTGCAGTTGGTGCTTATCAAGACGACGAGGGTGGAACAGACCGCGGCGCCGTACACATAATGTTTATAAATATGGACGGCACGATAAACAGCACAGTAGAGATAAACAGCTCCACTGCAAACGGTCCCACGCTATCAAACGATGACCGTTTCGGCTTCTCCGTTGCTTCCATAGGCGACCTTGACGGCGACGGGGTGACAGACCTTGCAGTTGGTGCTTATCAAGACGACGAGGGTGGAACAAACCGCGGCGCCATCAATGTCATATATCTTGACAAAGAGGTACTGGTCCGTGCCGTATCCTCTACAACCGCAGACGGTACCTACGGATCAGGAGAGACAGTAGACATTACCATCAAATTCTCAGAACCAGTCACCGTAACTGGGACACCTCAACTCGCACTTGATACCAATCCTTCAAGGCAGGGCAACTATTCATCAGGCTCAGGCACTGACACCCTTACCTTCAAGTACGAGGTACAGACTGGAGATACATCTGCAGATCTCCAATATGCTTCAGAGAGCTCATTGATGCTGGTGGAGGGAGTGACGACTATTACTGCCCTAAAAAGCCCGAGTGAGGATGCTGTCCCTACACTCCCGGATCCTGTAATAATGTTTGGCTTTAACCCTCTAGGCGCATTCGGATCCCTTGGGCAAAACAAAGATATTAAAATTGATACCACTGCCCCCACGGTAACAGACACCACTCCGCCCCGTGTTGCCTCCATACTGCGTGATACCCCTCTAGCTCAATCCACAACTGATACCACCTTGGTGTTTGCTGTCACGTTTGATGAGCCGGTAATCAATGTGGGTGTTGCTGACTTTACAGTAGCAGGCAACGGTACGGGTACAATATCTGGCGTATCAGGTTCCGGTACATCATACCGAGTAACAGTCACAGTAGATAATGTTGGAACCATAGGATTGGATATCGCACAAAACCACGACATACAGGATACTGCAACCAACCGTTTGGCCAACCTGACACCTACCGGCTCTGATCAGACCTACACAGTCACGGTACCAGACACCACTGCCCCCACGATACCAGACACCACTCCGCCCCGCGTTGCCTCCATTGTTGACAGGACAGTAGAGATAAACGACTCCACTGCAAACGGTCCCACGCTATCAAACAGTGACCGTTTCGGCGTCTCCGTTGCTTCCATAGGCGATCTTGATGGTGACGGGGTGACAGACCTCGCAGTTGGTGCTAATCGAGATAACGACGGTGGAGCAAACCGCGGCGCCGTACACATAATGTTTATGAATACAAACGGTACGGTAGACAGCACAGTAGAGATAAACAGCTCCACTGCAAACGGTCCCACGCTATATGACAGGGACCATTTCGGCGTCTCCGTTACTCCCATAGGCGACCTTGACGGCGACGGGGTGACAGACCTTGCAGTTGGTGCTTATCAAGACGACGACGGCGGAGCAGACCGCGGCGCCGTACACATAATGTTTATGAATATGGACGGCACGATAAACAGCACAGTAGAGATAAACGACTCCACTACAAACGGTCCCGCGCTATCAGACTATGACAGTTTCGGCGTCTCCGTTGCTGCCATAGGCGACCTTGACGGCGACGGGGTGACAGACCTTGCAGTTGGTGCTTATCAAGACGACGAGGGTGGAGCAAACCGCGGCGCCGTACACATAATGTTTATGAATACTGACGGCACGGTAGACAGCACAGTAGAGATAAACAGCTCCACTGCAAACGGTCCCACGCTATCAAACAGTGACCGTTTCGGCGTCTCCGTTACCCCCATAGGCGATCTTGATGGTGACGGGGTGACAGACCTCGCAGTTGGTGCTAATCGAGATAACGACGGTGGAGCAAACCGCGGCGCCGTACACATAATGTTTATGAATACAAACGGTACGGTAGACAGCACAGTAGAGATAAACAGCTCCACTGCAAACGGTCCCACGTTATCAAGCTATGACCGTTTCGGCGTCTCCGTTGCTTCCATAGGCGACCTTGACGGCGACGGGGTGACAGACCTTGCAGCTGGTGCTTATCTAGATGACGGCGGCGGATCAGACCGCGGCGCCGTACACATAATGTTTATGAATACTGACGGCACGATAAACAGCACAATAGAGATAAACAGATCCACTACAAACGGTCCCACGCTATCAAGCAATGACTATTTCGGCGTCTCCGTTGCTTCCATAGGCGATCTTGATGGTGACGGGGTGACAGACCTTGCAGTTGGTGCTAATCGAGATGACGAGGGTGGAGAGGACCGCGGCGCCGTACACATAATCTTCATTAATGACATAAGAACTGCCGGAAACGGCTCTGTTGACAGCACAGTAGAGATAAACGACTCCACTGCAAACGGTCCCGCGCTATCAAACAGTGACAGTTTCGGCGTCTCCGTTACTCCAATAGGCGACCTTGACGGCGACGGGGTGACAGACCTCGCAGTTGGTGCTTATCAAGACGACGACGGCGGAGCAGACCGCGGCGCCGTACACATAATGTTTATGAATATGGACGGCACGATAAACAGCACAGTAGAGATAAACGATTCCACTGCAAACGGTCCCACGCTATCAGACAATGACCGTTTCGGCTTCTCCGTTGCTTCCATAGGCGACCTTGATGGTGACGGGGTGACAGACCTCGCAGCTGGTGCTTATCAAGACGACGAGGGTGGAGCAAACCGCGGCGCCGTACACATAATGTTTATGAATACTGACGGTACGGTAGACAGCACAGTAGAGATAAACAGCTCCACTGCAAACGGTCCCACGCTATATGACAGGGACCATTTCGGCGTCTCCGTTACTCCCATAGGCGACCTTGACGGCGACGGGGTGACAGACCTTGCAGTTGGTGCTTATCAAGACGACGACGGCGGAGCAGACCGCGGCGCCGTACACATAATGTTTATGAATATGGACGGCACGATAAACAGCACAGTAGAGATAAACGATTCCACTGCAAACGGTCCCACGCTATCAGACGATGACAGTTTCGGCGTCTCCGTTGCTTCCATAGGCGACCTTGACGGCGACGGGGTGACAGACCTCGCAGTTGGTGCTTTTAAAGGCGACGGCGACGGAGATGGCCGCGGCGCCGTACACATAATGTTTATGAATACAAACGGTACGATAAACAGCACAGTAGAGATAAACAGCTCCACTGCAAACGGTCCCACGCTATCATTCTATGACCGTTTCGGCGTCTCCGTTACTCCCATAGGCGACCTTGACGGCGACGGGGTGACAGACCTCGCAGTTGGTGCTTATCTAGACGACAATGATGGACCAGACCGCGGCGCCGTACACATAATGTTTATGAATACAAACGGTACGATAAACAGCACAGTAGAGATAAACAGCTCCACTGCAAACGGTCCCACGTTATCAGACCGTGACAATTTCGGCGTCTCCGTTGCTGCCATAGGCGACCTTGACGGCGACGGGGTGACAGACCTTGCAGTTGGTGCTAATCGAGATGACGAGGGTGGAGAGGACCGCGGCGCCATCAATGTCATATATCTTGACAAAGAGGTACTGGTCCGTGCCGTATCCTCTACAACCGCAGACGGTACCTACGGATCAGGAGAGACAGTAGACATTACCATCAAATTCTCAGAACCAGTCACCGTAACTGGGACACCTCAACTCGCACTTGATACCAATCCTTCAAGGCAGGGCAACTATTCATCAGGCTCAGGCACTGACACCCTTACCTTCAAGTACGAGGTACAGACTGGAGATACATCTGCAGATCTCCAATATGTTTCAGAGAGCTCACTGATGCTGGTGGAGGGAGTGGCGACTATTACTGCCCTAAAAAGCCCGAGTGAGGATGCTGTCCCTACACTCCCGGATCCTGTAGTAATGTTTGACTTTAACCCTCCAGGCGCATTCGGATCCCTTGGGCAAAACAAAGATATTGTAATTGATACCACTGCCCCGTCACTCTCATCGATAACCAGATTCTCGCCTGGATCAGAACTAACCTACTTTAAAATACTTGAATTTACAGTCGACTTTAGCGAACCAGTGACTGGAGTTGATGCATCTGACTTTACCGTATCAGGTACTGGTACAGGTTCTGTATCTCACATCTCAGGCTCTGGCTCTAGTTATTCCGTCACAGTAAATGTAACATCAAATAGCGGTACGATAGGATTGGATCTTGTAGCAAACAATCACGACATCATTGATTCTGCAGGTACTGCGCTAACTGATACTAGTCCTGACCCTGATGAAACCTACACGATTGACGCTATCTCTCCCTCATTGACATCCATAACTAGAAACTCACCTGTAACTGAAACCACGTCTGAAACCAGCCTTAACTTTACAGCAAC
Organism: Candidatus Nitrosopumilus sp.; assembly: GCA_965197525.1. Classification (GTDB taxonomy): domain Archaea; phylum Thermoproteota; class Nitrososphaeria; order Nitrososphaerales; family Nitrosopumilaceae; genus Nitrosopumilus. Next base: position 931,096 of record OZ240211.1, read on the forward strand.
ATTCAGCGAACCGGTAACCAATGTTGATTTCACTGACTTTGTGTTATCCTCTGGTGCAGGCGCAGGTACAGGCACCATAACCGTCTCTCCTGTCGATACATCATCATATGTAGTTTCAGTTGAAGTTACCACTGATGGTATCATAAACTTGGATGTTGCGCAAGACAACGACATAACAGATATTGCAGGCAACACCCTGGCAACTACTCCTGCACCTAACCCAGATGAATCATTCACAGTTGACACTACCCAATTTACACCATTAATCAGCACTAACGTCACATCACCTACAAACCAACAGTCAATAACATTCACAGTTGACTTTACTGAGGAAATTGATCCTAACACATTCGTAGAATCTGACATATCCGCATCAGACGGCACCGTCTCTACACCTACTACAAATGACAACCAAACGTTTGAATTCACAATAACAGGACTGACTGTCGGCACCCTTACTGTCTACATTCCCGCTGGCTCTGTAGATGATCTTGCACAAAACAAGAACTTGATATCGGACACACTCACAATCATCATTGATAGTACAGCGCCAGTCGCTGATGCAGGTGATGATGACAATGTCGATGAGGGTACCTCGTACACCCTTGATGGTACAGATTCCACCGACCCCAACGACGACCCGCTGTCATTTGAGTGGACACAGGACTCTGGTCCGACGGTAACCCTGACAGGTGCCAATACTGACTCCCCGTCGTTTGTTGCCCCCGCCGTAACTGAGAACACCCCGGTGGTCTTCATCCTCAACGTCACAGCTGCAGGAGAGTCTGACACGGACACCGTCACCATCACGATAATTGACAGTGAAAGCAACGCGCCAGTCGCTGATGCAGGTGATGATGACAATGTCGATGAGGGTACCTCGTACACCCTTGATGGTACAGATTCCACCGACCCCAACGACGACCCGCTGTCATTTGAGTGGACACAGGACTCTGGTCCGACGGTAACCCTGACAGGTGCCAATACTGACTCCCCGTCGTTTGTTGCCCCCGCCGTAACTGAGAACACCCCGGTGGTCTTCATCCTCAACGTCACAGCTGCAGGAGAGTCTGACACGGACACCGTCACCATCACGATAATTGACAGCGAAAGCAACGCGCCAGTCGCTGATGCAGGTGATGATGACAATGTCGATGAGGGTACCTCGTACACCCTTGATGGTACAGATTCCACCGACCCCAACGACGACCCGCTGTCATTTGAGTGGACACAGGACTCTGGTCCGACGGTAACCCTGACAGGTGCCAATACTGACTCCCCGTCGTTTGTTGCCCCCGCCGTAACTGAGAACACCCCGGTGGTCTTCATCCTCAACGTCACAGCTGCAGGAGAGTCTGACACGGACACCGTCACCATCACGATAATTGACAGTGAAAGCAACGCGCCAGTCGCTGATGCAGGTGATGATGACAATGTCGATGAGGGTACCTCGTACACCCTTGATGGTACAGATTCCACCGACCCCAACGACGACCCGCTGTCATTTGAGTGGACACAGGACTCTGGTCCGACGGTAACCCTGACAGGTGCCAATACTGACTCCCCGTCGTTTGTTGCCCCCGCCGTAACTGAGAACACCCCGGTGGTCTTCATCCTCAACGTCACAGCTGCAGGAGAGTCTGACACGGACACCGTCACCATCACGATAATTGACAGCGAAAGCAACGCGCCAGTCGCTGATGCAGGTGATGATGACAATGTCGATGAGGGTACCTCGTACACCCTTGATGGTACAGATTCCACCGACCCCAACGACGACCCGCTGTCATTTGAGTGGACACAGGACTCTGGTCCGACGGTAACCCTGACAGGTGCCAATACTGACTCCCCGTCGTTTGTTGCCCCCGCCGTAACTGAGAACACCCCGGTGGTCTTCATCCTCAACGTCACAGCTGCAGGAGAGTCTGACACGGACACCGTCACCATCACGATAATTGACAGTGAAAGCAACGCGCCAGTCGCTGATGCAGGTGATGATGACAATGTCGATGAGGGTACCTCGTACACCCTTGATGGTACAGATTCCACCGACCCCAACGACGACCCGCTGTCATTTGAGTGGACACAGGACTCTGGTCCGACGGTAACCCTGACAGGTGCCAATACTGACTCTCCGTCGTTTGTTGCCCCCGCCGTAACTGAGAACACCCCGGTGGTCTTCATCCTCAACGTCACAGCTGCAGGAGAGTCTGACACGGACACCGTCACCATCACGATAATTGACAGTGAAAGCAACGCGCCAGTCGCTGATGCAGGTGATGATGACAATGTCGATGAGGGTACCTCGTACACCCTTGATGGTACAGATTCCACCGACCCCAACGACGACCCGCTGTCATTTGAGTGGACACAGGACTCTGGTCCGACGGTAACCCTGACAGGTGCCAATACTGACTCTCCGTCGTTTGTTGCCCCCGCCGTAACTGAGAACACCCCGGTGGTCTTCATCCTCAACGTCACAGCTGCAGGAGAGTCTGACACGGACACCGTCACCATCACAATACGTAACACTAATAATTCTCCAGTCCCGACATTTCTAACTCCAGTACTTGATGTAGATGGTGGCAAACCCGGCAACGATGTGTCAGAACCCATACCAGACCCAAGTGGCGGTGGCGGCGGTGGCGGCGGTGGCGGCGGTGGCGGCGGTGGCGGTGGTGGCGGTGGTGGCGGTGGCGGTGGCAACGATGTGTCAGAACCCATACCAGACCCAGAACCCATACCAGAGCTAGAACCAAATCTCATCCCAGAACCCATACCAGAGCTAGAACCAAATCTCATCCCAGAACCCATACCAGAGCTAGAACCAAATCTCATCCCAGAACCAAATCTCATCTCAGAACACATACCAGAGCTAGAACCAAATCTCATCCCAGAACCCATACCAGAGCTAGAACCAAATCTCATCCCAGAACCCATACCAGAGCTAGAACCTGTCCCAAATCTGCATGAAGAAAACTGCTTTGTTGCAGTAGCATATCACCCCGAGACAGAACATACCATTCAGTTTCTAAGGGAGGTCAGAGACAACTCTGTGACATGCACAACAGTCGGCGCGTCGTTTATGGAGGGCTTTAACAAAGTATATTATTCATTCTCACCTGCAATTGCTGATCTAATACACGAGAATCCCGTATTCAAGTCGATAGTTAAAATCTTTCTGACTCCGATGATCCTGACACTGCACCTTATGGTGTTGGCCGATGAGTGCTCTGAACTGCATGTGCTGGGCCTTGGAATACTCGTCCTGCTGCTAAACGGCCTTGTCTATCTGCTCATACCGTTACTGGCACTGTTTGCAGTATATAGAATACATGCAAAGAGGAAAAAATTACGCGCCAGTTATTCTCAAAACGGCATGTAGCGAGCATCAAAACTACGACGGTGAATCAAACCAAGTACCGTATCATCTGGCAGTTTGCGGAACTTGTATCCGTGGATGGGTATGGCCTGCGATGAAAGTTAATTTTGGCTACTATAGAGTGGCGTCATTAAGTCTTTGCAATTGATTTTCTGAATAGATACCGTTCAATATTTTGATTGAATGTAGCGGTTCTTAGATATTTCATTGCGGCTCGTGCACGTTCGCTAACATGTTCATGGCGTTCATACATGAAAGGTTGAATTTTTAACTGGTGCCAACATTCTTCAATTGCACTAAATTCAGGACATCCTGTAGGCAAATACATTATTCGCAGTCGAGAACTGTTTTCTTTTACAAATTTTTTAAATGTCTTTGTTTTATGTTGGGATGCTGCATCCATGACAATGGCTACCTTGTCAGATAGTTCCAATAGTTTTTTGACAAATTTGAGAAATGTCGAACCGTTGAATTTTTTTTTCTGTAAAAAATATTGATGTGAGTCTGATATTGCACCATAAATTATACGTCTCCGATGTCTCCAAAATATGCTCTGAATATTTTTTGACCCACCGGAGACCATGGGCCGCGCTTTGTGACATAGTCATGCATCAGTTGTTTCATCCTGTATATACATCTCAAAACCGTCCCGTTTTACGCATGAAATCCACCGTTTCAGGGATTTTTGCCACTCTTCCATCTGTTCACTAGATGCCTTGTTTTTGTGTGCGGAATCCTGGTACCTTTGGAGTAAAGTTATGACGACGCAGTATGTCGCGTATTCCAGATTCGGTGTATTTTACTCCTGTATCTTTTTTTATTTTATGTACGAGTTGTTTTGGAAAAATACCGTTTTTAACACCTGCAAAAAATTCTGTAATCTTATGATTTACTATTTTTGTCGGGCGTCCGGATCTTGGTTTTTCATACAATCCTGCAACTCCAAATTCTTTAAATCGCATAACCCAATTTTTAATTGTGTTGTAAGATTTGTAAAACAACTGTGCGATTATTGAAATCGTTTCGCCTTCCTCTATGACATTTAACACTGCAAGCATCCGTTCTTTTGCTTTTGGGTTTAATTCCCTCTTGTAGACACACATTAATTCCACATTCTGGTTTTTCACGATGGGCAGTAAATGCTTCAAGCTATAAATGTTTCTAGTGTTTTTGAAAATTGCAAAGACTTTTTGACGTCACTCTAGTATTAAAATTAATCAACTGTTAAACATTGTTTCCTAATTATCACCAACCACGCCTAACTAATCCAAAATCAGATCAGATTAGGCATAGAACAACTGAATTTGAACGTTGTATCAAACACTTTCAATAGAAAACGGTATTGAGCAGAGAGGTGCATTATCAATCAGACTAACAATCATGACCAAAAACACATCCTCTCCAGACAAACTAGGCAAGCATGGTACTAAAAAATCTTCCAGTTCAAACGAATGCAGGCTCCAGTATGATAACCGCAAATACATAGATCGCGGCAAGTTGTTTATGCTTCAGATAAACGAGGAGCTCATGGTGCAGGGGCTTGAGAAGATGAACTGTGGAAAGGTAGGCCACCCGTTTACATTCTCAAACGCGTGCGTTGCAGCAGCTGTTCTGTTCCGAAACGCCACCGGTATCCCATACAGACAGTTGGAGGGTGTGGCAGAGGCAATCGTCGGCAAGGAAAATGCGCCTACATACTCTGCATTTCAGAAAAGGATGACAAAACTCAACTGTACAATAGATGACAACGGTAGCGGTAACACTGCCGCTGCATGGTTTACAGACGGCAAAACGAGAACCGAGATAAGCCTGTTTGCGTTTGATTCAACTGGGCTCAAGCCTACAAACCGCGGCGACTGGATGGCAGAAAAATGGGGAGTGAGGCGCGGATTCATAAAACTGCATGTCGGTGTAGATGCTAAAACCAAGAAGATCTATGCAGTGGTCATAACTGACGACAAGTGTGGAGATTCCCCGCAGTTTGAAGAACTAGTGGAACAAGCTTTTGCAAACGCAGAAAAATCACCAAACGTGGAGATGTCTGCCGATACCAAGGTTGCAGCCGATGGTGCGTATGATACACGAGATATTTACAACTACTGCAACAAAAACGAGATTAAACCACTGATTCCGGTTCGCATTAATTTTGCTGGAAACGCAAACGGATGCATGTCTCGTAAGAAGGCTGGGTTCGAGCAGCTTGGCAGTTTTGAGCATATAGATAAAAAGTCAGAACACAAGTTTGCAGATCTTACGCGCAAGGAAAAGAAGGAACGGCAGAATATGTGGCGCAGGGAATCAGGATACAACGACAGGTGGACAGTAGAGACTGCGTTCTCTACGTTCAAGCGGGTATTAGGGGAGTCTATAATGGCACGAAAATGGGAAAACGTCAAGACGGAGATATACGGAAAGGTGTGTTTGTACAATCAGATGATCGATACGGCAATTGAGAACGGATACGGCACGCCAAAGATAGTGTATCAGTCTAAAACCCGCCACAAAGACCGCAGTGTAGGAGGAAAGGCAATGACATAAGCAAAATCACCCAGATGGTGGTCTGTGTTGCATGTAATTAGGAAACAGAGTTAACTGTTAGATTTGAATAAATTATGCATAATCTAGATTACCCATAATCTCTATTATAATGAATTGCGTGACAATAATGATGCACTATCTTATGATTATGATGTAGTGATTGGTAATTATGAAGAACTACTTGATCAGAATAGTGTACTAGAGTGACGTCAAAAAGTCTTTGCAATTTTCAAAAACACTAGAAACATTTATAGCTTGAAGCATTTACTGCCCATCGTGAAAAACCAGAATGTGGAATTAATGTGTGTCTACAAGAGGGAATTAAACCCAAAAGCAAAAGAACGGATGCTTGCAGTGTTAAATGTCATAGAGGAAGGCGAAACGATTTCAATAATCGCACAGTTGTTTTACAAATCTTACAACACAATTAAAAATTTGGTTATGCGATTTAAAGAATTTGGAGTTGCAGGATTGTATGAAAAACCAAGATCCGGACGCCCGACAAAAATAGTAAATCATAAGATTACAGAATTTTTTGCAGGTGTTAAAAACGGTATTTTTCCAAAACAACTCGTACATAAAATAAAAAAAGATACAGGAGTAAAATACACCGAATCTGGAATACGTGACATACTGCGTCGTCATAACTTTACTCCAAAGGTACCAGGATTCCGCACACAAAAACAAGGCATCTAGTGAACAGATGGAAGAGTGGCAAAAATCCCTGAAACGGTGGATTTCATGCGTAAAACGGGACGGTTTTGAGATGTATATACAGGATGAAACAACTGATGCATGACTATGTCACAAAGCGCGGCCCATGGTCTCCGGTGGGTCAAAAAATATTCAGAGCATATTTTGGAGACATCGGAGACGTATAATTTATGGTGCAATATCAGACTCACATCAATATTTTTTACAGAAAAAAAAATTCAACGGTTCGACATTTCTCAAATTTGTCAAAAAACTATTGGAACTATCTGACAAGGTAGCCATTGTCATGGATGCAGCATCCCAACATAAAACAAAGACATTTAAAAAATTTGTAAAAGAAAACAGTTCTCGACTGCGAATAATGTATTTGCCTACAGGATGTCCTGAATTTAGTGCAATTGAAGAATGTTGGCACCAGTTAAAAATTCAACCTTTCATGTATGAACGCCATGAACATGTTAGCGAACGTGCACGAGCCGCAATGAAATATCTAAGAACCGCTACATTCAATCAAAATATTGAACGGTATCTATTCAGAAAATCAATTGCAAAGACTTAATGACGCCACTCTATCAAAAAAGAGACAAGAAAACACATCTTTTACATTATGCATAATTTGTTAATAAATACATGCTTTAAATACATCTAAAATAATAATGGTTTAAAATTATGAATATTGATGGACGTTATTTGTTTATTTTTAAAGTTAGGTTTTCGGATATGAAATAATTTGGGCGCCGTTGCATCAATGACAATTACTACAACAATAATGAATCCAAACTCAATATCTTGTTCGTGATTTTATAATACATACACTTGTTAGTATCAAAATTGAAAATTATAGTCTTTTATATTTACACAGAGATCATATGATGTTAGAAAATTGACAACATGGATTACAAATGTATTTGATATAATCAAAATAAATACATAGAGATGATAATAATCCAATTTATCATCAGATATTGTGTTAGAGCATTTTGCTGTGTACCATTCATACCTGCTTGTTGAGGCAGATGACATCAATATGCAGACTGCCTTCTTTGGTATCATGCTAAAGATATTTGACAGTATTAGTACAGAATATCAAGATATTCGTCCTAGATTGTTAATGGGGTCAGAGGTTTTAGTAGGTTAATCACAAATCATACAGCCACCGTCTCATCATACCCCAACTATTCTACTAGATCAAGTAGTGTCTGTGCTTTATTTCTAATTTCTGGAGTAATATTCACTATAACCAAACCTTGATTTGGCTGACCGTACAAGAGAACGGCATTTTCAGGCGCATAAATGCATGCTGGAAGTACCAAAAGGTCCTCTTCGCCATTAACACAAAGTCTTACAGGTAATGCAGACGTGGTAAATGCTGCTTTTATAGCAGATATGCTTTGAGGAGTAATTGTCGCTGCAGGATTATCCACAGTTATCTCCGTTGGACCGTCAAATTTTGGAGGCTCCCGTGCTTTTCTCTTTTCGTAACCGTCAATGATTTGTAGCGACGGAATTATACCAAATGAAATCAGGTTTTCTGTAGTCCTATCACCAACTGAGATTACATATTGGCTCTCTGTAAAATGCTCTGTAAAATGTCTCAGAATACTAGATCTATCAACTTGATTACTAGGTAGTAAGACGCCTAGAGGAATCTTCAACTGCTCTCTTAAAGAATCAGATATAGTCACAGGAATCCATATTACTTGGGTTAGTTAGGAACAGAGGGAGACGGAGGCGAGGAAGAGGCAGAAGACGGAACAGGTTCTTCATCAGATGTGTCAGCAGCCATCTCTTCTTGAAGTTTTGCTGCAAGAATACTGCACTGAGCTGCAATATTTTTGGCGCTATTTCTAAAAGCAACAGCGCTTGGCGAATCAGCATTTGTAATCATAATCGGTTTACCAATATCAGAACCTTCCATGATTCCAGAGTTTAACGGAATCTCACCTAAGAAGGGCATGCCAAACTGCGCACTAATCTTCTTTGCGCCACCCTGACCAAATATGTAATGCTTGTTATTGCAATCAGGACAGATAAAGTGACTCATATTTTCAACAACCCCGATGATTGGAACGTTTAGCTTGTCAAACATGGATACAGCCTTGACTGCAACATTACTTGCGACATCCTGCGGAGTTGTGATAACAAGTATTCCGGTAATCGGAATGGTTTGCGCAAGGGTTAATGGAATATCACCTGTTCCAGGGGGCAAATCAACTATAAGATAATCCAAGTTGGACCAGTTTGTATCAACTAGAAATTGTTTTAAGATTCCAGATATGATTGGACCACGATAGATGGCTGCTTGGTTTGACTGGTCTGCAAAGAAACCAAACGATACAACTTTGAGACCATCTACATCTGCGGGTTGGAGTTTGTTGTCATCAACTTCCATAGAACCGTCTGTTAACCCAAGCATCAAAGGAATGCTAGGACCGTAAATATCAGCATCAAGTAAACCAACCTTTGCTCCTGTCTGTTGTAGTGCCAGAGCAAGATTCAATGAGACGGTAGATTTTCCCACGCCACCTTTGCCGCTTGCAACACCAATGATGTTTTTAACAGATGCCATTCCAGTATCTTCATCAAGTGAACGACCTTCCATGACTTTGGCAGTAACGTTCATATCAAAATTTTTTAGTTCAGATATTTCACCAATTGCCTTTCTAACATCGTCCTCAATCTCTACATTAAATGGACATGCAGGAGTTGTCAATTCTAGCGTAAATTTCAGATTATTATCATTGAGCTCTAAATCTTTTATCATTCCCATAGACACGATATCTTTCTTTAAATCGGGATCAATTACAGTACTGAGTTTTTCTAAGACCTGATCAATTCCAACCATTGCGTCAAAAAGTCAGTACGCTTTATTTAAACATAAGTTAGATAGTGGAAAACCATCTTTTTTGAGAAAAAAATGATATTTTCAAGCATTAAAGCTAAAATTACCCAAAGATTCATAAATTCAAATTCAAGGAAAACGTATAGTTGTTTTCTATATCTACCCTAGTTGATGTTGTAAGAATCCCTCCAAGCCTGTTTGGAACTACACTCAAAAAAGCGGCTGTAAATATTCTCAAAGAAAAGTATGAAAGTATGATAAATGCAGAGCTGGGATACATAATTATGATTTTAGATGCCAAAGTAAACGAGATGGGAAAGATGGTTGCAGGTGACGGAGGAACGTTTCATAAGGTTGAGTTTGAGGCATTAACATTTTATCCAAAGTTACAAGAGATCGTTCAAGGAGAGATTGTAGACGTTACAGACTTTGGAGCATTTGTAAGAATTGGACCTACTGATGCATTATTACACTTGTCACAAGTTATGGATGATTACCTAAAGAGTGATGTAAAATCGGGAATGATTTTGGCCAATCAAAGCGGCAGAACACTCAAAGTTGGTTCTACACTCCGTGCAAGAATTACGGCAGTTTCGCTAGGAAAAGCTGCCGCAATGGGAAAGATTGGAATCACATGCAGACAGCCATTTTTAGGAGCAGGCGAATGGATTAAAGAAGAGATAGAGAAAGCAGGCGGAAGTGGCGATGGTAGTGGTAATAAGGATAATAGTTCAGAACAATCAACTAAAAAAGACAAAGGAGATGCAGGGTAAATGGCACGAGAGATGGCATGCCGTAAATGTAAATTTGTGACAGCTGGAAAGGTATGTCCGGTTTGCAAATCATCTGATTTGACGCCAGATTGGAATGGGATTGTACTAGTAGTTGACCCAACAAATTCAGAGATCTCAAAGACGTTAGGCATCACAAAAAAAGGCAAGTATGCAATCAAGGTAACATAAAAAAAAATATTTTAATCAAAGTTACACAAGTGTACTAACATTATGAAAGAATTTAATTCAAAAAAACAGTTACAAAAGTTTCTTGCAGAAGACATAGGAAGAGGCGACATTACGAGTGCGCTTTTAACGAAGAGAGAGACATCCGCTAGAATTATCTCAAGGGAAGATGCAGTGATAGCAGGAGTCTCCTTTGTCAAAGAAATATTCGAATTAAATAGATGCAAGGTGCGTATTTTAAAAAAAGATGGTTCCAAAATAGAATCAGACCAGACAATAATGACTATTTCAGGTAATGCAAAAAACATACTAGAATGCGAGAGAACCGCATTAAACCTATTGACAAGAATGAGCGGGATTGCAACACTGACGAACCGTTTGGTAAAAAAAATTCCAAAGACAACAAAGCTGTATGCTACAAGAAAGACAGCTCCCGGATTGAGATACTTTGATAAAAGAGCAGTAGAGATAGGAGGAGGAAACAGGCATAGACTTCGATTAGACGAGATGGTAATGATAAAAGACAATCATATTGCAGTAGAGGGATCCATGATAGCGTTAATTGAAAAAGCAAAAAAACGATACAAAAAATTCGAGGTAGAGGTAGAGAGTATCACAGATGCCGTTGCTGCAGCACAGAGAGGTGCAACAGTTATTATGCTAGATAATTTTTCGCCTGCACGAATTAAAAAGACGATAAAGATTCTCAAAGAACAGAAACTACGAAACAAAGTAATGCTTGAAGCTTCAGGAGGAATCAACTATAAGAATATCTCCAGATATGCACAAACAAAAGTGGACATAATCTCAGTTGGGAGTATTACAAATTCCGTAAAAGGAATTGATATGAGTTTGGAGATCTAAGTGTCCAGTTCTGCCAACAAGGCAAGAACTGCCTTATTTTTAGGATCAATCTCTTGAATTTTTTTACAGCATTTGACAGCTTTGCTGTTCTCAGATAACTTTTGATGGGCATACGCCTTTAGCAACAATACATCAATGTCGTAAGACCCGATTGCAAGTGCTTTATCAAAATAAGAGATTGCGGTTCTGTACTGGTTTTTCATATAGTATATGCCGCCTACGGTAAACAAGACGTCATGATTGTTAGGAACTTTTTGTAGATATGCTGTGCCTAATTTCAAGGCCTCTGGATATTGTTTCTTCCGGACTAGTCTTTTCACCTCTTTTAGTGTTTTGATGTTCTTCTTTAGTTGAGGATCTTTAGGGGATCTAGAGAATAATCCAGTCATATCTACAAAACACGGTAATTAACTAATGGCAAGCATTCTGTCAATTGCCAGACGGGCCTTAGATGCAATCTCTTTAGGAACAGTAACTATATTTTTTTCATTGACTAGTGTATCATATACCTTCTCCAATGTGATCATCTTCATGTACTGGCATTCTGCCTTATCTGATGCAGGAACAAATGTTTTGGTAGGATTTTGTTGTCTCATCTTGTAGAGTATTCCAGTTTCAGTAGCAACGACAAAACGAGAAGATTTTGACTGACTGACATGATTAAGCATGCCTTCAGTTGAGAGAATTGATACTTTGTGATTATCAAAACTGCCGTCTGCTACATCGTACATCAGTGGCGTGGTACAACTGCATTCAGGATGAATAACGAATTCGGTATCGCGCATTTCATCCAATTTTTTAGTCACGTCTTCAGGAGTGATCCCTGCATGAACATGGCATTCACCTGCCCAAATGTGCATGTTTTTTCTGCCAGTCATCTTTGCAACATATGCACCAAGAAACATGTCAGGCAAAAACAAGATCTCTTTGTTCTCTGGAATTGCTTTGATGACATTTACGGCATTTGATGAAGTACAACAATAGTCGAGTTCTGCTTTGATCTCTGCTGTAGTGTTAACATAGCCTACTGATATGGCATCAGGATGCTGCGCTTTCCAATTTCGTAACTCGCCTACTGTAATTGAGTCAGATAGTGAACATCCCGCATCTAGATCAGGCAGTAACACCTTTTTCTCAGGACTGATTATAGCAGCAGTCTCTGCCATGAAATTTACACCACAAAATAAGATTGTCTTTTGACTCACAGTAGCTGCCTGTCTTGATAGACCTAGAGAATCACCTGTAAAATCAGCGATATCTTGAACATCGGGAATCTGATAGTTGTGTGCCAAGATTACCACATCTTTCTCTTTTTTAAGTCGCATGATCTCGTCTTTGAGGTTTAATGGCGATGAGGATGAAGGTGGTGGTTGTACTAGCATAAGCAATAAAAAATTGCGTTTGTGGGAATTTAAAGAGTAGGAAATTGTCTAAAAATATCTAAAAATCATGTAAATGTGGCAATTATTGCCATTTACGGTTCTGTGAAGTTATCGGGGGTTATCTGTCAATCCCTAAAATGTATAAACCTCTAAACCGTAAGATATTCGTTGAGAGCGATAAAGTCAATATCACAGAAATATACGCCAAACTCTGATCTAATGGATATGATGGCTATATTCACAAAGATGGTCAATCATTGCATCAAGACAGGATTGAAAGAAGACACTCACAATATGAAGAGGTTGTCCATGTTATGTTATCATGAATTACGTAATTATGACATCCTGTCTTCATACAAACTAAATGCAATATCACGAGCTGCAGGCATATTATCAAACAGAAAACAATCAATCAAACGAGGTGTCAGAATAAGAGACCCAATAGTCAAAAATCCCTTTATGACAAACTGTTACGGTATACAACACAGCGGTGCACTATTAACAATCCCATACAAGAAACATAACCCAATCAACATTTTACTCAACGTTCACACCCAAAAAATCCTATCTGATCCCGCCTTGACGGTGCGCTCGTTTTCATTGACTGCTCTGAACATCAGTCTTTGTGTTTCAAAAACAGTACAAGAGATAGAGTGCACCAATCAAGTGGGAATAGACAGAAACCTAAGAAATGTGACGTGTGGGAACAAGCAAGAGGTGACAGTCTACAAGACAAACAAACTGTTATCCATAAAGGAGAACACAATACACGCTAGGGCAGGATTCCACAGAAATGATCGCAGAAAGAAAGGTCAATTCTGGAAACAAAGACAGAGACGAATGAGCAATAGAACAAAGCAGTACATCCACAGAATCTCAAAGGATATGGTATACAACGCAGTCAAAAACAAGACTGCAATCGTCATGGAAAACCTGAAAGGAATAAGAAAATTGTACCGAAAAGGAAACAGTCAAGGTAACAAGTACAGGCGTAGATTGAACGGGTGGCAATTCTACGAGTTACAACGCCAAATAGAATACAAAGCCCAATGGGTAGGGCTGCCTCCAGTCAAGACAGTAGACCCAGGAAACACGAGCACGCAGTGTCCACGATGCGGAAAGAGACTCCAAGAGGACATGCAACAACATCGTAAAATGTCGTGTAATAATTGCGGTTTGTTTATGGACAGGGATATTATTGCTGCCATGAACATATCACGCAAGCTGCCCCCTAGGTTTAGGGGTAGTAGAGATGACATAGATGAAGCGCAGTCCGGCACTTTTGAGCAGGCGATGACGGAACCCGGCACACCATTGGTAATCCGAATAGTCGATATGTCAAAGTCAAGTTATAGGGGTTAACTCCCGATAACTTCACAGAACCCCATTTACGTACCAATAGTGATATCATCTGTGCAGTATCGTCTCAGAGTTTCGATTGCAGACAGGATAGCCAGCCTGCTAGTCTTAGGATTTAGAGAATCAGGATAGTTTTCAATGGTAAAAATCATCGCACCAAATTTGCCTTTAGCCTGTATATGATGAGTATTTTTTGTAGAATCCGGATCTGCTACTATCTTTACAAACGTCTTTTCACTGCCAATTCCAGATAGTGATAATAGTGCTGCAACGTTAATGTTGGCAGGAAACAAATGTACTGCCTCTTTGGCAGCACCCTGAAAGATTGTCGTTGGTGTAGATATAGAGTCCAAGTCCATAGGACATTTCTCAAAGAACTTTGCACCTTTAAGAGAACGAGGATGTTTGGTAGTGGTTATTGACAAAGTCTCCAGCTCTGATTTGACTGATTTGATCCCATCCAATCCGGCAATAGCCCCTGATGGTAAAATTATTCTTTTCTTAAAATCCCTACAAGCATCAGACAGTATATCATAGACTGACTCGTCTAGCAATGCACCAACGCTCATAATCATTAGATCACGCTTGTTTTGCAAAACACTTAGTGCAACATCGCGTACGGCATCTTGAGATGCGGCCTCAACTACAATGTTGAGTGGATGGGAGGACAGTAAATGAGAGTTTTCAACAATTTCAGGTTTGTTTACTAGTTTTTCAACCAAAGACGTAGATGCCTCTTTTGAATCATCATATACATGGGTAATTATTGCTGCTGGGATTTTACCAGAGTCAACTGCAAGAGCTATCTGGGTTCCAATTGCACCGCATCCTAAGAGGCCTATTCGTATCAAACAATACTATTAGAGAAATGGGGTTATTAATAATTCACCCAAGTAGAAATGCGCTCCAACGTGGATATCAACGTGGTTTTGGATTATGCTTGAGTGAGGGTCGGGCATGTTTTTTTAATACATATTCTGTAGTTTGTAATAGTGTTTGAGTTTGAGGATAGGATGTATCTTCAAGAAGACCGTCTTTGATTGCTGAGAGATAACGTCTATGGGGTTTGATTATTCGTGATTTTTTTGATGCTGATACATCACTATAGTTTTTTAGATCACTCAGGTCAGCTGAGATATCACATAGTTTGACTAATTTGGCAGCAGGAGAGGATTTTGCAAGTTGTTTTACATAGGCCTGCTCTCTCTTTTTTCTTGGTAATGACATGTCTTGAGTCAAATCAGATACCAATACCGTGATTTTGCTACCAAACTGCTCATACAGATCATCAAAACTGGTATTAGTGTGATACAGGATAGCGTGTAGCCAGCCAGAACAAAGGACATCTTCATCTACAACACCCAAACTCTTAAGCCTGTTTACCACATCTTCCAGATGCTTAGAATAAGGAGTTTTTCCATCTATCGTGGTAATTCCAGAGTATCTCTTTTTTGCAAATAATTCAGCGCTTTTTAATAACTCCAAACTTCTAACATGTAAAATACAGCTAGGTAATATTATGTTAGAGAAGAGTCAAGGTAGTAGAATCAACCCAGCAGTAAAATAATTGATAGTCAACAGGCTGCTGCTGTTTGTGGTTTGGTTACAGCAGAAGAAGAAATATCTACTCAACATTAACTGTGCCGACCATCCATGGATGAACTATACAAAAATACTCAAAAGTGCCGGGATCATCAAATGTATACTCAAAGGATTCTCCTGGAGGAAACAGTGAAGAATCAAAAATATCGGTAATACCAACATCGAAATTGCCGCTAGTTACAGTGTGTGCAATATTATCATCATTACTCCAAGAAACAGTCGTGCCCGCAGTAACGGTAGGGTTAGAATCTGAATAACAAGCATCATCTACTTCACATCCAGGAAGTCCAGAATCCAAGAGAATTGAGATATGCAAAGTTGCTGGTAAGACTGGTACATCAACAGCGGGATCAACTGCAGGATTAATTGCTACTGATTGTGGCACACTCTGAGGATCCATGGCAATGAATCCCAAAGATATCGCAACAAGAACACCAACAAAAGCTATTACACCGTATGCAAAATTCATTTTATCCACCTGTCAGTTTGGCAAACTTTTCGTTCTTACCTAACTTTTCCATAAATTCAATATTAGACAAAGCTACGATTGCTGATTCTACAACTGGTTTATCAGGATCGTTTAACGCTTTCTTTAATGCATCTTTTGCTTGTTTTGAACCAACTACACCTAAAGCAATAGCGGCTTCATGACGAACAAACATACTAGAATCATTAAGTGTTGCGTCAGTTAAAGGAGGAATAGCGCTAGAATAGGACATTTGTCCTAATGAGAATGCGGCTTCATGACGAACTAGTTCGTTTTCGTCATCTTTTAAGACTTTGGCAATATGAGGAATTTTATCTTCCCCACCAAAGTCAACCAAGATACAAGTAGCTCTAGTTCTTACTACAAAATCGGGATGATTTAACAAGGATACAAAATATTCAGTGTTACATTGTTCATAATTTTGTTCCATCTCAGATAATATGGCTAATCTATCATCAGTAGTTACAGTCTGCAATTTATTTTGAGATTTTTTGTGTCCTATATTAGGTTACTTGAAAAAAAACACAACTATAGTCGTATTATGATATTTTTGCTATATACAATTACTTAGTTTGTGCTGAGAGATTATAGTAGAACGCTACAAAGATAAAAAAATACAAAAAATTTGATGTGCGAGGATGGGTCAGTGTGTGAGAAGAGATCAAAGTTCAGAGCTATGTATTTAATGGAAAAAATACAAATCACATTATGAGCGTGGTAATTGGTCAACAAGCACCAAATTTTGGAGTATCAGAGTGGGTGCAAGGAACACCCACAAATTTTGATAAAGAAAACGATCACATAGTGCTATTGGAGGTTTTTCAGGTAAACTGCCCCGGATGTTTCATGCATGCGATTCCTGAGGCAATCAACATTTACAACAAATACAAAGACGAGGGTGTCAGAGTTTTAGGACTTGCTACTGCTTTTGAGGATTTTGATAAAAATACGTTAGATAATCTAAAGATGCTTGCAGAGACAGGCAAGGTAATTGGTGAGACAAAATCAGCACTTGCTGCATATGGTAAGTTGCAAGATGGGGACAGACTAAGTTACAAGATTCCATTTCCACTAGGAATGGATAGCCTGACAAAGACCCCAGAAACTGCAAGTCAGGAAAAGATAATGGAGATCATCTACCAGCAGATTCCCGAATTTGATGCATATCAAAAAGAACACAAGGAAGGGATCATACAAAGAGTGAGGGATTACTTGAGTGCAAAAGAGTATTCAGCTGAAACGTTTGAAAAATATTCGCTACGAGGGACCCCATCAACTATTGTAGTTGACAGAAGAGGAATTCTCAGAGATGTATCATTTGGTCAGACCGGACATTTGGATTCTATGATTCAAAAGCTAATTAACGAAGGATGAGTCACCTTGTCAAGAAAAGCACTAGTGACAAGAGTGCAACGACAGCAAACCCGCTTACAAGAGCAATTTTTGCATTATCCATGCTGCTAATTTACCAAAGTGTAATAAAAATAAAGCTGAATTGTGCTACTACCGTTAAAAGACATACTGCATCTATCTCTGTTTGTTCTTCTTTAGTTTTAGCAGATATAGTACTGCAATAACGGCTGCGATAAGAGATAGAATTAGAACCAACAACTCCAAAGTAGCAGAATCATATTTCTCTGAGATTGGCATAACGGATTGCACAGTATTCGTAGGAACTAGACCAAAGAGATGCGTAGTTCCAGTAATCGTTATAGTGTTTTCGCCAGAACCGATAAAATTCAAGGTTATAAAAGAAATTTTTTGGTTGTCGTGTACGGTTGGGTGGTAGGCCTCTCCATTTAGAGAGAATGTCAAATTACCACCCAAGAGATCTTTTGGAAGAATAACTTCACCTAAATTATCTTCCAAACTACTAGAGATAAAAAGTGCTAATGTTTTTTCCTCCTCGTTAAACGTAAAATCAGGAATGCCGAAATTGGCAACTACTTGAACCGGAAAAACATATCCGCTTGCAGATACATCCAGATTATGTACAAATCCAGTGGCATCAGACAGTTGGCCATACACAGGTGTCACGGTAACTACTGAAAGCAATACTAGAAGTATTATGATCTTCAATTTATACAGCGCTAGCTACGACTCTTTTGCTAAGCTCTTTATCCTGTACAATTCTAGGATGGGAAGGATCAGCTAGAATAACTTCAAACCAGTAATGCTTTCCATCTTTATAGATAAAGTAAGATCCCAGTAATTTCATGTTCGGATATCTCTGAAGAACCCTTCTATCAGCAACTGTCTTCATGTTATCGTCTGCTTTGATTCTTGTAACACCCAAATGTTTTGGCCTTCTACCTCCAGTGGGTCTCTGCTTCCTCATACCACCTGTACCAACTCTCATTCGAACAACAACAATGCCTTGTTTGGCTTTGTAACCCAGTCTTCTAGCCCTCTGTAATCGACTAGGTTTGTCAATACGAGTGACAGCTGGCTGTTTACGCCATCCTACTACGCGTTGACGAATATCAATAGAGTTCTCTCTCCACAATCTAATCCAAGTTTGATCCTGGTAACTAGGCATATCCTAAATTAAAAAACGCCCTTTAATAACTGTAAATCGAGAGATAGGCATGCCGTGATTTATTGAATTAAAACCTCTTTGAGCATGAAGTGTAATTTACACACTCAAAGAGAGATCGTCTCCGCAGAAAACACGATAAACAAGGTATGCAGACACAATTAAAAAAGATTTGCAAATAATCGTAACGAAACATAGTCCGGTATTCAAATAAAATTTGGGAACAGATAGATATTATACAAAATTATACCGATCTGAGATTTTTATTGAACAACATATCCAGAGATATTGATGAAGATAACAAGAGGAGTGTCGTTAGTATTTTTAGCAATAATAACCATGGTGTCTCTCCCACCAGTTTATGCAGAGCAGACAGTAGCAATAGTAATGGAAAAAACAGTGTATGAGTATTGCGAAAAACTATTTTACACTATCCAAGTCTCAGAAGTCACAGGAGATTCTGCAATTATCCATATCAGAGATGAGTCAGGTGGACAGAGCAGTGCGATTCCAATTCCAATAACAGGCCTACAAACCCCAGTCCCATCGGTAGTTGCTTTTGAAGCAGAAATTTTTCCGCTAGGAAAATATTTCATTGATGTAGAGTATTCAGGGGCAAAATCTAGTGCAGAATTTGAACTAGTAGAATCCAATGCAAGTTGCATTCCACAAGTAATGAAAACGATAACGGCAAACTGGTTATCAGGAAAAATTTCAGATGGATTTTTACTTGATGCGTTTAAGAAATATGTGGATGATGAATTAATAGACATACCTTTAGAGATCACTAGAGACAATGTTTACAAGTTAGACATACCAGAGTGGGTAAAAAACTTGGGATATTGGTGGCTAACAGAAGAGATAACAGAGAATGCCTTTGTTGAGGCGATCAATTACATGATAAAGAATAACATTATAGGATTTCCAATGGATGTAGGAAATAAGACATGAACAAATATTCGGTTATCACAGTCATAGCAATAATAGTTATTATTATTCCATTTGCACATTCAGGATGGAATATTTTTGCAGGACAGCAGCTAGAGTACAGATGGGATAGTCCGGGTCTGTTTTCATTTTTTACATTTTCTAATCATGGAGAGATAGAATTCTGCAACGCGATGCCATTTTGGACAAATGTTCAGCAATTTGAAATTTTAACATTCTATGACGAAGTATATCTTGGATCATTTGTGATAAATCCATTTACAGTCAACCCGTATTCATCGACCATACAGACAGGGGATTTTATTGCAGAGGATCTCTTGGCAGCACAGCATGTTTTTATGACAATGGATTTTGAGTTCGATGGTGGAGATATAAGGCTTGATCCTAACAAGATGATTGTCATAACAGAGATAGATACTCCAATAATGGGAATAATTCCGTATTCATCTACAAATCAGATATCGGGATTTGAGTTGGACAGAATTATGAATTCAGAAGATCTGTCTTGTAATTAAATCAGATTAGCAAGTGTTACACTACCGGCAATTATTTACGTTGATGTGCTTTGGATATCAATCCAATAAAAACTGCAATGGCACCTGCAATTATAAATGCAGCAACGGCACCAAGAACAAGTCCTTTATCTGATACAGACTTGGAAGATGTTGGTTGTTGTGTGGACTCTGAAGCAAGAACACATACACCATCTTCTAGAATAGTGCCAGGTCCGCATCGCTCATCTAATACACATACACCATCTTCTAGAATAGTGCCAGGTCCGCATTTTGATTCAGATGTTTCATCCATAGAGAGATCAGAATCCATAGACGTTGAGTCTTTCTCTCCGGTATCTGACATTGCGCCAGATTGCTCTGCATCTGAGGGTATGGTGTCCGGAATCACAGGATCTTCTTCTAGTTGATCAGTAACGGTATCCTCGATAGATGGAGGAGGTGGTGGTGGAGCAGGAATATCAGGACCAAGTTTGGATCCAATAATCTCTAATTCTTCAGAACCGCTAGGTAGTCGAATGGATAAAGTTCTATACTCATCAGTACTTTCAGTTTCTGTATAACGTAGTTCGTCACCGTCAATTAAAATGAAAAATGGTTCACCTAATCCACTAGTATCAAAAAATTCACGGTCAAACGTAATAGTTAAGAATCCAGCTAGATCAATCAAGTTGACATCTATGATCAAAGAGTTGGCAGGCAGATCAGGTGTAATGTCAGTTACAGTCATTCCAAGTACTGTGTACTCGATATCAAATGATTCACCTCGAACATCAACAGTGATGGTTTCAGCATATACTGACGCAAAAGGAATTAACGTAAGAAGAGCAAGTCCGAGTGAGAGCGTCAATACAAGATTACTGTTAACAGGATAGCGTGTTAGTATGGACTGTAACATAGTTGTATCGTGATTCTCACTCATCATATTTTAAACTTTGAATTGATCTTAAAATGAATAGTATATAATAAATTACACAAGAGTCAAACTTTTTCACTTATTTGGGAATAGATCCAAGTCATTAAAAGACTAGATGACACCACGCAGTATCTGAACAATCTTTTCAGCTATAACGTTTGCTGCCAGAGATTGGGCTTCTTTTGTTTGGGCACCGATATGAGGTGTTAAAATAACACTGTCTAGTTGGGCTAGTTTATTCCCAATTGCAGGTTCTTTCTCAAAGACATCAAGAGCTGCACCGCCCAAAGTGCCATTGCTGAGGGCATCATACAAAGCATCTTCATCAACAACACCGCCTCTAGAGGTATTGATGATCTTGGCAGTGTCCTTCATCATAGACATCTTTTCTGCATTAAGAAGATGGTATGTAGAGTCAAGCAAGGGAACGTGAATTGAGATATAGTCTGAGCTTTGTAATAAAGTGTCAAGGTCAGCCTTCATTAGACCAACCTCTTTTGAAAATTCGGCATCAATAGGAATCACATCATAGCCAATAATGTTCATATTAAATCCACGGGCAAGTCTTGCCAATCTCTTTCCGATGTTTCCCAGACCTATAATTCCAAGATACTTTCCGCGCAGTTCAGTTCCCTTTAGTTCTTTTTTGAGCCATTGTTGATTCCTTATTGCTCTATCGCCCCTTGCAGTCTGTCTTGCAAGTGATAACATTAAACCTAAAACCAGTTCTGCGACAGCATTCATCGCTCCTTCTACAGCGTTAATTACACGAATATCTTTTGCGTTAGCTGCTTTTTGATCTATGTTGTCGAGTCCAACCCCAACACGAGCAATAATCTTACAATTATCAGCTTTTTCAATCATCTCTTGGGTAATGGTAGTTCTACTACGAACAATTATAATATTAAACTCAGAGATCGTATCGAGAATTTGTGTAGCAGTAATTTCAGGTTGATAAGACACGCGTAGTCCATTATCTGATAAAATTTTTTCAAGTATTGGATCAACCTGATCACATATCAGAACAGAATCATCAAATCCCATAATCAAATGATGTGTAATACAGCATATATTTCATAGGTTCTGTTGCATTAACGAGTGGTGTTATTAACAATAACAATCACTCAGAACACTGGACTTTGACATATCGACTATCTGGATTACCGGTATACAGGGTTCCATCATAGCTGACTCAAAAACGTCAGACTGCGCTTCACTTATGCCATCTCTACTATCCCTAAACCTAGGGGACAGTTTGCGTGATATGTTCATGGCAGCTATAATGTCTCTGTCCATGAATAATCCGCAATTATTACACGACATTTTACGATGTTGTTGCATGTCCTCTTGGAGTTTCTTTCCGCATCTTGGACATTGCGTGCTCGTGCGTTTTGGGTATACAAATTTGACTGGGAGCCCGACCCATTGGGCTTTGTATTCTATTTGGCGTTGTAACTCGTAGAATTGCCAGCCATTCAATCTACGTCTATACTTGTTTCCTTGACCATTTCCTTTCTTGTACAATTTTCTTATTCCTTTCAAGTTTTCTAACACAATTACAGCCTTTTTACTAACGGCATTATCCACAATATCTTTTGATATTTTGTGTATGTATTGTTTTGTTCTATTGGCCATTCTTTGCTGTTTTATCTTCCAGAATTGACCTTTTTTTCTATTGTCATTTCTGTGAAAACCAGCTCTTGCATGTATTGTGTTCTCTTTGATAGATAACAGTTTGTTAGTTTTATAGAACATTACTTTTTCATCATTCCCACATGTGACATTTCTAAGGTTTCTGTCTATACCTATTACATTAGAGCACTCTATCTCTTCTATTTGTTTTGAGACACAAATACTAATGGTACCATCATTTAATGAAAATGAACGTATAGTTAATTCAGGGTCAGATAGAATATTTTGAGTGTGATCATTTAACAGTATATTGATAGGTTGTCTGTTCTTGAATGGTATTGTTAGTAGTGCACCATTGTGTTTTATACCGTAACAATTAGTGATAAATGGCTTTTTTATTTTTGGATATTTAACTTTGACGCCACGTTTTATTGATTGCCTTCTGTTTGATAGCATGCCGGCAGCCCTTGATATTGCACAGATTTTATATGTTGATAAAATATCGTATTGATTTAACTCATGATAACACAGATAGGACAACCGTTTCATATTGCACACATCTTCTTTTAGTCCTATTCTAATGGAAAGGTTTACCATTTCTATGAATGTATCCATCAACTCTTTTAGTTCAGAGTTTGGCGTATGCTTTTGTGTTATTGATTTTATGGCTTGCACGTTATAAATTACAAGGTTTGTTTTTAATAAAAGTGCTTTTTTTATTTATTTGGTTCTATTTTACCACTAGTGAATGCAACAGAGCCATTTCATACAAAATAATAAAAAAGAAAAAAAGATGTTTATACAATCAAGAAGTCAGGATTTCAGCAACTACTGGAATTACTTCCCATAGTGCAAGATAGTCTGGATGTTCTTCTTGTATTTCGGAAACTCTATCATCACTGTATAGGCCATGAATGTTTATTTTAGGATGAGCAATACTGTCTGCCCCCATTGGTGGGACAGCATCGCTTGGATTACCTAAAACATGTGCATATGATGCTACAGGCTCTTCGATGATTCCTGCTTCAACTAGAACTGGGTTCAAGCCAAATGGATCACCGGCTACAAATACTGAAGCTGCACCTGTATATAGTGCTGCATAGTCATGGTTTACTAGTGCATATGCACCTGGTTCATCAAATACCAAATCTACTATCATGTTCTGTGATCCTCCTAGTAGCCATGTTTCAGTGGCTGCAGATTGTACTCTGTTGCCTTGTGTAACTCTATCCAATATCTCTCCAACAATATGGAAGTATACTGGTTCGTTACCATGGTTTTCAGTAAAGATTCTCACGTGTTGATTAGTTTCAACAAACAAGAGTTGTGATTGGTACTGCTTGAGATCAAGTCCGTTCCATGGTTGTGCAACAAAGATGTTTCTATTGACATCCCCATTGACAAGTAAGTTGTGAGCCATGTTTGGTACATAACCAAATGACATACCATTAACAACTGTTGCAGTGTTCTTATGTGCGAACATTGCTGTGGCATCATATGTGCCTTCAGGTGTTAGGTACAATTGGTTGTATTGCATCTGGAACTCCAATGCATCTGCATCGTAGAACTTTCTATCTAGTTCACCGCTTCCGCTTGTCTTCTCAACCATTAATTTCTTGTATCCGTTTGCAGGATCAACAATTGCAATTCCGTACATGCCGGAAAATACGTGTTGGTCCATGCCAACTAGTTTGACACCAGAACAGTGATATTTGAAAACACCTGCGGCTTCAGCAATGTAACAATACTGACTTGTTTCACCAGGATTAACTGATTCAAAAGCGCTAGATGAGATTTGTGATGAGTGCATGTCGTTACCGTGTCCGGTAACTTCATCTGCTGGAATTTCTAGTGTCATTTTTACAACGTCGCCCTGAGTAACTCTCAGTGTAGGTCCTGGAACTTGTTCGTTAAAGACCATTGCGCTGAAAGTCTTGCCTCCCATGATTGGAAGTTCAATACTTTCGCCAACTAGGTTGAATTCAACTACGTTGCGTCCACTATTCTCCAATACACCACAATCAGTTTCTGCGAATGCCTGAGGCATTACAAGCTTTAAACCTCCCATTTGATGGATTTGTTCTAGTACATCGATATCCATTTCTTCGATATCAATGGACTGTCCAACAATCTGGGTTTGTGTATATGTGCTTCCGAATAAGGTAGCTCCCATTACAGCTACTGCCATAATTGTAAAGAGCATACTAACACGCTTATTCATGAACAAAATGGCTTACAGTTCCTATATAATAATTGCCATTGATAAAGGTGTAATTTTATAAGAATGTCAAAAAAAGAAGAAATATTGAAGGATAAGAGGTGTGATTGTTATGAAATTTAGATTAGATCAAGATTCGCTTGGAAAAGTCAAGGTTCCAGCTGACGCATATTATGGAGCGTTTACAGGGCGAGCCGTCAAACAGTATCATGTAACAGGCAGTAAAAGTCATGAAAATTTGACAAGGGCGTTTGTAATGATAAAACGCTCTGCAGCAGTTGCAAACGTAAAGACGGGCGCCATTGATGCAAAGCGCGGGGATGCAATAGTGACGGCGTGTGACAAGATACTGGCTGGAAAATATATGGATCAGTTCGTCGTAGACATGATAAACTCGGGGGCAGGTACTGCATTTAACATGAATGCCAATGAGGTAGTTGCAAATGTAGCACTGGAGATACTGCACAAGAAGAGAGGCCAGTACGAGTTTCTACATCCAAATGATCACGTCAACATGTCGCAGTCAAGTAATGATACATATCCTACTGCGATGCATATTGCAATTCTGATGAATTTAAACGAGACAATTCCAGCTACAGATGTTTTAATAGAATCGCTTGCCAAAAAAGCAAAGGAGTTTTCTGCATTCAAAAAAATTGGAAGAACACACCTTATGGATGCGTTGCCTGTAACACTGGGCGGGGAATTCCAAGCTTTTGTTACAGCAATAAAGAAAGCGCAAAGCGGTATAGTACAATCACAAAAGGAGTTACAACATGTTGCTTTAGGCGGTACGGCTGTGGGCACGGGCGCCAATACACCAAAAGGTTATAGAAAGATTGCAATATCAGAATTAGGAAAGATATCAGGATTGCAGCTAAAACCAGAAAAAGATATGCAATATAGTTTGCAAAGCAAATTCGCAATAACTAATCTATCAGGTGCGTTACGAAATCTGGCATTAGAGATAGGAAAGATTGCAAATGATATCAGACTAATGGCCTCAGGCCCGATTGCAGGATTGGCAGAACTAGGAATTCCTGCAGTACATGCGGGATCATCTATTATGCCAGGAAAAGTAAACCCGTCTTTGGCAGAATGTATGAACATGATATGTTTTAATATTATCGGAAATGATACGGCAGTCTCCTTGGCAGGGCAGGCAGGGCAGCTTGAGCTAAATGTCATGCTGCCAGGTATGCTAAAGTGCATACTAGAGTCTACTGACATGCTAAAAAACTTTTTGCCAATATTTGCGTTGAATCTAATCGACGGTTTAACTACAAACAAGGACAAATTACGAGCAGATATTGAGAACAGCCCGGTAATTGTCACGCTACTGACCCCAAAGATTGGATATCTCAAATCTGCAGAACTCTTCAAAGAGTCGCTAAAGACTGGAAAGACCATTAGAGAACTAGTTGTTTCAAAAGGGCTGATGAGTAACAAAGAAATTGATTCTTTATTTGAATAGAACGTAATGGCCAAGATCTTTGTAGAAGCGTACGGGTGCTCTGCTAGCTTTGCAGATTCGGAGATGATCTCAGGGTTAATACAGAATGGAGGGCATGTTCTAGCAGATGATTCGGCAGACTCTGATTTAAACATCATAGTAACGTGCTCAGTCAAAGATGCAACTGCAAACAAGATGGTTAATAGAATAAAATCACTAAAAGCAAAACCGTTGGTCGTGGCAGGATGTCTGCCAAAAGCAGAGAGGGATAACGTAGAGAGATTCTCAGAGAATGCTAGTTTGTTGGGACCTAACTCACTAGGCAAAACGTTGCAAGTAGTTGATACTGCACTAAGAGGAGGAAAACAGATTGCGTTAGATGACTCAGATTTATCCAAAGTAGGGCTGCCAAAAGTCAGACTAAATCCAACGGTAGGGATTGTCGAGATTGCAAGTGGGTGTATGAGTGAATGTACATTTTGTCAGACGAAATTAGCCAAAGGAGATCTAACAAGTTATAGACTAGGGGATATTGTAAGACAGGTTCAAACTGAAGTTAGAGAGGGATGTAAAGAGATATGGTTAACGTCTACAGATAATGGATGCTATGGATTTGACATAGGAACTGACTTGCCAGCACTAGTAAATACAGTGGCAGATATTCCAGACAAGTTTATGATCAGAGTAGGCATGATGAACCCAATGTATGTGCCAAGAATCAAAGAAGGATTGATTGAGTCTTTTGGCAATGACAAAGTCTTCAAATTTCTTCACGTTCCAGTACAAAGCGGAAATAACAAAGTATTACAAAATATGAAGAGAGGACATACATCTGAGACGTTTAGAAGAGTGGTAAAAGACGTAAGAGAAAGATTTGGAGATTTTACCATCTCAACTGACGTTATAGTGGGCTTTCCATCAGAGACTGAAGATGATTTTCAAGATACGGTATCGCTACTTGCAGAAACAAGACCGGATGTGGTAAACCTGTCAAGGTATAGTGCAAGACCGGGAACAGATGCTGCAACATGGAAGCAGATTGACGTTGTAGAGATAAAGAGAAGAAGCAAAATAATTTTTGAGCAGATAAGCGAGATATCAGTAGAAAATAACAAAAGATGGCTAGGTTGGGAAGGCGAGGTGCTCTTTGATGAGAGAACCGAGGAAGGCATCAAAGGAAGAAACTTTGCATACAAGCCTGTATTTGTAAGAGAAGACGTAGACATAGGACAGGTGCACACAGTAAAGATTACCAATGTGTCTAAGAGTACGCTATCAGGTAAGATTACAAGCTAAATTTTTTCAATCGACTATTTGACTAAAATAACGTTAGAAGGTTTTTTATCTAGATGATTAGCATAGTTAGTAATGAACCTTCAAGAGCCAATTCTAGTAATAGGTTTAGGCGGGGTGTGCTCAAAGTTAGCAGCAAAGGCAAAAGACTCGCTAAAGTCAGACTGCCTGCTGATTAGTAATGATGCAAAAGATCTCATATCAGATAACAGTAATAATAATAATAGCTCATCTATTCACATATCAACAAAGCCGATAATCAATCCATCTATACAGTTGATCAGAGGTTCAACTTTTAAGGTTGCAGACAAGATAGAATCAAAGATATCCGAATACTCTACAATTGTATTATTAGGTAATTTGGCAGGCAAGGCAGGAACAGCGATAGCACCCGTAGTATCAAAGATGTGTAAAGATGCAGGTAAAGGACTGATATCGTTTGTTATCATGCCTTTCAAATATGAAAAAGACAGAATCTTTAACTCGGGAGTAGCGCTCAAAAGAGTCAAAGAGTATTCCGAGTGTACAATAGTTTTGGACAATGATGCATTACTAGAGAGCAATCCAGATCTTAGCCCCAAAGCATGTTACAATATTGCAAATTCTGCAATGATGCATGTTGTAGATTCATTTGGTTCATCAGAGATACCCAAGGAAACAAATATTCTTACTACTAGCAGAGATGACGAGGGTATCGAAGATTCACTCAGAGATTCACTAAAGATGTTATACGATAATGCTCCACCAAACTCAATTAAGCAATCAATGTTGCATATAGTCGGAGGAGATAATGTACCTACAAGAGTACTAAATTCAATTAATGATCTTACAAAGGGAGTTTTAAGCCAAAAAAGTAACTCACAGATTAATACAGAGTCAACTACAAACGAGTCCAAGATTGTAATGCTATCATCTGTTCAAGGGACTACAAAATTTGATAGATATGATCCATTAGGAGTTATTCCACAAAAAGATACTCTTGACTGGGATACCCCAGATTGTAGTATTAATTGCGAACTAGATCTTTATCAATTAGAATAAAGGAATCGATAAAATTCAGACTTGTAAAAACGATACTTATTGTTTAGCTGATGTGTCTCTAGTTTCAGAGGAGGTTTCTTCTTTTGTGGTTTTAGTATTATCGTCTGCAGGGGTTTCTTCTTTTGTGGTTTTAGTATTATCGTCTGCAGGGGTTTCTTCTTTTGTGGTTTTAGTATTATCGTCTGCAGGGGTTTCTTCTTTTGTGGTTTTAGTATTATCGTCTGCAGGGGTTTCTTCTTTTGTGGTTTTAGTATTATCGTCTGCAGGGGTTTCTTCTTTTGTGGTTTTAGTATTATCGTCTGCAGGGGTTTCTTCTTTTGTGGTTTTAGTATTATCGTCTGCAGGGGTCTCTTCGCTCTTGTCTTCTGATGCCTCGTTTTTCTTGTCTTCATCTTGTTCTTCTTCTTGCTCTTCGTCTTGTTCTTCTTCTTGCTCTTCTTCGTCTTTTGTTGTAGCTAGTTTATCATCTGCCGTATCTAGTTCCTCGGTATTTGCTGTAACAGATTCATCTACGGCTGCTTCTTTGTCAGTAGTATCTTTTTCTACAGTTTCATCCAAAACAACATCGTCATCATATCTAGAAACAATGACATGTCCTTCATCAGTTTTTTGCATTCTGACTCTTACTTTTCGTGGAGGACGTCTAACACCTCTTGCCCAAATTTCATGAGCTAACTCTTCTTCGATTTTAATGGTTTCAACTTTCATATGATGACGAGCAAACTCTCTAATCATGTTAATTGCTCTAACAGCCCTATGTTGAGATTGAGAGATTAAGGCTTTGCCTAAATTAATCGTATAAACTCGTTCGACATCTTCAGACATATAACTATCCTACCTCCACGTCAGTTGATCTCCAAGCCCTACGTTTTGGATTAGTTCGAACACCCCTCTTTGTTTTGAGAATAATCCACGCAGGTACAGGCGAGGCTTGTTTGGTTTTTTTAAGTAGACGTATCTTTCTTGAAGAGGGTTTACGTGCAGCCATAAAATTTGAGATGCGAAGAGCTCTTTTTAAATGAATCTCATGTTTTTAAACGATTTTGAATTTGTTTTAAAATTCTAGCAGAAGCTCCCCAAACAATTTGATGATTATATTCAAAAGTGTACATTTCGTTGATAATGTTATGGGTAGGATCTAAATCTTGAGTGCCAGTTTTTAAAAAAGATTCCAAAGGAATACGAAAGATGTCTTCAACTTCACAGTTAGCTACAAGTGTTGGAATTTCATCAATAACTGCAACAAATGGCAAGATCAGAAAACCAGAATTCAGTGTAACCACAGGCTCGAGTTGACCTATCACTTGCTCTTTAGGGATTACAAGTCCTATCTCTTCACGAGTCTCACGCAATGCAGTCTGCAATAGATCAGAATCTCTAGGATCTAACTTTCCACCCGGAAATGAAATTTCACCTGCATGAAATTTCATATATTTGGGTTTCTTAGTCATTACAACAAGTGGGTCTTTACCATAAATTATCACCAATACAGATGCCAAACGATATGAATTATCAGTTTTTACTGTTGGATTAACAGCAGTGGAGAGTACGGATTTTAATTCATCTAATAGCATGATAGTTCATAGGAATCATTACATATTGGTTTTAGTATTCAAAGGTTTTAACCAAGGATAAAAGAAATCAAAATATGACAATTAGATACGAGGCTAATCCACCTAAAATTTTATCTGGTGTTGACACAGATGAATCAATTCAAAAATTTGTAAAAAGAATACAGACCATTGTAAAAAAATGTGATGCGATACACTTGACTGAAAACGTACTGGGACATCAAAGGGTATCACCCATCAAAGTTGGGGAGATGATTAAAAGAGAGATTCCAGATCTGCCGATCACTGTAAGCCTACGAGTCAGAGACAAAGACGAAGATGAGATTGTTAAATTTGTAGAAGAGTGTATTAGAATAAACTTTTCTGGAATTTTAGTATTGATGGGCGATCCATCACAGACAGGAAAACAAGATTCAGGTCAGATTCCAAGCAGTGTAGTTAAGAGATTGAAAGATAAAGGTTATGATTCAAAGATTGATCTATATCTATCAATCTCAAACAGACCTAACTTGGAAAAAGCTGCAAAAAAAATAAAAACAAATCCCAAAGGATTCATGACACAAGTAGTTCAGAACATACAGCAAGTAAGAGATTTGTCAGAGAATCTCAAAGAGTTCAAAGTGATTCCCATTATACTATTTCCATCTAAAAAGAATGAGAGATCAGCAAAATTTTTGAAGTTAGATTTGGACACATACAGTCAAAAATTTGAAGAATTTGTAAAAGAGATACATGATATTACAGGCGATATCATAATAACATCGCCTAATGATTTTAGTGGGGTAGATGGATTTTTAGAAAGGCTGTCTATGTAGTGATGGCAATGAACTCAGATAATACAAAGACAGTTAGATTACAAAATATTTGACTAGAGGGTGATGAACTACTATTGCTGCAGTAGACTGTTCAGGAATTATCTGTCCTGATTCGGCCAGTTTCATTCCAGATTTGTCAGGTTGTAGCAACTTCCACACGAGATGATGCTGTGTTACATCAGGACAGCTAGGAAATCCCCAGCTAAATCGCAGACCTCCTTGGGTTATGTTTAATTCAGATTTAATCTTTTGATTTATCCATTCTGCAAGAGCTTCGGCTACCTCAACTGCTAATCCGTGTAGATAATACGCATCTGTATACTTGTCTTCTTTGTTCCATTGGTCAATAGTGTTAGTTATCTTTGTGCCTACAGTTACAGCCTGGAATGCAACGATGTCATCATCGCCAAAATAATCAGTCAGACATAGATGTTCGGATTTTGTAGAACGTGGAAACTCCAATTCTACGTCATCACCGAGAGGGTTCTCTACATGGAGTAGTCTGCCTTTGTTATGACATCTGAAATAGCCATAAACAATTTCAGGCTCAAACAACTCTTCTTGAATAATTCTGAGCTTCCATTCTTTGAGTAACTCTTCATGTTCTGTCTCAAGTTTAGAACCTGCTTTACCCCTCAAGCCCCAAGATAATTTGAAGAGAGATTTCTTATCAATTAATGTCCATACTTTGTCCATATCGATTTGATCAGATTTGAGACGTATTGGTTTGCCAAGTGTTTGAGGAGCAGATGAAATTACAGCTGGTTTGATGTCACTCCTAGGAAGAGTATCAGGATCTACTGCAACACTTGATTTATCTTGCCAATTCTCTAATTTCTTTCTCCAATCATCCAAAAGTGTTTGCCTTTGATCAGATAGCAAGGCATCCATTGTCTTTAAGCCCTCAAACATCGTGTTGC
The DNA here is from genome assembly GCA_965197525.1 of Candidatus Nitrosopumilus sp. GTDB lineage: Archaea > Thermoproteota > Nitrososphaeria > Nitrososphaerales > Nitrosopumilaceae > Nitrosopumilus. The sequence goes on from OZ240211.1 coordinate 963,080, forward strand.
AATAAAACATACCAGATGTGTATATTCCATCCTCTTTTGCTATTCTATTGATGTAGTTGCTGTTAATGGCAGCGCCTCCACAGAGAATTGGGATAGTCATCTTGTTGTTTCTTGCATGGTCTACAAACAGTTTCATCTGTTTTGATGTTACAACCAGTAATGCAGATAGTCCTACAGCATCAGGTTTGACTTGATCAATCTTATCAAGAAATTTCTGTAGTGGAACTTGTTTTCCCAAATCATAAACAGTGTAACCGTTGTTCTGAAAGATGGTCTTGACGAGATTTTTTCCAATGTCATGCACATCGCCGTAAACGGTACCCAGAACAAGTGTTCCTTTGCTTGTTCCTTCCTCTTTTACCAGATACTTTTCTAGTTCACTGACTGCTGCCTTCATACATTCGGCAGATTTTAGGACAAATGGCAAGATTAGTTCTCCTGCGCCAAATTTGTCACCTACCTCTTTCATGGCAGGAAGCAAGTCTTCATTGAGTGTTTGAATTGCGCCGTCGTGGGTAGCCTCGGGAGGAGCATCGATGGACAGGGCACCGTTATTATCATCTTGTACTGCCACATCATTGCCAAGCTTTTCTGCAATGGCTGACACGACATCATTTTCAATGCCGTTTTTGAGCCTGTGCACGATTCTATAGTTTGCGCGCTTGCCTGCAGGCAAGGAAGGATCAACATATTCCTTCTTTTTCAAATCAGTTTTATCAGTAGTAGATGTATTCTCAAAATATGCAATCAAGTCAGATAAAGCATTAGTATGTGTGTTAAAGATCAGATCTTCTGCAAGCTTGCGTTCTTTTTTGTCAATCTCGCCATAAGGAATAATCTCTTTTGCATTTACAATTGCAGAATCAAGGCCTGATTTGACTGCATGGTACAAAAATGTCGAGTTTATGATTTTTCTAGCAGGTGGTGTTAGGCCAAAACTAATGTTGCTAAGACCCAATGTAGTAAAACAGTTGGGAAATTTTTCTTTAACGAGTTTGATTCCTTGCAGAGTATTGTTACCGGCGTCAAGAAATTCTTCTTCTCCTGTAGCTAGAGTAAATGTAAGAACATCAAAGATGAATTGTTCAATCTTTAATCCATATTTTTTTCCAGTCTCATAAAGAAGCTCGGCAGTTTCTAATTTCTGCTGAGGAGTTTTGGCCATACCATCAGGTCCAATGCATAATGCAATTGCAGGTAAGCCGTATTTTGCCATTAGAGGAGCTAACTGCGCAAACTTACTGCCGTCTCCTTCAAGATTAATAGAGTTGATTATGGGTCTGCCGGGAATCTGAGTTACAGTAGATCGAATCACCTCAGGATCAGTAGAGTCAATTACAAGAGGGGCGCTAATTATCAGACTCAGTTTTTTAACCAGAGTCAACATAAACTCACGCTCATCTGCACGTTCAGTAGTTGCAACACAGACATCAAGACAATGAGCACCGTCATCCTCAACTTGAACTCTTGCCAGATCAACTAGTCCGTCATAATCGTCAGCTAAGACTAGGTTCTTTGCCTTACGGGAGCCTTGGGTATTAAGCCGTTCTCCAATAATTAATGGCGGAGGAATCTGTTTTAGATCAACTGCATTTAATGCAGAACTTACTCGCGGAGTCTTCAATACTATAAAATCACACCCATTCGTCTAAATAGTTGACTCTTTAGAGTCAGCGACAGTCTTCTTCTTATCATCAATTACCTGTCTTAAGATTTTGATATGTTCAGGATTTGTTCCACAACATCCACCGATAATTCGAATCTTTTTGTAGCCATCAAGAAAATCACCCAGGATAGACCCCATATCAGAGGGAGTCATCTTGTAGAGGGCTTGTCCACCATCATTTTCAGGCATGCCAGCATTAGGAACTACTAGCAGATTATGATCGTCTTGTTCATCAAGCCATCTAATACTAGGGATCATCTCAGTAGGACCAGTAGAACAGTTGAGCCCGAACACGTCAATTCCCATATCAGAGACAGTTGTATATGCAGACTGAATATCAGTACCAAGTAGCATCTTGCCGTATGGATCCAATGTCGTGTTTGCAATAATTGGAACTTTTTTGCCAGTTTTTGCCATAGCGTTATGACATGCCTCAATGACTAGCTTCACCTCTAGTATATCCTGGCTAGTCTCAATGAGTAACGCATCAACACCTCCAAGGATCAGCCCTTGTGCTTGTAGCTCAAAGGCCTCCCGTATCTCATCAAGAGGCTTCGTACCCAGATCAGGATCATCTGAGCTGGGAAGAAAGCCAGACGGTCCCATCGAACCTATAACGTACCTTGGTTTATCAGAGTATTCTAAAGAGACATCATGCGCAAGTTGGGCAATTTTTTGGTTAAAACCAACTGTATCATCACCAAAACCGTATTCGTCAAGTTTGATCTTGTTTGAACCAAAGGAGTTTGTCTCAATACAGTCAGCGCCTGCATCAAGATAATTTTTATGGATTTGCCTAATCCATTCAGGATGTGTCAACACTAAACCGTCGTTGAACCCATCTTGGTTATTAGGAAAGTCATCAGGACTTGGGTTGTATCGTTGGATCTCAGTACCCATTGCACCGTCAAAGAGCAGTACCCTATCTTTTAATGCATCAACGAATGGTTGTTTTTCTGCCAATGTAATATTAAGAAGAGGTTAGATAGTTTAACTCTTTTCAGAAAAAACAGCAATTATTGGTAGTGCGCATGAATAACTCATGCTTCTTTGCAGCTCATAAAAAAAATTATCCCAATCCCCAACGGTACATCACTTTGGACTCTACTCGTTTGAAGATAAGGCCGTCGATTACAAGACCTATCAGCATGATTACTAGCATTATTGCGATTACTTGGGATACATCAGTAAGAGAACGCCCTACATTAAGCAAGAATCCCAGTCCTAGGTACGAAAATAACAGCTCTGCCCCAATCACACCTCTCCACGCAAATGCCCATCCTTGTTTGAATCCAGAGATCATATATGGAAATGCGGCAGGTATTAGTACAGATGTAATCAGCTGAGTGCCCTTTGCACCCATATTTCTTGCAGCCTCAATATATTGGGGATGAATATTTTTGACGCCGGTATACGTGTTGATTGTAACTGCGAATACTGCACCAATTGCTGTAACAAAGATTATCCCAGCATCAGTCAGACCGAACCAGAGTATTGCAATTGGTACCCAAGCAATAGAAGGAATCGATTGCAGTCCCAATACCAAAGAACCTACAGTTTGGTTTACAGCTTCTACTCTTGCCATAAAGATTCCCAAGACAATACCTCCGGTAATTGCAAATGCCAATCCTACTGAGAGTCTCCACATACTAGTTGCAATACCATAGAACAGACTTCCGTCTGATGCAGTATGCACCAAGTCTCGGGCCACATCATATGGAGAAGGGAAGATGTTCTCAGGCCATATCCCCAACATTGCAGTTATCTGCCAAACTGCAACAATCCCGATGTAGAATATTATACGATAAAGCGTAAAATTTTTTGCCATGGTTTATCCCTATGTTGTTGTTACCTCTAGTAAAAGTGCATTATTCTTCTTCTTCTTCTCCTCCTTCTTATTCTGAATTAATAATGTCTCAACTGGCAAGAGAACATATACACGCGTCTTAGAGGCTGTAAACAGTCTTCTAAATCCTGCAACTAGGCATAAAAACGTAGGTCTCTTACAGGCAACATAGATGACCAAGTATGCAGTATCACGTGGTCCAACCAGAGAATCAGTACCAGATAACACCTCATAGGCGTAAGAGGCATCATAAAGATATTCTGCAGTGTTTTTGACTTCTTCTTCTTCTAATCTGGTCATTAGGTATCACCAGACTCCTCAACTAAATTTGTATCAGAGAAATAAAAGATTTCAGATATATCATACCCGTCTCGTCCAAGATATCCCAACACATCAGCTCGTTGAGCAAACGTGTAAATAGATTCCGGTATATAATCGGATGTAATTACAAGATTAGATAAAGCAATGTCAACTACATCATCAGACAGTGATTGGCCAAAATAAGAGTCTAGGAAATTATTAAAGACGATTCGGGTTTCAAGAGGATTTTGGTTTATCCAATCTGCTGTTGCATTATGTGCATCTAACAGATTTGCAATTAATACTGGATGTCGGTTTACATAATCAACATTCCCAATCAAGATAACAGAAGCAAATTCGTTGTTTGGCCACAGTTCTTCTTCATGAAATAAACGTGTGCCGTTTAACTGAGTCTCCAAAATGGTTGCCCAGGGTTCTGCAACCCACGCCCCATCTATGTCACCCTTTACAAATAACGTATAGATATCAGGATTGGCAATATTATAGACTGTGACAGAACCTCCCTTATCAGACGACTGTAGTCCATTCTCAGACAGATAGTTACGCAAGGAAACATCTTGTGTATTGCCAATTGGAAGAGTTGCAATCTTTTTGCCTGCAAAATCTAAAGCGGAGTTTATCTCAGATGTGGGATGAACTATGAAACTTGCGCCACCACTTGCAGCGCCTGCAAGAATCTGTACATTGTTATCTTTTGAATTTAAAAAACCAGTTATAGCAGGTCCTGGTCCAACATATGCAAGATCAATCGAGTTAGCAAATAATGCCTCTATTGCCTGAGGTCCGCTATCAAATATGCGAGTTTCAATAGGTGTAGCGTGATCAACTATTACAACGCTACCAGTTGCGTTAAAGCCATCAATACCATTTTGAAAGAAACCTTTCTCCATTCCCACTATCGGAATAGCGTGACCGATGTTGGGAAAGTATGCGATGCGGATTTTATTATCAGGATACGAACTAGCATTACTGCTACCATTAAAACTAGACACAATGCCTAATGTCGATAGCAAAACAACGCCTACAACACTTGTAATAACTATCGTTTTAGTTTTCATAAAACAGCGTTATATTGGACGGTTAAAAAATCATCGAATTTTAGCTCAAGCTAGTAACAGAATTTTGAGGGTAAGACACAATTCAAGCATTAATTCCAATATCACAAAAGATAAATTCTAAAAAAGACCAGCAAATTTGCATTATGGCTCAAAAAGGAATTCTTGCATTTTCAGGCGGACTTGATACATCAGTTGTGGTAAAATATCTACAAGATGAACACGACATGGATGTCATTACAGTTACAGTTGATGTCGGACAGGGAGATAACAACAAAAAGATCGCATCCAAAGCCAAGAAACTAGGTGTGAAAAAACATTACAACATTGATGCAAAGACAGAGTTTGTTAATGATTACATATTTCCATCTATCAAAGCAAACGCTCTTTATCAAAAGAAGTATTGTCTTGCAACAGCACTTGCGCGACCATTAATTGCACAAAAAGTTTTAGAGATAGCAAAGAAAGAGAATGTAACAGCACTTGCGCATGGTTGTTCAGGTAAGGGAAATGATCAAGTACGTTTTGATATTACGTTACGAGCAGGTTCAGAGTTGCCAATTATAGCACCAATTCGAGATAAAAACTTGGATAGGGTTACAGAATTGGAGTTTGCCAAAAAGCATGGAATTGAGATTGATGCTGTAGCAAAAAAATTTAGCATTGATCAGAATTTATGGGGACGTGCAATAGAAGGAGGAGTATTAGAGGATCCATACAATGAGCCACCAGATGACGCATTCATCTGGGTCAAGACAAAAGACTTGCCAGACAAACCAACATACATGGAAATTACATTTGAGCGAGGTGTGCCAATCAAGGTAGATGACAAGAAGATGATGGAACCCCAGAAACTAATCCAGTACATTAACAGAAAGGCAGGCAATGCAGGTGTCGGAATAGCTGATCATATTGAGGACAGGGTTGTAGGAATAAAATCACGTGAAGTATACGAGACACCTGCTGCAACATGTCTAATTGAGGCACATGCGGATTTGGAGAAGATGGTTCATACAAAACACGAGAACAAGTTCAAATCACAGATTGATGACGAATGGGCATATCTTGTATATTCAGGACTTTGGCAGGATCCACTAAGGGCAGATCTGGACGGATTCATAGAAGCATCACAAAAGGCAGTATCAGGAACTGTAAGGCTAAAGATGCACAAAGGAAGCATGAGGGTCGTTGGAAGAAAGTCAGAGAACTCACTTTACAGTCACAGTATTGCCACTTATGGTACAGAATCTACATTTGATCAGAGATTAGCTGACGGATTTGTCAAGTTGTGGGGCATGCAGTCAACAGAAGCTAATAAATTACAAAAGAAAAGGTCAACAAGAATATGAACTGTCCTGAATGTGATGCAACACTAAGTATCCCAGAAGATGCTTCAGTAGGAGAGATTGTCTCCTGTCCTGATTGTGGGGCCGACTTTGAGATCGCAAAGAAAGATGGATCAAATGTTGAGCTTAAACAAGCAGAAACTGTAGGCGAAGACTGGGGAGAGTAATGTCAAAAATTTCTATCATCTTTGATCGTCTAAGAGCAGAGGAGAAGATGTTAGAGAAAGAGGCATTAGCGCTAGGTTGCGATATAATATTGCTAGATGCAAAAGATACCGTATTTAGTACAGATAGCAACAAAGAAGACTATGACTTTGGAGACGTTGTCCTTGAGAGATGCGTAAGTTATTTTCGAGGACTTCATTTTACTGCGAATTTAGAGTTTCTGGATATTCCGGTTCTAAACAGATTCGATGTTGCAAAGATTTGTGGAAACAAGATGTTCATGACTCTGCAGTTGAAGAAGAACAACGTACCAACACCCAAGACGTATTTTTCATTTTCAAGTCAGAGTGCTGCTGCTAACATAAACGACGTAGGATATCCACTAGTTATCAAACCGGTGATCGGTAGTTGGGGAAGAGGAATAATACCAATCACAGACAAGGATACGATGGATGCAGTCTTTGAGATAAGAGACATAACAGATGGACCATATGATAGAACGTATTATCTACAAGAACTAGTCAAAAGACCCCCAAGGGATATCAGAGTAATCACAGTGAACAATGAACCGATTGCGGCAATGTACAGAAGATCCTCGGGCGGATTTAAGACAAATATTGCACTAGGCGCAGATCCTGAGATCTGCGAGATTACAAAGGAGATGGAAGATATTGCAGCAAATGCATCAAAGGCCATGGGCGGAGGAATCTTGGGAGTAGATATGATGGAAGATGAAACTAGAGGTCTGGTAGTCCACGAAGTTAACAACACAGTAGAGTTTAAAGGAATATCAAAAGTTACACCGCGAAACATACCAAAAGAGATCGTAAAGTACGCATTAGATTACGCTAGAAGATAAATTTTGTCTGTTCGGTTTGAGAGTAATATTTACGAATATAGTTTTCCCGGTTTTGCCCGGGAAACGGCAACCACTGTAATGATTGAGATCGCAACAATTAAAATTCCAATAACACCGAATTCGGGAACAGATTTGGCAAATTTCATTTTAAGAAAATTACCTTGTCCCTCTGTTGGATACATAATGTATTGTCCATCAGGGCTGATTATGAAAGGGGTAGGAGGACGGTTGTTGTAAGGCACCAAAACCTCATAAAATGAGCCATCGTCAGATGTAATGTGTAATGAGCTGCCCGGCGCGCCTTTGCCACAGGAGTCACGCTCGTAAATAATCAAAGTATCGCCGGGAGACCAAACAAGAGAACTACCGCATCCCGGATCGCGGTCTATCTCATATACGGTGCCTTTGGTGTCAAGATACGCCAAAGTGTTATCAGACCACCCATATCCACCATCCAGCGTTCTTATAAACAAAATTCGTGATCCGTCAGAGTTCAAATCAAAATACGGTGCTTCAAAACCATGCACCATGATCTCCCCATCCCTGACATCGGAAACCAGAGAATCAGGAGGGCCTAAATTGATAAGAGAGTAAAGATCAGAATCGGTAGGATTTTCCTCAGACCATGATTCATTGTGTAAAGACGCTATCAAATTAAAATCCCCCGTATCCAAAGGCAAAAAATCAAAATGTATGATCGGATGCTCTTCATAATATATCACGTGCATCTCGGAAGTATCAATCGAGTATCGCATAAGACGGTCTTCAACTATTGCAAAAAGATACCTTCCGTCAGGAGAAAATTTTGCGGTATCGACGTGTTCTCCGACGCCAGTCTCCCACAGCTTGACCACATTTTGACCATCAGCATCCATCAAGCCTAAAAAAGAAGTCCTGGGATAGTCTCCTTCCAGGATATAACGCATTGCAATGCGTTCTCCGTCAGGACTCCAATCCAAAAGAGTAAGTAATCCCAAGTTTTCAACAAACACGGAAATTGGCTCAATTTCAGAACCGGAAAAAACAGGCTCAAGAACTGTAATTTCTGTTGTGTCGCCATATATCTCACGAACTGACTGCCCGTCATACCATCTGAGCATGATATTCACAGTCCAAATACCAGGTTCGACGGCACGAAATCCGGCATTGTATTCATATCCACATTCAACAGTATTGTCGTTTGGTTCTTCAACAACGATTCCGCTTGGGGATACAGTCTTGTAGATAATCAATGCCTGCCCTTCCTTTACTATGCTGCGGGTCTGAACATCGGCAAATTCTTTGAGAGTAGAAGGATCAATCTGCTGACATACTGTCCATGGCATTGAGGCAAAATCTCCAAACTGTGCGGTAGGTTCGTAAGGCAGAGTGTTGATTTTGTAGTTCTGTTCGACGCCGTAATCTTTTGGAGTAGGAGGCGGAGACACATACAAAAATCTATGATCCGCTCCGAATTTTCCGTATTCGTCGTTGAAAATCTCTACAAAAATTTGATATCGCCCGACTTTGGCATCTGCTGGCAGTTCGACAACATGTTCCGTGTTGCCCTGACTGTCAGAGAGGATGGACTCTTTGAAAAAATCCAGACCGTCAGGATCTAATACGGTGATCCGGAACTCGGAATCAGGGGTTACAAAAATCCCGCCCCAGTCTTGATATGCGCCGGACCAGCCGGAAAGCAAGATGGAATCTCCCTGCCCGAATATGTTGTCACCGTTTGATGACCATGCCTGAACATCTCCATGAAAGTGAATGGAGGGGTCTTCCTGAGCAAAAGCAGGCAAAAAGACAAACCCAATTAAGAGAAAAATCACCAACCTCATGTACCCGCTTTAGGAATCGTCTACTCATAAATCATCTCATTAAACTCTGTTTAAAATGTGAATCAAGGGACTGCCTTGTATAGAGTGGTTTTGTTATGACGTTGTCTAGATTCTTGAATTGTCTGTTGAATATTGGTCTGCGTGACACATACCAAGTCATTGTTTACGTAATTCTTTTAGGAACTCATCAAGTGTCATAGTCTTCCAATCACAACTGTTTCTTGATTCTATGATATCCAATACCTCTTCAGGTATTAGTTCATCTGCATGCAGTGATTTTAGATGCTCTTCAAAACTGTTGGATCTATAGCTTCCTTCCTCAAAATCTTTTCGTATTATCTCCAGCTTGTATTTTGGGAGATGGTAAAAAGGATTCACAATTTTTGTCTCAGACATGTCTTCTGTGTTATCTGCATCATAAAAAAAGGTTAGTAATCAAGAATTTTTTTGCAATCATGGCGACAGATGTTAGCTGAAGACAGAGTTTGAGCAGGGCCGATTGTAAGAGGCCAGTACTTTACTGATAAAAATTCAAACGTATGTTCGTATGAGGTGTTTTTTCCATTTTGTTATGTATCTATATCTATAAAAGAAAATTTGAGCACTAGGCAGAAATTAAATTATACCCCATTATAAGAGAATTCATAATGAACGTAGGAGTAGTTGGCGCGTCAGGTTACGTAGGAGGAGAGACGCTACGACTTTTAGTAAATCATCCCAATGTAGAGATTACAACAGTAACATCAAGACAACACGTGGGCGAGTATCTCCACAGAGTACAACCAAGTTTGAAGGGATTCACGGACATGACATTCTCAGAATTAGACTATGACAGACTAACTGACAAGTGTGATCTGGTCTTTACAGCTGTGCCACACGGAACTGCAACTGAGATAGTACGGGCACTGTATGATAGAGGTGTCAAGATAATTGACTTGAGCGCAGATTACAGACTGCACAACCAGGAAGCATACGACAAATGGTACGGATGGACACACTCACACCCTGACTATCTGCAAAAGTCAGTCTTTGGAGTGCCAGAACTGCACAGGGAGGAGATTAAAAAGTCACAACTAGTCAGTTGCCCCGGATGCATGGCAGTAACATCAATACTTGCACTTGCGCCACTGATTCGAAATGACATTATTGATAAAGAGCACATCATAGTTGATTCTAAAATCGGCTCATCAGGTGCAGGTTCAGGTTCAGGGACCGCGCATGCAATGAGAGCTGGAGTGATTAGACCATACAAGCCAGCAAAGCACAGGCATACAGGTGAGATTGAACAAGAGCTCAGTGAGATTGCAAAGGAGAAGATCCGGGTCTCTATGAGTCCGCACGCAGTAGATGTAGTCCGTGGAATTTTATGTACAAATCATACATTCTTGAAGAAGGATATAGATGAGAAGGAACTGTGGAAGTTGTATCGCCAAGCATATGGTGATGAACGTTTTGTCAGACTGATCAGAGACAAGAAAGGGTTGTACAAATTCCCAGATCCAAAATTCCTAGTAGGTTCTAATTTTTGTGACATCGGATTTGATTTAGACCAAGATAACAACAGATTGATTGCATTATCAGCATCAGATAACCTAATGAAAGGAGCTGCAGGATCTGCTATTCAGAACATGAATGTAATGTGCGGCTTCGATGAGATGGATGGATTAAAATACACACCGTTGACTCCGGTTTAGAGATGATCACAATTAAAATCGGGGGAAGCGTAGTCGAAGATTTACACCCATCCACAATTTCAGATATTAAAAAGACAGCAGAATCAGAAGGGGTGATACTAGTACACGGGGGAGGAAAAGAGGTTACCAAAGTATGCTCACAATTAGGAAAAGAACCCAAGTTCATAACCTCTCCTAGCGGAATCAAAAGCAGGTACACTGACAAAGAGACTGCAGATATATTCACTATGGTGCTTTCAGGCAGAATAAACAAGACAATCGTTCAGATGCTTCAAAAAAACGGCATTAATGCAATAGGTCTGTCAGGTGTTGATGCCAGGATAATCAGGGCAGATAGAAAGAAGAGATTGCTAATAGTCAATGAAAAGGGCAGAAAACAGGCAATTGATGGAGGATACACAGGAAAGATAACAGAGATAAATGCCGAATTTATAAAACTGCTGCTAGAGCAAGGTCTTACACCTGTAATATCACCGATAGCCATCAGTGAAGAGTCAGAATTCCTAAATGTTGACGGAGACAGGGCAGCAGCGTATATAGCAGGAAAGGTAGGATGCGACAAAGTATTATTTATCACCAATGTGGACGGGTTATTGATGGATGAAAAACTTGTTCCGAAAATGACGCTAGAGTATGCCAAAGAGATAAGACCAAAGATAGGTCCGGGCATGGAAAAGAAGATACTTGCATCAACTGAGGCGTTAGACATGGGGGTCAGGGAAGCATTAATTGCAAATGGCCAAAAGAACAACCCGATATCTGCAGCAATTGCGCATGATAACTGTACGGTAATTGAACATGAGTGAAGATCAATTTATGGGAAATCTGTATCAAAGATTTCCAGTTACAGTAGAGAAAGGAGTTGGCGCCCGTGTGTGGGATACCAATGGAAAAGAGTACATTGATTGTATGGGAGGTTACGGCGTGGCACTAGTAGGCCATAAAAACCAAAAAGTTAATAACGCAATAACAGATCAAATAGACAAGATAATTACAGTACACAGTTCGTTATACAATAAAACAAGAGAGGAATTTTTAAAGACATTAATCGAGTTGGCGCCTGACGGCCTCACACAGGTACATCTAAACAATAGTGGTGCAGAAGCAGTCGAAGCTGCAATGAAGTTTGCAAGAAAGTTTACTGGTAAAAAGAAGATGATTGCAATGAAGGGATCATATCATGGAAAGTCGTTTGGTGCATTATCAGTAACATTCAGCCCAAAATATAGAAAGGCCTTTGAACCGCTAGTTCAGAGCGTCTCTTTTGTGTCTTTTGGAGATATCGAGGCATTACAACAGAGTATTGATGATGATACGGCATGTGTAATTTTAGAGCCAATACAAGGAGAGAGCGGAATCATCGTTGCACCCGATGGATTCTTACAAAAGGTAAGAAAAATTTGTGATGAGAGAAAGATAGTGCTAATATTTGACGAGATACAGGCAGGATTAGGAAGAACAGGACGATTATGGGCCTGTGATCACTGGAATACGGCACCGGACATCTTGTGTCTTGCAAAAGGAATTGCAGGAGGTGTACCCATGGGTGCAACACTGGTAAGACCAGATATACTAGCATCAATGAACAAAGGCGAGCACTCGTCAACGTTTGGAGGAAACCCTCTATCGTGTGCTGCAGCAACGGCTACACTAAAAACATTGACTGATGACGGACTAGTTGAGAACGCAAAAGCTATGGGAGACATATTCAGAGAGGGGCTAGAAAAGATAAAAGAAAAACACAGTATAATAAGAGAAATTCGCGGCAAGGGACTGATGATAGGCATAGAGATGAAGTTTGAGATCAGAGACATTTTAATGGCATTAATAGACAGAGGTGTCTTAATGCTATACTCTGGAAGAAACATACTGCGAATCCTCCCACCACTAGTAATATCAAAAGAAGACGTAGCAAAAGTTTTAGATATTCTTGATTCTGTAATAACTGAAGAGGAGGAGGAGAAGAGAGATGTACAAAGATAAAATTGACGAAAAGATCATAGAGCACCTAAAACAAGATTCCAGAGAATCATTTGTAGACATTGGCAAAAAACTCAAACTATCAGAGTCAGCAATCAGAAGACGTGTAAAAAACCTCACAGACAACAAGACCATAAAAAAATTCACAGTTGAGATTGGAGAAGACAATTCGACCAGTGCCATCGTGTTGATCTCAGTAGATTCTGCAACAGATACTGCCAAAGTATCTGCAAAACTCTCTACCCTGCAGGGAATAAAGACAGTGTACGAGATTACTGGGCAGTACGACATTACTACAATTATCAGCGCACCAAACATTGCAGAGATTAATGATTGTATTGACGCATTAAGAAAGATTACAGGTGTAGTGGACACAAACACTGTTATCATCTTGAGAAAAGTGTTGTAAAAACGAATTTCGCAACATAATTTTAGTTTTTAGCGAAGATAGAAACAATGTATATTGTTTTTAACGAATAAAGTACGAATATGTTTATATTCCGAGTAATATTAACGATATTAGCAATGAAAGATCCGAATCATTATGCAGATATGTACAATACGTACGACAATAGCTCAAAGAAGATAAGAGTTTTGGACAGTACGCTAAGGGAGGGTGAACAACATCCTGGTGTCTCATTTACAGTGAAACAACGAATCCAAATTGCGTGGATGTTAGATAATTTTGGAGTAGACCAGATTGAGATATCACCTGTGGTATCAGACGATCACAAGCAAGCAACAAAGACGATAATCAAACAGGGATTTTCAGCAGACATTGTCTCTCACGGACGAGCATTAAAGCAAGATATCGATGTTTCACTTGACTGCGATGCAGAATGGTGTGCGGCATATTTAGGAATTTCAGACATACATCTGAAGGATAAACTACGAATCTCAAAAAAAGAGGCCCTAAACAGGGCAATAGAGACAGTAGAATACGCAAAGTCTCATGGCCTTAAGATCAGATTTACCGTAGAAGATGGAAGCAGGGCAGAACCAGAATTTCTAATCAAGGTCTGCAAGTCCATAGAAAGAGCAGGAGTGGACAGGATTAGTTTGCCTGACACCGTTGGAATTTTACGCCCCGTAGGAATGTACAACTTTGTAAAGAAGATCAGAGATGTTGTAGATGTGCCTTTGGATGCGCACGTTCATAATGATATAGGTTTTGCAGTAGCTAACGCGTTTGCGGCGTGTGATGCGGGAGTGGATCAGATTCATACTACTATTGATGGGATTGGAGAAAGAACAGGCATACCTGCATTAGCCGAAGTAGCAGTTGCATTGACATATCTGTACAAGTCACCAAACGATTTTAGATTAGATATGCTGCAAGACTTGTCAAGATTAATTGAGATGTATACAACGATTAAACCATATGACTCAAAACCCATTGTTGGAACAGCAGCGTACAAGCACAAAGCCGGCACACATCTTGCAGCAATACTCAGGAATCCGGCAGCATATGAACCAATTCCTCCTAGAGCAGTGGGGAATAGAAGAAGAATAGTGTTCGGAGAGCTAGCAGGAAAGACAGGAGCAGGATATCTGATGTCAGTATTAGGATTAGAGAAGAATGAAAAAGAAGCAAAGGCAATTGCATCAGGCTTGAAGAATCTCAGAATAGGTGATGTTATGGAGATTCCACTAGATGACAGATTGGAGAAAAAGATAGCTAATGATAAATAAAGAAGGATAACCGATAAGAGATATGTCAAAATGTGAAGAATGCGATGCAGATATTTCCATACCAAACGACGCACTAGTAGGCGAGATTGTAACGTGTCCTGAATGTGGTTCGAGTTTTGAGCTGACAAAAGGTTCAGAGGGTTTTGATCTAAAGCCTACCGTCACAGTCGGTGAGGACTGGGGACAGTGAACTCTGAGGTCACAATTCTTTATGATATCATCCGTTGGGAAGAAAAAGCTCTGCTAAAGGCAGCTGAGACAAAGAATGTTAATGTACAGATGATGGATTGTAAGAAATTGTCAATAGATTTGGATGGCACCTCCAATAATTCAGGGATAGTTGTACAGAGATGTGTAAGCTATTATAGAAACTTGCATTCTACTGCAGCGCTAGAAGGATTAGGGGTCAGAGTGATCAATCCTTTGAATACTGCAATTTATGCCGGAAATAAATTATTTACACATATGTTGCTAAGGAAGTTTGATGTGCCAACACCGGATGCAACAGTCGCGTTTTCAAAAGATTCAGCATTAGAGATGTTAGATGCACAAGGGTATCCAAGAGTGATAAAGCCCACAGTTGGTAGTTGGGGCAGAATGATCTCAAAGCTAAATACAAAAGAGACTGCAGAGGGAATTATCGAGAGCAGGGAGAAGATGTATCCTATATATCAAGTTCATTATCTAGAAGAGTTTGTAAAGAGACCTCCAAGGGACATCAGAGTAATCATGGTAGGAGATGAGGCAGTTGCGGCAATTTATCGCAGCTCAAAGGGAGGAAACTGGAAGACGAACATGGCATTAGATGGTGTTGCAACACCTTGTAAAGTTACACAAGAGATGGAAGAGATATGTATAAAAGCAAAACAGGCAGTAAAAGGGGATATTGTAGGAATAGACCTAATGGAGAGTGAAGATAAGGGATTGGTGGTACACGAAGTAAACAATACAACAGAATACAAGAACACAGTAAAAGTATGTCAAGTTGATATTCCGTCACTGATTATAGACTATGCATTATCAAAGGTAGCAAAATAAAATTGGACACTAATTATACGGTAACACCAAGATTTGCAGTTAAAATGTTAGAAAAAGCATTAAGATTGTACACCCCATCAATGGATGAAAAACCAATGGCAGAATTTTTAGCAGACAAGTGCGATGACTTGGGATTTGAGGATATTCAAATTGACGAGGTAGGTAATCTGATAGCAAAGAAGGGTTCTGGCGCACCAAAGGTTATGTTGTGTGGACATATGGACGTAGTTCCAGGTAAGATCAAAGTCAGGAAAGAAGGAGATGCGTTGTACGGGCGCGGAGCATCAGATGCAAAAGCCCCATTAATGGCAATGTTGTTTGCAGCAGCATCAATTGGCAAGAATGAAGGAACGGTGATTTTTGTGGGTGCAGTAGACGAAGAAGGAAATGCCACGGGAATAAAAAATCTCGTAAAAAAAGATATGGATGTAGATTATGCAGTATTTGGAGAGCCAAGTGGAATTAAACAGGTTACAATCGCATACAAAGGTAGATTAGCAATCAATTTAAAAATTAATTTAGACAATAGCTCTCATGCAAGTGCGCCATGGCTCTCAAAGAACGCAATCGAGGAGTCGTTGATCTTTGCAAAGGAGCTAAAAGACAGACTAGAGACAGGTCAAGAGGACAAGACTAAAGGAATGCTGTTAACTGTAACGATGACTGAGATCAAAGGAGGGGCAAGCCACAATATAACTCCAAAAGAGTGCGAGACAACATTTGATATCAGAATTCCAGTAGATATGAACTGCAAGACAGTTGAACAAAATATCTCAACAATCGTAAAAGAGACATCACAGAAGAGGGACGTAGAGGCGTTTTATTCAATTCTTGATGAGACTGAACCATTTGAGGCACCACATAAATCATCAATCGTGCGAGCATTTACGTTAGGGATCATGGATGTAGAGGGGGAAAGACCAACGTTGATTAGAAAGACAGGTACAGGAGACATGAACGTATTGGGTAATCAATGGGAGATTCCGGTAGTTACATACGGTCCGGGTGACCCACATGAGGCACACACAATTGATGAAAAGGTATCAATAGAGGAGTACCTCAAAGGAATCGAGATTCACAAAAAGGCACTACAGCATTTAAAAAGACTACATGATAAAAAGATAAAGTAATGCTGTGGTTTGTAGGATTAGGGATATCAGGATTCAAGTCTCTCCCTAATGAGGCACTAGACGTGCTATTACATGCAGACAAAGTATACCTAGAGGAATTTACAAGCCCTATTGCAAGGTCAGATCTTGAGAAGATCAAAGGTATGATACGCGGAGAGTTTGTACTTGCAAAGAGATGGCAGGTAGAGGACGGATCTCAGATTTTAGAAGATGCAAAAGACAATAGAGTGGTGTTGCTAGCTTATGGTGACCCATACATTGCAACAACGCATGTCGAATTAAGAGTCAGGGCAACAGAACAGGGCATAAAGACGCATTCCATTCACGCATCATCGTCTCTTACCTCTATGATTGGGGAATGCGGCCTGCATTTTTACAAGATAGGAAGAGTCGCTACAATAATGAGTGATGCAAAATCGCTTACAACACCATACTATGTAATCTATAAAAACATCATAGAAGGTAATCATACCGTATTGTTATTAGAGTACGATCAAGCCAATGATTTCTTTTTAGATCCAAAAGAGGCGTTTGACGGACTGCTAAAGACAGAGGATGGTCAGAACAGACATGTAGTTAGTGGATCAACGTTTGGTATAGTTGCATCAAGGATTGGCTTTGATGACCAAGAGATTGTCGCAGGCAGCATAACAAGTCTAAAAGAGAGGGATTTTGGTAGACCGCCGCACACAATAATCATTCCTGGCAGGTTACACTTTACAGAGTCAGACGCTTTGAAGATATTTTGCCAATGCATTGATGAACCAACAAACAATACTGAAAATACACCCAAGATATCTACCCAGATGATAAAAAAATACGTGCCAATGGTAAGAGAGGCGTTAGAGGAGGTAAAGCCGTTGTATGATGGTCAAAAAGAGTTCCAGATAATTTTAGAGAATGCTGAACTGTACGTTGCAGATGCTGAAAAATTTCTACAAGACGATCAAGGGGAGGTGGCAGTACTGAGTATAGGATATGCTGACGGTCTAGTTGATGCATTAAGACTAGCAAAAGGTTTGGAACCCAAGATGTAGTTTGGGAATAGTAAGGTAAAGGGAATTTTTGAGAATTATGTATGAATTGATGGAATTGGTCCTGACTGTCAGATATTTGGCTAATTGGGTAAAAAGATGATCCTCAAGACGATAAACCATGTAAAACTCGTCTTCAAGCACCTAATATAACAAAAAAATACCCATAACCAGCCAAGCGAAATGTACTCCAAATCTGACATCAGGTAGGCGGTTTGGGCTCGCGCATCAGATGTGATTCCACCTGTATCTTAAATGTAAGCATGGTCATGCTCTGTCGGATAACCCTGCCTAAAATTTCCCAAAACTAGTTGTATGAACAAAATTTGAACTATAACATCACAAAATATGTTCGACGGTCTCAAATAGTAGGCGTACCCACCCACCTCTAACGTGCATGAAAAAGATGGCAGGCAAACCCAATAACAAAACAGCAACCAGGTTTATCATCTTTCGTAATGCTAATAGAATCTCACATAGGAGGCTGTATAGCAACGTGCATAAGTTTCTGTACATGACATTTTAGGACTATCAATATGCATAATGCCTATTGTCTGTGGAATAATACCTCATATATTCAATCAGACCGGAGATGATCAACTATCAATATGCATAATGCCTATTGTCTGTGGAATATACCAAAAACACAAAGTAAAATGCATAGAAAATTAAAATTCGGATTAATGTGTGGCTATACGTATCACATTGGAAAAAAATACAGGCATCGACATGACACACACAAAAGATCAAACTTCGTACAATCATTGTTTTTGTGCATGTTTAGACGATACCTGATGTGATACAATGTCCGGATTTGGTGGACCTTCAATCTTTATGAATGGCCGCATGACTCCCTTGGGCGGTTTTCTCTTCTGGAATTTCTTAAAATCATAATCAAACTTGTGTACTCGGATAAACTCATACACTGCTGCCAGATGTGTATCCTTGTCTGCATAACGTATGGAGTGATTCATTGCGCGTTTGAGCACGCTCCATACCTCCTCTACGGGATTCAGATACGGATGTCCGGTAGGATACCACAGGACAACAATGTCGCGATCTGCAAAGAATTCTTCTGCATCTTTGGATGTATGCCACGGTGCCTTGTCTAGTATCAGGACCATCTTGCCTACCTCCCTGTACACCTTGTCCATATGTTCTAGAAAGGAGACGGTGTTGACAGTCTGACAGTGATTAAAAAACTGTCTGCCGTCTTGTGTCATGCTGCATATCATTGAGAATCTATGAAATCCTCCACTCCATAACATGAATATGCGTAGGCATGTTTTTGCCCAATATTTTGCAGACATTACAGCGTCCTTGAAGTGTGATTCATCCTGGGTTACAATTGTATATCCCATCTTTGTGTACCTTGCAATCTTTTGATACAGGCTGTTCCTCCATTTGTTCACCTCTTCTATTGGTGCTCTATTAACCATGACTGGCTGTGTCTTTTTTCTAGAGTATCCCCATTGTATGGTATATCGCCTTATCTGCGACATGCTAAGGCTTTCTCCAGACATCTCTTCTAGTTTGTCGTGCAGTTCTACTAGTGTAAATGCGCGTCCCTTGCACCAACGCCTTGCCTTGTTTAGAATTTTTCTGTCTATTTTTGGTGGACATCCTGACCGTGGTTTGTCTGAGAGGGCCTGTCGTACCCCCTGAAATGATTTTGTAGCACATGCAAACCTGCAATACCACAGGGCAACAGTACGACGATCACAATAAGATATTTTGGCAGTATTGGCAAATGTTTTGATTACCATAAATTCCAACAGCATGGATAACCGACGTGATATACAGCCTACATGCTCTACTTTTTGCACTTGTTTTAGCATTTTACGTTCGTGCATATGTACATTTAAAGAAACGCGTTTTTGACTTTTCCTATTGGGTTAGTAACCGTACGGTTAAATTGACGTTCGTGTGTAATGCTGAGCTAGTCCAAGTCTACAAATTTGTGTAAAAAAAAATACGTTGTAGGTATACAGATGCTGTTCGGAATGCAGGAGGCGGTGATTTACACATGATGTGATGGTCAAGGGACGACGATGTCCAGAAATTAGCTGTACAGAAACTTATTCACATTGCTATATATGCGTGGGTTGTTTATCATATTGCGGCTCTGTTTGGTTTTTTGTCTCGACAACAAAAATCATCAGGCCGTATCCTTGTTGATCTGTTTGGATTTTTTTGTCGTATCTGGTCTAAATCAGAGTACATTTCGCTTAGCGGTAGCTGTGTGTATACACACTTGAAACCAGACAATCTTTAAAAAGATCTCACATAGATACTTTTAGGACAATACAATCTACAATACACAATCTACTGGAATACACAATCTTTTTAAATAGCCCTAAGGGAGTATTATGTGATAATGGTGAAAATATGATATGAATATATTAAGAATTCATCATATGATGACAGTCATGGCCATTGTGGTAGTGACTGCATCTTTGTTACTTTTCCAGTACTATGATGTCAGTTTTGCGTCTGCCTATATGACTGACCCTGTGATCACGATAACTGACAGCCCCCCCCCCCCACCTGTAACGGTAACTACCTCAGAGATACAGCAGTCGGCAGCCAGTTTTCTGAACCGTGAGTACGGGCGAATCGACGTACTCAACCCGCAGTCCTATCCTGTAGTGGGCGGGGAGTGGACGATAAACTTTAGGACATACGGTACCCATAACCTAACAATCTCTGTAATAAACGGCACCACGTTTGGGGACTCTTCTCCTGACGACGTGGGGTTTGTGGGGGTATTGTGCGGCAACGACTCCATACTGGATGCTACAGCACATGATGGGATCATTACGTTTGAGGACTATCAGTGCGACGGCATCGCAAGCCTCGTGCTATCGGTTCACACCCCTGGCATACACGACATACATCTAAGCTTTGGTGTGGGTACTGCGTACGCATCAAACAACGCGTATCCAAACTCCGTAGTGGAGATAAACGACTCCACTACAAACGGTCCCACGCTATCAAACAATGACCGTTTCGGCGTCTCCGTTACTCCCATAGGCGACCTTGACGGCGACGGGGTGACAGACCTTGCAGTTGGTGCTTATCGAGACGACGGCGGCGGACTAGACCGCGGCGCCGTACACATAATGTTTATGAATACTGACGGCACGGTAACAGCACAGTAGAGATAAACGACTCCACTGCAAACGGTCCCACGCTATTAAGCAATGACTATTTCGGCATCTCCGTTGCTTCCATAGGCGACCTTGACGGCGACGGGGTGACAGACCTTGCAGTTGGTGCTTATGGAGATGACAACCGCGGATCAAGCCGCGGCGCAGTACACATAATGTTTATGAATACAAACGGTACGGTAAACAACACAGTAGAGATAAACGACTCCACTACAAACGGTCCCAGGCTATCAAACAGTGACTATTTCGGCTTCTCCGTTGCTTCCATAGGCGACCTTGACGGCGACGGGGTGACAGACCTTGCAGTTGGCGCTTATCAAGACGACGGCGGCGGATCAAACCGCGGCGCAGTACACATAATGTTTATGAATGCAAACGGCACGGTAACAGCACAGTAGAGATAAACGACTCCACTGCAAACGGTCCCACGATATCAAGCTTTGACAATTTCGGCATCTCCGTTGCTGCCATAGGCGACCTTGACGGCGACGGGGTGACAGACCTTGCAGTTGGTGCTTATCGAGATGACGACGGCGGATCAGACCGCGGCGCAGTACACATAATGTTTATGAATATGGACGGTACGGTAGACAGCACAGTAGAGATAAACGACTCCACTACAAACGGTCCCACGCTATCAAACAATGACCGTTTCGGCGCCTCCGTTACTCCCATAGGCGACCTTGACGGCGACGGGGTGACAGACCTTGCAGTTGGTGCTGCTCAAGATGACGACGGCGGATCAAACCGCGGCGCCGTACACATAATGTTTATGAATACAAACGGTACGGTAAACAGCACAGTAGAGATAAACGACTCCACTACAAACGGTCCCACGCTATCAAACAGTGACTTTTTCGGCGTCTCCGTTGCTTCCATAGGCGACCTTGACGGCGACGGGGTGACAGACCTTGCAGTTGGCGCTTATCGAGACGACGACGGCGGACCAGACCGCGGCGCCATCAATGTCATATATCTTGACAAGGAAGTAGAGCAAAACAAAGATATTGATCCCACCGCCCCCACGGTAACAGACACCACTCCGCCCCGCGTTGCCTCCATACTGCGTGGTACCCCTCTAGCTCAATCCACAACTGATACCACCTTGGTGTTTGCTGTCACGTTTGATGAACCAGTAACCAATGTGGATGATGCCGATTTTACAGTAACGGGCTCCGGTACAGGTACAATATCTAATGTATCAGGTTCCGGTACATCATACCGAGTAACAGTCACAGTAGATAATGTTGGAACCATAGGATTGGATATCGCACAAAACCACGACATACAGGATACTGCAACCAACCGTTTGGCCAACCTGACACCTACCGGCTCTGATCAGACCTACACAGTCACGGTAACAGACACCACTCCGCCCCGCGTTGCCTCCATACTGCGTGGTACCCCTCTAGCTCAATCCACAACTGATACCACCTTGGTGTTTGCTGTCACGTTTGATGAACCAGTAACCAATGTGGATGATGCCGATTTTACAGTAACGGGCTCCGGTACAGGTACAATATCTAATGTATCAGGTTCCGGTACATCATACCGAGTAACAGTCACAGTAGATAATGTTGGAACCATAGGATTGGATATCGCACAAAACCACGACATACAGGATACTGCAACCAACCGTTTGGCCAACCTGACACCTACCGGCTCTGATCAGACCTACATAGTCACGGTAACAGACACCACTCCGCCCCGCGTTGCCTTCATTGTTGACAGGACAGTAGAGATAAACAGCTCCACTACAAACGGCCCCACGCTATCAGACACTGACCGTTTCGGCTTCTCCGTTGCTTCCATAGGCGACCTTGACGGCGACGGGGTGACAGACCTTGCAGTTGGTGCTTATCGAGATGACGACAGCGGATCAAGCCGCGGCGCAGTACACATAATGTTTATGAATACTGACGGTACGGTAGACAGCACAGTAGAGATAAACGACTCCACTACAAACGGTCCCACGCTATCAGGCTATGACAGTTTCGGCATCTCCGTTGCTTCCATAGGCGACCTTGACGGCGACGGGGTGACAGACCTTGCAGTTGGTGCTTATCGAGATGACGACGGCGGATCAAACCGCGGCGCAGTACACATAATGTTTATGAATACAAACGGTACGGTAGACAGCACAGTAGAGATAAACGACTCCACTACAAACGGTCCCACGCTATCAGACTATGACAGTTTCGGCTTCTCCGTTGCTTCCATAGGCGACCTTGACGGCGACGGGGTGACAGACCTTGCAGTTGGTGCTTTTCTAGATGAGGACGGCGGATCAAACCGCGGCGCAGTACACATAATGTTTATGAATACAAACGGTACGGTAGACAGCACAGTAGAGATAAACGACTCCACTACAAACGGTCCCACGCTATCAGGCTATGACAGTTTCGGCATCTCCGTTGCTTCCATAGGCGACCTTGACGGCGACGGGGTGACAGACCTTGCAGTTGGTGCTCATCAAGATGACGACGGCGGATCAAACCGCGGCGCAGTACACATAATGTTTATGAATACAAACGGTACGGTAGACAGCACAGTAGAGATAAACGACTCCACTACAAACGGTCCCACGCTATCAAACGGTGACCGTTTCGGCAGATCCGTTGCTTCCATAGGCGACTTTGACGGCGACGGGGTGACAGACCTTGCAGTTGGTGCTTATCGAGATGACGACGGCGGACAAGACCGCGGCGCAGTACACATAATGTTTATGAATACAAACGGTACGGTAAACAGCACAGTAGAGATAAACGACTCCACTACAAACGGTCCCACGCTATCAAACAGTGACTTTTTCGGCGTCTCCGTTGCTTCCATAGGCGACCTTGACGGCGACGGGGTGACAGACCTTGCAGTTGGCGCTTATCGAGACGACGACGGCGGACCAGACCGCGGCGCCATCAATGTCATATATCTTGACAAGGAGGTAGACGAGTCAGGCAAACCTTTGGAATCATTTGTTGATGCGGCCATACTGCTCAAGTCCAAAAAGTCAGGTACCGCACCACCATCTGTGGATACACTTGAGATAAACGGCCAGAGTTACAATGTTCAAAACAGGGTAAACCATCATCCCACGCCGCTAGAGGTTGCAGTAGACCAACCCATATTCATGAGTTTTACGGCACACGACAGACTTGACATACTCTACTTTGCAGTATACCTGAACCTGCAAGATGATGACATATCATACACGAACAGTGATACATACGTGGAATACAACAGAGGCAAGACCAACATAGTTGATCCTCATAACCTGTTCTCAGATGCCTCCATCACTATATCAACTGACCCTGATGATCGCAATAAAAAGACAGTCACACTTGATATCACGTTTGCAGATGCGATAGGGAATACCAACATGGTAATCAGAACTTGGAACGCAGATCAAAAATCTTCAATCGTCATAATCACTGATGTGTTAAATGTCATACATCTGCAAGTAGGCCCAGAGCCCCAAGTAACAGGGGTGGACCCAGAGCCCCAAGTAACAGGGGTGGATCCAGAGCCCCAAGTAACAGGGGTGGACCCAGAGCCACAGTTACCGGCAGTACCTAATCCGGAACTTGGGACTGAGACTTTTGCAGATGACTTTGACTATGACCGTGCATTGCTTGTACTGCGCATGTGGTCTGGATTTGAATCTGAGATAGCAGATGACAATCAACTGCTAGCTGTTATGGGCCTGACTCACATGGGAACAGACATACCTGCCTGGGTCATGACTGATCTTGCACCACTAGTGGTAAAAGGACTGATAACCCTAGATGAGTTTAGAGTTGCATTAGAGTACGTGATGGGGAATACCTGAAGAAGCATCTAGTTTTTCAGATACTATTTTAAAAAATCTCATTGATGATTCTTTTTTTACATTTACAAGCGGCGTTGTCCAAGCTTTGAACCCAAAATCGATGAAAAGCTCAAAGATCAGATCACACGCCGCTTGATGAACAAAAAACGTGATACAAACACGAAACACAGCAAGAGCAAGAAACGACGCAAAAGCAAGAGCGCCAACGACAAGAAATGGGAACACCACGCCGGATACTACAAGGAATACGAGACATGGAGGAGTGGGGGAGGGAGAGGGCCACGTAACTAGATTGCAAATCAAGGCCCTCACTGCCATGCTGTATGAAATCTACCCATCTGCCACTCCTCCTAGCAAGGTGCGTATGATCCCATACATGGTATGCCTTACAGACCGGGAGTTCTGCTGCTATTCATACCGTCAACATGTCTCATACCTGCAGACACATCAGGGAACACTGCACATGTATGGATTAAAAACCATTCCATCAAAATCCTGCCTGCATCATGCGGCCACCATAATGACAGATTATGAGTGGCTACACGAGATAATAGAAAGGCAGACAAGATCCCATGCACACGGATCACTACTCGGCGATGCCACAGGGATTGCCATCATCAGGTATGCAGAGTGGGATGATGCCAAAAAGGGTCATCTCTAGGCGTGAATTCGTCAAACTGCACATAGTTACCGATGTAAAGGGAAGAAAAATCGTATCCTGCGTAGTTACCCCCGGACGGGCGCATGACTCGCCAGTGTTCCGGGATATGATCAAAAAGGTTCCTGACGGCACAGGATGCGTGATGCTTGATGCAGGATATGACGCACACAAGAACTACAAGATGATTCGTAATACTGGCAGGAAGCCTGTGATCTGTACCCGCAAGAACCATGTGGTAAAAGGATTCGGTCCAAGGGCAGAGATGCTCAGGTGGCAGGAGAGGAATCCCAAGGAGTTTGAAGATACGTACCACCAGCGTAGTATAGTGGAATCGGTGTTCTCATCATTCAAGCACAGGTTTACTGCGGTTGTTCGTGCAAAGAAGAAGATGGCAACGCAGAGACTGCAGCTGCTCCTCCGGTGCATCTGTTACAACCTGCTGTCATAGTGGAACGGCGTAAAAAACACGTGTTGTGTGTCTAGCGTATGCTGTACAACCATGCAACGTTTTGGTGCAAGATGCACCCCATCATATCCTGCTGCTAGAAAATTCCGCCACATACAGGGAATCAAAAGCAATAAAGTGCAGATAAAATGACATCTAATAGACTTGAAAAAATAAGATTTGGACAACGCTCCGTAGATGGAAAAACTCTTAAGAATTCTGCCATTCAATACAATATCAAACTAGATAAAAAAGGATCTCAAATTTTAGAAGAGTTGGAACAAAAACAAGATTCAGACAAAGATGACATTGACGATGCCATATATTTTGCTTATAATTTGTTAAATGGAAAAACTCCACGTGAAATGGAGATTATATCTTCAGTTCATTACATACACTCATATTATAATTCTATAACTGCTGAAAGAATTTGGGAAACAATTAACATGTTAAAGCCTACTGCAAATTTTAAACAAGTTGACGTTGAATATGCATTAAAAAAATTACGTGCAAAGAAGATAATTAAACATTAAATGAATTTCTTCCCAGATAACTATATGTAAGGAATACGAAAAGCAATTATTTCGGTATTTGACATTAATATCTCGGGTGCTTGTGTTTCAAGTTACCATAGACACTAACAAAAACTAGAGATTGCAATCTCGTATATCTTAACCGTCCACTCGAAGATCAAAAAGAATACAAAAAATCAATCCACAGAATCAGAGTTAACCTGTATCTTAATTGATACTCTTGAACCGTCTCGTAATTTTGCAGTATCCCTCAGACAGACATCAGATATTAACTCCACGATGGTATCATCATGATGTGTGCGCTCAAGTATGATCAGCTGACATCCTACCGTATCATTGAGACGGGCATTAAAACATTTGACCCAACCATATGTACGCTTTCCATCAGAGAAGCTCTTGATTTTAATACCGTCAAGGATATCAAACTGTCTTACTGCCTCTTGGTGAATTTTTTGAGTTAGTTTAACATTAAGGGTCCCAGGGAATGGAACGTATCCAATCTTTGATTTGAATTGTTTGGTATACCCACTTAATCCCATATAGTATGCACCTTCACCCATTCCAGAAACTAGTGTGCCTTTCAGTTCTACGACAGATGGCGCAGAGTCCAGACTTTTTTGTAAAATAGACGAGAGTTTGACCATCTCAGATAACCCCTTTGGTGTAATTTTGACAGATATGTGTCGTCCGGTAATTATTCGCTCTATGAACTTGTTTTGCTCTAATTCAAGAAGATGTTTTGATACTGCCTGCTGTGATTTGGAGATATTTTTTCCGATAATAGAGGTGGTAGTATTAACATAGTTGTATTTTGCACCTTGAGACAGTAGGTAGGATAGAGTTAGAATGTGCTGAATCTTCAGTTCAGTCATTTATACACTCTAAGATATGCCAAGATCGGTGAATGTTTTAAGTGTCAGCCCATCAGAGTTTGATAGTTTAGCAATTCTATGCCCAACGACATATTCGATATCAGCATTTCGTGCGCCTTCTAACAGTCTTTGAGTGATAATACCGTCTAGTAACAAGTATTTGATGCCAGATTGTGTGGATAATTTGCTAACGACTTCACTGATTGGGACTTTAAAGATCTCAGTTTGATCACTGTCTAATGCAACCGCCTCTAGTGTTTCATTGAGAGCCGGGAAGACTTTGTTTGCCATATCTGCAAGAGACTGGTCGTCTGCATTCTGTAACACAGGTGAAGGTTTCCCATCTCTGATCTCATCTGCAACGGGTCTTAAGATTTCATCAATTCTCTGAGGAGTTAATTCCTCGACTTCTACACCTGTATCTGCTTGTAATTCATAGTCTAGGGTTACAACAGACTTTAGCTCCTTGAGAATAAATCCACCTGCTCTGTCACCATCAAGAAATGCAACAACCGTATCCTTAGAGTTACACAACTCTTTGATAGATTCATCTATCTTTGCGCCCTCGATTGCAAGTACGTTATCATATCCAGCTCGTAAGAGATTGATAACATCAGCTCTTCCTTCAACTAGTATTACCCAGTTTGAATCAAAGACGCCGGAACTACAAGTTAATTTTGATGGGCCGTATGTAGATAGTTTCCCAGTATCGCCTTGATGAACGTCATTTAACATGCTCTCGCCTTCACTAACAGTTTTAGTTGCCCATTTTTGCTTGATCTCTTTTGCACGTTTTACAATCTCATCTTTCTTTGCAGCGCGTACATCATCGATAGCATCTAATTGGAATTTGCAATCAAATGGGCCTACTTTGTCAATGCTCTCAATTCCTGCAGCAATTAATGCACATGTATCAATATCGGTGCTCATTGGAATTAACGCATCACCGTTAGTAGTGTTAGATGTAGATCGAGTATTGACTTCGATACGACCTACTTTGGACACTCTCTGAAGCTCATTAAGATTCATCTCTGGGCCTAACAGTCCTTCTGTTTGACCAAAGATGGCTCCGATTATGTCTGCTCGTTCAACGAGTCCATCAACGTCATAGGAAAGTTTAACATGATATTTGACAATTCCTGATTGAGGCATAAATTCTTCATCTCCTTTATCATTATACAGTTAGTCACTTTTCTGGATATATGAGGGTATCGCATTAGTTTGTCTAAAATTAAAAATTTTTTGAAAAATGCAGTAAAAAGTAGAAGTATAGAAAAATGAAAAATAGCGATTTTGTGATTATTCAGTACTAAAAGAGTGACCGCATGAACAGGACTTTGTAACATTTGGATTGTTAATCTTAAATCCAGAGCCCATAAGGCTTTCAATATAGTCTACGCTTGCACCTTGTAGATGATCAACACTGTAGCTGTCGACGAGTAGCTTCACTCCGTTCTCTTCCATGACTATGTCATCATCTTCTGGTGCTTTCTCAAAGCCCATTCCATAAGATAGACCGGAACAGCCGCCACCTTGTACGTACACTCTAAGGTACTCTGGAGATTCGGCTTCTTCCTTCATAAACTCATGAATCTTTTCAGCTGCTTTGGCAGTGACTGTGATCATTTTTTGTGTTTGCTCAGTTGCCATTATAAGTAAAAATAGCGATTTAAATTATAATAATCTTTTCCTACGAGGTAGGCGGTGTAAATGTAGCGTAGAGCAAGACGTGATCTGTGCTCAAAGTCGCACGCTCAGATCATGGTTTGAGAAATTACAGTAGACGATTGCTTTATACTGCCAATATGAGCAGACTGCCAAACTAGAGTACATGGATAACTCCAACGAGAACCACAGATACAGCAACAATAACAAAAAAACCTACTGCTCCTACAAGGATTGACTATAAAGAAAAAAACATTGTGTATAGACGAATCATAATTTTTGATGGATTTAAGACTGAGTCGTAAAGAGATTTATTGATTTTACAATAGGATTATAAACATTATTTCTTATGGTTCTGTCGGGTTAACGGGTGCTGAGCAATAAATAATTAACCTTGCATTCTATACTACGTGTTGAAGGCACACAAGTCAATAGCACAAAAACATACTCCAAACTCCGACCTAATGGACATGATGGTTACATTCACAAAGATGGTCAACCACTGCATCAGGATCGGGTTAAGGGAAGATACCCACAACATGAAGCGGATGTCTATATTATGTTACCACGAACTCAGAAACTACGACATTTTATCTTCGTACAAACTCAATGCAATATCAAGAGCTGCCGGCATCCTGGCAAATAGAGATCAATCAGTCAAACGTGGCATCAAAGTTAGGTACCCAGTCGTAAAAAATCCGTTTATCACAAACTGTTACGGCATAAAACATAATGGTGCTCTGTTGACAATCCCGTACAAGAACAGAAACCCTATCAACATCTTGCTGAACGAACACACTCAAAAAATACTGTCCGATCCCGCCTTGACGGTATGCTCATTTTCATTGACTGCCTTCAACATCAGTCTTTGTATTTCGAAAGAAGTACGAGAGATAGAGTGTACCAAGACAGTGGGAATAGACAGAAATCTTAGAAATGTAACCTGTGGAAATTACGAAGAGGTGACATTCTACAAAACCAACAAGTTGTTATCCATCAAAGAGAACACAATACATGCTAGAACTGGTTTTCGCAGAAATGACCGAAGAAAGAAAGGTCAATTCTACAAAGAAAGGCAACGAAGAATGTCCAACAGAACGAAACAATACCTGCACAGAATCTCAAAAAGCATAGTGGATAACGCTGTCAAGAAGAAGACTGTCATCGTACTTGAGAATCTGAAAGGAATTAGAAAACTGTACAAAAAAGGAAACGGTCAAGGTAACAAATACAGGCGTAGAATGAATGGATGGCAATTCTTTGAACTACAACGCCAAATAGAATACAAAGCCCAATGGGTCGGGCTCCCAATCAAATTTGTAGACCCAAAACGCACGAGCACGCAATGTCCAAGATGCGGAAAGAAACTCCAAGAGGACATGCAACACAGTCGTAAAATGTCGTGTAATAATTGCGGATTATACATGGATAGAGATATCATCGCTGCCATGAACATATCACGCAAACTGTCCCCTAGGTTTAGGGATAGTAGAGATGGCATACATGAAGCGCAGTCTGGCATTTTTGAGCCAGCAATGATGGAATCCAGTACACCGGTAATCCAGATAGTCGATATGTCAAAGTCGGGTAGTCGGTGCGTTACTTGAAGCACCCGTTAACCCGACAGAACCTTTCTTATATACATCCAATATGTCTATCAGATATTACGTGGATAACCATTTGAAAATTCGTAACAGATATTGTATAATTTGTACATTTTAACCGATATGTTTATCGTGTTGTCAACATACGGTACGATTTACACTTGTGCAGATTTACAAAATTTTAAAGACCTGTTTTCTTCTTCTTCTTCTTCTTCTTCTTCTTCTTGATCAATCTTGATATGTAATGGAATAACAAATACTGTAATCACATCCAGCTTCTAATCTCAACAATGTAAGATTAGCTAATAAAAATAAAAGAATGAAAAATCGACTATTTCTTTGATTTGTTAACAAAGGCAGTCATACGTTCTTCTCTGTCAGGATGAGTAAAGCAGTTTCTCCAAGCAAGTAGTTCTATTGAAAGACCTGTATCAAGATCAGCGTTTCTTCCTTTGTTGATTGCAACCTTGGACATTTGAACACCCATTAGAGAGTTTTTAGCTATCGCTTGTGCCATCTTGAGGGTCTCTTCTTGCAATGATTCAAGAGGGACTACATGATTTACAAGACCAATCTCTTTGGCTTCTTGGGCTTTGATTAGTTTACCAGTGTAAACGAGCTCTTTTGCCTTTGCAATGCCTACAATTCTCATCAATCTTTGTGTTCCACCCCATCCGGGAGGAATACCTATAGTAACTTCTGGCTGGCCTAGTCGTGCGGTCTCAGATGCGATTCTAATATCACAAGACATTGCAAGTTCGCATCCTCCTCCTAGTGCAAAGCCATTAACTGCTGCAATAGTCGGCTGTTTGACCAATTCTACAGTCGCAGTAACTAGCTGACCAATCTTTGCATACTCTACTGACTCATCAGCAGATATCTTTGACATGTATTCAATATCAGCACCTGCTGAAAATGCTTTTTGACCCTCACCAGTTAGGATAATAACTTTGACACTATCATCATGATTTAATGCTTCAAAAGTTTTGATTAGTTCTTTTGCAACATCAATATTCATGGCATTGAGTTTCTCTGGTCTGTTAATAGTAGCAGTGCATATCCCATCAGAAGTAGATGTTAAAACTAGCGACATGATAGACCTCCGAGTAATGAGAAACTTAAATGTTATCTATTATTTTAGGTGTTTTCCCCATTGGTAGAGTGCAGAAGCTGCGGCACACCAATCTCTAAGATCAGAGTATACAGGAATTCCTCTCTCTTCGATGAGTTTTGAGACTTTTTCAGTATACGGACCACCATTGCCACCAACAAGAAGAGGTTTGGTTCTCTTCTTTGAGAATGCTGTCAGATAATCGACTATTATCTCATCGAGTGGATCGTCTTGAAATACAAACCAAGGCATAAGAATATCAACTCCTGGATCATCCATGTGAGATTTGATTGTAAATTGGTAGTCCTCAGCAGTAGCACCACCAGTTACATCAGCAGGATTTCCACTGCCAATAACATATGTGGGTGGGAAATGTTTTAGCATCTTGTTCTTTGTTTTTTCAGAGACAGTAGCAAGTGAGAGATTTAGTCTATCAAATTGATCAATGGCTCCAATCATGGGTCCTGCACCGTTACTGCACAGGGCAGCCCTATTTCCTTTGGCAGCTGGCTGCCATGCAAGAGCCTTTGTTACTGCAACTAGTTCTTGATAACTGTCAACTGAGATGAGTCCTGCTTGTTTAAATGCCCCCATAATAATTGCGTTAGAACCGCCAAGGGAACCAGTATGGGATGCGGCTTGTTTTGCACCTAGTTCAGTTCGCCCGCTCTTCCAAATTACAATAGGCTTCTTCTTCTCTTTCATAACTTTTTTAGCGGTGTTGATGAATTTTCTTCCATCTCCAAAACCCTCTACATACAATGCAATTACTTTGCTTTGAGGATCATTTGCAAGATACCATATCATATCAGCCTCATCAACATCAGAACGATTGCCATAACTTACCATCTTTGACAATCCAAAAGAGTCAGCACTCTCCAAGAAACTAATGCCCATAGTTCCGCTCTGTGACAAGAGGGCTACATTACCCAACTTTGCTCTAACCATCCTTTCTTGACCTTGGAATGCACAATCCAATCGATTTGCGGCATTAAACATTCCAATACAGTTAGGGCCAATAATTCTAATCTTGTGTTTTTCAGACAATTTTTTTACTTCAGCCTCGTATCCTGCTCGTTGACCTCCTAACTCTTTACCCCCGCCAGAGACTATCACAACACTATGAACTCCCTTCTTTGCACAATCCTCCAAGACAGGAGCTGTAATTGAGAGATCAACTGATACTATAACAAGATCAACACGCCCAGGAATTGATGCAACGGAGGGATAACACTTTTGCCCAAATATTTTAGAGGCTTTTGGATTAATTGGATACACCTTACCCTTGAAATCATAATTTACAAGACTGTCCAATATAGAATTGCCAATCTTTCCCAGAGTTGATGACGCACCAACTAGGGCAACAGACTTTGGAGTAAAGAAACTCTCCATAGATTCTTTGTTTGGTTTTGCTTTAGAGATCGAGTTTTTCCTTACTTTGTCATTTAAGATAATTTTGGCATCAACAATAAAATGAGATTTTGGATATACTACAACCGGATTAAAGTCGATACTATTGATATAATCGGCATTATCTACACCTAGTTGTCCTATCTGCTTTAACATGGTGGCAACCATGTTAAGATTAATGGGTTCGCTGCCTCTGAAACCTTTGAGAAGTTTTGAGCCCTTGAGCTCGTTTATCATGGATTTAGCATCAGCAGTTGTTATGGGAAGCATTCTAAAGGCAACGTCTTTCATTACTTCAGTCATTATTCCCCCTAGCCCCACCATTATGATAGGACCAAATTGAGGATCGTTTTGAATGCCTACAATTAGTTCAACGCCTTTTGGAACCATCTTTTCAAGAAGAATTCCTTTGACATCAACGCCCCTCTTCTTAGATAGTCTGCCATGCATGTCCTCAAATGTTCTTTTTACATCAGCCACATTTTCTAGTCCAACCTTTACACCACCAACATCAGTTTTATGTAGAATTTGTGGGGATACTACCTTCATTACAAGAGGAAACCCAATTTTTTTGGCCTCTCTGGCTGCTTCTTTGGCAGAAGTTACTAGTGCAAATGGAGGAACTTGGAGACCATAATTTTTGAGAATAGATTTTGACAGCTCTTCAGTGATGACCTTGTGGTCAGTTTGAATAGTATCTTCAAAAATTTTATTCCCAGATGAAATCATTCAATCGGTGAAATTAAAACTAAGTATATTAAACTTCTTAATTGAATTTTTTAGACGTTTTAAACATAGTCAAGGGCTAGCAAAGCAGTAGCTTGTATTATAAAGAAGATTGCGTCCATTTTAGAAACGGTTTATCATATCAACTATTTTGATTAGTTTTGACAGATGATGATTATTATTATTATTATTATTATCTAAACCCATTATCATATAGTCAAAAACCAGATACGTCATAACCTAATAACAGCATAACAAAAACAAAAAACCAAGCACTTATTTGAAAAAATGATAGTATTAATTACACATACTATAATGGCATGAAAAATATAAAAAATTTTGAAATGATTATTTCAAACTCTTTCGCAATACATCGTTTAACACAGCTGAAAAGCTGTACGATCTGCTTTGCTTTTTTATGATATCTGCTTGTTTAGACCTAAGCTTACGGTCATTATCATCGTCTATCATGATGGTTACTCGTTTTGGCATATTAGTATATTAATACGATATTATATAAATTAAATTACTATTACAGTAAATATAGGAAATTAAATGTATTATTGCATCTTATCTAATATAATGAACACAAGTACATACAAAAGGAATTTAAAATAAAAATAGATATCGTAGCAAGAATAAAATGTACAGTAGAGAGAATAACTGGAATATGTACAAGTGTAAGATAATCTTTCCTAAAAGTAGGAGAGACAGAAGAGAATAACGTGCAAGAATAAGCAAAAAATGCAGAATTTGCATATAATTAATCTTTAAAATAAAAATTAAATCAAGATTGTAAACAAAGTAACGACGATAAAAACAATCATATAAAAATATGTAGATCAGTAATCTTAGTCTAGGTTTAGATGTATTGTGCCCACATAATAAATACAACTTGTATTACATATTCATATTGGAATAAGAATAGATGTACAGATCATATAACATCTAAGCTGATTTGATACAATCACAGTTTTTGGATATATGCCATCTATTCGTATCCATATTCAGTTGTGCCATTAATAGATGAAAGTGACAAATCATAACAAATTCAAAGACGGATTATGCCACGCATTCATATAAAGGGCAAGATAGTAATTTGAGCATTAATTCATGGGATATGAGTATCAGGAGCAGTAAGATTAGAACGATAACAAGTAACTTGCCAGAGAACGACTGCTAGCCTGGATAATATTTGATCTAAGGCCAGATACCACGCAGCTCAAATGCTTCAACTACGCGTTTTACTGCAATAGCCATACAGGCTCTTCTCATATCAATTTTCTTGGTTTGAGCCATCTTAAAGGAGTCGTTGAATCCCTGAACGATATGAGCCTCCATAAGGTTTGCCACATGATCAAATTCCCAATACTGACCAGTGTTATTCTGAACCCATTCATAGTATGAGATTACCACGCCGCCTGCGTTTGCTAGAATATCTGGAATTACAACAACATTGTTCTTAAACAATATTGGATCTGCCTTTGGTAGTGTAGGACCATTTGCAGCCTCACCAATAATCTTACACTGAATATTTTTTGCAATGTCTGTATCTATTTGATTCTCCAAAGCAGCAGGAATCAGAATATCACATTCGGTAGTTAGTAGCTCTTCTGTAGTTTTTTTCTTACTGCCGGGGAATCGTGCAACAGATCCAGTTTTACGCTTCCATCTTTCAAGATCTCTCATCTTCATTCCTTTAGGATTAACGATACTGCCTTTTGAATCAGAGGCACCGATTACAACACATCCCATCTTTTCTAAATACTTGCCAGCAAACGTTGCTGCATTTCCAAACCCTTGAAGAACAACTGTAGCGCCAGATAATGACAAATCGATTTGTTTGGCCGCTTCTCTAACACAATAAGCAGTTCCTAAACCAGTTGCAACGTTTCTTGCAAGTGAACCGCCCATTGGAATTGGTTTACCTGTAATCACGGCAGGTTGATGAGTTACGCCATTGAGTTTTCCAAAAGTATCCATGATTTGTGTCATCTCAACGCCGGTTGTGTAGACGTCAGGTGCAGGAATATCCTTTTGTGGTCCTATAATTTCAGAAATCATAAAAGCAAATCTTCGTGTCAAGCGAGCTAGTTCATCTTTACTAAGTTTCTCTGTTTTTGGATTGACATAGATAGCACCTTTTCCACCGCCTAGGGGAACGCCTGCTATTGCAGTCTTCCAAGTCATCCACGCAGAGAGTGCCATAACCTCACGTTCCATGTACTCCACACCGCCTTCAGGATCAAAGTATCTAATCCCTCCCTTGTACGGTCCACGATCATTGTTGTGCTGACTTCTAAATCCAGTAAATACACGAATCTTACCATTATCAAGTTTTACGGGAATTTTGACCCTCAGCATCTTATTTGGCATTTCAAGATACTTGCGCAGTCCTTCATCTCTAATTCCCAAGACATCACATGCATCATGGAGTTGTTTTGTAGCGTTTGCAAACGGATCTAGGCTAATCGTTGCCATATCAATTATATTCAGTTAAATATTGTTTATTTAAGTATGTTTCTTCTCATCCAACCTTCACAAATATCTCAAAAACATCCCAAATCTTGGCTTGAACATTACTAGAATCACGTCTCTAATACCACTACAGGCAAATACAAGATTATAATATGATAATCATATAGAATATGAGACTAGTTGCCAGTCTTACTGTTTTTTTTTTTTGCTAATCAATCTTGCCATTTTAGATAAAATCAGCTTTGAGATGTTTTACGTATTCACAAACATATCTTGTAGACAGGACAAGAGTACTGTCAAGTTAACATGGTGTTGTAAATTAAGAACAATAAAACCAAAAGATAAACTTGCAATTCCAAATATGATTTGCCAGTATGTAATATGCCAACATGACTAGATCATAGATAAAATGACTGCAAAATAATTTTGCAGGAAGGATTTTTCATAGTCAACATTAATACCGTAAATAAATCATCATCATTGAATTTGTATTATAGTCACAAGAATCAATGAAAATACATACAAACACTAAGCGTTCAATGAATTTGATAAATTATGCAAAATATAAAATGATTTTGTAATACCATACAAAAAAAATATCAGTTAGAGTATTGTATCAGATACTATCATGTATCAACGATGAGCTAAAAGCGTTGTAAAGATTGAATGCTTTAATCAAAGTTTACCGTCAACAAAATCTTGTTTCAGCTCTTCAAGAAATTCAGCTGTTTCATCACGTGTATCTGACAAGTCAACACCGCTGTCACTATCATTACTATCAATGCTGTCTTGAACGATCTGGCGCAATGCGCCGTTCTTGTGTGTCACAGTGTAGATATGAGTGACCCAGTCAGATTCTGCCACCTCAAGATTACATACATTGCATTGTATCATTTTAGAGTTATTTACAAAGATCATTAAAATAGTTTGGGCAGTGTTATTTTATATAGACTTTTTTGTAATTCATTTTTCGATCAAGGACATCAATTGCATCCACAAGTGCGTTGATATTCATTTCAAGGAAGTTTGAGAGATGGAATATTGCACCGTATCTATCACCAATCTTTGAGACAATGTTGTTTCTTTCAAGAACTTTCATGTGATGTTGGACTGCTTTGTAATCAAGATCAAGTTTCTTGGATAATTGGTGGGTATTGTATGGTTGCTCCAATAATTCTACAACTATTCGCAGACGGGTAAATCCACCTCTAGTACTTGTAAACAGGTAGAGTAACAGTTGTTTTGTATGCTTGTCAGGCGTCCTTGGTGTAGTAGATGATTGTTTTGACCTAAGGATCTCTTTGAATTCTAGTAACTGACTAGTCATTATATTAGCAATGGATTATAACCCTTAAAACTTTATTGCCATATCTGCACCATATTGAAACAAGATAATTACCCTTAAATTGACTGAGATTAGACTTGTAATATTATGATGGCATCACGTGGTTATGATATGACACCTACCATGTATTCTCCAGATGGTAGGATATACCAAGTCGAGTATGCTATAGAGACAGTAAAAAGAGGAACTTTAGCTATAGGAATCAAAAGTAAGCAGGGAATCATCATGGCAGTAGAAGAGAAACCAAGAACGTTGCAGACTAGGGACGTTACACAGAAGATCTTTCAAGTTGACTATCATATTGGAGTTGCAGCAGCAGGATACATTCCTGATGCACGCGTCCAAGTAGACAATGCCAGACTCTTTGCACAAGGAAATAGATTGACATATGATGAGTCAGTAGAGGTAGCAACAGTTGCCAAGCATTTAGCAGACCAGGCTCATCAGTTTACACAATATGGAGGTGTACGCCCAAATGGGGTATCCATGATAATTGCAGGAATCGATCAAAAAGGAGAGTCAATTTACATAACTGATCCTAGTGGAACGTATGTTCAATTTGCAGCCATTGCAATAGGAGCTGGTTCTGATGACGTAAACGCATTTCTCGAAGAACACTACAAAGAAGACATGAGTATAGATGATGCAGCATCGTTAGCTATAGCGGCAATTAATCTGAAAGTAGATACCAAGGATGAAGTAAATCACATAAAAATGGCAAAGATTACAGCACAAGATAAAATATTTGAGAAGATTCCAGAGTCTGATTTGGAGAATTATTCCAAAAATGTTTCAAAATTTGCTGCATCATAGAAATTTAAATTTGAGAATCATTATTTTTGTAGGTATACAGATACTATGACTGAGGGTTTGGGAAATTATTGGGGAGAGGTAATAAAGGTACTAGAAGAGATAATCCCAGTATACGATAAAGTCAATTCAATTATATCGTTAGGTAAAGATAAAAAACACCGGGATCGTGGAATTTCACAAAGGGTAGTTCCAGGTAACAAGATTCTTGATGCAGGTTCGGGTTTTGGGAATATGTCAAAGACTGCAATGAGATTAACTGATGGTAAAATTTCAGTTACACTCTATGATCCACTAGTACCCATGCTAAAAAATACCAGCACGTATTTTGACAAGGCCCCAGATATGGCAAACGGGGTTTTTGAACACATTCCATTTAGGGAAGGGGAATTTGATGCAGTGTTGTGTGGATACTCTTTGAGGGATGCAATAGATCTGAAAAGTGCAATATCCGAAATTCACAGAGTGTTAAAAAAAGGGGGAAGGTTTGTGATTGTGGATTTAGGCAAACCGGATGAGGTGTTTTTTAGAGCAGGTGTATCATTTTATTTGAGATGTATATTACCTATACTGGCATTTGCTGCAGGGGGTAGATTGGGTTTGAAGTTTGGAACATTGTATGGCACGTACAAAAGATGGCCTCAAAACAAGAGATTGGAGAAGATGATACTGGAAAAATTTTCAAGAATAGAGTTTGAAAAAGACCTCATGGGTGGTGCAATAATGGTTGCAGCATACAAATGAATCGAATCCTACTCGTAGTCAATTTGACTGGACTAATCATAGGAATATCCTATGGACTGCATGCACCGGTTCTACCGTTATTTGCACAAGATGTAATTGATGCAACATACTATGATCTAGGGTTAATCGGATTAGCAACATTTGTTCCTTACATAATCATTCCACTCTTTGTTGGAATCTTTCTTGATAGAATCAATAACTGGCATCTACTCTCCATAGGCACCATAATTAACTCGACATCAGTCTATCTGTTATCTGTAGCACAGTCAGTTCCAGAAGTCATAGGACTACGAGTGATGCTAGGAGTTGCTCATGCGTTTTTTTGGCCACCGTGTGAATCAATCATATCGTATGAGAGTACCCAGAAAGACAGGGTACAGAATATATCTCAATTTACAATGTTTTTTGTAACGGGTTTTATGATAGGACCTTTGATTGGCACAATACTATTAGAGAATCTTGACATTACCTATAGAATTTTGTTTGAGATTTCAGGATTTGTTCTTGCAGCTGCAATAATTTTCTCACTTTCAGCCTCACGAAAGAATGTACGTGATCATCAAAGCAAGTTTTCACTTTCGTCAATCAAAGAGATGAAGCGATTTCCCGAAGTTATAGTGCTAGTAATCTTTTGTACAATTTCATTTGGAATTATCATCACAATCTATCCTGCATTCCTACATGATAACGGAATGAGTGCAGGAGATGTTTTGCTACTGTATTTTGTTTTCGGAATAGCACGCATAGGATCACTGATATTGATGAGAAAATTTGCAATCAGAACAAGCCAGACTTTGATTGCAGTAACCATTGCAATATCAATCGGGTTGGCAGTAACCGTAGTTGCAGATTCAATTATCACGTTTGGGGTTGCTTTGGTATTAATGGGATTCGGAGTTGCTGTATTCGGACCGCTAACGTTGGAAATAATTTTGAGAAAGACACACAAATCAATATCAGGAAAGATGATTGGTGCATACGAGGCAATCTTTGGGCTTGGTTGGGCCATTGGACCAATAGTTGGCGGTCCTATAGCACAGATATTTGGAAATAAAGCACCATACATTGTATTTTGTCTCATAGGAGTAGGAGTGGTGGTATTGGCCGTAGTTTCAAGAAATAAACTAGAGCTGGAGAACATCAGAGAAGATAAACAGTAGTAGCGGTAGGAGTAGTAAGAGCATTATTCATTGTTTGTACATATTGTCTTGAATCATGACTGTCAGAGAATGGCAAAGAACGTCTTTAGATTTATTGAAATTAACATATCCTAGATAAACGAATAGTGATAGTCGTTTGAGCGTGAATTTAAAACATTAAGTTTAATTTTCAATAGAAGGATTGTAAAACATGACACTATCTGCGAACTTGCTAAACATTGGTGGAAGTGAATGGATGATTATAATCTTCGTTGCACTGATCTTGATTTTA
Organism: Candidatus Nitrosopumilus sp.; assembly: GCA_965197525.1. GTDB lineage: Archaea > Thermoproteota > Nitrososphaeria > Nitrososphaerales > Nitrosopumilaceae > Nitrosopumilus. The sequence continues at coordinate 1,003,560 of OZ240211.1, forward strand.
GGGACAGGGAAACTTCCAGGAGCTGCAAAAAAGATGGGAAAGATGGTCAGTGAATACAACAAGGCAAAAAATGAGATCAAAGAATCAATAGACACTGAAGCTAAAAACTCGCCCAACATAGCAGGTCCCGTTGAGACAGAACGAGAAAAGTTGGAGATGATTGCAAAATCAATAGGAGTCAAAACAGAAGAGAGAACAGATGAAGAGATAAGAGAGAGCATAGCAGCAAAGATGGGTCAAAAAAGAGTAAAAGAATCTGGGAGTGACAACAAACCAGACGATAGCAACAGTGAAAATAATAAAAAGATAACATAGGCTACACATAATGACTGAATTGCATATTACAGATTTGTTCTAAACAAATATACGAACATGGATAGATAGTTTGATGATTTACCAGAACGTCATTAGAATACGTTATGGTTTTAATGTTGAGACTAGACTGCCAAGAGATTTGTTTTTTTCAAAAGTGTAAATGAGACAAGACCGGCAACACCACCTAGAATAACTCCCAAAACTGGACCGATGACTTGACTTATTGGAAGTATTATAATTTGAGCAGTCAAAATAGAAAACAAAACACCTGTAACTGTGAGATTTTTAAAAAGAATACAAAGTGCAACAAACAACATCAAAGAAGTGCATATTCCTAAAGCAAGTACAATGTACACACTCATTGCAATCCCATCAATGGATAACATAGTATCGCCAGAATAACTAGCAAGATCAACTAAAGGAATTGGAATCAGACCAATTATAACAACTACAAAAATGAGAGAAAGGGTTATTTTTGGTTTGGAGGCAGATAGCGTCATCACAAAAATAGATAGTGTGCTGTTTATAACATTTGATCGAAGATACAATTACAATAGTAAGTGAGGGTTTGTTTGATTTTTGTGGCTGCCTGAACAGATAAAACTGGCATACCAAAAAGATTCTTTATTAAAACAGTATCAAATAACAGAATAGTAATTACATCCATCACCGGAGCTATTTTCTTATTTGATATGTGTTCGTATCAAGTCGTTTTTTAGCAAATTGATAATAGTCTGGAACTATTTCAAAGCCAAGAAACTTTCTTTTCAATAATTTGCTAACTACTGCAACTTGTCCTGAACCAAGAAATGGATCCAATACGACATCGCGTTCTTCACTAGAGTATTGTAGTATTTTTTTGATGATTTCAGATGGAAGTTTGGTTGGTGTTTTTTCAGATCCGTTCCAATACTCTCTTTTGATAGTCCATACATCTTCTTTGTCCATATAATGAAGACTTTTTCCGGTTGTAGTCTTTTCGTCTTTATCAAATCTAGAGAAGGGGAAAAATTTGCGTTCTTTGTTGTCTTTGCAAACGTAGAGACAGTGATAATGCGAAGTGACAAATTTTTTTCTAGTAACAACACCGAACTGATATTTCCAGATAAGATGGTTAATAGTAATAAAACCTACATCGTCTAGAGCTTGCAGGATATCTTTAAGGTGATTCCATCCCGAAAAAACATACATACTGCCAGAGTTTTTCAGGATTCGAAATACCTCACTCATCCATCTAAATGTAAAATCATAGTAATTTGCAGGCCTAATCTCATTATATCCAGATATCACTCTTGATGAAATTCTGTTATAATTTGGCTTATTTGCTTTAAAGTCTATAGCAAACGGAGGATCAGTGACAACAAGATCGATTCTATTTTCAGGAATTGACTTCATTCCTTCGATACAATCTTGATTGTAAATGCTGTTAATTTTTACAGTCTTCATTTTAAATTAAAATTAAATTAAATTCTTTGTTTATAATTCATACAACATTATCAAGATGCTAACATCATATCATTATCATCGCATAAAACACTGAAACACACAAAACAAGATTCTGATCTTGAACCCGCAACCTAACAACAACCAAATTTTATACAGATTTTTGTAAAGCAGATAAGAGAAAACGACACATAATCACTTAAAAATACTGAAAAACTATAAAAGCACTATTAAATAGGGCTTTCAAAGGTTTTACACTACATGGCAACTAAAAAATCTCATGGGCGTTCACACGGTTTCAAACACAAATCAAGATCTGTTATGAAGAAGAAAGCCCCTAGAGGAGTATCATTTCTACTACGTGAATACCAGCAAGGCCAGCAAGCACTAGTAATTATTGATCCTAGACAGCATAAAGGACTGCCACATAGGAGATACCACGGCAAAGTGGGTGTCATTACGGAGGTAGGCAGACGTGCAATCACGCTTGATGTAAAACTAGGCAACAAATCGAAAACCTTAATCACTAGGTTAGATCACATAAAACCATTCGGTGTATGATATGGAAGAAGTAAAAAAGAAACAAGCAATTTCCCTTTCAGAAGTAAAAGAAATTTTAGGTAAAGTAGATGTTGAAGAGATGGATCAGATTCAACGATGGACGTATGATTATGTTTCAAAGTTTGTGACAACAGAAGCAAAACAAGCAAAAGAGATGAAGAAACGGCTAATCAAGGAATGTGAACTAGCAGAGCATGAGGCAGTAGAGATAGTTAACATTAGACCTACCAGTTTGGCAGAATTACGCTCATTTACATTTGGTTGGAAGAAACTGATTCTTGCTGAAACTCTAGAAAAGATGCTCAAGATAATCAAGGAGTATTCATAAACATAGAGGTATTTTATTTTGGACAGGGCACAACAGCCACCAAGAAAGTATGAAGAGCATGCATACGTCTTAGATTTTACTGCTAGAACCAAATCATCTACCGTACGAGGCAGAGAAGGAATTATTGTTACAACTGTAGGAGAAGATAGATTGACACTTTTGGAAATTCTTGCAGTTCCAAACTCTACATTTGATATAGGTGAGAAAGTGCATATTGGGAAAGAGGGACGGACCAAAGTTTTGGCGGTGTTAGGAAAGATGGAGTATGCAAGAATTTCTCAAGCTGCACAAAATGAGTTAGAGCCAGTAGTAGAGAAGATTGTAACGGTAAACGAGGAAAAATTTGTAAAGTATCTAAACAATGCGCAAGCACTAACACCAAGAATACACACACTCGAACTAATTCCAGGGATTGGAAAGACGTACATGAAGACAATGTTAGAAGAAAGAGAGAGGCAAAAATTTGAGAGTTATGATGATCTACAAGAACGTGTAGGATTCAAAGAACCAATTAAACATATTACAGAACGAATAATGTACGAAATAACAGGTCAGAGTAGAATAAACATATTTGTCAAGAAATGACCGATAATATACGACGACTGCAAAAAAGACAACAACAGCAATTAGGGCAACACTTCCTCAACTCAAAGACGATAGCTGAGATTATAGTCTCAAAGGCAGATATCACAAAAAACGATATAGTATTTGAGGTTGGGACAGGACTAGGCATTCTGACTCCATTATTATGCCAAAAAGCATGCAAAGTGATTTCAGTGGATGTAGACGAGGAACTGGTTAAAAGAGCAACATCAGAAATGTCTCATATTGACAACCTAGTCCTAGAGTCAGGCGACGGTTTTAAGAGAGATGACACATTCTCGATATTTGTATCAAACTTACCATACTCGAGGAGCAAAGATGCAATTGAGTGGCTTGCCCAAACAGAATTCTCGCATGGTGTAATCATGGTACAAAAAGAGTTTGCAGACAAACTGCTGTTTGTAGAAGCATCAAAGGCAAGAAGAGCGATAACAGTTATTGCAAATTTTGCATTTAATATTACAATTATCTCCAAAGTTGGCAAGAACAATTTTCAGCCGCCGCCAAAAATTGACTCTGTTATTTTAAAGATAGTCAAGAGAAATAATCTAACAAAAGATATGATTCATGTAATTAACAGAATTTTTTCATACAGAAGAAAGACGGTTAAAAATATTCTAAAACAGTTCAACAAAGAGACAACAAGTGATAAACGGGTAGATGACTTGTCAGTAGGAGAGATAGTAGATATTGCAATCAAGATACTTGAGAGATAATAAAGAAGAATACACCCCTGCAGAAGATACGTTCTTTATAGTCGATAATATCAAAGACAAGAAAGGCGATTTTGCTTTAGATGTTGGGAGTGGTTCCGGATATTTGACAAAGCTGCTAGCTGAGAATTTTTCATTTGTGGTTGGAACTGATGTCAATTACAGTGTATTAAAAGGGCAGACTACCTACAAGACAGAAAACCTCGTATGTTGTAACGGTTCAGATGCATTGGCAATGAAATTCGATCTTATTGTGTGTAATCTCCCTTATCTTGCAACAGATGAAATACAAGATATTGCAACAGATGGCGGTAAAGAAGGATTTGAGGTGCCTAAAAAGATATTTGATTCGGTCATAGATAACATGGCCCAAGATGGCAAATTTATTTTTGTAACATCGTCACTATCAAACTATCAAAAGTTGATAAAATACACCCATATACTGGGCTTGAAGACCAGAATAATTGCAAGAAAAAAGTTATTTTTTGAAGAGCTAATCCTAGTAGAATCGGTAAAATAGCAAGATGCGGTTATCTTCGCAATATGCCTTTAGCACATCTAATAATTTCATCAGTCATCTGTGTGGTAGAAGCAGTACCTCCAATATCCCATGTTACCGTCTTGCCTTCGTTAATGACTTGTTCGGTTGCAGTAAAGATTGCATCTCGGATATCCGTCTCGCCTAAATATTGTGCCATCCAAGCGCCAGACAAAACTGTTGCAGTAGGATTCACTTTATTCTGTCCTGCAAACTGTGGTGCACTTCCATGCGCTGCCTCAAACATTGCAAAGTCATCACCCATGTTTGCAGAATAAATCAGGCCAATAGATCCAACCAATCCAGAGGCCAACTCTGAGATAATATCCATAAACAAGTTGGTACTGGCAAGAACCGCTCCGTTGAACTGTTCGGGGGCCACTATCATCTGTTGGGCCATATTATCGATGTAAATCTCAGATAGCGTTACATCTGTTCCGTCTACTGCCCTCTGTGCAGAATCCCAGAATATGCCATCTGTCTGTTTTAAGATATTTCTTTTAGTTATTGCAACCATCTTTTTCATGCTGTGCTGGTCTGCCCACTTCATTGCAGAACCAAAAAATCGGTCACATCCTTGTTTTGTTATCTTTCTAATCGCGATTGCTGAATCATCAGTAATCTTTGTCTCAATGCCGGCATACAACCCTTCAGTTGCTTCTCTAAAACATACACAGTCAAGTCGTTTGTCTGGTGTGAGCCTATCAAAAGTTTTAGTAGGTCTAATGTTAGCGTATAACTCAAACTTTTGCCTCAATGTGACTGCAACGCTTTTTGGGGATTCAGGGACCGGAATTGTTGTGGTAGGACCTTTAAAGCACGCATCTGATTCATCTAGGATGCGGATAGTCTCGTCTGGAATATAGGATTTGTCTCGTCTTCCGTTTTTATCCCATTGCTCAGAACCTGCCTCACAAAGAATAATCTCTGACTGGATGCCACATTCGTTTAACACACAAAGCATGGAATCCACAACTTCTGGCCCAATACCATCACCTTTCATGACTGCTGCTACTTTTTTACCCAATATCACAAAATTTTGAGATTTTATTATTTAATCCTACCCTTTCTTCAAATGTTGTCTATTTATTTTCTATAGTGATGATTTAATATGTAACAACATCAAGCGTATGTATGCAGATAGTTCAGATCTCGGATTTACATGTAGGTTCTCAGTTTCTGCAAGAGAAATTCGACATTCTAGTAAAAGAAGTAAACGAGTTAAATCCAGATGTCGTCCTAGTTACAGGAGACCTGACAAACGAGGGATTAACCAAAGAGTACGAAAAATGTAAATCGTTGCTAAGTCAGTTTCGTACAAAAAAGATTATCACGCTGAGTGGAAATCATGATTATAGAAATACAGGCTACCTGTTGTTTAAACAATTTTTTCCATTTGAAACTGTCAATCATCTAAGTGACGACGTTGTCCTAGTTACAATCGGTACTGCTAGACCTGATAGGAACGAAGGAGAGGTAGGACACAGACAGAACGTGTGGTTGGAAAATACCATGAAAAAATACAAAGATCACGTAAAAATTGTGGCAATGCATCATCACCTAATTGCAATTCCAGATACCGGATCTGATCAGTTGACAGTTGTTGATGCAGGAGACGTGCTACGTACAGTCATGGATTCAAATGTTGATATCGTACTGTGTGGGCACAAGCACAGACCATGGTTATGGAATTTCAAATCATTAATTGTCGCTAATGCAGGGACAGCAACATCTGAGCGCGTTCGGGGATTCTTTGAGAACACCTACAACATTATCACTGTATCAGATAAAAAAATTCATGTGGACCTTAAGATAGTAGGAGGAAGACGACTCCCGATGAATGAGATAGTCGAAAATTATAGCAAGTTTGACGATAAATGAATTTATTTACAGATAATTTTTAGAATCTGTATGCGGGGATCGCCTAGCCTGGTAGGGCGTAGGATTGCTAATCCTATGTCCGCAAGGACACGGGGGTTCAAATCCCCCTCCCCGCGCCATTAAAACTTAATAGACCGTTAAAGTAAGTCTGACTATGGGAAGACGAAAGACCCAAAAGATTATTCGTACCAGTCCAAAAAACGCAGCAACCGGAATGTGCCCTCTATGCAAAACAATCGGAAAGATATTCTTGCTAGGAGCCCCCGGCGAGGAGAGGGCAAAGTGTGAAAAGTGCCGACAAGAATTTGAATTATAAAGTAACCAAAAACAATAATCAAGTGTCACCAGTAACCAATAACTTTTTAACAGAATATCTATTTTAGATGATTATGAGTGCAGAAGTTGAGACCATTTATGAACGTGTATCAAAACTTGAAGATGAAATAGCACTACTTCGAAACGAAATTGACGTCATCAAACATACACTAAAAAATAGGATTATGCGTTATGAGATAGATAAAGTAAAGAACGGAGAGAACATAGACTCGATTATGGGCTAGTAGTTGTTTGTTTTAGTATTCTGATTAATTTTTTGTTTTAGTATTCTGATTAACTCCAAAATGAGATCCACATCCTCAGCATTCGGACTGATCTCCAAATAACGGGTCAGGTATTCTAAAGCAGTTTCGTAATGTTGTAGCCTATCCTCCAAGATTCCCTTGTCCCTTATATCATCAGGGGATTCGGGTGCAATGGCTAGGATCATATCAATACAACGCAATGCCTTGTCGTAGACAAATGATTGAGCATAGGAGTTCTTCAAGTTACGCGCTAGTCTAACTAGTATATGAGTAGCGGTTATAGCATCAAGGTAGTGAGGTTGGAACTCTAGCTGCCCACCAAAATTAGCGTCCAAGATACTCTGCAGATCATCAATGTCTAGCAACCGTCCATCAGAGAACGGATCCAATATGGTCTCCTCGTTATACTTTACCAGTACGTGACCCGGGAACCCAATTACTTGAAGATCCAATTCGATAAACTTTGCAATCTCGACATAAAGAATTGACAAGGTAATTGGAATGCCAGATCTCTTATCAATAACGTTGTTTAGAAAATTATTATTTGGATTATAATAGTCAGTGTCGTCTTTACTGAAACCCAAATTCTGGAATAGATGCTCGTTTAGTATGGAGATCAAGTATGTGGGATTTTTAACATCACCGACTGATTCTTTGAGTGATTTACCGATTCGATTTATTTTTTGGATATACTCATTGACATCTAAATCTGGATACTCTAAAAGCTGTGCAAATTTCAAAGATTTTTCAGCTAGGTTAAAGTTTGGATTTTTTACAAATGCAAGCCATTCGGCAACAAATGGATCAAAGTCTTTGTCCAATTATCACAAACTCAATCTATTCAGGTACAGCTGCGGATCCTTGAGCTCTCGTGTGCTGGGAGGCACATCTATCATTTTCTTAAAGGCATATTTGCCTAATTTTTCGTAGATTGTGCGTGTAAAGTCATTACCCATGCTCTTTCTTACTTGGTATGACGAGAGATCAGTTCCCATAAACGTGGTAAGGTAGTTTTGAAAATCGATATCATCTTTTAGGATACGCTTGACTGCAAATTCTGCCATACCCTCCATAACGGTAAATGCTGCATGATGACGTTGTATAGGAGCAAGCCATCGCTTGTAAATATCCAACAATTCAGGAATTGATTCAGAAATTTTGGGATCCATCTCGACATGTGTAAATGTCATTACGTCAGGTCCAATCTGTTCGATTAAAAAGTGATCGGGATTCAAGAAAAAGAACAGGTTGGCCCTTTTTGCAAACGGAAAGTCGTCAGGAACTGTCTGCAACTGGCAATAGTCAGACAGATGGTTAACAACTGTGATATCAAGGGATAAGATTATCTTGGCTAATTCCTCGTTAATTTGGTTAACCTGCATGGCAGCATCCCGATTTATCTCTTGTAAATTTTGCTGGGTAGAATGAACTAATTCTTCAAGGACTGTCATCTTGATAGCTCCAAGATATCCTGAATTTACATTTGGAAATCGCGACTCAAATGGCGGACCTTGTTTATGCAAAATTATCTTCGGATATCGTGACAAAATGAATTTGTTCAAGCAGATTACTGGATCAAGATAGTCACCGTATGTAGTTGTGATTTTAGAGATATATTGAATGGCATATGTAGAGTATACCAGGTATTTAGCGGTGTCTTGCTGCATTAATTCTGCAATCTTTTTTGAATGCTGTTTTGCAACAGCATTAAATAACTCGGCGACGAATTCAGTCGATTGTGAGTCGGCAAATACCTTTTTGCCCTTTAATCTCTTTAATTCTTCAAGCTCTGGGAATTTTAGCTGTAGGTTATCAGGAACTTTAACTCCCAAAAACTCTTCAACCTTTGTTTTAGAATCAGGCAGTATATCATGGGCAATATCTTCTAATTCTTTGAATTGTACGCTATCTGCAATGTCATCTTGTGCCTTGACTGCCAACTCTGCAATCTCGCTCTCCTCTGAAATTTCAACTGATAATTGTCCAAATAACGCCTCTACAAACTCTTGAAATTCTCCCAATTTGGATAAAATTTGAGGAATACTACATTTAAGATTATCTTGAATAGATGCAGCAAAGAAATTATTAGTTTGACGTTGACAAAAATTATCAGAATATGCTTGAATCTACTCTCGAATTTTTAAGATGTGTTAGATGTAGTAATTCAAGATTAGAGTTAGATGCATTCAAAGTGGAAAAAGAGATCAAAGAAGGAATTTTAGAATGCAGCAAATGTCATGCAATATATCCGGTTGTCGAAAAGATCCCAATTCTTTGGAATGAGCTGTCAGAGTATTTTGCATCTCGTAAGATTTTAGGTGGACAGTTATACCAACTAGTTCAAACAAGGGAGTTAAAACAACTCATAAAATCATCATTGTTGAATACAGGACAAATAAAATATGAAGACGATAAAAAGATAGAAGAGAAAGAAGATAGAACCATAATTGAAAAACGATGGGCTACAATATATCAAAACAACAAGTCATCCAAATTCTATTTTACAATAATGGACAATATCAAAAACATAAAGCGAAAAAATTTAGTTTTAGAGTATGGATGCTCGATTGGAATTACAGCTGCATCACTTGCCAAATCACATGACATGGTATTTGGTATCGATAGATCATTTACTGCGTTACAATATGCAAAAAAATTATACAAAAATAATCTAGATTATGTCACAGCTGATCTACTATCTCCAGTATTTGGGAATTTACAGTTTGAACTTGTTCTTGCTTTGAATGTCCTAGATTTGGTAGAACCCAAAGAGCTACTAAATTGCATATCAAGACAAGTATCAAACGGATATGTCATATTGGCAGACCCTTACGATTTTGACAGAGGAGTAAACTCTGTAAAAAAATCAGTTGATGAGACAACGCTACGTAAAAGTTTGACTGATTTGGGATTTAAGATATCAGCAGAAACACGGCACCCGTCCTTTATTCCCTGGAATTTAAAACTAAATCCACGCGCCACACTAAACTACAAAGTTGATCTTGTGATGGGAAAGAGATGAAATTTTTGATTTTATAGAATGTTTTTTGAACTAGGCGACTCTTGTTTTGCCATACAATGTAAGACCAATATACAAGACTGCCTAAAATTAATGAAGATGAGATGAGAATCTACAAAATCAACGTAATCTGACTGTCTAAATTATACTATCATGCCTAGAACTCGAAAAAAAATAGAATAACAAAGAAATACTGAAAAGAACTAGAATAGTTATGGCAACAGCTGTGATCATAATACCTATCATTATTGTTACAATTGTAGGGTTGGCAGGATATCTCTTGTATCGATTGGTAATTTATGATTGGTCCTGCAAGAGAACAGTCAACCAATCGCTTCAGAGATACAATATCAAAGAGACGCCATCACAGATAATCAAAAAATATTATGATAAAAAAGGGGAATCCATTTCGCCTAAAGAGATTCAAGACTTGGAAAAAAATTACAGACAGAAAGAGCCAGAACAATTTCTAGCAATGTATGATGCAATAATGGACAATAACCAAAAGAATAGAAAAGAAGATTAGAGTTTTTTCTTGTAATTCAAGTGACAAAGCAAATTAGAGATAACGCAGTTAGAAGGCATCTTATTCAAATAGAATTACACAATCACTGTTATAATAGGAAACTTGAGAATCAAAGTGCTATATCTAATTGATACAAATAGATATACAATCATTTACAAAATTTTAAAAGTCTAAGGATTGACAGGTATTGAGATGAATGGCGTGCCACCCTCGCCTACAACTAGTGGTAATTCACCATCCCAAGCTTGTGTCTTTAACCATTCCAGGTAATTTGGATTACTAGCTAATGCATCATTAATAATAGAAATTGCTTCTGCCTCACCCTTGGCTTCGGCAATGTTTGCGTTTGCTATACCGATTGCTTGGGCTTCGTGCTGTTTAGCTTCAACTTCGATTCTTCTCAAGTCATTTTCTGCTTTTAGGGCTTTTTGTTCGGCTTCTACTTTTGACTCAATGGCTTGAGAAAACAAAGGTGAAAACTCAAAATCAGTAATAGATATGACCTCAGTTACAATATTAAATTGAGACAGTCTCTCACTGATTGACGCTTCAATATCTGATTTAACTAGAGGTCTTTTGGTAATAAGTTCCTCAGCATTATAATTTGCAGTTACTTGTTTAACAGTCTCTTCTATAGCTGGTTCAATTACTCTATTCTCATAATCAAGACCTAGATTCTTGTATAGTCTATGTACAGACTCTCGGTCAGGATAATAGTTGACTGTCACTGTAGTCTCCACTGTTTGAAGATCTTTTGATGCACTTCTAGCCTCACTTGCATACTTTAAGGTACGTACCTCGATATTGACTACCTCATCTTGGAATGGAACAACAAAGTGTATTCCCTCAACTAATGGGGGTTGTGTAGTATCAACTGCGTTCCAGTGTAATAGTACGCCTCTGTGACCTGCATCTACTATCTTGACTGAAGATGATGCCACGACTCCTACCAGAGCAAGAACGATTATACAAACTAGAACTATTTTTGCTGCGTTAAGATTAACTTTTGGGGACTGATACCTTGACAATTCTACCATGTATAGCATTTATCATTATATTAACCATACAGTAAGCGCGGTAGCAGAGCACACATGTCTCAACAAATTTATGCTATACAAGATATGAGGTTATAATGGAACATGACTTTACATGGATTTATTTACTGATCTTTCTAGCGATTCCACTAGCAAGAATAATCCCCAGATTGTTAGCAAAAGCTGGAATTAGTAGTGGCTATATCGGTGGCAGAATGAGAGATAATATGAATACGAGCAGTGATTACAGAGATGCAGTACGTGCAGAGGAAGAAAAACAGTTCAAAGTAGAACGTAATGATTATTCAAAGAAACAAGTACCAGAACCTAAACCTGCGACAAAATCCAAACCTACGATTGAGGATAAACCCCAAACAAAGAACAATCTTGTGTTAGGAGCCTTAAACAGAGGATCAAAAACATTTGCGAGCCTTCAAAAAAATACAGGATTGAATAGTGATGAGCTTGATTCAGTGTTGGGAGATTTAGAAAAGAAAGGCATGGTAAAAGTAGTAAAGAAACAAGGATTGTTTGGTACCAAGACTGAACTATACCCCACAGATAAAGGATTTCAAGCGTATTACTCCTAAATGTATGTATTCAGATGCATGTCTAAAATTTTACAATCTTGGCAGATGAATCATATGCAGTTGGGCCAAAACGAGATTGGCTAGAACGTACAAATGACAGTATAACCATAAAGATTTTGATTGCATCTACAAGCGACAACTTGGAGGATATATTCAAATGGATAAAATGCTAACAGCTGACATATCTGATGTTTAGGATATAAAAAAAATATGCATAATTTAGATCTTGTGAATGCGTGTATGGCAAAACAAAACATTGTGAATTATTTACTGATATTATCAAAATATGCTTTGCAAAATCAAGATTTTATTTTTATAATGGAATAAAAATCATCCAAGGTTTACAGTAGTTAGTCGGCACAGATGTAATCAAAAAATAAAAAAATATCCAAAGATAAATCGTATCGATAGGATAAATGATCGATGCCGGTAACGCAGAAATATACAAATATGCGTCAGACAGTATCGTATAATTTATCAGACATAAAGCAATCAGTTACGGTATCATCGCTACAAATACAGTTACCTAACTAACGCAAAATCACGTATTGAAGTGACAGACAGATTCCAATCTGAAACGAGTACGGTAAATTAACAAGATGTTTAGTGTGTGCCGGGGGCGAGTTTCGAACTCGCGACCTCCAGATTATGAGTATTGCCTTTGTTGGAGAACCGTTAGAGATTACCAATTCAACTGGCACTCTAACCAGGCTGAGCTACCCCGGCATAATCTTTGCATAAAAATTTGAGAAATTAAATGATTCTAATTGGATTTAAATGTCTGCCAGTCTACATCTTCATCCTTGACCCAAGTGAACTTTTTTTGCAACGCTGGAGTATACAGTTTCTCCCATTCTAAACCAACTTTGCTGGTCCAAGCCTTAAAAACACGAGGATCTATATAATTTCTCAATGAAGTCCCAATGTTATAGTCTTTTGTAGCCTTTGCTAGGTCAATCTGTGATTGTAATTTCTCGATTCTTGCATCATGTCTTGTTTTTTGATTGTTGATCTGGTCTTTGAGTGTCTTGATTCGCTTGGTTCTATTGGTTTTTTGTTTACGTGTCTTTGCTTTAGATGCCTTTTTCTTTTTTAGAAGAACTTCTGAGCGTTTCCAAGGCTTTTCACTCTTCAGAGTTTCAAGCCTCTCTCGTTTCTTTTCTAATGATTCGAAAAACGTCTTTGGAATAGTTCTTTTGTGATTACACATCTTGGCAGCCTCCAAATTAGCTTGTTTGCCATGATAGATCTTTTTATTCTCTGTTTCGTCAGATATATCATCGTGTTCCAAGAGATATTCTTGAACTTTGTTTGTTGCAAGATAGGTTCTGAACACTTTAGCAGATAATCCCTTTATGATACTAGAATAGTATTGATTGACGTGTCGTGATCGAATCGAGTCAAAAATATCATCATTTGGTTTCTTTTTTGCGATTATCTGTTTTAGATTCTCACGGAACTGTAGATCATCACCTGTAGCGGATATTGTCTCTTGCCATCTAATACTATCTTTTCCCAGAAAATCAAATTTAATTGCATCATCAGTGATTTCGATATGTTCCTTTCTAAGAGTTGTAGCGCCTACAGTATCTGCCTCTTCAGGATCTTTTTCATCACCTACCCTCATTGCAGTTCTATAAATCAAGTAACAGGCTGTAGATATCTTGCGTTTTTTTGGATCTCTGCTTTTCATATCACTGATTATCTTCTTTTTGACTTTGTCAATGAGTTTTGCAAGGTTTACTGCTTTTTCGTATTTTTCCTTGTCCTTGTCTTGTTTTAATCCAGCAGTATCTGCAAGCCAGACATACTTTGTCTTACCAGTAAGAAAATCTTCCCAGCTTGCCAACCATGTAGCTTCATGGTTATGGACGATTTTGCCCCAGTCACCAGGTGGTCGGATAGCTTTTTTATCAAGATTAAGTATAACATCTTTTGGAGTAATTCGAGGTTTCCATCTACCACGAAGAGGGTGTTCTCCCCGTCCAATGAATATTCCAGGAGGTTCTGCCATATAGTTTCCCACTTCAACTGACTCACCGTCCACAGTGGCAAATCCATACTTTGCCTTGATTTTATCTTTTAGAGCCTTCTTCTTTGCAGCCTCTGATCTCATTTTGACATCAAGATCGTCAACTGATTTGTATAAAGCATCTAAATCTGTTGATTGTTCTCTGCTCTTACCAGATTTTTCCATCTTTTTAATCTCTAGCTTTAATCGCTTTTTCTCATCCCGCATCTCTGCTCGTTTGAGTTTAGCCTGTTCTTTCTCTTTTTCCTTCTTCGCCTTTTCTTTGTCCACTATGGCATAAACATCTGAAAAATCGATATCATCGTATGGTGTTTTTTTAAACGGGCTGCTGCCAAAAGTTTTGAGAAAATCCTTGGTGAAGTTTTTTTGAAATACTCTATCTTGTACGTACGGTGTGTCTTTCTTTTTTGCCCATTGATATGCCATCTCTTCCTGATTTGAAGTGAGTTTGGCAGTCTCACCTTTGATCTTGATGGTAAATCCACGAACATCATATTCTGGAGGAAAAATAATTCCTTTATGTTGCAGTGTCTTCCACTTTTTACTTTTTTTGACTTTGCGCTTCTTTTTTTTACTAGTTGACATTGCAAACGTTGATGATTACACTAAAAAATATGTATATCAATTTAACTAAATATGGTATTATTGAGGAAATAGTTCTTTACTCATGTATTTTTCAAATTCTATATCCGTTTTTGTGCTTTTTGCCTCTAAAAACATTGCAGCGTCTGTTCCAACAATGTATCGTGGTAAGATCTCATCATCATAAATTGCCTTTAAAACAGTATCTGCAACTTGAGAGGGAGGGGTTCCCATCTCTACCATCATTTTAAGCCCGGCAAGAATATTACTAGTCAGTGTCGTATATTTGGGATCCGTCTTGGAATCGGGTATCTTCATGGAGTTAAAAAAGTTCGTCTTGATGACGCCTGGTTCAATTATAACAATTTTGATACCAAACTGGCCCAACTCATACCGTAAACATTCACTCAATCCCTCTAACGCAAACTTGGAACTGATGTATGCAGATGACCCAGGCAGTCCCATCCTACCTGCAACAGAACTGATATTTACAATAATGCCTGACTGTTGAGCCCTCATGATTGGAGATACTTTTTGAATAATGTTTACGATACTAAAAAAATTGGTCTCAAATTGTTCTTTGAACTCATCAAGAGTAACATCCTCTGTACATCCAAACTGTCCGTATCCAGCGTTATTTACTAGGACATCGATTTGTTCAGAGTCCGAGATAACTTGGTTAATAGCAGAATCAACGGATTTGTCATCATTTACATCAAGACGTATCGCCGTAACTGACAAATTCTCTTTTTTAGCAGCATTTTCTAGCTCTCCTGCTTTTGTAGTGTCTCGCATGCTAGCAAAGGTACGATAACCATCCCTTGCCAAGGCCAACGCAGTCTCTAATCCAATCCCGGATGAACTGCCTGTAACGAGTGCGACCTTCTTCCTCTTGTCATTCATGACTTTGTATGATTACAGGCATATTTATCCCATTTTATTTATTCATACTAGGGTTTTCTCACCTTGGATGGGTTCAATCAGCTCAGTCTCCTCACCATTATTGATTCTTGTAAGAATCTCCAATGCCGAATGCTTGTGTAAAAATTCATTATTGTTGCCACAGCGATATGAAAATGTACATCTAGGGCATCCTGATTCATGCTTGCATGGGCATTCTTTTACAATGTACATGCTCCTCTCAAGGGCTTTCTCAAACCTATCATACAACGCCTTACTAGCACCACTTCCGCCTATTGCCCCATCATATATGAAGATCAAGCCAGAAGTTCCCATGGATATTCCACCCAGATCTTGAGATACCCCGCCTGTTATCATATTACTGCCTTCAATAACTACATGTTCAGTTGCATGATATCCACTTCCTTCAACATACGATTCGTTGTCAGATTTTGCAATAATATCCAAAGGTCTCGGAGCATGAAACACAATTCCTTTTGTGACAAAATCATATTCTAGTGGCACATCGAGTTGGTTTTTTTCTCCTTGGGCAACATCCTGACCTAACTCTATGTTGACATAGCCGTACACCGTTTTTTGAATATGTAGCTTGCAAAATGCAACATTGACCCCATACACTCGTCTCTGTTCAAAGATAGTTTCTATTGTAGGCCATTCATCAGTTAATGCCTTTGTATAGTAGGGGTGATCCCGAGGGATCTTCTTTAGTACAGCATAATTTTTTTTGGGATACTCAAACTCTGCGACCCGATAACGGGTACCTGCCAAAAAGTATATTGCGTCTTTGTGCAATTCCTCTAATGCAATGGGCAATACTCGATCACCAATCTTTTTGGTCGCAAGACGAATGTCAATGGATTGACCAATTCCGCGTATGCTGTAATTGTTTAGCAGCGGGTTTATCTTGGCAAAGTTCGGGATAATTCTATTTTTAGATACTAGCAGATTGTTGTTAGCTATGTGGGTTTGAATGGTGTCACGATGTTCCTGCAACTCGTGTTTAGATAATGGCCTGTCACAGGCCATTGCCAAGATTTGAAACTCTTCAACGAACGGATTTTGTGGATCAATGTAGGTCTTTTCAATATCCTCAAAGTAATCGTCAGGGTGATTCTTGTAATACTGGGATATGGGATCATTGCCTAATGCCAAAAAAGCGTATCCGCGCTGCCCTTTTCGTGCAGCCCTGCCTATTCTCTGAATTAGACGGTTCACGGGGATGGTAGACGAGATTACACAGTCAACATCGCCCACGTCAATACCTAACTCAAGCGTAGGAGTGCATGATACGGCAGATAGCATGTCATTTTTGAACTTGCGCTCTACACTGGTTCGATAATTTGCCATCAGACCAGCCCTATGAACCTCGATGTTGACCTTTTGTCGTTTAGCTTGAATTGCCAATAACTCGGAATTTAGATGAGAGTTGTTAAACACCATGGTCTTGTGATTTTTCAGAGTCATCTTTTTTGTCAATTCTACCATTAACTTTCGTTGGGTTCGAAGTGATGGAAACAACATTACAAAATCCGTGTTGCCTTTCCTTCCTGAACCGTGGATTGTAATCATATTCTCCTCCCCAAACAGCGTCTGACAAAATGATTTTGCATCATCTAACGTGGCAGAAGCTGCAACAAACTGTAACTTGTTGGTACAAATTCGTTTTAACCGTTTGACTATATAATGAACGTTTGAACCAAATATTCCAGAATATACATGAGCTTCATCAATGATCATAATTCGGATAGATGTTAAAATTGACGCAAATCTAGTTTGATGCCATAAATGATAGTGTAATGTATCAAAGTTTGTAATCAAGATACGTGGAGGATCATCAAGTACTCTGTTTTTATCATGCCGTGACGTATCACCATCAAAAATATTTACATCTATTCCAAGGTTTTGCGTAAATTTTAGAATTTTCGGATATTGATCCCTTGATAATGCTTTTGTAGGATACACAAATACGGCAGACACAACTCCAGGGTTGGATTCATTTTTTATTCTTTGGAGCGCTGGAATTAGAAATGCCTCAGTCTTCCCAGACGCAGTAGGGGATTCTATGACAACATTATTCCCAAACATAATCTCATATATTGACTCTTCTTGAAATTTGTAGAACTGCTTGATGCCCAGCTCGTCAAGACGTTGCAATATGGCAGGCTCTAACCCCAGCTCGTCAACGTGGCAGCCCATTTCAGGCTCGGGATTCTTTAAGATTTTGTATTGTGAGATATAGTCTTTTTTGGATGATAGGATGTTTTGGATGATCTTATTTGGTTTATTCTTGCCTATCATCTCTGCGATTTCTTCTGCACTTCTGATGATCCCTTCGTCTTGTAGGCTCTCTGAGAGCTTTTTAACAGTAACAAGTCCCTTGTCAAATCTTGTCAGAAATTCAAGAAATACCTCGTCTGGATTGCTTGAAAATTCCAATATATCTTCAATCCCACACGCATCGCACGAGACATGCATTTTTTTGTTGAATGTTTTTTGAATATCTATTTTAGATCTGCATTTTGGACATCGAAACGCCATTCTACTGTAAATGAGAATGGTTTGAGGATTTATTGTTTGAGATTTTTACCAATCAAGTAGAACTTCATTTTATCAATCTTGTAATAGTCTTCTTCCTTGTTATCCGTGCTTTGAGTTTCCAGACGATAGTTGCAGGAACTATAACATACATGCCAACGTTGAGCATTATTACCAAACTTCCCAACCCCAGAGTATGAACCTCAGAGCCATTGTCAGCTAGAGCCATTACATTCAACGAATAGATCATAGGAGCAATCGCATGTTTGATCATATGACGAACAGCAGGGATCTCCCTCTCAAAGTCTGCTACTGTAGGCGAAAATGTATAGTATATAGAATTAAACACAGACATAAAGGATGTACCTGATTCAGTAGAGAGCAGACGCTCATCTCTTATCTCACGCAAGAGTTGCACTTGTGGTGCAAGCTCTGTACCATAAGCAGCAGTAGCGATTAGACATCCACCACCATCATCATCATCAGAGATATCGTTTGATCTCCCCATGGCATCGACATCACCTGCAATAGATGCAACAGCAGGTAGAATTCTATATATGTTATTATCCACATGACTTGCAAGATACAAGTATCCATCAGGACCGTTGACCATTCCGGTTATACAGCCAAACTCCTTGCCAATTATTATCTCATCCATAGAATCACCACTGTCTACTAGTAGGTCCTGAAGAGCAGGATCACTGAATACAAATCCGTCGCGTTCGGAGTTTAGTTGAAATCTGTACAGATTGCTGTTGTTACAATCGCCAACAAAGAGCGAGTCGTTGTATGCATCAGTCTCCTTAAAGTCGATAAAACTCAAGGCCGCAGGTGCAACCGTGCGCAACCAGCTGAATTTGGGATCTTGGTATGTATAGTCCTCATATCCGATAAAACTCTCCAATTCTGCAGCTGTTGCAGGACCCATGATATGTGACCATCCACTGTTAAAGCCTGCAGGTACTTGGTTAATCTCATCAAAATCATCATCTCCGTTTTCAGTAATCCACATAATGCCAGTTTGCGGATCTATGGCAAGACCAAAACTGTTTCGAATGCCTACGGCATGATATGGTCCTTGTGGCTCTATCTGCAAAACTGCACTAGTGTCCAGATAATCAGTAATTCCGGGAGGATACAGAGTCTCTAGAGATTTATTTTGAAGTGGTCCGTATCTGCCAGTGTCACCTATTATTGCATACACCTTACCGTCTAGTCCCGTTACCATTACGCCACTATTATGATACAGATTTGCAGGTAACTCTTTAACCAGGACAGGATCAATTAACGATTGACCGTCCCATGTATACTTGGTAATTTTGTTGAGCATGATGTCTTCATTGCTTGTATTGTCTGTATGATAAATGTATACAGTAGAATCCACAGATGTAATTCCAAGCAAGCCGGTTTCACGAATGGGATTGGTATCCACAATTAGAACAGATTCAGATTGTAGCACTCCATCATGAATCAATCTAACATGGCCGTTTTTTTGTAAAACAAGTAAATTATCCTCATCAACAAAGTTCATAGTTGTCACACCACAGCAAAGTCCAGTGACATACTTTTCTAAGATAAGGTTATCATCAACTAAGAATGGCTCAGCATATGCACTATGAAACGAGATTGCGATAAATAGTACAGAGACAACGGATATTGGTAATAAAATCATAATTAAAGGAATTAAAAAAACAATATACCTGTTGTGTTTGATTAGATTTATCTAGAATACTGTAAATATTTACAAATTATTTTAGAATTTGCTGGGGTTTAGTAAAAATCAGCTAACGTCGTTTTCTTCTTTGTCCAGGCTTGTTTTGACCTGGAAATCGACCTAGTACAAATCGTTTCTTAAAGTTGCTCTTGTTACGAAGACTAGAACTAGTACCTACAATCTTACGTCCTTCAACTTTGGGCGTTTGTCCCCGTACTTTACCTGCTTTGGTAAGCGAACCGTGAGTTGCCATAGCATAATACCAGAATTAGTAAATTTATGTATTTTGATTGTCTATTGGTGTGGTGTTGTATGAAAAACAGTTCGTCATTTTTGCGTGTCATTAGACCGTATTGTGTGTAACCCCTAGATAATGACGCACCCCCTACATCCACATGAATGGGCAGCAAAAGCTTTAGACCGGCAAAGATAAAATGGAATCATTCCTAAATTCTGCTATGGACGCATCTGTTTCTAGGCTCCGCAAATACGTCTCAGACCTTCTAACATACAAGATGAACGAACCAGGCAAGACCATACCCCAGATAAGAACGAAGTCTACAAAAGAGGTTCCACGGGATTACTCACAGCGAGAGTACGAAACGAAGCAGATCTGGCACAAGAGATCAGATCTCATAGATTATCTGGCAGTGGAGATGAAAGTAGGAAGCCATTATTGTGGTTCGAATAGAAGATCGTCTGACTTTTACAATCTAGTAGACCAAGAGATTGCCAAGCTGCGAAGAAAGAAGGGCATAGTCGACTGGGCAAGTAATAGCCGGACCGGCATATTCAGGCTTTCGTCTGATGGACAGATGATCAAAAAACCGGTCATGGATTTGGGAGATGCCCAAGTTACAAAGTCCACAAACACTGATGAGCGTTCTCTCAAGGAGACGTTCATATCCATACTTACACATGGTAAAAAGGACAACACC
The DNA here is from genome assembly GCA_965197525.1 of Candidatus Nitrosopumilus sp. Lineage (GTDB taxonomy): Archaea > Thermoproteota > Nitrososphaeria > Nitrososphaerales > Nitrosopumilaceae > Nitrosopumilus. The sequence goes on from OZ240211.1 coordinate 1,024,414, forward strand.
TACAAGTTTGCCCTCGCCAGGGCGCTAATTGAATACTGTAGAATGAACCCATCCGGAACGGCCGCGTACGACATACCATACAGCTATTTTGCAGACAAGTTTCTAGAATACTATTGGCATCAGGAATGTAAGTACAGAATAAAGCAAGACTTTAAGACAAAGAGTACACCCAAGGTCATACAGGCAATACGGCACGTCTTCAAGGACAATTCCTACGGTAGTTTTGAGATGGTCAACGATGAGGAGAGACAATTAGGCAGAGACATGATAATGAAAACCGTCTTCGGCCATGCCAGGTCAAAGACGTCTCTGGTCATCCCTAGATTCCAGAATGTCTCAGAGGGAAGCGGCTCCACACTGAAAAGACTGCTCTATGAGTATGACGACGATGCCAAGATTGTCCGCCTCAGACCGGAGACGTTTGAATTCTTCAAAAGCAACCACAGGATCCTCTCGATGGCAGTCCTCTCAGAGTGGGCCAAGTTCCTAGAGAGAATCAACAAATCACTTCCCATGCTGGTAGCCAAGATAGAACAGGATGAGATGCACCGCGAATCTCTGGTCAAATACAGAAAGATGTACCTAGAGTACGCAAGCCACTGCTTTTACTGCGGGGACAAGCTGGAGACCAGTCACATACAGGTGGATCACTTTCTTCCCTGGTCATACATATTTGAAGATCAGCCATGGAATCTGGTACTTGCATGCAGCAGGTGCAACCTCAAAAAGAGCGCATCTCTCCCACAGGAAGACTTTCGGGAAGAGATCATCAGAAGAAACAGCAAGTATCGTGGACAGATACAGGAATTAGACCGTTCACTTAGAATCATAGACACAAGGCTTGGCTGGGAGAAGGAGATAGAAAACCACTATACTACCTGTAAGGAATACGGTTTTGGCATAGTCAGACTGCCGTGATGTGCAAGAGGTTGTCGCCATTCTGCAGTGTCATAGCCTGATGCGATTGCGACTTTTTTGTAGAAGGATATAAACCAGACACAGTTAGTTTTTCGTAACTACTCATGTCATCTCCTAGTCTGAGCATAACTACAATCTACACAGATCTGCCAATAGTCACCGACATTGCGAATATCAGTGACTTCTGTAATTCTGAGCATAACTACAATCTACACAGATCTGCCAATAGGAACGGATCAGGAGAGGCGGGGACAGTTACCAATAATGCGTATACTGACATAACAAGACAGAGACAGAAAATTACACAAGTATAATATTACCAGTACTTGGCTTTAACAGTCTCAATAACTCGTTCGTGCTCTTTGCTCTTTCTGCGAGCATATCGCTCCATTGCACCTAACGGAACGCCACCAAGGGATCTGGCGATTGCATTAAAGAAATATCTTTGTGGACCCTTAGAACCAGTCTTAGTCATGAATTTTTGAATGCCGTACTTGAAGTTGTGCTGCCATGTCTTGTACAAAACACCCAACTGAGCAGGAGTCATCTCATTTCCAATATGGAAAAAGTCAGACTTTTCAAGCAAGCCGATTGGCACGAATGTTAATGCAGTAGCCGTAAACATGGAGTCAGGCTGTTCACACTCCAACTCGTTAATCAATCGTATAGTCTCCCATGAATCCTCAGGCGTTTCATCATTATCAAGGCCCATTATCAAGGTAAATGCAGGAATCCAGTAATCTTGATTCAAGGTCTTGACACCCTCTTTTACCACCCAGTGCCATTCGCTTGGAGAGTATGGTGCAAGTTTTCTGTCTGCATACTTTTCAATCAGCCTAAGACTGCCGGTCTCAAAACCAGCTTGGATGCCTATCATGTTGTCAGGACCTGCGTTTATAATTCGAGACAGGTTAGGAATCAGTTTTTCATCGGCGATTGCGCCAGCTAGTGTGCCATGAGTTGGATTCGTATGTTCGACACCAGTTGACATGATTGCAGTAAATAGCTCCTCTAAGGCCTCTCGGTTAGGCTCCATACCTTTGGCAGTTCTAGGATCCATTCCATAAACAAAGATATCATCACTGTGAATCCATGCTGATGTGGAACCGCCTTTCTTGATGTTGACTTGGATCTCCTCTTTGACTTTTTCTGGTGAATAGTATCGCAATGAGCGCAGTGTTACATCGCAGAATTTACAACCTCGTCCACAACCACGCATTACCTCAACCATACCATGCATGCTAGGCTCTATGATGTTAGGAATCTCTTCAAGATCAGGTCTGTCCCAAAAGTTAACAAATCTTCCGTGAAGTTTTTTGCCATTTCTCTCAAATTCTTTAATGTTAACTTTGAAATCACTTCTCTTTCTAAACGGATCCATATTTTCAAAGTCACCGTTAATCAGATAGTTAAAGAATCGTCCTGCATGTCCATCGATCTCTGGTGCAATTCCACCTAGCTCACCTTCAAGAATTGCGTAAATTCCAAACTCTTCAATCTTTTCTGGATCATAGTTGTACTGCCATGTCCCAGATGCACCAGATATTACTTTTGCTTTACTTCCAGTCTTTTCTTTAGCAGCTTTAATTCTGCGATGGAGTTCTGCATTATAAAATTCGTCATAAGATGTCTGTTTTCTACCATAAGTAAATGTCATGGTGACAGGTCCCATTCCAAGTGGATCCATCTCGTAGGTTCCAACTGCCAGTGTGTCAGGTCCAATGAATTTCTCAATGTGATCAGGATGCGCAATGACAACATCCTGTCTACTAAACCCATCTCGCAACAGACCGGCTTCTAATTTGCGCAACCCATAAGGTGCATAATTTGCAACGCCATTTGTGTGAGGAATATAATTACAGATAAAATCAAAGAGAATCTTAGGAGTCACCTGATTCCCTAGAATCTTGTACCAGAAACTCTTCTTATCCCTATGAGGGTCAAGTGCCGGAGCACATCCAAAAAACGTGGCAAGAGACAGTCCCCTATAAGGAGACATTAGTGTTCTATCAGCTGTTAGTACTATCTTGGGATTGCTCATTCCTTTATGAAAATAATCCAACGATTAATTTTAAACCTTACGTGCTAAATTCAGTAATTTTCGAGAATTCCAGCCTTATTTCTATGAAAATAGCCAAATTCCTTGTTTGCAGACAGATGCTGACCGTCAAAGACGGTTCCGTCACGGCATACCAAGTCCTCACCGGTACAACAACTTCCGCATATCCCTACACCACATTTCATCATTCGTTCAAGACTAGCTTGAACAAAGATATTTCTAGAATGAGCAGATTGGACAATTTTGTGCATCATGATTTCAGGACCGCATGTATAGATGCCGTCATAACTAGTAGTAGTTGTATCGACTAATTTTTCAACCAGATCAGTTACAAATCCCTTTTCACCGTAACTGCCATCATCTGTACAAACAGTTACGCGATGATGTACATTACGTTTGAGTAGACTGTTTGCCAAATCTTCAAAAAACACCTCTTCTTTTGATTGGGCTCCAATTAGGACAGTGACGTCGTCTGAGGGTTTTACAAAGGTAAGCAATCTCATCATAGGAACAAGACCCGTTCCTCCGCCAACTAACAAAAGCTTTCCTTCTTTGAGATCAAACGAATTTCCATACGGACCACGGATGCCAATCTGTTGACCTACTTTGGTGTTAAACAGACCAGTGGATGCAGGACCATGACGTCTTACAGTAAATGCAGCTTTGCCAGACTCTTGAGATATCATCACACTCATAGGTAACTCGTTGATTCCAGGTATCCAAACCATTGCGAATTGTCCTGGAAGAACAGCAGACATAACTGCATCTGAAAATACCAGAGTCCGAACAGTAGGAGTCTCATCAATTACCTGTTCAATTGTAACCATTGTGGGATGATTATTGTTTCTTTGCAAGACCTACCATATCCGTTATTGTAGAATGATTTTTTCGCTCCATATAATCTAAAATTCCGCTGTTAATTTCATCAAATACATCAATCCAATTATCACCTATGGCACTTCCAAGCTGAACAGCAGAGGCGCCGGCTAAAAAGAATTCCACTGCATCTTCCCATGTGTATATACCGCCACATCCTATTATTGGAACGTCGTATTTTGATGAAATTTCATAGACGCACCTTAGTGCAATAGGCTTGATTGGAGTACCAGATAGCCCGCCAAATCTGTTACTAAGTATAGGACGTTGGGTATCAACGTTGATTGCCATTGCACGAACGGTGTTAATGGCAGTGATTGCATCTACCCCGGAATGTATTGCGGCCTCTACGGTATCAAGATAATGACTCGTACCCAAGCCTACTTTGGCAATTACAGGAACGTCAGAGGCATTCTTTACATCAGATACAATCTTCTTTACCAATTCAAGGTCGTCACCAACTTCCAAGCCAACTTTGTCGACGTGGGGACAGGATAGGTTTAGCTCATATGCCATAACATTACAATCTTTGAATTCATTTATCATCATCTCAAAATCTCCAGGTATAGAACCTACCAAACTCACTATTATCGGAACATCTTGGTTTGGTTTTATCATCTTGGCAAAGTTTGGTGCGCCAGGATTTGACAGACCTACTGCATTTATCCAGCCACCGTTTTTTAAACCTAGTATAGTTGGATTCGGATAGCCGTCCCAAGGCTCAGTACTGATGGATTTAGTTACAACAGCTCCTGCACCTGACGCGTAGAGTCGTTTAAACACATCTAGTGATATCCCTAAAATTCCAGACGCCAACATTACAGGCCTGTCTAACTGAATTGGTCCTATGAGAGTTGCAAGACTGGGTTTCACTTTGATTAATAAGATTGCATTTGAATATAACAGTTGATTTAGGGTAATTATATACCTAGGTTACGTTTCTGCACCAAGGTTTTTTTCTGACAGTCCAACAAATCATTCACAGCTTGGTTCTTGCCGTCTTTTTTAGAAACAACATGGTGTAAGCCATGTCTTGATTCTTCTGTCTTGTGACGATAGTCCCTACCGCCACTAATAATACTGACACTATTAGATGTGCCATTTTTATTAGCTAAAATAATATTTTCCATGCTGTCACACCTGTAGTTTCCATATCTGTCTACAAGCGGGAGCCTTCGTATGCACGGAAGTCCGTAATGTCTGATGTTTGTGCCGGCGTTATCGTCTGCATCGCACAAAAATCCACAGTATACGCATTGAAACACATCCCTGGTAGTTCTAGAGTTGCTGTTGATCATATTGCACTTACTACACGTTATGCTGGTATAATGTGGAACAATCTCAAGCGTTTTGGTTCCGTGGTTTTCGGCAGTCATTTTTATTCTATCCCCCATTCTTCCCATACCTGCCCCGTAAATCTCCCTGTTAAGGCCGCTTTTCCGCTTTTCATTTTTTGCAGTCATATTGCCAATGTTTAGTTTTTCCATGACTATCACTCCTGTTCTCATCACAATCTGTTTGGCAAGGAAATTATTGTGCTCGGTTCTTCTGTTGTTGAGTGTTTTCTTCATCCTCTTCAGTTTGCGATCCTCTTTTTTCCATCTGTTACTATGCAGTTTGTGGCCGTCTCTTTTTGACTGTTGTTCTGAGACTACATCGTCTTTTTTTCTCCTACAGGAATAAGGTGTCCTGTAAAAATCGGCATTTATTCCGTCATGAACGATTAGGGATCTCTTAACCCCCATGTCTATTCCGCATACGACTGTACGATCCGTATTTTTAGGTCTCTGTATTTTTAATGTCAGATGGATCTCAAACGTGCGGTTCGAATCGTTTGTATTGACAGTGATTTTTTTGGTGTTCTCTACAAGCCTGTATGATACAATGTTGGTCTGGTAGAACTTGTTGGTGCTGTTTTTGTCTTTTTCACATACCATCTGCTTTGGAAGATTATTCAAAGACGACAACAGCTCCACCTGACCCATACCAGGCAGGTTCATGTACAGTTTTTTCCACTTTCCCATCCTTAGCGAGGGATGCTTACCGTTTACTGTTATGGATGCATGTTTTGCATTTTTGGCGTTTCTGAACAAACTGTTTCTGTCAATCCATTTGTTTGGTTTGAGATTTTTAAATGACGTGTGCCAGTTGTGGTTCTTGCCACCAGTCTTTTTTGCCCAGTTTCGTACTCTGCGTTTTTTTGCGCAGGATTTCAAATGTTTGTCTGCCGTATCATGCCCCTGTTGGAACGCAGTTGTTGCCACATTGGTGTGATATCTGTTGCTCCATGGCATGGTGTGATGTATGTCAGTAATGGTACGGCTTGTCTTGATTTTGTCATATTTTTCAACCAGTCCTGCCTCTACGCCCATGTTGAAAAAATACGTCTGAAAGTTTGCAATCCTGCGTGCCTTCAATGACAGTTCTTTTGTCTGCCTTGGTTTTACAATCACTGTTCTATAAATAAAATCTTCTATATCTTTTTCCATCCAGTTAATAGTCTGTGTATTATATATAATTGACGTATAATGTAATCCAAGTATGTAATTCCCTGATTTAGGCATGGTACTTTTTTAAAGGTGGTTTAAAAGTAATTAGGTATGTATTCTGTAATATTAACAGAACTAGGGATTTCTGTATTCAATGATGGAAAGCTAGACAAGGCATTTGCATTCTCAAACGCAGTAAAAGAGTATCTTTTAATAAAAAACAAGGAATCAAAACTCAACGAGCTTGTAAACTATCTAACAACGCTTCAGAGAGGAGTGTCAGTTAGTGATGAATCATTACTTGCGATTTTAAAAAAACATTCTATTGACTGTTACATTATGGACGCATCAGAGTTGGAGACTGTTCAGGCATCAAAACCTCAGATTATTGTTGATTCGGGTTTTGCCTCAAACATGCAAGATACGCTTGGAAAACTCAGAGGATTTGCATTAGAATTATCATCCTCAAAAGTCACAGAGATATCAGAGAGTCCCGATTTACACATAATTCAAGCAATCAACTCTTTAGACGAGGTTGACAAGATTATAAATCAGCTCAGCTCAAGACTAAAAGAGTGGTACGGGTTGCATTTTCCAGAGTTGGAGAATGTGATTGATAGCATTAATGGATATGCACAAATAGTAATGGCAGGCAAGCGAGAGTCATTAACAAAACAGGTTTTTGAAGATGCAGGGTTTCCAGAAACAAAAGTAGAGATGCTGGTGCTAATCTCATCGAAGAGCAGAGGAGGAGATATCTCAGACATTAATTTGACAATTGTACAGTCAATTGCAAAGCAGATTTTAGACTTTCATGATTTGCGTAAGAAGCTTGAAGATCATGTAGAGTCAGAGATGCAGAGAATTGCACCCAACCTCACAATAATACTGGGAGCAGCGGTAGGCGCAAGAATGTTGGGAAGGGCAGGCAGCCTAAAGAGGTTGGCGTTGCTTCCTGCAAGTACGATACAAGTTTTGGGAGCAGAAAAAGCGTTGTTTAGATCGCTAAAAACTGGAGCCCAACCGCCAAAACATGGATTGTTGTTTCAACACGCAGCAGTACATGCAGCTCCTAGATGGCAGAGAGGAAAGATTGCACGTGCAGTCGCTGCAAAGACAGTGATTGCTGCAAGGGTAGATGTGTATGGAGAAGGAGTAAACAGTACGTTGCTTGAAAAACTCAACATACGAGTAGATGAGATTAGTAAAAAGTATGAGAATCCAACGGAAAAAGATATCAGACAGCCGTCATCTCAGCCTATGTTCAAGCGCGGAGATAGAGATGGGTACAAGGGCAACAGGGAAGACAGGGATAGGTTCAGAACCGGTAGCAGAAGAGAGAGCCGAGGGAATAACGAGAGATCAAATTCAAAGAAGAAGAAGAGAAAGAAGTTTGGAAGAAGATAATCAGTCGTTTTTTTGGATCAAGTCAGAAGGACAAAAGAAACTAGCTACAGAAAACATGGTGCCAAGAAATCACGTCTATAAAGAAAAACTAGTCATTAAAAAAAACACAGAGTACAGACTGTGGGATCCGTTTAGAAGTAAGTTGGCAGCTGCCATAATGAATGAACTGGAATATTTTCCGTTTAAAAACAAGACCAAAGTCCTGTATTTGGGAGTGTCAACTGGAACCACAGTCAGCCACATATCAGATATTGTAGGTCCCAGCGGAGTAATCTTCGGAGTAGAGCATGCAAGCAGGGTTGCAAGAGAGTTCTTGGATAGAGTTGCATCACATAGGCCAAATATCGTTCCAATTTTACAAGATGCGAGAAAACCAAAAGAGTATTTTGCAGTATTCGGAAAGGTGGATGTGATATATGTGGATATTGCACAACCTGATCAAACTGACATTGCAATAGAGAACTGTGAGATATTTTTAAAGAAAGGAGGATACTTTTTCCTAGTAATCAAAACAAGAAGTATCGATGTCACAAAAGAACCAAAAAGAGTTATTGATCAAGAGATTCGAAAACTAAAAACACGATTCGATGTTTTGCAGACTATAGATTTGCATCCTTTTGACAAAGATCATGCAATGGTAGTTGCAAGATATAAAAATTAGACACTGTTCATTATTCGTATAACAGGTTTCCAACTTTTACGTATAAAATTAGGCATGATACGGTTTTGATTATAAAACATGGTAGTAAAATTCACAGTTTTTGCATCAGAGGGATAACCGCTTCCAAGATTATTGTAATCTTTTCTTAATTTCGTTATTGCCCTATCACGCGTTACTTTGGCAAGAATAGATGCTGCAGATACCACTACAAACCTACTGTCTGCGTGATGATACGATCTAATCTTGTAGTTGCCAGATAGACTAGAGATCTTTCGCCCAAATCTCAACGGGTTAACATCACATGAATCAACATAGGAGACATCAGGATGCAGTTTTGAGACAACCCTTGCCATGTATTTTGCCTCTAGATCGTTTAGGCCGTGTTTTTTAACACTAGCGTCAATGGAACGAGGAGGAATCCTTACAACATGATAATCATCAACAGTGCGGATAATTTTTTTGTAAAAGTACTCACGTAGTCGTGGAGAGAGTTGTTTTGAGTCTTTAAGACCAAGTGAGGATAGTCTCTTCAAGTTTTTCTTATCTATTGAGACCCCAGCTATAACGAGAGGGCCAAGCATGGAACCTCTGCCCGCATCATCAACGCCACAAATTTGCACGAATTTTATCTCAAGACACAAGTATTAAACCGTTAGACAATTGAAGAGAGTGAAAAACAGTTGAAAATTCCTGACGAAACGCTACAAGAGATAACAGAAGGCACGACAAAGATTTTGGTTCCAAAAAAATCAATGACGGATATAGTGCCTCCAAAAAAACCAGCGTTCTTTAATCCAAGAGCAAGGGTAAACAGAGACATATCAATAGTTGCGTATGCTGCATTTCTTGACAAGTTTAAAGGACCAAAAATCTTCTTAGATGGACTATCAGGAATCGGTCCAAGAGGGCTACGAGTTGCAAACGAGTTAAAGAAGATTGAAGAGGTAACAATCAATGATCTAAATCCATCTGCACTTAGAATTGCAGAATATTCAGCAAAACTCAACGGATTAAAAAATATAAGGTTCTCTGAAAATGAGATATGCCGATTTCTAAGCAGCCATGCAAAGAAAGGAGAGCGAGGCTCAATAATAGACGTTGATCCATTTGGTTCTCCTGCACCGTTCTTTGACTGTGGTATAAGAGCAACTATGCACGGTGGCATACTGTCTACAACAGCAACTGATCTTCAAGTGTTAAACGGGTTATTTCAGGATGCGTGTAAGAGAAGATACGGAGGTACGCCAATCAGAGTAGAATATGGAGACGAGATGGCAATTAGGTTAATTCTTGGCTGTCTTGGAACAACATCTGCAAGACTGGGAGTTACAATGATGCCATTGTTTGTAGAAAGCGAGATGCACTACTATAGAACATATGTCAAGATTCTAAATCGGCCAGACCAACAAAACAATCTAGGATACATCCTTCATTGTAAAAACTGTAAACACAGAAAGGTTGGACTGCAACAAGATCAAGAGTGTGAATTGTGCAAGTCAAAAATCAGTATTGCAGGACCGTTATGGATTGGGAAGATTTTCGAGAAGGAATTCATTGAATGTATGTTGCTACAGGTACCTAACCTTCAAGTGGATAAGGTATGTAAAAAAACACTTGACAAATGTCTTGAGGAATCTGAGATGCCCGGAACATACTTCACATTAGATGAAGTGGCAGCAGAAATGAAAGGATCACCTCCAAAGTTAGAATATGCAATATCAGGTTTACAAAAAAATAATTTTCAAGCAAGTGTTACATCTTTTAGTCCAACAGGATTTAGAACCAATGCCAACATTGATGAGATAATCCAAGTTTTCAGGACTGTCCAGTAAAGCCCAGACAGACATAGTATAGCTCACTGCTCTGTTTTCTACTAGCCTTGGGTTTTGTAAGATTAATTCTTAGAAATTTTTTCTTGACATAGTCTTTAAACTCCATGGAGTATTCACCGTCAAATATCTTGAAAATCGCATTTCCTTTATGTGCTAAAACTTTGTCCATAATTTTGGCGCAACTGTAGTTCAAAGAGATCTGCTTGGCATGATCAACTGACCAATTTCCACTAACCTGAGGAGAAAGATCACAGATCACAGCGTTGACTTTGCGCCCAAAATAAGACATTATCTCGTCGACTACGTGTTCACAATCATCAATATCCTCTCGAATGATGTAGGCATTCGGAATCTCTTCTACATATGATAGGTCAATGCCCATCACACGCCCTTGATTTCCCACTAGCTTTACTGCCATTTGGGTCCACCCGCCGGGAGCACAGCCAAGATCCAAGACGTTGAAACCCGGTCCAACTATACGATATGACTGATTCAATTCTTTTAACTTGTATGCAGCACGACTGCGATAACCTTGCTCATGTGCTAATTTGCGATAATAATCCTTACGTGCATCTATGAGTTTCATTTAGACTTCACAGGTTTTTTCAGTTCAAGAATTACCCAATCTTCAATAAGTTGACAAGTTTTAGGGCTTATCTCACCATCAAGCGAGCATTTTTGCTCTACAGGACATACTAGACATGGTGCATTCTCAATGGATTGTGTACTAATTGGTGTCTTTTTTAAAATTAATTTATAGGTCCAACGATTATTCTCAAGAAGCTTTTCTCGTGTGATTGTCCCCATTCTTTCAAGTTTTAAGGCTAAGCGAGAACCATCACGACCTGTAAGTTTGAGTTTCTTCCACAACTCAGTTTGAAACATTCCACTAGATTCACGTTCTGCAAGAATGTCACAGACCTTGTTTGTCAACCGTTCCATGTCAACTTTTTCAATTTGAAAGTTTTCGATCTCTTCATCAGAGAGCTGTTCTTCTAGCTCTTCTTCTAGTGTCTTTTCAGCTTCTCTTTTAGCATCTGCCAATTCTTGTTTAGTTAATTTTTTTGCTTTAACAGGCTTTTCTGGCGTTTGAGTAGATTTTTTGGCTGTTGTTTTTTTGGCGGGTTTCTTTGATTCTGCTTTTTTGGTTTGTTTTGGTTTTTTAGTTGGTTTTGATGAAGAAGATGTAGATTTCTTTGATTCTGCTTTTTTGGTTTGTTTTGGTTTTTTAGTTGGTTTTGATGAAGAAGATGTAGATTTCTTTGATTCTGCTTTTTTGGTTTGTTTTGGTTTTTTAGTTGGTTTTGATGAAGAAGATGTAGATTTCTTTGATTCTGCTTTTTTGGTTTGTTTTGGTTTTTTAGTTGGTTTTGATTTAGATTCTTTGCTTGTAGATGGTGATGTAGTAGATTTTTTGGCTGTTGTTTTTTTGGCGGGTTTCTTTGATTCTGCTTTTTTGGTTTGTTTTGGTTTTTTAGTTGGTTTTGATGAAGAAGATGTAGATTTCTTTGATTCTGCTTTTTTGGTTTGTTTTGGTTTTTTAGTTGGTTTTGATGAAGAAGATGTAGATTTCTTTGATTCTGCTTTTTTGGTTTGTTTTGGTTTTTTAGTTGGTTTTGATTTAGATTCTTTGCTTGTAGATGGTGATGTAGTAGATTTTTTGGCTGTTGTTTTTTTGGCGGGTTTTGTTGTAGTTTTTGATGAATCCTGTGCACTCTGTGATCTGGTTAACCCAATAGGATCAGCTGTAGCTGAGTCCTTACCTATACTACTACCGGTCAAAGCATCTCTTTTCTGTACCACTATATATCACCATATCTCTTGATTCATTTTCTTATCTATCAATCTCTATTTCATTCCTATTTAACAGTAAATAATCCTCTTCCATTAATCATATCTAATTCTTTTGAAACGATTTCTACAACTAATTCATAAGAACCAGGCGTCTGGACGACTTCAGAAAATTCTAGTGGATGCATCATATCTGGTGCACTAACACATTGATCAAAAAATCCATTCTGAACTACTACAGTATCACTTGTAGTATCATAGATTGTGACATATATATCTCCACAGCTAAATGATGGATGAGCAATTTGCAATGCAATCTCTACTGGTTCTGAGGTAGTGTACTCTTCAGATAATCCAATTATTCCAACTAAAGTGTCAGATGTAGAGTGTCCACTTCCAAACTGCCACATATTTAATTCTCTGCCAGGTTGCTCAACTATACCGTTTAGCACTACAGCACCCAAAAATATTGAAAAGATTACAGGAAGCACAAATACAACAAAAACTCTCATAGTAGCCATTTTACTTTAAGTGACATAATTCCCTTATATCTATTTAGTAAAATCTGTCAAAGGTAAGTGTTTGACGAATGAGTTAAATCGTAGTCAACTAAGTATTGATAGATGAGGCTTAGAAAATTCAGAGTAAAGGCATATCGTTGCATTCATGATTCAGGAGAGATCACGGTAGGTGATCTAGCTGCCTTTGTGGGAAGAAACGAGAGTGGAAAGACCACAATTCTTCAGGCATTAACACTGTTAAACAAAGATGAAAAAGTCTCAGAGTTAGATCTTTGTGATGAGATGGTCGAAGAGTTAAAAGAGGAGGTAAGATTAGCAGAAGGGGAATTTGAGTTAAACCAGCACGAGCGTAATATAATTAAACAAAAGTTTCCAGGTTTAGCGGACGTTAAAAAAATTAAGCTAGTGCGAACAAATCAAAGCCCAAAAATCCAGTATGAATTTGAAGATATTGAACTCGATGAAAGTGAGAATGCAGGGATCAATTCTTGGGAGAATTTCACAAGGCAGATATTTGGATTCTTAGATACCATTCCAAATCACTTGAGAATACAAGTAGATACGAGCTTCTTTGATGGCGGTGTTCCAAAAAATCAAGAGGTATTTGAGAGAGAGATGGCAGAATTTAGCAATCGTTTTCATGTACTGGCTACTCAAGAACGTAGGGTCATTGAAGAATGGGAAAAGATCTATCAAGATCCTGAGAATCAATTCACAAATCTTCTAAGCGGCAGTAGTGAAAAGACAGCATTACAAAATTTTGTTGCATCAGAGTTGCACCCACGATTTGTCTACTTTTCAGATTACAAGAAAATATACGGCAACATCAACCTCAATGAATACATCAGAGAGACAACTGGTGAGCGTGGAGATTCAATCGAGTATATTGAAGAGTTTGACAAGGCAGAGACGGTAAGAAACCTCTTTTATTTGGCAGAGCTGGACATAAGAGAACTAGATAACGTAAAAAATAGTCCGTCAAAATGTATCAAGCTGCTCAACACAGCAAGTAGCAGATTATCTAAAAAACTGAATCCCGCATGGAAAGGAGATCCTATTTATGTTGATTTGAGGTATAATCCGGGTAATATAATGAGTGTAGTAATTTCAGATGTTCATAGAGATGGCACTATTACAAATACAGGGCTATTAAATAGAAGAGCAGAAGGTTTCAAATGGACATTTTCGTTTATAGTAAACTTTGCAGCAGAGACACAGAGAGCAGAACTAAAAGAGGCAATACTGCTTTTAGATGAACCAGCAAGAAATCTTCATCCTACTCAACAAATGGGAATCTCAGAGTTGCTGAAGAATTTGGCAGGATCAAACCAAGTTTTGTATGCTACACATTCGCCATTTATGATATTTGATTATACTCCAGGTAATCTGCTGGTCGTAGAGTTGGATAAAAGAAAACATCTCAGTAGGATATTTTACGACTACTGGAATGCTGATGATAAGACACTGACACCGGTTTTGTATGGGTTGTGCAGAGGACAAGTTGAGTCTATTGTAGACAGAGCGATTGGAGCAAACTCTAGACCAGTAATAATTGTAGAGACAATGTCTGATTCTATGTATCTGAACGCATTTGACAAATTATTACAAGATCCAAACATATCAATGAATCCACTCAATGTTGTTGCAGCGCATAGTAAAAATTCGGTTCTCCCGCTTGCGATATTTTACAGGAATCACGGTTACAAGACATTTATCTTGCTAGATAATTCAGAAGAGTCAAAACATATTACAGCACAGCTGAGTTCGAATGATTTTTCAAGATTTCAGATCATCTTCTTTGAGAAAGAAGGAAAGAAGATAGACTCAATTGAAGAATATATGACTCTGGAGGATTATGTGTATCCAGTGAATCAAACGTATGAGATAAAGTTAAGAGATGAGGGTTTCTCAAACATTACGCCCCAAGACGTATTGGTAAAAGACGGTAGAGGAATGTTAGATAAATTAAATAGCATATGGCGAGATAATGCAGAGAACGACTGGGGCGAATTTAACAATGAAGATATTACAAGGTATATTTGTGAAAAGATCGCATTAGGAGAGACTGATTTTATATCAGATAAGACAAAAGACCAATTCAGAACACTATACCGACTAATTGCTGAAAGAATAAGACAATATCAAAACATCTCTACAAAATCGGAATTGGATAAATTTCAAAAAGGAGATGGGTGAGATACAAAAATTGCTTATAAAAAACACGAAACAAGATAGTACAAATATGTGTAGGAGTATAGGTAAATGAGTGATGCTCAATGATGTATGTGAACAGATTTATCACTACTGCGACTATGACTATTACCACTAAACGAATTCTTATTTCAGCAGCGGTGCTACTAGTGATGTTTTCATTCACATTAACGATATCTGAGCCTACAGATGCGTATGCTGAAGGAGCTACAATGACAAGCATTGCACTAGAAGAGACGATAGTATTGGAACTAACAAATGATTCAGATGTGGGTATAGTCATGTTAAGAATTTGGCCTGAACCGGACTTTAATTTTCAATCATTCAAGACTGAGAGAGGATGGGCAGGGGTAAAGAATTCGGTGGGCGTAATTATATTTACAACAACAGAGCCAATAGGACCTTCAGAGTCAGTAAAGTTTGGAGTAAAGACGGACAGACCTATTCAAAATATCAATTGGAAGGCATTAGACGGCCAAGAAAATATCATAGGTCTAGAGAAACTATTCCTAACTCAGATGCCTACAAGTGGTGATAAGGATACGCAGGATCCCATAATACCAAATAAACAGGTAGAACAAGGGGTAACTAGCGAATCAACGTTCAGAATAATTCCAGAGAGACCAAATGTTGGCTCACCGATTAGAGTAACAGGAGAAGAGTTTGGTCCATCAGAAAAGTTTTCTTTTCATATTAATGACAAACAGATTGGTACCTTTACTACAAACGAAGATGGTAACTTTATGACCACAATGAAGATTCCTGATGATCAAGAGGCAGACAGAACAGAGTTCATAGTAAGAGATCAAGAAGGAGAGGAGAAGACCTTGAGTATCAGGATAACTGATGTCCCTGACAGAACTGTTCCCTCACATAGCATTCCGCTTACGATAAATGGAATTCCAAATGTTGTTTATCAAGGCGACCTTTTGAATATTTTTGGAACCGGAAACCCCGGCAGTGCGATAACTGCGATAATCACTACGCCTACAGGTGAGATTATCAATTCTAGAACAGCAGAGATAGATAGCAAGGGGGACTGGAAGATAGATGAGCCGGTAATTGTATCAGCAGATAGTCAATTTGGCTTGTACACTGCAACAATTACTGACGGACGAGAAAGTAAACAAATTACATGGACCGTTGAATCAGATAAGAAGATTCTCATCCAGCCAACTAATATAAGATTTGAACGGGGAGATACCATATCATTTAATGGTACGGCAGTACCCAACAAACCAATTGACTTGACATTAGAAGATCCTCTTGGAACAGAGATTGGTTCAAGGATCATACAAGTAAATAATGCAGGTGATGTGACAGTAGAATTTCCAACTATACCAAGCATAGATGAAGGAACGTATACATTGATTGCGGTTCAAGACGGACGTACAGAGTTTGTTTATGTAGGAGTAGGAGAGTTGCCAGTAACGCCAATCAGATTTGAGTTTGATAAACTAAATTATAAAAAAGGAGATACGGCAATAATCACACTATCAGGCAAGAAATCAGATACTATTGATTTGGTGATAATTGATACGTCTGATAGGCCAAAAGGAAATTCGACATCAATTAAATTGCAGTCAGATGGACGTGCAACGCACGGTATAAAATTAGATGACTATAAAACCGGAGTGTATACTGCAGTTGTCAGCAAGGGCGGCACCCAGAGTGAAAAAACGTTCACAGTAGGCCTAAAGACAACATTTGGAGAGATTGACATAAACACCACAAAGACAGAGTATACTAAAGGAGACCCAATACTGATTTTAGGAAGTGTGGATGGTCCTCATGCTCTTCTTACAATAAGCATGATAAACCCTGCAGGGGAGACAGTAAAGAGTATAGAGACGTTTTCAGATTTAAATGGAAAGATATCTGATGATTCGTTTAGAATTCCAGTAGATGCGGAGATAGGAGAGTGGACAATTAAAGCACAAGGCGCATCAAGTTTCCATAATGTTAGTATTCAGGTACAAGCGGATATTACAGAAGGAGTAGTAATAGATGTAAGAGATAGTGATTTATCTACAGGACAGAACAGAATTATAGATATTCATGTATCTGGTGCAAAAGACAAAGTGCGCATGGAGATTATAGCAGCAGACGGCGAGGTGGTAGCCATACTAGAAGGGAGCATAACTAATAACGGCGATCACGCTCAACCATGGTCCATTCCAGATAATATTGTACCTGGAACATACAGGATCACAGTCACAGATCATCGCACCAGTAATGAAACAACTTTTGAGATTCAATAAATAATATCAAACAATTTTATTTCCCTTGGACTGGTTTGATATTGTGAATCTGAAAGATATAATAAAAGAGTATCAAGATTTTCCAAAAAAAGGCATATTATTTAGAGATTTTAGTCCAGTGCTAAGAGACCCAACAGCACTATCATTTATTGCAGATGAATTTACCAAGCATTTTGATCCAAAAGATGTAGATATGTTTGTAGGAGTCGAGTCACGTGGGTTTATTCTAGCATCGATTTTAGCCTCAAGGTACAACAAGGGCATGGTAATGATTAGAAAAGCAGGCAAGTTACCCGGAGAGACTGCAAAGATATCATATACCATAGAGTATGGAGAAGATACGATAGAGATTCAAAAAAATATAATCAGAGACGGGGAACGGATAGTCATATGCGACGATCTGCTTGCAACCGGCGGAACTGCAAAGGCTACTGCTGAACTAGTCGAAAAGGCAGGTGGAAGTATTTCAGGCTTGTTGTTCATAATCGAGCTGACAGAACTTGACGGAATCAAAAAAATTGACAACTATATTTGCAAATCATTGGTGAAATACTAGTGGACAAAGACGTAGAGATTGGGATATTTGGCGGAACCGGAATCTATGATCCAGGCTTATTGGAAAATTCGCATGGGATAGACGTGGATACGCCTTTTGGAAAGCCCTCAGATACAATAACAGTTGGAACCTTTAACAAAAGAAAGATTGCATTTCTTCCAAGACATGGGAAGAACCATACCATTCCACCACATATGATTAATTTTAAAGCAAATATTTGGGCATTCAAAGAACTCGGAGTTACAAGAATTATAGCACCGTCAGCAGTAGGAAGCCTGAGAGAAGAGTTAGAACCAGGACATTTTGCACTGCCTACACAGTTCTTAGATTTTACAAAATCAAGGGATGGTTCGTTCTCAAAAGAAGGTCAAGTTATTCATATTTCAGTTGCAGATCCCTTTTGCCCAGAACTGCAGTCATCAGTACTAAAAGTAACCAAAGCCCAGGATATGAAGATGCATACGGATTGTATATATGTCTGCATTGAAGGTCCGCGGTTCTCAACTAAAGCCGAATCAAAATTTTTCAGGCATCTAGACGCTGATATTATTGGAATGACGCTTGTACCAGAATGTCAGCTGGCAAGGGAGGCACAGATGTGCTATGTATCCATCTCGACTGTTACAGATTATGACGTCTGGGCAGAAAAACCAGTGACTGCAAAAGAAGTCTTAGAGACACTCTCAAAGAATGTAAAGAAGACAAAACAGGTACTAGCACAGCTAATAGATGTAATTCCTGAGAGTAGAGGTTGTGCATGTTCTAGAGCTCTGGATGATGCAGAGTTCTAGTTAGGTAGTCAGTCAGTTAGTCATCAACAAACGATTCTTTTTTCAATCCTTTTGGAAGAGTCAGGTCACCTTGCAGCAGTTTTTTCTGCAGCGACATGACAACATCATCAACATCATAACCTAATTTTTTCAGTTCGTTTTGGGTGGTATCAGACAGTTTTGCGCCAACGTTCTGCCCTCCTATTCTTCCAAATGCAATAGCAGTAAAGCGAAATTTGTGAACATCATCTACAGTAAAACTACCAGTAATCTTGGCTGCCATCTGGCTCCCGTGAACATTATTAATGTGAATTAGAATTTCCATACCAAAGTTAGATCTCTACTGCTCGGTTGATATTATCATCGATTAAAAAGCTCCAGTGTGTGTCGTCCTTAATTTTAAAATTATCAACATTCAAAGAGAGTACTTTTTCATCCAAGCATTCATGCTTGAGCTGTCCGTCTTGCTTTAGTTTTACCAGCTTCCACTTGTATTTGCTTTGTTGCAGTTTGCATACAGACACGGCCCATTTTGCATCAGGGTCTATCTTTGGCATTCCTACCAAATCTGCAATCTCTTCAATGCCTAGCTGTTTCTCCTCGCAGAATCGCTTTTTACAGACGCCGCACCGCCACACATCAACTGAGCCGATGGTGCGTTCGTCAATGTTGATATTTACTACGCCATAGTAGACCGGCTGATGTTTACAAGTTTCAGTATCCAATGTTGTAAAACCATCACTAGTATTATTTAGTCCTTGCATCATCATAGGGTTTCTCCAAGATTACTCCGATGTTATCAACTATACTGTTACGTTTGAAAGTTATATTTCGGCGTACGCATACTCGTCTATACATGTTAACTGCAGTGAATCTAGGATGCATGGCCTCAAACTCAGTCTCTGAGATATCTATGAATGCGCCTAGTTCTACCAAGTCTTGTGAGGCTTTTTTGGCAGTATCGGCAGATATCTTTAATCTGTCTGCAATCATTTGAGGAGACATTTTTCCATGGCACGTAACTAACAGATACACTTTGGCTTGTACAGGTTCTAGATGAACCTCACTGACTAGATCGTCCTCAACCCTTTGAAGTAAAGACATATCTTTGATGTGTTAGAACGCCATAAAACATTTTACAAGAGGACAGAGCTATTTTTCACCGGTATTTTTGAGATTGGCAAAGAAGAATGCGGTTTATCCGCCTAACACCTTGGCATGCTCATATCCTTTTAGAATCCACTTCATAGCACTTGCTGTGGTGGTGATTTGTTTTGAGTCAATTTCAATCCATCCCATCTTGGCACCATGAGAAAATGGTTGGATTGCATTTGACTTGACTGCAATCTCCTGTTGATCTTTAGGGAGTCTAACGATGATTTGCTGAGTATTCTTGTTGCTGAATCCAACAAAAAATTTCTTGTTTATTGAAAAACATTGATAGCCAAACATGGGCCTAGTTGTCACATATTCCATAGATTCGACTTGTTTTTTGATTGGAACGTAACTATTCATTTATGTCCTCTTGGTTTGTAAATAAAGCAGAGTATTATATCTATAGATACTAGCACGTTGTTGCAGACTCGTAGCATTTCATGTTAATGCTCAATCAAGGAGTAAAGAGGATAATAAAAAATTGAGAATGTTCTAAAAATGAAACAACCAATATGTAATTACCAACAATAACAGCAACAGTAACAACAACAACAGCAATAATAACAGCAAATATTATTTTTTCACTAGTATTTTTTTAGAGATCTTCAAAGAGAACCCCATGGCGATAAAATGAACAACTCCTCCCAAAATTATAGCATACCAAATATTATCAAGAATACTCCAAGCAATAAGAAATGCAATGATGGATGGGATGGTAATAATAACTGCGATAACTGTTCCTCTTATGGCGATTTGACTTATTGAAAGTTTGGATGAGTCACTCTCAGACAACAGCGAGAAATATCAAAAACGATAATAAAAATCAAAGATACTTTATATTTGGCAGACGTTGATTTTTACTGTTTGGCAAGTTACAAGGGTACATATTCAAATGAACAGTCGTTAAATTTGGTAATACCTATTATCATAATCCTGTTTTTGGGGCTGATTTACATGATGACACAGAGGGCAGATTCAGGATTTGCGAGTTTTATACTAATTGGTGCAGCAGCCCTTACAATGTTTTACTGGGCTAGAGTATTAAAAAAGATAGCAAAGGACAACAAACCACTGTACACCCAAGCAAGAGAACAAGAGACAAAAAATTGGGTTTATGACCTGATTAAAGGAGAGGCAGAGTTTGTATTTGTAGCCGAAGTTCCAGGACCTGAAGATAAGATTGCAGTTAGGTTGGTAGACGGAATTTTGTACATACGCGGGACATACGGATTTGCAAAAGAGATTCCAATAGAAGGTGCCAAAGACATGCAGATATATGACTTTAAGTATAGAAACGGCGTGTTGACACTACGCATAAAATAATAAAGACAAAAATAAAAATAAAAAACTAGAGACTTTTTGCCAATTCTAATTTTTGGGGCAGGTATTTATCAGTGATATTAGTAAGGCCGTACTTTGAGAAAGCCTCCAACTCTGCTTTTCTCTTTAATCGTAAAAATACATCTAGTTCTTTTTTCCATATTCCGTCTTGGTATCGTGGATCTTTTTGAAGATCATAACATCGCTTTATGTCAGATTCAGTCATTGGTATGGTAGGGAGTTTATATTTTTCAATGTCAGTTGCCCATACACCCACCCACTTTGCATCAGGTACTGTCAACTCTCGTAGATGGGCAGCATTGGCAGATCCAGATTTTATAACCATGGCAATATGTTCTCCATACACATCACCGTCAGTCAATACAATTACAGGCAAGTTCATCTCGTCGTGTAGTCGTTTGAGCAGAGTTCTAGTTGAGCGAGGTGCTTGCCCTCCTGTGTTAATTATAATTGATTTGAATTTTTTATCGACTTGTTCTTCAACGAATCTAGTAAATAGACCGCCTTTCTCTATTGCAATAACTATTTCTGCACTGGTATCAACTAATTCGGCAGTAGTCAAGCTAGGACCAATAGAGTATCCATCAGGATGGTTGGACAGATTCATGCGTTTGCCCTCGTACCCTGGAATAGTATACTCTATGTTTAGATCACCGAAAATTGAGCTTCGTTCTTCAGGAAATATGTGAAAATCTTCTCGAGGCTTAGATGTTACAGCCTCCAAATCTACAATAATGTTGTCTGACTCTGATTGGTCATCAAACTCAATTGCAAATGCTTGTGAAGAGTAATAGACGTCTCGTAGAGTAGACGACTTTTTTTCATGTGTGAGCCTATTTGCAAAGAATGCAAGCCACATCAGCTGTGTAAATGAGCGTAATTGGGCAGAGTTTCTCGAACTTCTCAGAGCAGTATTGTCGCCTAGAATGTACTGTCTGAGTGATTTATCATAAACGATGTTACCTACTGATCTGCTAGGTATTGAAAATTTGGGAAACTGTCCATTATCTAAATCCTCATATATTTTTGCGCCGTGACTCTTTAACATATTAAGAATATTCTTTTGCTTCTCTTCTGCTTTTTTACGGCGTTCTTTTGACTTTTTACTTCCGTTCAACGTTGGTTTGCTCCTTTTTTACTGGGATTAATGTGGTTTGTAATGTTTTGGCAGGTTTCTTTGTTTTGGACTGTTTGGATTTGCTTGATTTTGATGATTTTTGGTGTTTTACAGTGTTGGATGTTTGTGGTGTTGCTGTTTTAGGTGTTGCTGTTTTAGGTGTTGCTGTTTTAGGTGTTGCTGTTTTAGGTGTTGCTGTTTTAGGTGTTGCTGTTTCAGATGCTGTTGTTTCAGATGTTGCTACTACTGCCGCTATTGTTTTTGTCGGCGTCACAGATTGTTGTTTCATTAGCGTGTCTGCGTTTTGAACTTGTAATATTTTTTGATAATCAGGTTCTTTTTTCTTACCTGCAAGCTCAGTACAAAACTCTGCAATTAATGGAATGTATTTTGCGTAAAGATTAGCTCTCTTTTTTGCCATATCAGCTTGGCCTCTCTTTGACATGTATGCTGCTAATTTTCTTGAAAGGAATTGGAGACCTAGTCTTAACTCTCGTTCTATCTCTGGTCTGTCAGCAACGTTCTCTTTACCTGCAGTCTTGTACGGAATACGCGTAGAGCAAATATGAGATACGATAATGAACGGAGGTTCACCTTTTACTTTGTATCTGCCCCAGTCAGTATCGTGAACTACCTTTAGCACTACATCACTGCCCTCATCATATAATAAAGGAATCCTATTGGCATATCTGTACACATGTGGGCCGCCAGATTTAATATCGCCACCGTATGCAATACCCATCTCCACTATAAATGGAAATCCGGAATAAGCAGATGCAGGACGTTGCACTACAGCTGCAAAATCAGGATTAAAGAACTTTTTTATCCCTTTCTCCAAAGGTGTCTCACCTAAAGGAGCAAGACAACTGTGATCAGGTGCTAGAAAATCTTCAAATTTTTGGAGCGAATCACTAAGATTGACTAGCTCTTGATTAGTCATAGTGCCCATTCGTTTTTCAGGCTTGAATCCGGTAAATTCAGCAAATCGTAGCGCAGTTGTAGGACCTACGCGCTGAAACCTCTTTGTCAGAAACGTGGTAAGGGATTCGCCTTGGACAGTATTGGTTAGCTGCTTAAAGTACGTACTTTGGTGGTCAAGTTCTATTGATTTTGATTGAGAGTCACCAAAATCCCAATAAGATAGCGTTTTATTTTTCATGTCGATGTCCTCAATTGCGATTTTACGTAGTTTATCAAAATTCATCTTTAGGAATGACATCAAAGATATAACAACACGAACCTGACGAGGGAGGTTCTTCCATCTCTTACTTGCTTTGGCCATTATTGCTGTAAACCCAAGATTCTTGGCAGACAGTCCCAAATCTTTTCTGACTTTTTCTATCATTGCATCATCAATAGTTGGAATCTCAAACTGCGATTCTACGATCATTCGTCGTATTCTCTCAACATCTATACCGTGTGGATGAGGTTTGATTATTGTAGGAGGAGGAGGGATGTCTTTGACAAATCTCGGATGACTGAATCTCTGTCCTTTGGGATCATCGAAAGTTATAGAGGCATAAGGGGTAATCAGAGAGGTCTCATAGACATAGTCACGTATCTTGTTACCGGCCTTTGAATAGTCGCCCTCAAGATATATGCTGACAGAGAGTCCTGGCTTGGTAGCTTTTTTGGTGATATGTTTTTGAATGATGGGCTTGTTTTTTTGAATATCAAGTAATAACTCAAACTCGTCTTGTGTCTTTCCGTCAACAGAACTTTTTACAGTGACCGGTTTGTTGGTGGTAATCTGTCCATACAGTATAGCCATGGTAGCCCCCAATCCAAACATGCCCCTTGCTTGTTTGAGGCCAAACTTTGATCCGTATAACACGGTGCCAAATGCAAGTGGAATGTGTCCTGCATCTACACCTGGACCGTTATCTTTTACAGTCAAGATATAGGTTCTGGGATCAGGTTTTTCAGGATTGACAGCTTTGATTGTAAGATGTACATCAGGCAGAATGCCTTTTTGATCACAAGCGTCTAGCGCGTTCTCTACAAACTCTCTTACTGCTGTGTATAAAGATCGTGTAGGATTGCTAAATCCGGCAAGATCACGATTACTATAAAAGAATTCACTTGGAGAGATTTGGTTAAACTTTTCTTTAATGGAGGACATCTTGATCCTCCCACAATTGCATCCGTCCTATCTTGTCTCTTCTGTTTGCAGCCTCCAGTTTGGTATATACCGGGCCGTGCATGCTGCCATGAGATATAGAGGATATGGCATCAGCTACCAGTCGTAATTTATTGGCATTGCCAATGATTGATACAGTCTTTCCATAAACGGAAATATGTGTACGGCTAAGATTTTCAATATTTTGTCTAGAACGCCCCCCTTCGCCAATAATCCTCCCCTTTATTCTCTCTACATTAGCACTAGACTTTCCAGCAAACTCTCGCAGATCTATAACGTGTAACGTGTTATCACCTTGCAGCAGAGTCATAGCATTCTGAGGTGAGAATCCTCTCCCTATAGCAGTAACGATCTCGACTGCTTTGAATGGTTGGGTCTCTTGTATGTCACCCTTTGACCTGACGTAGATCTCACCTGTACTGCCATCGATATCCAAGGTAACATAACACTTGGACTCTATATCCGATTTGACGTTTCCTGACTTGCCAATCAGAGCACCAATTCTGTCACCAGGTATTCGAATTAATTTCTCAAAGCTCATTTTATTATATCCTCATATATCGCATCATTTGTATCATTAATAGAAACTGCCCTTTTTTTAAAGAATCTCACAATATTACGAACGTCTCTTTTAAGAAACTCCAAAGCGTTTGGATGCCTGATATCAACCCCTGAGGCTAGATCAAATACAACCAAACCGTTATCAGTCTTGAAGATATTGTACTCAGAGAAATCACCATGTACTAATTTTGCTTTGTGGTATAGATCGTGTAAAAGCGATATAGCCTGTCTGTAGTCATCATCATCTACTTGCGAATGCAACAAAGATTTGCAAGGAACGCCTGTGCTGCTGCCTACAAACTCCATAGCAAGAACGTTATTTTTAAGATGCAGTGGCTGTGGAACTGGAATGCCGGCACTGTAGCATTGAGACAAGTTACGAAACTCTTTTCTTGCCCACAAATAAACTAAATTTTTAGTGCCTTTTCTGAGATGAGAAAATCTTGGGTCTCCTGTGATGTATCCCTCACGTTTTTTAAAGTTAGAGGTAGACACCAGATAAATTTTCAAAGCAACATTGGTATCATCGTCTGCGACGCCCCAAAAAAGAAGAGATTCTTTTCCGGCACTAACTGCACCATTAACATATGCAATAACGTGATCGTTTATCATTTTGTACAAAGTCATGACAGTTGGCTTGTCTAAAACCTCGTTGACGACTTTGCCTTTTTTAAAACCATCGTCTAACCGTTTTCGTTTTGCTTTTGAAATCAGTTTGTTATCTAGCTTTGATTCTAGTTTTTTACTAATGGTGTCAGTCATACAAGATATTCATCGGTAGTATCTAAAATAGATTTGTATACGGCGTAATAAACAATACATCTATAATAAAAGATCAGAATACACTCATGTATTAAAAACGATGAGAAACGGAACGTTAGAGATTAACTTGACTGCGTCTTTTGAACCAATTCCTAGTTTGAGGGACAGATCAACAGTACGTTTTCCAGCCATATTGATAATCGCGGAATTTTTTAGCAAGGCTTCGGCTTGATCTTGCTCTACGAATGTTCCGCCATAGTATGATTCACTAATATGCATGGTTAAATCGTCTTGGGTAACCTTTTTTCCCAGCAGATCAGCGTCACATATGTTAAGCATCACAGTCTGCTGATAGTCTGTAACTTTGACTGAGAATAACATTATGCATATTTGCCCTTTAGAGTGGATTTTGCACCGCAAGCCTCACAGATTAGAAAGGATATTCGGTGTTCTTTGAGAATTTTAGTGTCGGGGCTCTTGCATGTGGGGCATTCAAGGTAATCTTTGACATAGATTTGGAACAGTCTTGTAAAGTCATCAGGGGCACGCCTGCCAACAAACATGGCCTTCTCGCCTAGACGCTCTGCTGGAACTGCGAACTCTTTTGAGAGATACTGGAGAACTTTGTCAGGATCACGCCTGAGCACTTTGGGAAAGTCTGAAAAGTTTCTCAAAAAAGTCTTTTGGCCCTCCCACATTACATCAACAACTGGGAGCTCAAATCTAGTTTGAGATTCTTTATTGGTATCGCCCAAGTTTTTTTGAATTCGTTTAAGTAAATTCTCGTATTCTGCTTTTGTCATTAAAAGATAGTGTATGGTATACCCTATATGGGTTTTGAAAAATAGAGAATGTGGAAATGTTCTAACTTTCCTGCTTTTTCATAATTCGGTTAACTCTAGTTCCACAAACAGAGCATGTACCTTTCATTGCAGGACGTCCGTTCTTGAATGTAGTCTCAACAGGATCTTTGATATCAGTTTTTGCTCTACATTTTACACAATAGGCTTGAACCATTATGGAGTTTCTTGAAAAGGGTATTATATAGAAACATATTAAAAATTAATTAGCTATATGCTAAATATACGTAAATGTTTTTTAGCGTTACAAAGATAAAATATAATAAGAAGTTCCGAAAACAGACGCCTTTTTGAATGATTATTAGAAAATGTATAGAGTATGTGGTTTTTTCTGATAATTGCTTAATAAAGTATAATTTTTGTGTCAGCAATTATAAACTACTCTGTAGTAAATAAACAAAATGGCATCAAAGAAGGGAATAATAGTAACGGTAATAATTTTAGCAGCCATTACTGGTGCAAGTTTTTCGTTATGGTTTATCCCACAGGATGTAGAGACAACATTTGTTGTCTCAGACTATGAGGGCTATTTGGATGGAGTAAAAAACATTCACGAGGTTTTAATCGAAGCAACTGACATAGAATATCAAAAGCTACGTCAAGGAGATATCGCCCCACAAGAGTATATCGCATCAACCCAAATAACAACCACGCAAGTGACTGCACAGATAAGTGAATTTGTAACATCAAAGCCATCAGAAGCATGGCAAGAGAGCTACATCAGTTACATGGAGGGTATGCGAAAGTTCAACGAGTATGTCGGGGAGACCATAGTACTAGCAAACTTGATTGAAGGACAGGGGGGGACACAGGAAGATATTGAGGAGACTATCAAAAGGATAGAATCGCTAAAAACAGAATCAATAGAGCTGACTCAGCGCTCTGATCTATTAAGACCCATACCATGATGAATGACTGCCGGTGGTGGTAGCCTCAAAACCGAGATTTACTAATCAGAATTGTTGGAAACCATTAAAAAGTAATTTCGGCATATAGACATAATGTCTCAACGCACAGATAATAAAATAAAGAAAAAAGTTGACGTGTCAACTACAAACAAGTTACTAGTAATCTGTATTGACAGGGATAACGATGTTGGAGAGAAGGCAGGAATTCTTACGCCGGTTATAGGCAGAGATGCATGTATTGAAGCAGCACAGAGATTAGCGTTAGAGGATCCAGAAGATGCAGATTCAAATTCCATCTTTGCTGCAATAAAGACGTATGAGGATCTAATAAGCAAAGGATATCAGGTTGAAGTAAGTACAGTTGCGGGAGTTAAGAAACTAGGTGTACAGGCTGATGAAAAAATTCTAAACGAGATAAAAAAAATCTTGGAGATATTTTCTGCAGACGGTGCAATTATAGTTTCTGACGGGGAGAGCGATGAGAGCGTCATTCCAGTGATTCAGAATGTTTTGCCGATAGTGTCTGTGCAACGTGTGGTGATAAAGGTAAACAGAAGTGTAGAGTATTCGTATGCAGTATTTGGAAAATATCTAAAGATGCTTGTGTATGATTCTAAATATTCAAAATTCTTTTTAGGACTTCCGGGAATTCTTTTGTTGATAGGCGGGGTAGCTACAATATTTGGTTATACTGCAGAAATATTTGCAGTGCTTGTGAGTATTTTAGGGGCAGCATTTTTGATCAGAGCATTTGATGTCGACAAGATATGGTCGCGATGGGCAAAGCCGACACCTATGGGTTTTGTTAGAATGTTTACAATGGTAGCAGGAGTGTTGTTGATTCTCTCATCAGTACCGTCAGGCGTTAATGCAATAGATACCAAACTATTAGAAGCAGATACAGAGTTGATTACAAAGATTACAGACCAGGTGATCATAGGACAGTTCGTTGCAGGGGCACTACCAATTTTATGGATGGGACTAGGTGCAATATTTGCAGGAACTCTGCTCAGTAATTGGATTGGAGGAATTCCACGACAGATTAGCGATATTCTAAGAATCGTTGTATTGGTAGCGCTGTATCCTACTGTATCACAGTTTACCAACATTATGATTTATGATGAGAACTCGTTTACCTTGGTTCCGCCACTACTAGCAGGATTGGCAATAACAATAGTTTCTGCCACGATTCTCTTCAAAAAGTACAGAAAACACAAGGATCAAGAGATGATTTCAGATTAGAACTAGTCTACGCCTGCCTGACAGACCGTACTAACAAGTATGTTTTGAGAATTTGTCTATAGTTAGCTGATCGCCTAGATGACATGAGGCCAGGTGGCCCATGCTGGAATCCATATCTGAAAAACACTGATAACTGATAGCTGTTAGACAATATGATGATAAGACGTGAACAAGATTAAAGATGCGGTATTTCAGTTATCAGGGCTCTATAAGATATATGGCAAAAGATTGGAGAGCGAGATTCAAAACGGAGACATCCCAAACCATGTTGCATTAATTTTAGATGGAAACAGGAGATGGGCTAAGCGACATCTTGCCATGCCAAAAAACGGGCACTGGAAGGGAGCTGATGCAGTGGAGAATCTCCTTGATTGGTGTGAGGAGTTTGACATTAAAATTATCACTCTTTATGCACTGTCTGCTGAGAACCTAAACAGAAAAGATGAAGAGTTGGAGTATCTTTATGAACTGATTCGTATGAGACTAGAGAAGCTATTCAATGATCCAAGAATCCACAAAAATAAGATGAGGGTCAAAGGCATAGGAAGAATAGAACTGCTACCAGAATCAATTAAACAGATTCTAAAGCGGTTAGACGAGGTAACAAAAAATTATGACGGGCATTTTCTTAACATCGCACTAGCATATGGTGGACAGTACGAGTTAGTAGATGCCGTAAAGAAGATAGGAGAAAAGATAAAAGACGGATCGTTGAATGTAGAGGATATTAGCAAAAAAGAGATCGAGTTAAATCTATACACATCATATCTGCCACAATCTTCACCGGATATGATTTTGAGGACATCAGGAGAGAAGCGATTGAGCGGATTTCTCATGTGGCAGAGCGCATACAGTGAGTTGATTTTTATGGATATTTTTTGGCCGGAATTTAGAAAAATAGATTTAATGAGGGCCATTAGAACATATCAAGAAAGAAAGAGAAGGTTGGGAAAATGATTGAAGAGACATCTGCAGGAGTTGTGCTGTTTAGGACAGAAGGGACAAAGAAACTGTTTCTGTTGTTGCATTATCCATCAGGACATTGGGATTTTGTAAAGGGAAAGATAGAAAAGGGAGAGACTTCGCGTCAGACGGCCATTAGAGAAACGCAAGAAGAGACAGGGATTACAGACATTGAATTTATAGAAGATTTTGAGGAGTGGATCAAGTACGAATTTCAATATCAAGGGGAGTTAGTCTTCAAAAAGGTAGTATTCTTTTTAGCTGAAACAAAGAACA
This sequence comes from Candidatus Nitrosopumilus sp., assembly GCA_965197525.1. Taxonomy (GTDB): domain Archaea; phylum Thermoproteota; class Nitrososphaeria; order Nitrososphaerales; family Nitrosopumilaceae; genus Nitrosopumilus. The sequence goes on from OZ240211.1 coordinate 1,054,091, forward strand.
AAGACGTCAAAATCTCACACGAACACCTAGATTACGTCTGGGCAAGTTATAATCGGTCAATGAAGAGAACTACATTTGTCAATGCAAAGAAAGTGTTGACCAAAGCGCAGCAGACGCTACTTTCCAATGCTGGCCAGCTGTAACTGTTTTGCCACATCAACAGGACTATCAGAGTTTAGGATAGTTCTGCCAACTATCAGATAGTTGGTCCCAGAGGAGATGACTGCAGTTGCACTGCCGCCTTGAGTGCCTACGCCGGGTGAGTAGATGCTCAAACGCTTTTTTGATTTTTGGGAGCAGTATCGAATTATGTCAGGGAACGTGGCTCCAACTATGATTCCGTCTGCTTTTGCGTCCAAAGCCCAGTCCAGAAATAGCTGGTATAGGTGCTGTCGTCGCTGATTTACCATAATTTTCATATCGTAGGATAGTCTGGCCTCTGGTGCACTCATGTGACATAAAGTTACAACTCCTTTGCCGTGCCTGTGAGCAGACTTTACCAGATTCTTTAGACTATCAAGACCCATTATTGGATTTACAATTACAGCGTCAAATCCTAAATCCCACAGATGCTCTGTAGTTACCTTGTTTGTGTTTCCAATATCGTTTAGCTTGATATCAGCGATGGCCTGCAGCCCGTATCTGTGAGCTGTTTGAGTGATTTTGAGTATCTCTTTTTTACCTAATGGGAGCAAGAGATGAAAATTTAGTTTGATTCCACAAAGATACGGATGCAGCTGTTTGATATTCTGAATCGTCTTTTTTTGCAAATGTTCTACTGAAGCGTCGTAGTCATTGGCAAGAATGACTTTGCCGTTGGTCTTTGAGATGCGCGATAGTCGGGTCTTAAAATGAAGCATGATCAGCTAACAAACAAGTCTCTTTTAACTTTATTATTTTGATTAGGTAATTGAAAAGCTCTTGAGATTGAACAGTATAATAAATTTGGTTTAAAGTATACAGATCAGGCGTTGTGAGGTCTTCTTCATCTTCTTCTATCAATGACATGACTGATTTCAGGACCTGTTCCAATTATGGTAACAGGCAAGTTTAATCGGTTCTCAATATTCGCAATGAATGCTTTTGCATCATCAGCTAGTTCGTCAAATGCAGTTTTTTTGGCACAGTCTGGAAACAGTACATCCAATTTTGTCACTGCAATCTGGGTTGCACCATTAAGCATAATTGAACGTCTAGCCAGATCAAAGTCAAAGTCAGCAGCACGTCTCTGACGACCCGTAACGGTGCCAAACTCTGACCAACCCTTCTTCTCTGCATCCTCTAATGTCAGTTCGTTTGCAAGAGGGCCTGTTCCAACACGAGTAACATAAGACTTGAAGACGATTATAACCTCATCTACCCTAGTTGGTCCAAGTCCAATATCAGCGCATATTCCTGATGCTGTGACATCTTTTGATGTCACATAGGGATATGTCCCGTGCCACAATGACAGAAACGTTCCCTGAGTACCCTCTACTAGGACAGATTCGTCATTATCAAGTGCGGTGTTTATCTCCAAGGGAACGTCAGTGACAAGCGACGATAATGAATCAAAGTCCTTTGCCAATCTCAAGACTCGCATGGCCCTATCGGCATTTGCAGGGCCCGTACCTGAACCGGTGCTGCCAATCTTATTTTTTAACTCGCCCTTTGAGTCTCGTGACAGATGAGTCTCTTCAATGACTCCACAGTGCTTGTCAATAAACGAGCGTCCTGATACACCAAAATCTGAGATCTCTTTATTTAATACATCAGGATTGATGACAACGCCTGGTCCTATCATCACTTTGGAATCTTTGTTTAAAAATCCGCTTGGAAGCATTCGTACTTTGTATACAGTGTCACCATCCTTTATTGTATGTCCGGCATTGGGACCTGCGCCCCCGCGTACTATTATCTTTGGATTATCTTTAATTGCAAGGTAAGAGATTATCTTTCCCTTGCCTTCATCGCCAAAAAATCCCCCAACAACTACAGTTGATGTCATACTGTGGAATGACAATCTCGTTTATTTATTCTAAAGCGTTTTGAATGATTTTATATCCAACTAAATTCAAGTGAATCAATGTCAGATGAGAATTTTGCAGGAAACATCATAATTAACCTGGCCAATCTGCCTGATTTTCTAAGAAACCCCATCTTAAAGAAGAGGATGGTAGAATTCTTTGCATTACCTGAGTCAGAGAAGATGGAGGTGATCAATAACGCATTAGAGGCGGGACCTACCATCCCGTTTCCAAACTTTGCAAAACTGTTCAAAACATGGCTTTTAATTTTAACAACGCTGTCTGCAGAGCAAAGATATGGATTATTTTCAGCATATATAACACAGGTAGCAAAGGCGCCTGAGAAGTTGATCAAATTTCACATAGACGGGATTCTTGGAATATTTTTAGAGTTAGAAGACAATGAAAGAGAGATTCTTGCAGATACAATCAAAAAGATAATAGATGATCTTGACGAGGACTCAAAGAGAAGAATCCTGATAGTTGTACCAGATAATGCTAAAAAGCACTTGAGATTCTAGGCGTTGGTATTATTGCTACCGGCAGTATCAGTGTCTGTAGTGTCACTAGTGGCGGCATCTGTTGTTGCAGCAACGTCAGCTGCAGTAGAGACGCCTGCGGGAGGTTCGTCAGGCTTTCTGTTATCCTCGTTTGTATAATCAATTATCTCACCTTCTGGAGATAACACACCTACAAAGATCTTTTCGTGTTTTTTTAGTAATTTTCTATGATCAAGCATTGACATGTCTAATTTCATCTCATTCATCACCATTATTTGATACTCCTTCCACTCAGCCCAGCACTTGTTACAGGTGGGATATTGGGCAGCAACAACGCCCAACTGCTCGTCATCGGGGATCGAATTTTTACATTTGGTACAAGTGCGGCTCATAATGATTGACAATAATAAACGCTTTTTATCTTTTTGTCAAACGTTAAAATCACCTTGATGGAATGGCTATCCGAGTATGATGCCTCACATGCGGCTGACAATAATCAACATGTAACGCTTGATGCTACTATCTAACAGAAGATTCGTAGATTCTAAGAAGAAATAACTAGAAGGTACAGTGATCGGATGCTGCGATTCATGGTATGGTATGGTACGGCACGGCACGGCACGGCATGGCACGGCATGACAACATCTGACTAAATGTACGACCTGAGATGATCATAGGATTCGATACAAACTACGTGAAGATGTGTCAAGCCACTATAACACCCAGTCGAATCAGAAATTGTATTGTTTGTATGAAAACATCATCGTCATCTAGTGTACCGTCTGCCCACCATCCTGCATTGGTCCTAACCCAGTCAGGAATAGCAGATAAGTTTGAAGGAGATGAGGAAACATCAGTCTCAGGAATATGTATAATGTTATTCGCAATTAAAAATTGGATCCCCAAGATAAAGGCATCATCATCGAGCGTACCGTCGGCCCACCATCCTGCAGCAGTCTTAACCCAGTCAGGAATTGACGGTGCTAGTGTGTCTTGTGGCAGTATTAAAGGAAAGCCATCACTAACTTTTAGAAACGCCGATCCTGTTCCAGAGTACTTTGACGTATAATCAAACCCAACGCCATATACTAGGACATCAACTCTAATTGTATCCGGGGATGGAATGTAGATGTTTTGAATATCTGACCCTTCAGCTGCTACAATTCCCAGAGTTATTGTACTGTCATCGTATCCATTTCGTGCTATCTCTTGGCCGGATTCATCAAAGACCGTGTATGCATATCTTATATCGGTAATCGGTTCTCCATATTCATTGAAGAATGCAAATTCAAATGGGATCTCTTGATCCACACCATACGAACCATCATATGAAATAGTTACGTTGGTGGGAACCCGTTCAAAGTTTTCTGAATCGACAAGATAAAAATCAGCAGATATCATCTCAACTTCAACAAATGGAACAAATTTTAGATTCATTATCTTACTTTCATAGTTATCAGGGCCAAGAGATTCGTTGATTCTGTCTAATTCAGCGTTTGCTAAAAGAAGATGAAAAATATTAGTTACATCGTTGTTGTATGGATCAACTAGTAATGTTCTTTGACTAGTTTTTACACCATTCACATAGCCGTGGATCTGTTTGTCTTCAGCAAATGGCGCAAATGATTTTGGAACTCTGACCTCCTCACGAACTAGCCTGACTTTATCGATGTGACCTGGATCCCAATCAAATGGCATATCAAAATTAATAGAGTTATCTGTTGTATCAAAATGGAAATTTTCAACATCATCATAATACGTCTTGACAACTATTGGTATTTCTTCTGCGTCTTCAGTTTGAATTAGAAAGTCATATTCCTGTGAGATAGTAACAAACACGTTGTAGCTTAATAATTCTGTAACCAGTGTACGAGGACTGTGCATACCATCGATATCTATCCTGATGTTGTATAAACCACCTCTGTCAAATATCGGTCCTGTAATACTAGGCATTTTGCAGACATCAAGATTATCGTCATTGCATTGAATGCCAAACACGTAAAGTGCGCCCGGTGCTAAAGCATGTTCAGATCCGTCATAAATGGTGCATCGCCACAGATCAGATTCGTTACAGTCGGATTGAGGACTAATCTCGATGTATAATTGACCATCATCATCGTAAAATAAACTTCTTGCAAGTAAGTCTTGGTTCTTCCAAATTTCGACACGATATGTCACTTGTTCCAAAGTTGTGTTAGTAAGAGTATCAAATAACCTAACCTTCAAAATAACGTCGTCAAAACTATCGACTGCAAGATAATCCGGGAAGGTACGAACGCTCACCGTGACTTCCATCCCATCATAACTTATGGGTTCGGGAAGACTTATGTAATCTCCAGGGTGATGTCCAAAGGCTGCGGGAAAAACAACAGAGATTGCAAAAACGCCGATTGCAATAACGCCAAGCAGTCCAGACACATAACGCAATAGTAAAACTAGACAAAGATCATATTTAAGAATGGTATTCAATTATTTGAGTTGACAATGTAGGACACACCGTCTAGGGCAACTTGGTCTTATCTTGTAGACCTGTCAAACTACAAAAAGATGAAAGCGAGTCAATGTGTGTCGAATCAGTATGAGCGTACATGCGCCAAAATGACTCTGTAACAAAATCCGCCTCACATAGATGAGTTCTTTCTGGTTCTAATCCACAAAGTACACCATTTCCTGGATTACTGTATTTTATTCATGTAGATGATAGACGCACAATCACAATGTAAAGTAAGAACAAAACTGTGTAGTTTTTTAAAGTTCATTACGACAATAATGAAATTTACGCTCAAACTTGTATCTCTCATAAAACATAGTAATGATTGGTCAATATCTTGTGCGTAGATACTAGCTTGCCTTAAAAAAACTACAGTTACAATAATAATAATAATTACTTGTGATATATGGTAGTATGAAGATCAAGTGTCCAAAATGCAACGAGGATGCAGAGCTTGCAATGGATTACTCGGAAGTAAAATGCGGCTCTTGTGATTTGGATATGAGTTATGGGGAATATGTAAAATTTGTAGCCCATAATGAGCCAACATACTCGGATATTTTGGGAGATTATGCAGGAGGAGGTAGTACAGAGGGTCAGTCTACAGGTTCGTTAGATGAATGGGATTAGTCTATAAACACATCGTCCATCAGGTTAAAATAATTAGTTCTACATATTTCTAAACGTCATTGGAATTTTTACTAGAGAATATCCTCAACTTGGTCGGATTTGTAGTAGGATTAGCTATAGGAATAATGGCGCTGATTGGATTTAGAAATACCGGCAGCCCAACACTGTTTAGATTAACGATTGCGTTTTTTTCGATAAGTGCAGGATTTTGTGTTATTTGGATAGGATACGTGTTAGAAGACTTTGTGATACAATCAGGTAGCATTGAGAAATGGATTCAAACTTTGGGGATTGTAATTCAGACAATAGGATATTTTTTCATTGCGTTTTCACACAGCATAAAATCATTCTTCCCAAAATCCAGCTACTTTAGATCGGTGGGAATTCTTCCCTTGTTTCTTGTTTCTTCAGTGCAGTTGGAACACATATTCAGATCTGTGTCGTTTATTTTGCTAGCGTATGGCGCAATTGAAACAATGCTGTCATATATGGAGAATAGAAACAAGGGGGCAATTTCAGTAGCTGCCGGATTGGGACTTTTGGCATTAGGAGAATTTTTGGGATGGTACTCGTTTGTGTTCCCAGAGTCAGTCCTGTATTCTGCATCAATGATAATAAAGATAGCAGGATTGATAGCACTGTTCATACCAGTAAGCAAAGTGCCACTGACTAGGATAAAATTTGATGACGATCTAAAATAATTTTTAGATTAGGCTCAAATTTTAAAATAATGTAAGGTTTGTCAAATTCTTTTATCTTTTTTGTATATTGGAAAAGAGTATTCACCTAACAAAGAAATTTTCACAACATGATAATGGTGTAAATGGCAGAATATAGAACACATATGCAAATTATTGGCGATATCCTGACTACCACAAAGGATGACCTAAGAGATGAAGAGGGTGCCACAGTTACTTTTCTTATCAGAAAAGCAAATATTTCACACTCTAGAATTTCAAGAATCTTAAAGACACTAGTTTCACAAGGACTGTTAGAACGAAGAGAGAATCAGGGATCAAACAAATACAAGATCAGCCAGTCAGGTAGAGAGTTTTTACAAGCATACTATGCGTTTACACAATTTGCAAACAACTTTGGATTAAGCATCTAAAGACAAAGTTAACAGATAATAGAATAATGAATAGTGAATGATAGTGATTATAGTGAATCATGATAGTGATCAATCGTCATCATCGTAAAAGGGAGCATCTTAACCATCATCATCATCATCTAGATTGTCATCAAAGTCATCTTCAAAATCATTATCCAGATAGTCAGGTAGCGACATATTATGTCAATAGCTGCGATACTGTAAAAACTTTGTTAAACAAAAATAAGGCATAGAGATAAAAATTTCAAATAAATGTATGGGTGGTGATATTACTCAGTCAAAATTGTGTAGGTGTTTTATACAAAAAGCAGTTAGAAGATTGACGCCAAAGATATGTAACAGCAATAGTGACATGATCAGCAAAATATAATGTAATGTAAGCGAATGCAAAATCATAAAGGCAGTGCTGCATGATTTTGTACGTGTTGTATGACTAATACGCATTGCACATATTACTAAACTAATTTGCAGTGTGCGTTCATAGAAAAAATCCATATGCATCAAAGAACTTTCCTATCAAAAGACACAGCTGTGGTTTAAGAGAACCTTCATGTTTGAGAAAACATGCGATTATCAAAACTTGTCAGGGTATAATTTAACAAAGAAAGCACATCTGAGTTGAATCTCATAACTGATTTTGATTAGAGAAAGAGGAAGAGAGATGATGGTGCCATTTACAGCACAAAAGACACCCTTGTTTTCAGCATTGTTTTTTGAACAAACCAGCACATCTACGATTTGCACTACATTTTAAAGACTAGCCTCAAAAAAGCAATAAATTACTATGAAAACGATGTAAACTAGTTTGTTTCATAACATGCCACAGTTCTGACCCGATTGTATAGCATCTAGCCCATACTTTCATCATACCATTGAGATCACCCTCTGAGTTATGTCTACGAACTGGTTGTAGCGCTGGATCTTTAACGCTATCTCTTGAATAATGTTATCCATTGTTTTTGCCCTTACCGAACTTCCAAATATTCTCTTGAACGCAGAGAAGAATATCTCCACCTGCCATCGGGAACCGTATTCCGCACGTTTTTTCCACTCGTTTTGGTTTTCCGCACGTTCCTTGATATCCATCTCATGGAATTTGGCAAGGCTTGTAGTGCCGCCACCCAGCTGGTCAAGCGCTGCAATACCGCGTTCCCTGCTTATCCCCATTGCCTTGTATTCTGCATTGCGTCTTATCCTGATGATAGGTGTAATGCCGTACTCTTTGCATATCTGAAAATTCTCCCTGCTGTCATATCCTGCATCTGCCTTGATCTTAATTTTAACATGATCTGGCGGTGGCCCAGTACCTGCAGCCATTACTGTTGCGCGTCGTACATCTGGATCTATTCCCTTGTTCCTCAGTGCCTGTCTTATCAGGGGCTCGAACTGTGGGGAATCACCAATCTTTTCGTCAGTTACCGTGAATCCAAGCACCCGCATGGTGTCCTGCTGTATCATGACACTGAGTCTTATGAAACCTGACTTGGTCTTTATCTTGTATTTGTATCGTATGTAGTCGCCTTTGGCAGACGGGGACATGCCTGTTCCATCTATGATGATCTGCAACACACTGTCTTTGCTCCTGACGGTTATGGTTCTGTCTGTAATGGATGTATCAAGACTCTTCGTTCTTCTCCACAGGGTAACGTGATCAGGTGCGTTTTCCTCACCCAGTGCAGCTATTGCCATTCCTTCCACACATCTGAATGCAATGCCCAGCTGTAGACGTATTCCGATTATGGCCATTATCAGGCACTCTGGATAGATGAACGGATGACCGTTTTTGCCTGCATTCATCCGTTTAAGTTCATCTACCATGTTGTCAGGAAGAACCAAATGTATCATCTTTCCTCGTTCCACATATCTTGCATCATTTTGCGCATGGCTCATGTGTAGCCGCGATTTTTGTTTGGTTCTGGTACCATCATGCGTCATACCCGTCTACCTCCAGAACGCAGCACATAACTAATTTCGATTAACTTGCTGGAGAAAAGAAACTCACACGTAACATTAAATTGTCTTCCTGTGAAATATGGTTGGTGCGGATATCCTTTCACGCTTGTCGTTGTAGATGCTGAAAGGACCATTAGCTCCAGATCTTTAAATGCAGTGGCAGTTAATCTGCAACTTGAATATCTATGACACTGTTTGTGGCAGGTTATGAAACAAACTAATGTAAACAACTCTGTTTCCTAAGTTACATGCAACACAGGCCACCATCCGAGTGATTTTGCTTATGTCATTGCCTTTCCTCCTACACTGCGGTCTTTGTGGCGGGTTTTAGACTGATACACTATCTTTGGTGTGCCGTTCCGTTCTCAATTGCCGTATCGATCATCTGATTGTACAAACACACCTTTCCGTATATCTCCGTCTTGACGTTTTCCCACTTTCGTGCCATTATAGACTCCCCTAATACCCGCTTGAACGTAGAGAACGCAGTCTCTACTGTCCACCTGTCGTTGTATCCTGATTCCCTGCGCCACATATTCTGCCGTTCCTTCTTTTCCTTGCGCGTAAGATCTGCAAACTTGTGTTCTGACTTTTTATCTATACCACTGATTCCGGTTCGCATTAATTTTGCTGGAAACGCAAACGGATGCATGTCTCTTTTTATCTATATGCTCAAAACTGCCAAGCTGCTCGAACCCAGCCTTTTTGCGGGACATGCATCCGTTTGCGTTTCCAGCAAAATTAATGCGAACCGGAATCAGTGGTTTAATCTCGTTTTTGTTGCAGTAGTTGTAAATATCTCGTGTATCATACGCACCATCGGCACCTTGGTATCAGTAGATGTCTCCACGTTTGATGATTTTTCTGCGTTTGCAAAAGCTTGTTCCACTAGTTCTTCAAACTGTGGGGAATCTCCACACTTGTCGTCAGTTATGACCACTGCATAGATCTTCTTGGTTTTAGCATCTACACCGACATGCAGTTTTATGAATCCGCGCCTCACTCCCCACTTTTCTGCCATCCAGTCGCCGCGGTTTGTAGGCTTGAGCCCGGTTGAATCAAACGCAAACAAGCTTATCTCGGTTCTCGTTTTGCCGTCTGTAAACCATGCAGCAGTAGTGTTACCGCTACCGTTGTCATCTATTGTACAGTTGAGTTTTGTCATCTTTTCTGAAATGCCGAGTATGTAGGCGCATTTTCCTTGCCGACGATTGCCTCTGCCACACCCTCCAACTGTCTGTACGGGATACCTGTGGCGTTTCGGAACAGAACAGCTGCTGCAACGCATGCGTCTGAGAATGTAAACGGGTGGCCTACCTTTCCACAGTTCATCTTATCAAGCCCCTGCACCATGAGCTCCTCGTTTATCTGAAGCATAAACAACTTGCCGCGATCTATGTATTTGCGGTTATCATACTGGAGTCTGCATTCGTTTGAACTGTAAGATTTTTTAGTACCATGCTTGCCTAGTTTGTCTGGAGAGGATGTGTTTTTGGTCATGATTGATAGTCTGATTGACAACGCACCTCTCTGTTCAATACAGTTTTCTATTGAAAGTGTTTGATACAACGTTCAAATTCAGTTGTTCTATGCCTAATCTGATCTGATTTTGGATTAGTTAGGCGTGGTTGATGATAATTAGGAAACAGAGTTATGTAAACAGCACACTTATAAAGTAAAGTACCGTACTATACGGTATGGTAGAAGATTTAAGGCTTGATAGTTTGGAGGGCGTAGGTCCTGTAACTACAAGAAAACTATCTGATGCAGGCATCCATAACGTAATGGATCTCATCGTAAGAGGTCCTGTTGAAATTTCAGAGATAACTGGAATGGAAAAGGACACAGCTGAGAAAATTGTCAATAAAGCTCGTCAACACCTAGTTGAAGGAGGATTGATTGGCAAAGATTTTGTCAGTGCAAGTGAGATCTACAAACAGCGACAAAATATCGGTAAAATTACAACCGGTACAAACTGTCTGGATACGTTATTTGATGGCGGCATAGAGACCCAAGCATTAACAGAAGTTTATGGAGAGTTTGGTTGTGGTAAAACTCAATTTGCTCATACATTATCTGTAATGGTTCAAAAAAGCAAAGAAGAAGGAGGTCTTGATGGTGGCGTGTTATACATTGACACTGAGAATACTTTCAGACCTGAAAGAATCGTATCCATTGCCCAAGCACACGAGATGGAACCAGAAAAGGTTTTAGATAGAATCATAGTTGCTCGTGCATATAACAGTGCACATCAGACATTGATTTTAGAAGAAGCGGGATCAATAATTGAGGAGAACAATGTAAAACTAATTGTAGCCGATTCTGCAGTTGGTTTATTCCGTTCTGAATATCTTGGAAGAGGTACGTTGTCAGTTAGACAACAAAAGTTAAACCACTTTGTTCATCTGCTGTCAAGAATTGCAGAGACATACAACTGTGCTGCAGTTGCAACAAACCAAGTTATGGCATCACCTGATGTGTTTTTTGGAGACCCAACAAGACCTATCGGTGGAAATGTAGTTGCGCATACTAGCACCTATAGAATCTACTTTAAGAAATCAGGTAAGAAGAGAATCGCCAGAATGGTTGACAGTCCTCATCATCCCGAAGAAGAAGTAATCTTTGCACTAGGTGAAGCAGGTGTTATTGATCCTGAAGACGCAGATAAGAAACCAAAAAAGAGCGCAGCAGTTAAGAAAACAGCTGCTAAAAAGACAAAGACATCAAAAGAAGAGAAAGAAGTAACAGCAGAGACACCAGAAGTTGAGGTTACGCCAGAGACACCAGAAGTTGAGGTTACGCCAGATAGCAGCAGCGATGCTGAATCTGACGATTTAGAACCAGTAAAAGAATAAACCCTTCTCTTTTTCTCTTATTTTTTTTATTTTTGTAGTATTGATTAAATTATAATAACATTTGAAAACTTACCAATACATCATGACAGACCTCTATCGTTTACTTCCAGAAGAGATGGAGCAGCTGGTAATCAAGATGGGTTACCCCAGATACAGGGCAGATCAAATTCTATTACCATTGTATTACAAGTTTCCTAAAGAGATCTCAGAGATTAAACAACTACCAAAGAAAATGCAAAAAGATCTAGAAGATTTGGGTTACACGATAGGATCATCAAAAGAGATTCATCGTGTTGTAAGTGAGGATGGAGATACGACAAAATTGCTGTTGGCGTTGAAGGATAATGATAACACAGATGAGGATGGAGATAATAACGACAGATATGTTGAAGCTGTCCTGATGCAATATGACGCAACAAAGATTGGAGGCCGTCGCAGATCAACAATCTGCGTGTCCACTCAGATTGGATGTGCAATGAAATGCGTGTTTTGCGCAACAGGTCAAATGGGTTTTGAAACGAATCTGAGAGCAGAGCATATTGTATCACAAGTGATTCATTTCGCAGAGTTGCTTGAAGAACGCGGCGAACACGTAACAAATTTGGTCTTTATGGGGATGGGAGAACCGATGGCAAACTATGATGAGATGATTAGAGCTGTAAGAATCCTAACGCATGATAGGGGATTTGGATTAGGTCAGCGACACATAACAATATCCACTATTGGAATAAAATCAGGAATAGACAAACTAGCAAAAGAAGACCTGCAGATTGGTCTTGCAATATCATTACATGCGCCAAATAACGAGTTACGTAAGAGGCTGGTTCCTACTGCAAGTATGAACTCTGTTGAGGAGATTATAGCATCAGGAAGAGATTATTTTAAAAAAACTGGCAGGCGTGTGACATTTGAGTATGCCTTGATAAAGGGAATAAACGATTCACAGGATATAGCAACACAGCTGGCCAGACTTTTGAGAGGAAATGGATCACATGTAAACCTGATTCCTATTAATCAGACGGCCGGTGACTTTCAGCGACCGACAAAGAAGAGTATCGCAGAGTTTGAGCGAATTCTGCTAGATGCAGGCGTGAACTGTACAGTTCGTGTAGAGAAAGGAACAGAGATCTCAGCTGCTTGCGGTCAGCTTCGGACAGATGTAGTGGCTAACTCTTAGACTTGGGTTGTAAGATTAATGGACTGATCATGATATAGGTATTTGAGCTTGTTATGTTGAAAAAGCCACAACCTCTACAATGTAATTAGAATAAATACACAAATAATAATTAAAAAACAGAGTAGGAAAAATATTGAGAGTAAACTGCAACAAAGAAGGAGTCAGACAGGCCGTAAAAGTGATCAAACAAGGTGGAGTGACAGTATTTCCAACAGATACAGTATACGGAATAGGATGTGACCCATACAACAAAAGATCAGTAGAAAGGATCTACAAGATTAAATCAAGGGATGTATCAAAAGCCCTACCAGTATTAGCATACTCTGAGCAAATAGCTGCAAGAATTGTGGATTTTGACAGCGCTACTAAAAGAATTGTTAAAAAATTTTGGCCAGGTCCGCTAACAGTTATTCTAAAACTAACAGATGAAACGATTAGAGAATCACTGAACTTGAAAGACAAGATTGCAATAAGGGTACCCAACTCCAAATGTGCATTAGAGCTGCTAAAAGAATGTAATTTTCTTGTAGGAACTAGTGCAAATATTTCTGGAGGCCCACCGTATACTAATCCTGATGAATGCTTCAAAAATTTACATGATTATGATATTTTTGTTGATGGGGGAATAATTCCAGGTAATGCAGAGTCAACGATAATTGAGATAAAAGAGGATGGTGATGGTGATGGTGAGAGAATTGAGATGATTCGACAGGGCGCTGTGAGCAAAGAGGAGATTGTAGAATTATTATGAATTTGATAGTTACGTGCGCTAGACATCTTGAATCAGATACAGAAGATGAGCTATTGGATGTTTTAGAAGAGTTAGGAGATGCAGATGCCAAAGTCTCAATTACAAACATGTCAGGAATTGTAACAGTAGAGACAAGGATTGATCCTATCGAAGTCGTAAGAAAGATCAAAGAGAAGATTCTAGATGAACCATGGAGTATTAGATACTGTCTGAGAATCATACCAATACAAAAGGTCATCAGAGCAGAGATTGAAGAGATAGAGCAGAGTGCTACAGATTTGGCCAATAGCCAGATTTCAGATGATGAGACATACAGAATACTAGTTGAAAAAAGAAATTCAAATATGTCAAGTCAGGAAATAATTACAAAGATAGCAAATAAAATAAAAAACAAGGTATCACTAGAATTGCCTGATAAGACTCTCTTGATTGAAATTTTAGGGAATGTTGCAGGCATCTCTGTACTAAAAAAAGATGATATACTAAGCATGGAAAAAATTAAGCGAAGTATGTCAGAGTAATACTGCTGCCTTTTCCACTAGAATATCTTCTAGAGGATTTTTTGAGTATATAGAACCAAGATGTTTTTTCGTTATTTTGAAATGTTTTTTCAAGTACAACTCGTGATTTTTGGAAAACAGGTTTGCAGATAATGGTAACAGGTCATTGTATAGCAAATTCAGAGTTCTTTTATTTCCAATTGCAATTAGAATAAAGTTAGTTTTCGGCTTGATGCCTGCATTTTTTATGGCATTAGAGATTTGTGTAGTTAGTGCAAAACGCATAAGGATATCGGTCTCAAGTTTGTTTGAAAGTAAGATATTATTTTTTTGAGATTCAAAAGATAACGAAAGGATTTTTTGTAGATGATAACTGTTTAAAATCAGGTTACTTGATACGGCTTGAAGTAAGATTGTGGGATATCTGTTTCTCAGATTGTCGAGGAAATGGACGTCAGTTGATAGCTGACCTTTAATCTCAGTTACTTGGATCTGTTTTCTTGCATACGTGAAAGTTAATCTTTTTGATGCACCACCATGTATGATTGGAATGATGCTTACCAGATCGTTATTTTTGATTATTGTGGATCTTCCATTCATGGCAGATGAATCTGCACCATTTATTGCAATTAGAACATTGTCAGTATCAAGATTAGGAGAATCAAGAGGTTTTAGTTCTAAAAGTAAGTTGATTAATTCTTGAATAGATATGTCAGATTTGTCAATCTCTAAATGTTCAGTAGGAAATGATTTTTTGGCCCCGCCAACAAATTTTACAGTAAACATGTCTATCTAATGCAAAATTTACAAATTAATATTTAATTTACTATTCATTCAGTTGCTGGTGCGGGTTCAGGTTCTTCAGCTGCCGGTGTTGGTGCTGGTGCGGGTTCAGGTTCTTCAGCTGCCGGTGTTGGTGCTGGTGCGGGTTCAGGTTCTTCAGCTGCCGGTGTTGGTGCTGGTGCGGGTTCAGGTTCTTCAGCTGCCGGTGTTGGTGCTGGTGCGGGTTCAGGTTCTTCAGCTGCCGGTGTTGGTGCTGGTGCGGGTTCAGGTTCTTCAGCTGCCGGTGTTGGTGCTGGTGCGGGTTCAGGTTCTTCAGCTGCCGGTGTTGGTGCTGGTGCGGGTTCAGGTTCTTCAGCTGCCGGTGTTGGTGCTGGTGCGGGTTCAGGTTCTTCAGCTGCCGGTGTTGGTGCTGGTGCGGGTTCAGGTTCTTCAGCTGCCGGTGTTGGTGCTGGTGCGGGTTCAGGTTCTTCAGCTGCCGGTTCGCCCACAGTAGCAATTTCATCTGTCGATACAGCATTATCATCATTCGTTGACTCTACAACGGTTTCATTAATCGATTCTTGAACGTTATTACTTGGATCAGATTGTTCTTCGGCTTGCTGCTCAGCTTTTGAGGCTTCAATTCTATCTTGTTTGATCTTTTCTTCACGAATCTCTTTTTTAGTATATTTTGTAATGTATCCAGCAACTTTATTTTTTAACTTTTTAGAGCGTACAATAGAAATTTCGTCTAAAACTTTTTTATTTTCAGCAAAATCTTCTCCAAAACGTGATTTGTGTACAGCGAGAACTTTGTTTGAAAGGCTCTTTATTCTATCCACTCCTACGATGTTAGGTGTGCTGTTTTTATATGTTTGTAAGAAATGAGTTTGAATTGCGTTCCAATAGAGACGCCATCTCATCAAATGACTTGCCTAAAATACTTGCTGCACAAAAAATCACACTAGGTATAAAGCTGATTTGTGCAGGCTTTGCTTCAAAACATCTAGAAAACCTTACAGGACCGTCAGTTTCAACCAAGATTTTTGACTCGTCGGTTTTGGACAGCAAAGTCTGCTTGTCATTTGCGTAAATCATAACCGGTCCATATGATACAAAAAACTCCATATCCATTGCTTTTTGAAGTTGTTTCTTACTACCATCAAACCAATGAAGCAACGCATGTTTTGTATTATAAGAGGTCATAATTTCAAAGACATCATCAAGACTTTTTCGTGAATGAATTGATATGGGTTTGTCAAATTTTTCTGCCAGGGATAACAAAGTTTCAAACACGTGACGCTGTCTTTTAGGGATACCATTACTATCGTCATTGTTATAGTCATTACCGCTGTCATGATCTCGAAAGGTTGGATCTAGTCCAATTTCACCTATGCCAGAAATAGTACGATGATTTTCTTCAATTAAATTAACGGTATCTTCAAGCACGTCATTTGCACATTCGGGATGAACCCCAACAAAAGGCAGGATCAACTCACTTGTGCGTGCAAGCTCTAGAGTTGCCAATGAATTCTCATAATCCATGGATACACAACATGCTTTAATTTTTAAATATTCCATCTCATTTAAGATGGATTCCATATAAGGACGATAGACCGGATCGGACAAATGTATGTGAGAGTCAAAATACCAAGTCAATTCCTCATAAAACTAGAAACTAGTCTGTATAAATCGATTCCTTTGTGATATTTTTTTACTCAATGCCTTTTTTCAGAAAAAATTAGAGCAAAAATCATGAAATCATCAGAATTGGGATTATCAGCAATGTATAGAATTTTGAAGAAGGCCGGAGCAGAGAGAGTCAGTGATGAATCAGCAGATGAGCTACGAAGAGTAATCGAAAATATGGCAGACAGTATTGCTAAAAGTGCAGTAGAGATGGCAAGTCATGCCAATAGAAAGACGGTAAAAGGAGAAGATGTGAAACTGGCTTCAAAACCATTTAATAGATTCTAACTGTGCCTGTTTGATAGAATTCCTAAAACGAGTAGAACAAGCAACGGATGATGAGGATGGTTGGCAATGCCTAGTATTCTAAGACGGTATTTATCATCTAAATATTTAAAATAATACTAACCAAGTCAAGACGCTAGCATACTTTGCAGACAAAAAATAAATGCAGATAAGATGAAAGTATACTGATAATCAAAAGTTTATCGGTATGTAAATTTTACCAGACCACAAACCGTATTGGTTACATCATACCAAACTTATGTATGGACACAAAACCCGAAGATCTCAAAAAAGCGTACAAGAAGGAAAAGGACATCAGAATCAAAGTTAGAATGGTTGCAGTCAACATGGTCGTCTTTAACAACGAAAGCATTACGCATACGGCAGATTTGCTCATGCAATGTCCTGATTGGGTGTCCTCGTGGGTCAAACGCTTCAAGGAAGAGGGCCTAGAAGGCCTCCGGGATCTTCCCCGCACCGGACGGCCGCCCAAAGTGTCACTCAAAGAGATCAACGGAATTCTCTCAAAGACAAATTACATCACTACACCGAAGATACTTCATGAAGACATCCACAAAAAATATGGGATAAAATACCACATGACATCTGTCAGAAGAATACTGCAACGCTGTAACATGTCTGCCAAGACACCGCGACGTGTACACGTCAACAGAGCAAACATGGATGATATACGTAGATGGCAACGCAACGCAAAAAAGCACATTTCACGCCTGACAAAGGAGGGTTTTACCATCCTAATACAAGACGAGTCAATCTTTACCCATGATCCTATTACTGGTGTCAAGTACTGGTCATTGAAGGGAGAGCGGATCACAGTCGGATACAATGGGAAACATAAAAAATCCATAGTGTACGGAGCGATTACAATTGATGGACGAAGGTTATTCCGTACATACGACAAGTTTGACAAGGAGACGTTTCTTGCATATCTCAAGGAGTTACATCGACGTTTTGGACGAATATTGGTAATAACAGACAGTGCACGGCAACATACTGCATTTATAGTAAATGATTTTGTATCACAAAACAAGGATGTAAGAATGTTATACCTGCCGACTGCAACACCAGAGCTTAGTGCCATTGAAGAGTACTGGCATCAGGCAAAACGTGACATATTGGTATCAGAATATTATGCCACGTTTGAGAATATGCGTCATGTGTTATCACAATACATCAGGACATCAGGACCAAGGCTTGACGTGATGAGATATATTGGCAGGAATCCCTGATCCCGATAAACTTTTGATTATCAGTATAATACCATGTGAGATTTTACAACTCTTGGAATTTATGCTAAAATATACAGGCCTCAGAGCAATAATACAGAAATAGATAAAAAATATTAACATCGTCCAACAAAATAGGGCATGGAACCAGATTATCACACCATGACAACAGATCTTTTAAACTCTGGAATGGGAGATAGTGGCAGGTTAAGATTCATTTTAGAATGTATTGCAAAGAACAAGCCGCTGTACAGGACAGACAGAATATTTCTAGAATCACTAAGTAAAACACTAGAATTAAAGATTCAAAAACTAGAGAATAAGACACAAAAAACCAGCAAACAAAAAAAGATTACAAAAACATCTAGGAAAAATACAACCACGACGGCAAAAAAGGAATCAAAGACAGAGAAAGTAGCAACAACCACCACTACTGCAAAAAAGGAATCAAAGACAAAGAAAGTAGCAGAAGAGACTGTGACTGAGCCTAAAACTACAAAAAAGATTATCGATGATGTTGATACGGGAAGGGATGACAAATCAAGAACGCTGATCTCTGATGAATATCTAGACAAGCACATAGATCAGATAGATGACAAAAGAAAGCCAAGAAAAGTACCACCAGAAGAACCAGTCAGGGAGAGGAAAAAATCTTTCTTGGGAAGACTGTTTTCAAGATGATGATGATAGAATAGACATACAATCCAAGATACTGCGTTTAATCTAAAGAGTTTAATTATTCATTTTGTGTTTTTAAAACGGTGCGGTGGCAGAACGGTTATGCGTGAGCCTGCAAAGCTCATACAAGGGGGTTCGACTCCCTCCCTCACCTTTTTTACTTGACAACCACTTGACCATACATCCAAGGATGCAGAGTGCAGAAATAGTCATAGGTGCCTGCATCATCAAAAGTAAACGTAAAGGAGTCATACGGATCCATATATCCGCTATCAAATAATTCAGTAGGCACGTCATAGCTGCCAGAAGTGACACTATGAAACGCTGAATCCTCATTAACCCATGTAATTGGTTTGCCTGACTGAATAGTAATCACAGATGGTATGTAGCACTGACCAGTCTCCTCACATCCAGGTCTAGAGGCTTTTGTGGGCATTACTACATCGCTTGTAGTAATTGGTTCAACAGATTCCTTTTGCACTACGTTTACTTTTTCTTTTTCTGCTTCTTCGTCTGCTAGTCCGGCATACTCTGGAATCGCTATACTAGCAATTACAAGTAACATCACTACAGTTACTCCAGTGACTATTCCTACAGCAGTTATTTTCGTTAACAATATGTCATCATCCCAAAACGTATGATAAGACCATCTAACTATCTAAATATATAACATTCAAAAGAACTGCAAACACAAATCCCCGTACCGGATACGTATAACGTCAACTATGAATAAACAGAATGCAGAGTTAATGAATATTCCAGAATGTTTTTTATATTGATTAAAAAAACAAAAATCGTTTTGGGAACGAAAAAAAAGTGCGTGATTTGTAACGAGCAGATAGGATTTCATTTCAAGGCCATGCAGGAGTGGAAGATAGAGGGATTGATGTGTGGAAAATGCTACTCTAAAAAACTCAACGAACACTATCCAGGAGAGCATACTCGGGTAAACAAACACTTGGATTAGTCTTCGGCTTCGTCGTCGTAGTCTTGTTGTTGTTGTTGTTTTTGCTGTTGTTTTGATTTTGAGAATTTATTCACATTAAGACAGTTCCAGACAAGGGGATCGTCTTTTAGATCACTCTCTTGTAGAAATTTAATGTTGGTAACTGTTTTTTTTCGTTTTAGCAAATTTAGTTTAAAACTAGAGAATTTTTTACAATCGCATTTGTTAAACAGACATACATCACCGTCACCTTCGTCATGATCCCGAGCTTCATGACTGCAGTCACATACAGCATCCTTTTTTACATCATCAAGTGACTGCTTTGTATATACTCCCAACCTAAAGTATGCCTCACCCCCGTGACCTTCTTTGAATCGCTGATAGTGTTCGGATTTTGGCAACTCTTTGAAGAAAAACATATTCGTATCAGGTCTTTGTGAATCAGAACCTATGATAAACCAATATTTGTCACCTGTCTCAAGAAATCGAATTTTAATTGATGGGTTAACCCAAGGATGAATAACATCATGCCAAATGTGGGTAGCTTCTTTTCTGTCAGTAAATAATGGAACTATGTTCATTCGCAAGTCATAGTACCTATATGCAACACCAATAAAGTCATCAAACCATGATATAGAGGAATGCTGAGACATTGTACAAAGTTAGACAGAGAGATTATTTATCTGATCTGAATTAAGCAGACATAGTCAGAAAGACAGATAGTGTGGAAATGATTAACTGCAAGTTGATTTGAAATGACGGCAAGCGACATGGTTTCTGCAGATGTAACAATAGCAGTAGTATTAGTATCTGCATATGATTGTCCCACTGCATACCCCAGAGGAACCAGACCAAACAAACATGCAGATTTCAAATAAAATATACAAAAGCGTACAGATACAATCTAAATATTTATAACGTTGTATAGGTTAGACGGTATATGACTACCTATAGAACTAGTATGCAAATTGTTGCAGATTTACTAACTGTTACACAATTATCTGGTCAAGAAGGTATCAAGACAACATCACTTTTACAAAAGGCGAATTTATCACACTCTAGGCTGGCAAAATTCTTGGAGAATTTGACAGGCGCAGAACTAATCAACAAGATAGAGTATGATGGCAAGAACACTTTTGTGATTACTTCGAAAGGTAGACAATACTTGGAATCTTACAAGAACTTTTCTAGTATTGCCCAATCATTTGGATTGGAACTATAAAAAACGTCTACTGTCTAAATTATTTTAATACAGACCTCTAGTTTTTCCTGTATATTTTGGGTCTAGCATCAAGAAGCCATAATACAAGATTATTTTCTAGACCTTCTTTTAGCATTTGCTCGCTCTCTTGCCTTCTTTTCTTTGTAACCGTTGTAAAAGACAATTATCACAATACCTGCAAGTGCGCCATAAAATAATTCAAGTCGTGGCGGATCTTTGAGCTCTCCAGTAGTGGGTTCAATAAAGGCTATAGGAATGCTGCCAACCATAAAGATCAAGAGCACGACCAAGTATTTGTCCATGGACTATCTAATTTACAAAACCATATATCTTTTTGATTTCACAAAATGATAGAAGGTAAACATATGGCAAAGGCATTAGAATTGATAGGATTGGGTCTAGTAGCGATAATGACGCTAGGTTTTGTAGGTGCGTTTGAACCATATGGAGTAAAAAATGGACTATCAGAATTGTTTTGGGGCTGTGCAGGCGGCACATTATTGATAATCATATACAGAAAGATGCAAAGAAAGAGAGAGAAGAAGAAGAAGAAGAAGAAAAGAGATAGAAGAATGAGGACGTATAACACCAAGTTTATGCGATATTGTATCAAAAAATATTTTGCTAAACAAGACGACTGCATCAGAGATATAATTTTGCAAGAATTGAAGATGGTTTGATTACAGATAACGCAAATAGACATGCTGTCAAATAACCAAAAAAATGCAAATTCTAAGTCAATGAATCATTTGAATATGTTTTTGGTGTAGATTGTGTCCAGTATTAAGAAAAAAGAAGAGAATGGTATTACACAATTACCAATAGACATGTCTATAAAGGACAATATCACAGAATAATATGGGAGTATTTGAGCGAACAAACAAAACGATGGTGGGAAGGTCTCGGAGAAGAACTAGAGATAGACATTGAGACATTAACTGACAATCACAACTCTCAAGAACTGTCCAAATAATTTTAAAAATAATTATAAAGCCTTGAACGGGATCTGAACCCGTGACCTAACGCTTACGAGGCGTTCGCTCTACCGAGCTGAGCTACCAAGGCATAATCGATTAAATCCATCAGAGTTAATAAAAAGCCTTTCAGAGTGATATCATGAAGAATACGATCTCAGGAGTCAGAGGAGTGTTTGGAGAGGATCTGAATTTAAAAGATGTGCTAGAATTTTCCAACAACTTTTCATCGTTGATAGAATCAAATAGATGCGTTATTGGCAGAGACACAAGACCCACGAGTCAGATGATACAAAACGCTGCAAGTGCTGCGTTGATGAGAAACGGGATTGATGTATTTGATTTGGGAGTGGTGCCAACACCCATAGTTTTCAGACAGGCAAGGGGCTTTGGGGCAGGACTAGTAGTTACATCATCGCACAATCCCATACAATGGAACGGAGTCAAGTTTGTAGTTAATGGAAGGGGAATCAATGAGGCTGAACTAGAGCAGGTTACTAGGCATCAGAAAGTGTCTGCATCCCGTATAGGTATTGAAGAAGAGATACCGCTGTCATCATCGTTAGCATCCTATGTAGAGGACGCAAAGAAAGTCATAGGAGGGAGTATTGAGAGTCGCCCAAAGATAGTGGTGGATTCAGGCGGAGGTGCAGCAAGTGTGTTTGCTCCCAAACTATTAAGGGAGATAGGATGTGATGTGACTACAATTAATGATACGTTAGATGATGCATGCTCAAGAGGTCCCGACCCAACAGCTGACAAGCTATCAGAGTTAGTTGCATCTTCTTCATCTTCAAACAATATGGATATAGGATTCGCATTTGATCTAGACGGGGACAGACTAGTAGTAGTAGATCACGGAACAAAGCAGACACCAGACGTCACACTAGGACTGGGCGTTGCAAAATCTTTGGAGCTTGGATACAAGAATTTTGTTCTAAGTATAGATACAAGTGTTGCAGTTGAGAAATTCATAAAAGAGAGAGGAGGCACAGTGCAAAGATCCAAAGTGGGAGAAGCAAACGTAATAGAGTTGATGCTAAGAAATGGCGCCCAAGCCGGAGGAGAGGGAAGCAGTGCCGGTTTTATTTTGCCAGAGTTTAACTATTGCAGAGAAGGAATTCTCACAAGTGGATTGATTGCATCCATGCTAGGTACTCCCAGGTACGAAGAGATTACAAGTTATATGGATGGCTATCACATACAGAGAACAAAAGTCCGAGTGAACTCTGCTTTTCATGATGCAGTTATGGACAGTGTTAAAACAAGATTTGCAAAAGATTACTCTGAAACAATAACGCTTGATGGAATCAAAGGAATTGCAGACGAGGATAGCTGGGTGTTAATCAGAAAGTCAAACACAGAAGACATCATAAGGGTGTCTGCTGAATCAAGTGACAAAGAGAGATGCAAAAAAATACTCAAAGGTGTAACAGAGATGGTGAACCAATGTTATGAGAAAGTTAGATGAGAAAGCAATAATTGAGATTTTGCAGGATAAGCTAGGCAACAAAGACTGGATTGCAGAAGATGTAGAGGTATGTGACTTTGGTAAAACAAGGGTCATAGTAAATACTGACACCCTAGTTGAGAGTACAGATATCCTGCCATCAATGAAGTTGGGACAGGCTGCAAGAAAGAGTGTCGCAGCATGCATCAGCGATTTTGCAGCCAAGGGTGTAGCCCCCAAGTACGGTGTCATCTCGGTGAACCTGCCTGCAGGCGTATCACGCTCAGATATCATCGAGATTGCAGCAGGTCTTAAAAAAGCATGCAAAGAGTACGATATCACAATGTTGGGAGGAGACACGAACCAAGGCAAGGAGGTTGTGTTTAACGTGTGTGTCTTTGGTGTGACTGACAGAATAGTCACAAGAGGAGGTGCAAAAAAAGGAGATACCATATTTGTCACAGGACCGTTTGGGTATACAGCAGCAGGACTGGACATACTGCTGCATGGTAAAAAAATAGCAAAAAAGACAAACTTTGTAAACAAAGCCATTAGGGCAGTTATGAGGCCGAAACCTCGGCTGGATTTTGGCATAAAAAACAAGAGGTATTTTTCAGCGTCAATGGATTCAAGCGACGGGTTATCGACTACACTGGCAGAGATGTCAAGGTGTAGCAAGAACAGATTTGTAGTAAGCGACATACCAGCTAGAAAGGACTTGAAGGATTTTGCACAGACACGCAAGATGGATTTGGATAAACTTGTGTTTGATGGAGGAGAAGAGTACGAGTTTGTGTTTACGGTGCCGCAGAAATACAAAGGTGTGATCAAAAAAAATGCCAGAGTGTTAAAGATTCCAATTATGGAGATAGGGTATGTAACGGCAGGGAAAGGGGTTTTTGTGTATAGGAACGACGGGAAGATGATGCCATTAAGAGATCAAGGATGGAAGCACTTTAGTTAGCTATTCGCCAAATGATAGTGATGTAGTACGGTCAACGTCGTTTATAATGCTAAACAGCGAATCAGCAGGCAAGGCAGATACACATTGCGTCATCCATCTCCCATCTAGTTGCTGGAACTCTTCTAGAATGTCGTCAGGCAGTTGATCTAGGGCTGAGTCAGGATATGCTGCATGTAGCTTGTATCCTTGGTTTGCAATCTGCTGGCACATCTCTTCTTGTGGAGAGAGTACCGAATTACTAACAGGTGCAAGAAACTGGAATGCAAGAGAACCAAGCAGGGCTACCCCAACTGCAGTTATTATTACGGGTACAACGATAGAGGCCACCTTTATGTATAGAATAGAGCCGTATATCAATAGTTGTAAATTTCAAGACATGTTATAGTTTGGAATAATGTTTATGAACTGCGGTATATGTCCACTAGAACTGTTTTTGTGTTTCAACGCTTGAATAATTAATAATTACACACAGGTTAAAAATACAATAAATGAAATCAAGGAATATCCTTTAGAAAACCAAAATTAAAATTAAAACGAGAGCATGTAACAGAGCATTCCCTTCACTACCCCATTCAACATGTCTCTAGTAGTACGAGTGCACTACATATTATCATATAACATGATTGAGAATATAAGCGATCGTCATCTCAAGCAAACAAACCTGTTATAAAATTAGATACAACTAGCTCAAAATATGAGAAGAAATTTAATCATCTGATGCCGATTCAGACTATGACAAAGGCAATAGTCTTGGGAGGCTCGCGAGGCATAGGCAGGGCAATAACCAAAGCATTGCAGTCAATTGGTATTGATACTGTCATCTCTACATCAAAAAGTGACATTGACACATCAGATATCACAAGCGTCAAAAACTTTGTAAAAAAGCACGGTCAGACAGACATCCTAATCTTAAACACAGGGGGACCGCCTCCCAAAGAATTCTCAGACGTGACAGAACAGGACTGGAATACGTATCACAACCAGTTGTTTTTGGGATTCTGTATCATATTGCAAAATATCAAAATAAACGATGGAGGATACATCTTTCTTATCAGCTCAAATGTAATCAAGGAACCGAATCCAAACTTGGTGATATCGTCGGCGTATCGTACTGCATTTGCACACGTATTCAAAATACAAAGCAAACAGTACGCGAAGAAGAATATCAGTTGCATAAACATTGCACCAGGTCCAATAAACACAGATAGGACACAACAACTAATAGACGACATACCAAAATACATCGACACACTTCCAATGAAACGGTTAGGAGAACCAGAGGAGATAGGTAACTTTATCAAATCAATAGTTCAAAACGACATAAAATATTTGACAGGTGTTACAATAAACTTTGATGGCGGAGTCTCAAACCACATATTTTAAAATTATTTTCTAAATTCAACGTTTGGTGTATTGCTATTATGATTATGATCATCGCAGTTCCCGTGAGCATTATGTTGTTGTTGCTGTTGTTGCTGCCCATCAATAACTATCAGACCACCGTCGCGCAACTGCTGTAACAGCTGCAAGACCTCTTTCTCCACCTGGCTTCTTTGCAACCCGGTCTGTTCTGCAAAGATTTGTACCAGCTCTGTCACCTTGCGTTGTCCATTACAAGACTTCCAGAAATCAACTATTGCCTGATTTACCATAAATCCTTGTTCATGCTCGTTTGCAAGAACCATGGAACCGTCCTCCTGTCTTACCAGCTTTCCTACACCTTGGGGCAGTGCAGTCTCGTAATTGATTGGGGCAGGTGTGTTACCACTGTTCATGTTAGTGCCCATATTCTTTATCTTGATCTTTGCCTCTTCTGACATCTTGTCCATCGACCATGCAGGTTCCCAGACAATCTCAACGTTGACATTGTTTACACCTGGAACTTTTTTGGCAAAGCGTGTTGCGTCCTCTACCAACGTCTCATGCAAAGGACATCCATGAGTAGTCATAGTCATCTTGATGTTGACGTCGTTATTCTCTGCAATATCGATTCCGTAGACGAGACCCATCTCTACGATATTCAAGGGAACTTCAGGGTCCATACATTGTTTCAAGGACTCTTCTATTGCCTGTGGAGAGACTGTACTGCTACTACTCATACTCTAGATTGCAGCTTGAAAAACAATAAAAACTTTCTATTAATTAGCTTGAAATAATTTTAAGAGGGATTCAGTGTATGGTGCCCGCACGACGCCCTTTTCAGTAATAATGCCAGATATCAAGTCAGGAGGAGTCATATCAAACGCAGGATTAATCACAGATACACCATCAGGGGCCGTATGAACATCGCCAATATGGGTTACCTCCGTTCCTTTGCGCATCTCTATGACGACATCGTCTGCATCAGTCTCCATATCAATGGTGGATAATGGAGCAGCTACATAAAACGGGATATTGTGTGCGTTTGCAATCATGGCTACCTGGTATGTTCCAATCTTGTTAAATACATGGCCTGTTCTCACTATTCTATCAGCACCAACGACTACCTTGTCTACAAGGCTGTTTGCCATCGTATAACCAACTGCAGTATCAGGAATTATACTGACATCAAACCCGTCGTGTTTTAACTCAAATGCAGTAAGTCTGGAGCCTTGTTGAACAGGTCTTGTTTCAGTGGCAACAACCTTGATGTTCTTTCCGCTAGAACGTGTTGCGCGTATAACTCCCAAAGCGGTGCCATATCCCACGGTGGCCAAGGCGCCTGCGTTGCAATGTGTCATAACAGTATCATTATCATCGAACAGCTCAGAGCCATGCTTTCCCATCGTCATGTTGATTGTAACATCCTCTTGCGCCATCTGGATGGATTTTGCAATAATCTTTTGGATGACCTGCTGCGGGGTATCGCCGGTAGCAGGCGCTGTTGCAGTATCCATAATCTTTTGGAGGCCCCATGCCAAATTTACAGCAGTAGGTCGTGTTGCAAAGAGTGTATCTTTTGCAGTCTGCAAGTCCTCAAGCAGTGCATCCTTGGTCTCAGCGGTACTTTGTAGTGCAGCTAGTGCCATCCCAAATGCTGCAGACACTCCTATTGCAGGTGCGCCCCGGACTACAAGGGTCTTGATTGCCTGTGCCACCTCTTGGTATGTGCTGTACTCTACAAACTCTAGCTTGTTTGGCAGCTTGGTCTGATCTATCATCACTACCTTGTTGTCTCTCCATTGTACCGTCTTCAAAAAAGAGTCAAAGTTGTTATCGTTCAATGATCCGTTTATTTTGTATCCTTATATAAAGCGAATTCATCTGTTTGTGTAAAGGTGCCATACAAGGTTGATACGTTTCAGGTATAGAGCACATCCGGAATTACTAATATTATTCGTTTAACTTTTCTTTGATAAAACTGATAGAATCAACCGGCGAGGGGTCAATTCCTGACAGTATTGCCTTGTAGATACTGGTATAATCCAAAAAATAGATCAGGTTTACAAGTTTTGATAGAATGCTGCCACTAACAGAGTGTACAGTCTTGTAACCTATATGATTCTCGTTAAAATAGTCCTTTATGACACGGCACCTCTCCTTGGTCTTTACGTAGTCGTCCTGTCCCTCAATGAGTATAGGCTGAACAATGGACGGTCTCTCCCAGGATACGATTCCGTTATGGCACGACTCTATGATATTCTCTGTGATTGCATGCATCTTTACATTCTCTTGCATAGAGTTCTTGAACCGGATGGCAGCTGCCTGGAGTCCTGAAGGATAATAAATTAAGGGAATGCCGGTTATTGACTTTGCCAGATTAATTGCAGGGTTACTGTCAGACAGATCCTGAGAAGAGATGACCTTGTTTTGGCGCTCCAGCTCTGATAGGGACTCGTATACATCATCGTCGTTTAGATGGATAACCGGTTTTAGTGTTTTTAGCATTGTAAACAGGAATGATACAAACGACGCCCTAGGGGAATGGGTTTTTGGGACGTATCTGAACTGTAATGAGTGCTCTTGGGAGTACTCTTGCATCTTTCCGCCCGACGAGAATGCGACCACGTTTGGACATTTGAGACTTTGTGATGATTCCAACACCGTCATGACTTCTTGCGTATTGCCTGACACGCTAGTTGCAATTACCAGCGTGTTTGAATCAACGGTCTTTGGTAACAGGTATCCCTTGATGACTGATGTGTGAATGCTAGTCTTTGATAGTACGGATGCAATGATATCACCTAGCGTACCCGAACCGCCCATTCCAGCAAATACGATGTGGTTGATACCATCAAAATCAACTTCGTCATTTGGTGCCTCAAATGCTTTTCGTGCAATCTGCGGCCACATGTCATACACTTTGTACATTCCTTGGGAATCGTACTTTTCAAGTGTAGGTATGTCAAGCATGATATTGTGTCTATTTTGAGGGGTTATAAGTGAAATTCAATAAAATTTGTCTGTATCTTTCTATTTTCTCCAAAATATATTCAAGACCAGCAACTGGCTGACGATTGCAAGATAGAGGAATCCCACAACAATCAATCCTACTTACAAATCAGGGAGGATTTCGAGGATTCTTCTGAGAGGAAGGTGGGCAGGGATTCCAAAGTAGGCAATACAGCAGACACTGAAGAAACAGAAAACACGCCTGTGATTAGAGATCAGGTGAGCGTACAGGTGTACTAGATGCTGGTTAGGCAGTCCATCACCGTGTGAACATCATCAACACTCCAACTAGTACAGTAGTATTGATTTGTAAGACCTCAAAAGATTCTAGCCCATTTATCGAAATTTAAGGAGAATTGAGTAATATGAATTAGTTAGCGGAATAAACATTGTAGAGTTTGAGTCCAACTTAGAAACATGTATATGATTGACAGTAAAAATACGAATTGAAGTTATAGTGGAGCATTCTGATCTTGTAGTACAAGAATTGATTCGTATTACCATGCAAAAGCTTTCTGCCAAACAGAGTTATCCATATATCAGTGCAAAAAAAATTCTGAAAATATTGTTCCAGGTAAAAGAGCAGTTGCCTGACAACAACCCACTGAAAAAACATTTGGCATATTATTGGTATAGAGATGGACCGTACTCTGATGTGATCGCTAGCAACATAGACGTTCTCAAGAAAGAAGATAAAATAACCGAACATGTAAAGAGCAATAAAAAAACATATGTGTACAAGATTGATTGTAGACATGTCCCTATAGTAAAACAAGATGAAGATATTGGAATAGTGCGAAAAAAGATAGGTGAAAAAGTAGACGAATTTATCAATATCGGAGATACTGTTAATGATATCTATGATGATGCGCCATTTAGATGGTATAAAACATATCGACTGACCTTTAGATCTCACTTTGAAGATTTTTGTAAAAATCAACCGACTGACAGGACTGCCAGATATACCAGCGACAATATTCTAAACGAACTTGATGATGTAGTGCTTGATTATCCTGCAGAACCCCGCTTCATAGAGCTCCGTCCGATTGTGATGGATTTTGCAAAAATACTTGGTGCATTTTTACTTTCAAACGCCTATTTGAAACATAATGACAAGTTAGACATCCTTCAAAATTTATGTTGTAGAATATGGGAGGTGTTTGCATACGGAGTACGGTTGGAATGCCACGATAGTTATTACAACGATCGTATAAATGAGTGGCAGCGCATATATGAGAATAATCTAGCGAGATTAGACGGCGATATACAAAATTATCAAAAAACATTTGACAAGATTTCTGTTGATACTCGCAAATTTGCTCCAGATATTGAGGACATAATATTGCATCCAGAACGACACACGTTCACACCACTTGTTCTAGACGATTTGTTCAATAATTCCAACACATCCTCTTAAAATGACAGAATGGAGCGTTGAAAAAAGTGAGCTTGCAGAAAAGCACATAAAGAAACACAGTCGAGATGCTCAGTTTCAAAAGGCTTTAAAACAGTGTATAAAAACTCTAAGCCAGGCAGAAGATCCGAAACGATTTGGAGATCGAAAACATGGAAGATACAAGAATGTGTATGGATACAAACTTACAAATTCACTACGATTACTATACAGCGTAAATTATAATGATCACAAGATTCAATGTATTGACATTGGAGATCACAAACAGGTATATGGAAAAGACTAGTAAAAACGTAATTGTTAACCACGTCTTCGCATATGTTATGTATAGACATCCTCAAAACGTCTACGCATTGCATTCGTTACATGACTTGGTATTCTAGTAGGACATTACCATTGGATGATTTCTCAGATGACTTAACTTCACGATACATCAAATACACGTCTGCAATTAGAGTAGTTCAAAGACGAATCTAATCTTTGAAATTCTGGCATAAAATAAATATTTAAAAAAAAATAAAGTGCCCTACATACTAGTACTTTCTTTTTTCATGGTAAAGCATTGGACCTCTATCGTCGTCGTCATAATCACGTTCACGAATAATACGAGGATACCAACCACTTGTTTGACTTTGTAACACGGTTTTTTGCA
Source organism: Candidatus Nitrosopumilus sp. (assembly GCA_965197525.1). Classification (GTDB taxonomy): domain Archaea; phylum Thermoproteota; class Nitrososphaeria; order Nitrososphaerales; family Nitrosopumilaceae; genus Nitrosopumilus. The sequence goes on from OZ240211.1 coordinate 1,084,719, forward strand.
TACTGTACGTTCAAAGATATAGGTATTAACTATAATTTTGTTAATATCATTAATAATACTAGTTTAGTTTATACAATTAATAATATTAAAATAAATGATATCTGAGGATTAGACATGACTGACAATCTTAGAATTCACATAGTTCCGATAGGGTATGATACCACAAGGGTTACAGAACCGCTGATAAGCAAAAAGGCAGACAGGGCTTATTTTATCCGACATAGTGGGGATGAGGAGTCAAGTTACTATGACTATATCAAAAGAGAGCTGGATGGCAAGGGAATTGAGATTCGCGAAGAGTTCGTTGATATCTGGAACCTGTTTGAATGTATTCAAAAATTCAAAGAGATTGTAAGTCGCGACCATGGGAATCATTTCTATGTCAACGTGTCTACCGGCTCTAAAATTACTGCAATGGCAGGAATGTTGACATCCATGCTGACATCAGATGTCGAGCCGTATTATGTCCATATAGTGTACTCGCCTCAAAAGATCAAAAAAGAGATCAAGGGGGATACAGTAAAGAAGAGTAGTGAGCTGCCTGTGTTTGGGATAAACCAGCCTCCTGAAGAGTATCTGGCAGTGTTAGGGTTATTAGATGAACAAGAGGGCATGAAGAAGTCAAGACTGATTGAGAGTTTGGAGGAGCAAAGGATAATCGAGCAGAGGGATACTAGTAAGACAGAGTTCTCAGAGCATGCAAAGCACAGTCAGTTGCGTGCAATGCTTGACCCGATGGAGAGGGTTTGGAAGTTTGTAAAGATCGAGGGAAAGGGTAAGAAGAGTAGGGTAAGGAGAACACCGCAGGGAAGTTTTGCGTTAGAGATGTTTGGTAAAACAAATGTTTGAGATGCAGAATTTGGTATTACATAGAGTGGCGTCATTAAGTCTTTGCAATTGCTTTTCTGAACATATACTGTTCAATATTCTGATTGAATGTAGCGGTTCTTAGATATATCATTGCGGCTCGTGCACGGTCACTAACATGTTCATGGTGTTCATACATGAAAGGTTGAATCTTTAACTGGTGCCAACATTCTTCAATTGCATTAAATTCAGGACATCCTGTAGGCAAATACATTATTCGCAGTCTAGAACTGTTTGCTTTTACAAATTTTTTAAACTTTTTTGTTTTATGTTGGGGTGCTGCATCCATTACAATGGCTACCTTGTCAGATAGTTCCAATAGTTTTTTGACAAATTTGAGAAACGTCGGACCGTTGAATTTTTTTTTCTGTAAAAAATATTGATGTGAGTCTGATATTGCACCATAAATTACACGTCTCTGATGATCTCCAAAATAAACTCGGAGTATTTTTTGACCCACCGGCGACCATGGACCGCGCTTTGTGACATAGTCATGCATCAATATTGATTCATCCTGTACATACAGCTCAAAACCGTCCCGTTTTACGCATGAAATCCACCGTTTTAGGGATTTTTGCCACTCTTCTATCTGTTCACTAGATGCCTTGTTTTTGTGTGTGGAATCAGGTACCTTTGGAGTAAAGTTACGACGACGCAATATGTCACGTATTCCAGATTCGGTGTATTTTACTCCTGTATCTTTTTTTATTTTATATACAAGCTGCTTTGGAAAAATACCGTTTTTGACATTTGTTAAAAATTCTGTAATCTTATGATTGGCTATTTTTGGCGGGCGTCCAGATCTTGGTTTCTCATACAATCCTACAACTCCAAATTCTTTAAATCGCATAACCCAATTTTTAATTGTGTTGTAAGATTTGTAAAACAGCTGTGCGATTGTTGAAATCGTTTCATCTTCCTCTACGACATTTAACACTGCAAGCATTCGTTCTTTTGCCTTTGAGTTTAATTCCCTCTTATATACACATATTAATTCCACATTCTGGTTTTCCACGATGGGCGATAAATGTTTCAAGCTATAAATGTTTCTAGTGTTTTTGAAAATTGCAAAGACTTTTTGACGTCACTCTAAGAAGATCAAAAATAGAGATGTAAAACAAGAGACGATGTATTGTCATTTGAAGTAATTAGATATGTGTAGAGTTATCTGTATGTAGTCTGTATCATTTTTTGCAACATCAATGTCAGCAAATATCATACCGGGTTGTTAACAGTATCTATGTTTGCATATCTAATAATCTTTCCAGAGTTTGCATCTATTTGCATTTCTTTGAGATGCCGGCTCAAAAAACCAATATCAAAGATAATGCACCAGATATTATTTTTCAGACTTGATGACTCCAAATTCATTGTGCTATGACGGTCTTTTAGAAACTCTTCTGCGATTTGTACTGCATTTTCCAGATCGTATTGTACCATAAATGAAACCATGACATGACAGAATAAATTCTTTGTTTGAAACCGGCAAATCCAAATGCGGAATTTATCCGTTTCAAACATATCAAAACCGTAAAGATGTAAAGCCTTCGGCTAGTATGGAATCCAACCTTTAATCAAAAAACTACCCAATTGCAAAAATACCAGATCTGCTCCCAACACCAAGAATGCCTGGTGTCTAGAAAACACGAGCCATAATATTGAATTCTTTGATCACATATTATTTGAAGTAATCTCTCCCACAGCCATATCGCCATTCATAAAGCTGTATTTTTTTATCAAATGGTAAAAAAACGATCTTTTGCTGTTTTTAAGAATAGACCCGGTCGGAAAATCAATGGCAGACAGTTCCTTCTTTTCCTTGAGACTACCGGAGACATACAGTATTTCATATCCACGGTACTACAAAAAACCCTTGGACTAACTTCAAAAAGGGCAGATTCGATTGCAGAATCTTTTCCATCCGTAGAATCATTAACATAAACAACTTGCCGCGATCTATGTATTTGCGGTTATCATACTGGAGTCTGCATTCGTTTGAACTGTAAGATTTTTTAGTACCATGTTTGCTTGGTTTGTCTGGAGAGGATGTGTTTTTGGTCATTTGGTAAAAAAACGATCTTTTGCTGTTTTTAAGAATAGACCCGGTCGGAAAATCAATGGCAGACAGTGAGACTACCGGAGACATACAGATCACTTAATCTTTTCCATCCGTAGAATCATTAACATCATTTGATCATAATACGAAAAATCTGATCACAGCAGATGGTAAGGAGATCAAGCTGAATAAACAGAGAATAGAACATCTGGAAAAAGTCAAAGCCATAATTAACCCCAAAGCGGATCTTGCAGAAAACTGGATAAGGTTTACCGCACACCATAGTACAAGCAAATTCATGAAGAACATATCAAAATTGAAGCTTGATGACATAAACATGAATCCATTTCTCATAAAAGCCATGCATCTCCAAACACCACAGGAGGTGTTGCGTTTTAACGTATACCAAACAGTCTCTCGTTCAATAGTAACATCCATGGGAACTGCTTTGGAATACATGATAGCTGACAGTGGCGGCAGAAGAGGAAGACGTGGCGAATGGTATGACGTGGTAAAAAAGCAAGATAATCAAACCTATTGGATACAAGTAAAAAGCGGCCCCAATAACATAGACAAGGATCAGGTAATTGCATTTAACAGAAGGTTTTCTGAGACGGCAAAGTCACAAAAAAACCATCCTAGGCTAGGTATAACATACGGCAGGCCGAATCTGAAAACTGTGTCATTGGGCCTAGTCAAAAAATACATGGATGATTGGGAAGAGAGGCTCTTGGTGGGAAGAGAATTGTGGGATTTTATGAGTGGGGAGAAAGACTATCACAAAAAAGTTCTGTCATGGATAGAAAAGGCTGTAGTGGCGGATCTCAAATCTGAGTCCATAGACAGCATGATCCAAAAAGCCATCAAGAGACTGACTGGTGAATTCAAATCAAAGTATGGGAATGGTAAACAGGGCGTCCAAAAGTATCTGGACAGCATAATCTGAACAACAGGTAACTAGCACGTTTATCACAAATATGGAAACAAGGATAGCATACCTAATCCTATTCCAATGGGCCGACAGAATTGCTAGAGGCAGGTCATCTTTGTTCCTAATGGGATGAAGAGAATATAACCAGATCCCGAGTTCTATAATGGGACATACGAGTATCTCAAAAAAGTTGGTTTTAGCGAAATATAAGCAACACCTGCGATCCATTCAGATCGGGTTATTGTACAATGCCCTTCTTTTATTAAGACTTTTATCGTTATCAATACGATCATACTATAATGTCCACGCAAAAGACTCAAAGCAGACGCAGGCGACAGAACCTACATACTCTCAAACCGTCAATAATATCCTTGTTTACCTGTGGAATGGGCTTGGATATTGGTTTTGAAAAGGCGGGGTTTTCAACTAGATACGCCAATGACATTACAAAGTTTGCCTGTAATACAATAAGGATTAACAAGCCAGATATCCCATGTGATGAAGGAGATATTACCGATATACCATCTGAGGAGATACTCAAAAAGGCATCAATGAAAAGTGGCTATGTTGATGTGGTAATAGGAGGACCTCCATGCCAGTCATTTTCCACTGCAGGCAAGAGAAGAGGGTTTGATGACAAGCGAGGGTTTGCCCTGCTGCAATATCTGAGAATTATTAATGATGTAAAACCAAAGTTTTTTGTATTTGAGAATGTACCCGGACTGCTCTCAGCTGCCAAGAAACACATATCATTTTATGACAGGATGTCATCTGATCGAAAGATTACCAAAGAACAGAGATACGGCTCATTGTTCGAAGACGTGGTAAAAGAGTTTCAAAAAATGCACGAGTACCAGATAGAGTGGAAGCTGCTTAATGCAGCAGATTATGGCGTTCCCCAGAAACGCAAGAGGCTCATACTGATAGGTTCTAGAACAACGGATCCGAGACTAGTATTTGAGACAATTCAACGAGCGGCCAAGTTTGCAGATCCAGAACATGCAGAACAGGCAGGTAAAAAGCCGTGGAGAACGCTCAGAGATGCACTAGACGGTCTGGATGATGTAGAAGAGGAGCATGTTGACTTTCCCAAGTGGGGAAAGTATCTCAAGTATGTTCCTGCAGGTGGTTGTTGGATAAACCTGCCAGAACGCCTCAAAAAAGAGGCGATGGGAGGTGCTGCCGATTCCTCTGATCCAAAAAAGAAGGGAAAGCAAGGAGGACGTCGTGGATTCTATAGACGGCTGTCATGGGATGCCCCTGCCCCGACACTTGTAACGTCTCCAGCACAGCTTGGAAGCTGCATATGTCATCCAGATAAATGTCGACCACTTACGGTGAAAGAATATTCAAGATTACAGGGATTCCCAGACACATGGAACTTTGTGGGGTCAACTACTCAAAAATACAGAATGATAGGGGAGGCAGTTCCGGTGGATCTTGCAAAAGCTATAGCCACTGCAATAAAGAAATTCCTCTAGTTATTGATTTTGTTAAATTATTACGAATAGTTATAGAATTTGACCCAAACATGTAGATGGAATTTGTAAATTTTTAATTGTGTGTTTTTACAAATCGTCATATCTTAAATCTTTTTCATCTTCATCTATATCTATAGAGATTATGGGTAATCTAGATTATGCATAATTTATTCAAATCTAACAGTTGATTAATTTTAATACTAGGACAAATATTGATGATCATTTAGTTCTATATCATACTAAACCAACGCTAGTGCATGTCAAATCCATCTAAGATCAAGATGCTGCAAGATGCGCTCGCACAGTCCAAAAACGAAAACAAAAGACTAGAGATGGTTGTAGGGCAAAAGGACAAAGAGATAGAGCGGGTTGTAGGGCAAAAGGACAAGCTAGAGATAGTTGTAGGGCAAAAGGACAAAGAGTTGAGCTTTGAGCACAGCTTGTGGAAAACCAGACATAATACCAACATACAAGCAAGCCCGGAAAATGCCGCGCTGTTGCACAGACTTGAGACACTAGATGGCATAATAAATAACAAGAAACTGCTTCGTGGAGTAACATCGCTTAGCAAAGAAGTGTTTGAATATTTACTAGATAATTTTGAGAAGGAAATCAAAAAGTTCAAAGATGCACCGTTATTTCGTAACAACGAGTCAAGAGCAGAAGATCCCGGCAACCGTTGTAAACTCTATCCAAGACATGCACTTCTCATGTGTCTGATACGCTTCAAGGGCAATCGGACACAGGAAGACCTAGCGGCATTCTTTGGGATAGACCAGTCTAGCGTATGCGATTATCTCAAGTTCTGCAACAAGATACTTGGCATTATACTTCCAACACCACACAAGATCTCAAAGGCGATATCAAATTGCAAGACTGCAGGTGAACTAAAAGAGTTTATATCTGGAAATGGTGCAGGGGTGCTACTAGTCGATGGCACTCACATACCAGTACTTCGTTCAGGTGACAAGGATAGAAGAAAAGAGACGTATTCAGGCAAGAAGAAGAGGCACACGTTAAACACCACCATAACAACTGCTACAAACAACATCATACTAGGACTAGGCAATACCGTAGTAGGCAAGACACACGACCTGACACTGCTCAAGGAGGATTCGCTTCCGTTTGGCAGATGGGCTAAAAAAATGTATGACGGGGACACCCCCGCAAAAGAGAAATTCACAGTGTACATGGATCTGGGATATCTTGGGATACAAAATGCTATTCCCGGTGCAAACGTAATCATGCCTCACAAGAGACCGCGCAGGAAAAAAGGAGAAAAGAAGAGAGGCAAGCTGACAGCTGTACAAAAAAAGCACAACAAAAATGTCAGCAGTATCAGGGTGACAGTAGAGAATAGTGTCGGCAGGCTCAAACAGTATGCCAGGATGAGTGATCCGTATGATGGCACGGAAGATGAGCTCAACTGTGAGATGAATATCGTTGCAGGCTTGGTAAACTTGCACCTGATGATGACACTTCACAGAGGAAGTGCCAGGATGCGCAAAAGATTCTGTGGTTAATACAAGGGCTGCAACGATGTCGCCATACCAATGACACAACAATTACCGCGCACCTGACGTGCCGTATGCCTGCGCAGGTTGTTTTGGTTTTTTTCGTTTCTATATACATATATGTAGACTTTTTATCACAAATTGTTTTATTGTTTACACATATGTTACTAAAAAATGTAATACACATATATTATAATCGATTACCCATAATCTCTATTGTAAAGATAGACACTATTATTACTATTATGATACTTGGTATTATGATAGAAATCGATTTCATATGCTAGATTAATTGTATGACGGTATAAAGTAATAGTTTGTACACCGGTTCTGTAAAGTTATAGAGACCTGAATTTTGTTGATTTAGGTTATGCCAAGTTATCACGTGCTGATGGCTAAACCTTGGTCATGTTTCAAAGCAATTAAGGCACCCCTTGTTCATCTTGTATCTTGTTGTTGTTGTTTTTTTTCATGCTCTAGTCACTCTTTCTTTTTCTTGAATACAGCTATCCATTCTCCGTTTACCTTGTCAACCTTCCAATCCAATTTTTGGCCCTCTGCCAATCCCAATTGTTCAACGACAAAGACAGGTATGGTCGTCCTCAACGATCTGCTCTCTGATCTCGCCGATGCAATCGTAGTCTCTGTTCCTATTCCTCTTCCCATATAGGTAAATTAACCCTCATGGTTATTAATCGACCTATAATTATAATCTACCTATAAATCGACCAATAGTTATATATACCTATTAATGCACCTATAGTATGAAAAGAACTGCAGTGATGAAAAAAATAATCATAGGTGCGGGAACACCCATGATGAAGCCTGTTATCTCTGAGCAATCTTTTCTTTCCCATCTTATAATTTTTGAGGTGTCGTACCTATATGTGGAATACAAAAAGCGGTTCCCCCTTCCACATTATTTGACATGATATTCCTCCCATCCTTCTCTCTCTCTCCCTATTTGCTTGCCAACCACGATTTCTTCTCTAGGCGGCATCTTACGTATGAACACATGTGCAAGAGTCTCACTTTCTTAGTCTACATCAAGAGACATGTATGGTCTTCTGTGGTTGTACCACCACTCCAGAAACAGATTCACGGGATCACTCTTACGCATCATGATTGCTTCAAACTCTGGCAGTTTGTGCTGAATCTTGCCGTACAGCCTCCCAGCTTGCAGTTTATCTGTGGATGACTGACATCATCTGCAAACCTATTTCACGTTGTACTAGCAAAAAAAAAATCAATCACTCCTTGATGCGTTAAAACACAAGTAGCCGTTAACGCCAGTTGTTGGTTCATATATGCAAAGATAATGATGATGGTTCAGATACCATGACTTATTTGCTTTGACTGGATGGCTGCAGCTGGCCTAGCAATACATTCAATCCTGTAGTTGACGCATCTTGATATATCTCTTCCATCACAAACATAAAATTCTCTTCACTCTTCCAAAATGGAAAACTACCGAGCTGTTTTGGTAATGCAGCTGATATTGCGGGAATGTGCGCAAGTTCCGAATAGTTTCTCTCTTGACTCTTCTTGCCCCAGAACTCTTTGGGATCCACAGATAACGGCTCTGGCTGTAAATTATCTGTAATCTGCCCAGGAGATGATTTGTGAGTTAATTTACTGTCAGATGATTCGGCTCCTGCCATTGGACTAAATCCTGCCATATCCAGAATATCCTTTCGTGACGCTCCCCTTAATTTGAATATAAGGAAGGGATCACGATCAAACTCCTCGCCTAGGAGAAAATATACGGCAGCTATATGCTTACACGGATTTGACCAATCTGGACAGTTACAAGAAGTACGTAGATCCGCGCTTTTGTCTGGAAACAGTGAGAGACCATTGTCTTTGAATATCTCCTCTATATTCTCCGGCATCTGTCCTGCCAACAACTTGGCTGCCAATACAGGCTGTGTAAATAATTTCTTGGCCAGACTTTTCCAGTCTGCCACACTCAACGTCTTGACTTTGATACTTATACGGTATGGCTCTCTAAAGGAGCCTTGTACCTTTGCAGTAGCTGCCCCGTTCTTTATACTCACTGACAGCACCTGTCCTTTGCGCGCATAGGTTCTACCACGATCTAGTCTTGCACCAATATCAAAACTGTTTAGAACTTGAATCCAGCGCTTGGCCCACCAATTCTGACCGAATTCTCCGTATCTTGACTGTGCCTTGATACCGCCTTTGGCAGTACGTGGCTTGGATCGTTTATAATATTCATAATATCCGTATGACATGTTGCTACGCTCCTACTACCTCTTCCTTGTTTAGAGTCAAAATATCTCTTAGATCGTCATCTGAGAGCTCAGTCAACCAGCCCTCTCCGGTACCGACGACCTTTTCAGCAACTTGTTTTTTTAGTTCAATCATCTCGTCAATCTTTTCTTCTAGTGTTCCTGCACATACAAATTTATGGACTTGGACGTTCTGTTTCTGGCCTATTCGAAACGCTCGATCAGTTGCCTGATTCTCAACTGCAGGGTTCCACCAGCGATCAAAGTGAAAGACATGGTTTGCGGCAGTCAAGTTCAATCCTGTACCGCCTGCCTTCAATGAGAGGATAAATATCTGCGGTCCATCCTCATCATCATTCTGAAAACGTTCTACCATCTTGTCACGCTTGCCCCTTGGTACGCCCCCGTGAAGAAACAGTACCTCTTGTCCGAACATCTCTTGCATATGCTGCTTTAACATGTGGCCCATCTCGGCAAACTGACTGAATATCAATGCCCTATCCCCTGACTCTACGACCTCTTCGAGCATCTCTGTCAGTCTTGCTAGTTTGCCTGATCGGTTGGCTATACTAGAATTATCTTTTAGAAACTGCGCAGGATGATTACAGACCTGTTTGAGTTTGGATAACGCGCTTAGTATCATTCCTTTTCGCTGTATGCCTTCAACCGAATCCAGGGCCGCCTCTATCTCTTTAGTAATTGACGTGTATAACGTGGTCTGCTCTGCTGTCAATGAACAAAAGACCTTCATCTCCATCTTCTTTGGAAGATCCGATATGACGGATTTATCCGTTTTGAGTCTTCGAAGGATAAACGGTCCTGTGGCACGCTTGAGTTGTTTTACTGCATCGTGATCCTGTTGTGTTTGAATTGGCGTGAAAAAGTTGCGTTTAAACTCTGTTTGGGTGCCCAAGAGTCCGGGATTTAAGAAATCCATAATAGACCACAGGTCCCCTACGTTATTTTCTACAGGCGTTCCTGTCAGTGCAAAGCGATAGTTAGCCTTTAGCAACCGTGCAGCCCTTGCCTGTCTGGTCTCGGGATTTTTGATGTTCTGCGCCTCATCAAGTATTACGCCATTCCATGACATCTTCTTGAGGAATTCTATATCACGTTGAATCAACCCATAACTGGATAGCACTATAGCATGTTTTTTTGCAGCTTTTTTAAATGATGCTCCGTGACTCCTGTCCATACCATGATGAACAAGCACCGGAAGTTCTGGAGTAAACCGTGCGGCCTCTTTTTGCCAGTTGTTTATTACCGATGTAGGACAGACGATAAGTGTAGGCTGTCTCTTGCTTTTCTGCCAGGATTGATACACAAGTGCCAGTATCTGGACTGTCTTACCAAGACCCATGTCATCTGCCAGACAGCCTCCCAGACCCCATTGTTGCAGAAACGAGAGCCATGAATAACCTTTAATCTGGTATGGTCTGAGTGTACCTGAGAATTTATCTGGTTGCTTGAGATTCTTGAATTCCGTAGTTCCATCCAACTGATTCAATACGTCTGCAATCCAACCAGTGGATTTGACGCCTTCAAAGTCCAGTTCATATGATGGCGCACCACCGCCCTCTAATCCCATATTCATTTGGATAACATCCCCAAGCGTGGTCTTGTTTGCACCCTCTTTCAAAAATTTGATTGCCGTTTGAATCTCTTTATGACTTACCTCTACCCACTTACCGCGAATCATAGTCAGCGGAGATTTTATGCTGGCAAGCTCTTCTAGTTCCTTGATTGTCATCTTTTGTTTGCCCATGGCTATCTCCCAGTTAAACTCAACTAGGGTTTCAAGTGTTAACCCGCTTTTTGCTTTCATCTTGGGATTCTTGACATTGGCATGTACGGTTAGATGCGTTCTTTGCTTTGCGTTTGTCCACCATGATGGAAGTATGATGCCGTATCCTGCCTGTTCAAGGACGGCAGCTTCTCGGGTAAGAAACTCATATGCTTTGTCTGTGTCAACTGCATGGCCTGCAAGATTCGAGTCCATCAAACTAGTAGAGATGCTAGGACAAATACCGGATGCTTGGCCAAGTGAGAGCAATAAAAATTCCTTTACATTTGAACCGCTACGTTCAAGTATGGTTTTCTTGTTTTTTGCATTCCATACTGTGTCAGCAGGAATAAGAAGACTCTGATCGTCATGAGGTTGTATCAAATATCGTATATACCACGTGTTGCCTGCTGTATTTGCGCCTTTTATGGCATCATCATCATCATAGTCTGGTGCCTCTAATCGAAAGCAGAGACGAAAGTTGGATCTAGCAGAGGCTGTAATTGGCCATTGCCACTCGTTGACATGTGTGACAAGCTGCAAGAGACCCTTGTGACCTTTGTTAATGACTGCTTTTGGGGTTCTCAATGCGTAGAGCCAGGAATCATGTATGCTATCAAAGCGTTTGCGACGTCTGGATTGCGGCGGTCTATTCTCAGAGGCAGTTGTGCGTACTAGATAGTCTGTCATTGCGGTAATAACTTGTTCTAGAACCACGATAGACGGTTTTTGAGACGGTGTGGTTGTACCAATATCTGATAGCGCTCGTCCTACTGCTGGCATGTGTCTTGAGAGTTCGTCTAGGCGCTTGAAATCATTGCCTACAAAGACAGGAGTCCATAAAGCAGCATGCTCATTGCCTTCATCGGTTATCAGGCTGGGAAGGTATTGCTGTCGTGCTACTATGGAACCTGCAAAACGTAATACATCTGTCCAGTATGCCAGATCCACACTGACGATCACCCCTGCTGCAATGGTTCTCTTATCCATGGATGCACACAGCAGATCTATGGCCTCTGACATGGATAGTTTACGTACATTTATCATCCACGGTGCTATCTTTGTCTTCGTCTTGGATTCAGGCATCTCAGCTATTATCTCACTTGAGGGAATCGGATTGGCTCCGTTAGTTGGTAGCCAAACTAACATTTTATCATCTTGGCTTGGAACTGACTTGAAATCAAATGCAGTCTCCTCTAAAGCGCAAGAGATCTCTTCTGCGGTAGCACCAAATGGATACGGTCTTGGATTACGTTTACTTGTTTTCTGTTGCGTCTTTGCAGGATTGGCCTTGTTGTCTTTTGATGTTTCACCCCAAAGGACTAGTTCTCCATTGCCTTCCCCAACATGAAGTATAATCATTTTATTATATACATTGACAATTTACGTACTTAATATTTTTTTGGTACGTGTTCACGTCGTGTTGTGGAATATGAAAAACAGTTCCCCCTTCCACCTTATTTGACATATTCCTCCCCGGTTTGTTTGTCAACTGCTGTTTCTCCTCTAGGCGGCATCTTGAGTATGAAGGGCGTGTGAAGATGTTCATGGTATTTGCAATACTAGAAGTGGCCTCTCTCTCTTGTTTTTGTAATATGATCATTTACCTTGGATTCATCCAACTTTTTCATCGTACGTATTCTTCGGCTTCCTATATGCTGCCACATCTTAACATAACTTGACTTGACCCACATACCTGTATTTCTACCAAGTGATAGACTAGTGCGATCTCTGAATCGTTTTGTCCTGTTGGACAGGGGGCGAACTACTTTTTGTACAAGATATTATCAATATCATGCTTCAAACCTTTAAAATTTTGAGCACCTCTTGTAACTCTCTTGGATTTAATGCATACTGTGGGCCATATGAGGTTGGATGCATCAAAATCAGGTTTTGTTTTACAAGTTTTTTTAACTGCTTCTCAACATCGCCTTTGAGATGAGATGGGAAACCTGTCTTGAGATTCTGCTGGGAAATATGCTTTGCACCAATCCTACGATCTAGAAACATCTTTTTTAGAATCTGATTTGACACTTGATCTTGTAAAGTCAATCCTAGTTAATACAACACTACAGATTATATAACTATGATATAATATTTTATATGATATAAGCTAATATTATATAATTAGTTAACGGATTAGAGATAAGATGCATGTATCATCACAACAAAAAGAGTCTATAATTGTTACAGACTCTGAATTTAGAGAAAAGGCATTAGAGTTAGGTCCGTTAGAGTCAGTGTTTCCGTGTAGCACATCAAAAATATTAGATTTTATGATCGCATTTTCGGACTGGGATTACTCTATTACAGACATTGGTAAAAACGCGGGTTTATCATTTAAGACAGGATTTGACGAGGTAAAGCGATTAGAATCACAAGGAATTTTAATAAAAACCCGGGTTGTGGGTAAAGCAAAACTGTACAAACTAGATACAAAATCAGAACACGTGCAAGGTATAATGAAACTGGCATGGGACATAGCAAAGAACAGGAGTATCTAGTCAGTCTAACAAGTTATGTTGTCTTGAAAGTTCTCGCATCATCAGAGTTAGATTAAAAGATAGATTTGTGGAAACGATGTTGCATTATATCATCCAAGTCTTAATTTTCATGATCTAGCTGACTTTACAGACATTTTATGACTTTTGATTGTGTATGTATGATGGAATTTATGGCTAACTAACATAATCAGAAGTTGAAAATGTACCCTCTACACACGTTTTTTACGCATAATTTTACAAGCTAACACACATAGTTTTTTGATATATGGGGCTAAAAGATCAAAACTTGATCAGTTAACATGGCAAATCAGAAAAATGAATTGAATTTCCAAGATAATATTGCAAAAAAAGAATTCAAGGTCTTGTGTGACGCACTAAATTGTGCAAAGATACCGCTGTCAACAAGGCATAACGCTATGTACAGTCTTGAGGACGTCGTCTTGGTTCTGCTATACATGTGCAATAATGGGGCTACTGTCAACAGGGCCGTAGCAGAGCTTGCCATCACATCAAGAGATGACAAGAACACCAGTATTCCAACATCCCAGTGGTTATTGAGTATGATAGGTGCAATAGATTATGACAAGATGAATGCCTTGTGTATGCGCATGTTAAAGAGTACATTCAAGAATGGATTTGGTCTTGAGGAGAAGAAGAAGACAGGTCACATGTCTACCATAGACAAGCACTTGATCCCATTCACAGGCACAGACAGGCACAATGACAACTTTGTAATCGGTGGCAAGCCAAAGGGCGGAACGTCTCAGTTTGAGACGTACGCCACCATGCAGCTAGTCACCGAAGAGCGGTTGCCTACGATAGCAGTAGTACACCTCACAAGGGACATGACCAAGACCGAATTCGTGCGTAAATTGCTCTTGGAATCACAGAAACTAGGATTTAAAAAAAAGTCGACAATTCTCATGGACCGTGAGTTTAGCAATGTAGAGGTGATGCGCTTTCTGGACAAACGCGGCAAGAGATTCCTGATGGCAACAAGCAAGACGCCTGGAATCAAAAAGGCCGTCTCGGAGTTTCGTTGCGGCAAAAGAGACGCAATATCAAGATACGAGATGAGATCCGGCGACGGAACAACATTCAGGTTTTGGCTGGTAATAAAAAAACGCCTCGAGGAAAAGAGGGGCAAAAAAAGATGGGAGTATCTGACGTATGCCACAAATGTAGAACGCCGGCGCATAAAACGCACCATGAAAGACGTTCCTAAAGAATACAAAAAGCGCTGATGCATAGAGAACAACTTCAAATCAGTTGAGCAGATGCGTGCACGCACAGGTAGTCGAAATCATGCGATCAGAGTCTTTATGTTCTTTCTCTCTATGACTGTGTGCAACGTGGTATACGACAGTACGAAAAATAAACAGAGTGTTTAAGATCAAGTTTGGGCAGCATGTCAAAACAAATACGACAGCTAGTGTATTCCTAGTGTTGCTCATTGTATTGGTCAAGAAGATCATAAAATCAACAGACAAAGATTTAGAATATTATTTGCAGTGTGTGCGATAGGGGTACATTTTTAACTTCTGATGTGACTATAAACAACTCACATTCTCCACTTTTAATCTCCAATATTTACAAAAATATTGTTTTTGATTTGTTTTTATTCATAAATATGAGAATTTAGCAAATTTTATTTTCTAATTCAGACATTTCGCACTTTGCGATTAATTTATCCGTAAACAGCGTCAAGTCACGCGAGAACCATGTTCTTTGTGGCAACTCGGATGTCTTTATCGAAGTTGGGAAACAAAATGGATTTAGGAAAAAGTACAATTCCATCTACTGGCTTACGTAATGAAGAGATTAGGCAGTATTATTGTTCAGGAGATGGATTTATGCCGTCCATAGATTGTATGATGTAAGCGATTTTTCCCTTTATGACATGTTCTTCATCTACAATCTTTTTCTCTATGATTTCTGTGGATTGAGTAATATTCTTGCATTGTCTCTTGATATTACCCATGCAGTTAATGCTTGATTCAATATCCATGACGTTCTGCTTGACGGTCTTGGGATCAATGCCAAGTCGCTTGTCACTTGCAGAAACCGCTCTAATCCTTGCCCACTTGTACGCCATCTCAATTATCCATATGTTTGCACCAGCATCAAACAAACGTGTAAAGCAAAGCGTGTTGATTTAATCAGTATCATGCTAACAGTCTTGGATATAAATAGTTAAACGGTATATCATTGTATGTTGGGAACGTAGCATATTACGGCGTAAATCCGGGTCAAAACTATCCAATTACATTTTTGACTTTTCCTATTGGGCTAGTAACTGTGCGATTAAATTGACATTCGTGTGAAATGCCAAGATAGTTCTAGTTTACAAGCCTGTGTGAAAAAAATAAAGGCGTACAGATGGTGTTTGGAATGCAGATGATGATGATGATGATGATGATGATTTACACAAAGATGTGATGATCAAGGCGCCTCACCTACAGGCAGGATCCAAGATGACGTGCAACGTCTGTAGGAATGACGGCCATCTTGTATGTCCTAGTCATAATCCTCTTCTTTCCCACCATCAACAGCCCGTGCCGCCTGAGTCTCCCCACAACAGAAGCGGGCATCTTGTCCCACCTCAGGCCGGTATCATCCTTCCCAACCCTCCTGCAGAGATCCGAGTACTTGGCAGCGCAGTCTTTTGCGAAGACCAGTCTCAGCCCAATCCTTTCATCCTCGGAGAGGCCGGAGACGACACGCCTCAGGGAGTCCTCAGAGGTGAGGATCGACTTGATTATCCTGATCTTCTTCTTTTTGACATGCTGCGTGTCTATCCCCAGCGAGTCGCATATTCCGTTCACCCAGTCTATCGGAAATTTTTTGAGCAGAGGGCCCATCGTTGGATTTGACGGGATCGTTAATGACTCTGCCTTCTTCTGGAGATCCCGCTCCAACATTTGGTGGAGGTTGTTGAACATCTCAGAGTTAAGCGATCTGTAACCCTCATGCTGATCACGGCCTTCTTTTATTATCACGTGGAAGATCCCCGTGGTTCGGTACGTGCCGTTGTCGTGCCACGGGTGTATTCTACCAATAATTAACCTCCCCTTCGAGTAGATGCCAGGGTTGCTTCCCATCATCTCAACTGTAAACACCCTTCCGTCTGACGTGGATCTTATAAGCATCCTGTTGTTTGCATCTACCGCCTTTTCTACGAGGAACGTATCGTACACGAGGTTCTTCATCTGAAGTATCTTTGATGCAAGCCTTGTATCGTCGACGAACTCGTCTACAAACTCGTCAAGCACCGTCTTGCCGAAGAGATTCTTCTTCTCACACATAAGCCACGTCACGATCTGCTTGTATACCAGCTCGTCACTGTCAAAATCTAGGTCGTACGGACACACGTCGTAATAGTCGTATACCGTATCAGAGTATTTCCAGTTTGCATAGTCTGCAAACAGATCCAGAAAGTTTTCCTCTGTAACTTTTGGAGGTAACACACAAGTGAATACAAGAATTACAATTTTAAGTTTATCTACGATCTAGGCTTTGTCCAAATCTTAATTTTTTAGGTCTATTTGACGTATATTTAGAGTGGCGGTATGCACTCAGGTTCCATCTAGTTCTAGGCGTGATTTTACAATGTGCTACGTTTTTTTGTGCCTACGCAGACACCGGACCTGAGTGCATACGAGTGGCGTCATCAAATCTTTGCAATTGATTTTCTGCACAGATACTGTTCAATATTTTGATTGAATGGAGCGGTTCTCACGTATTTCATTGCGGCTCGTGCACGGTCACTAACATGTTCATGGCAGTCACACATGAAAGGTTGAATCTTTAACTGGTGCCAACATTCTTCAATTGCATGACATTCAGAACATCCTGTAGGCAAATACATTATTCGCAGTCTAGAACTTTGCTTTACAAATTTTTTAAACTTCTTTGTTTTATGCGGGGGTGCTGCATCCATTACAATGGCTACCTTGTCATAGTTCCAATAGTTTTTTGACAAATTTAAGAAATGTCGGACCGTTGAATTTTTTTTTCTGTAAAAAACATTGATGTGAGTCTGATATTGCACCATAAATTACACGTCTCCGATGTCTCCAAAATAAACTCGGAATATTTTTTGACCCACCGGCGACCATGAACCGCGCTTTGTGATAGTCATGCATCAGTATTTTTTCATCCTGTACATACAACTCAAAACCATCTCGTTTTACGCACGAAATCCACCGTTTTAGGGATTTGTCACTCTTCTATCTGTTCACTAGATGCCTTGTTTTTGTGTGTGGAATCAGGTACTTGGAGTAAAGTTATGACGACACAATATGTCATGTATTCCAGATTCGGTGTATTTTACTCTTGTATCTTTTTTTATTTTGTGTACAAGATGCTTTGGAAAAATACCGTTTTTAACATTTGTAAAAAATTCTGTAATCTTATGATTTGCTATTTTTGTCGGGCGTCCGGATCTTGGTTTCTCATACAATCCTGCAACTCCAAATTCTTTAAATTGCATAACCCAATTTTTAATTGTGTTGTAAGATTTGTAAAACATCTGTACGATTGTTGAAATCGTTTTACCTTCCTCTACGACATTTAGCACTGCAAGCATCCGTTCTTTTGCTTTTGAGTTTAATTCCTTCTTGTATACATACATTAATTCCGCATTCTGGTTTTCCACGATAGACGATAAATGTTTCAAGCTATAAATGTTTCTAGTGTTTTTGAAAATTGCAAAGACTTTTTGACGTCACTCTAGCAACATCTTGATCTTGTGCCCAAATCATCACAAAGAGTTTGATTATGGTGATCGTGTTATCACAGAACATTCAGAAAAACAGATAATTTTTAGAATGAATGGGGAAAAACATACAATTAATCTAGAGCCAAAAAAACGACATCGTGGTAGTTAAAGTAGATCCGATTCCTCTGTAGATACTGTAACATATTTGATGTTTGTATCATGATAAACAAATCAGATTGTTTTGGACATCAATAAAATCTGGCAAAGATCCTATAGAATCGCCAACCCATAAAGATAAAATTAGAAAAACTCTGACTCGTATCATGCGTGTGGTGCCGTATCATGACAGTTGATTCTCTCAAATCCCTGGTAACAGAGCTTGCAACAAACGTAAAAGAGCAAGGTACTGCCGGAACCAAGATGTTAGAAAATGACAGATACACCAGTCTGCCAATAACTCCTGAGAACTTTACAGAGATCAAAGAGGTTGCCACGCCCAAAAAGATAGCATATGTTGACGGAGGCAACGTAGAGTTGCTACGGGCAACAAACTATGTTGTAGAGTTTAACCGCCTGTACTATACCATATTTGAAGGCAAGAAAAAGATAGCACCACTACTAAAACCAGTCGTAGAGTTCTTTTCATGTGTCACATCAACGGTAAAGACAGACAAAGACAACAACAGACGCGACATACACTACCGCACCAGCATATTCCCCCACACAGGAAACAAAGACATGCTCCCACTCTCAGACGACCTCTCATTTCTATCAACTGACAGAGAGATAGCAACAAGCAATCAAAGGGCGCTAATCCACTCAATCGGCTCCATTGCAAGACAGTTTGCAGAGAAGAGCCTTGCATGCGAGCTAGTAAAAAACGAGCTGTCCCAAGGTGACATACTGGTGTTAGACGGCTCTTTGCACAAGTCATTTAGACGAGAGCACAAGTACCTGCAGAGACTATTCGAGTTGGGGCAAGAAAAGGGTGTAACCATATGTGGGTTGACAAAAACCAGTACCTTGTTCACAGACAGCGGATCATCATTGCTCGGTGCCATATACGACATATCAGAGAATGTAAAACACGACAGATGGTATATCCCTGTTGCTGCACCAAAGTCAGATGATCCAAGAGGTACCATATTTGTAATAAAACTACACCCATACTCTGAACATATCTTTAGATTTGAGATTCTTGCAGACCAATACGACCAAATGAACCAACAAGAGATAGACTGCATATTTGCATCACTTGCAGTCAACTCTAACGATTTGGCAATGATCGGCTATCCGTACGGCCTAATAGATGCTGACACACATGCGCGTGTAAGACAGTCTGACAAGGACTATTACCGCAATATCCTGTTATCTGAGATATCACAAATCCCCCAATGGAAGAAGAGCATCATGAATCATTCCAAAACACATATGGTACACAACGACTTGAATCTGGCAGTGGGATAACATGAGGGAACTAGATGTCGTAGGTCAGGTAGTCGGAGGCCAGGTAGGCCAAATAAGGATCAGAGAGAAACAGGACAGGCAGATAGAGCTAGGCGATCTGCTAGTGACGCACGATGGTAATAATAATAACAACAGCACGATAATTTTGCAGGTATTTGACCTGACATACGGTAGCCAGATACCTGATAACACGCGTGAGCTGATGTCAGGATTGAATCTGGAGAATACAGGACACAATACGGACATCTTTGAGCCCAACCTGCGCAACTATGTCATAGCACATGTAAAGGCGCTAGTAAGAGTGGACTCTGAATCGCACACAACTACAACCCCCAAGATACTGCCATCATTCTTTGGCAAGGTCTCACAGATAACAAAAGACGACCTGCAGTTCCTATCGAAGCAGGATGACTCTTTTTTTGTAGGCAGGATTCGTAGCGGCTCCAAAATAGTCGATGTTCCAGTATGGCTGCCATCAAGAAAGATATTCTCTCACCACATACTGATTCCTGCAACTACCGGTAGGGGTAAGAGCAACCTGGTCAAGACCATACTCTGGCACGTGCTTGACTCGAACAACGTGGTAGGCGCATTAGTTTTGGACCCGCATGACGAATACTGGGGGAGAACAGACAACGGGTTGCACAGCCACCCAAATGCAGACGAGAACCTTGTGTATTATACGCCTAACAGTCCGCCTGCAGGTGCCAACTTTTTGACTGTAAACCTAGGAACAATCAAACCTGATCACTTTAATGGCATAATCGAGTTTACAGACCCGCAAGAACAAGCATTACGAACGTTTTACAGGGTATTCAGACGTGACTGGATAGATGCCATAATTGAGGAGCGTGAGCATCCTGACCTAAATGACTATGCAAAAAAGACGCGTTTTATCCTCAAGAGAAAGTTCAAACTGGCTTTGGGTGTTGATGTTGACGGTGATGGTAAAATTGTGTGCCATAACAGGGTATTTGATACAGGCACCAAGGGCACACAGACTATCTCTCAGATAGTGAAGAGTGTAGAGGATGGTAAAGTGGTGATCATAGATACCTCACAGCTCTCAGATGCTGCAGAGCTGTTGATAGGCAGCATAATTGCAAGCGAGATACTAGAGAGATACCAGCAATACAAGGCACGGGGGGAGCTTGACACCAAACCGATTGCAACCATAGTGATAGAAGAGGCACCGCGTGTGTTGGGTGAGGATGTGATGAAGAACTCTTCAGGGAATGACAACATCTTTAGCAAGATAGCAAAAGAAGGAAGAAAGTTCCAGGTGGGACTGACTGCAATTACACAACTATCAAGCGTAATCCCAAAGACCGTTCTAGCTAACATAAATACAAAGATAATACTAGGCAATGAGATGAGACAAGAACGGGCAGCAGTGATTGCAAGCGCCTCCCAGGATTTGTCAGATGATGACAGAAACATTGCAAGTCTTGACAAGGGAGAGGCCATAATATCAAGTATATTCGTCCCGTTTGCATTGCCAATAAAAATTCCGTTGTTTGATGAATTGGTATCTGATGGAACGAAGGATACAAAGGTGTACAAGACTAGGATGTATTAACGATGTACTCGTTTGCACACCTCGCTGACTGTCATCTGGGTTTTCAAAAGCAAGATAGGTTACAAGGATTGGAGCAAGAAGTGTTTGAGGATGTGTTGGATGTATGTATGAGAAGAAAGGTTGACTTTATCCTGATTAGCGGCGACCTGTTCCACACCAGTCTTCCCGACATGAGGGTTGTGCGTTTTGCATTCAAGAAATTCAAAGAGGTGTATGAGAGAGGGATTCCAGTATATGTGGTGTACGGAAGTCACGACTATAGTGTAAACCATCACTCTGTAATTGATTTGCTGACTGATGTGGGGTATCTACAAAGGGCAGACAGGCAAAAAGACTTTACAGATAAATTGGAACTGGATTTTATTGTGGACTCTTCCACCGGAGCAAAGATTACAGGATTACCAGGAAGGACCACCAGTCTTGATAGAAGATACTATCAGAGTCTGGACAGGGACTCCCTGGAGAGAGAAAAAGGTTTTAAGATATTCCAGTTCCATATCGGAATTGACGAGCTGAAAACTAGAGGGATGCCAGAGATGGATTCCATGCCCATGTCGCTGCTGCCAAGGAACTTTGATTACTATGCAGGAGGACACGTGCACACAAAAGTTATTGAGGACGGGTATGACAACTATGGAACCATATCATACCCCGGAACAATGTTTGCAGGGCATCCGTCTGACTTTGAGTCAAGCGCACGCGGTGTGGAGCGCGGCTTTAACATTGTAAGTTTTGAGGATAAGATAACTGGAGTAGAGTTTGTGCCTACAAAACGTGTAGGATTCCAGATGGTAAGCGTGGATGCCAATGACAAGACGTCTGCTCGAGTGCAAGAAGAGATAGCAGACAAGGTGGAGAAGATTGACACAGAGGAGAAGATTGTAATTCTAAAGGTTGCAGGAGAGATGGCATCAGGAAAGACATCAGAGGTAGAGTTAACAAAGATTAGCGAGGAGTTAAAAGAGAATGGTGCGATAAACGTCGATATAAAGAGGAGCCAGTTCAGTTCAAAAGAGTACAACATTACTCCAGTAAAGGGGGAGAACAGGGAAGAGGTAATCAAGAATATCCTAGTTGAGAATATCGGAGAGGTAAAGATGGAACGACAAGAGCTGTCAGGTGACCAAGGTGTGGCATTAGCTCTAAAGCTGTTGCACAAGCTAAAGGAACCTAAAGGTGATGAGACTGTCAATGACTATGAGGAACGGGTAATACAGGATGCAAGAGAGTTGCTGGGGATTGATAGGGATTGATTCTAAATAGGATTACACTGGAGAACATTCGTAGTTTCAAGAATGCCACCATTACTCTTGATAGGGGCGTAACGTTATTTCAGGGAGATATCGGGACCGGCAAATCATCAATCTTGATGGCAATAGAGTTTGCACTGTTTGGGGTGGGTACCAGTCTGGATGCGTTATTAAAGACAAACACTCACTCTGGTTCTGTCACACTGGATTTTGAGGTAGATGGCATTACACACAGTGTAAAGAGGGTGCTAAAAAGAACTTCCAAGTCAGTAAAACAGGTTGCAGGTACGATTACCACGGGTGACGTGCAAGAAGAGCTGTCAGCATCAGAATTAAAACCAAGAATCCTGAGTATATTGAGGTTTAATGAACCTCCCAGTGCACGCTCACACAGCAGAATCTACAGATATGCAGTGTTCACACCCCAAGAGGAGATGAAGACCGTGTTAGGGAATCCGGATGTAAGATTAGAGACACTAAGAAAGGCGTTTGGGATAGAGGACTATCAGATAGCATCAAGGAATGCAAAGACTGTGGCTGATTTTATAAAAACAAAGATGTTGCAGGCCCAGATGGGTTTTAGGAACTTGGATGGAATAGTTGAAGAGCTATCAGATAATGCAAAAGAGATTGTAGAGGCAGAGAAAAAGCTCAACGAGCAGAGAGAAGAAAAAGAGATGCTAGATGATGAACAAAAGGCAGCTGACATGGAGATGGAGACACTGCAAAAACAAGACAGTGACAGAAAACAGGTAGAGTCTGATATCAGAGTACTAGCAAATGATGTCAGAAACAAGAATGACCATTTAGAAGGGGTGATTGCACAGATAAAGTCAGAAAATGCAGAGATTACAAAAAAACAAAAAGAGATAACAGGGTATGAGCAGATTCGGATGCCTACTAGTAAGGGGTTAGACCAGATAGAGGCAGAGATAGCAGATGCCAGAGTGAACAAGGACAAACTGATTGGGTTGGAGGCAGAATTCGAATCGTTGGAATCACAGATTCAGGACTTGTCTGAATCATGTGATATACATGCAACAAAGGCAGATTTGGAGGAACAGGTTCGAAGAATAGACGAGAATGTAAAAAAAGCAGAGGCAGAACTAGCACAATTCGTAGATAGACGAGAAGAGAACCAGAATATCAAGACAAAGTTAGAGCTTGACAATGAGAATATCAAGAAGAATCTTGATGAGCTAGTCAAGATTGATGCGCAGTGTCCCGTATGTGAGAATGCGATAGATGAGAGATATGCAAGTGATTTGGCGCAAAGGAGAAGAGACAAGATAGATGAGAATAATCAAAAGTTAGAAGAGGTTGCAGGGGTTTTGCATAATATTGCAGATGCATACAAGAGACTGATGTTAGAGATTGGGAGACTGGAGAAGGAAAAGACAAATGTGGAAAAACAGATTCCAATACTGCAAGATATCAACACAAAGAGAGAGCAGTTAAAAAGTAAAAGAGAAGTGATGCAGAGAGTGGAAGAATTAGTTTTTGTAGCAGATGATGAGAATGAGAACAGAGATTTTCTAGCTAGTGAACACTCAGATATAGAGAATTACCTAAGGGCATTGCAAGACAAGCTTGTCAAGTATCAGAATGCGCAAAAGGATATTGCCAGATTACAAGATGAGATAACCAACAAAGAGACCAAGATTAAAGATGACACATTGACAAAAAATAACTTGGGTTTTGATATAAGAAAAGCCAAAAAAGAACACTCTGAGAAAATTACAGAACTGGAACGATTCTATGGAATTGCGCAAAAGATACAAGGTGTACAGCAAAAGATGAAACTGGTTGGAGACAAAAAGATTAGACTGGAGCGGGAGATCGGTGCTGCCGGAACACATCTTGAGGGACTGCACAACACAAAAGACAGGTTGACACGAGAGAGAGATACTGCACAACAATACAAAGACAAATACACAAAACTGGGCAACTATCATGCATGGATGACTGACTTTTTTATTACCACCATGGGAGTAATTGAAAAGCAGGTGATGGTATCAATCCAGCAAAACTTTAACGAAATATATCAAAAATGGTTCTCAAAGATGATAGAGGACCCTACAAAATCATCTCGAATTGACGAGGACTTTACACCGTTGGTAGAACAAGACGGCGTGGAGTTGCCAACTGACTACTTTAGCGGAGGGGAGAAGACCAGTGTTGCATTGGCATATCGCCTGACGTTGAACACGCTTATGCGCCAGGAGACTGAGAGCCTAAAATCAAATCTGCTGATACTAGACGAGCCTACTGACGGGTTTAGCAGGGCACAACTAGACAAGATAGGGCAGATATTCCGAGAGATAGACTCCCAGCAGATAATTTTGGTCTCACACGAACAAGAGCTGGAATCGTTTGCTGATAATACCTTTAGAGTGACAAAAGAGGTCGGAATGTCGTATGTTTCAAAGGTTGCAAATTAGGTTTCAGAACTTGTGATTTTGTAAGATAATGTATATTTGTACCCAAGCATAGTATCTAGAAAAAAGTGAGTGTATGCCTAGCAATACCGTATTACGCCAAAATGTAATCTCTTACTAGCGTTTATCTAACAACAACAACAACCTCAAACCATCTCTCAAACTGATTTCATACTTACAATTCAGTATTTTTTCAGTCTTTGTGGTATCAGCCAAACTTGCTTTGACATCACCTTCTAATGCTTTTTCATATACCACACCAACCTTTTGACAAGATAATTCTATAATAGTATCTGCAAGTTCTTTTATCAAAGTTGGCACTCCAGTACCAATATTAAAGAACCCAGATTCTACAGAATTTTGCATTGCAGCAAGATTGGCTCTTGCGACATCAGTTACATAAATAAAATCACGAACTTGTGTACCGTCCCCAAATATCACAAGATCTTGTTTTGCAGAGATCTTTTTAAGAAATTTAGTAACAACACCTGCATAGGAACTCGTTTGCCCTCTTCCAAAAATATTAAAATATCTCAAACCAATGATTCTGACACCGTCGTTGTGGTATTTTGAAGCTAAAATCTCGCCTTGTAATTTTGTTAGACCGTACGGATTGATTGGATTCCTATGGTGTGTTTCAACAATGGGAACCTGTTTAGAATCACCGTAAACGCTTGAACTGCTAGCATAAACAACCTTGATATCATGGTTTTTAGCAGCTCTAAAGATGTTCTCAGTTCCACGCACATTGACATCATAATATTCGTCTGGCATTGTAAACGATTCGGGCACATATGTCAAGGCAGCTTGGTGAAAGATACCATCGACATCATTTTTTAAAGCATTTTCTAATTTGCTCATATCTCTGATATCTACATCATAAAAATCGATATCCTGTATAACATCATCAAGATTCTTCATCTTACCTGTATGCAGATTATCAATTACTATAACATCGTGGTTAGCAGATACAAGTAGCCTTACAATATGACTGCCGACAAATCCTGCACCCCCGGTAACTGCATACTTCATAAAAGCAGTAAATCTGTCCATTCTTTTTAAGCTTTAACTAGTTGAAAACAAGATTAGACAAACAAGTCGTCCTACCAAGATGCAGAATGTATTAAATTTAGCCGTGTAATATTCCAGCGAGACTATTGAAAATGAATATCCAAAACAGTATATCACTGCACATCAGTTAAAGCTTATTCTATCACCAAGAAGCATACCATCATAGTCTATTTCAAAGACTTTGACATAATAGTCATATCCATCAGCTTTTGAATCATAGACTTTTTTGAGAAAAGGATAACCATCCTCGTTGTCAAACACATCCACAAGAAAATCTGCTCGTATGTGTTTTTCGTTAGCAAGTGCGGCTCCAAATGGATTTAACTGTATCTGTTTTCTATCCGTATGGACTCAGGTCCCAAACAAATCTAGGCACGAATTTGCAAAAATTATGTCTTTGTTTATAAGGGACCTGAGTCCATACGTCTATCCGCCAAAATATGAGTCAGACCTTCATCTCTTGATTCCATAATGTAATCCGCTAAAGAATCAAAATTATCCATAGATATTAGATGAATACCAGTCATATTCAATCGTGTGTCGGTGTATGAGTTCGGCCATCTTTCAATTGTTTGGCTTGTTGCCAAATAAGTTGATTCACGATAAAGAGGATTAACCCCAGATATCATAGGAGATATCTTATCCATAATTTCAAATGATTCCAGATAATGTTCATAGTCTACTTTTTTATAATCATAGAATAATACTGATGATACTATAATAGCTGAAATTATAACAACTATAATTATAGTGGATTTATCATGTCTTTTGATAATTTTATGGATTGCCAGCACAGATAAAACAGAGAACATTGGAAACAAGACATAAAAAAATCTAGTCTCTGTGAAATGGAAGATAAAATAAGCATACAGAAAAGGCAGCATCATTATACACAATGATAAAATTATAGTATTTTTCTCAAAATTTTTGTCTCTAGAGTAAAAATAGTCCAAGCGGTATAAAAATAATAAAATTCGGAATCAAGACCCATCCCAGATATTTTATAAATAATTCGCAATTGTTCACGTCTTTTGTTGATTTATGCCTCCAAACAACGCATGATGAAAAGTGAGTAGGCATGAATCATAGGCAATCTGAACAGGTACGTTTGATGTAAAGAATCATGTAACAAGTAAGGTTATCTTGTGTTTTGCATGATAAAGTACGACAAAGAATGATCAAAATATAGTAGATCAAACCTATACCTTGATAAATAGAATATTTGTTATACCCCTAATCATGAATTTAAATAATATCCATATTGTTAAACAAATTCTTCATGCAAGACGAAGACATAGAATCACTGATGCATTATCAAAAGTTAAAACAGACTCAAATACGAGTGTAATTGACATAGGTTGCGGCTTAACCGGAAGATCATTTGAGGATTTTATTCCATCAACTTGGAGTGTAACTGCAATAGATTTAGTCGATCCGCAAAGTGTGAAACACACTCACCCACATTTTAAATATATACAACAGGATGCTCAAGATTTGAGTCAGTTTACAAACAACCAGTTTGATTTGGCAATTTCTATTGGTTTGTTAGAACACATTACAGAAAAAACGCCTTTTGAAAAAACCATTTCAGAGATTAGGCGCGTTGCTAAGCAACATATTGTGATAGTGCCATACAAATATGGCTTGATAGAACCCCATTACGGCCTTCCGTTTTTCCCCATATATCCTAATTTCGTTAAACAGTTCCTGGTTAAAACATTTAATCTATGCGGCCAACGAGAGGCTATAAAACGTGATCCAGCGCATATTGAAAAGTATTGCAGATGGCCCTCCAATAAAGACTACAAAAAAGAATTTTATGAATCAAACATATACTTGACATCCACACTAGAGCAGATCGTAATCATCAAATCACAACTAGATTATTGATGGTCAGGTTACTCCTTGACAGCTGACATCAAGAATTACCCCTCATCAAGTTGACAGAGCCTAATTATTTATTTTATACCAGAATCTCAAAAATCGAATCTCTAAACTGCCCTAGTCAGAGACAGCCATTCTATACCATGATAGTCCTAAAATAATCCGTATCCAAAATAAGACGAAAAACACTAGTAATCCTATGAGCAAAGATGATCTACATCCTAGAACATAAAGCTGAGGTAATTTGCAGGAATCTGAACTGTATCTATAACATACAAAACACATAATTGGATAGCATCAAGTGGGTAGTATGTACACCCCGGTGCTGGTACGTTTGAACATGTTTGTATGAAGACCAATCTTCTCTCGCATTCTTGCATAGCAAAACTTTCGAAACCACTTGCGGATTGATTCGGATTCCATCTCTTCTCTATATCTCATATAGCCTCGAAATACACTAAATGATCTAGTTGTCAAAGTATCATACAATACAAATGGTATTGGGTATCCACAACGGCGCTTTAGTGCTCCACGGCTCATGTAGTGAGCTCCATTGTACTTGGTTCCAGTTTTTCGTCGATACAATAATTCGATATCACGGTATACTGCACTCTTATACCCATCAAGTCCAGCATGAGCAACTATTACTGCTGAAGGAAATGATGGCAACGCAGTCAAAAACCAATTGGTGTCAACTACCATTCCAGATTCAGCTGGGATAACACGCGGTTCGCTTGAATCAGTACCACATGCGACCATGACGTTATCTCGTCTCATATGATGCGTAATACGTTCTACGTAATCAGGCGGTAGTGTTGTATCTGCATCAACGGCTACACTGTAATCTATATTTTTAGAAGAAACCTGCATCATAAGGTCACTTCGTTTTTGGTCATACATACTGCCGCCCAACTCAGCATGATGAGGCGCCAAATGTTTTACCTCTATACCTGGCATAGAGTCAAGTATGGCACCTGTGGAATCAGTAGAACCGTCATCAAGTACAAAAATCTTGTTTGGAGGAATGGACTGATTTTTGATATGTTGTATGGTTTGCACTATCTCGTCTTCCTCGTTATGGGCCATCGTAAACGAGTTCCATTTCATAGTGTATTATTCCCCCATACATAGTTGAGTTTTTTTGACTGGGTGTTATGAAAGATATCTGTTAGACTCTCTTTGATCACGACTACCATACATTTTTACGAACGGTTCTGTTTATTTTTATCTTGCTACTTGTATAATGATGATGGCAATATAGCAACGTGCACGAGTTTCTGTACATGGTATTTTAGACCATCATAGGGTAATACCTCTTGTCTTGGGAATATGCCAAAAGCGCAAAAAAAAAATACATGGAAAATTAAAATTCAGATTCATGTATGGCTATACATATCACATTGGAAAAAAATGCAGGTACTAACATGATACGTACAAAAGATCAAACTATTCGTACAACCATTGTTTTTGTGCAGGTTTGGACGATACCTAATGTTATACAATGTCGGGGTTTGGCAGGTAGCCATCCATCTTTATGAACGGCTATATGATTCCTTTGGGCGGGTTTCTCTTCTGGAATTTCTTAAAATTATAATCAAACTTGTGTACCCTGATAAACTCATACACCGCTACCAGATGTGCGTTCTTGTCTGCATAACGTAGGAAATGATTCATTGCACGCGAGTACGTTCCATCTCCTCTACGGGATTCAGATACGGATATCCTATAGTATACCACAGGACAATAATGTCGCGCTCTGCAAAGAATATTTCTGCATCCTGATATATGCCACGGTGCCTTGTCTGATATCAGTACCATCTTGCCTGCCTTTTTGTACACCTTGTCCATATGTTCTAGAAAGGAAGTAAGCGGTGTCGACAGTCTGAGAGTGATTAAAAAACTGTCTGCCGTCTTGTGTCATGCTGCATATCATTGAGAATCTATGAAATCCTCTACTCCATAACATGAATGTATAGGCACAGTTTTGCCCAATATTTTGCAGACATTGCGGTGTCCTTGGTGTAATTCATCCTGTGTTACAATTGTATATCCCATCTATGTATCTTGCAATAGTTTGATACATGCCGGCTCTCCATTTGTTCACCTCTTCTATTGGTGTTATACCAACCATGATTGGCTGTGTCTTGTTTTTTTTTCTAGAGTATCCCCCTGTCTGACATATCGCCTTATCTGCGACATGCCAATCTAAAATAGGAGAATAATCTAAATCCGTAATTTAGTTTTTCCAATGTAAACACTTCACTTTGTGACTTGTATGAATATTTGATATTGTGATTTTTAAACGAAGAGATCAAGAAATGGTTTTTTGAAAAAAGCCTATCATAGATCTCTTATTGACATCATCAGAGATACGGGAGATCTCTTGAAACTTGCAAAGATTTGTCAGGTTGTTTTTGTGCTGTCCTATAAATTCATCAAAGGTGTTACTGTGAGTAATATCATCGGAGCATAAGAATCCGTCATCTTTTAAAAAGTTCCATGCAAGATTATATTCAAAGTACATAATCTGATAAGAGTGATCAGAGTCATGAATGAACATATCTATCTTGTCCAATTCAGACAGTAAAGGCTCCAAGAGTTCACAGACATTACCAATTCTTAAATTCCAATACTCTTCTTTTAGATGGTCAGGAACAAGATACCCCACACCGCCATCTTGCTGTACGGTTTCAGATGAGTCAATATCAATAGAGTACAGCCTGCCAGAAGAGTCTTCTCTTTGTAAAGCAGTCAGAATCATAAACGATGACCAACCCATGCTAACGCCAGTCTCAACGACTGTCTTTAAATGATATTTTCGGACAAGCGAATACCAAACAATGGGATATTTGATAAAATTGAATTTGGTGCTGACAGATTCTACAATCTTGTTAATTGGCTTGTCTTTAGATAACAAAACGTCAATCTCATCGCAGACTTTAATCATCAAATCTCGATTTTTTTTAATGGAGACTTGTTGCCGACTACAAATTTTAAGTTTAGCTAGTAATATCTTGGGATTATGTAAGATTGTATCTAATTTGTGAAACATGATAATTAAAACCATAAAATACATTTAATATGTTTGGCATTTCAGAGTAAACAAAGTATTGATTGTAATATTAAATGATTATATCAGAGGAACAGTTGCAAATGAAGAGACGTTTTGGTCAAGGCTTGAAGATGAGCTATCAGATACAGTAGCAATTAGTACTGCCAAGTTAACCGTTCCACTAGATAAAAAGATTAGAGAGATAAACCCGGATCTAGTTATTCAGAATGCTTGTTGGGGAAGACTGACAGATTACAAGACAGTCTCATTTTTACAAGATCCGTTAATAGAGATGAAAGCATTGTTGTTTGAGTCATTCATGCTAAAGATGAGATTA
The DNA here is from genome assembly GCA_965197525.1 of Candidatus Nitrosopumilus sp. Taxonomy (GTDB): domain Archaea; phylum Thermoproteota; class Nitrososphaeria; order Nitrososphaerales; family Nitrosopumilaceae; genus Nitrosopumilus. The sequence continues at coordinate 1,115,905 of OZ240211.1, forward strand.
AAGATTAGAGGAAGACAGTCGTACGGTAGCAGACTACAGTTACAACTAGAGTCGCTGAATCATTCCATCAAAGTCACAAACTCAAACTTTATGGCAGACATGTATCACAAGTCAGGAGAGTTCAAGGTTATTCCAATGGGTGTGGATCACGAGCTGTTCAGACCGATTAACCAGAAAAAAGAGTTGAGGAAAAAATATGGTCTGCCATCTAATAAAACGATAAAGATATTTGTTGGCAGTACACATGAGGTAAAAGGCTTTAAACAAATCAAAAAAATGATGGAATCGGATACTGCAAGTTTTTATATTCTGGTTTTAAAGGACGTGGATATTGGTTCAGGTCATAATTTTGTAACGTTTCATAAAATATCACAAGATGTTCTTGCAGAGCTGTACAACTGTTCAGATTTGCTAGTAGCAAAAAGTCTTGTAGAGAGTTTCGGATTGGCGGCAGTAGAGGCAATGTTTTGTAATCTGCCTGTAGACACTACAAAGACTGGAGTGTTTTGGGATTGGGAACCGAGCATGGACAAGCCCAGAGAGGAGGCACTTAAAAAAGGATTAGATAAAATCACATGGATAAAAAACTGGAGTAGACTAGTCAATGAACAGATTAACAATTAGGAGAAAAGTTCTAGGTCCAGCATATAGAAGATTTGTAAGGCCTACAATTCAAGCCTATACAATTAAAAAAATTGCATCAAGTCAATTAAGAGATTTGAAAAGAAAAGAATCAGACGATATACGGCTAGTTGGATTCTTGCAGATGCACAATGAGAGCAAGAAAGGAAATTTGGAGAGGGTATTAAAACATCTATCAAGATTCTGCAATGACATTGTAGTTTATGATGACGGGTCAACTGACAACAGTTATGAAATTGCCTCTAAATTTACAAAAAATATAATCAGATCTACTGTAAATGATTTTAAAAGCGAGATTGCACATAAACAAGAATTATTAGAGTTGGGACTAGCTCTAAACCCGGACTGGATAGCTTGGCTTGATGCAGACGAGGTCTTTGACAGGGATGGTGAGCTGTACGCAATCAGGGATTTGTGCAGGTACGGAGATAGTAAACATATTGATGGTTTCTCATTTTTAGAGTTTAATCTTTGGAAGAGTATGTCAGAATACAGGGTTGATGAGCTATGGCACAAGTTATGGCAGATTAGATTGTGGAAAAATAATGGCAATCTTGCATTTGGAGAAGAATACGGATTGCACAAAAAAATTAGTCCAAATGGGATGAAAAAGATATGTAAAACGGATGTAAAAGTAATTCATTATGGTTTTTCAAGCGAAAAAAAGATTGATGGAAAATATCAGATGTATAAAAAGCACGGGCAAACAGGTGTGGCGCTAGAAAGAATCAAGGATGAAAAAGATATCAATTTAAAACCATTTTCAAGAGACTGGTTTCCATTATCGACTCTCAAGGTTGCCGTAGTCTGTTTAATCTACAAATCAACAAAATATTTAGAGTTTGTTTTAAATTCATTTAACAGACATACAACAGATGCGGAACTATTATTTATTGCAAATGATGCAACAGATAAAGTAAAAGATTGTCTTGATAAAAATAAAATCAATCATTTAATTTTTGAGAATAAAGACAAAGACGAGTATTACATCAAACGAGTGTACCGAGCGTGGAATTTTGGAGGTAATAATGCAGATGGGGACATTATCGTATTTGTAAACTCAGATATGGCGTTTTCTGAGAACTGGCTGGAGAATCTTTTAAAAAATTTAAAAAAAGATAGAATTGTAACATCAAGACTGGTAGAATCTGGAAAACTGATATCAGGGGATACGGCAATTTCAAAGAATTTTGGCAAGAGTCATAGCGAGTTTGACCAATTACAGTTTGAAAATTTTGTCAAAGGGGTTAAAGAGGATAAGATTGTCAAGGGCGGACTGTATATGCCCTGTGCAATCTATAAAGATACTTTTGTAAAGAGTGGAGGGTACCCAATAGGCAATACGGTAGAAAAATCCGGTAAGACGGTATCAGGCGATCGAATATTTTTTTATAAAACACTAGGAGCAATGAATATCCGACATTATACAGTGGCAGATAGTATCGTATACCACATTCAGGAAGGAGAGATGGACGAGTAATTGATGTTAATGAGTAACAATGGATAAATGTATCAAACAATCCATAGTAAAAAAAAAGAATGTGCTAAATTATATAGGAACAGTAAGGGTTTAAAGAAATGTCACTAAAATACATGATTGTACTAGGCATAAGACCGGATATTATCAACTATCAGCCAATTGTAACTGAATTAAACAAAAAAAGATGCGACTATGTAGTAGTGCATACAGGACAGCACTATTCATATTTTTTTGATGGGTTGTTTTTCAAACAACTAAAATTTCCAAAACCAGACTATCACCTAAAGGTAGGTTCAGGTACACAGGCCCAACAGTTGGGAGTCCTAATTCAGAGATTTGAAAAAGTATTACTAAAAGAGAGACCCGACTTGGTTTTCTCATTCTCTGATGCAAATCCCGCACTATCAGCAATTGTAGCATCAAAGATGGGAATTAAGATTGCACATCTAGAGTCAGGAATGAGAAGCTATGACTGGAGAATGCCTGAGGAAAAGAATCGTAGACTGATAGACAGCATTTCAGACTATCTGTTTACACCCACATCAATTACCAAACAGAATCTGTTACGTGAAGGACATCCCGCACATAAAATTTTTCAGGTAGGAAAGCCAATCTATGACGTCTTACATAATTTCAGAGAAGAGATAGAACAAAATAAGATTTTAGATAGATTACAGTTAGAAGAGAAAGACTATTTTTTGGTAACAGCACACAGACCGGAAAATGTTGGAGTCAAAAGACCGTTAAAAAATATCATACAGGCACTAAACGAACTACACAAAAAATATGAAAAAGATATAATTTTTCCCATTCATCCAAGAACACGCAAATCAATAAAACAATTTTCCATAAAATTATCCAAGGGAATTAGATTGTTGGACCCCGTAGGATTTTTAGAGTTTTCAAAGCTAGAAAAGAACGCGTTTTGCTGCGTTACGGACTCAGGCACGGTGCAAGAGGATTCGTGCATCTTCAAGGTGCCGTGTGTGACAATTAGGGTGAGTACGGAACGTTCAGAGACAGTACGAGTAGGCTCAAACATTGTTGCAGGCTTGAACAAGAAACACATCATGCAAGCAGTAGATATCATGGTAAGTAAAAAAAATAATTGGAAGAATCCGTATGGTAAACCAAACAGTGCAGAAAAGACGGTAAAAATTTTGGAAGAGAAGAGAAGAGAGATTCTAAAACCAAAGGTGTGGTGGAATCATCCCAAAGTTCAGAGGAGTAACGAGGTTAGCACATATCGAAATAAATGGAGAGATCCGCTGTTCCCTGATGAAACGTTTGACTAGTGACAGAGAGCATCTATAGAGTTAATAATAAAACATTATCTTATTTCAGTTATATTGATTCAAGTGGCAAACAACTACAGCTATAAACTGTTGCGTAATGGTGTCGTTTTTTGAAGTTGTTTTTGATCATCTAGCTGGACAATATTTGAGTTATTTTAATTATGAAGCTCATTTTAGATCCAACTAGACAGAATTCTAATCTTATCACACATCAGCAACAAATCCTCTATAATAGCTAGTTTTTCTTTCTTTTCTTCCTGTATTTTTTAATTATGGTCTCTGTCGTAGATTTTGGAAGAGTTTTGAACATTACATCTCTGATACCAGATCTTACTCTTACCATAATTGGTTTTGCTCTTTTGTATTTTTTCAAAGCTATCCTGTAATCTCTTTGCTTTTCTTTATCTAACTGGTTTAGAATACGCGTTCTAATCTTATTTTCATTATCTATGGACTCCCACATACCGTTTGTCTTTGTAAGTTGGTTTTGATGAACTCTGTACTTTGCTAAAATTTTTGGAACAAGGTGTAATCTGAATTTATGTAAAATACATAATCTTAACCATAGTTCAACATCTTCTAAAAAGATCACATTCTCATCAAACATGCCAAATCTATCAAATGCTGATTTGTGAATTAGACTGGTGATCCCGTTTCCTATGTAATGATCCAATAGTATTGTATTAAACTCAAAAGAATCCATTGAATTATGGTTTGGTTCTATCCATTGTCGTAAAATCTTTCCTTGTGAGTCTATAATGTCATAATTTGAGTATATGATACAATTCTCTTTATTCTCTAACTTTTTGGTACTATTCACTAACTCTTGTACTGCGTATGGGTACAACAGATCATCTGCACTCAGCCACTTGAACCATTCCCCCTGCATCGCTTGTATTCCTGCATTTAATGCAGATGCCGTTCCACCGTTGGGTTTTGAGATTATTTGAATCCTGTCAGAGTATTCTTCTAAAATCTTTAAAGAATCGTCTTTAGAGCCGTCATTGACTGCAATTATCTCCGTGTTGCCGTAATCTTGATTCAGAGCTGATTCTAGGCATTCTCTTAGATATTTTTCTGCATTGTATACTGGAATGATAATTGAAACCTTCATCCCTGTTTTATCTGATGATTCGTCTAATAAATCTGACAACATCGTTGTGTGTGTCCTAATAATAAAAAACACTGTCTGGCATGCAATGATACGTGGACATGGCAGATACCATAATTACATGTGTAGAACCATGTAAGGCTGTCCGGACCTATGCGCTCAGGTCAACTGTTTTTCTAGGCATAAAAATGCAGATATTTTTGTAAAATAGCGCGTAGCCAAAAGCGGAACACAAGCACATACGTATATGCCTCTAGGACACACCTATGCATCAATCTGAAAATGTTACGCGAGGCGATCGCCGGATATACGAGATACACAAGACTTGATGTTGATGTTGAAAAGACTCTGTACCGAATCATTTGAGATAGCACGTAATTCTGCACAACATGCAGCCAGCGCAAGCCATGTATGAGATGTCCAGTACAGATTAAAACACGGAACCTGTTGATCCCATCTACCGTGCTCAAGACATGTTGAGTGTATATACAGTCAAAATCGGATTATCTGGCGAGTATATTACACCAATTTTTAATCTTTGGTATACATGTGTTCATGCATGCAATCATCTCCAAATTTTGGAGAGGGGCAAACTGCTTTCAGGATACTATAGTTAATTAAAGCACCAACTTGGAAATATGTTATGAAAATTGGGTTTATTCACGCATCTCTTGATATGTTAGGCGGAGCAGAGCAAATTACTTATTCATTATTAGATCTTTTAAAAGATAGTAGGCATAAAGTGACATTATATACTACAACTACTAATGCAATAGTTCCAGATCAGATCAAAGTTACACATATCAAGAGAAATCCACTTCTATGTAAAATTCCGGGTAGGAGATTACAAGAAATATTATTGGACAAACAGATATTTAAAAAAATAAAAGACGAAGACATTCTTTTTATTTCTAATGCAGGGGGGTTAAGATTAGAAGAGATTAAAAATCCAACTGTGATGTATTGTCACTCCACACTTGAATCGCCGAAAAGAAACGTTAAAAAAAGCAACATGTTGGGGGTGTCGAGAATTTATTATAATTATATAGAAAAACATCACAAAGCTCAATCAAAAATACTAAAAAAATCGTCAGTGCATTTAATTACAAACTCCAATTACACTAAAGAAAGAATCGAAAAAGTATTTGGAAAAAAATCAAAACTAATCTTCCCGCCTGTAAAGATAGATCAAAACAAATCTAAAACTTTGAAAAAAGCAGGAGTCATTACTGTTGCACGATTTGATCCAACAAAAAATTTAGAGTTTAATCTAAATGTTGTAAAAAAAATCAATACAGGATACAAAATATTTGGCAATGCAAAATTGCCGATACATTTCAACTATTATAATGATCTCTTAAAAAAGATTGAAGATCAGAAACGGATCAACTTTTTTTGCAATGTAGATAGAAAATTAATTAAAGATTCACTTTATGAGTCAAAAGTATATTTTTCAAGTAGTAAAGAGACATTTGGAATTTCAGTTGTTGAGGGGATAATGACAGGGTGTATCCCAATTGTTCCTGACAACACTGCAAATAAAGAGACCGTACCTATTCCAGAGTTAAGATATCGCGAAGATGATATAGAAGATGCACAAGAGCATGTTCAACGCGCAATAGAGGGGGATTTTGATAAGCATCTTGACGAATTACAAGCAAATAGTATAGAAAAATTTTCAGAGGCGCAATTTCAAAAAAATATCACAGAGTATTTGGACGAGTTTGAGAAAAGTATGAATAAAAAAAGTAAATGAGTATTATAAGATTTGAAAATATCTGATTAGTAAATTACTAATTTGCCCTTAGTTTTAATTAGATCTTTTGTAACTGTAGTTTTTCGAAGTTCATGACTGCAATATGGAAATTTACACTCAAACTTGCATCTCATAAAACAGATAGTAATGATTGGTCGATATACTATGCGTAGATCCTAGTCTACTTCAAAAAACTGCATAGCTTCATATGATATAATATATTATGCATAGTCTCTAATCTCTTCTAACGTACGAAATGCTATAATCGTTTTATTTCATCGAATTTGTCAGGTTTTGGAAGACTGCCACCATTTGATAAAAGTTCAAACTTTTTCTCCAATGCCTGCAATCTCTCCAGATCACCACTGTTTGATTTTTCGTCATTAATGTTATTCTTTGATATGATTAACAATTCAAGCAAAAGAGGTGTAACACATTCTTTCCATAATCCTGGAGGTAGTTTGTAGTTGTAAGGGTTGGCCTCTGCAGCTACATCTACCTCAGATGAATATGCCAAAGATTTTTTCATGTGTAAGAATCCGGCAAACGAGAGTGTTGGTAGTATAATAATTACAAATAAAATAGCATAGCCTGTAAAACTAGGAAATACACTGTTTAGTGTAGAAGAATTTGCCACTGCAAGATAATAAGTCAATGTCAACATATTGCCAAGCGATAACAAAAATGCAAAATATTGTGCGTATCCCATTCGAAAATAAAACCATGATCTAAAAGGTAGTGTTTTTTTCAATTTAAAATGCCCCCTTTGGCGGGTTGCCAACATGACCTCCATTCATTAATTTAAGTAAGTCTTTTTCTAGACTATCTAATCGATTTTTTTCATCCTCAGAGAGTTGTTCGTCATTTATTTTCTTGATTAAGAGTTTGGTTATTTCATGATATGCAGGAAAAATTACTTTTTCTGAAAATCCTGGAAGAGGTTTATAATGATAAGGATTAATTTCTGCAGATATATTTTGCTCAGCTGAAAATGTACCTATCTGTTTTAAGTGAATCCATCCAGCTAGTACGACTATCGGAATACCGATTGAGATTACAGTAACAATATAGATTTCAAATGTTGGAAAAATAACAAGTAAAAAAGGAACTTTGTCAATTGCAAGAAAGTAAGTACTTGTAAGTATATTGATCATTCCAACGAACACTGCAAAATAAGTGGCATATCCGATTCTAAAATAGAAAAATATCCTATATCCGTCGTTTAGTTTTTTCAATGTAGACACTTCGCTTTGTTACTTATATGAATATTTTTGATATTTTATTTTTTAACAAGAAACTAGATCAATGACCGATTTTCTGGAAAAAGCCCATCTCCTAGACTCTTGTTATTCCTCTCTGCGTCTGCTGCGTGTTGCCGTGCCTCTCTCTCTCTCTTTTGCATACACCATTCCAAAGAATCCGCAGATGGTGGTAAATTGGGATTCTCGTAATATGCTAGCTTGTGCTCAAGTGCATCGATGACTCTATTGAATCAATTGTTTTCCTTTTCGATTGCATTTATCTTGACATTGAGTACTGATATTCTGTCTGTGAAGGAGCGTATGATTTCCTCCTCCAATTCACCATATGTCAGTCTGCGGTCTTTCATACAGAAACATGTACTATCAACATAGTGATGCATAAAATCTATTGTTGGCTAGTAGTTCAGAGGACGTGACATCATACTAGTAGAACGTCTATAGAGTTAATAATAAAACATTATTTTATTTCAGTTAGATTGATTCAAGGAGTAGAAAACAATCCGGTACAACATTTCATTGATGATAGAGGATTCTTGTCACAGATACTTCCAGAAGGAGACAAGTCCTTTGAGATAAAGCGCGTTTATTCAACAGGAAACTTCTCCAAAGGCACCATTAGAGGATACCACAAACATCAGCGTGAAAAGAAAGGATTTTTTGTTACGTCAGGCGCTGCAAAATTTGTTGCAGTAGATGATCGAAAAGATAGCCAAACTTACAAAGAGATAAACACGTTTGTTTTATCAACACTGAAACCTACGGTTTTAATTATACCAACAGGTGTGTATACCGGATGGATGTCGCTTGCAGATAATACAGTGATATTGGGAATCTCATCAGAAGTATTTGATAGAGATAATCCTGATGATGAGAGGTTGGATCCTAACACTTTTGGTAATGTTTGGGAGATAAAAGACAGATGAAGATACTGCTAACCGGAGGAGCGGGGTATCTAGGCTCTGTACTTGCAAGAAAGTTGCTGGTAAACGGTCATCATGTCAGAATACTAGATAACTTTCTGTTTGGGAAGGATTCTATCAAGGACATACAAGACAACAAAAAGCTAGAGGTTGTACAGGGTGATATCAGAGATTTGGCCATAGTAGGCAGATCGCTTAAAGACATCGATTCAGTGATTCACCTAGCCTCAATAGTTGGGACCCAGTCAGCGGAACTAGATCCAAAGACATCAATGGAGATCAACTTTATGGCAACAAGAAACATTGCCGAGTTGTGTAAAATCTATAAAATTGAACAGTTTATTTTTGCTAGTACGTGCTCTGTGTACGGTGCTCAACCAGACCAACTAATTACAGAGAGCTCAGAGGTAAATCCGTTGGATTCATACGGTTTGTCAAAGTTCCAATCAGAACGGGCAATACTGCAAGCGTATGACTATCCTACAATATTGAGATTGGGCACATTGTTTGGTGCATCATACAGAATGAGATTTGATTTGGCAATTAATCTGTTTATTGCACAAGCTATGAACAAAGAAAAGATAACGGTATTTGGGGGAGAGCAATGGAGACCGTTTTTGCATGTTGATGATGCGGCAGAGGCATTTGTTTTTGCAGTAGAAAACAAGATGGAGGGCATATACAATGTAATTTGGAAGAATCTCACAATTAATCAGATGGCAAAAGATGTAAAGAAGATAGTTCCAACTAGGATAGAATTGTCAAAAGATATCATAGACAAGAGGGACTATCGTGTAAGTGGAAAAAAGGTGGAAAGATTTGATTTTAAAGCCAGTAAAGGTATCTCATATGCGGTAAAAGAGTTCAAGACACATATACGAAACGACATAAAAAACTACAAGCAGGACAGATACAGCAACTACAAATCCTTCTTTAACTCAAAATCCATTCAACGTAAAGTGTATACTCAGGGACCGATATTTAAGAGGTGACAGGAGGGATACCATGACAGTTTTTATCACAGGTGCATCAGGGGCGTTAGGCTCAGAACTACAAAAGACATATCCTGGTGCCCTAGTGCCAACGCACAAAGAGCTAGATATTGGCAATAGAGAGCAAGTGCTAGAATTTTTTCAAAAACACCCAGATATTGATACAGTTATTCATGCCGGTGCTCTTACTGGAATAAGACCTTGTGAAGAGGACCAGCCACTAGCATGGAGAACCAATGTCGAGGGTACAAGAAATCTTGTAGATGCAGTACTAGAATCAAAACAAAAGATTCAGTTTATCTATGTGAGTACTGCGTGCGTGTTTGACGGGCATCACGAGATGTACAAAGAGAGTTCCATACCATATCCTGAGAATTTTTACGCACTCACAAAACTGGTGGGAGAGAGCGAAATTAGAAAATTACCAGAATTTTTAATTGCAAGAACTAATTTTGTTGCAAAGGAAAGGTGGCCATATCCTAAAGCATTCACAGACAGATATGGGACTTATCTATTTGCAGATGGGGTAGCGCATGGAATAAGAGATGTACAAAGAGAAGAGATGACAGGAATTGTGCATATTGTAGGAGATAAAAAGATCTCTGTATATGAATTGGCAAAGATTACGACTCCAGATGTTGAACCTATGACTATCAAGGATTATTCAGGACCCAAACTAACGATGGATATGAGTTTGGACACAGAGAGATGGAAAAAATATAAAATTTCCAATCCATGACTTTAAAGACTGTACATATTATACAAAAACTATCAGGGTTATGTTCAGAGTAGAAAATACACAAGATGAATTATAAAGACATATCAAAATAGTTAATCTGTCGGAGAATTTGTTACAAGAATAGTGGTAACATCAGTGAAATTATAAGGATAACCATAACCACTAAAGTAATTTTTATCGTCGAGTAACTCAAAATCCCCATTAAAATATGCATTAAGGATTAATCTAAACGAGTTAACAGGAGTTATTCCATTATAAATCAACTCATTGTTTTGATCGGGCAGATAATACGCATTAAGGATGGACATTCTTTCTTGGATAGCTGCATCACTTGGATTGTGATGCCAGTTTGAGGAAGGTTCGGTAAAAAGGCTAAAAGTACCATGATCTCCTTGCAAAATGATAACAGGTGGAAAAGTGCTTTCAAGTAATATGATATCGATCATCTCAATCACTTTTTTATTGATAAATTGAACTTGTTCTACATAATCATTTTTGTCCTCTAATTTAAAGTTCCCAGGAATGACTTTTTTAGGTTGTTTAATCTCACCGTTAGATCCAAACACAAATGGACCATGAGGAGATAGAAAATGTGCATAAACAAAGAATGGTTCTTCAATGACGTTATGCAAATCAGATAATTCAGAAAATTTGCATAAAACTTGACCAGTACGAAAATGTTCCGTAGGGATATCAGAAAGTGGCGGATGTAATATAGTGGATTCCCACAAAAGACTATGGAATGGACTACTAAATCCAGGATGTGGGCATAATTGGTAATCATGGGACGTTATAGTGTTAGGATATATAGGTGTATGTACAACTGTATAGTTTAAAGATTTAAAAATTTTAGATATTTTATTATCATTCAATAGTTTTAAAGGTAAAGTTGAATCAGACGAATCGACTCCAACTGTATCAGTAAGGTAATTTAGATATTCCATATTCAATGAAGATGTAACTGAGAGAAATGTTTGAGGATAGTTGCTATGACTATTTTTGTCAACATGAAATCCTCTTGATTCCAATTCAGATATAAAATCTTGATTATCAAAATTGAATAGTTCTTTTAAAACTTTAGAATTGGTGTATTCATCCAAGATAATATAATATACGTTGGGAGTGTATCCAAGTGCAGATGCAGACAAAGTATCAAAAGTTATATTATTATCTGCAATTTCAGTAAAACTGTTCTCTACCAAGGATACAGTGATGTTAGATGCCGAAACAAGTATTAGAACTATAGCAATAACATTTGCAATTGTTGTAAATTCTACAAAATTTTTCTTAGTCTTTAAGATGGAATAAATACCAACGCCGAATATCAGAAGAAAAGATCCCATCAAATAACGATGACGTCCAATCTCAAAATCACCAATCATAGCGTTATTAAAAATATTAAAAATGTGTCCATACATAAAAAATAACACAAGACCGAGTGATACTATCAATCCAGATTTCATCTTGTTTTTCAATAAGAGATTTAATAGATACCACAAACTGCTTACAATCAGAATGATAACCAGTATTGATAAAATAATGTCAGCGAGATGTATATAGTCAATATTCAAAGAGACAAGCAAGAGAACAGGTATTACAGCAAACAGAAATGGATGAATGACGCTAGACCTAGTTAACAAAAATTTCATCATACTGCCAGCTTTTTCATCAGATATAAAACTCGTTCAGAGTCACCAAGTTTGAGTTTTTGACGTATATCAAAAAAATCACTAAATGCTTTCTCAAAGGTCTCCCCAGTATAATCAGCAAAGATATCCTCTCGTGTTACAAGTAATCTGCTTATCTGAGAGTCAGATTTTGGAATAAATTCAATTATCAAGAATCGGGATACTATTGTTTTAAAGAATGTGGCAATCCTATATAACGGAAGATTGTTGCTGATTGCCAAGTGATGTATCAGGGCCAAAGCCATAACCGTATCTGCAGGCCCTCTATCAACAAACGACTTTCTCTCTGAATTGGCCCACCCCACGCTGGGGCTAGGATTAGTCAAGTCAAGTAACAGTGGCAGAATATTAGCATCTCTATCTTTTTGTGCACTCAAAAAGTTCTGTTCCACTGCTGCAGGGTCAATGTCAAATGATACGGTAAAAATCCCTTTAGAGGTGGCAGTCCTACTAAACACACCAGTATTCGCACCTAGATCCCACACAACAGAGGGTTTTACATCATCGAGCCAATCAGATACAACCCTCTTTTTTTGCTCAAACCCCTGTTCAGAATAGTTCGTATCAGAGTAATAATCGGCCCATTGGGTCCCCTTGGGAGACCAATTCAATTTTTGTATCCCGGAATGTAGACTGGAGACTAACCCAACGAACTGATTCTTGGACAATTTTTTCTGTTTTGCGATTTTGACTTTTTTATCCCCGTAATGTTTCTGACTTTTTGCATGGGCATGAATGTGTGCTAGCAACGAATATGAGAGAAACATCTTGGTAGGTAAAAGAGCACTTGCCATATCAAGTGGAATACCGTCTACATAGTTTCGTAGCAGTTGACTGAGGCGTATATCCTTGTGGGCCATCAATGCAAGGGGGGCAAGAAAATGAGAGCAGAACTGTTTGTACGCCTTCCAGATATCACCTTCCTTGTACATCTCAAAGGATAAAGTATCAATTAGAATGGGTTTACAGTCTTTGAATTGAATGTTGTATGCACTGCTGTCTTTTAGTGTCATTCCAAAATCCATAGCAATGCTTTGAATCTCAAGTGTGGCTAGTGCAGCCTGTTTTAACTGGCTGAATGACCATTCGTAAGGATATGATACAAATGGAATTATGGAGGGTTTGATTATTTTAAAAGACTTGTCTTTATTGTGAATGGGAGTAACAACATCTGATGTTTCGTGGGGTACAAGCAGGTGGGATTCCACTAGTTTCTCATAAAGACCAGAGGTCATCAGATGCTCATAATCTTCTTTGTAGGACGAGTTGATTTGGCGGTACAGCGTATCACCAGAATAAAATAAAAAGCCGCTGGGATCTCTAAAGGAACTGGGTTCAAAGTGGTGTGAGGGTACAGACAATTTAGTTCTTGATGAATTTCTCTTTAATCTTGTGCCAATAAATCTTCAGAGTAATGCCAACGCCTGCTAGCGCGCCAATTAACATTTGAATTATCACACTTCCACTACCAGGGTCCAAGTATGCGTATGCCTCTGTAACAAAGAATCCTCGGAATAGTAGGGCTAACGTAAAGATAGGTAAAACAGTATAAAGATAGTTATGTGCTCTGATCATCAAAGTGTAAAAAACTAGTAATTATTTAAACTATCAGTACAGACAAAGGTCCAAATTAGAATGATGTATTTCGAGACAAAAAGATATAGGAATTCAAGTAGAGAGTGTATCTGAACATAAAACAGAGCAAGTGACCTTAGGAGAGTGCAACTATATGTTTTGGCAGTCAACTTTTTGATGTAAATTTGAGCTAGTTTGCAACAAGTTATTGTGTTTTTACAAGGTTATAGCAGAACTTGGTCTGCGATGATCCTAGATAAAAATTACAAGATGGTAGAAACTAGCTGTTGGCATCATTGATTATTTTTAATAATTCTAGAGACGTGCCGGCAGGACAGTTAGACTGGTAGTATATGACATACATTTAATGTTACGTGTCAAGACAGACCCCATAGTGATATTTTTATTGATATAGTCAAAATGTGTGTTATGAAGATAATTCATGTAGGCTCTCATGCAGGCGTTCCTGGGATACTTGCCAAGTATCAGAGGGAGACGCATGATGTCGAACTAGTCTACAAGGATTTGGATATCCTGGGGGGACGTGCAGTTACTATGGATATACAGGATACAAGTCGTCCATTGACCCGTTGGTGCAAAGAGTGCGTATGTGGCGACACGGCAGGACATCAGAGAAGGTAGGTGGCGGGAACAGTGGTGGAATACAGCAAGGAAGACAGGTAGCCAACCACGGGTATCACAAAGAGATACGTAACAGGTGCAAAGGTTGCAAGGGGGTCATACATGTACATGGTGCGTATGCCCTCTTGCCAATGATTCGCAAGGTAGCCCCTGATGCGGGTATCGTTATTCATTATCATGGAACGGATCGTCGTACAGGTAAACCAGAAGAGTTGGAGCGGTATGAGAGATACGCAGATTGTGTGCTGGTATCCACCACTGACTTGTTACAAAGATGATCATGCACAATGGGTTCGCAACCCGATAGACTTGGATCATTTCAAACAGGGTTGACAAACCAGAAGAGTGTGATACTGCATTGTGTATCGTGTGGCTGGCAACTGACACCAAAGAGGCAGCACGCAGGGAGTTGGACAGGGTACGGCCGGAACTGGGGTTACACTATCATAATAGGTTGGAGAGTCCGATACCATACAAGGACATGCCCCGGATGCTTGCACGGTACGGGTACTATTTGGATGTAAAGGGTTTGGGCGGGGCGTTGAACATGATTGCAAACTCTATGATCGGGTTGCAGGCGCAAGCTGTTGGCAGGCCTGTATTTTTTAACGGAAAGGTTGTTTGTGGGAAGCATGTGCTACATGACGGTAGCAAGGCGGTAGAACGGTTAGATGAAATATACAGTGGAATAAAACGAAATCTGTAAGCTAGATTTGATATTTAGGTGTATAAAACATCTTACTGTCTGTTGGTTTGTAAACGAGTAATATGACTTTAATTTATAGAATTTCCGATAATAAGAGTAGGTTTACTGCAGTTGTTCCTCCTTCTGTGCATCTATTACAACCTGCTGTCATAGTGGAACGACGCAAAAAACACGTGTTGTGTGTCTAGCGTATGCTGTGCAACCATACAACGTTTTGACGCAAGATACATCTCATCAGATCTTGCTGCAAAAAAAATCCGCCATATACAGGAAGTCAAAAGCAATAAAATGCAGATAAAATGACATCCAATAGGCTTGAAAAACTAAGATTTGGATAACACCACACTTGAGCAAATTTTTATAACATGCCTGATTACTTTCCTACTTCTTTTCTACTTGTATCCAAGAGATTAGATAAGATCTTTCAGCGATAGTTTTAAACAAATGTGATTTTCACGTCATATATGGATAATGAAACCGCTCCTTTTACAGATTTGCCTCAAGCATTAGTAGAACAGATGTTCAGTGTTTCAAAAGAACTAGCTTCAGGGTTAGCTACGCATATTTCTCAAATTCAAAACAAGCGAGAAGATCTACGTACCAATCTTGAAGAGAGCATACGTCATGAATCAGAAATAATTGCGACGCAGCATTTTCCCACTACAGCTGGCGTGGATGGATCATATTGTGCAGATAAGCTTCTCGCAACAGATTTTGTAGCTATGGCAGCAGTTGCAGTAGAAGGATTAGTGCCACCAAAATTAAAAGAACCATTATGGCCTAAACCGCATCATTTCGTAAATGTTGAAAGTTTAACACATGATGAAGCAAGTTTGATTTGGGCAAAAGCTATAATGTTTTCAATGGAAGTTCAATTATCCGCATTAGCTCCACATGATGTAGTATTTCTAGATGGATCGTTAACGACCCTTTCAATTGCATTTAACCAAGCATTTGGACATTCTACTCCTGAAACATTACGTAATTTTTTGATAGAAGGAGATTTAAAAAAATATTCAGACGATAGAGAAAAATTTGCATCGGTTGAAATTACCTTGGAAAAATATAGTGAAATTTTGTCAGGAAAACGAACAGACAAGATCACGGCAGCCATTCCAAAGTATAGTAGGCGAAATGAAATTTGTGAAAGTATTGGAATTTCAGATTATGATGACAGGGGACTGCTCTCACTAATTCTAAATCCAGGGGAGTTTACAAATCCTATGCCGATGATAAAAGAAGGGGGTGGAAAATGGTTCACTTCTAAATTACCAGAAACAGTAAGGAAGACTATCGAAGACATAGAGTATTTGTTGAGCCGTGCGTACGTAATTTATTATAAACCATTCAAACATTTTCCAGCAATTAGAATGGAAGTGAGTGAAACAGTAGCAAAAAATGATAATAGGTTAGCTATGCTGCTATCAGGGATAAGAGTGCAGTCTGGAACTCCAGGGATGATGGAACCATATCCAACTTATCTTGCAGATAAAATGGTAAGACATCTCTCAACAGCGTTACCTGCAATGAAAGGCTTATCAATAACAGAAATAGCATCAGAATGGAAAGGCAACATAGGAGATGTGTATTTATCCACACATAGTTACAGGACTTGATATCATGAACGATTTAGAACAAGCAGTGGATAACGGGGAAAAAATCGGAGTAATTGGTTCGCCGTCACGTACTTCAAGACTGTCATTAGATATTTTGGGCACTGCCGTAGAAAAGCGATTAGTTGGGACAATTTCTGTTTTTAAATATAGACAGAACGATAGTGTGAATTTTGCATTGGGGCAAATTACAGAAGTGACTCTTTCAAATCAATTTGCACAAGACCCGATTATGAGGGGACTAATTAGACAGAGAGGAAGTGTAGAACCAATTACAAAACAGCAGGATATTCACATGGCAGAAATGATGGTAAGTGCAGTTTTTGAGGAAAGCAATAAAGGATTAGAACAAAGCTCGCTAGATACAATTCCTTCCACAGGCACTCCAATTAAACTGATTAATCAAGACATCATGAGCCAAATTGTTGCACCATACGAAAAGGACCTTTCAATAGTTGGTAAAGTGTTTGGTAATGAAGTGTTAATGCCTAGCTGGTTCAGACATTTTGGAAGAGCTTCAGAAGGCGGTATTGGTGATGCAATGCATTTAGGAATTTTTGGAAAAACAGGTTCAGGAAAATCAGTATTGGGGAAAATGATATTGTTGTCATATATGAAACACAAACCAATGTCTATTTTAATTTTAGACCCCCAAGGGGAATTTTCAAAAATGGCATTAGATGAAGACGTTTCAAAATTTGTTAAAGAATATTGTGGAAAGGAAATAGAGGTATATGATTTATCCCGATTGCTTTTAGTTTCTAAACATGATCTTTTTAAAAAAATTTTAGTGTCTTCCAATTTTCTTAGAAAACTCGGTATAAAACATCTGGATAATCAAATGGATGGAGCAGAACAAATTTTAAGAATATTGTTGCACAAATATGGCCATGCAGTTTCAAGTTCAATAACTGGAGAAGTTAAAATTTGGAAGGCGTATTCGAGAGAAGTTTTTGATCACGTTTGGGAAAGAATACAACACGTAGCATCTGGTAGAGGACCAAATCCTGCACACCCAGTAATCGATCATATCTACACTGCTACAGATACTCGAAATAGAATTTTAAATACTATGGACAGTGCCAATGAGGATGAATTTTATGAGTTATGGAGAAATGTTTTACATTTATTTGGAAGAGAAAATAAATATGAAGTGACACGATTGGATAAAGTTTTAGAAACGATTGGAAATAAAAAAAATGGGAAAATTGTCATTGTTAATTTATCCGACAATGGTGTCCCCGACGAGCTATTTTGGAATGAAAGAAGTCAATCCATAGCAATAAACCACATTTTAGAGAATCTTGTAGATATTGCAAAGATGAAATACAACCAAGGAGGAGATCTCAACACACTTGTTGTATTGGATGAAGCACATCGTTTTGCGCCACGCCGTATTGAAGTTGATGATGAAGAAATAGAAGAATTAAGGCATACTCTACGAGATGCAGTTAGAACGACCAGAAAATACAAATTAGGATGGATGTTTATCAGTCAAACTTTGGCCAGTTTAGATAAGGAAATTATCAATCAGTTAAGGATGTATTTTTTTGGACATGGTCTTGCTTGGGGTACGGAATTAGAGGCGTTACGACAGTTGATTGGAGGAAATTCATCGGCTCAGAAACTATATCAGCAGTTTAAAGATCCTGAAAGTAGCATAGGTGAAAAAAAATATTCTTTTATGGGCATTGGGCCTTCATCACCCCTGTCATTCTCACAGGTGCCGTTATTCTTCAATTCATTAGATTTTCCAAAAGAATACTTATCAAATAATAAAACGGAGTAGAACTGTTGATACGGCACCATCTTAATGTAGTGGATTTATTTGCAGGATGTGGAGCATTAAGTGCAGGATTTAACAATGTTGAAAATAATCCATATAATGTTGTTTTGGCAAATGAAATCGATCCGCATGCAGCAAAGGCATATGAATTGAATCACCCTTCAACAGAAATGTTTTTGGATGACGTTAAACAATTAACTCAAAAAAAAATACGATTGATAACAGGATTAAAGAAAAATGAAATCGATGTAGTTATTGGCGGGCCGCCATGTCAAGGTTTTTCCGCAGCGGGCAATAGATTTGAAAACGACCCACGAAATAAATATTTTCTAGAATTTATAAGATTGATCAAAGAACTAAATCCTACAGTTTCAGTATTAGAAAATGTTCCTCAATTTCTGACTACAGCAAATGGCAGATACGCAAAAATATTTTCAAAATTAATGAGCAAACTTGGATATAAGACAAGAATCACAGTGTTATTAGCTAGTGACTACGGAATACCTCAAGTTAGAAAACGAGCTATTTGTATCTCTGTAAAAAACAATTTTAAAGATGAAATTACTTTTCCTGCACCCACTCATGAAAAAATTCTTAATGCACATTTAATTCAAAAAGGAAACCTTGAAGGAATCGCGCGTCAAGAAGATTCAAACCTAGAAAAGTTTGTATCAATTAGTGATACTATAGCGGATTTACCCAAATTAAATCCAAAAAATACAAATGAAACCAACTATTCAAAAAAGCCATTTTCAGATTATCAAAAAGAGCGAAGGAAAAAATCTAAAAATATTTCTCATCACGAATACTGGGGACATTCTAAATTATTGTTAAAGTACATCTCAAAAATTCCTGAGGGTGGACGAATGATCGAAACATATTCGGAAGACATGTGGAAAGGGAAAGGTTTCGGACAAGCTTATGGACGTTTACATAGAAATGGAGTAGGACAAACCATCACTACTTTCTTCCACAATCCTGGGTCTGGTCGTTTTATACACTATCGAGATTTACGTGCAATTTCAGTCAGAGAAGCAGCAAGAATTCAAGGATTTGACGATAATTTTATTTTTTATGGAAGTAAAACTCAACAAGAAAAACAAGTAGGTAATGCAGTACCTCCACTATTAGCACAAAAAATTGGAGAACATGTATATCAATCTATTTTTCTTAAAAAAACAGTACCTATACTGATAATCAAAAATTTATCGGTATGTAAATTTTAATAAACCGCAAACTGTATTGATCCCGGCATACCAAACTGATGTAACTATATGTGAAACAAGAAAGAAATTTAGATAGTAATCGGGGCGTTGTCCAAATCTTAGTTTTTCAAACCCATTGGATGTTATTTTATCTGCATTTTATTGCTTTTAACTTCCTGTATGTGATGGAATTTTCTCGTGGCAAGATGTTCTTTGGCCAATCGCACTCCATTCCACATTAGAAAGGTGTCTGTATAATACAATCCAACATTACCATTACGTTATCATGCCAAAAAATTAGTTATTACAACAAAACCAATACTAAGAACTCCACCTAATAGAACTATATCCCGAGCATTGTCAATTATTTCATTGAACATGAATTAGATTCTATACTGTGATTAATAAATAGAGGGTTATAACTAAATAACCTATACATGAATTTAGCTGGTTATTCCATGGAAAGGACAGTTGTTGATGAAGTTACTGTCTTGATTTGCTAGATACTTATTAACATCATTTTAAATTGGTTCATGGATGATCCTCATCATTGTAGGTGTTTTTTTGTCAAGGACACCCAATGTTTTGAAGATATTCTTCTAGATTTTGGTTTTCAAGATGAGCTGCAAGAAGATCATGGACAATTATATGGATATGTATTGCGAGTGAGTGACAAACTTCAACACCACATAAAGGTAATGCCTGATGGGAATATTGAATCAGAAATGGAACCTCCTCCTGCATATCCTGCAGCTCATATAAATCAAGAACATAGTTATTCAGCGCATAAAGAGACGAGGCAGGTTTTACGTCTAGCAAGAGTTGATTACGATGTAATTTCTCCAATACCTGACACCTGTAAAAACCGTAAAATAAAAAAACCAGACAGTCCTACGCACGCAGCTGAATTTGTCGTTGCAGGAATAATTGGGATTACAGCAGGTTATATTTTAAAAAAACTACTTGAAGACGATGAGGAATAGGACTTCACTGAAGATTCTTCTAACCTAAATATTTATCATAATTTATTGACAAATCATGTACGTCTTCGATATAAGAAATGTCCATGTAATGACAGTGTTCTCTTTGATTGCTTTTGGTGAATTGGGACATATCGCTTCTAAGATAAACACAGAATATGATAAAAGATGTGCGATAGCGTGTCTTGTTGCTTCTGATACGAGATTTATCCATGCCTAAAATAGGTATACTTTTATCAACACATTCATTCAGTAGTTATTGGTCTTATGATTTTATTATATCATAGTATTTAGCTAACATCTGATCGCTTGATAAATGAACATATGGATTAATTCTATCAACAAGTGACTTTATCACGTATTTGAGACATCGGTCTGCATCTTCTCTCGTAATTTATTTTCCGTTATGATAGTATTTGTTACGTTTATTTTTCAACTCCGTTAAGAGATCATAAGATTTTTCATCAATTGTCCTGAAATGCAAGAACTTCCAAAATATAGTCAAACGTCCAGTAATTCGAATTTATCAGTTTGCTTAAACGCTGTGAACCCATGTTCTTCTGGGATAGTAACGCATTCCAAGGATTAGAATAGTATCTCTCTCTATCACACTCCAGCTAATAATAAAATATGATCTGGAGACGCCTGCTAGGGCGTTTGTAAGAAAGATGCCGGAATCAGGAACGATAATTATTGACAAGCAGACAGGAGAGGAGTATCATGCAGAATAAAGGATGAACTAGTTTCAGGATACTGCAAGCCTGTACATAAAGAAGAAAAGTAAACTGGGAATTGTATAACTCTAAAGGAAACTATTGTGATCGGTCAAATCATGCGTAACTCTTTTAGAATTTTTTCAAGTTTGTCAAACACGTGATCAGGGCATGGGTATTTTGGTGTTGAACCAATCCTATTCCATGACGTGTGCTTGGTTTTCCCATGTCTTCTTTTGATATCTGCAATCCAGCATGTTTTAACCGTCTTGCCATAACGCTTCTTATAGATTTCCTGTGCTTCCATATAGGTCATAAATAATGTAAGACGGAATAGATAAAAATGTAATAGGCTGCCTTGGTGTAAGATATAGCAATATCATGCAACCTGACAGCCCTCAACCAAGCGATCCTGCAATCACGAATCGACTGTCGCAGGCATGGGATGCGCTATATCGTAAAGGTAGATATCATGCAGAACACGCACTAGACTTTACTGACGATATTCTAAAAGAGCTGCATGCCAATCCGGACCTGATTAGTGGTCGTGGACTCTATGTCGGGTGCGGGAATGGACGGAACTACTCCAAGCTAGCAGAGTCAGGATTGGATGTAACGGGACTGGATGTATCCGGGGTGGCACTAGCAGAGTTATCAAAAAGGTTACCACAGTACGCTGCCATGCTACACCAGTGTGATTTCTTGGATTACAGGCAAGAAGAACTGTTCCAATACGTCATAGCAATACAGGTATTCCAGCACGGGAACATGGACAGAGTAAACAGATATTTTGAAAAGGCATCCATGCTCCTAGAAAGAGACGGGCTGGTATTTCTACGCGTAAATGCCTCAAACACGGTAATACAATACGATCATGATGTAATTGAAGAGAATGATACCGTGGGATTTACCGTTCACTACATGGAAGGACCAAAGAAGGGATTGGATATACATTTCTTCTCCAAAGAAGAGATCTGTAGTCTTGTATCCAAAAACGATATGACTGTAGTACGGGAATTAAGAAATGTCACAACCAAACGAGTCTCTCCTCGTGTCGGCTCATGGTCACAGTGGGAACTGGTTGCAAGGAAGAATTAGGACGGTATGAGTATTAATGAAATCAATTCAATCATGATTATCTTTTACAAATTTTTCTTTCATTTCTTTCAAATTTCTTACTTTGATATATTCTAAAAAGGCATGATTTGCAATATCTGATAATTCCTCAATTATGTTTTGATACATGTCATTCTTCAAATAGTCGTTTCCTTCTTGTCCTTCTCCTTTTTCTAATCTATCATGACAGAGTGCGATAAAATCCTCGAGATGTTTTTTCATTGCTTTATTCATTGTTTAGTCTTAGTTTTTGGTAGTTTATTCTAATAATTATACTTTGTATAATTTAGTTGGTACGAGACCGTAGATTCGTTTAGATGAGATGGAAACAATACTGGATCTTGAATTTATGTCTAGTTGGCAGATATTCGATCTCATATCTGGATGTATGGATTCGGGCCCCATGTTCACTCAGGTCAGCAAATTGCCAGTATTGTGGCATTAGATAACATAAAACACCATCTCAACACCTGATAGTAACTGCTGGTAGGGATCTTTGTCTGATCTGATCCGGCAGTTCAAACGAATTCCAATTAGAATTCATAACCATATTTTCCACTGCAATACGAGAGAAGAAACACCCCTCCCATATACATTCAGGATTCCAAGTTTGCTAGATACCGACATGTTGCAGTATTTGAAATTCACTTACAACTCTCATGCAAAGCTTGAATTAAAGGAATAATCTCAATTATCCAATCAAAAGTGACTATACATAATAAACGACAAAAATACTAGTTTGTTCTCCAATCTAGATTACAATACAGTTCAGAATCAGTGTTACTAGATTCATTTACTACTACATGGTAGCCTGTGAGGCCTCGTGGAACATTTGTGACTTTGCACATCCTGCAGCTAGTTCATCACCTGCACCGCGTCTCATAAGACCACGGTACAAACCATCCTCTAGTTTGACGCCTTCGCGTTCCTCCCATTCCTCGACAGTAATGGAGTATTTCTTTTGGATTCTGTCCCTGTACCACTCTGGTATCACGTTAAACGCACAGAACGGTACGATACGCAAGTCAGGTGTAAGATAATGAATATCACATCTTTGTAACCGCTCCAAGTCCTCGTTGTATTTGTCCTGAAAATGCATCATGCCCAAGAACAATCCTTTGACGTGCCAAGAGCCTACTGAATCAAACGATCTCTTCATCAGGATGTTACCGAACATCTTGGCCAAATCAAGACCGGCAGGCTGTTTCTTTGTATCAACAAATCCCTTTAGTTTACGGACTACCTCTAACATTGTAAAATACTTGTTTTTACCAGAACGAATCTCTTCTGCCTTATCTTCAAATAACTCTAACATTCCCTGGATATCACAAAACTTTGTCAATGGTACAAATTTCTTGGTATCTGCATCCTCAAAGATGTATGTGCCGGCACCACAGGCAAAGTGTATAGACAGCTCGTACTTTGGTTTACTAGAGAATGCTTCAATAACATTGGTCAGAGGCATACAGCTAGGAACAGGGAACCAGTCATCGACTGTAACCTCGCCTGCAGTCTGCTCTTCAATTCTTTGGATACAGTCAGGTATTGTAATACGGTATTTTTCACGTTCCGATTTACCCATACGACCAGTAAGAGAGACAGGTTGAAAGTTGACTGCGTGTACTACATCCATGTTCTTTTGTGCATAGCGAATAATACCGCCCAACTCGTGATCATTAATTGATTTGATTACAGTGGGTACAAACACCACGGTAGTACCGGTCTTGCGACAGCTATCCAGAGCGTACGGAATCTCCCAGTGATTCTTGGGATTTGTTCTTGCAGTCACACCGTCAAACGACAGATACAGATTGTTACAGCCAGCCAGCCTAACCTCACGTGCGGCTTCTGGATCCATTGCATGTCTGATACCGTTTGTGTTCATCTGGATGTGGTCAACACCCTCCTCCTTCATTATTTTTATAACATCTGCAATATCCTCACGCAACATGGGTTCACCACCAGTAATCTGCATGGAATTACCAGGGATTGGTCTCTCTGCACGCAGCGTCTTCATCATTGCACGAATCTGTGTATGGTCAGGCTCGTACATGTATGCGCCTTCTAACCCTTTCTTTACATAAAAGAAACAGTACCAGCAAGTCAAGTCACAACGGTTAGTCACTATCATGTTTGCAAGACCGCTATGTGACAAATGATTAGAACATAGACCACAGTTATTAGGACAGGAACATTTGTCAATCAATACGTTTGGGGCATGGGCACCCTTGCCGTCCATCCAGTATGTACTGAACTTGTTATACATATCAAAAGAGCCAAAGTACAGTTCCTCGCATTCGCCGTGTGTCGGACATGTCTTGGTCATAAACACCTTGCTGTCACGCTCAAAGACTTCGGCATCCAGTATCATGTTGCAGTCAGGACAGATACTCTGTGTAAAACGTATAGTAGATTTCTTTCCCAGATTTTTGACACTCTGGTTGGATATCTGAATTAGCGCCATATTGTAAAAAATCTACAGAAAATGAGTATATAATCCATTTCACACGTGACATAGGGTTGAATTTATGATTAATTTAAATATCAAAACGTAAGAATTAGAGCTTGTGAGCATATCAGACAAAACAAGAAAAGCGCTAGAGAAGATAGGCATGACAGGGTACGAGATTAGGACGTTTTCCACACTGTTAAAGTCAGGCGAGATGACAGCATCTGATCTGAGTCAGAGGTCGGGTGTGCCTTATTCGAAGATTTACGAGGTGGTAGGTACGCTAGAGGAGAAGGGATGGATTGGCAGTGATGATTCAAGACCTACAAAGTACTTTCCCAAGTCACCTGCAACCGGACTGGATACTACAAAACAAAAGATGGATACACAATTTACAGAGAATCAGAATGTGATATTGCACGAGCTGGTACCACTATATGAGAAGAGCGGGACAAGTGAGAGACCCGACATCTGGGTGCTGTCAGGTGCCACAAACATTACACTAAAGATTTTGGAGATGGTAGATGCCTGCCGCAACGAGGTCATGATAGCATTGCCTGATGCGGGTGTAGAACTGGTAAGGCAGGCATTGCCAAAGCTGAGATTACTACATGACAAGGGAGTAAAGATAACCATACTTACATCAGACAAGATGGACAAGGACTCCATTGTTGCAATAAGAAGGGTGGCTGATGTAAAGATAAAGAAAGGGTTGTTTGGTGGCGGCATCATATCTGACAAGAGGTATGTCGTAATACTGTTGGGACCCGAGATCGGCGGGATTAATACGTCAGATATTGTAGCCATATGGGCAGACCATGCGGGGCTGGCAGGCTTTGCAAGACAGTATTTTGAATATTTATTAAAAGATTCGACTATGGGATAGTGTGGATGAATTGAGTGATAATGGCGTAATAGATGACGAGGTGCTGTTTGTCGGAACAGCAGAGGCAGAACATGTAGAGATGTATCTAAAAGCTATCTGGCACATAAAGGAGAGGGGAGAGGATGTAAGGATTACAGGTATTGCAAAGATGCTAAACATCAGACAGCCAAGCGTGGTGCAGATGCTAAAAAAATTGAACGGTAAAAATCTTGTAAAGTACAACAAGGCAGGCGTGAGACTGACTGAGGAGGGCGAGAGGATTGGTGCAGGTATGATGAGGAACAGCAGGCTGTTGGAGGTACTGATGGATAGTGCACTAAAGGTGGAGATTGACGAGGAGATGGTATGCGGGATTGAGCACCACATGAACAAGCAGTTTACTGATGCATTGTGTGTAATGCTGGGGCACCCAAGAAAGTGTCCGCACGACCATGATATTCCGGTCGGGGAGTGTTGCAGGATGCAGACGGCAAATGAGAACGCATCTGTATCATAACCTGATTAAAAAAACAGTTTGCATTACAACCAGATACACAAAAACAGTATGTCAATAGAGCAACATGCAGTTAATTTTGCACGGTATGCATACGTATTAATTTTTTCACGAGTTTAACTGTTCTGCATAACGCATACACTGCATCCCCTCATCCCCTCTGCCAAGACTGAGAAGTGCGGTACCTTTGGATACATACGCATACTGGTCTTTAGGATCTATCTCCAAACACTTGTCATAGAATGAAATTGCCTCTTCAGGCATTCCAAGGGAAAGGTGGATGTTTGCTTTGCGGAGATATGCTCCCGAACTCATAGGGTTCAATCTCAAGGCATCATCGCAGCATTGGAGCGCTTTTTCATACATCTCAAGATCTTCAAGCGAGCTTGCCTTGTAAAGATGTGGATAGATATGGTTTGGATCCATACCTATAGCCTTGTCATAGAACTGGACTGCTTTTTCATACATTCCAAGTTGGTCAAAGACGATCCCCTTGTGGATGCACGCATCTGCATGTTTTGAATCTATCTCTAGGGCTTTATCATAACAGTGTAATGCCTTTTTATGCATGCCAAGTTCTGTAAAAGAATGGCCTTTCCAAAAGTATGCATCAGCGTCACTCGAATCTAGCTCTATTGCCTTGGCATAGTACGGTATTGCCTCCTTGTGTCTGTGAAGAAAGTGAAGTGTATATGCCTTCTCGAAATACGCGTTGTTGGTTGGTTCTATCTGCAGGGACCTGTCAAAACATTTGAGTGCCAGCTCGTATAGGGCCAGTTTTTGAAGCAAGGCTCCTTTTTGGGCATGCAGGTTACAGTCACTGGCAAAATTATCCGGATCAAGATCCATGGCCCTGTCGTAGCATTCGATTGCCTGTCTGTGTAAATCCAACGCTGCAAGGGAATGTCCCTTTGATACGTACGCGGAACTATAACTAGGATCAAGATCCAGACATTTGTCATAGTACTCGATTGCGTCGTTGTGCAATCCTAGTTTTGCAAGCGATTTTCCCTTGGATTGGTATGCAGGATGGTATTTGGGATCAAGCTCCAGACATTTGTCATAGTACTCGATTGCGTCGTTGTGCAATCCTAGTTTTGCAAGCGAATATCCCTTGCAGAAATACAGGTAGCCATCATCATGTATGTGGTCTAAGCATCGACTATAGCACTCAATTGCCTGGCCGTGTAGATGCAGTGCTGCAAATAAGTGCCCCTGAATCACATGTGAATCAATATGATCGGGATCAAGCTCTATGGCCTGTTCAACAAATTGGATTGCTTTTTTATAACGCCCAAGTGCATAAAGCGAGTTTGCCTTGTTGTAATAGGCATGACTGCTGTCAGGGGACAGTTTTAAAACATTCTCATAGCACCGTATTGCTTTTTTGTACTCGCCAAGACTATAGAGTGAGTTTCCTTTTTTGTTGTGTATGTCTGCATTATCAGGATTTGCTTTCAGGGATTTGTCATAGAATGTGACTGCTTTTTTATGCATGCCGCATTTGGCAAACTCATAACCGGTGGATGCAAGGATATCACTCTCATGTATTTTGTGATCCTCAGGCATGTATTTTGTTTGGTTGTTTGTCATTTAAAATCATTTCTAGATCATCAAGGTATGATATTTGCATGACGTAACAAGTAATGTATTGGTCAGCCAAATACAGGCATGTTCGGTTTCCAAACCAGATAAACTGCGATGAAACGGACTGTGTGGTATTTTACCCAAATTCAGTGTGTATATATACAGAAATATTTGCGTTCTCAAAGACACATCCTCGCAAGATGATAGGGCGTGTGATAATTGGGTAATATTTTATGGATACGATAACCCCTATCAAAAAAAACCATACAATTACAGTCGGTATTTGGATGACTGCAAGCGCAAACATTTAACGAAAGAGAGAGAGAAACCAAGATCGACACCCGTATAAAAAAAACAGGCGCGCACGTATCCTCTTTATCATTCCTATGAGCGGATAGATGAAGCGCAGTCAGACTGGGATCAAATCAAGAAGTGAACGGTTATTAAAAAAAATACCGGCGTCAAAAAAAACACGATATCTGAATGACAGATAACAGTTTACATACTGACTATCGCATCTCCAACCGTCTTGCATAATCAGCACACCGTTCTGCCTCATCATGCATGCCAAGCTCTTGAAATGCAAACCCCTTGAAGACATATGCAAGATGGTTATCTGGATCGATCTCCAGGCATCTGTCATAGTATTCTATTGCCTTCTCCGGCATGCCAAGTTTAAAAAATGCGTATCCTTTGCTGAGATGCGCTCGTACATTCACGGGATCCAGGCTCAGGCATTTATCGTAACATTTCATTGATTCACCATACATGTTAAATTTTGTAAGTGTGTCCCCCTTACGGACATACGTATCGGCATGATTTGGATCCAGTTCTATGGATCTGTCGTAGCATTCGATTGCCTTGTCATACATGCCAAGGACATCAAATGTAGATCCCTTGTAGGCAAACGTAACTGGATCAGTCGGGTCTAGACGTACGGCATTGTCGTAGCATTCGATTGCTTTTTGAGGCATGTCAAGGTCTACAAACAAGGACCCCTTGGCTATATGTGCAGCGATACTGGCGGGATCTATCTCTAGCGCCCTGTTGTAGCATTTTAGTGCTTTTTTATGCATGTCAAGTGCCGCAAGCGAATTACCCTTCTCGACATACGAATCGACGTAGTTTGGGTCTAGTTTGATGGCCTGGTCAAAGCATTCGATTGCTTGTCTGTGCACCCCAAGGGCTGCAAGCTCTGTTGCCTTGTTAAAATAGGTAGTACCGTCATCGGGATTTAGTTTCAGGGATTTGTCGTAGCACTCGATTGCTTGTTTATGCAGGTGTAGATGTGAAAGCGAGAGTCCCTTGTGGATATATACGTCAGTGTTGTTGGGATCGGGTTTCAGGGATTTGTCGTAGCACTCGATTGCTTGTTTATGCAGATCAAGATCTTCAAACGAGATTCCCTTGTACATGTATGTATAAGTGTTGTTGGGATCGAGTTCCAGGGATTTGTCGTAGCACTCGATTGCTTGTTTATGCAGGTGTAGATGTGAAAGCGAGAGTCCCTTGTTGATATATGTATCAGTGCTGTCGGGATCGAGTTCCAGAGATTTGTCGTAGCACTCGATTGCTTGTTTATGCATGAGCAGTGCCGCATATGAGGATCCTTTATTCTGATGCGCGTAGGCATTGTTTGGATCGATTTTTAAGGATTTATCATAGAATTCGATGGACTTTTTGTATAGACCAAGTTCAAGATATGAACGTCCTATGGCCATATACATAGTGGTATCAGTGGGATCGAGTTTCAAACATCTCTCGTAGCATTGTATTGCCTTTTTATACATGCCAAGTGAAGAAAACGAGTATCCTTTTCGAAAATCGACGTCAAACATAATTGGAATTTGATCTGAAACCTTGTCGTAACACTGTATCGTTTTTTCGTACATGCCTAGTTCAAAAAACGAGTGTCCCTTGTGCAGATTGGCATTGAGATCGTGGGGATCTATTTTTAAAATCTTGTCAAAGGATTTTATTGCCTGCTCGTGTATGCCACGGTCTGCAAGGTCAAGGCCAGCAGATAGTAAGTCGTAGAGTGTCTGGGCCTTGTCGCTAATAGTGCCGTTATCAGGCAACACGTCTTTTGCTGGATCTTCTTTTTTCATCTGATAGTAGAGGGACCGGTTGCCATATTTGATGGTATGGTAATACTTGCACAAGATCTTGTGCTGTGATCTGATTCGGGGAAAATGGTATTGTTCACATCGTATCTTAATTCGTGTCTAACTACAATCATCATCATCATCATCATCATCTACCCACCCATAGGCACGAATCAAGGGGTAATGTGAACACTTGCAAAAGATGTTAGGCTGTTTTGATGTTTGAACTTTCGAGTACGGGGATGAGTTTAGGGGTTTGCTTTCCTGGGACAGTATTCGTAACGGGTACAGGTGCCTAACTGTATCTAAAAACTCACCTATTTCATATTTAACTGCTAATTACAGATTCGTCTGATTGGTATTATTATCAGCATCATCATCATCGCTATTGGCATTATCATATGCATCAGCGTCACCATCATAATCTAAACAACGTCAAACCCGTTACTACAAACTTTGTAGTTGTTGGTGCCATCTTGGGTGTGTGTGTGTTTTTTTTTTTGACTTGTATGGCATATCAGATTCTACATGTGTTATTTTTTTTACCATAGTGCATTCAAAAGATAGACAATACTATTCTCATAACTCTGTCTTAAGAAACTACTTCTCAAGAGTACAATTCTGTGTCAGATTTATAAAACAAAGTATCTTCAAAACTTGTCGAATGATTTACTAGCATTTGATCAAATACGTACTGTTCTGAATCTTAATGCCGTTTATCAATCCATGGAAAGAGAGATAGTCCCTCCTTGCGTATATTTTGCATTTTAGTCTTGTTTGTACCTGCCAGCATCTTGATATACATCTCACATATCTCTGAAGAGTGGCGGTAGTGTTTTTTATACAGACTCTCAAGGGACGGATCGCCTAGCCTCTCAAGTATATCTGCCTGCATCTCCACGAGCAAGGAACTATGGTAGTGATTTGTAAATTCATGGTTGGGCAACTTGCGAGGTACAGCAGGCTCGTGCAACATCTTCCAGTATTCTAGATCTTTTTTGGTGATGCAGACGGATTTGAGCGCTTCGTGGTAAAACTCGTTAAAATAATCAGGTTCGTTGTAGATGAATTGATCATACAGATACGATATGTATTGACGTTTTTGTAGATGATCCAATTTTGCTTTGTTGACGTTGTAGACCATCTCTTTGAGCATCTTTACAAATACATCTCTATAGTATCCGTTGGAATCGTCTACGCAATGCATATTTGATGCAATTCCCTCAGAGACTGCCTGACACATCTTGGCAGCCTCTGAATAATTTTTACTCTTCTGACACTTTTTAGTTTTTTCAAAGAACTCGGTAAAATCTACCTCAGCAGTGGTCCATATTCCGTATCTTGTACACAAGTCATAAAACAGTGAATCTACAACAGTAAGGAAGTCAATGTAAGTTTGTGTGTATTTATCTCCCAGACGAGTCAGGAGACGCTTGAATGACTTTTTGTTGTAGACTAGATTACGAGGCATAAAATCACTCTTGTCGTCTTCTAGTCCCTCAAGAAGATAATCAGCGATATTGCCATGATATTTTTCATACTGAAAAATCTTTTTCATGTTATGCAAGGTGTACAGTAGTACTGCTGCTGCATGTCTGCAGATCTTATCAGATGAAGAACATATACAGTTGGAACCAGACGGATTATCATTAAAAGATATCACCAGAGAATAAACGATGCCGTCTAAGACGCGTCCTTTCAAGACATTCTTGTCACCTCTGACTCGTATTACTGAACCCTTTTCGAATAGTTTCTCTCCAGGCTCAAAGGATTTGCCGGATAGATCTTTGATTCGACGGATAGTAAGACCGCCTTCTTCTTTTGCCATATTTAGAAGTGATGTGTAAAGTGACGCCATTAAATCTTTACAATTTACAAAAACGTCAAAACATTCATAGTATACACTCGGATCCGATGCAAATCTGGACACAAGTTTGCAAGAGTTACGAGGTATATCCTAGTAATAAAAAACGCCATCTGACATGCAATGATACGGTACATGACAGACGCTGCAATTACGTGTGTTGAATACTGTAATACCAGCAGGACATCCATAAACGATAAAATTCGTAACTGTGTAGTTTGTTGAAGTAAACTAGAATATATGCACAGGATATCAACCAATCATTACTATTTGTTTTATGAGAGATGTAAGTTTGAGCGTAAATTTCTTTATTGTAGTCATGAACTTCAAAAAACTATACAATTACCAAAAAACTACATAATTTCCAATTTAGATAAACATATCTGGGTTGCCGCAAAGAACGTGATTCCCGTGTGACTTGACGCTGTTTACGGGTTAAATTAATCGCAAAGTGCGAAATGTCTGAATTGAAAAACAAAGTTCCCAAAGAGTAATTTTTGCATATCTGTTTGGTTTGTAGGTGGAATCTCAATCTAACACTCGTCTTGATGTGAGATTAAAAAGAATTTGAAACGCAATTCTGAGAAATAACTTGTGCTAAAACTAACAACTATTGAACATAGATTCGTTTTCGTTTTTGAGCCTCGTTCTTTAAGCATATTGTTGCAAATGCAACTTCGTCAAAGTTGATTGTCTTTAAAGAATTTCTTTTCTCAATTTTAGGATATTCGCTGTATTCCCTGCCGTCGATCATCCGGCCACCAGATTTTGGTCTAAAGCCTCCCCACTGTTTGAAGAAGACAGGCACGTTTTGCTCTTTGCACTGTTCTATAATTTCTAAAACCCATTCTTTCTTAATGGGCCTATGCTTGGATCCGCTCTCGCCTCCAACAATCGCCCAATCAATATTTTTCAGATTGACTTTTCCCATAGGTCCAACCAATGGTTCAAAGCTTATGAACCGTGTGCAACATTTTACTTTGCATAGTTCGTTAATTCTTGGTGTATAATCATTATTCTCGACACTCACACCCATCCATATATAATTGGGAATTTTATGGCCAAAGTAATCTAGAAACAACTTTGAAAATTCTGTCATTCGTTTTGGCCGTTTGGTTAAAATTTGGTAATCATGTATATCTGCTTGAATCATTGTTGAAAAACAGTGACCAATAAATTCAAACGAAGATTGCTCATGGAATAAATCCGACATACTATTTACAAAAATCCTCTTTCGCTTCTTCCAGCTCAATGGAATATCTACATCTGACGGATGTTGAACAAACTCAAATCCCTTTTTGTATTTTTTCAATTTCATCGCGTTTAAACGATTCGATAATTTTTCAGCATAGCAATTTTTACATCCGGGAGAGATTTTTGTACAACCAGTTGACGGATTCCACGTTGCCTCTGTCCATTCAATGTTTGAATTGTTTGCCATAGAATTTTTTGCAATTCATTCTATAAAACTATTGGACGAGGCTGGATATCGGCTGCATGGCAACAAGGAAAACAGCATTTAATATTAGAATAGGAAGCAATTACCCATCATAATTCAAAATTTATCGCAGCCAATGGTACGTACAGTCAACGGATATAACAAAATCATGCCGGTCTAGCACACGTTCTAATGAAATGTAATTTACAAGGACATCTAAGAATATCAGATAATAGATTTTCAGCATTTTGTACAGGTTCAAAAAATCCTGACAAGGCAGATTATGAAACAGGTTATGGATACTAAAAGATATATCATCTGAAAAAAAGGCCATAAACATGGCATGTTTTTGCGGATGTGAAACCTATGAAAAAGACCGAGATGGTTTCAAAGTTGCATGTGTAAAATGTGGGCATGGACCTCAAAATCACGATGAAGAGTTCAGGGAATCTGCACGAAAGAACGAGTCACAGAGTCAAAAACGCGATGCTGATTTTGGATAAACTCACTTTAAAAAAATGTCTAATATATCATCAATTACAGCAAAAATTTGAGATAATCTTTAATGCAAGATGATGCAAATACACTACTCCATAGATGTTCAAAATATATGCGGAATCATGATGACAAGAGTACAGTAACGACACAACATTTTGAGATGGCTAAAGTTAGAATACTTGAGAGGGGTTTGAAAACACAACATAAAAACAAATGTTAAACACAATAACGCATATGGTATGATTTAGAGAATATGTGTACATATAATAACATATTTAGAAATAGAACATGTTAAAAATGTCAAAGAATATTCTAAATAAAAAATGTCGATATAAAGATGATGATTTAGAATTCAATTAATAAAATCTTGAACCATGTAAGAATGTAAATCCGGTATGGATTTTAATATATGTATATAATCTTCATATAATAACAAAAGAATATTCAGTCATGGAATATAAAACCCAAGACATCATACATGTTTGTAATAGAACATGTAGAAAAAGAATGGTAACTGGTAAAGATACTGAATATGCAGGTGTAAATCCTGAAGATTGGAATTTCGCTCAGATGTTGAGACGATGTAAACAGTATGACCAAAGCAAAGTCGATGTTAAAGAATGGCAATACATAACGGATGCTCAAAGAAGGCAAGACGGAGATTAGGACAAAACCCAAGATATCATAAAGGAAAACAGCGAACAGAACAAGACATCATCAAAAATCACACAGGCAGAACACGGCATCTCAAACAAAAAACAGGCTCAGAACTCAAGATCTTCATCATCTACTAGTCATAGGGATAGTTACATCACTGCCTGCACCCCTTATACCGTATACCTTATTGAGTCTTTCAAGAAGCTTGATAAAAGGGAGATCGACTTGATTATTCACAATGGTAGTAATTAACACGCCGGCATCGCTTGAGAGTTTTAGAAGATTTGTCATCTCAAGTACGTGCAAGTCGTATGCACCAAGGGCGTATTTAGAAGACTCTGAAGTATTTGCAGAAAGGGAGGAGAAGCTAGGGGCAATCTACGTAGAGGCCGCAGACAAGGTGACATTAAAAAAATTAAGGGATATCACGTTTGTCAATGGACGCGACGTCCTAGGAATAATATACAACTCAAAGAGTGGAAATACATCTTTGAAGTGGAGACAAATAAGAAGAAACAACGGCAAGGTTACAGGCGAGGCGTCTGCCAACTCGTTGACAAACCTCTCAGAGTCAGGAGTGCTTACACTTGACTGGGTTGAGAACTATCTAAAAAAGAAGGCCCAAGAGACGAAAGCAGATGCAGAGACGAAAGAGAATCCTGCAAACTAAACTCTTTTCATTTTGTATGATACAGTAATAATACCATGATAATTAAAACGATAGATGAGAATGCTATCTCTGTAATACCCGAGGATTCAGACGATCTGCTAAAGTTGCGTCGCATAATAAAGCAAGGCGACAGAGTGATAGGGGATACGACACGTGTACTAAAGAGAGAACAGGACTATAGCAGACCGGACAAGGGTGAGAGAATCAAAGTCAAGGTGTCACTGTCAGTTGAGAAGATCTCACTTGACGATGTACTAGACAAGCTAAGGGTCGGCGGCACCATAGTCGAATCAAGTAACGAGGCAGTGCCACACGGAACGCACCACTCTTTTATCATAAAACTAAATGACGGAATCACGATATCAAAGAAGCGATGGGCATCATTTGAGAGAAGGTTGCTAAAGGCAGGAGACAGACAGACAAACTTTGTGTTGATTGCAATCGATACCGCAGATGCAGGCATTGCAAGACTGCATGGAACACATCTAGAGTTTATGCCCAACATCTACTCTGGGAGCGGTGGAAAGAGATACAAGACCAGTTTTAACGTGGAGAGGTTCTTTGACAAGGTGCTGCTTGCATGCTCATCCATATGTAAAAAGGAGGATACAGTCATTGTGTTCGGTCCAGGAGAGACTAAAAAAAGATTTGTAAACTATATGAGAAAAGAGCAGGGACAGAACAGCATCCAAAACAAAACCATCATAGTGGAGGGAATAGACACGGGTGGAGAGGATGGGATTTACGTATTTACAAAGTCACAGATGATACAGAATATAATATCAGATAGCAAGCTGGCAAAAGCTGCTGCAATTATTGACGAGGTGATGATTCTTGCAGCAAAGCAGAGTACAAAGTTTACAATGGGGTACAAAGAGACTGCACAGGCAAACCAGATAGGAGCGGCAGAATCAATAGTGTTCTCAGAGAAGGTAATCCAGGATAATGACGAACAAGAGATTGTAGACCTGCTAAATGATGCAGAGTCAAAAGGTGTAACAATTTACAGCGTTGACTCGTCAACTGATATCGGGTTGCGTGTAACCGGACTGGGAGGAATTGTGGCCTTGTTACGGTATGCAAACGCTTTGAGTTAGGATGTAGAGGATAACAGCCAGTCAAGATACGGTTTGTTAATATCGGTAACTGAGAGTTCTGCAATCTCTGGGGTATCGTACGGATGGGTCTCTCTTATCTTGTCTTTTAGTATGGTCTTGTTCTTTGGTACGGTCTTGAATATTGCAATGTATTCTGTGGCATTCTCCATCTTGCCATCCCAAGTATACAATGAAGAGATCTTGGAGATGTTAACACATGCTATTACCCTGTCTGCCAAGAGTCTCTTTGCAATGGCGGTAACAGACCTTTTGCTAGGATAAGTAGAGATTATCATTACTGGTTTCATGTGTGTTATAGAATAGAGGATATTTTAAATGATCTTGTGTGTGTTCGTCTGGTAATAATCTGTAACAGTTTGTTTCTTTATATTGTGTTTAACAATAACTGTAAAACAGATCTCAGATGCTCCGCTATGCTACTGTACTATTCATGATGGTGATATGTACCATGAATGTTGATGATGCGTTTGTTGCAGGTACATATGATCACATCTAACAAACTAGTGAGCAAAAGATCATTATTTTGCCATTTCTGTAATCACTCGTGAAATCTCATCTTGGTCAATACCTATTATATTGGAAACGGAACTGTAATCCGGACCTGTAAATTTGGAAACTGTTAACAAGATTTTTTTGGAACCGCATATTTTCTGAACACGTTGTTTTAAATCTAGAAATTTTATACCAGAATACCACATAAGAGAATAGATATCAGCAATATCCTTAATCCGCTTGTCTTCTTTGTTCCTGTTTAGAACAGAATTTATCTTCATCGAAACTAGTATTTCTGGGCGTGGAAGCATCACCTCTTTTCCAAAGTATCCTGATAGAACAAATTGATTATCTGAAAAAACATTGGCAAGCAGGGGCTCATCAATTGGACTTAATCCGAATAGTATTTTTGCTCTTGGATGTATTTTGTCAACGACTGGGTCGACAAACAGATCAAACATATCATATTTGGGACGTTTTTTGGATTCTTCTTCTGTTAAAAGCTGTCTAGTTTTAAGATCGTGGTGTTGCACAAAGCGTGATCCTATTCCATAATATTTCATATCTTTTAGAATCTCAATTGATTTGGAAAATGCCGATTTTTGTAATTGCTCATCAGACCAGGTATCATCCATGTGAAAGCCAAGATCTATATCTCTTGAACCAATGTAATCTCTTCTTTGTTCAGCTTTGAATCTTTGATTTACGGTAATGTAAACTGCCCATCCACCCATCAAACATGCAGGTTCTTTGACGTTTGAAATAACAGTCGACATGTTTGATTTTGAAATTTCTACCTCATCTTCTGTGTACAAATTGTTCTTCCGCCTTTTCTATTAGCATCTCTGATGCCTCTGCGCACGGTCCTCCCTCCATTAACAGATCCATTACTAGTTGTGGAATAGATACCGTCTTGAATTCTTCTTTTTCTGCCAAGTTGTAAAAAACATGAGGATCCCCAATTAACACTCTGGTATTTCCTTTTCCTACAAGACCTTCATATGACAGAATGTTGTGCCATTTTACTTTGTCTTGTGGATCAATGTAAAAATCCACTCGGGATGGAAACAGATACTTTTGTGTCAGATTTTCTGCTACATATGTGGTAAGTGCATATTTTAGCTTTGAAGATTTGAGAAGCTCGAGAGGATTTTGTATCATGTATTCTTTCTTATCTGGAGCTATCCGGAGCGTTCTCCAAAGGGAGACTAGTTCTCTGTAGTTTATCACTCTGGTTTTTGTTATCAAATCGCGGTCTTCTAAGCGTTTAAGAAAATCATGAGTCCAAGAGTATGCTGCGTCTGCTAATTTTGCCACTCTGTATTTTGTAAGGTTGCCGCCGGGATTATCAAGCAATATTCTGATTATTCTCTCTTTTACAAATCCTCTCTTTTTAGGCATCTTCGTCATGTATATCGGTACATCTTAAATAATATAAGGATTACCGATATATCGGTAACTGGCTAAGTATTTAAGGCTAACCGATAGTTTAGCATATGTTTGTCGCCAGATATGGAAATTTTCTTTTCAGAGGATTCAGATAAATCATCAAAGAATTTTTAGTCATAAAACTGTGTCAAATTTTGCAGGATGTTTCTTATACATGGAATCTACTTGTATTTTGTAAAGTTGGCATCAGGATGATTCTCAAACGATACTCTGACTATTTTCTCTTACAAGTCCGTTTTTTCAGGTAGCGCCTGCATTACCACACACCAATATGTCTCAAGTCCAAATTATCGATATATCGGTAACGAGCAATGTATTTGAGATGAACTGATACCTCTGATTATAGAAGAATTATTCGTTTACAGAAACCGATAAATGACCTCTTTTTAAAAAAATAAAGAGTTAGTTTGGAACATAATTTTCTTACAGATAATCCGATAATCTACGTCTTGATTGCATGGGTAATAACGGTGATTGCAGCCAAGGCGCTAAAGATAGAGAGATACGGTTTTGAGATTAAAGCATACAGTCTGGTATACAAGAATAGAGGAGTAAACACTGCACTAGTCAGAATGCTAGGCAGAACAAAACGAGGAATCAGGGTGTTTGCAGATACCAGTGTGATTGCAGGTTTTATAATGATGGGTTTTGCCTTTTGGTTTCTGCTAAACAACATTGCGAACTTTTTTGTAGCAGAGACAGAGTTTGCAGAATTAACGGTGTTGATTCCGGGTGTAACGCTGACTTCGGCATCATCAATTATGTACTTTTTGCTGTCAATCCCAATCGTACTGGTTATTCACGAGGGTGCACACGGTATAGTGGCTGCACTAGAGAAGATAAAGATAAAGACGGGGGGCTTTGCGATATTTATTGCAATGTTTGCGGGTTTTGTAGAACCTGACGAGGAGGAATTTGATAAAGCAAAAAAGATCTCAAAATTGCGGGTGATTGGAGCTGGCGCAACATCAAATGTGCTGTTTGCATTTGCGCTAGGTGCCTTGCTGTTAACAAACCCGATTTTCGCAATAATACTGCCTGAGCCAATCCAAAGTACGTTTTATGACATACCTGACGGAGTGTTGGTACTCTCGATAATAGAGAACTCGGGAGCAGAACAAGCAGGATTGCTTGCAAATGACATCATTACGTCAATTAACGATATACCGATTCGGAGTCCTGCGGATTTCCCCGTATTGAATCCGGGTGATGCTGCAAGTGTGGAGGTGATCAGGGATAGCCAAGAGTTGGAGTTTGGAGTGGAGATAATGGCAGCACCTGACGACCCTGAGAGAGGGCTGATAGGCATCATGAGGGATAACACGTTTTCATACAAGCCGGTACTCGATTTCATTGAATGGAATGATCCGAACGTGTCGCTGTTTTTGCTGTGGCTGTGGATGATCTCATTTTTCATCGGAATAATCAACATGCTGCCACTGCCAATCCTGGATGGAGGAAAGTTCATTTACATCATTATTGAGAAAAAGATTTCAGAAAAGTCAGTAAACATGGTAATGTGGGGAATTTACGCATTTACATTTGTGGTGTTTGGCCTGAATATAGCGCTGTCGTATATTAAATCCGGATGGTTTACCATCTAGTAGGTCAATGAGATGCGATTCTTGTTTCATCACTGTGCATCCTTGGTTAATCTGCATCCACAAAAACATGTAAGAATGATTATACACTGGTTATAGGTGAACCTGGACAGATACCCATTTTTATTGACTGCAGGCAGGCAAGAGAATATAACATCAGATAAACTAGAGAAAAAACTTCAAGGGATACAGCAAAAATATCATGAACACGAGAAAAAAAAAGTCAATGGAATCATACCCGAAGAGAGTGTGACTGTGAGCATTTAAAGTACAATTTGTCTAACATGTATACAGTTATTGTTGTATAATGTCATTTTGACTGAAAAATTTGCAAAATCCTGTCTAGTATGGCGTTAGTTATGATCATACTGACTTGGTAATTTTGGGTTAGATGTCATGATTTAAACGACAAGATAATGCGAACAGCACAGTTTAACTAGTTTTTTATTTCATTTATCATATGGAACCTCAAATCACAGATCCAGTAAAGATCATACGTGATAGAATAAAAGAGTTTGAACCATATGAGATCTTGTCTTATGTTGCACTTTTAGATGCACTGCCTGGAAATGAGAACAAATTCGTGCGTTTGGAGACACTCTGCAAAGTGATCCTCTCGACTAGACAGAAAAAATTCAAAAATTTGGAATTTGGCAAAGATGACATAGCACAGTTGCTTGATGATTTGGATTCTTTTCATGATTGGAGTCCTCTTGAGGACGTTATTCCCGTGTCACTACTTGACCATCCCGGCGTCTGGCTTTTGGGGAGAAGATACCACATATTTACAGGCATCGAATACCGTTTTTCTGACTTTTGGAGGCAGTTGATCTCTGACATGTACCCTGTTCGTAAATCTTTTCATGCCAAGGGATATGACCCAATCCATATCATTGAGGATATACTGTCCCTTCAGTCAAGACTCGTATCTGTTATTTATGAGCACAAGGATTCAATATCGAAAATTGGAGATGTGAGCGTCCCGTCACCGGAGCTGTTCGAATCATGGAAACACACCATAAATCAATGGTATCAACAGACACCTCACCAGAGCTTCTATGCCCAACACTCAGTATCCCTTGGACGAAAGATGGATCAATCACTTATTACCGAGCCGGACCTTTTAACTCCATCTACATTCTTCTCAGTTGATATAGCCGGCAGAACTGTTCTGATTTTTCAACGCGGTCTGCTGAATTGTTTGAGTGCTTTGTTTTTAGATGATTTTAAGAGCTTGCACCAACAGAATCCCTCATTACTGTATGATTCTTCTGATGTATTGTTACGACATTTATCAAAATTATTTCTGTCTGAGAATATTTTACCGCATTTTTCTGTAAATGATTTAGAAGAGGTTGTCGACTTTGCAACAATTTTTGATAGTAATAAACTGTTTTTGTTCAAGATTATTCATCCTGATTTTGCAGATGATTCAGACGAGCATCTAAAGGAATCAGTCAATAAACTTAAAAAAATTACTCGCTATGTCCCTATCGGCAAGACAAATTTCAAAACTTTTCAGACATCTGTAGAGGTATCTGAATCCATCCAGTATGAGACCATCTCTATTTTATTGGTCAATTCACTTTATGATATGCCCCCGAAGACCGGCCTTAGGATTGATAGTGATACTTTTTTGATCATTCCGTTTCATGATTTTATTGCAATCTGTAATGAAATCAAAGATGGAATGAAACTATTAAAATTTCTCAGATATTATCACGGCGCCAACAAGGAATTTTCCCCAGATGCCAGAATGTTAGATGTGTATACTGCTGTTTTTTGCGATGTTGATTCCTTTTTACCACCTGACTCACTGTTTGGGTATGAATATGTTTGGGATCAATATTATATGCATAAATTAAGAACTACACCGAATTTTCAGCCAAGACTAGATGAGGACGAACCTGCAGATTTGTGGGATGCCAATCCCATCTCTGATAAGGTTTTTCAAATGTATGATGCCCAAGCACACAGGCTGGCCAGTGTTTTTAGGCTAAACGATGACAGAGCTGTTTGGATACTGCCCTCAAACACTGTTTTGGACTATCATCCAAATGAGTTACACGCATTTAATCTTTTGATGCAGCTTGTCCCATTTCGTCTTACGTCCAGTAACACCTTTGAGACATTTTTGCAAAAGTGTGGCATGGATTCTGTTAACCAGATGCGATTCGTGCTGTATCCTACCTCTTTTATCAAAAGACGGGGATTGCAGGATTATAACAAGTTTCTGCCTTTGGCAAGTAATGATGAAGGCCCGGTATTTGTGAGAGTAAATCATGTCCCCAATGCTGACAGACCAGTATTTGATATAATATTCTCTTTGAGTCATCTATCAAAATTATCTAAAAGTGACTATCTGAGTGCAGAAAAGGCTATCATCAGGTCAATACTCTCTGAGATATCAAGACAGTCGTTGCAGTTATCTGTAGATGAGATTGACAAGTTTACAGAAGAGATCTTTGAAGATGATTCATCTGACTTTAACATTAC
Organism: Candidatus Nitrosopumilus sp.; assembly: GCA_965197525.1. Classification (GTDB taxonomy): domain Archaea; phylum Thermoproteota; class Nitrososphaeria; order Nitrososphaerales; family Nitrosopumilaceae; genus Nitrosopumilus. Next base: position 1,157,929 of record OZ240211.1, read on the forward strand.
GCCGATGAATAATCAATCGTTGTTACTATCCACATTGACATCTGCAAACCATCCCAAAATACCAAGTGAGAACATGTTTGATATTTATAATCAAATCCAGGAATGTGTCGCAGAACGTGCCATTATTGGGCCACAAAGCACGGAAGACGCCAGATACATTGTAGACGAGGTAATTAATCACTTGGAGAGGTCGTTAATCGAAAAATTACACCAGTACTCCCTTGCCGATATTCTGTCATATGCTGTACGTGTTAATAGCACTCTGTATGAATCCAGGTATATCACACAATACATATCCAAAGATGACTATGGGTATGAAGAATATAATATCAGTACACGGTACTATGACAAGGATTTGAAACTATCAGAACTATCTGCTATGGTAAGGTATATTGCAGAACTTGCCATAAGGATTAATCCGCAGGGTGACTCTTTGCTGTCAGATGAACGGTGGCTTGAGATACAGGCTTACTTTGGCGAGCTCGGATCTTATGTATTTGCACGAAATGCCATTGATCTCAAGCCGGATGGTTTTACACTGACAGTCGATCATGACCATACTGCCAGATGGGATTCTAGTGACGATGGCATCAATGCTTTAATTGAGTATTCCAAACATTTTGATAATGATGTTCCCGTACTGCCAATAGAATCTACATCCACATTTGATTTGAATGGTATGTTTGATGATGTAAATCCGTCATTTCTTGATGAATTCGGCGTCTCTTTTGAAGATTTTTTAAAAGTTTTAGAATGTTGTGTGTCATTATCCCATGATAAATCCAAACACATAGTTATTGTAGACTATACCAGTTTGATCTTAGATATACAGTCAGTATCTGGCATGGATAAAGATGCTGTAACTTGCGGATTGAAGCTGGCGTCACTTGCACACGGAGATTTAGTAGACACTAAGATTTATCCAATCGATATTAAAAATACCAAACTTCGTTCTTTGGTAAAACCGATTCCGGTATTTCAACGAGGCAAACAAAAGATGTGCGTGCTAAACTCCTTGAGTATTATTATCTCAAAACATCGCTGGTTTGAGGCTATGAGACAGGGGCATCTGCCATTTTTAATCAGTGGTAGTAGGCAAGAGAATGCAACGTCCGATAAATTGACAATGAAATTACAAGAGATGCAACAAGACGTTATCTCAGAGCATAAAAGAGAGATTAATGATATAATGAGACAGAAAACGGTTTATTGTCATTCTGATGCTGGCAGTACAAGCAAGGTCTTTTCACAAATTCCTGAGAATATTGTGGGCGTGATTGACAGCCTATCGATTCATCCTAGCTTAAAACAGGTGATACTAATTGAGGCAAAGCAGTTTTACTGGAATATGTCTTTAGATGAGATTAAAGATGAGATGTTAGAGTATACTAGCGATGGTGGCTACATTGAGGTATTATCCCAAAAGATGCAGTATGTAAAAAAATACCTGAGTGCTATTCTCCGATATCACGGATTAGATTCTGGTGGTGGTGGTAAAGAGGATGAGGAGGATTGGCAGGTCAAGGGTTACTTTGTTACTACAAATGATGCATTTCCAGTTGTGATGCCGCCTAGAATCAACATTATTAATATTAGCAAGTTGGATGCTATCTAGAGTCGTTTCAAAATTAAACTAATAATTTAATGTCAAGTTTTGAGTTAAAAAGTGCTGTTTAGAGTATTTCAAAACGCCGCTGGCAGAATGATTTGATCAGAGGCAATCTACCATTTTTATTGACTGCCGGCAAGCAAGAGAATACAACATCAGATAAACTAGAGAAGAAACTTCAAGGGATACAACAAAAATATCATGAACATGAAAAATAAGTCAATGAGATAATGCCTGAAGAGCTTGATTCTGGTCGTGTTGCCTAGAATCTCAGATCTAAAATATTTTGTCACTTGTCATGTGAGATGATAGTATGCCTTGTTTGTTGATCCATACTGTTGCTAGTGTGAGAGATTGGGATCAAAACCATCAGATAACAGAAAACCTCAAACATGGTACCTAAAGAATCATTAATGGAAAAAAACTGCATCATGGTATGAAATGTCATAGATGCAGCAGTCAAGCAGCAGTATACACTAGGAAATACTCTGGGGAGTCATTGTGTTCTGCATGCTTTACAAAATCCATTGCAAAAAAGACTGCAAAGACCATATCAAAGTACAACATGATAAAACACGATGACTTGGTTGCAGTTGCAGTTTCTGGAGGTAAGGACTCGCTGGTGCTGTTAACAGTGATCAACGAGATGGCAAAGAACCATCACTTTGACATTATGGCAATTACGATTGACGAAGGTATACCGGGATACAGAGACGAAGCATTACACATAGTAGAAGAGTTTTGCAAGAAACTGAATGTAAAACACAAGGTGTATTCATACAAGGACCTCTTTGAGATGACGCTAGATGAGGCATTAGACATCAGAGACGGACAGAAAAATACCATCACTATAAACGCAAAAGACGGCGCAAGTGTATCTCCTCTGGCTAGAACGAGTACCACATCGTCCTGTTCCATATGCGGAACACTAAGACGGCGCGCAATAGACCATGCAGCAAGAGACAACAATGCAAACGTCATTGCAACGGGACATAATCTAGATGATACGCTACAGACATTTGTAATTAATATGCTCTCAGGTGATACCACAAAGATAGGATGGATGGACCCTGACACGTCTGCAAACACGATTAGAAAGATAAAGCCGTTCTGCGAGATATACGAGTCAGAGATTGTATTTTACGCATTTACAAACGACATACCGTTCCAGTCAGAACCGTGTCCCCACATGAACGAGGGGATTAGGACTGAGATTCGTGAATTTCTAAATTCATTAGAGACAAAGCATACAGGAATAAAGAACAGCTTTTATCAATCAGTGCTAAAGGTATCTGACTCTGTAAAAAAGGACAATAAAGATATAAAAACAAAGAGAAGATGCCAGAACTGCGGCAGCGAGTCCACAGGCAAAACGTGCTCTGTATGCAACACGCTACTACAACTAAAAAAGAACTAAAACCTAATGCAAATATAACAGATTTTTTCTACATACTATGGTAGTAGGTAGGATCAGGGTGCCAGCCGTGCCCTATTCTGAAACCGGCTATATGCAGAGATCAGCAACTGTTGGGTAAATCTCTAGATTGGTAATTCCCGCTTGGTGTGCGGAAATGAAATCACGCCGAGGCGGGTGGTTGCAAATCAAGAAATATCCGAAGGGATAGCTTCTAAGATTGAACCATTGAAAGTGATGAGGTCCGGGAGGGAGCAGTCATAAGGTGGGGCATCCACGCTTCCTCGTCTACGTGGCGGATCTTGTATGCCTTGAAAAGGGGCTATCAGCCTAGAGTGGAGCCAATGGAACTACTACTATATCATATCATCTGTTTATTGTTATTATTATTGCTGTTGTTGTTGTTTGTATTACTATTTTTATAGACTATACCATAACAACATACATGATAATCGCATCCTCGTCGGGAAACATGAGAACGTATCAAGATTTTAAAAGACATATTCCTAATGCGGTAAAACCACTGTTTGAGGATATACGGGACTATTGTCTTGCACTTGATGACAAGGTAGTCGAGAATGTCAGAATGCACAGAATCGTATTTTGCAAATCAATTACATTCAGATGGTTTCTAGATGTAGAACCGCAGCCAGACTGTGTCATCTTGAAGATTCAAAGGGACAGAAAAGAACCGATACAGACTGTCAGTATCAACAAGACGACACCAGACGTATTGCGCCAGATAAAACAGGCGTTTAACTCTATACACTAGTACGTAATTACAAAATCAGTATACACAAAGTCATCCGTGCATGGTACAACCTTGACATCATCTACTCGAGAACCTGCAGGTCCATGATGTGCCCACTCCACTACGGCATCGACGCTTGACTCGTCGCCTTGCAACAAGGCCTCAACTCTGCCGTCTGGAAGATTCTTCACCCATCCAAATATGCTGTGTCTCTCTGCAGTATTCTTCAGATTCAAACGAAAGTATACACCTTGAACCTTGCCAGTTACAAACACGTTAACACATTTTTTGGACATGATAACAAAACAAGGCAACTACTAGTTTATGAATTTTAATGGGTTGTTACCGTCTCTCTTTGATTCTGGCACGACCGGTCTTTCTTGCAGCAATGCTGCCTACCTTTGCGCCAGGTGGTGCATCCCTTGATACTGTGGAGCTCTGTCCTACGTGCTGGTGTCTGCCACCACCGTGTGGATGAACATATGCTGCCTGTGCTACACCACGGACTATAGGGTACTTTTTGCCCTTTGCCTTGAAACTGCGCCATTTGTTGCCTGCGCTCATAAAGTGACGTTCTGATGCGCCGCCGCCTGCCAGAGTCCCTATCATTGCCCTATTCTTTGGATTCAGCGTAGTAAACTTGCCTGAAGGTAGTTTTACAGTTACACCATCATCGCCGTGTGAGAATATGGTGGCGTTTGTACCAGCTGACTTTACTATTGCGCCGCCATCACCGAAGTGTTTTTCGATGTTGCACACGATTGTGCCGTCAGGAATGTTTTGAACGCTGATGACGTTACCCTGTTCAATCTTTGATTTTAATCCAAAATGTAACGATTGGCCAACCGTAGTTCCCAAAACTGCAGGGACATAAGAGACAGAACCGTCCTCAAATCTTACTTTGGCTAGCGGTGCTTCCCTACCTCGCTCATGCACTAGATCGATTATTTCGCCTGCACGCTGCTCAGAGAGTGCAAATCGTGGATAATTGGCTTGTGAGCCTACTTTACCAGTAGATGTTGATCTAAACTGATTGCCTCCACGGCCACGTCTTCGAACTAGCGGTCTCTTACCCAAGTTAGTAGTTTTGTAAAAGACAGAGAATTTTAAGCTTGTGATACTAACTAACACTGCTACAGATATAGAAGATAGATGAATGCCGGTAAATGGTAAGTGAGCCCAAAGACTGCAAAAGATACAGAGGCATGCATAAGAGATGTCAGTAGAAGAATAGTAACAAGAATGGATAATGACGATGATATGCCAGTGAGTAACGCAGAATACAGGATTTGATGCTATCACGCCTGAGTGTCATTAATCATCATCGTTACCATCATCGTTAAAATAACAACTGATAACAGACACGCCTGTGTGTGTGCGAGCTAGTCAATAATGTCGAGATAAACAAACCATCCACGCATGCCGACTGCCACACCAGCTATTTACTGCGATAATTTTGTAAAATATCGACTGTAGGCGTGCAACACATCACAAGATTGCTACAAAGATATAAAAATTAGACACTGCATGATGTAGTATGAGTCAAAGCGCTTTATCACTAAAAGTATTAGAAGCATACACAAGAGACGTAGGCAGAGGTGTAGCAAGAATTGATTATGATTCCATGGATACGCTAAATGCGTCAACTGGCGATGTAATTGAGATTAAAGGTAAGCGTAGAACAGTAGCTAAATGTCTTCCATTATACCCATCAGACGAGGGTAAAGGAATTATCAGAATAGACGGACTGGGTAGAAACAACTCGGGTATTGCAATAGGGGATACCATATCTGTCAGAAAGATAAAGGCAGCAGCAGCAGAAAAGGTAGTTGTTGCACCACTAGAGGCAATTCCTCCAATTGATGAAAGATATCTAGCTGATGCACTAGAGAGTGTTCCATTAATCAAAGGTGATAACGTAATGGTCCCATACTTTGGCGGACGTCTCACATTCCAGGTAATAGGTGTAACACCGGCAGCTGATGCAGTACTAGTTACGCAAAAAACTGTATTCCACATTGCAGAGAAGGGTGAGACGCTGCGAGGAGTTCCTCAAGTGACATACGAGGATATTGGAGGAATATCAAATGAGATTAAAAAGGTAAGAGAGATGATAGAGCTGCCATTAAGACATCCAGAGATATTTGAGAAACTGGGTATTGAGGCGCCAAAAGGTGTATTGCTGTATGGTCCGCCAGGAACAGGCAAGACGTTGCTAGCTAAAGCCGTTGCAAACGAGAGCAATGCGCATTTTATCAGCATATCGGGTCCTGAGATTATGAGCAAGTTTTATGGTGAGAGTGAGGCAAGACTGCGTGAGATATTCAAAGAAGCCAGAGAAAAGGCACCATCAATAATATTTGTAGACGAGATCGACTCCATTGCGCCAAAACGAGAAGAGGTTACAGGAGAGGTCGAACGCCGTGTGGTCTCGCAGATGCTATCACTGATGGATGGTCTAGAGGCAAGAGGCAAAGTCATCGTCATATCTGCAACGAACCGACCAAACGCAATAGACCCCGCACTAAGAAGACCAGGACGATTTGACAGAGAGATAGAGATCAAGGTACCTGACAAGAAAGGAAGAAAGGACATCCTGGCAATACACAGCAGGAACATGCCATTATCTGAAGATGTAAATATAGACAAGATATCAGCAGTAAGCCACGGATACGTCGGGGCGGATTTAGAGTATCTATGTAAAGAGGCGGCAATGAAGTGTCTGAGAAGGCTGTTACCAGTATTGAATCTAGAAGAAGAGAAACTGCCACCAGAAACCCTAGACAAACTGATTGTAAATCACGATGACTTTCAAAAGGCACTCATAGAGGTGACGCCATCTGGAATGAGAGAGGTGTTCATCGAAAACCCAGATGTGAAATGGGAAGATGTTGGAGGCCTAGAGGAGGTAAAAAGAGAGCTGCAAGAGGCAGTGGAGTGGCCAATGAAATACCCTGGCCTGTATGATAAACTGGGACACAATATGCCCAGAGGAATTTTGTTGCACGGACCTAGCGGTACGGGTAAGACGTTACTAGCAAAGGCTGTTGCCACCCAAAGTGAGGCAAACTTTGTATCAGTCAGAGGTCCTGAACTGCTATCAAAATGGGTCGGTGAGTCAGAGAGAGGCATCAGGGAGATATTCAAACGAGCACGCCAATCAGCACCATGTGTGGTATTCTTCGATGAGATCGACTCTATTGCGCCAGTTAGGGGTGCAGGTGGAGAGACTGCAGTTACTGAGCGTGTGGTATCACAACTACTAACTGAACTTGACGGAATGGAGAACATGCACGGTGTTATTGTGCTTGCAGCAACGAACAGGGCAGATATGATTGACCCTGCATTGTTACGACCAGGAAGATTTGACAAGATTATACAGATTCCACTGCCTGACAAAGAGAGCAGAAAGAGTATCGTCAAGATTAACGCTGAGAAGATACCAACAGTGACTGATGAGAGTGATCCAATGTGCGTCAATCTTGACAAGATTGCCGAACTAACTGACGGATTGAGTGGTGCCGATACTGCATCAATTGCAAATACGGCAGTGTCGTTGGTCATTCACGAATTTTTGGACTCGCACCCTGATGTCAAGGATATAGAGAAGAAGAACAAAGATGAGGTAAAGGTGACTATGAAGCACTTTGAGGAAGCAGTCAAAAAGGTACGTGAGCAAAAGGACTTGAAACTAGGCGAGAAACTAGTAGCATCGTATTACAGATAGTTAATTAAATGATATATCATACAGAGATTGATGTCAGATACTGACAATAATAACAATATTGCAGGGTATACAGGAAGAACTTTAACATTTTTGAGGGAGAATAACGTTGCAGTAAATGATACTGTGACGGTTACGGTAGATGGTGATGATGGGGATAATGATGAAAAGATACAGGCAACAATCATGCCGCGATACGAGTATTGTGACGATAGACACATCACAGTGAAACTAAAGAGTGGGTACAATGTTGGTTTGCCAATTGATACAATCAGGGACATCTCTAGAATAAAGTTAGATGATGATGATGATGCCAAAAAAATAATAAAAAAGGACAATAAAACAAAAGACAGGTCAGACTTGCCCAAAGTTCTGCTGCTGACTACCGGAGGTACCATTGCAAGCAAGGTCGATTACAGAACAGGGGCTGTGATACCAGTACTGACTGCAGACGAGCTGATAGAATCGGTTCCCGAGTTGTCAGACATTGCAGACATCCACTCACAGGTGCTGTTCTCTGAGTATTCAGAGAACATCTTGCCAAAACATTGGTTGAATATTGCACATTCGATATCCGAAGAGGATACAAATTATTATACGGGGATTGTTATTGCGCATGGAACTGACACCATGCATTACACATCGTCGTTTCTTAGCTTTGCACTGGCAGGCTATCCCATACCAATAGCGTTGGTGGGAGCACAGAGATCATCTGACAGAGCATCATCAGATGCCGCGCTGAATTTGGTTGGCGCAGTAAAGTTTGTAGTGGAGAATAATACAAGAGGAGTGTATGTTGTAATGCACAAGGACAGCAACGACGGCGTGATTGCGTGTCATGCAGGTACGCGGGTAAGAAAGAACCACACCAGCAAGAGGGGGGCATTTGAGACAGTTGGCAGCAAGCCTGCATACCTGGTAGATATAAAATATGAGGATAATAATGATATAGCCATTCACAAGAATGCGCAAAAAGATTTTTTTGCAGGTACAGAATACCTGCCGAAGATAAAACTAGATGAGAATGTAGCGTTGATAAAGTATTATCCTGGGTACAAGCCAGAGATGTTACAGTCCGTTATCGATTCAGGATGCAAGGCAATAATCTTTGAGGGTACAGGACTGGGACATATCGGCAAGAACATGTATGATACTGTGGCAAATGCACAAAAGCAGGGCGTGTTTATGGGGATGACGTCCCAATGTATAGACGGCAAAGTAAGAATGACAGTGTATGAGAGCGGTCGTGACTTGCTGAGTTTGGGTGTGGTACCGCTAGGTAGTATGCTGCCTGAGACGGCGTTGGTAAAGGCAATGTGGGCTGCAGGTAACGTCAATAGCACAAAAGAGATACAGGATACGATGCTAAAGGAGATAGCATCAGAGTTTTCATGAGTAGTATAGAGGTAGGATGCGGGAATAATAATGAACGAGTTTTCAATCAAGGATGCAAAAGTCAAGGTGGGACTAGAGATTCACCAGCAGCTGGATACTGGGAAAAAACTGTTTTGTGACTGCGCATCTGCAGAATCTGCCGGATACACGACAGAGTTTGAGAGAAAACTGCGGGTATCGAGGGGCGAGCAGGGGACGTTTGATGCTGCCGTACTCTTTGAGAGTGCAAAGTCAAAGAGTGTAAAATACTATGCTGATGATGCTACCAGCTGTCTTGTGGAGCAGGATGAGGCACCGCCTGACGAGCTTGATGCAGATGCAAAACGCATTGCATTGACAGTATGTGCTTCACTGCACTCAAATGTGTATACAGAGATATACCCCATGAGAAAGACGGTGATTGACGGTTCTAACACTACCGGTTTTCAGAGGACCATGGTGGTATCGCGCGGCGGGTTTTTTGATGTTGGTGCAGATAAGAGGATTGGAATACAATCAATATGTCTAGAAGAGGATGCAGCAAAGATACTAGGAGACAAGGGATCAGTAAGGGAGTACGGGCTGGAGCGTCTGGGCGTACCTCTAGTAGAGATTGCAACTGACCCATTTGAGATGAGAGATACACGCGAGATAAAGGATATTGCGTTGAGTTTGGGGTGGATACTGCGCAGTACAAAAAAAGTAAAGAGGGGCCTGGGCACGATCAGGCAGGATGTCAATGTATCTGTAAAGGACGGTAACGGAGTAGTCATCGAGGTCAAGGGCGTACAGCAATTAGAACAGTTGGAGAAAGTAGTGGAATACGAGGCAAAGAGACAGCAGGGACTAGTAGAGATATCAAAGAAGATCAAAGGTGCCGGCTGGCAGCATACAAATGATTCAAAGAGAGATGTTACGGGGCTGTTTGCAGACTGTCAGTCAAAGATTATTCAAAAGGCCATCAAGGCAGGACACGCGGTGACTGCCATCGTGTTTAGAGGGATGTCAGGGCTGTTTGGATATACGCCGTATGAGGGCATACGATTAGGAAGAGAGATAGCAGAACTGGTAAGATTCTTTGGCATAGGAGGGGTATTCCATTCAGATGAAGAGTTGATAGGCTATGGGATAACCAGAGACGAGCTGGACGAGTTGGCAAAGATGTTTGGTATGAGTAAAGATGATGACGCGTTTTTGATTCTAGCAGCGCCAAAAGACAAGATAGACGTGGTTGTACAGCAGATAGTATCAAGAGTAGAGTACATCAGAGATAACGGCATACCGATTGATACGCGACTTGCAACAATGTCAGGTGAGACAAAATTTTTGAGACCCCGCCCCGGGGATGCTAGGATGTATCCAGAGACTGACATACCGGTGGTATCAGTCACAGAAGAAGAGTGGGATGCTGCAGTGAATAGCATTCCAAAGAGTTGGGACGAGTCAATCAAAGAGGTGCAGACAAAGTATGATATCAACGCGCAGCTAGCAGAACAGCTGTTTGACTCGCGTTATATGGAGTTGTTTGAAAAGATAGTAAACGCAGATGGAGGAGGAGGAGCAAAAGAGACCAGTCCTACGTTTGTAGCCTCTATGCTGTGCTCTACCATTACAAGCTTGGAGAGGAGTGGATTGGATTCTAGATTACTAAAAGATGATGACATAGTAAGGGTTTTTGAGTTGCTAGACAAAAGAGAGATAGCAAAAGAGTCAGTGGAAGTGCTCTTTGAGGGGATGATGTCTGCCAAGATAAAGAGTGTTGATGAGGCATTAAGACAGGGTCTGGTCCAAGTGGTAAATGACGATGAACTAGTGAAGATTATCAAGGGAATAATAAAGAATAACGAATCACTTGTAAAAAATCAGAGAGAGCGGGCAGTAAAGCCGTTGATGGGTATTGCGATGAAGGAGTTGAGAGGCAAGGCGTCAGGAGAGGCTGTAAACAAGATGTTGTTAGATGGCATCAAAGAAGCATTGAGAAATAGCTAGAGTAAAAATTAGAGAACTGCCTACATGTTTAGCATTTAAGATGTGCTGATAACATAATACCTAGAGACTATATAAAATGGGCATTGTAGTGCAGTGTCTAAAATGTATAATGGATAAGAAGATTATGAAGGATAAAAGATTAATTAAATATTCGTGCAAGAATACCAATAGCTGTTGTGAAGGAATAACATTTGATGAAGTATTTACAAGAGATTATCTAAGAACTAGAGTAAGCGAAAAATATTATGATAAAAAAGGCACGCAAACACTAGAAAACAATTTTACCAGTATAAGTGATACGGGTTTTGCGCAAAAAATGTTCAAAGAAGATATGAGCATTAATCCCATGATCAAAGAATGGAGAATTGGTGAATGTATGGCTGAATGCTATTTGGAAGACTATCACAATGTGCGTTTTTATTATCAATCAAGCAGAGATGCAAAAAATCAGGAAGGAAATCAGCACGGTGCAGATATCGTAGGGTTTGCAGAGATAAATGACAAGACAGTTTTTGTTTTTGGAGAAGTAAAAACATCAGCAGATACCAATTCACCACCAGGTGTCATGTATGGTCACTTGGGAATGATCTGTCAAATGGAAAATATCATGGATGATAATGAAGCAAGAAAGTCGCTAATCCGATGGCTGGCATTCAAAGTTCAGGATAAAAAAGAGAGTGACTCGTTTAGAAAAGATTTTGAATATGCATATGAGAGTTATTACAAGTCCAAGCGCAGAAAAATAAAGTTGGCAGGCATTTTGATACGTGATACTAGTCCAAATCCCAAAGATTTGGCATCTGGATATGAAAAATTGATGAAAAAACTAAACTCAGAGATGTTTTTGCATCTGTCAGGAATTTATCTGCCAATCAAGATAATAAACATGAAAAAATACCTAAAGAAAGAAGATAGATAATGGCCTCACAAGTTGAAATGATTAGTTTACTGGAGGGAAGGGATCAAAAAGCGATAAGCATAGTCAAACACATGAAAATAAACAAGGCAATTAATTTGGATTTTGCATCAGATACGAAATCACATACTCTGATTAATGATACAGTTGAAGTTTACGAGTTGGCTATAATAGAATTATGGAAATTTGCTTTTGATAAATCAGCAGAGAACCATAAAAATAAAATGCTTTTTAACAGGTACTGTAAAGAATGCTTTCAGCTACTGCAAAGTCTCCCAATTCCTGATGAACCGATTGAAAAGATCAAACATGTGCTAAAATTATTCACATATTCATATTTGGGAGAAAAGTGGGAAGATATGAGAAGAATATTAATAAAAGATGATACACTACAGGATTTGAAAAATATTTTGCCTGATTGGGATGCAAGATTATTTTCCACAATTTACCAAGCAATATTGCACTTGGTTAAAAAAGAGACATGGGAAGACTTGAGCAAGACGTCTGAGTTAATCATTCAACTACGAAATGAACAGAAACAATTCGAAGAGGCATACTTGAATGATCGACAGGATGAATTCAAATTAGGTGCTGCTTGTGAACTGGGATCATTGTATCATCTTGCTAAAAGTGTGGAACTGCTAGGAGAATACATGCGGAATGGAACCCCAAACCAAATTTTAGTCATGTTAGATATGAATTTTGATAAAGCAATAGAGTATAGTAGTCAAGGTAGACAAGTAGAATTAGAGATAATCTTGAGAATGCTGCAATTGACATTCAAAAAGATGGTTGAGAATTCAGTATGGTCTGTGGCAAAAAGAATTGATTCAAGGGCAAAGACGTTCGTAGAATCAATTACAACACAGTCTAAACCAATATTTGAGTTGATGTATCCCCAAAGAATTGCAATTTTAGAGAAGGGATTGCTAGACCCGGCTAATAGAGCAGTTGTAGTCACACTACCAACATCAGGAGGTAAAACAATGATTGCAGAATTTAGAATCCTCCAAGCATTAAATCAATTTTCAGATCAGAGGATGTGGATCGCGTATGTAGTTCCCACACGTGCCTTAGTGAATCAAATTACCAACAGATTGAGGAGAGATTTAGGTCGTTTGCCACTTGGTATACGAGTTGAAAAGATGAGTGGTGCTATTGATACGGATATGTTTGAGGAATCCCTGATTAATGAGAACAATATGTTTGATATCCTAGTAGTCACGCCAGAAAAACTGAATTTATTGATACGGCAAGGCACTGAAAACGGATTCAATGATTCACTGGTTTTAGCAATTATAGATGAGGCGCATAATATTGGAGATAAGAGCAGGGGATTGAATTTAGAGATGCTTGTATCTACAATCAAAAATGACTGCGAGAGAGCGAATTTGCTATTATTAACACCGTTCATACCTAACAGTGAAGAGTTATCCCAATGGCTTGATGCAGAGAATCCAAAATCAATCGGAATTGAATTTGATTGGAAGCCAAATGATAGTTCCATAGGACTGTGTTATGCGACGGGGCATAGGCGTGATGTTACCACATACTATCAACCATTACTAGAACCGACAAATGAAGAGGCCTCCCAAGAGATAACACTTGAGAAGATGCCTGAATGTAAATTTCCCATAAGTAAAGTTAAAGGAACAAAATATCGTCTGGCGTCACTTGCTGCTAAAACGTTGACAAAGCGCGGAAATGTTTTGGTTCTAGGAGGCAAGATAAGTGTTACATGGAATATTGCAAAGACGCTTTCAGATATAATGCCAAAAGTAAAACCATTAGATGGTCGTGTAATACTTGTCCAAAAATTTATTTCAGCAGAACTAGGAAGAGATTTCCCTCTGATAGAATATCTGAATTACGGTATAGGGGTACACAATGCAGGATTACCCGATGAGATTAAACAGTTAATGGAGTGGCTAATGGAAAATGATCTACTACGGGTACTAGTTGCGACTACAACCATAGCTCAGGGAATGAACTTTCCTGTATCCTCAATTTTACTTGCAACGTATTCGTATCCGTACACGAATATGCCCAAGCGTGATTTTATGAATTTGGTGGGTAGGGCAGGCAGAATAGATCATGAGGGTATTGGAATAGTAGGAATATCAGTTGACGGCAAGGAAACAAAAGATGCGCAAAAAGCAGCAGAATTTGTCAAAAAGTCAGTTGAAGAGATTGTCTCGGTTTTAGCACAGCTAGTTAATGAATCAACTGAGAAAAACAATAGCTTAGATTTAAAAGCTCACTATCATCAACCAGAGTGGTCAAATTTTTTGGGTTATCTAGCACATATGTATAATCAATCAAGGGATTTACAAGATTATATTTCTCGTATCGAAATTACATTGCGCAATACATATGGATATCTACAGTTAGAAGATAGCAAAAAGACAGTTTTGTTAAAGGCCGTAACAAATTATGGAAAAGAATTAGATAAGAATCAAACAAATTCGTCGTTATCAGATCAGACAGGATTTTCGCCTGAAACCATACAGGCAACGATAGACAAAGTAAGAGATTTGAAAATAAAACAGGCGGACTGGGATAGTAGTAAACTGTTTTCAGGCCCCTCAAAAACTCTGACTAAATTAATGAAAGTCATGATGAACAATATTCCGGAAATCAAGGCGTCGTTATCAGGCATTAGAACAGAGACACAGATAGATGAATCACTACTTGGCAGTATCGTATCTGATTGGGTCTCTGGAAAAGAACTAGCTAAAATATCTAAAGAGTACTTTGGAGGGGCAGATGAGGATTCAATGAAGCGTTGCGTTACAGCAGTGTATAATAAAATATCAAACTTTACAACTTGGGGTCTATCCTCAATACAGAAGATATCCTCAGAGATAGAGTCAAGTGACGTATCTGAGGATGAAAAAACGAGGATGCGAAACCTGCCTGCAATGATCTATTATGGTGTTAATTCAGATGAGGCGATACTAATGCGAATGAACAATGTTCCACGAAGTATAGCAGACAGTATCGGGAAACTGTATCTCAAAGAACACGAGTCAGAAACATTGTATGAATCACGTTCAAGCGATGTGATAAAATGGCTGGATGGCATGAATGTGGAGAAATGGAACTCTGTAATCCCTAAAAATAAGGAGATTAAAGGGTCAGATTACAGGCAAATTTGGAGACAGATTTCAGAAATAGATAATTCAGGGAATGATGACAAATGAATAAGGGATTCAAAGAGATGTGAGCACTCGTTTGACGTATCTGCTATGTGATATAGGGAGTGAACTACTTTTTGGACAAGACAGACAGGTTCAAAAAAAAATATTATTCGTTTGGTAAGTCATCTTTAATTGAAGTACTTTCACACTCAAAAATTTACTACAAACATGCTGCATGTTATATTAACAAATGAAAGAGTTTATGTGGAAAATGCTTAGAAATGAAAATCAAAGTGATCAAACGAGCCATTATCAAATTGGGATACTATGCATAGAATCTATTGAATGTATTATTCATCGTTGGATGAGACGCCGATTAAGGTTTTAATTTTCTAGGCGTTTATTGGTTCTTCTAGTTTTTTTATCTCAGTTTTCGTCTGTCTTTCTAGTTTTTTCAGGTCTGCGATTCTGCGTCTATGTTTAAATTTTCTTGTCATTATTTTTATAGGTAAAATCTGTATTCTCTTCGCTTCTTTATCTGCCAATCTCTCAGAAACAAAATCGATACTTTCTCTTATGTTTTGAGTCAGGGGGCTTTCCAAATTGATATAGTATCGCTTGGGCCCAGTTGGTTCTGAGTTTGCAGATACCGTACCAATATTCAACAAACCTTTAGAGTATTTGTAAAAGATAGTCTTAGACATGCCCAGATCCTCAACGATCTCAGTTGCTGTAAACTTGCTTTTAGGAAAACTCATCAACAAATCAAGTATATTGATTATTGGGGATTTGCCATAGATTGCGAATATTAGCTTCTCTTGTTCCATTGTTTATTCATTAACTCACTATAACTTTAAACCAAACTTATAAAAATTGTGTTGTTCCATGGTACGATAAGTGTACTGGTGAAAAACGAGTTCAACGATGATGAATTAAAAGCTCAAATCATTTCTTATTTATGGGATCAAGGCGCGTGGGTCAGATGTATGTTAATTATTCGAGGATGAAAAATAGATTAAGTAAAATAGTTAACAATAATGGAAAACATAGAGAAAAAAGTAAGGATGTTGTCAAGTCTTCAGTGGGTAACAGTGTTAAAAAATGGTAATACAATATCACTAAATCCACGATACAAATCAATAATTAAAGCATACAGAAATGCTCATATTTTATATGACTAAATACCAAATTTACTCTATACAAACCAAAATACGTGTAGATTCTGTATTTGAGACGGGATGCGATGACATAATCATATGTTCTAGTGGTTTTTTACAACGTGTATAGTTTAATCACTGTATTCGCAGGTATTGTAGCGTATGATTTTGGATGCATTCTAATGCATAGTCTTTGTCGACTACTGCAGGTTTTTGTCTCTGCGCTGCAAGTACACGTATATCATCGTTTGTAAGAATAGCAACCACGCACCTATGTTGCTGACTTTGCCTCCAAGAGGGATTCTGCAGACACGTTTACAAATAGGTTCCATTTCATGTTTGACTTTTTTTTCTTGTTTGTTGCAATTGTAGCCAAATGAGGATCCAACCAGGAACGACCCGAACCGATCAAGTCTCGCATTTGTTCGTAAAGATCAGATGACACGTCAATCTCAAGCACATCGATCAGGTATCCTAGTCTTTTGATTACGGTGCTGTTTTTTATTTTCTTGGCATATGTCATTATCTTTTCAAAGGAGGCATCCTCTTTTGCATTCCACAAGCACTTTGCAACCTCTTCTATTCCCCCACAACATTCTGGATGATCCAGTGCATCTACAATGGTTTTTTCCTTGTCTGAGATGGCTATCATTTGTCTTGCGACCATGTAATTTTTTATACCAAAGAGTTTTGTCTTGTTTATTGTAACAAACTTGTAGCTTACTCCGTGGATCTTGACACTAGGTATTCTGCAAGCTGTTGCAACAAAGACGGTAAACGGGGTCTGCTCTGTATATCCGTAATAATTCAACGCACTCCAATACGCAATATAGTAAGAGTTTTTTTTGGCAAGATCAGCTGCTATGACAAACTCGTGTTCCGTGTATTCTGATTTGACTCCTGCACTCAACGGCGATATAAGGTATCTTCCGTTGGTTATCAGTACAAGCCATTTTTTGTTGCAAAGTCTGTTTGCCATGACTTTGGCATAACCGTATGAGGCACCTGTGACGCGGATAACGTCTTTTAAATTAATGATCGTCTTGCCCTCTTTTGCAAGCGTACTGAGAAGATAGGTCTCCTTTTCAGATATTCCCTTACGTATATTTTGTGTAGAATTAGTAACATCCATATGTTACTAATATTACATAGAATATACGTAAAAACTTTACTGGTATGGACTGAAATTATTAAGATCCTGCTCTGCAATTGCCAAAACGCTGCCATCAGGAATTTCTCGTCATGTTCGTTCGGAAAACGCGCTGCCTCCACATTGCCAAACTCACGATCCATGTTAGTAACCGTGCACGAGCCGTAATGAAATATCTAAGAACCGCTACATTCAATCAAAATATTGAACAGTACCTGTTCAGAAAATCAATTGCAAAGACTTAATGACGCCACCCTAGATTAAATTAAAACAAATGGAGTTTGAAAAGAGGGCAGATAACGACTTTGAAGAAGAGTTTATACGTATATTGGTAAAAGGGAGTAAAAATAACACATACAAGTTTGCACTTAGCAGGTTTCTTTTAGATTATAGTAATGAATACGAGTCAGACACAATACGATATGCCACAATTGCCAAATATTTTTTCAAATATTATTGGTTGCAAGAATGCAAATCCAAGCTGCGCCAGGGACCAAAGAACCAAGAACCCGAGATAATATCAATAATACGCAAAGAATTTACAGAAAATGCATATCCACAGACATTTAAAAAACTAAAAGAAGAAGAGTTAGAAAAGATACAGAGATGTGAAGAGCAGATCGTAAAGAAATGCTTTGATGATGTGATACCACGATTTCAAAATACTAGAAACAATAAAGAGATGTTTTTCAAGTATTTTGCAAAAGAGTACAAGGATTCAGCTGACAACAAAAAGATTGATCAGGGAGGAGGAATACTCTTGAATTGTGATGCAATGTGTTTTTTCAGAGAGAATTATGTAGCCCTGTACAAAGTTGTAATTCTTGAATGGATACGATTTTTAGAGATACGTAACTTTGGAACCCCAAACCTGGTGAGAAAGATTGAAAGTGACGGTATGGGTCCAAGAAACCAAGGAAGATTCCGCAAGCATCTAGAGTCGTTTGTTGATGGCGATAACTGTTTTTACTGCAAGGCCAAGCTAGAACCCGGTAAAAATACACATGTAGACCACGTAATTCCATTTGACTATATCGGGGATACGGAACTCTGGAATATGGTATTGTCATGCCAGATATGCAACTGTGAGAAATCAGGCAATCTGCCGCCACGTAGCTATATTGAAAAGTTGCTAGAACGGAACAGTGAGCATCAATCCGATAAAAAATTACAAAATTCACTTGATGTATTGAATCACGGTCAACACGACGTTAATTGGCATTACAAAAACGCCCAAAAACACGGATATGAAACGCTAAAAAATTTTCCAAAGAAAAGGTAAATGCCTGATCAAAAATTTACCTGCAAGCAAAACACCACACACACAACAGTCAAGGAATAAAACAGCACAGCACAAAGTCAATTACCAGTAATGTAGCAGACTTTGATACTATCCGGATTCTCGATTAGATATAATTAGTCTCAAATTAGTACAAATCTATACAAATCAAGGCAGTATAATAATACTTGATGAATATTACTTTGATAAAACTACTGTAGTAATGTCAGGACAAAAGGAGAAATGCAGAAATTGATATTATCGTCTGCTATGAGAGAAGAGGCAGATATTCGAGACTATGGCAAGTTAAAGTAGGATTATTACGAAACGAGCATGTATTTTTGCTCAAAGCAGTGGCAAATAGAGAAGGGGCATTCAGGATATGGCAGCACTAGTTAGAGGTAGTCTAGATACAGTGCATGAATTACAACATACCTCATTTGATTGGAGTTTGGTGCGAGATGAGATGTTAAATCAAGAGACTGCTAGTCCCACAAAGAATTTTACTCCTAGCATTATGGATCAGATATCATACCTTGCAGAACAGATCGGAATAGTCGCCCATTCTTTGAGAAGTGAAAAAGACGCATAGTTGACATGTTGATTCAGCAACTGATACGTGGAGAGATTATGATGTTGACTCGTGGTGCATCAGTCATGTTGATGTATGGATTCATCAAGCTGAGATGTATAATAGCATGAATTAAGAAATAGCATTGCAAAGATTTCATTACTGCTGATAAAGATATCGCAAAACGGCTAAAAGCTAAACAAGACGTATTTATTGAATAGTTTTTTTGTTGGGATTGTTTTTTTTTCTAGAACGTCTGCATAAACTAAATCTAAACCATTTACATAGATGTTCACTAGGATTATATTTTACCAAGAAGGAATTTCAACATGTCGTTTCCCATAAGAAGGCTCAGGAGGTTGAGAACAACATCAAAAATGCGAGAACTAGTCCAAGAGACGACACTAACTACAAGTAACTTGATCTGTCCAATTTTTGTCCAAGAGGGACTCAAAACCAAGGCCAGAGTAGACTTGATGCCTGATATTGAGAGATTGCCGCTTGATGACATTAACGACGAGGTGGGAACTGTTGTTGATTTGGGCATACCTGCAATAATGTTGTTTGGAATTCCCAAAAACAAAGACGATGCTGGTACATCGGCGTTTGATGAGAATGGGATCGTACAAAGAACGATCTCTCAGATTCGGCAGAACTTTGGCGACAAGATCGTAGTAATGTCAGATGTATGCCTCTGCCAGTATACACCGATGAGTCACTGTGGAATTTTAAGCGGCGGCAAAATAGACAACGATCAGAGCGTTGATACGCTAGTAAAGGTTGCAGTAAGCCAGGCCAGGGCTGGAACTGACACTGTGTCACCATCTGCAATGATGGATGGACAAGTAGCTGCAATCAGGACGGCGCTAGATGATGAAGGCTTTACAGATGTGTCAATCATGCCACAATCAGCAAAGCACAGCTCGTCGTTTTATTCGCCGTTTAGAGATGCTGCAGAATGCGTCCCAAAGCTAAGTGACAAGAAGACCTACCAAGTTCCTTTCACCAATGCCAGAGAGATAATGAGAGAGATTGAAGCAGATATTAACGAGGGTGCCGATATTGTGATGATAAAACCTGCACTTGCATACTTGGACCTTATTGCAGAGGCTAGAAAGAGATTCGATATTCCAGTCGCAACGTACAGCGTTTCTGGAGAATACGCCATGATCAAGGGAGCTGCAAGTCAAGGCTGGATCAGTGAAAAAGACGCTACAATGGAGATTCTTTATTCTATAAAACGCGCAGGTGCCGACATGATAGTGACTTATTTTGCAAAATCGGCAGCAAAGTTTCTTATGCCATGAGATATGATGAATGTTTTGAGAGGCCCGGATATATCGACCTAGATCATCTTTATCCCTGAATGCACTTTTGACGAGCTGCAACACGAGTTCGTTTCTCTTCCAAAAAATTCCTTGTCGACTGGCAGTCAGACAAATCTCTTAGAACCTACGTCTTTGCTCTCTTTGATAATTCCTCACACTTGATAATCATATGCTTGATACAGGTATCTACGCACGGAATGTAGTGCGGGAGATGGGATTTGAACCCACGAACTCCTAAAAGATAAGGATCTGAACCTTACGCCGTTGACCAGGCTGGGCGACTCCCGCACTATAAAAAGTCAAAAGTCATGAATAAGTTTCTTATTGTACCAAAATACAGACTAACCTAATGGATTTCAGAGAGGTCTACTGCTCTACCTGTAAAAAAGTGATTGGACGGTATAATACAGAATTCTACAAGGATGACAAGATACAAGAGCTGTTAAACACCAGACATTCCACGCACATAAAAGACGGCCATCGTGTAGACATCAGGAGATTCAAGAAGAACCAAATAGTTTGATCTGTTTTATTGCTTGTGGCAGATCATCGACGCGATGAATTGTATTATTACTATTATTGTTATCATCAGATATATGCAGGTTCCAAGGTTGTGTATACAGTAGCATCTTTTTGCCTTTCTCGATAAATTTTTGCGCGTTTAATGGAGAGTCGTCAATGAACACGTCATAGTCTAAATCAGCCTTCATTGGTCCGTCAATTACTGACACGTAATTATCAAAATGTATGTGATGGTGTGCCAACCACTCTTTTACAAAACTGTCTGTGGATTGTACGCGAGCTGTGACAATATCCACTTGGCCCAAGTCAGATAACAGTTTTGTAGATGCTGACAAGTCAGATTCGGTAGTCGGGATGGACATCCAATCCTCCCAACAAGCGTTTAACTCGTCGTAAAAATCATAACGGTTAACATTATACGCACTCCAAAAATTCCAGCTAGTCATCTGCTGTTTTGTTAGTTTAGATCTATTGGCTTGGCTGTTGTTATACACCAACCAAGACTGCACAACATCAGCTAACACGCCATCTACATCTAGTGCAATCCTGACCATTACTAATCACTTGATCTTTGAAACTCATCAAGGAGGTTCTTTTGGTGTTTGCTTAATTTTTTGGGAATGTTGACTACCAATCTGACAAACTGATCCCCCTTGCCATGAGCTTGGATATGTGTAACTCCCTTGCCTTTTAGCTTGATTATGGTGTTTGGCTGACTCCCAGCACTAACTTTGATCTTTTCTTGGCCGTGCAGAGTTGGGACAACGATATCGCAGCCCAGTGTGACGTCAACCATGGATATATCTTGATCATAAAAGATATCACGGCCATCTCGCTTGAATTGAGTATGGGGTTTTATCTTTACCCTGACTATAAGATCACCGTTATCACCATCAGGCACCTCGTCTCCTTCGTTAGGTACCGTGTACTCTCCTGTGTCAACGCCTGGAGGAATAGAGAATGTTACTCGTTTGTTGCCACGCCTCACGCCCTGACCTCGGCATTCACCGCACGGTGATTCAATCTCAGAGCCTTGGCCCCTGCATTTAGGACAGGTAGTCGAGGTAACAAACGAGGCAAACCCCATGGTACGTCTCTGACTTACTTGACCTTGACCATTACAGCTTGTACAGCGTTTTTTGCTTGTGCCAGGCTTGCAGCAAGTACCATTACATGCATCGCACAGGATTTGCTTTTGCATGTCAATCTCTATCTTTTTTCCATGTAGCACATCCTCCAATGTCAGATAGGTCTCATAGAGGCGATCATCGCCTTGCTGCCGTCTCTGTTGCTGACCGAAGCCAAATCCTCCGCCTCTGCCACCACCACCGCGGCCAAACAGAGTCTCAAATATTGAATCAAACCCTCCGCCTTGTGAACCTCTAAAGATATCTTCGGTGGAATACCTGCCGTCAACACCTTGGTGACCGTGTTGATCATAGAGTTGCTTTTTTTCAGGATCAGAGATAACAGCGTATGCCTCTGAGATCTCTTTAAAATGCTCAGCCGCTTCTGAAGATTTGTTACGGTCCGGGTGAAATTTCAATGCCAGTTTTCTATACTGTTGTTTAACCTCATCGGGGGCAGACGTCTTTGTAACCCCTAAAACCTCATAATAATCACGTTTTGCACTCATGAGATATACCCCGTCATATTTGTTGTATAAATGGTAGAGTTAAGAATACTAGTTAGCCTTCTTCTCATCATCGGATGCTGTTGTCGATGTAGTCGATTCTCCAGTACTGTTGCCATCATTGTTAGTCTGCTGGGTTGAATCTTCTTGCTGAGTTGCACCTTGTTCTTGAGTATCATTACTATTACTATTATCATCATCATCATTACCAGTAGAACCAGATTGTCCTTGTGCGTCTCCTTCAGGTCCGCCTGACGCGCCTGCGTTTGGATCACCTGCGCCTCCACTACTACTACTACCATCACCAGCAGCAGCATCAGCTGCTACGTTCTTGTAAAGTTCCGTAGTCACCTCATTTACTAGTGCCTGTAACGCATCTAGTTTAGGCTTTAACGCTTCAGGCTCTTTATCCAACACCTCTTTGACCTCTCTTACAGCATCAGTAATCTTGATGCCTTGCTCTTGGGTTATCTTGTCCTTCATATCATGATTTACCAGCTTCTCTGTAGTGTAGATGTAACTTTCAGCCTCATTCTTTAAATCAATCTTCTCTCTCTTCTTTTTATCCTCATCAGAGAATTTCTCAGCATCTTCCTTTAGTTTCTCAATCTCGTCAGGGGATAGTTTGGATGTAGACTCGATTGTGATCTTTGCCTCTTTCTGCGTTCCCAAATCCTTTGCAGTTACATTGATGATGCCGTTTGCGTCAATATCAAACTTGACCTCAATCTGAGGCACTCCTCTAGGAGCAGGTGGGAGATCAGTAAGATTAAAGCTGCCCAATGACACGTTGTCAGTTGCCATAGGTCGCTCACCTTGAACGACGTGTATGGTAACTGCCGTCTGGTTGTCAGCTGCAGTTGTAAAGACTTTGCTTTTAGAAGTTGGAATAGTAGTATTTCGCTCAATTAATGGCTCACGCACTCCTCCTAGCGTCTCAATTCCCAGAGTCAGCGGTGTTACGTCCAATAGTACAATATCGCTGCTCACGTCGCCTGCAATAATGCCAGCTTGGATTGCAGCTCCCATAGCAACTGCCTCCATTGGGTCGACACCTGATTCGGTTTTTTGGCTAATTATCTTGCTTACAAACTCTCTTACCAAAGGAATACGAGTAGGTCCGCCAACCATGACAATCTTGTTAATGTTACTGGGTTCGAGTTTTGCATCCTCTAAAGCCTTTAGCACTGATGGTTTGCATCGTTCGACAATTGGTCCTATCAATTCATCTAGCTTTGCACGCGTTATTCTTATCTCTAAATTCCTGGCGCCAGTTGACGCATCGTGTGCAATAAATGGTAAATTAACATCAGTCTCCATAACAGTTGATAATTCAATCTTTGCCTTCTCTGCTGCCTCTCTGATTCGGGTAATAGCTGTGGAGTCAGATGTAAGATCAACACCTTCCTTCTTTTTGAACTCGTCTACAATATAATCAACTAAAACTTGGTCCATGTCAGTGCCACCCAACTGTGTATCACCTGACGTACTGAGAACCTCAAATACGCCGCCGCCCATCTCCATGATGGTAACATCCAAGGTACCACCACCGAAATCAAATACAAGAATCTTCATATCCTCTTTTGACTTGTCTAATCCAAACGCCAGAGATGCGGCAGTGGGTTCGTTGATGATTCTGACAACATCCAACCCTGCAATTGTACCTGCATCCTTGGTTGCCTGACGTTGATTGTCATCAAAGTATGCAGGAACGGTAATTACCACTTTGTTTATTGGTTCACCAACAAATGCTTCGGCGTCTTTTTTGATCTTTTGTAAAATGAATGCGGATATCTGCTGAGGCTTGTAGGACTTGTCAAGAACTTTAAATGTATGTTCAGTGCCCATCTTCCTCTTGGCTGCAACAATAGTGTTATCAGGATTGGTCACTGACTGGCGCCTTGCAGGTTCGCCTACTAGAAGGTCGCCGTCTTTTCCAAAGGCAACAACTGATGGAAATGCCTTGCCGCCCACTGTGGCACCCTCTGCTGCCGGAATTATGGTAGGCTTTCCGCCCATCACAACTGCTGCCGCAGAATTGCTTGTCCCTAAATCAATACCAATAATCTTAACCATATATCATCACTACTCCTTTTTTGTTATCTCTACTAGGGTGGGTCTTATAACTATACCATTTGAGGTATAGCCTCGCCTAAGCTCTTGTGTAATAGTACCCTCATCCAAACTGGGATCAGGGACAACAGATATTGCCTCATGAAGATGTGGATCAAATATTTCGCCTAGGGCGTCAATGTGATGGATATTATATTTACTCAAGACAGAGTCCATATTCTTTAAGATAGAATTCATGCCTTCTGTATTAATTTTGCTTTCTATAAATACGTTTTTTGCTCGCAGAAAGTCATCATAGATTTTTATAAAATCTAGTGCGAATTCGTTGAGTTTGGTACTAATGCCAGTCTCTATATCAGAGCTGGTCTTTCGGCGAAGGTTCTGATAATCTGCAAGCGCATGTTTTAACTTTTCTTCAAACTGAGACGACTTTAGTTTCTCTTGTTGGAGTAGCTGCAATAGTTGACTGGCTGTTAGTTTTGATGGCTCTGCGTTTATGTCGTTTTGGATAGAGTCGTCATTTGTTGTAGCAGAAGGTTCTGTTACGCTGTTGTCTTGTGTGGGTGATGTATTATCATTGTTGTTATTATCATTGTTATTGTTATTGTTATTATTATTTTTATTATTATTATTCACATCTCTAGTTTGAATGACTGGAACCTCGTCACCATCTTCTTTGTCATCCTGAAAATCGTTGGTACTATCACTGTCATCAGGATTGTCA
Source organism: Candidatus Nitrosopumilus sp. (assembly GCA_965197525.1). Classification (GTDB taxonomy): domain Archaea; phylum Thermoproteota; class Nitrososphaeria; order Nitrososphaerales; family Nitrosopumilaceae; genus Nitrosopumilus. The sequence continues at coordinate 1,183,283 of OZ240211.1, forward strand.
CCGTCTGATGCATTCAGAGTCTGTGTATCATTTAAGATATCCCTTGCCACATCATTAGAGGACAAGTTAGTTGAAGCATCATTTACATCTCGTGTTAATGATGACGATGAACCATCAAGGTTACCTCTAGTTGACAACTCAACATGAATAGCAATTATAGCTAATTTATATTAATATTGAGAACCTCGCACAGCGGATTTGCCTTGATGATAATCAGATTAGAGTCGCTGGAACTCTTCTCAACTAGATCGGCGTCAAACTTTGAACACACAATAACGATTGTAATTTTGTCATCAAAGAACATATGAGAGCTTTGATCAGCGTATGCTTCAACATCACCAATGTAATCACATAGTTTCGTCTTGAGAGTCTCTAACATGACGAGTTTGTCTCCGCGTATTGAGTACGGGTCAAGCGTCCATGATATGGCAACCTTTGTTTTACTTGCCTTGAGATTGTTGTTTTTGAGTGTTAAACGAGTTGTGTCAACTAACCGCTTCACATATGTATCAATTCCCTTTGTACTTGTATTAATCAGATACATCAGAGTGTTTGGACCTTCAAAGGATGTGCCAAGGGAACGCAAGTCAAACAGACCGCCTAACATCTCGTCGATGAATATGTTCTGAAAACCAGTGGTGGTAAGATCCTGTTTTGGAATCTCTTTTTTAGCGTATTTGCAGACTTCCAAAACACTGGATATGGCAGAGAAACGAGACAGGACGGTAATAATATGAAAGTATTCTGATGATGCCAAAGCAACAAACTTCTTTTTTGTGGTGCCGACTGAAAGCAGGTCAGCTAGTACGTCATCTGTCTTTGTACGAAACGAGCCAATAGTCTTTGGCGGATCGTATGGTTCCTCTAATGGATAATAAAAATAAGATATGTGTTTTCCTACACGGAAACCTGTAACATGTTCCATATACGAGATATAGTCATTGTTCCCATCAAGTCCCGTAGGCAGACAAAAGATCACGGAACTGTTTTTTTTCATTGATGTTATGGCATCTTTGAACTTTTGAAGGATTTCAGTCTTGAGATCCTGTCCTATCTTTCTAATCCTTGGAGTAAAAAACAGATACTTTGCCTTTGATATTGCGACATCGATTGGCTCCACTGCAAGCAAGGGTTCGTCTTCTTTCAAGGCAGAGACATTAGGATAGGTTTTAGCGACTTCGGCGCTTAGCATAATTGCCGAAGGCGTCGATTCATCAACGATGTAGACGGTAGCTCCTTTCATTGCCATTTGTGACGCAATGGTATAGCCTTCTGTACTGAGACCAAAAATAACAACTTTTGTGCTTGCCATCACAGATAGTAAAGAATAGACTAAGAAAAACTTATTGAAGTTAGATGAATCCACGAGATTTTGGTTGTAAAGTGGTAATACTGGAAAGATCAGCATCTTGAGGAATGTTAGGATTGCGTAAAGATGCATAAAAAGACAACATATGGTATTAAGACTTGTTTTAGGTTGATTGGAAATTATTTTACCATTTATTTTTAAAAACAGTCAAAAATGTTGCAGATAGTTTGACTAGAGTATTGCAATGTTGTGCACTATTCAATCTTAGGATGTTTCCAACTAGTTGTACATTGTTTAATCTTAGAGTGTTTTAGATGGGTATTAACTTGGGTTGGTAAATTCTCAAAATTAAGCATTTTTTATTCTGATATTACAATTATCGTTCCTAGCATCCACGGATGCACTATACAGAAGTATGGATATTCCCCAACTTCAGTTGTAGACCATTCGTATGTGGAACCAGGCAATAGTAAACTGGTATCAAATACTGATCCAGAATTATCGTCTGATATTAGGCCTGACACGGATGTGTGCGCTACGTTATCGGTGTTTGAGAAAATTACTGTTCCTCCAACACCAACTGTTGCTACACTTGGGAGGAAACATCCTTCTTCAGTGTCTTCACAGCCCGACACACTAGAACCCGACGCATTCTCAATTACTATCTCATTACCTGTATTTGTTGGCGGTGAGGGGGTTGGTGTAATGGGAGTAGGGTTTAAATTATTTTCAATCTCTAATTCTAATGCCTCTATCTCTAATTTCAGTTGTTGGTTTTTTGCTTCTAATTCTTGGACTCTTGGAATTGTAGGATTTAGAACGTCATTCTCAATTAAAAATTCTAATGCATCCATAAACTCTGAATCACTTATATCTTATCTTCAGCCCAAAAGCCAGCAATGCCCTTTACCCAGCTTGGAATTATATTTTGTTGAGCTATTGCCTGATCTATAGCATAAACTGTAAACATAGATCCTGTTATTATGATACTTAGTATTATAACAGAAATTTGTTTCATAAGATATACTCATCAGACTATATTATAAAGAAAACGTATTTTTACACTGTTCAATATTGTGTTTTATAGACATGATACATGCCAAAATTACGATAATGGTGCCAAAGATGGACTGCAATCTTCTTGGATGTTTATGCTCCTTGTTTGTGTATGATTGAAAAAATGCAACATTGTATGATAACTTAATATTAATTTCATTATCTCATAGCAACATTGGATGAAGATAGGCGCAAGGGAGTACTGGATTTAGAGTTCTCAGAATGGGTAAAAAAGATCAAAAACAACAGTCTCAACGTTGCAGTGATAGGATTGGGCAGAATCGGACTGCCTACTGCCGTTACTATTGCACAAGCTGGCCTGCCAACTGTCGGGGCAGACATTAATGCCGAGATTGTAAAATCGGTAAATAGCGGTAAACTGGTAGTAAATGACGAACCGGGATTAAAGGATGCATTATACAAAGTAGTCAAAAGCCAAAAACTTACAGCCAGTACAGAAATTGCCGTTGCAGTCAGAGACGCAGATGTAATAGTGGTCTGTTTGCCTACACCACTTGAGGCGGATTCTAAAAAAACCAACTATCAGTTTCTGCTTGACGGGTGCGCAGAGATTGCAAAACATATGGGGAGACAGTCATTAATCATCATAGAGAGTACGGTAGGACCAAACATAGTTGAGGACAAGGTCATACCGATACTAGAAAAACACAGTAGCCTGACACCAAAAAAAGACTTTGGGGTTGTAGCCTGCCCTGAGCGTGCAAATCCGTCAACAATCATGACTGATTTTAGCAATATTCCCCGAATTGTAGGCGGCATAAATCAGAAATGTACCGATTTTGTGGTATACTTGTACGAATTTATCTTTAATACCAGCGTCATACCCGTCAGTGACTGCAAGACTGCAAATGCAGTCAAAGTGGTTGAAAACGTATTCCGTGACGTAAATGTTGCGTTCATAAACGAAATGGCAATTTTTTGTGACAGAATAGGAATAGATGTAAACGAGTTAATCAAGGGGTGTGATACAAAGTATAACTTTATTCCACATTTCCCAGGACCCGGCGTTGGTGGACCGTGTCTACCGGTAAACCCTTACCAGTTGTTGGATGCGCCAGAAGCAGAAGATATTCTGCAATTGGTTAGAACTGCAAGAGAGGTAAATACACAGATGCCGTCCTATGTCATAGGCATACTGACAGACTCTCTCAAAGAGATAGACAAAAATCACGCAGACGTTACAGTCGGAATATTAGGGATAGCATACAAACCAAATGTTGCAGATGTACAGCTAACGCCAATCAGAGAGATAGTCAATGGGTTGCAGGATATGAATGTAAAGAGCATAAAGATATTTGATCCATTTTTCATCAACGAAGAGTTCTCCGGAATAAAGACAGAAGAGAGTTTAGAGATGCTTGCAAGGGACTGTGACGTATTGATACTGGGAACAGATCACGACGAATTCCTAAAACTAGACTACAAAAAGATAAAGGGACTGATGAGACAGCAGGGCATCATAATTGATACGAGGGGAAAGCTGTCACACTCTGATATTAGGGATGCAGGGTTGATATTTCATGGAATAGGGCGGCATGGGTAGTAGTAGTAGCAGCAGCAGTAACAACATAACCAGCTAAAAGTTTAGCTTACCGTACAGTTTTAAGGCGATTGCAAAAAATATGCCTGCAAGGCATGTCAAGGCAAGCATCTCAAAGAGAACAGTGTCTGTAACCGTACCAAATATACCAGCCCGCACGGTATCGGCAAGATATGTCAATGGATTTAGATAAAATGCAGTCCGTAAAGGTTCGGGGACGTTCTCGGCCGGATAAAATGTGGTACTAACAAAGGCAAAAAACAGAAACACGGTATTAATAATGACATTAAACCCTTCACTTGAGCGTAATCGGAGTGAGATGATGGATGCCAGGGATCCGAACAGTATGGCACCAACTACTGCACAGAATACAATTAATGGAATGGTGAATGCAGAGAACTCTACTGATTCAAAGAATACAGGATAGCCAACAGCTGCAATCAGTACTGCACTTATCAGTCCGATAAGACCAATGGTGCAGATATTGCTAATAATATAATGACTCTTTGTAAATGGCCCCACCAAAATTTGCTCAAACATGCCGTTTCGTTTATCATTCCACAAAATAATACCTGAGATAAGAGTACTATTCATAATGTTAAACCCGATCATGCCTGATGCAAGAAATGCAGGATAATCCAACGACTTGCCATCAAATGGTATCTGGCTAATCAGGGGCGCATACGCAAACCCTGCAACAAAGATGTATATCAGAGGAAATATCACCTGCCAGATTAAAAATCCCGGATGCAGGGAGATTGTGAGGTTTCGGTTTACTAGCCTAATTATCGGGTGCATCGTCTTCTTTATCCATCATTTTTAAAAAGATGTCTTCTAGGTTTATGGGAACGGCAGATATGTCCTGAATTGGTATTGCGTTATCATGTAGGATCTTTAGTACTTGGGATAGTATCAACTCTGATTGCTCAGAGTTAATCACAATGTTGATGCCAGGCACGGTCTCTTTTGGGGCTTGGCCGTTGGTTTGGGCAGTAGATACATTAGCAGTATCTCTATTACCGTTACCAGCTACTACTGCTGCAGCGGCCTCAACAGCGTTATCAACTGTACACTCGGGTATATCATGCAACAGGGAAGCAACAAAAGATTGTTGTTGGGACACGCGAATCTTGATGGTCTTTGTCTGACCAAATCTGGTTTTTAATGCATTAGGAGAATCGACTGCCAGTATTTTGCCGTTGAGAATAATTGCAACCTCGTCGCACAGATATTCTGCCTCAGATAAAATGTGTGTAGTATAAAAAACCGTCAGTCCCGCCTTTACCTTTTTTTTGATATAGTCAAGCAGCTTTCGCCTTGCATTAGGATCCAGTCCGGCTGTTGGCTCATCTAAGAACAGCAACTCCATATCATGCATAAACTCACGCGCAACTTGAACGCGCCTTCGCTGACCAATGGACAGATCCTCGTTTTTCTTCTTGCGGATATCAGCCAGATCAAAATCCTTCAAGAGCTGCTCTATTCTTTTTTTGCGTTCAGATTTTGGCACATTCCACATCATTCCGTACTTGTCAAGTGCACGCTCAACTGAAAGGGTAGGTTCGTAACTTGGCTGCTGTAAAACAACCCCGATCCTGTGACGAATTGATAACGGATCACTATACACATCGACACCCAAAACAGTCAGCGAGCCGTTTGTAGGTTTGATCAGGGTAGTGAATAATTTGATGGCAGTTGATTTTCCAGCGCCGTTTGGTCCTAAAAATCCAAATACCTGTCCTGTCTTTATGGATAATTTGATATCATCTACTGCACGTAGCGAGCCGTATGACTTTGTCAGGCAATCTGCCTCAATACACGTTGTAGATGGTGATGATGACACACAGATGATTCGTTGTGCCTATTAATTTAGTTAGTGAGCTAGGTACAAAAAAATGCCTACAATACAAATCCCAGATGCCTAACAGTGAAATTGTTATAAATAGAGCGATGTCAAATAATTATGAATGTCAGAATCAGACGATCTCCTCAACAAGCTGCTAGAGCAGAGGCCAGAGTTGACAAAAGCAGAGGTAGAAGAGAAGATTCAGCAAAAAAAGGACAAGATTGGTGCAGGGTACCTAACTGACCAAGGAGCAATATTTCTAATTGCAGCAGACTATGGCATCTCGTTGACTGAGACCAAAAAGACAGAACTGAGTCTGAAGGATCTGTACGCAGGAGCAAAGGACATACAGCTAATGGCAAGAGTCCTAAGTGTTACGCCGACAAAAAACCTGACAAGAAAAGACGGCTCTCCCCTTTATTTGAGAATAATTACCATTTATGATGCAGACGCCACAGCAGACGTAAAGATATGGGACGATAATGCAAATCTGCCAGTCTTTGATACCTTGAAACCAGGCGATCTCGTCAAGATAGAAAAAGCATATGTAAAATCAGAATTTGACGGTGCACTGGCAATACACATGGGTACAGGCGCAAACATAGAGGCAACCGAGAATGATGCAGGTAATAACATACCAGGCATTGATAGTGTAACCAAGGATGTCAGTGAACTGACAAAGGATGACAGGGATATTGTAGTAACTGGCATCAACGATGGTTTGATTGCAGAGATGCAGTTTACAAGCAGTAAAGGCAGACCTGGTAAAGCACTAAAGATGAGACTAAAGGGCAAAGACGGTACCACGTCACTGCGTGTGGTGTTGTGGGGCCAAGACGAGTCATCAATCCCAAATATAGTTTCAAGTACCGCCAAAGTAAAACTGATAGGCGTGAAAGTGAAGAGTACGGAGACTGGAATGGAGATTCATGGGAACGAAGGCACGGTAATTGAGATTGAAGGAAGCAAGGATGCGGAACCTGTAATAACTAGGATCCTAGCAAAAATTGATACTGCTAGTGACAAGAATTTCATACTAGCAGTGGACAAGGACAAAAAGATATTCAACATTACAGACACAGCAAATGTTACTAATGGTATGTGTGTAGAAGGCGACATTATAGAGTGCATGCCAACAAAGATTTATGGAAATTCAATGACGTTGGATGGAAACTCTTTTGTAAGAAAGCTAGACGGTGATGAGGCAAACGCACTCCCAACAATTGCCGAGCTACGAACAAAGATCAACGACATTAGCGCAGATATAACATGCTGTTTGGAGGGAATCATACTAAAGATATCAGATAGGCGTGAGATACAGACAAAGAGCGGAGAGACAGTTGCGCTATCTGAGATGTTCATCGAGGATGATACGGGACAGATATGGGTAAAAGGCTGGAGAGACAAGGCAATAGAGATTGACCAGTGCCAGTTAGGTGAAATCGTATCAATTGTAGGAATAAGCGCAAGGCCGGGATACGAAGGAAAGTTAGAATTAACACTAAATGCGTTCTCTAGAATTATAAAAAAGAGTTAGGAATAAGCGTACAATATGTACGGACTCAAGATACGCAAAATGTAAGTGTTCATTTTTCACCTTCTTGTATAACTGCAACCGGTCTGCATGTCCATAAGACGGATCAAGAAGAGACGTGAACATTTGTCACAGAATAATATAACCTTAAGAGATAAAACCTACCGATAATGATGCAAGCTAATGAAACGCGCCAAAAAGAAGGATATTCGTGAGGAGATGATCAAGAATATACTAGATGGTCTTGCAGTAAAGGAATTGGGGGACTTTGTGATCTCAGAGATAAGGAAAGATGAATCCATGTGTGGGAGATTTCTATCACGATTTGGCGGAGTTGCAGGGTTGTCCATACGTAACTTTCGTAGGGAGATAAATGATGCATATCTTGACGTAGCGCCGGGATTTAACTTGGAACCTGATGAATTTATCGAGGATGCAAAAGAAATTGAGAATGCAGGAAAACCAGCAGAGGCCATCAAGGCGTTTCGTGGAATTGCAGATGGTATAGCAGATAATGGTGACAGGTTAGATGAATCTGAGGCTTTTGACGTGGTGTATTTTAAGGAGGCCATACAGGGTATGGCCCGTTGCATAAATCAACAAAATATGACACATCAAAAAAAACGCAAGTACATATTGTATCTGTTTGAGAAGATTAGAGACGAGTGCTATTATTATTGGGAGGGTGCGTGTATTCCCGCCCTCGAAGAGATATGTACCTATATAAAAGATCTCAGATATTGGCTGGAGCTTTTAGAGTCGGCTACTTTGGATTATAAGAATAGAAAAGAATTTTATGAAGATTCTGACGTTGTACATATGATAGCACGCATGCAAACTTTTGTGCGCAAAAAGATTGGCAAAGAACCGTTAGAGGATATTTATCAGACCTATTACCTCATGAACCGTGATGTATGTGTTGAATACGTCTCGTTTCTGGCAGAGTCAAATCCTGACAAAGCAAAACAGGTAGCCAGGGAGGGTTGTGATCTATTCTCTAGGATGGATAGTAATAGTGTTATCTTCAAAGCTCTAAAGAGTTGATTTTTGAATCTATTTGATTGCACGTAACGTTCATGTCCTTTGTTGATTCTTACTTCAAAAACGTATGATTGGAAATGATTAGGCATTATTGCAGGTGGACTCGAATAGCTACAAATAAAATTATCAGCTATGAATCCCAAAAGCCGCGAGTAACGACATACTGGCGTTCTGCCTCGTAAATTTGTTTAAAGATGTGATCGTCTTCGCCGTCTACCATATTTCGCAAGATTCTAGCAGCAGTGTCGGCGCCAACACCGTATCCCGACATTACGGTAACTGCAATCTTGCCAAAATTTTCAATCAGGGAGGCCACCTTCCATGCACGTTCGTATTTGTGGTACTCGTCTTTTGTTAGTTTTTTATCCGCATGCTGTTTTCTAATTATCTTGGGCAGGTCCAAGTCAGATGGATACGTCGCAGTTATCTGTCTGCATTTACAGTAGGGGCAGAACAGTCTGTCTGGGACATCAGATGTCTGGGTTAGCCGCTCCCACCGTCCACAACGGGCACATACCAAACGATGTTTTGTTTTGCCTAACCGTGTCTTTACCAGATCAATTATTCCTTTGTCAAGATTTGCAGGCGATGAATAATATCTGGCGGTGTGATCAAGTATTGGCTCTGCGAGCTTTGAGAATTTATCGACTTCCTGCCATGTAATGCTGATGACACCATCCCTTATCTTTTGTAAGACATCACTGCATGCACTCAGATCATACTTGTCATGAAATAACTCGCGTAGTGCTTCTGAGACCAATACGGTTTTGGAGTATCGCTCGTAGAGAAATCTGGCAGTCTTTCTCTCGTATACAGCACCACGACCTACGATGCCAAACTTTTTTGCAACGCACCATGTTCTCCAGTTTACGTTGTGGGTTCCACTCAGTGATGCAGATACTATGGATGGTACGTCATACTCGTCCTTTATGACCTCAAAGAACAGTTTTTGGGATATTCGAGAGCTTGATGATAAGACTATTCTATAGCCATCAGAACGCGAATCGACTACATGGCCTAGTATCGAGGATAGCATAGATGAGAGGATTGCAGCAAGAGTGGTATTGACTTTGGTACCAAGACACGCATGAATGACGATTGAGCCTTGGGCGCGACATGATTCGACTAGGATGCTATCAGCGTCAAGAATCAAGCTGTTGCAAGTATTGGTGTCAGCAGTAGCAGCATCATTGGTGGCAACATCAGTGTTGTTAGTAGCTGCTACAGTAGTAGCAGCAGCAGCAACTGTAGTATCAACATTATTGGCAGTATCATCGTCGCCATCATTATCGACAACAACAGCAACAGTATCACCAAAATCCAGACTCTCAATGACGTCATTGGCTAGTTTGAGCTCGCCGTCCATTACCTTGCTACGGTATCTACCCACCTGTCTTGCAGTCTTGTAGTCAATCGGAATGTTCTCACCTTCCCAATATGGAACTGTGATACCGCCGCCACGGAACGGTTCTACGTTTACAGTAAACGATTTTTCATCAACATTGAGTATCCTCCATTGGGACCCTTTCAAGACAAAGATGTTGCCAGAGTCGCCAAAGTCGCCTACAAACCTTTGATCCAAAGAACCAATGATGCGCTTGCCTACACTATCGAACACCTTGAACTTTAGGATGTCAGGAATCGTTGAAAGGTTCTCAAAGTAGTACTTGAATGCCCGTCCCTTTTTGTAGAAAGTCATCTTTGTCTTATCAAAGAATACGAGATAGTTTGCATCAAGTAAATCTAGCACGTCAACGAATGCAGAGAACTGCAAATTTCTAAAAGGATATGCCTGTACTACCAGCTCATATGCATCAGTGGCACCAAGTTCTCTTCCTACCTGCATTGATAATCCTACCAGATGGTGTGCTAACACATCAAGTGAGTTGTCATGGATTAGCTGCTCTTCCATGGAGCCGTCACGGATACGACTGAGTATTGCCTGTGCCTCAAACTCATCGTCTGCGTTATTTGTGACTATTAGACCGCGTGCAGACGAATCACGATTATGCTTGCTACGACCTATCCTTTGGACAAACTTTGAGACTTGTCTTGGAGAGCCATAATGAACGACTAGTTCGACTGAATCAATATCTAATCCCAACTCCAAGGACGATGTGCATACTACAATACTGCATACGCCATTACGTAGTACCTGTTCGGTCTCTTCTCTGACTTCTTTTGAGAGCGAGCCGTGGTGTAACAGCACTGAGATACGCGACATATCCTTGAGAATGGATGCTAGGAACTCTGCCTCCCCGCGTGTATTGGTAAACAGGAGGATGGGAGAGGTTAGCTTTGATGCGTCGATATACCGTATAATTTTTTGAGCGACATCAGAGATTGTACCATCAACGTATATGATCTCTACATCGTACTGTCTCACAGTAGTGTCCCTTATCACCTTGCATTGTCGCTTGGAGCCTACAACAAACTTGCCTGCAGTTAATGGATTCCCAACTGTTGCTGATAGCCCTATGCGGCTCAGCGGAAACACAGAGTTTAGCTGTAAGCGCTCTAGGCACAACGTCAGCTGGGAACCACGCTCACTTGATAGCAGTTCGTGTACCTCATCGACTACTACCCATTGTAATGCAGACAGTGCTGCAAGCATCTTTGGTTGGGTCAACAAGATAACCAAGGTTTCAGGAGTGGTTATCAGGATGTCAGGAGGATGTTCTCTTATTTGCCGTCTGTCTTTTTGCGTAGTATCCCCATGACGAATAGCTATAGCAAGCGAATCAGCATGCGCGTATTTTGTTATCCTTCTGAACACGTCACGATTCAATGCCCTCAACGGAGTGACATACAACATGATGGTTTTGCCAGGCTTTTTTGATTTTTTTAGTAACGAGAATATTGGAATAACTGCACATTCAGTCTTTCCTGAACCGGTTGGCGCAATAACCAAGCAGTCTTTTTTTTGCAAGATGGTAGGAGACGCCTTTCTCTGAATCTCAGTCAGTTCTGAGAATCCAAATCTTTGGAATAGCATCTTGAGGAAAGTAGATGCGCCCGGGTTATCGGTCATGATATATCAAATAACTCTGAACAATTAATGTTTTAGATTGTCACACAGAATGATGGTTACGTATTCTTATCGGTGATAGAGTACAGCCCAGTATGATTGATTCCATATGCAAAATACTCTTTGTGCAACGCCCAGTATATCCTGCCATTGTACTTGGTAGAGTTCTTAAACAGATGAATCTTAATGTGTGTAAATGGATCTATTGCACTCTTCATGTTCTCAACCTCTTTATCTTTTAGATTTCGTATCATGTTTGTAATGATGATAGTAATCTTGCTTGTGACTGCCATATGGGATAAATTACGCATGTACTTCATAAATAACGCATTCTTTAGAGCAATGGATTCACGTGCAGTATACTCGTATGAGAATAGGTCGGTGATATTATCAATCACAATCAGGGAATAGTCATCTGGATTCTTCAAGTTTTGAAGGGCGTCTATCTGCTCAAACGTGTTGGTGACACGGGATACGGTTATCTTTCCGAGGAGATCAAAGTTTATTCCAGACGATTTTTGAATCTCGAGGATTCGTTCTGGTCTAAACCCGCCGGTCGTATCAATGTACAATATGCGTCCACCATTCTTGATAGAGTTGACTGCTAGCTGTAAAGATAGCAACGTCTTGCCTGTTGCGTTCCCACCAAATATATCAACAATTACACCGGATGGTATGCCGCCTAAAAGGAATCTATCCAGTTGTTTCAAGCCGGTTGGAATCATCTCTAAATGATACAAAACAGTGAAAAATTTAAAGAATTACTAGATTGATACACCTAGGTAAGGCTTTTATGGTAGATAACTGACTTTTCAATTAAGTGAACAATTAGTGTCCCAGACAAATAGTAGTAGTAGCAGTAGTGCAAAACGACCTCTGACAACCCTTCAAAAAAATACAAAGAAGAAAGTTATCGTCAGATTAAAAAATGAGGTAGAATACAAAGGAAAGATGGATAATGTGGATTCTTATATGAACCTGATAATGACTGACGCAGAAGAGGTTCACGATGGTAAGACTATAGCAAATTATGGCAGGGTTATCGTTAGAGGTAACAACGTACTGTTCATCAAGCTAGAAAACGAGTTGTAGTGTGCGTGAAGTGGTTTTATGGCCAGCAACAATCAAAATAATAATAACAACAACAACAATAATTTCCTCTTTACATCAGAGTCAGTAACAGAAGGGCATCCTGACAAGGTGTGCGACCACATATCTGACGCATTTCTAGATGAATACCTCAGACAGGATCCCGATTCACGAGTAGCAATAGAGACGATGGTCACAACAGATTTTGTAGTGGTGTCAGGCGAGGTTACATCAAAGGCCGTGTTTGACAAGGCGCAGCAAGAACAGTTGGTAAGGCAGACAATCAAGGATATCGGATACAATAACAGTGATCTGATGTTTGATGGCGATACCTGTAAGATAGACTTGAGATTACATTCACAGAGTCCTGATATCAGTCAGGGGGTGACTGCAACTGAGAGTAGAGAGCAAGGAGCAGGCGATCAAGGTCTGATGTTTGGCTATGCAACAGATGAGACAGAAGAGCTGATGCCAATGCCAATACTATTGGCACACAAGTTAATTGAACGGCTATCTCGTGTAAGACGAGATGGTACGATACCATGGGTTAGGCCTGACGGCAAGTCGCAGGTGTCAGTAAGATACCAAGACAACAAGCCGACAAAGATAGAGACGGTAGTTATATCTACACAACACGCGCCTGACGTATCATACAAAGAGATTACAGAAGAGATTACACACAAGGTCATCAGACCGGTGTTAGGGAAGCTGTGGAATGATGATATTGTTATTCATATTAATCCAACCGGAAAGTTCGTTATAGGAGGACCGCACGGGGATGCAGGTCTTACAGGACGAAAGATTATCGTTGATAGTTATGGGGGATTCGGAAGACACGGAGGCGGTGCATTTTCAGGTAAGGATCCATCAAAGGTGGACAGATCGGCGTGTTACATGTGCAGGTATATTGCAAAGAACATTGTAGCTGCCAAACTAGCTGATAGATGTGAGGTCCAGCTAGCATATGCAATAGGAGTGGCAGAACCGGTGTCTCTGTATATCAATACGTTTGGAACAAACAAGATTCCAGAAGACAGGATTGTACAGCTAGTCAGAGAGAACTTTGATATGAAGCCCAGTGGAATAATTGCCCAACTAGATTTAAAGAGGCCGATATACAAAAAGACTGCATCATACGGTCATTTCGGACGGGATGAGCCAGAGTTTACCTGGGAGAGGACAGACAAGGCAGATACGTTAAGACGCGCAGTTGACGGGTTAACCATTAACAACTGACTGTAGTTGTATCTGAGCTAGTTCTTGTAGTTTTTTATAGTCGCCTGTAAAGCTGCCAATCAGGATACAGAGATCGTCTACTCCCAGTTCAGAGTCTTTGTTGGTTATTGCGTTGTGGTATGCATCCTCTAGTGAAATTTCTGTGAGCGGTGTGTTCTTGGCATATGATGTAACGTACTGCTTGAAGGTAACAGTGTCAGGACCCACTAGATCAATTATACCATTATTGAAGTTTTGATTGTGCGTTGACTCGTAGATGATACGGGTTACGTCATCAATATGTATTGGCTGAATGTGATAGTTGCCAGAGCCTGGAATATTGATGCTGTGTTGGTTTTTTTGCTGTCTTTTGATATATTTTGTAAGATGGTCGTCTGCGCCTATAATGTATGATGGTCGAAATATGGTATAGTTGATAGACGAGTTGATGACTAGCTGCTCTGCCTTGTATTTAGAGATGAACAGTGCCAGACTGGTGTTAGGCGAGACGCCCAAGCCGCTCAGATATACAATCTTTTTGATGTTCGAGCGTCTGCACAGCTCTACAATATCTTTGGTTAGGTTGATGTGTATGGCAGTATAATCTGCTGCAGGTGACTGTCTTCCTACACCTATCAGATGAATCAAGGCATCGGCTCCCTGTATGGAATCAAGGTTGGAATAATCCTGAGAGACTATCTTGGTCTCACCATCAAATGTGTCAAAATCTCTGCGTGCTATGGAGATTAGATTAACGCCTTTTGAGGCAAGATATGCCCGGAGGTTCCTTGCAACAAATCCGGTTGCTCCAGTAATTACTATGGTTGGCATGATGCTCACATAGTCTTTGATTTTGAATCTATTTAGAGTAATTGCAGGCAAGTCTTGACAGATTTTTCATATTGTTTATGATCGACAACCATGTGATCTTGGCATTCATGGAGTTTTTGATTTCTAATGATGAATGCAGATGGTATAATTTCATGTCCGGATACGTACAAAACAATATACCTAATTACTCTTGCATAGATTTTGGCGCATAAAACACCTAATTGAGTGTATCCTGAATGATATTTGTTACTAGATAACTTCGCAGAACCACTACGTGGAAAGTTAATAATCTATTTTTGTTTACTGTCATTAGTTTCTAATTTAACATTTTTCATGCGAATTTGTCTTGCTTCCAGATAACCTGTAAATCTACGACGATAAAAATTGTTATTGGTGTAAAATTTAGATTGTTTGTAACATTTTGGACACTTCTTTTTTGATTGCGGAATATGCTGATTACAATACATACATATATTTTTTGATTTTCTAAACTCATATTCATCATAACAAAAAATATGCTCAGGATCAGGTAAGCGCCATTCGACATTGGCATCATCTAAAATTTTCCCCACCGATTCGTGACAAAAACGACATTTCTTACTATTTGCTGGATTTGGATAACATTCAACATGTGTGGTCTTATTACATCTATATGTAAAACCATCTTCATCAGTAAGTTTGCCACTTACAGTTTGCCCGCACTTTCCACACATTCCGTTTTCTATATTATGTAGTATTTTTCTATGCATAAAAAAATTACTTTAACAGATTCTGTCGGGTTATCAAGAGCTGGCGCAGTCAGACAATACCATTATGTAACGATTCCAAATGATTTCAGTGATAATAAAAATAAACCCCGCGGATGTGCCGATTCCACCGACGGCCCGAAATGGAGCGGTTATGGGGGTGCGATACCGGCATCGAATCGGTCATACGCATCACCTAACGATTCATAAATGAGGAGCCATGATTCGGTACACTTCCGTTTACGATGCACAAACCCGGCAAATCCACGCGAGATGACGGGGAGTAAAAGTTTACGCGGATCTTTTGGTGTTTTTCGGGCAAGCTATTTTCCATGATCGATTCTGCCACTGTCTTTTCCCTTGCTCCGATACGTGCACTAGTCCATGATCATCTAATCCCTTTTCTTGCCATCTGCCATTACCTTGCCGGTTCGTCCCGTAACATCTTGGCCTCTGAATATGACAACGAAATGGTTTGGATGTGATGAAACTGACTTGAGAAAGTCTGACTTTGTGCCTAATCTGATCTGCTACAAAACACCATGAAAACCATTTATCATTATCGGAGATGTCCTTTGATCTCTGCAGGGGCCTGCCATGTCCTCAGGCCTTGCCTTGATGCCTCAATGTCTCTTTAGGCCTTTGATCAAAGCCACTACGCCTCCTGCAATGGGTCCAATAATTATTCCAAATAAAATCACCTGACTAAGTGTTCTGGACGTACAATCAACCTCAGTAGGTGGCCAGTCGGTGTGGAATACGTAACATTTTCCAGATTCTTCATATTCGTGCGTCATCATAGAATGACTATCCAAATAGGATCCATTTATGATGATTAATCCTGTGAGGATCAGCACGCTTCCAACAATGATAAATCCCACGTTAGTCATAACCGGTTCACAAGCATGTCGTATTTACATTTAGCCTTATTGAACTCAATACCAGTAGTCGAAAATTTACTCCTTAGGCAGATCCTCCGACATCATATGGTTGACCCACAATCCTACATAATTCTAATGCAGTCATTGCCGCAGCATATGCGACAAGCGCCAGAGTTACCCGATCATAACTCGAATCTTCACGGTACTGCTCTACTGCCCACGTGTTGTACATGAACAGCGAGACGTAAAACATTATTGCCCTAAACGACACATTGCGACTTGTTGTCCTCGGACGCACCTGCTCGACCTGCTTGTATCCTGTCTCTATCCCCCACCTCCTTCTGTACTCCTCTGGAAGCGTCTCAATCTCGTCTAGTGCCCTGACCTGGGAAAGGTTGGTGGCAAAGACATGGTATCTTTCTGTGGCATCAGCATCAGGATCGTCTATCTTTTTTGAGGGCGTGATTATCAATGTGAATGTGGCAGACTAGCCTGCTGCGTTTCTGACGGTGTACTGTGAGACTGCCTTGCGTAATTTATCGTGATGCTCCCGTATCACCCTCTTTATCCCCGTGTTCTTGACTGCCGGCATCAGGAACTTGTGTCTCTGTTCTGATACAAGCCTGATTATCTCAGTCGAGTAAAACTCGCGGTCCATCAGAGCCGCCGGGCCCGTATCCTGTAACCCTTGAGTTTTTGCACGAATTTACGCACAAAATCGGCGTCATCCACGCTGCGCGTGACTTGCATGCACTCCAAAATGGTCGGAACCTGTTCTGCTACCACATGCATTGTTGCGTAACACTCGAACTTGCTTGTACCGCCCTTTGGTTTGGGCCTTGTCAGATGTGACATGTTGTCCTTGTCGTGCCTTGGTATCAGATGTTTATCTATTGCTACTAGTACGCCCCCCTTGTACCGACACGTATTCTTGGCAAGCCTTGCGGTGCGTGTGATCATATCCATGCAGAGTTCGTCTGCACTGTCTGTTCCAGCGAGTTTATCATGTTGCGAAACCACTTGGGCGACGGCATCTTCTTTTTGGCGTGCTTGAGCAGCCGGATTGCCTCCTCGGAGGCTATGTTGGATTCAGACATCTTCATCAATATGGCTGCAAACTCGCTCACCCCGTATTGGGCATTGTTCCTCGTAGAGAATCCTATGGATGAAGATTCTAGTATTCCTGACAAGGTAGTAAGTATCCTTGCTCCGATATTATTGTGGTGTACCTGCCCACCTTTTTGCTCGAACACTAAGGTGGGTAAGGGCACTGTGGATAATAGATCGGTATGTTCGAAAAATGTTAACGCATCTGAGAATATTTGTTAGCTGGCTTAGAAGGCAAATTTCCTACTACTGAATATGTATAAAAGATTAAAAAAAGACACGTAGAACTGCTTCGAAAAGAGTATACAATATCAGAAATAAGAGTTATTACTTTAAAAATGATCTAAAACATATTGGCAACAAAGGAGAAAGAGAGACTAAGAACAGGTTACACAACAGGCAGTTGTGCAACGGCTGCAGCATGCGCTGCCTTGCTGTCAATTAAAAACCAGGAAAAGATAACAAGTGTAGACATACTGTTACCAAATAGGTCGCACATTACAATTCCGATACATGACTGCAGATACTCTAAAGAAACTGCGACATGTACTGTAATCAAAGACGGTGGGGACGACCCTGACGTTACACACGGTGCGGAGATGATAGTAGAGCTGGTACTGACTGATAACAATCCAGATACAATAGAGATTGGCGGAGGCAGGGGAGTAGGAATAGTAACAAAGCCCGGACTAGGATTAGAGATAGACAAGCCTGCCATAAACCCGGTACCAAAAAAGATGATTCAAGAGAATCTGCGACTAGTAGCAGGAAAAATACTAAAGAATCACGGTATCAAACTAGTCATCACAGTACCAAAAGGCGAGGAACTGGCACCAAAAACGGACAATCCAAGACTGGGAATAATTAATGGAATATCCATTTTGGGAACAAGTGGTATCGTAATCCCGTTCTCTACTGCATCATACGCTGCATCAATCAGGCAAAACTTGGATGTTGCAATTGCAATGAAAGAGGATACGGTCGTACTAACAACTGGTGGACGTAGTGAAGAGTTGGCAAAGAAGATTATCAAGCTGCCACAGCACTGTTTTGTCCAGATGGGTGATTTTTCGGGGTACACCATACAGCAATGCAACAAAAAGAAAAAGATCAAAAAAGCGTACATTGTAGGATTTGTTGGAAAATTAGCAAAGATGGCAGCAGGAGTAAAACAGACGCATGTAAAAGGCTCAAAAGTGAATATGGGTTTTCTAGCAGAGCTGGCAAAGGCTTCCGGTGCTAACGATGACGTCATTACAAAGGTCAGGCGCGCAAATACGGCACGACATGTATCTGAGATTATAGTAGAGAATGACATCAAAGGATTCTTCGAGTTGATATGCGAGAACACTCACAGGCATATGAGCGAGCACTCGAAGAATAACGTGTTAATTGATGTAATATTGTTCGGGTTTGACGGTACCATTCTTGCAAGAAAAAAGTAGCAAGGTATTTTATTTAACTAGCACACAGTTTCAAATATGGACAGAGTTGCAGTCTTGGCTATTACAAAGAATGGGATAACAATTGGGCAAAACTTGAAAAGACAGTTTCCAGAATTTCAAGTATTTGCACCGCAAAAGCTATCAGATGATGCAATAAATGACATTGTATGGTATGACGCCACTACAACTCAAAAGATAGTAGAGTTATTCAAAGGGAGTGATGCTCTGATATGCCTGTTTTCCTTGGGTGCAGTCATTAGACTGATTGCGCCGCACCTCAAAGACAAAAAGACCGATCCTGCGGTAATTGTGATTGATGACAAGACAAATTTTGTGATAAGTGTGCTGTCAGGTCATATTGGAGGTGCAAACAAGATGACAGACGACATAGCTGCAAAACTAGGTGCAATACCCGTCATCACAACTGCGGCAGATGTAAACAAAACCATATCAGTTGACTTAGTTGGAAGAGAGTTCGGATGGGTAATAGACGACGATACACACGTAACTGCCGTCAGTGCAGACATGGTAAATGAGGAGCCAATAGGTGTATATCAGGACGTGGGCAGAACTGATTGGTATGCAAGGAAGCTGCCAAAGAATGTTACAGTGTATGACAGTATGAATGATTTAAGAGATTCGGATTCTAAAGCGCATTTGATAATCTCAGACAGAGTGTTGGAGGGTGATACAATAGAGAGAAGGGTGGTGGTGTATCGTCCCAAAAGTTTGGTAATAGGGATAGGGCTGCACCACGATACAGACAAGGACACCATCAAAAATGGCGTAGAGGAGTGTTTGAGACGATTCGAGCTATCACCAAAATGTGTTGCAAAGTTGGTATCAATAAAAAAGCCAAAGGATGTCCAAGGTTTGATTGACATAGGTAAAGAGATGATGATACCAGTGGAATATGTAGACAGAGAAGAGTTAGCAGAGATTACTGCGCCTAATCCATCAGATACTGTCATGGCATTTGAGGGAACGGCAAGCGTGTCAGAGGCTGCTGCAATAAAGGTATCAGGCGGTGGTGGCACCCTAGTAGTAGAAAAACAGAAATTCCCACCAAACCTGACGATTGCTATAGCGAGGATGAGCAAAGTATAATGAAAGAGAAGAAGAAGCGAGGGCTACTAGTCATTGATAGAGGAAGCAGGCAACGAGAGGCATCTGAAGAGCTGGAGGCCATCTGCAACGGAGTAAAAACAAAGGGAGGGTACGTCTTTGCAGATTTCTGTTTTCTAGAGGTAGAGCCGCCATACATAGAGGACGGGATTACACGCTGTCTTGGAGAGGATATTGATTCTCTTACCATAGTTCCCTACTTTTTGTATCCAGGCAAAAAGGTAAAAAATGCAGTCACAGATGTTATGAAGTTTCAGAGTGATACACAAGTAAAGTTTCTAGTTACAAAACCAATGAGTATGCACAAGACCCTAGTTGATATAGTAAAGAGCAGAATAACTGATACCATTGCAGAAAATAATGTAGAACTTCCAGACAAGGATGTAGATATAATGATAATAGGACATGGCAGTGTCGATCCCAACGCACAGAGATCGTTGAATTACGTTGTAGACGAGTTACAGGACGCGTACAGAAACGTCAGTCGCTGCTGGCTTGAGATAGAGCAGCCAGACATCGTGGCAGGTATTGCAAAATGCCAGGCAGACAAGCCTCAAGTACTTGTAATAGTGCTCTATTTTCTGCACGAGGGTGCGCACGTCAAAAACGACGTAAACAACGACTTGATACCTGCCTTGGCCAACTCTACAATAAGCAAGACGTTTACCACAAAACATATTGGGGCAGATGAGAACATGATAAATCTGGTACTAGAGAGAGCCCAAGAGGTAGAAGATGCAGACTAGATTGGGACAGTCCATAGAGGACGCAAGCATGAGAATGATAGAAGACGAGATAGGTTCTCACGGGTACGATGAGATGGAATGGCCCATCGTCAGGCGTGTCATTCATTCTACTGCTGACTTTGACTTTGCAGGTAACAACAAGTTGCTATTCCACAAGGATGCAATAAAGAGCGGAATGGACGCCTTGAGGGACGGATGTAGCATAGTAGTTGATGTTAACGGTGTGATAGGAGGATTCAACAAGCAGAATCTGCGGGATTTTAAAAATGAGACAGTGTGCCATATCTCTAGCTCAGATGTAATGGAGCAGGCAAAGAAGGAAGGCAAGACGCGCTCTCAGGTGGCAATGAGGGTGGCAGCGCCGGATATTGACGGAGGCGTGGTAGTGATTGGAAACGCGCCTACCGCGTTACAAGAGGTGATTCAGATGGTGCAAGAAAAGGTAGCCACGCCTGCACTGATAGTCGGAATTCCAGTCGGATTCATATGTGCTGCTGAATCAAAAGCCGAGTTATCAAAGGTGGCAGAGGCACCATACATTACAAACATTGGAAGAAAGGGCGGGAGTTCGTCAGCTTCTGCCATAGTTAATGCGCTGTTCAAGCTGATAAGGGCTCAATAGTACAGTTGTTTATTTTTTTGAATATCGTCTGCAGTTATTTACAAACGAGGATGCAAAAGAGGAATCGGATGCAAAGTAAACATGCCCATAAGAGGCCAAGGTGTTATTTTGAATCAGTCCGTCCATGTGTCGTGTAATACCCTGACCAATCTCAAGATCGTACGCAAATTTAGAGTCAGAGGGCACGTTCTCTAACTGAGAGTAATGGAATTCATGGCCGTGAATATTGCGTGCTGCACCCGAGATTACGGTCTTGGCAGACAGAGTTCCACTGGTATAGTTTAGCGTCATCTTGTCAGTCATGACAGTATCTGCATCAAATAGACCAACCATCTTGTGTCTCTTATTACCAGAAGATATTGACCGTGTCAGATACATCAAACCGCCGCATTCGGCGTATATTGGCATGTCCTGTTGGGCTAGTCTTTTGATTGATTTTTTCATCGGTTGGTTTTTTGCAAGCGAATCTGCTAGAACCTCAGGGAATCCACCTCCGATGTACATGCCATCGCATGTAGGAATTGTTTTGTCTTTGACTGGACTAAAGAATTTTAAATCTGCGCCATGATTACGCAACGACTCCAGATTGGCAGGATAATAAAAATTAAAAGATGTGTCTTGCGCCACTGCAATTGTAGTAACGAGAGGTTTCTTTGGAATGGGTTTTACAGCAGTGATTACAGGTTTAGAGTTTTTTAGTATTGAGAGAATCATGTCAATGTCAATTGATTTTGATAGGACGTTTGTAATTTTTGTTAGCTGTTTCCTTTGAGCGTTTTTTTCCTGTGTGGTGATTAATCCCAAGTGGCGTGATGGTATGTGTAAGGTTGGATTTCGCGGGATTGACGCTACAACTGGAATGTTGAATTTTTGTAACGCGTCTCTACACAGTCTGTCATGTTTGGGACCGGCGATATTGTTTAGGATGATACCGCAGATTCGACTGTTTCTTGTAAATTTTAAGAATCCTAAAACGATGGCAGCAACAGAGCGAGCAGATTTTGATGCATCAGCTACCAGTATTACAGGGGATTTTGTGATTGTAGCTACATGGTATGTGCTGGAATGGTTTGAGCTTCCCGAATACCCGTCATAGTATCCCATGACGCCTTCTATAATGGACATGTCAGACTTTGAATTGGTGATAAGAGTGTCTAGGACGTGTCGGTCCCTCATAAGCCAGACATCAAGATTGTAGGTATTCTGGTTTGAGATGCTGGACAGGTAAGACGGGTCAATATAGTCAGGTCCCACCTTGAATGGCTGAACAGTCAAACCACGTTTCTGTAGGGCATGAATAATAGAACATGTAATGATGGTCTTGCCTACACCGCTCGTCGTGCCTGCAATTACAACTCTGGGAATAGCGGTATTCAATGTGAGAGTTGAGCGCGTTTTTTATTTAAATTAACGGATTATAGGGAAGTTTATGTTTTTAGTGAGATGTTATATTGATAGGATATGGAAAGAGACGGCCTAGTCATTGTTTATACAGGCAATGGAAAGGGTAAGACAACTGCTGCATTGGGAATTGCGCTACGCGCTACAGGTTACAAAAAGAGGATATGTATGATTCAATTTATCAAAGGGTCGTGGCATTACGGTGAGATGGATTCATCAAAGAGGCTGGAGCCAGAGTTTGAGATGGTGGCAGTAGGCAAAGGATTTGTAGGCATTATTGATGACAAGAGCCCAAGAGAGGATCATGAGAATATTGCAAAAGAGGCAGTAAGAGTCAGTAATGAAAAGATACAGTCAGGCGACTATGATATTGTGATTTTAGATGAGATAAACTATGCTGTGAATTTGAAACTAATTACAGTAGAGCAGGTGTTGGATATCATCAAATCAAAACCAAGAACAGTAGACCTGGTGCTGACAGGGAACCATGCAAAAGAGGAGGTAATAGAGATAGCTGATCTAGTCACAGAGATGAGGGTGATAAAGCATCCGTTCCAACGCGGGATTAAAGCCAAGAAAGGAATCGATTTTTGATTGATAGAATGATGATTAGATTATTGTACGTGAGTTTAGATGTATAATTCCATGCTTGATATGTTGCATCATATATGAGTTAAAACTAGTAAAACAAATGATTATAGAATCATATGACGTGTTTCAGCATATCTAATACAAAAAATATGTAAAATGTATGATAGGGCAATAACTTGAACCTTTATAATATTACTCTGAAAAAAATTTATCTTGTAATTGATCTCTTTTTTTCTCTCTCTATCTCTCAAGTTATTTTATATCTGCATAGTTTAGAATTATATGTACATGTATCATTTACTGGAATAAAACACTTTTTGATCACTCTAAAATAGTATATCTTACATTAAGCAATTTAATTATCGGAATCTTATCCAGTGATGCATATATTTTTGATCCAAAACATAGTATTGCATATGAGTAGCTGTTACTGACACTCATAATATGGAATTATAATAATACAAATAGATAGACTTTAAGACTAGGCATCATCACATACTACATTGAATATAGACTATGACACAAGTCATGTGGTAAATCTCAACTCTCTGCAAGACAACCAGATGAGAAAGATGGGAATACTAAGAGAAAAGGTCAGAGAATTAGAGGTGATTCCAATAGAGCCTGCGGGCTCATACATGCCCGTGACGTTCAAATCGTTTGATGGTGGCAGATTTGATATGCACTTTGAACCGTTTGAATTCGAGATAGTCAAAGTAGCAGATTCAAGTGGTAACGTTAGGATGAACTTTGCGGCGCCTGTAGGAGATATGAGTAATGATAAAGTGTTAGAGGAGATGTTAGAGCCGTTAAACTCGCATCCTGTCATGTGCCACTTTTTAGACATAATGGGCAAATCATCGCTAACAGAGATATCTGACATTCTAACTGCCAAAGGTACGCTGATGGAGATTGCAGAGTTTGCATGTATGTTTGATGCCATAAAACATGCCTCAAGAGATAACAAAACGATAATTCTCAAAGATGGATTGCTGCGTACTAAGAAGATAAAACATGAACTAATTCCATCACTTGTAGAAGTATTACACAGAAACAAAGATCATGTAAAGGTGATAGGTGTAGCAAAAACATCAAGATTAGTATTTTTGCTACAAGCAGCACTTGCATGTGAGAAGATCTTCCCAAGAGAACAGATTGGATATGTCAGGATTCCATTAGGGATAGAGAACATGGCGTACAGATGGAATGGTGCAGGAACCATCCTGCGCGAAATGCCCACCAAGCTTACATACTCGTTTGGTAATCTGTACATTGCAAAACTCTCACGATACAAGAATCTCTTTGTAACAGTGGAACTGCCCCAAAGAACGGATGGAAGTAATGTATATTCTGAGGAAGAGGTGACAGAGATAATGAGCTATCTAGCAAAAGATGCAATGTATTCCTACCCCATGATAGGATATCCACAAACCATAATGCGAGCACATGAATCAGCTGCAGGACTAGGAATTCCTGCATCCATGTTACATGAGAGTATAATAAAGGGGTTGATAAATAGATCCGATCCATTACTGGCAGAGTACATACGTGACTCAGTCATGCTTGATGAGATAATATCAAAGGAGTATCTTGGAGGCAAGGCATAATGGATGACGACGTAGTAGGAGTATTTACCGGTCTTGAGAGCTCATTATACGAGTACGTTGCAAAGATAATTGCCCCGTACAGACCCAACTTTAGGCTCGAGATAGGGACGCTGTTGCTAGTCCAGAATATGAAAGAAGACATAGTAGCAAGAATAATGGACTATTCGCCTAGTGGTGAATTTACTACTGCCATGGGGGAAAAGTGGTTAAGTGAGATAGCGTCCCAGGGCGCCATAGATGAGATTGGTCATGACATAAAGAAGAGCAAGATAATCTACAAGATCAGGATAAAGGTATTAGGTTCCATAGAGGAAGGAGTATTTACTGCAGGACTCAAGAGAATACCGCAGATCACAAGCAAGGTAAAGCTGCCAAACAGGGAGCACCTGCAGACCATAATAAGCAAGGTGATGGAGGGACAAGGTGGCGGTGTACATATAGGCCACTACATCATGGATGAAGACATACAGATAACATTTGATGAAAGCAAGCTCAACTCAAAGAGGACCTTTGTATTTGCAAGGGCAGGATATGGAAAGAGTAATCTGATGAAGATAATATGCAAAGAATGGAGTAACCGCAACGGCGGACTGTTGGTATTTGATCAAGACGGCGAATACGCAGTAACGGATACTGAGGGAAGACCAGGTATCATGGACGGAAGAGAGGCGATTCTCATCACGAACCAAAAGATGAATGAAACCCTTGCAAACGTCTATCACAACAACAAGGTAAATCTAGCTGATCTACCACACAGGATGATAGTACCGTTGTTGGTAAACCCCATCAAACATGAGACGGTTTTCTTTGGCAAGCTTATGGGCATGAAACCAAACAAATGGCCAGAACTAGTGAATTTACTACACACAAAAGGATGGGCAGCTGATTATGATGAAATAGATAAGATTGTGACAGGCGGTTCTTCAAGAGGGCCAAGCGAGATAGACATTAAACCTATACTGAACAATCTGGTGCCATCAATAAACAGTATACATGATCCAGATTCCAAGACAATTCAGATTGTTGAACAATCGCTACGCCAAGGAAACGTGGTAATATTTGACATATCCCGGCTTGACTCCCAGACTGCGCGATGGCTGAGCTCCATGATAGTCACGATGATATTCAACCGGAACAAGGAGAATTTCATCAAGCATGGAGGAACCGGCCTCATCAAGGCTACATTTGTACTAGAAGAGGCGCACAATGTACTAGGTGGAAGTGATAGATCGTCTGCTCCGTCTGCGTTTGTTGAACTTGCAAAAGAGGGAAGAAAGTACAACCTAGGTGGAATATTCATAACCCAGCAACCCGGAAGCATACCTACTGATATCGTAAGCCAAGGCGACAACTTTTTTGTCTTCCATCTGTTAAGCAGAAAGGACCTCGAATCACTATCCAACGCAAACGCGCATTATTCTCGAGACATCATAACACAGATACTCAATGAACCGATAAGAGGGAAGAGTTACATGTGGACGTCTCACCAACCGTTTGTCATACCTGTAATGATGAGGAATTTTGAGGATCTAGTACAACCTAACAAAAGTGTGGAGAAACAAGCTGCTTCTCCTATCCTCCCACACATGCTAAAAGGTATGAGGGAGAAGGACAAAAATCCGATTATAAGATCAGTGTATGAAAAGTTTATCAAGATAGAAAAAGATCCGTCAATAGCTCAAGATAAAAAAGGTGTTGAAACTTTTAAAATTCTAACAGATGATGAAAAACAATATCTTGATGGCATAGATGCATTGCAGCCTGGTCATGATGGCAAACCATTTGCCCTCTCATACCCATATCAACGTAAACTAAAAGCCATGTGATACTCTGGCAACTAGATCATCTCACTTTTTCTGCAGGAGGATATAACACGCAGACAGCTAGCAAAAATAATATTCTAGAATGCAGAGATTCAATTTAGAAGAATCATAGTGTTTGGATACCGCTATCAGCAAAACGATCCACGCAATCAACACGCAGATAATCAAGTTTTATGGAACTAGATGTAGTTCCAAATAACAAAATGATCTACACATGGAATCATTTACCGGTTGTCATTATGATCCGTCAGTGTCCTTCTATATCAAACTCATCCTTTCTGGATTTTCTCATCGCCTCTAGCTTGGCTGCCTTTTTGGGTCGTAGGATCAGTACATAGCTTGATGCCACAAGGTACACGCTAAGCAGAACTATCTGTGCTACCACCGTCTCCAACGTCGGATATATTCCAGTCATGGTGGCAAGATTGATGTCCAGTCTTGGTACCACACCCAACATGCTGGTGTATGGCACAAAGTCCAGTACCTGCAGCTCCCTTACTGCATTACCCAAAAATGCAATAGAGAGGTATGCCCCTATTCCCATAGTCAGACCAAAGAGGACCCTTAGTGGCAAGCGTTTGCCCAGTCTTCTCATCACGAAATATATCAAGAGCAACGAGCCTATACCCACAATAAAGCCAAGGCCCACATAGAGCTCCAGATACTTTGCAAAGCCGAACATCGCCTGGTAGAACAGCACCGTCTCAAACCCCTCACGATAAATGGTAAAAAACGACAATAAGATAAAGACAGTCGCGCTTCCGGTAGTGGTAGCCTGCCAGACCTTGGCCTTTACAAACTCCATCCATTTCTTGTGTTCTATCTTGTTGAGTATCCAAAAGCTTACATAAAACAGCACAGCAGTCGCAGACAGGGCAGCAATAGCCTCAATAAGTTCCCGATTGGCGCCTGATATCTCTATGACATACGACGCTACCACCCACGTGATTCCAGTTGCCACTATTCCTGCCAGGATGCCATAGTAGACATGTGATTTGAACCGTGTGCTACGTGAGGCTTCCAGATACGTGAGTATAGCACCAAGTATGAGGACTGACTCTAGTCCCTCCCTAAATATGATGGCAAATGAGGCAGTAAATGCTATGAGCGGGGCGATCTGACCACTTCCAGTTACCAAGCGTTCGGATTCGTCCAAGTTGCGATCTATGGCTATGGATACTCGCTGGACATCCTCGTATGGAGCTTGTTCCTTGATGAGGTTGCGCAGTTCGGCGAACTGATACTCCACCTCTAATGTAAAGTCAGGTGCAATAGGCCGTAGTGGGATCTCTACATATTCGTAGCTGTCAAGGTACGCTGTCCTAGAGGTTGCATATGCAGAGGCATAATCACCATTCTCATAATGTATGAGCATCTCCTGTAGACTGGAGCGGATAAAATCGATCTCAGTCCTTACCTCAGCCTGCTGGTCTTCTGTGGAATCACCTCTCTCCTTGAGTGTCCTCTCAGCGTTGGCTGCCAACGGATCGGTGGTAGTAGCCAAGAATGCAACTGTCATCTCCTCGCCTCTGTTCAAATCTGGCAGTATGGACACCTCTAGAAATTCTCTGATTTCATCCGGACTCTGGCCATCCTTTATCATTCCTCTTAGCTCTTCTCTCATATCAATCTCCAGCGCATACATGAACTCGGCATCAATTATCTCCAGAGTGGGTTCCAAGTATTCAAAATTCTCCAAGTATGCCTCTATTGCTAGCTCCTCTGCTGCATCATAATCTCCTGCATCGACTGCCTCTAACAGCTTGGCGTACAGTACCCTGATGTTCTCGTACAGTTTCTCCTGATCGTGTCCTGCAGTCTGTGTACCTAAGAGATCCCGTTGTATGGCACTCACTATGTTGCCTATTGGTACGAATCCCATCCTGTTCTCCACACCTTCTTCCAAGTCGTTGAAGAACGATTGTTGCTCCAAGTCCAGCATCACGTTCAAATTCGCGTCCTGTTCAAAGAGCATCTTGGATTCTGAGAATATGGTTCTTGCGATCTCGTAGGCGGCATCATTCTCCTCGTCGATTGCAACAACATACTCCTCGTAGGCTGCTGACAGCATGTCAACTACCACTAGGTCGAGGTTTTCTGCATGAACATCATAAGCATTTAGTTGTGATAATATAGAGTCAAACTCCTGAGTCGAACCAGATTTTATGGATACTGGAAGATCCAAAAGGGATATGTGTAACTCGTTAGTGACAGACTGGTCATGCTCCCGCAACCCCTGCAGACCCAGTGCTAGGTTATTTGACGCGAATTCTGCAGCGTATCGTGCGTTTTCTGCATCCCCATCTTGAGCAAAATCTTTTCCAATGTTCAGTCCGGTCTCCACAATCTTCAGTGTGGAGACAGGCGAGTGTACAAATCCTTGCTGGAATGATTCAGATGGGATAAATAACAATAAACTGACTATTACAGTTAACAGAAAATATCTATGGATAACTCGAAGCAATATATTGATTGAATGTCGGTGTTTATTAAAAGCTTAATTTCATTCCATAGTTATAGAGTAGCCACGTACACTAACGGTATTAGAGGAGAGACACTATCTAAAATAAGAGCCAAAGTCAAAAAAAAATGGAATTGTTGTGCTATGCTGTGTATCGCAGGCGTGTATTGTAACGTAGTCCTAGTACAACAGCAGATGTTATGGCAATGCCCAAGACTATCATAGCCAAGGTGCCAAACTCTGGTACGATCACTGCGACTGTGTCCATTCTTTCCATCAACGCATCTATACGTTCGTTGATCTCGGCTACCGGAGCACCAGCATTCATCCTGTCTCGTAGTTCTTCACGCATGAGAGTCTCCACTTCTAGCATCAGATCCCGCTCACCAGCATCATCTAGTGGTCCTTCCAAGAACTCGTAATTATCAAGATATGCTTCTCTTACGAAACTCTCAGCCAAGGCAGCGTTACCTTGTCTGTACTCAATTCTTGCGTCTTCAAGTAATCGTCGAATTTCTGAGACGTAATCAAGCAGGTTTTCTTCTACTATCTCTCCAGAGAGATTCTGTAACGTCTTGACATTGTCCAAGCCTTCTGATACCAAGGTCGTCACCGTAGCCGTACTACCGTAAGACGTGACAATTGAGTCGATCTCATCGAGTATCGAGCCTAGTCTGGAAGTATCAGATGTAGATAGTGCTGAAAACTCACCAGAATTGGAATTGTATAGACTTTGTGCCCTGGATAGGAACGCCACGGTCTCGTCATACTCCACCTGATTCACTATTTTGCCGTCTGCGACAGCATCTACATATTCTATATCAATTAGGGTAAGTCTGTCTTTGATTCCAGATAACGCAATGCCTATTGGACTAGTGTCTCCGCCCTCATATTGACGTATGACCGTCTCGACTATGGACAGTGAGGTCTCAAGTTTCTGGATCTTTGTGTTTTTACTTAGTGTAGATTCGGTGACCCTTATTACCTCCTCCATCTGGCGTAACACAGATCCGGCCTTGTCAGAATCCAATACGCGCTCCATATCTGGATGTAGTGTACGATAATAATAGAGTCCCTCGTATGCAAATTTCTTGGATCCTTGGGCGTCATCATCCTGCAACGCCTTGATTGCAGCTTCTATCTCTTCTACTGTCTTGAGTTTGAATATTTCAAGCAGATCGTCCTTGATTGTGTCACCTTGTTCAGGAGTCACGCTTCCAGTAGAGGAGATCGTGGCCAGAACATCATTTGTTGCATAATCTTTCTCAGATATTCCAAACTTTTTCTCCATCACATCAAACCATGCCAAGAGTCTATTAGCGTCATTTGTAACGATTGCATTCTCTATTTCGTGGTATGCGATCTTGTATATGGTCTTGTCAATTATCTGCCGATTGAGTTTTACCTGATCAACGTTGCCTTGTTTGAGCAGACGATCATCCTCGGAGAACGTGTCTGTGATTAACATGTCGTCTTGGGCGTCATTTGCCTTGGCTGCTGATTGGAAGACATCCTCGTAGATGGATTTCGCGCTATTTAGTTTGGATATGGCCTCGTTTGTGGTAGATGCCTTCTCAGATGCTGACAGTTCAGACTTTATCATACTCCAAGAGTCACCCAATGGGGTTGTTGGAGTGCCAGATAGTACAGCTGCTACCGTGTTCATCTTACCAAGTATGGTATTGATTCTAGAGTCTATCTCGGCTACCGGAGCACCAGATCTAATCCTGTCTCGCAGTTCCTCACGCATCAGAACCTCGACCTCTTCCATTAACCCACGCTCTCCGGCCTCTACGAGCGGTCCCTCTATGAACTCATAGTTGTCAAGGTATGCCTTTGTGACATAACTCAATGCAAGATCAGAGTTGCCTTGACGGTATTCAGATTTTGCATCAGTAAGAAGTGTGTTAATTGTATCAACATAGTTTGACAAATTACTGGATTCATCATCATATCCGGTCATCTCGTCAATCTCATGTATTATTCCACCTGCCAGTGTCTCTACCGTATCAGGACTTGCTATTTGGTCGTATGCTGCCCAGAGTTCCTCGTAGAGTTCCTCAATCTCGTCTGCCTCATGACTATCAATGTCAGACTTTATCTCATTGAAGATCTGCTGGGATCTCCACACAAATGCAGAGCCGTCCTGGAATTCTGCTACCTCTGTAATGGCACCGTTGGTAACTGCCTCACCATATTCTGCAATGGATGTCTCTAGAAGACCTTTCATAAGTAATAGTTTAAAGTTAGGATCAGCACTCACTCCTGCATTTATGACCGTGTTGCGTACGGTCTCGACTAGTTCCTTTGCATCATCGACTGCCTGTTGTGCTTGGGCACGTGACACATCAGTTGATGCCTTGTCCTTTAGTTCTACGAGCACGGTTCGGAATTGGGCGTCAAGTGCTGGATTTGCATCTTGTATAACTGGTTTCATGACATCGTATAGTTCAGCAATTGGATGCGTTGCATGAACAATAGCTAGTTCAGCATTTCTCTCATCTAAATTCAATTCAATAGCCCAGAAGTGACCCAATGTCTCTTCGAGGCTTCCTGCAAACGCGACAGTTGCATCATCATATCCGGTAAGATCATCAATCTCGTGGATTATTCCACCTGCCAGTGTCTCTACCGTATCAGGACTTGCTATTTGGTCGTATGCTGCCCAGAGTTCCTCGTAGAGTTCCTCAATCTCGTCTGCCTCATGACTATCAATGTCAGACTTTATCTCATTGAAGATCTGCTGGGATCTCCACACAAATGCAGAGCCGTCCTGGAATTCTGCTACCTCTGTAATTCACCATATTCTGCATGTCTCTAGAAGACCTTTCATAAGTAATAGTTTAAAGTTAGGATCAGCACTCACTCCTGCATTTATGACCGTGTTGCGTACGGTCTCGACTAGTTCCTTTGCATCATCGACTGCCTGTTGTGCTTGGGCACGTGACACATCAGTTGATGCCTTGTCCTTTAGTTCTACGAGCACGGTTCGGAATTGGGCGTCAAGTGCTGGATTTGCATCTTGTATAACTGGTTTCATGACATCGTATAGTTCAGCAATTGGATGCGTTGCATGAACAATAGCTAGTTCAGCATTTCTCTCATCTAAATTCAATTCAATAGCCCAGAAGTGACCCAATGTCTCTTCGAGGCTTCCTGCAAACGCGACAGTCTCATCACTATCTGCAAATGCAAGTGGAGTGGCAGATAAAATTGTCAATATAGATACTGTAAACAGTATTTTATCATATTGCATAATAGAATTTGTTCTTATGTGCTTTTTAAGTTGTTTGCAGGTTATAGAATGATATTTTATGAGTATAAAATAAGTATAGAGAATGTATTTTAGAAAATAATTTGATTATTCGCATCTTTGGTTGATTTACATTTCTAAATAATGTATGAAACAAAGCACGAGTTATAGGTAATCTAAGCAGCTAGAAAGTTAATTTGGAAAATTAATTTTATCAAAAAGGTACTTGCTCACATCCCTCTTGATTAGTGCCTATGGATAGGTCGATGTGGATTATAGTTATGCACGGAGTAAGGTATGACGTGAACAAGTACTCAAAAAGAATTTCAATATGATTCTGGTACAAACTTGATAAAAAAGATCAAAATATGTGTATTTATACAAATCCTACAACTCGAAAAAATATAATCAAGAATAAAAATACAGTAGTTATTTGTAGATTGGTATTTTATCTGGTAGATTTATTATACAACAAGTATAACTAATGGTATCCAGTATACATTCAATCTATGTATACATTCAATATTTGTAAATGCGCTGCAAACCCACACACATATAAAAACAGAGCAGTTAGAGAAACAATAGTCAAACAACGGACTAGTCTTCATGAATTCGAACCAAAAGAATTAAGAGTCAAAGATTAAGAATATGCTGTACAATTTAGCAGAGAAGTAAGTATGTGATAAAATATCAACATATCATAAAAGAACCAAATCAACACAATTGCAGTGTTATTATTATTATTTGCATTCACATGATTGTGACTCTACTTTTAATACGCTCCAACGATCATGTCTATCCATATAATGAACTCTTCTGCGAATATGACGAATAACAAATGTCTGTAGACAAGTCAAGAATCAAACTTGTTTGGACCATATTCTGATGCTGTTATTTATAGCGATAACAGATAGTTGAGAAACCTACTTCTTTATAGTCCAAAAAATGGCATGGCTCTGTATATCACACGAATAGCAGAGGATCTGAAGATAAATCAAGCAGACATCTAGTAACATTCATTTACATAATGATAGATTTTAGAAGAATTGTCAGCTGAACTACAAGAGATGCCAGAGCAAGGAGAGATAATTCTTGCAACAATCACAAAGGTGATGGACCATGGAGCGTATGTAACGCTAGACGAGTACGATGGTATCCAAGGATTCTTACATATCTCAGAGATAGCGCCAGGCTGGATAAGATCGATTAATAGGTTTGTCAAAGAGAAGGAAAAAAAGGTTTTACTAGTAAAAAAAGTAAATTTCCATAGAAAGGACATTGACCTGTCGTTAAAACAGGTTTCAAAGGATCAAAAGAAGCAAAAACTCAAAGAAGTAAAAAAGTTTGAAAAGGGTAAGACGTTACTGCAGAATGTTCAAGAAAAGGCAAATCTGACTGATGTGGAGATTGAAAAGTTAGAAGACAGCATATACTCCAAATTTGATTCAATTTATGATGCGTTTATATCCATTGGCAGAAACAGAATGGAATCTGTAGCAGAATTAAAAATTCCAGCAAAGACATCAAAAGTGATTGAGGATATCTGTTCGAAGATCAAACTTCCCTCAGTTGAGATTAGAGGTATTATGGAGATAACAAACAGCAAGCCAAACGGAGTTGACATTATTAAAAAAGTGTTACTAGACGCGTTAGCAAAAGATACCACCGTGGATATTACCTATTTGGGAGCACCAAAATACAGACTCTCAATTACATCAGAGGATTTCAAATCTGCTGAAAAATTGCTAAAACCGATAATTGAAGACGTTGAACGCAGCATCCAAAAAAAGAAGGGCTCGTTCAAATTTACAAGAGAAGAGTCAAAGAAGACGAGAGAGAACTAGGATGAAGTTTCTTTTACGAAGATGTACAAAGTGTAATAGATATACACTAAAGTTAAAATGCGATACGTGTGATGTGGAGACCGTTTCAGTACATCCTGCAAAATTTTCACCAGATGACAGATACATGAAGTACAGACTGGCAGAGAGATATTCTCAAGTGGAATAGAGTGCCATGTTTTAGATGAAAGTATTTGTTCCAGTTAAAAAATCAAGATAGTTGTTACTGGGGCGAATATCTTCCTTTGAGTGTGACCTGTTCTAGGATGCGAGCCTTGTTGATTGCAGCCTCGACTTGGGCCTTGGTAGATCCCTTTGGAATATCCAGTGTGCCATCAAGTGCGTACAACGTAAAGACGTACGTGTGCTCTTTATCAGGAGGTGCAGGTCCTCCATAACTGACTGAACCAAAGTCAGTCTCGCCTTCCAGGCAGTCAGAAGGAACGGAATTCTCCTTTATCTCTACTTTAGAGTCAGGAGAGATGATGTTCCATAGTACCCAATGAACCCAGACTTTGCCTACAGCACCCATGGCATCGGGGTCATCCATGATCAAAGCCAGAGAAACAGTACCTTGAGGGATGTCGTTAATTGACAGAGGCACGCTCGTATTACCATTCTTGTAACCGTATTTTCTTGGAATTACTCCACCGTCTGCAAATGCCGGACTCGTAAGTGTCATGGCCATACCAGATTGTGCCAACTAGGTAAAATTAAGTATTTCGAAGTGAGGGTAAAATGATGTCGTTTTAAGATAGTCGCAATATCTCATACATACAACAACAAAGATTGCAGACATTTAAGATTCTAAGACTATCTTGTTCTTTGAAAATGACATTATGGAACTACCGTGACTTTTGATCTGTTTTTTTAGTTTTTTATCCATGGTGCCAATAATGCAACGACGAGATGACGCATGTTTTATCAGTTCCTTGTCTGCAAAGGTACCAGAGATATCAACGGTCTTGAAGTTTTTGATGTATTGTAACGTCAACAAAATGTCTTGTTTTTTGGACGGATTGTCTTGCAGTTTTACCAGCTCTTCTATTACAACTAGCGGCACAACAAATGTGATTTGACCGATATCTACACCCAGATCATCAATGTTTGTAATTCTTCTAGTCGCTAGATGAATAAGGAAATTTGTATCACAGATTACATCAACCAACTGTACCTGCACCAATTAATCGCCATCTCTCAGCAATTCGTCTACTGATTGCAACATTGTCGTCCTTGAAGATGCAGACAGGCCGTCTCAGCTCTATCTCTATCTTGTTTGATTTGACGGACGTAACCTTTCCCAGTACAGGAGCAGTCCCAATGTTTAGACGTAGTAACTCACCTGTCTGGATTGACTGAACCTTGATATCCTCTGTCGCACCTACTGCCGTATCAAAGAGGCTGACATCCAGTTTCAATACAGAGGAGTTTGTGGGTAGCGTGTCTGGCTTGCCAATAACTGAGCCGATAAAAGAGTCGCTCCTAGTCATGGAAGGATCCAGTTTTGTCCCAATGGCAACCAGACCGCCGGGCTTTACAGAGTCTACAATGCCTGCTGCCGTTCCAAGCGAGACTATCTCAGTTAGTAATGGTTCGTATATCTTCTTCTTTTCATTTAGTATTCCAGGTTTAATCTCAATCTCATCGCCTACTTTGAATACGCCCCGGGTTAGGCTGCCACCGATTACCCCTCCTTTGATATGCTTTAGTTTTATTCCAGGTTTGTTTACATCAAATGAGCGTAACACATGCATGGTAGGATCTGCTTTCTCGTCTCGTTGTGGGGTCTTGATATTGGATTCTATGGCGCCAATTAGCGCATCTACGTTTAGTCCTGACTGGGCAGAGATTGGTATTATGGGAGCCTTTGCAGCATGTGTTGTCTTCATAAATTTTGCAATATCTGTATAGTTTGCAAGAACCTCATCGTATGGAAGCAAGTCAACCTTGTTTTGAACAACGATGATCTGTTGGATGCCCAGTGTCTGTAATGCCAGTAGATGCTCTTTGGTTTGCGGTCTAGGAACCTTTTCGTTTACAGCAGACAGCAACAAGGCGCCATCCATTACAGCAGAACCTGAAAGCATGTTGGCCATCAGACTCTCATGGCCGGGGCTATCAACAAAACTTACAACTCGTGTTAACTCACTCTCAGAGTTGCAGTTATGACATTTGGGAGTGGTTGAATATCCCAATGGTTCCTCGCAGTTTGGACACTTGTAAAATGCAGCATCAGAGTAACCTACACGTATTGTGATTCCACGCTTTAGTTCCTGACTGTGCACACTAGTCCACGAACCACTAAGGGCTTGAATCAGGGTTGTCTTTCCGTGGTCTACATGTCCTGCAGTACCAATGTTCACACATGGTTGATAACCGTATTTTTTGATGTACCAATCAGGAAGAGTCTCTCGCCAATGCATATGAGTCAAATATAGAATCGGTATATGTTAAGCTATTCTTTCGTGCCTGTGCTCTCATCAGTAGATGGAGGAGGAGTAGAAGATTCAACAGGTAGGGAACCATCAAACTTACAATTGATTTGATAGACCTCTTCTGATATTGTATTGCCGCGCATGAGTTTTCTCTTTCTCTGGCCGGATTCTGCATCTTGTAGACCAACCCCGCGAGATAGTAAGACTCGTTTTCTTGCAGCACCGTGTACGTCACTTCTCATTGGAACGCCAGACTTGTCGCTGCCACCAGTAAGTTTTAGTTTACCGGTCAGGCCTACCACCGATGCGTCTGTCTCATTACCTAGCTGTAATCCCAACAACGGGTTTGCATCGGCATCCTTGAGTTCTTTTGAAATTGACTTGCCGTTTATATCAGATATGGTGAGCTTAAAGTTAGTCAAGTATTGGAAAAAAGAGGCAGTGGACTAATTAATCTTTGGACATTGGTACGGTAAACATTCAGGGATGGATTTGAATTCATACATACGGTATTTCTCTTTTTTAAGGAATCTTACGAGTTACAGAATTTTTACTAGATATACTTGTTGTTCTGCTTGCTCGTCAAAACCATACAATGAGATCTGAACAGCCTTGACATGATCGTTCTCCAAAAAATTAGCGTATGCTCTTTTATCTCCAGTAATCAAATCACAGTTGTTTTCCTCACAAAAAGATGCAATACTCTTATCTGAACTGTAAGCTGGAGGATTCGGATCTGTACCCACATTTTGAATTTCAGGATAATCTTTTTTGATAACTGACCAATTATTATCAGCCCATCCTCTCCTGTTATAATCTATCAAAACCTTATGTGTCAAACAATTGACATCATAAGACATTGTATTTAGGTTTAAAACAGTAAATTCGTGTAAGACGTTATTCTCCAGACATAAAATATGTACTGTTAGATACACAATCTAATTTCTTACTAATTTGTAGAGTAGTGTCTAGAACACTGACGATCTTGAACTCATATTGGTGTGCGGGAGAGATTTGATCAATCAATAATAATAATAATCAAAGCCCAGGTCGATCTGGTATGTAGTCTGATGCCATATTAATTGCATGGTCTTTCATAATCTCAAGATACGTCTCGTAATCTGCCTCAAAGTTGCAATGAGGGCATTTGACAGTGGTTATATCATCATCTAGTTTGGCAACTCTGTCACATTCTGGGCATTTTGCATCCATGTTTCTATGTATCAGTTAAGATATTTAATCATAGTTATTAACAACATGTAGGCGGAGTTAGTTTAGCCTGGTATGACGTCAGCTTCCCAAGCTGAAGGCCGCGGGTTCAAATCCCGCACTCCGCATCATAATAGCATGGTTTGAGATTTATTCATTATATGATCATATTGTCAAACTATCAGATCTTGAGTCTTTCCAATCTGAGAAACGTTCATGTCATTATCGATGATCAAAAAAACTATTTCTAATTATTAATACAGAATCTTGTCAACTCTCTGATCGTAGTTTTGGAAGACTAGATGTAATTTTATGTCTGCACAAGTTATTGCCTCTGGCAATCCCGTAACCTGTTGGACAACTACTACCAAAGTTTGGTTTTTCTGTGGCTATATAAGAAGATATCTGGATTTTTCCCCAGATATAAAAAAGATGGAACTACTGCCGTTAATAGATTTTCGCAGACGTTACTGCCTCTGGCAATCCCGTAACCTGCTGGGTCAGTAGTCCTTAACTATACTATACACGACCACATAATAAAGTACTATCTGGAGTTTTTTCCAGATAGTTAGTATGTTGAGGCTACCTAGTAGCCATTTGTATGGACTCAGGTCCCATATAAACAAAGACATAATGCTTGCAAATTCGTGCCTAGATTTGCATTAGATCTGAGTCCATACAGCCATTTACATAGAATCTGAATATGTGTCAAAATCATGTCTCGTTAAAATGTTTAAAAAGTTCACGTCTACAAGAAATTCAAAAATGTCGATAACCCATAAACACTAGAGAATGGTTGTTTAAAACACCAGACAAAAGAATATTTTCAATGTACACACGTACTCTAACCTCGTCACGAATTTTCTGAGGACATCTATCGGATACATGACAATGTTTGATTGTTTCTGCTGATGGTCTGCAATAATTTCTATAGCATCTTTAGGTATCTGGATAAAGGGTTTTCAAAAAATCATTAAAATTTTTATTAAAATGTACATTAATTCCAACAGTCATAAAAATATTAAAAATGTAAGCTTAATCATTTTTGGTGGATTGTCGGTATTTGGCAAAGATCTTGTCGTCTTCTTTACTCCATTTAGGAGTCGGTTTTAGATGGGTTGTTTTTGTCATGTTTGATTGATTCTTCTTTGATTTATGATTGTTTAAAGTTTGGGTTTACTCTATGAAGAATATAAAATATGTTACAGAACCAACAGCAAAAGCAATTGGTAAGATAGATGATTTCAACACTTGTAATCCAAAAAATGCTCAAAATTCCAAGAGCTTTTGGTAATTTTATGATTCGATATCTGATCAAAAAAGGATTTGTTATAACAGGTAGAATAAGAAGTCACGAGTAACATGACAGACGAGTATTTTTATACAGTTTCGGTATGATACCAACATGTCAAATAAGGTAAACGAATATTCAGATAAGAGAACTATTTCTAATGCTGACACACCACAAAAACGTAAGACGTCAAAGAAGAAAAAATGCCCATCATGTGGTAGTGACAACGTTGCAAGTATAGTCTACGGGTATCCGAGTTCCGAGTGGGATTGGGAGAAGGATGTGGACTCGGGCAAGGTGGTTCTCGGCGGATGCTGTGTACGAAACGAGAAATGGGAATGCAACAAATGTCATTCCAGCTGGTAATACCTTTTCAAGTTTTAGACATAGTTGTATAACTCGACAGAAATACCAATTGTACAAATTTGACGGCTCGCAAAACAATTTCACAAACAATAAAAATACATGTTTGGATATGCCATCATGGAAAAAATCTGCTGGGCTAACACAGCTAATATGGATGAATCCAAATTTGTCATAATTGGCATACCTGACGAGGAACAGTCTCACTCATTACGAAAAGGAGCAAAAAATGCACCACAAAGAATTCGCCAAATATCGAATCTGTATGATGCGTACAAACGAGACGATACCATTACACTAGCACGACCGTTTTCAGGCACAGAAAAGAAGGTTTGTGATATTGGAGATATCAGAAAAGATGATATCGAGTCTGCGTACGACAAGATACCTGCGTCACAGATACCAATTGCAATGGGCGGTGATCATTCCATTACAGCAGGCATCATAAACGCACTAGCAAAAAAACACAAGAAAATATCTCTGGTATACTTTGATGCTCATCCTGATTTTATAAGTTCAGAAAGAGATTATCACGGTTCGGTGATAGCTGATATCATACCAAGTATTGACATGACGTCCAGTATACAGGTAGGAATAAGGAATCCCGAGCAAGAAGAGTTGGAGAACATCAAAAAATACGATTTGAGTATAGTTACTCCGTGTGATGTAACAGAGCACGGAGTAAAACAGATTACAGACTCCATACTAGATAGGTTAGGTGATAACGTGTACATCTCCTTTGATATGGACTCACTTGATCCCGCATATGCTCCAGGTGTATCTGTTCCTGTTCCTCTTGGTTTGAACAACAACGATGCAATGTACATGCTAAAAAAGATCATACAAAAGAAGAGAGTAATAGGAATGGACGTCATGGAGGTATGTCCAGATTTTGATATTAATGACAGGACATCCCATATGGCATCAAGAATAATTGCAGAGGCAATTTATTCATCACCGGGAGAGAATGCCATTGACTGAATTTGAAAACGAATACACCTGGGGGAGGGCAGTTGCAGATAGCACCACAGAAGAGTTTCATGCATCTTTTGATAGTGCAGTAGGCAAGGTAAGAGAAGAGTTGGGTAACCAGTACCCAATAATAATTAATGGTAAAAGATTACATTATGATGACTGTTTTACAGTCAGGTCGCCTGCAGATACCAGAATTACAATAGCCAGATTTCCAAAGACCACACCATCAGATACAGTGTATGCCATAAAAAGTGCCAAAGACGCATTTGATGAATGGTCTAAAACCACATACCAAAAAAGAGTAAAAATATTCAGAGATTGTGCTGATGTATTCTCTGAACGTAAATTTGATTTGGCGGCACTAATGTCATTTGAGAACGGAAAGAACAGGTATGAGGCGATAGGTGACATTGATGAAACAATCGATTTTATGAGATTTTATGCATCACAACTAGAGAGAAATCAAGGATTCTGCAAGCAGACAGACCATCCAAACCCTCATGAAAAGACGCAGGCAGTCATGAAGCCCTTTGGCGTGTGGGGGATTATAGCGCCGTTTAACTTTCCATCAGCGATTGCAATCGGGATGACTACAGCTGCACTAATCACAGGTAATACAGCAATCCTAAAACCGGCAAGTGATGCACCCCTATCATCATACCAGTTTGCAGATATTATTCATGGTGTGATTCCGGATGGTGCAGTCAACTTTGTGACAGGTTCAGGTAGTATCGTAGGCAAGACCATCATAGAGAGTCTAGATATCAGCGGTATTGCATTTACCGGCTCACGAGAGGTAGGTATGAGAGGATTTCAAGAGTTTACAAGACACACCACAAAACCGTTCATCTCTGAGATGGGTGGAAAAAATCCGGTAATTGTAACAAAACATGCAGATCTAGAAAAGGCAGCGCAAGGAGTGATAAATGCCGCTTTTGGGTTTGGAGGACAGAAATGCAGTGCCTGTTCCAGAGTGTACGTGCAATACGGGGTGGCCGAACAGTTCATCTCAAAACTAGTTGACGAGACAAAAAAACTAAGGGTTGGGAAGCCGTGGGAGAAAGACGTGTTTTTGGGTCCTGTGATAAACAAGGACGCAAAGACAAAGTTCGAGGATGCCGTAAATCTGGCAAAAAGAGATGGGAAGGTGCTGACGGGTGGTTCTGCAATAACCACACAAGATCTTGACAATGGATATTATGTAGAACCTACAATAGTTGCAGAGTTGCCTGAAGAACATAGATTAATCAAGGAAGAACTGTTTTTACCGTTTTTGTGTGTTCAAAGGTATGATACATTTGATAATGCGATAAATCTGGCAAATCAGACAGAGTATGGATTGACGGCAGGTATCTTCAGTGACAACGAGAAACAGTTAGACAAGTTTTTTGCCAAGATTCAGTCAGGAGTGGTATACGCTAACCGTTTTGCCAGTGCAACTACTGCAGCCCTTGTCTCTAGCCAACCATTTGTTGGATGGAAGAACTCTGGTTCCACAGGAAAGGGGGCAGGCGGTGAGAACTATCTGCAGCAATTCATGCATAGCCAGACTCAGACACGCTGTGATTGAAGTAACGAACTGCCAAGTAACAATATGTTTCGCTTTCTCTCTTTGATTCGCCTAATGGAATATGCCAACCAATTGACGCCGTATGGGATATAGTCTGAAATCACGTATCCCTCTTGGATTAGAGTGGGTTTGAGTTCATCTCGTATCCCTTTTAGCATCTGAAACTCAAATTTCTTGGGATATTTTTTGGATAGATGTTTTGCTTCCCGTATCATGGTATCATCGTGTGATGCTATAGCAAACTCGTTGCCTCTTCTGAATAGTATTCTCATCAGTTTTATGTAGTTGTTATCGACATCTGTATTTGACTTGAAAGATATGTTCGCACGCTCCCTGTAAGCGCCTTTTACAAGACGTATTTTTGCACCTGTCTCCAACAGATCGCAAAGATCATTTTGGGTTCTCTTCAGATTGGCCTGCAAGGCAATCCCGACTCGCTCATACCCTGAAAACAATGTACGGTAAATATCTAATGTAGTGTCTGTGTGCTCTGATGATTCCATGTCAATCCATACAAAGACGTGTGCACTACGTGCAGCATCAACTATTGTATCAAAATTTCTAACACACTCTCGTTGACTAAGCGAGAGTCCTACCTGGGTGGGTTTGACTGATATTGCACCGCGAATCTTCCATCGTCGAAAAGAGTCTATGATCTTTTGATAGTCATCAACAGTCTGCTTGATCTGTTTTTTTGAGGTGTGATACTCGCCTAGCTTGTTTATGATGGTATGGCGTCTCTTTTGATATGCGTTTTTTGCAGACATCAAAGCATCGTCTATGGTATTGCCAGCAATCCATTGCTTTGCTACCTTGAACAGAACTTTTTCCATGAGTTGAGTTGCTGCAACCATAAAAGGTATACAACAAACAGGATTAAATGACTTTGGGATTCATACTGAATGTCTGTATTTGAGAACTTGTCATAGGGTTTATGACAACTCTCTGATTGCCTTTTCTATAACCCCCCTATCATAAGCACGGGGATAATATTTGAGATATGCCTTGAGATCGTCTTTTGCGCCAGAACTGTTATTTTGTTTATCTCTGAGAAATGCGCGATTTTTATATATTTTAGCAGAACGCTTGGGGTTAATCGTGATAGCCTTACTGTAAAACTCTTCTGCCTTGGCAAATTGCTGAGATTTGAGATAAAAATTTCCAAGACCGTTGTAACTAAGATAAGAGCGAGGATTTATCTTTAGACATTTGTCATAGTACTGGACACAATCTGGAGAGTTTTGATCGTTATACATTGCGCCTAGCAGATGCAGAGCAGTAGAGTTGTTTGGGTTTAGTTGGACTGCTTTGCGTAGCGATTCGACGGCACCGTCCGTATTCTTGAGGATGTTCTGGCGTTCAGAGTCAAAGCATAGTCTGTTTGATGCCACGTTGTCTTGATCAGCAAGCGACAGGGATGAAATAGTCTCAGATGGTGATGATGATGATGTAGGCACTAAGACCAACAACAGTAATCGACCCTCCTCAGACCACTCTGCATCAAAGACGGTTTCAGGTATTGCTCCCTCTTGCTGCTCTCCTGCCTGATTTCCCTTTTGGACATAATGAAATATCGTCTTTTCTGTATCGTCATAGCCTGTAATTACAGACGCATGCTGGGTTATCTCTGGAATACCTGGCAGAATGACGATTGGAGGAATTCCCAAATCAATAATCTTTTTTAGCTCAGTAAGAGAAGAGTGAACTATCTTGCATGTAATACCATACCGCTCTGCAAGCTCTATTCCCTCGATGAGAATACTGCCATTAAATGTATGATATTTTTTTGCAGCCTCTGCAGCATCTTGAATTGGCAGATGCACATCCCAGTACTGGGATATCACGTTGATTGGTAGTGGCAGACAGATGTTCTCCTCTTCGACTAGGGGTAGGAATAGTTGATGGATGTTGTCATCATCATTATTACTATTATTATCTCCACTGCCGATACTACCATTATAGTTACCAGCAGGGTTGTAACCGTCCTGAGAACTGTAATTATAATTCACATCATCGTTGTATTTATCCATATATCATACAATTTACAGCGATATTAAAATCAATCAAAGACTGGTAAATCTTGTAATTAATTGGTGTCCGTCCTGACTCATCTCTGGATGAAACTGAGTACCAAAGATAGCTCGTTCCTTGTGTTGTATAATCTCATATTTACAGCTAGAGGATGTCCCAACACACAACAATGCATCAGGCAGCGCTGATATCTCATAACTGTGACTTTGAAATACATTCAAAGTGTCACCGGTGCAGATCGGACTCTCTTTGACGGTTTTAACAGTATCCAATCTTTTTACCGGTGTATCACGGCGTCTAATGGTACCTCCCAGAGTCAGGGCAATAATTTCGGCGCCATAGCAAATGCCAAGCAACTTTACATCGTTTTTAACACAGTGCAAGATAATCTTGGAATTGACCTCGTTGGTTTTTTTAGAGTTGCTCACGCGGCCTGAGAGTATAACGCCAGTATACCTGTCCAAGGAATCCATATCAATCATATGAGGAGCAAACACCTCAAATGGCACTCCGTTTGTATGCAGAAGATTTGTTAGATCTTTTACATAAACAGAGCCGTTGTCAACTACTAGTAGCAAAAGCAACTAGTTGCCTACCTCAATTGAGATGAAGTGAACCTCAGGAATGCCGTCTTGTAAAACAACAGTGCCTACGTTGACGTGATTGTCCTCTTCCCACAT
The DNA here is from genome assembly GCA_965197525.1 of Candidatus Nitrosopumilus sp. Taxonomy (GTDB): domain Archaea; phylum Thermoproteota; class Nitrososphaeria; order Nitrososphaerales; family Nitrosopumilaceae; genus Nitrosopumilus. The sequence continues at coordinate 1,227,996 of OZ240211.1, forward strand.
TATTACGCGTGTGCTCTGCTCTGTTACAAACTCGTCCATAAACGCGGCTACGAACTCTACAGCATTCTGTCTGTCATTTTCAGTAAAGAAGAACAGATCTCCTTCATTAAATGACAGCGGAATCTGAATGGATGTTGGTTCTGCAATAGAGATGCCATTATCGGTAAACAGCGAGCGTATGATATCAATTCTATCATCACGTTCTAGTTCTATATAGTTCACGTCAGCTATAGTCACAGCAGATGCAACGCCTGAGACCTTTTTGAGGTATTGCTCAAATGCCGCTTCTTGGGTATCACCCAATCCTACAAAGTACTCTCCGTTAAACGCAGCACCGACTGCGGCAATGGTTCCCAGCTGAGCAACAACACCGCCCGCACCTGCAGTATACACAGGAATAAAGTAGACATCGTGGTCGCCTACGCGATACAGTATATTATCACCGATTCTTGGATTCCTCAACAACGTCTTTAATTGTGCAAATTCGGGATCTCGGTCAAGCGCCTCCCTTACTGCAGTAGGGCCGATCAACTTTGTAGTAGAGTTTAGTGGAACTTCATAGAACTGCAAATTACCAAGGCGGTCTAGGTCGTTTTCTACTACCATGTATCCTGCCAAGTTTCTGCCCTGTGAACCCTTTAGCTCAAGGGACAACAGCCCCAAGAACTCGGTACTCTCAAACCCTGGAGGCTTTGCCTCAACGTAATACGTCTCAAGACCTCGTGGAATCTCATAGAACTCGTTTGCCTGAATGTATGTCTCAGCGTTGGTAACATGATAAAAGTTATACATCTCTGTCTTCCAGTTAAACAGCTCTACAGGATACCTAATCTGTTCCTCTAACCAGCTAGGTATTGGTACAAACTGCTCTGCATATTGTTCTGCAAACATCTCGGTAAAAAAGTCATCTCCGGTTTTTAGTAGCTGAATATCACCATCATACGAGTCAACTAGCGCATACCCGACTAGACGCAGATAGGGATTGTCAACAGACCATGGAACATCAGATGTCTCAAATCCAATAATTAATGGAATTAACCAGTAAGAGTTTATACCATCAGTGACTGGCAGCGAGTCAAGCTCTTTTCCAAATAAATCATAAAGGAAGTAAGGGTACAAAATTTCCATCCTGTCATGCACGTCCTTGTATCTCATGATATGGACCGGTTCTGCTGGAAATTGCAACAAAAAGTTTGGCTCAAAGATCCAACTAAGTGGAGGTCCAACATCAAGACCGCCTATTCCTGAATATGACACCTGTCCTAGTTCTGCGCTTGTATCACCACGCGAGGTTGGGTATCCAGACCATACGGGGCCTGAGCTCATACTCTCAAATAACCCACCTTCACCGTAATAGATCTCTCGCTGCTTGAAGAATTCCTCGCTATCGACTATCTGTCCATCAGTAGCCTCCAAGGTCAAAAATGCATTAGGAACATGAGTATACACCAAGTGTTCGTTGTACCATGCGTTGTCTGCAGATACTGATGATGGAAGGATCGGACTCATTGATGCTGTCCAATATAACGTGTTGTTAAATCGAAGAATATCATTATCCGCAAAGCCAACATATGGGATTAGGCCTATCTCTGGTTTTAGTTTGGCAAATGCTGCCTCCCAGTCCCAAACACGAATGACATCTAACACGTCATTGTTTTGCGCTACATAGTTTTTGATGTTATTAGATGACACGGATGTAAGTTGGACGTCATGAACGTTCTCTTGTATGTTGTCTAATTCACCCAGATAACGATTAACGCCTATCTGCTGAGCAGTATACGGTCCCAGATACTCTAGCTTTTTGGCATCAGCAATAATATTATTCCCAACTACAACTGCAAGAACTACTGCAATAATTGCAACAATCGTTATTATCCTGATATACACATCTCGTTTGAACATGTGTGTTAGGACACGTGCGCGAATCCTGTCAAGAATAGAAAACGCAATAAAAGCAGAACCAATAATTAAAACGCCACCAATAACATAACGTGTATTGTAATCTATCTGGCTTGTAAAAAAGAGGTTTATGCCTACCCATATTATAGCAATGCCAAATATACCCTCAATGGTTGATACATAGTTTAGATACCGTGGTTTGCCATCAGTAGTGTCGACCATATACGACGTAATAACTTGGATTATTCTATGAATTCCGACATACAAGACAAGACGTATTCCGACTGCTGCAAGGAGCGGAGGAATCAATATTACAAGAGCGGGAATCATTGGAACGACGTTGTTGACTGCGTATGCGGGATCGCTGTCCGGAGTTACAAAGGGTAAGGAGAATAATGCAGTCAGATTTTCAACGCCTAGCGTGGTATCTCCGGTAATAAACGATACTGCGGCAAACCCGAACATAATGTTTACAAAAAATGCACCGAACAGCAGAATCTTTGTAATCTGCCATAGTACGAATTGGGGAGGAGATAGTTTGTACTCTTTGAAACTCTGTATGTTATTTGAGACAGGCTGCTGGCTGGTACGGCCAAAAAACCCTACTCCAGTATTAATGATATACCAAAATATAGAAGAACGTCCAGCAACATTGACGCGCACCAGTGCTATGGCAGCCAGGATTATCGTCGATACAAGGGTATAATACAACGGTTTGGTAAACTGTTCGCCGAACTCTGTAAAATTCATCGACAGTATAACTGCCTGATTGCCTGCCAAGACAAAGATTACCGCTACAATGATTGCAACTAGAACTATGCGTACAAGTTTTCCAGTATTGGGAGGCGGAGCTTGTTTATCCGTAGCGGCGCTATACAAAATCAACTATTGTTAAGAGTTGGTAAATTAATGTCTTACCAGCAAAATCAGGCTATTTTTGCCATTTTCTTGCATGCCATGTAGACTGCAGCGTACGTAGGTACTGTAATTTGCTCATCGTCATACGGACCAAACGTCTTGTTCTGTAACTTGAACGCTATTGGAGTACTAGCTACAACCTCTACTGTATCATCAGAGAGCAGAGAGGCATCAGTAAATGGATTAAAGTTTGACATGTCATCAATATCGCAGCGAATCTTCGATAGGCCGCTCTTGCTGTTAAGGGAGCCAGGCAGCCTGAAGATCCTGCTGATGTCTTGGGTTACGTTGGGATCAATCTTGACGCCAATTGACGGGGCTACATCATCATTGAGGGTTTTTTGGAAATTTGGATATCCGTCAGCAATCAACTCTTTAATTTTTTTTGGGCGTTTTGATTTTGCACCATAAACATGTTCTGAGAATCTGCTGCGCCATCCCACTTGATCAAAATCAGGAAGATCGTCGCGTTTTGTCTTGCTGGTTCTTTTCATTCCAAATGTCTCAGGGATGGCACCGCGAAGCGTAATGTAATCTACCAGCTCTTGTCGCTCTTTTGCGCCAATAGGTTGAAACTGTGAATTATACACATAAATATGAAATCCTTCATTTCCTGAAAAGTAGACATAGATGTCAGTTTGATTAACACCCAAGTCAGCAGTCAGAATATCAACTAGTTTTGATACCTCGTTTTTAGATGCGGCAATGCATTTTTTGCATGGTAGTGACTTGTTGTCTAGTTTTGTAGAGTTGCACTTGTCGCAGGACTTTGAGTGTTTTAAAACGCGATTGCAGTCACTGCAAATTGAGATTGTGTGATCAGCTCTGCACGGTAAAGAGAGATCTTTTGCATCAATATCAAATATTAGATCAGCTTCTTTCCAAATTTTCTCATTCATCGGTCGGTCAGGAAACGTGTAATATGCATTAGAACAGTATACATCTGATGGAGTATTTTCCATTAACATTATATGTAATTTTTTATCATCTGGTATGGAGATATGACGAATCATGCCAGAGTCAAATTTTTGATAGCCGTATTCGCGTTCGTGTGAACGTGTGAGTGCTGTTATCTTGTCAAAATTGGCATAATAGTATTTCTTAAATGCGTCCTGTAAAAATGATATGTCAGATTGGTCCACGACTAGGATCGCCTCTTCTTTCCAAACTGTAAGGGATTGATAATACCATTGCATGCAGGTATCTCAAAGCAGAGACTTTGTGTCTTTAGCTTTTCACAAGAGGGACACATGTACTGCGTTCCACTGCCGCTTGTGCCTGATAGGTGATTCAGCTGGTATAGTGTGACGCGTGGGTTGTAATCTGGTGCATTTTTAAACAGTGGCGCGATTTGACTGACTGTCTGCCCTTTGGATAAAAGAAATGTAGCAAGCATGAATCGTCCAGAATGGGGGAGGTTCTCTCCTTTCTCAAGCGTCTCTATTGCATGTTTTATGCATGGCGGGTATTCCCCGGTATCAACTGTGGCAGTTACAAACTTTTTTGAGAGTAACACAAGTTTGTTGACTGACTCCTCAAAGCCTGAGATCATCTCAGGGGTCTTGGAGTTGACTATCTTGGAGTTGATATAGGTACCAAGTTCTGTGCGTATCAGTCTGACTGTCTCGTGTGATGACAGATATACAAGACCTTCCTGGACGCGCCTGTTTACTAGCTTCCACTCTCGCTCATGAAAGTTGACAGAGTGTGTCAGGTAGTCTGATACAGGAATGACAAAAGAGTCGTCGCGTCTCTGAATCTGAATTGAGAATAGCTCGTAAATTATCCTGACTGCCAGGTCTACTCTAGATTGATCATACATATTCCCAAGATCACGTTCAAGATGGCGTTCTGCACGTCTTGACTCTGCTAGCGCAAACCGTTTGATAAGAGTGTGTGACTTTGACTGCTTTAAGAGTACGATGGCCAGTAAAAATGAGAATATCTCTTTTGGCAGCGTTGCCTGATCTGTGATATGACCGGCGGCATCCAAGGTAGATTTGTAGATGCCGCCACCAGACGCAATCTTGATTCGTTGGTATGCCATATCAATTAACTGCCTCAAGTCAGGATCCGCTCCAAACTGTTCTAGTGTAAACCCTTGTTCCTTGAGATATGCGCCTGCATCGCCTAAGAATGGATATTTTGCCTTTTCATCTTCTCCTAGGGTAATCATACGATGATAGTTTGGTTTGTTTGATTTAAAAATATGGTTTTTTGTAAATATCGGACGCTGGTTTAAATTATGTCAAACCAAATATGTAGCATGCAAGTCGGATGTCATGTATCCATATCAGGGTCAATTGATAGAGCAGTTGATAATGCAGTAGAGAGAGAATGTACTGCATTTCAGATATTTACAAGAAATCCCAGAGGTTGGCATGCAAAAGATCTGGGAGCAGAGGATATCAGTAACTTTAAGACAAAGTTAGGACATAGTAAGATTGACAGATTTGCAACATGTGCGCATATGCCGTATCTGCCCAATTTGGCAACTCCAAAAGACGACGGATTTGAAAAGTCAGTAAAGACTCTGATAGGCGAGGTTGAAAGATGTGCGCAGCTGGGAATCCCGTATCTTGTGACGCATTTAGGCAGTCATCTAGGAACAGGCGATCAGGCAGGAATAAAGAGACTGGTGGAGGGATTGACTAGAGCAGGTCAGACAAAGAATGATGTGGTTATACTCTTGGAGAATACAGCAGGCCAGAAGAACTCGGTGGGCTCTGATTTTAAACAGTTAGGTGAGATATTCAAGCAGTTAAAACCTGCAAAAAAGTTTGGCGTGTGTCTGGATACCTGCCATGCATTTGTTGCAGGATATGACCTGAGAACCGATGTTAATGTAAGGGAGACGTTCTCAGAGTTTGACAGGCATGTAGGAGTGAAACATTTGAAGATACTGCATCTAAATGATGCAAGAGGGGATATCGGGTGTAATTTGGATAGGCATTATCATTTAGGATTAGGCGGGATAGGCAGTACAGGAATTGCAGCCGTTGTAAAGTTTGCAAACAAACAAAAGATTCCCATAATTTTGGAGACGCCAATTGACGACGAGAGAGACGATTTTGAGAATATCAGAGTGGCAAAAGGATTTGCGTAAAGTTAAAGACGAAAAGATGACGAGAGTGATAAAGGTAGAGATGTACAATGAACTATGAAACAGTAATGAAATTAGCACTTGAGCGGGGGTTTTACTTTCCTAGCTGTGAAGTGTATGCAGATGCCCAGGCAGGATTCTGGGAGTATGGACCTGCAGGAGTCAGCCTAAAGAACAAGTTTCTAGAGTTGTGGAGAAGGGAGCTTGTAAGGCGGGATGCGATGCTAGAGATTGACGGCTCACAGATAATGTCAAAGTCGGTATTTGAGGCATCAGGTCATCTGGGAAACTTTGCAGATCCCATAGTCAGGTGTACAGAATGCAACTCTACATTTAGGGCAGACAAGATGATAGCAGAGACTACACAGATTGAGATACCGGAATCAGCACCGTTGCAAGAGTTCGATGACGCAATAACAAACAACGGTGTGAGATGCCCAAGGTGCAAGGGAGAGTTCGGAGAGACTGAGAACTTTAACATGATGTTCAAGGTGGGCATAGGACCGCAAGGTGACGAAGCGTATCTAAGACCTGAGACGTGTCAGTCCATCTTTGTTGATTTCCCAAGACTATACAAGACTATGAGAGGGAAACTGCCATTGGGTATAGCCCAAATAGGAAAGAGTTTTAGAAACGAGATAGCGCCAAGACAGAGCCTGTTGCGTTTAAGAGAGTTTTACCAGGCAGAGATAGAGGTGTTTTGCAATCCAGAAAAGCTAGATGATGATGAATCAGCAATAAAATTCTCAGAGATTGCAGAGGTTGTGATCAGAGTTCAAGATGACAACCAGACAGAACCTGTTGCAATGACATGCAAACAGGCAGTAGAGACAGGTGTGGTGCCAAACAAGTTTGTCGCATATTATCTGGGAATTTTAACTGAATTTTATGAAAAGGCCGGAATTGACATTACAAAAAGCAGATTCAGAAAACTAGGTGAGAAAGAAAAGGCGTTTTACGCAGAGGTCGCATTTGATTTTGAGGTAGAGACAACACTAGGATGGCTAGAGCTAGTTGCATGCAACTATAGGTCAGACTATGACCTGTCAAGCCACGCAAAGAAGAGCAAGACAAAGTTTGAAGTAGTCGACGACGATAAAAAGGTGCTACCGCACGTATTTGAGATCTCGATGGGCGTTGATAGGAGTTTGTATACTGTCTTGGAGCACAGTCTACGAGAGGATAAAGAGAATGATAGAATTGTGTTATCATTGAAACCGTATCTGTCACCTGTTCACGTTGGCATTCTATCACTAGTCAAAAAAGACGGGTTAAAAGAAAAGACAGACGAGATATACCTGAAGATAAAGAGGAGATGCGATGCGTTCTTGGATCATTCAGGTGCGATAGGTAGAAGGTACAGACGGTTAGACGAGGTAGGTTCGCCGTTTGCCATCACAGTTGATCATCAGACGTTACAGGACGGAACAGTAACAATTCGAATGCGAGACAGTATGGAACAGAAGAGAATCCAAGTCTCTGAGATTAATGCAGTTATTGGTGAATCGATTGCGTATCCCTGATAACTATGATGAGGATGATGACATACACCACATAATTAAAGATTAACGGATGTTAAACCTTGTTTCCCAATTCAGATATTTCGCACTTTTACGATTAATTTAGTCCGTAAACGGCGTCAAGTCATACGAGAATCATGTTCTTTGTGGTAACTCAGATGCATTTATCTAAATTAGAAAACAAAGTTTTTCTTTGAAAAGATATTTCAAAACATCATTTGCAATAATACTATATTATTCAAATTTGTAAAATTTTTAAAATCATCTTTTAACTGCAGAAAATCTCATTTATTCCAATTGTCAAACCCATATAATTGACTTAGATGCGTAGTGTATTTTTTATAGTTTAAATGCTCCTTGGTTTGAATCAGGCGTTTTTTTTCTAACTCAAATATACCGTGTCGCTTTAGTTCACCCATCTTAAAAATCAACACACGGTATGAAGTATATGGTATCAAATCTACTATTTCGTTTGCTTTAAACTCACGACCAAATGACATCATCCATTTGAAACTTTTGCCAAGTCTTGTGTCTCTGGCACATACAGTTGAAAAATTTGTAATATCAAATTGTCTATGTTTGTTCGCAAAATTTGCTAGTTTTCTACAAGCACGCCACCGTTCAGTAGTAGATGGAACGTCGTCTCCAGTCAGCACTTGCCTTGCATCATCAATTAACGCATCATATCCTTTCTTTAGATCCATGACATTGTCTCCAATATTTACACCACTGGTCTCAAAATCATCAAAATCCATCGATACTTCTGTCATGCCATCTATTTTAACTAGTTTTACAGGTATGCGATAAGTCATGAATGATTTTCTTTAGACTACCTTAAGATCTTTTGCCTCTGTCATAAGATCACGATGTGTAATGAATGCCTGTTCAGCTGTTATACTATGCCGCTTGGCACCATTCTTGATTAACTCGCCAAACAGGATAGATTTGACGCGTTGATTCCTTGCATCTTCATTCTTTTCATATTTGCGGTACAATGGATGCTGTCTATTGCAATGAAAATTATTGGTCTCTGGATCAAGGAGGCCGTCCCATGGCACATCATATCTGTCAACTAGAGTGATATCAAGACCGCTCCCACCACGTTTTTTATTCTTGTTTTCGTCGGATTTTTTCCCATCTGGTTTTTCACGTGTGTCATTTGGATCTGTTTTTACATTTTTAGAACCTACTTCTTTTCCAGAACCTACACCCTTGCCAGAACCTACTCCATTCGTTGCATTTGGATTAAGCCATTCATATTCAGGTTTTTTAAACAGGTTTTGAAAGAATTTTGTCAGTTTTGGGTTGCGTTGCGCATCACCTGTGTGTTTTTCCACATATCCTGCACGTCTGAGAGTCTCGTGCATCCATCGCTCTACACTCTTGTACATGTCTGCCACAGCTGCTTGCCCACTCTTGAAACTATTTTTGTTAAGTTTTAGGTATTTAGAGCATTTTTTCGCATCCACCATTGCATATACACGATTTTTATGTGGTTCTAAGACGTCAGATATCCATTCTGGCTTTTTTACGGTCACATTTTTGCCCCATACTTCATACTGAATATAACGATATTTGGAGGGTATGTCTTTTTGCATCACTGACAGAGTGATTGGGAATGACATTTTTTTAGATTTTATGATTCCTGTAGTCTGAAATACGTGTGGAGGATTCCAAGGTTCCAATCTATTACCATTAATAATGATTGTTAGTCTGTTTACCATGGATGGATTGAATACATCTAAGATTATATCACATAACCTAGATTGTAATATCTTATAGTCGTTCTCACGCAATTTTACACCATATGATGTACCGCGAATCCTCATGGATGTCGAAGTATCACATTCGTCCCATTTGAGTCGTCTGTGTTTAACATGCATATCTGACGCAAATGGACCATCATCACCATATGTCTCAGTATGTATGACGGTATTCTTCCAAACTGCAAGGTAGATTTTGGCTCCGACTCCTGCGAACCCTATTCCACGTCCCTTTGTTTTGGACGAGCCAGATATCTTGTGATATGCTTTGAACTGTTTGCGATTCATGCCAGGACCGTTGTCAGTAAATGTTATGGTTTTGTCACCAAGTGTTATTTCTACTCTGTCGGCATCTGCATCAAGCGCGTTTGCAATAGCTTCTAAAATTACTATTGATGCTTCATCATCGTATGCATCGCAAAAATTTTCAAGCGTATGCATGGCATCTATTTCTATGTCATGTTGTTTTCCCACACAGAGGTGTTAAAGTAAAAAGTATAAAGATGTATTTAGTCAACTGAATCTCTGAAAAAATATGATTTTAGTAATAAAATCATTCCATATATGATATATTTAGGTCAAAATACTTTTGATTCGCATTATAGATGAGCATCACCGCGACTTATCTGGACAATCTGACTTTTTCCAGCAGGTAGTACACGAACGTAATCGTCAATTGGTATACTCTTTGCAATGTCTTCTTTTAGTTTTGAGAACTCTATTCTGATCTTTTTGGCAGTGTCTGCCATCTCAGAACCGTGCGGTTCAATTATTGCGTAAAGGATAGAATATTTTTTTATAGGTTCAGGAGGACCGCATGTTAGTACATAGGTTGTGTCCGTATCATCATCAATGTTATTATCAAGGGCATCATTATCATCATCATTGTTATAGTCTCCACCATCAATGTTACCATTATCTGAAATAACAGTAATAGCACCACCACCCTCATCATCATCATGTTGGGGAATAATCCCCACTGCCAGTCGCAGGGTATCTGACTTGATGAAGTTTCTCTGTCCCTCAATGGTAAATGACCCTTTAGGTAGAAACTCTCCACTGGGAGCAGATTTCTTTACTTGCTGAGGATTTACCCAAAACGCACTTACACCATACAAACCTTCTCGCCACGCTCTACTGAAACATACAGTTGCATGCGCAATCTCGTTCATAGATGCATCAGGTGCGTCATTAGCGTCTTTTAAGATAAAGAATGGTGATCCAAAGATATCTGCATGAAATACGCAGTCGTTGTTCCCAAGACGTTTTCTTATTACAGCAGAGTTCGATGCGGCATCACGGCCGCCGATGGTTAGCATCCCGTCAGTCGTAAAGAACCACCTATACCTCTCATACCACATCTTTTTTCTAATCTCAGATGTGACCATCAACTTTCGTTCAGACTCAGTCTTACTCTGAAACTTGGCTAGTTTCTTCTCGGTCTTCTCCTTTATGGCCTGAATAGAGGATATCGCACCTGACTGTTTCTTTGCCTCATTAAACAGTGTTGATGCAATGGACTGTAGGGGAGCGTTGGTGTTTATCTTTATCTTTTCATCCAGGATTACAATCAACCAAACACCCTTTTCATTAACCAGTTTTGCATTATGACTTGCAAGTATGTCCTGAGCTGACTTGTCAGTAACTGACAGGATGCCTGCAGAGACCATTACAAAAAAAGAATTGGCAACACTCGTAATGTTCTTTGAGCGCTCTTTCACTGTAAGAATGGCTTTTTCTTGCTCTGATATTTGGGTCTCCAACTGTTTGATCTTTTTATCAGAATCACTTGATTGAACAGCTCTGCCTGCTGCCAGAATATTTTCTGTAAACACTGTATCCAATCCTTCAATAAAGCTGGCAACACTTGTCGTCGTCTCCGGATTCAGTCGTCCTAGTTTTAGCGGTAGAACATCTGTCTTTTCACCTCGGATAATTACTGCATCATGGTTGCCTGCAGTTACATCTGTGACAATCTTTTTGGCAGTCTCAAATAGTTTTGTTATCTCGTCCGTATTTAACAGAGTTCCTATCTTCTTCTGATCAACTGCTGCGATCTCAAATATTGCCTCTACGTATTTTTTTGGCAGTCCCAACGTTCTGCCCAACCATTTTGCAGAACCTAGGTCAGCTGTCTTGAGATCATCAAAAACGTCCTGTGTCAGATTAAAGATATCCAATCCGCTTGATGGTGGGGGCACATACTGCAACCCAACACCAAGTTTTCGATGTCTGACATCAATGGAGTGTTGCAGTGCCAGAATCTTCATCTCACTGTTACATAGTATGATGTTTCCATCTCCAAAAAACTCTCCGACTAGAACAAACTCTTTGCCAAACCCTTCAAAATAGAAATATGCGATACGCTCAGCACCGATCTGTTCTATCTTTTTTAGTTTTAGTCTAAGAATATCACTTCGTAGACGTTTAAGCAGTCTGTTGGGTTCCATCTGCTCTATCTTTACGCCTGTCAGCCAGACACCGGCAGTTGAGACCATCATGAATAGATCACTCTTTTCAGTATGGTGAAGTTTGAAGAGAATACTGTCTTTTGTTACGCCGTAGATGTTACTGACGTAGTAATCTTGGACTTGGTCTGAGATCTGATTGACAAGATATCGCAGTTCAATCCCAGCTAAGGCCATAAACTGGTATAGATTCACGTAGATTATACTCTTGCTATCAATAAGATTACCAAAGATTTTAAACAAGGTCAAATAAAGTCACCTTAGAAATTTACTTGGCAAAGTTCAAAAAGAAGAGATCAGCGGCAACTCCGGGATCAGACGATTTAAAGAAAAAAAAGTCGCTATCAACAAAAGAGGACGATGATAAAACTACTATCCCAGATGTTGAAGGTGGTGGAGCTAACGACGCATCAAAACCTGAAGAGTCTGTAGGAGATGATAAAGGAGGAGGGGGCGGAGCAGCAGTAAGCCAAGCTCAACTCAGTGAGAGGAATAGAAAGTTAAACAACCTGTTTTGGTTTCGTGTCGTTTTGGCAGTTATTATTGGAAGCTCGGCGGCGTTCATCTTTGAGGACATTGAAGGCGAGGAGAGAAGATGGGCATCCATTGGTTTAATGATAATTGTATTTATGGGAACGATAGTTGTTGCAAAGAATATGAATTTGCAGTTACCGCCATCTGATAGAAAGAAGGTAGTCACCCAAGCAATCGGAAGTTATGTCTTTCTGTACTTGTTTTGCTGGATTGTAACTTATACACTAACCAATGCAGAGGAAGTTACAAGATTCATCAATATTTAGAGACGTTATGTGGAACTTTAAAACTCCAGGAATACCTGATGAGCAGTTTGAACGTACAGCAAACGTTCCAATAACAAAAGAAGAGGTAAGAGTAATTCAAATTAGCAAAGCTAGATTGAGTCCCGGACAGTTAGTGTATGATGTTGGTTGTGGAAGCGGTTCAGTGACAATAGAGGCAGCAGTCCAGATTGAATCGACAGGACGTGTCATATCAATAGACTATGACAAGAATGCAATTGCATTGACACAAAAAAATCTGGAAAAGTTCGAGATCTCAAATGTCAAACTGGTGTTAGGGGATGCAAAGGACCAGATTCCAGAGTTAGAAGAGCAGGCAGATGCAATATTTGTTGGGGGTACAGGAGGAGATACCGTAGAGATAGTCAAATTATGCCAAGCAAAACTAAAGCGAGACGGAAGAATCGTGATAGGAACAATACTTGTAGAGACCCTGTATGCGGTGTTGCAGATACTGGATAAATTGGATTTTACAGATATAGATATCACCCAGGTGACTATTGCAAAGAGTAGAAAGACCAGTACGGGAACCATGATGCTTGCAAAAAATCCTGTGACAGTGATTTCAGCATCTAAACTGTAATCTAGATTTTTAATATGGATTATAACATGATAAGAGATGGCAGGAGTAAGAGTAGGAAGCCTAACTGGCATTGGCGTAGGTCCCGGTGACCCCGAATTACTTACACTCAAGGCTGCAAAGGCGATTCAGAGTGCAGATATCATCATGTGTCCTGCATCAAATGAGAGCAGGCCAAGCATAGCGTTATCAGTTGTATCGTCGCTAATTGACAAATCAAAAAACCAAGAGATAGTAAAACTGATCTTTCCGATGACCAAAGATCCTGACATACTAAAACAGACATGGAAGAGGAATGCCAAGATAATGGCACAACAAGTCTTGTCTGGAAAAAATGTGGTGTATATTACAGTAGGCGATCCGTATTTGTATAGTACGTGGATTTACATGCACCGTGATCTGACGGCAAACTATCCAGATATGGATATTACCGTAATTCCAGGAATTGTCTCAATGTTTACATTTGCATCCAAAGTAGGTGTAAGTATTGCAGAAGGTGCAGAGAAGGTAGCTATAATCCCATCATGCTATGACTTGACAAGTGTAAAAGAGATTGCAAAGAACTCAGAGGTGATGGTGTTTCTAAAAGATGGAAGATATTTTGATCAGGTGATCGATGTATTAAGAGAATCCGGATTCCCCGATGATTCAATCTTTGCAATAGGTCAAGATCTTGGAACAGACAAGGAGATCATAAGAACGCTAAAGTTGGGTCAAGTCAACGATTCCACATTAACTACAAAATACTTTTCGATATTGGTGGTAAAACGTGTCTAAGGTCTATTTTATAGGATGTGGTCCAGGAGATCCCGAGCTCATAACTGTCAAGGCCAAGAAACTGATTCAGAAGGCAGACGTTGTAGTATATTCAGGTTCACTAATTCCAGAACCCATACTGAAACTATGCAAAAAGGCTACTTTGCATGATGCAGCAAAGCTAGTCAGAGAGGAGATATTTGATCTCTTGTATAAAAATGCCAGAGACGACAAACTGGTAGTAAGGCTACATGACGGTGATCCGTCAATCTATGGAGCAATAAAGGAGCAGATTGATAATCTGGATAAACAGGACATCGAGTCCGTAGTTGTGCCTGGCGTCACGGCATTTCTTGCTAGTGCTGCAGCGCTAGGAACACAGTTAACTCTACCCGGAGTCACACAGACCATCATAGTTACAAGGGCTGAATCAAGAACCCGAGTGCCAAAACGGGAGAAGATCTCAGAGCTGGCAAAGCACAAGGCAACATTGATCTTTTATCTGAGTGTGCATCTTGTCTCAAACCTGGTAAAAGAGGCGATAGCCAGTGGCGGTTACAAGAAAACCACGCCGGTAGCTGTAGTGTATAAAGCGAGTTGGGCCGATCAGGTGATCGTCAAAGGAACACTGCAAGATATTGCTCAAAAAGTAAAAGATGCCAAGATTACAAGAACTGCAATCGTGATTATCAGTGACGTCATCGAGCCGGAATCATACGAGTACTCTAAACTATACGATAAGAAATTCAGTCATGGGTATAGAAAAGCAAAAATCAAATAGACAGATACCGTATATTGCTTTTTATCCCTAGTTGTGATAAATGTTTTTGAAACTGTTCTGGATTACCCGAGGTGTAGATGGTCAATGAGCTGTTTTTTGGTGAACTGTCTTTTATGGTATTCAGTATTGATTTTGCAACAATGTGTCCTGGATCCATGAATGTGACGTGTGGAAATTCGTCCTCTAGCAGAGATTGTAAGAATGGCAGATGTGTACTGGAGAGAGTGACTGTATCAATTGAATTTTTTAAAATAGTACTAGACAGAGTTTGTTTTATAATTTTTTTACACTGTTTTTGATCTGTTAGAAACATTCCGGATTCCACCAGATCAACTAGTATAGAGCCGTTAATCTTGTGAAATGTTACAGATTTGGGAAAATTATTTTCTTTGATAAATACATCTAGTCCTTGACTAGATATAGCAGATTTGGTTCCTAGTATTCCGATATTTTTTGTCATACTGCTAGCAGCGGCTTCACTTAACGGGGGCCTTACGCCAATGACTTTTGGATGGGATATGCCAAGCATGAGTGTAGGAGTGTTTGATGCCATAACCACCAAGTCAGGCGAAAACCGGTGATTTAGCGCTTTGATGGTTCTGTTAATGATAGTGCGTAATTGCGCATGAGATTTGTTTCCGTAAGGATAGTTTTTCTGATCAGCAAAGTATATGATCTCAGAACCGGTAACTATTCCTTGGATTGCCCTGATAATTGAGAGCGATCCAAGTCCAGAGTCAAAGACTGCTAGTCGTGCCATGAATTATAGTAAGAGATCCTACGCATAAGAGTTTGTTAGATAAATTTAGTCTCAAGTTGAAGAAAATCCACCCCGCCGATTAAGACTAAATTTTGAAACCAATAACCATGCCAAACTTCGATAAGACTTGGGCTCGACAAGAGACCCAAGGTGTAACAGGCAAACTCCGCGAGGCAGTAAAACCACAGGGTGCTCTAAAGCCACGAATCCAGACTGCAGTAAACAAACTACAAGTCCAGATATCAAAGATGGACTCTATGTTAAACAAATTGCATGAGAGAGATGCGCAACTCTTTCAGCGAGTCGTGACTGCAATGCAGCAACATGATACTAGTACAAGCAGAGTTTTGTCAAACGAATTAGCAGAAATTCGCAAGGTTACAAAAATGCTCGGCAACGCAAGAATGTCATTAGAACAAGTTCAACTTAGATTGACGACTATTCATGATCTTGGTGATGCCATGGTAGCAATCGGACCTGCAATGTCTACAATGAAGGGATTAAAGTCATCGCTAGGAAGATTCATGCCAGAAGCTGATTCAGAACTGAACAGTATGACACAAACATTGAATGGACTTATGATGGATTCACTTGCAGGAGATTCATTTAGCATGGAGTCTGATACTTCAAGTGAAGAAACAGACAAGATTCTTCAGGAAGCATCTGCAGTAGCTGAGCAACAGGTAGGAGATAGATTCCCATCTGTACCATCCTCAACTGGACTTTCGTCACAGTCTTCTTCTACCTCTACATATTGAGTAGATTGAAGAGAACGAACGTTCTTTCTTTTTGTTTTATTTGCAGTTTGGCAACAACAGTACCATGCAGTGTCAGTTAAAGACTAGCTCCAGAGCTTTTCTTTGAACGTGAGTTTCTTGTTCAAGATAAAGTTACTAAATGCAGCAACGGAGATAGCTAAAACCAAGGCAAGTGGGTACTCCATACCGTAAGAGTCTACTAACTGGAATACCAGTCCTAACTGAATCAAAGCACCCAACGAACTAAACAAGCCAAACTTGCCGTATTGAGTGAAGACACGTTTTTTAGTAAAGTCTCTGTCCTCAAAAGTCCATACCTTGTTTAAGATGAAATTAGTAGAGATTGATGCAATGATTCCAAATATGTTTGCGTGTAGATACCATAGTTCGGTCAGACCGGATGTAAATAACAACGAGATCAGATAATTTACACCAAGACCAGTTGCACCAACTGTAAAGAATCTTGCTGCTTTTGAGAAGAATCTTACAGAGGGACGTTTCTCATTTGTTGATTTTATCTTTCCATTTTTGTACAACTGCCATACGGATTTAAAATAATCAAAGATGATCGAGCTGTCTAACTTACTGGAACCGAATTTACGATTCTCAAATGTATAAGGAATCTCCTTGACGTTGATTCCTTTTGTCTTTACAAGCATCTCCAAGAGAAATTTGTAGCCGATTACGTCAAAATTTAACTCTTTGATAATATTTTTTTTAAAAGCAAAGAATCCAGACATTGGGTCCTTGGTCTTGACACCCAACCCCTTCTTTGCAATCAGTGTAGCGACTTTACTCATAATCTTTCTTTTAAGGGTCCAACCCTCAATGTGCCCACCGGTGATATAACGAGAGGCAACGACTAGGTCGCATTGGTAGTGCTTGAAGGCATCAATCATCTTGGGGATAATTTGAGGAGGGTGAGAAAAGTCAGAGTCCATCACCACTATCATGTCTGCTTTGGCGTTTTGTATTCCGTTTAGTATTGCAGATGACAGACCGTTCTTGGTCTTTCTGTGAATGATACTGATGCTGTGCTCTGTGAACTTTTTAAAATTAGATATGTATTCTTCAACTATCTTACCTGTACCGTCAGGGGAGTTATCATCAACTACGATGGTCTCTGAAAAAACTCCTTTTGGTATAGATTGTGGTATTGATTTTAGCATATCAACGATGTTTAATGATTCATTATACGTTGGAACAATGATTGATACTTGTGGGTGTGTTCTTATAGTCATACTTGTTACTATGATGAGTGATTTTTTGTATAAATATTAGTTTTTAATTAAAAAAGATGATGTAATAGTGTTATTCTAATTTACTATGATGCATCAAAGATTATGATAGTCAACTATAATATTGGTTGGCTATGGTTTCTAATAAATAAATTGTGGAATAAGGTAGCCCATTACATGCCTTGGATCATTCAAATATGGCTCTGGAAAGTCACACAGTTATGGCGTGACTAGAAGAACACGCCGAACAAGGACTCAAACCATCCCTTAATCATGCCGAATACATCCTGATCTTGTTGAATTAGCTCGCATGTGTCGTCTACCAGTTCGGTCCCCGTCGCGCAAATCGACGGCTGGTTTGGATCCGGTATCGGTTCCGGTTCGACTTGCGTGTCTACGGCAGTGCCTGGCTCCGGGTCGACTTGCGTGTCTACGGCAGTGCCTGGCTCCGGGTCGACTTGCGTGTCTACGGCAGTGCCTGGCTCCGGGTCGACTTGCGTGTCTACGGCAGTGTCTAACTTTGGCTCAACCTGCGTGTCTACGGCAGTGTCTGGATCCGGTTCAACTTGCGTGTCTACGGCAGTGTCTGGATCCGGTTCAACTTGCGTGTCTACGGCAGTGTCTGGATCCGGTTCAACTTGCGTGTCTACGGCAGTGTCTGGATCCGGTTCAGCTGTGGAATTAATAGTGACGATGTCAGATGAAATCACGGTTATCTCATAGGTACGGGAGTTGTCCGTGCCGTAGTCTCCCGTAGATGTTATGTCCACCGTGTACGATCCAGCGTGCCCGTTCGGCACCGACAACATGTTGAGGACACTGCCGTTTATCTCAAAGTAGTCCGAGTCTCCTTCCGAGCCTATGCCATACTCTGGGTTCTGGCCGTCCAAGTACGGGTTTCGTGTGGAAATATTCCCGACTGCGCCAGGCACATCACTGCTCTCAATGACATTGTCGTCCAGTACTATGTACCACGGGCCTAGGTTTTGGTCAAACGCGTCGGCGCGGAAGAGCATGGCATTTATGCGGGTTGTATCTACGATGTTCCATTCGGAGATATCGCTATTGAAGGAAGACGTAGACCTGAACATGTCTGCCATGTCAGTCACGCGCGAGACGTCCCAGTCCGAGACGTCGCCGTCAAAGGAGCTGGCGCGGTTGAACATGCCATACATGTCAGTCACGCGCGAGACGTCCCAGTCCGAGACGTCGCCGTCAAAGGAGCTGGCGTGCCAGAACATCTCTGACATGTCGCTGACGTTCGAGACATCCCATGCGGAGATATCGGAGTTGAATAATGGGGCGTCCTTGAACATGTACGACATGTCGCTGACGTTCGAGACATCCCAGGCCGATAGGTCACCATCAAAGGATGAGGCACCATCGAACATATGTTCCATGTCAGTCACACGCGAAAAGTCTGGTATGTCAGATGCGTTGTATGTCATATTGGATGCGCCCCTGAACGCAGAGTGCATCGACGTCCACTGCGAGTCGCCCCATTGGTCTATCGACATCAGCTTGTGCGCGTCGACATGGTCGTCGAGGCGGATCTCCTCTATGTCACCGGATATGCGTACAGTATGATTTCCGGCAGAATCGTACGTATGAGTCTGGCTGCCCCTGACACCTTCTTCCATCGTCCCGTCGCCCCAATCGATCGTGTACGTGCCACGGGCCGGAATCGTCACGGACTCGCCTGCCATGACGGTCTCCCACATTGTGATAAAGTCCAGATCGCCTGACACGTCTTTTACAGTGACTAGGACGGTGTCAGTGGAAGCGGTCAAGCCGTCACTGACTGTCAGCGTAAAGGTTACTGTCGTGTCGGTATCCACCGACGGTGCTACGAACGTGGCAATCGGCAAGGAGGCGTCGAATGTTATCTCCATAGTTGAGTCATGGCTCCACGTGTACGTCAGGTCGTCGCCGTCGGGATCGGTGGCGGCTCCGTTGAGCGTGACTGTCCGACCCTCTTGGACTGCCTGATCCTGGCCGGCATTGGCGACAGGCGGACTGTTGAGAATTGGCCCGTCAGTGACTGTGACTACAAGCGAGTCGGCGGCAGTGACGGTGCCGTCATCGGCAGTCAGCGTGAATGTTATTGCAGTGTCCGCGTCAACTTGAGGGGTGGTAAACGTGGTGGACGGCGAGGCCAAATTGGTCAGCCGGATGTCCAAAGACGAGTTGTGGCTCCACGTGTATGTCGGGGTACCGTTGCCAGCATCAATTACAATCCCGTTGAGCGTTACCGTGGTACCTTCGGGCACGGTCTGGTCAGATCCGGCATCGATGTTAAGCGGGATGCTGGGTGGGATTCCGGTGACGGTAATCACCACGGCTCTGGAGTTTGACTGGCCAAAACCACCTGAAGACAGTATGGTAATGGTGAACGAGTCCTGCGTACCGTCTGGAGTGGATTTGAACCTTAGGACATTATCGTTAATCTCGAACTGGTCGCCGTCGTCTGTGCTACCTACAGAATATACGATGTCCTGGTTATCTCTGAGCCATGCATTCTGTGGCGATATGGTTGTGACATGTAGCGTGGCGTCATCGTACTCTGCTGAGGTGCTGTCAAGTACGATGTACCATTTCCCCAGGTTCTGGTTGAACTTGGGGGCGTAAAAGAACATATATTCCATGGTGGTCACCGACGAGGTGTCCCAGCCGGAGATGTCGCCGTCAAAGGAAGTGGCACCGTAGAACATCCTATACATGGTGGTCACCGACGAGGTGTCCCAGCCGGAGATGTCGCCGTTGAATGAAGTGGCACCTGTAAACATGTCGTTCATGCCAGTCACCGACGAGGTGTCCCAGCCGGAGATGTCGCCGTCAAAGGAAGTGGCATCGTAGAACATGCTGTTCATGCCAGTCACCGACGAGGTGTCCCAGCCGGAGATGTCGCCGTTGAATGATTGGGCGCCTTGGAACATCTGAGACATGTCAGTCACCGACGAGGTGTCCCAGCCGGAGATGTCGCCGTTGAATGAAGTGGCACCTGTAAACATCAGCGACATGTCAGTCACCGACGAGGTGTCCCAGCCGGAGATGTCGCCGTCAAAGGAAGCGGCATTACCGAACATCCAGCTCATGTCTGTCAGCAACGAGGTGTTCCAGCCGGAGATGTCGCCGTTGAATGATGAGGCGCCGTGGAACATCCAATACATGTTGCTTACAGACGAGGTGTTCCAGCCGGAGATGTCGCCGTTGAATGATGAGGCGCCGTGGAACATCCTATACATGGTGGTCACCGACGAGGTGTCCCAGCCGGAGATGTCGCCGTCAAAGGAGGATGCGTCTGCAAACATCATCCACATGTCGTTTACCGACGAGGTGTCCCAGCCGGAGAGGTCGCCGTTGAATGATGAGGCACGGTGGAACATCAAGTGCATGGTGGTCACCGACGAGGTGTCCCAGCTGGAGATGTCGCCGTTGAATGATTGGGCGCCTTGGAACATCTGAGACATGTCAGTCACCGACGAGGTGTCCCAGCTGGAGATGTCGTCGTTGAATGATAAGGCGTCGCGGAACACCCGAGACATACCGGTCACCGACGAGGTATCCCAGCCGGAGATGTCGCCGTCAAAGGAGGATGCGCCCGCAAACATCAGAGCCATCTCGGTCACCGACGAGGTATCCCAGTCGGAGATGTCGCCGTCAAAGGAAGTGGCACCGTTGAACATGTTGTTCGTGTCAGTCACCGACGAGGTGTCCCAGTCGGAGAGATCTGCGTTGAATGATGAGGCGTCGCGGAACATCCAGCGCATGCTGGTTACAGACGAGGTGTCCCAGTCGGAGATGTCGCCGTCAAAGGAAGTGGCGCCGTTGAACATGTTGCTCATGTCAGTCACCGACGAGGTGTCCCAGTCGGAGAGATCGGCGTTGAATGATGAGGCTCCCTGAAACATAAAGCTCATGCCTTGCGCAACCGAGAGATCTGGTGTATCGGTTGCACGATATACCATATTTGATGCACCGTTAAATGCTGAGGACATTAACCTCCACTGTATCGCGCCCCATTGATCTATGGAAAGCAGTTTTTCCGCATTTGCCATGTCTCTTAGACGAATGTGGGCAAAGTCACCTGATATACTGACCTGGTAATCCCCGGGTTCAGCATATTCATGAGTCTGATCCCCTAAGACATTAGCAGATACGGTTCCGTCGCCCCAGTCGACTGTGTACACGCCTGAGAAGCTGCTTGTAGGTATGGTTATCGACTCGCCGGGCGTCGTTGTCCGCCAAGTGGTGACAAAAGAATCTACATCTACTTGAGACTCAGAAGGCATGGGTACGGCAACAAGGACAAAAATCACTACTGTAAGAATACATAGACTGCCTGTTCTTCGCAACGAAAACTGTAAAACCATGATATCATGTATTTCACAGACATGGTATTATGTATTTCACAGGACACAATTAACTCAAATGTGCGCTCCAACTACGGAAGCGGTTCAGGTTTGGAAATTTGACATGTAAACAACCTGTCATAAACCACATTTTTAACAAAAAACACCGTTTCATGATCTTTTTTATCACTAAACGGTTTCCGTATCACTTTTCTTCGGTTTTCACGGCGCCAGTCCGCGTAATTTGCGCCTGCCGCCATTCAGCGCAGTGGCATGACTATCTAGCGTGCCGGAAAACATCCCGTACACCCCCCTCTACGCCGTGACGTCAGTGTTGCAGCGAAAGCACCGTACACATACCGCGCGCAACTGTCTCGGTCTGTATATCTTTACGGTGTCCTCGTCCATGCGTACTAGCTTTTCCCCATTCCGGCAGAACTACCGTCAACAGCGCGTTGATCGTAGCTGTTCTGTACTCTCATTCCTACAAACCATTGCAGTAACTATAACGTTGTAATTCGGAGAAGATCCTGAAAACACCCCAAGTTCACAGTTACATGAAAACATCCGCTAACTTACCAGTGCAAAAACAGGTGATAATGGTATGTCTCGAATTGAACAGTCTTAAAATAGACATATTGTTATGTCCCAAATTGAACAGTATCTGGAAATATCCCGAATTTTGAACAGTGTATAATTTTAAAAAATTTAATTTAGCTTTACAAAAGGATTCGTTTTATCATCAGTGTCAACGGCAATTTTATCGCCTGTGCGTAATAAGGCTAACACGTCTCCTGGCACTAAAAAGAGTGGAATGTCAGCTAGCGCACAGCCAGTTGCAACGGTAAGATCCGCCTTTGTGCATATCATTGCAAGTGGCGCCGTACCGTTTGATTTTATTGAATAGATGGTATAGGCGCCAACACTGCTCCCAACACCTGAAGGAAATACCAAGATGGAGCCTGAGACAGAGGACTCGAAGAGATCGTGGTTAGAGTCTGTAACGATCCCAGTCTTTTTATCAACTGTGCCCAAAAAGTTAATCGGTTTGTCAGATTTTAAAACAGTGCCTTGTGTCTTGCCAGAGACTAGAATTTTTGTCGTCGTCATCATCTTCTTCTCCTTCATCATCATCTCACTGCCTCGTCTTTGATTATCTGAGAGAGCGGTTTCAGATTTACACCAACACCGTTTGAATTTTTGAGATAAAATGCACCTTTGATACTATTGGTGGTCACAGCATCGACACTGTCTTTGTTTATCAGAGGAGAAAGACACGTACAACAGTCAGAGAGTATCTCGCATCCTGCACGTTCTAGTTGCTCAGTATATCCAACCTTTCTTGCTTGCTCTTTTACAGTCCGCGGTACGAACACCATACATCTCTTTTGAAATGTCTTACCGTCTAGTCTGTTTACAAGGTCAGATATCTCTTCATATCCTAGTTGAGGGCTGCCAAGTGTGATTATATCTCCTTGGGAAGAGGTATTAAGTTCGTCATGAATGTTCTGCATCTCTTTTTCATCAAAGACTATCTTTTCACAGTTGTCAGTCTCGTCATTTTTTTTATTTAAAATATTACTTGCATTATCGTTGTCATCGAAGATAAACTTGGCACAGGTTCCAGAAGTTCCCATTCCTCCACACATTGCCTTGCGTTGTCTGTTATCCATTGTTGGAAGACCGGAAATATTTACAGATGTATCACCTACCTTTCCTGCAAAAAATCCAAGCATTCCGTATGTCAGCTCGTCTGGATCTTTGATACCCATCTGAATCGTAACATTGGGGCTGTCCTCCTTTCTCAGTGACGAGTAAGGACTCTTGCCAATAATTGCACTGGCAAGTGCGCTAAATGCGCTCTCTTTGTTTGTCTTGAGACCATCATACGAGTTTGCATGAATTGCAGCATTGCTCTCTGCAAAGGCAACTTGGGTCCCGTCTGAAGGAATGTCAAATATCTCATAAGGAATGCATGAGAATGACGGGATGACGCCCATCTTTTCATACGAGTTTTTAATTGATAGCTGTTTTGTGATAAAATTTTCATCAATGGGATAATCTGATACGTTGTCAATATCAAATCCCATTGGATTCAAGGTTGTTCGTACTCGGACCCGTGCATCCTTGCTAATACTTGATAAAAGTTCTTCTCCTGCATCGCCAATAGTGTTATAGTTTACGCCTGAGAGATGTGCCCATTTTATTGGTACGAGTCTTTCAGCATCGGTTGCCTCTCCTGTTGCAACTAGGATTCTGTATGCCGTCTGTATGCTCTTGCCATACTTGCCTCGTAGGCCGTCTTGTTCATCAGGCGTTAGTTCCATCACAGTTGTTTTGTATTACAGTTATAATATTCTTGTACATGGCGTTAATTGGGAATGAAGAAAATTCTAACTGGTATGAGAAAGACCATGAATGCTGTAAAGCCACCAAGAATCACTGCATTACAAGAATTACACGATGCAGAGACAGGACCGTTTAGCATCTTGATTGGCACAATACTCTCTGCAAGAACAAAGGATGAGGCAACAACAAAAGCGATAAAGGTGCTGTTTGCAAGATACAAGAACTCAAAAGAGTTGTCACGTGCAAAGGTAAAAGACGTAGAGAAGATAATACACTCTATTGGATTTTTTCATGTCAAGGCAAGAAGAATAATCGAGGTGGCAAAGATTATTGATAAAAAGTACAAGGGAGCAGTTCCTGATGATTTGGAGACATTGGTACAACTTCCAGGAGTAGGACGAAAGACTGCTAACTGTGTATTGGTTTATGCATTTGAACAACCTGCAATTCCAGTTGATATTCACGTTCACAGAATATCAAATAGATTGGGGCTAGTCGAGACAAAAAATCCTGAAGAGACAGAAGTCGAGTTAATGAAGATCGTTCCAAGAAAGTACTGGATTGACATTAATGACACTTTTGTAATGTATGGTCAGAATATCTGCAAACCAATATCTCCAATGTGTAACGTGTGTCAAATAAAAAAAGATTGTAAATTTTATGAAACTAGGAAGAACGTCTCTTAGTTAGAAACAACACGCCTACAACAACTCCCATGCCTGCTGCAATATAGAATGGGAATAATGCAAATTGGTTCTTTGCAGGATCACCTGAAAGAAACTCTACTGTCATGATTCCAGAATTGATGGCAGGCGGATCAAGTAGACTCTCCATGCCATAAGCAGAGTATGCATCAATTACAAATTTACCAATATCCAAGTTGGTAACTACTATTCGCGCACCATTGTTTACAGTCAATCCCGCTCTGTCAGTAAATGATACTATAGATTTGGCTTGAGGGTACCATCCTCTATCTAGGTCCCTGTGAACTACAACATAGCCCTCTTTTGGAGTTTGTACTGCAACCCAAAACTTGTAGTCAGGCTGGGCACCCATCCCAACTTCGATGAACTCGTCGTAAGTCTCTTGGTCATAGAATCGCAGTACGGCGTTTCCACCAGAATGTTCATAAAGTAAATTGTTATCAATTGTTATCTGCCAGCTAACTCCATGAACTCCATCCAATGCAACTACAGGCGCATTACGTAAAATTGTGTTAAAGTCATCAGATGGAACGTCTATTGTATTGATAATTAATGAAGGGTTGTTGGGTTCTTGAGCATGAACAAAAGATGGTGGTGCAAGCAAGAATGTAAATAGTAACAACGATCCTACAGACAGAAATACCGTATCAAAATGCTTCACAGATAAGATTCAAGACGATTAAATAAAAATCTAATCAACAAATGGCTTGGGATGAGCTAAAATAATTTTGGCTACTTCGGGCCTCAAGATAAATTCAGACGGTGGTTGGTGGTTTTGAATCATCTCTCGTAGCTTAGTACCGCTAATTTGTACTTTGGAGTCATTGTCATGTGGACACGCCTTTGGAGTTGTATATGTCAGACATTGTTTGCAATAAAAGAATGCTGGGAAAAACACAGGCGCAATATCAAGTTCCGGATAGTCAGAGAATATTGCCTGAGCGGCAAACGGATCATAGAATGTGCCAACGCCTGCATGATCTCGCCCGATGATAATGTGCGTGCAGCCGTAATTCTGTCGCATGATTGCATGATGAATTGCTTCTTTAGGACCCGCATATTTCATCTCAGTGTGCAGAGTTCCTAACTGGCATCTATTCTCTGGATAGTATAACTCTATTAGGGTTTCATAACATTTTACAATGACTTTGTCTACGAAATCACCTGATTTTTTCTTGCCTACAAGAGGATTGACAAATACACCATCACGTGTTGTAATGGATGTTTTTTGAAGCATCTCGTGTGCTACATGTGGTGGATTTCTAGTTTGAAATGCACAAATGGTCTTCCAGCCTGCTTGGGCAAAGGATTCCCTTGTCTGTTTTGGAGTCAGTCTGTGTTCTCTAATCTCAGTATCGTCCGGTCGCTGAATATAGTCAATCTTTCCACTGACTAGATGGTCGTTCATTGACATGGTCTTGGCAACGCCTGGATGTGATACGTCACTAGTTCCATAAACACCGTTTACCACCTCTTCTTTATCAAATGTATACGTCTCATCAACCCGCAGTATTGCGACGCCTACACCAAAAGGATTCTTTAGCAGCACATTCTGTGACTCTTTCATTTTAGAGGCAGTTGGTTCATCAACATCAAGAACAATTGGAATAGTCCAGGCAACCCCGTTAGCTAGCCTTCCACGGGATACAACACTCTTGAAATCTTCTTGTCCCAGGAATCCTTCTAAAGGACTAAAGATACCATCTGCAATATTTTCAACGTCGTTTGCCAAATCTTCAGTAATTGTAATAGAGTATAACGAATCCAAATCATCATTGACTGTTGTAACTCTATTTACGAGTACGCCACCGTGTGGTTTGATCAAACTGGGTTCTGCCATAATAATTCTACTTGCTATCCGTGTGAAGGCCACACTCTTTATTTCCTTCGGTCTCCCACCACCATCTTCCTGCACGAATATCCTCGCCTGGCTTTATTGCGCGGGTACACGGTTCACAACCAATACTAGGGTAACCTTGGTCAAGAAGACTGTTGTAGGGTAGCTGGTTATCTTTGATATAGTCTTGAATTTGCTGCCATGTCCAGTCAATAATAGGATTAATCTTCAAGATGTTATCATGTTTACGATCCAATTCAAAGATTGTCATGTTACTGCGATTAGCAGTCTGTTCTCTTCTCAGTCCTGTAATCCAGCCATCAAGGGTTGCAAGCATCTTGTTCATTGGATTTACTTTACGAATCTTACAGCACAGTTCTCTATTCTCTACGCTCTCATAAAACAAGTTCATCCCCTTCTGCCTTACCATATCCTCTACTTGCTTTGCATCAGGGAACAGAACCTCAATTGAGATATTGTATCTCTTTCTAACAATATCAATTATGTTGTGAGTTTCCTGAGGCAGCCTGCCAGTATCAAGGGTAAAGAATCGGAATTTAGGATTAACTTTTAGCATCAAGTCCATAACAACGGCGTCTTCTGCACCAAAGCTTGATGCCTTGGCAACATTAGGGTGCAAGTTATCAGAGGTCCAAGTTAGCGCATCTTGGGTGGTAGTTATCTGAGAGTTGAGATCATCTACCTGACTCTGAGTAAATCTTCGCATACCTGCAGTAGGGATTTGTTTTATATTAATTGTTAAAAAAATCCTAAATTATAAACAAGCAGAGATAAGGACTCGTGATACGAGTCAGATCATATGTTGTGGTATTTTCAACATGGAAAAAGCATTCAATCTGCTAAAGGAGTCAGGAAAAGAGATCGAAGTACTAGTCACATGCAGGTTTGATAGTAAAAACAACACCGTTGAGAAGATAAAATATTCCATTGACGAGCTATCAAACCTAAACCCCCGGTCTTTGCCTTATCAATAGTAATGTAAAAAATCATTAAAAGTAACGCACATGGATATTTTTACATGTCGATGTTTCTTGTGGATCTTATTTTACCATACCGTGGTTGTAATCGTTGGTAAATTCTTCCTTGGATATGCCTGCATACAACAGTACGGAAAATTGGGTCCTAATTTTCAATCTTTTATTTCTCGCTGGCACGACCGTAACGAGATCTTCATTACGTAGTGTTATGTGACTTCCTTTTCTCTGCGTTATGACAAACTCTTTTTTCTGCAGATACCTTACCATTTGGTTGCCCGACACCCGTGGAAATTTCGTCATTACTGTTCTATAATGAGCATGTTAAAATCCGTTATATGCCCGCCTTCCTCAGCTGCAAGCTCCATTGCCTCCTTCATGTTCTCCATCATCTCCCCAAACGTCTCTCCTTCTGATACTGCATGAAGCTCGTCACAGGTGGCAACAAATCCTCCCTCTTCAAGATCCTTGGTTATCACAACCGAGTATGTCTTTTTTTGTACTGTCGTGCTCATAGTGTTATTTCTCTTACAAGCATTAAAGAGTTTATCCCATTGAAACTTTGTTTCCCAACTCAGATACTTCGCACCTTTACGATTAATTTAGTCCGTAAACAGCGTCAAGTCACGCGAGGGTGCGTTCTTTGTGGCAACTCAGATGTCTTTATCTAAATTAGGAAACACTTGTGTTAAAACATCTTCCTAAAATCCTAAATTATAAACAAGCGAAGATAAAGATTCGTGATATGAGTCAGATATCATATGTTGTGGTGTTTCCAACCATCTTTGCAAAGAACAAGATACCGCAGCTAGTCACAAATATTAAAAAAATTCTCAAAGCAAGAGATCAACGCTTCAGGTCAGTCAAACGAGATGGTGATATTATACTAGTCGATGCAAACGATCCTGTATTTGCATCATCTGCAATAAATTTGATCTTTGGAGTTGAAAAAATTGCAATTGCCAAACAAGTAAAAAATAACTTTTCAGATATCGTATCAGAGATAACATCTGTTGGGGGCAACTTGCTCTTAAAGGGAGAGAAATTCATAGTCAAAGTCGAGGGAGTGTCAAAAGGATTTATAACAAAGGATGTAGAGATTGCTGCAACCTCAAAGATAATAGATGAAAAGGCAAAGTTGGGGGCACAACCCGGAACTGATGAGCGTTTTGACAAGTTATTATACACATATCTTACAAAAAATAATGCATACATCTGTATCTTTATTGATAAAGGAATAGGAGGCATACCATACCAAGCACAACAAAGCCAAAAGACAATATGCGCAGTGTATGATGAGACATCTGCAGTGTGCTGTTATGAGACAATCAAGCAAGGATATGATGTAGACATTATAGTATGTTACAGACAACAATCAGAGTTGATGAATCTTGCAAAGATAATCAATAAGATTATCCCTAGATTGCTGCAAGACAATATCACAATCAAGTTCTTTCATCTTGGTATTAACCCAAAGGGCGTAAAGAATTATTTTGTGTTTGTAGAATCAGTGCTAGAGATAATGTTAAGGCACACGCAGCAATACGTCTCACTGGCGTTATCGCCGCTGGTATTTCCAATAGAGTATATCAAAAAGGTATCAAACAGAGTATTTCAAGCACAAAAGACTCCCGTACTTGCACTTGCAGGCGTAGATAGTGGCCTCTTTGAGAGTGCAAGAGAGATAGGATTAGAAAAAAGTATAAAAAAATTAGAAAAGCAAGTCACAATGACTGTGCGTGAGATGCCTGCTACTCCTGCCGGCGCAGCACAAGACGTAGAGAGTGTGATAAAAACAACAAAAGAGATAACAGTAAAGATAGGGCCTAACAATGTTCATGATATTTTAGATTCGTTGGAGAATTACAAAATTTAAACGGGCATGTCAGGTTTTACATAGTGTTGAAGATAGGCGAATTTATCTATCCATGGGGCGGCGGTCATTATTCACGGATGATGAGATTAGATGAGATGTTAAGAAAACATCTAAAAGAAGAGGTGGAGATTCATTACTCTAGCAAAGATCATGTGTATGAGAAACTCTTGAAAAGATTTCCCGATAAAAAGGATAGGATACACGAGATCTTGATGCCGACACCAATTGATGGCAAACTAGGACCGAGTGTGTCAATGTCGCTTTTAAATGTATTATTACCAGTATCAGATAACCGACCACTTGTTAAACAGATTGCAAGTTATTTAAAAGAAGAGAGGCGATTGTACAATAAAGAAAAATTTGATCTTGTTATCAATGACGGAGACATGGGATCAAATATTCTAGCGAAGAATCGGGATATTCCAAGCTTGTTTGTGACAAACCAGTTTAAACCAAGATTGTACAGTTCAAGAGCATATCTCTATCCATCATTGATTTTTATTGCAAAACAGATTGCAAAAGCATCAAAAATTCTTGTTGCTGATTCTCCGCCGCCATATACAATGTGCGAGTATAATCTTAATTTTACAAAAGAGGTACAAGAGAAGATAACGTATGTTGGACACTTTACAAGTAATGGTAAAAAAAACAAAAATAAGAAACAGGCAGAAACCGAGACGGATCTTCAGAGATTGGTAAGAGACAAAGAGTTTGGATATTGGATGAGAACAGGCAACAAATCAACTAATGATGGAACAGGCAAGAGATACGAGGAAGCGTTTCATACAGACGAGATGGCACATGAGAGGAGAATAGTATCGCACGCAAGAGACGATCCAAGTATTGATTCGGTACTAGGAATGGACAAAAAGAGATATTCAATAGCAGACGCATATGATAAAAAAATTGACTGGCTGCAGATTGATGTTGGATTTTTGTCAGAGGAAGAAAAAGACACTGTTCTAACATTGTGCCAATATGCAGTTGTAAACGGGTCGCATACGGTGATGGGTGAGATTATGGGCGGAAAATCTAAACCAATAATTGGAATTCCGATATATGATGAGCATACAAACAATATCAGATGGGCGCAAGACAAGAATTTAGGAATACTGGCAGTAAATATAGACAGAGTAGTCTCAGGAATTGCAACAATTAAGAAAAACTATGAAACATTTGAAGAAAGTTTGAGTAAATTCTCAAAGAATTTTATTCCGGATGGGGCAGAAAACGCCGCAAGAATTGCAA
Source organism: Candidatus Nitrosopumilus sp. (assembly GCA_965197525.1). Taxonomy (GTDB): domain Archaea; phylum Thermoproteota; class Nitrososphaeria; order Nitrososphaerales; family Nitrosopumilaceae; genus Nitrosopumilus. The sequence goes on from OZ240211.1 coordinate 1,258,719, forward strand.
TAGCAACCATACAAGAAAAGAGATAATAGATTATTTTGGTGATCGTCTTTGTCTGGCACGCAGGATATCGATGGGCGAACTGACTGCAAAGAATGATGAAAAAATCTGCGTGCCGGATAAATATAGACAAGGTTTTAGGCGTGCGAACGCTTTTAAAGAAAAAATTAAGTCAGATAATTAGTGCCTAACTGTCCAGAATGTACATCACGAGAAAAGAAGAAGATTCAAGCAAAATACGAAACAGAGACCTTGGAAGAAGATAGGGGTCGGGAAAATCTGTTCAAGTTGTTTGATGAGATTGATATTCCAATGAAGATGGATTCAGCTACTAAACATTTTATCTGTAAGAGATGCGGACTGTATGCAACAAGAGAGCAGGTATCAGATATCAGATACAAGTTAAATCAAAAAGAGAAGACGCGTGATGACAAACATGATGACTATCTGAACTGGTGGCAGAAAAGCAAGAAAGAGAAGTCAGAAGAGTAGGAAGAGATTAGACATGGTGAAGAAGAAGAGCGATATTCCTGATTGGGTTTCTGATGAGATTCAAAATGCAAAATTTCAAAAACCAAAGGAGATGAAAAAGTCGGGATATATTTTAGAGCTGTATAATGATGATAACAAAATTGATGTCCAGCTGTATGACGGTGTCGAAGACGGACGGCATATAGTTACAATGGATTTGACAGAATCAATAAAGATCGACGAGTTGGAGAGGGGAGTAGTCTATGAATTTACATTTGATCAGCACAAGGCCCCGCTAAGTAAAAAAGTATCAGAGTTCTTGGCAAAAGAAAAAGAGATAGAGATGGACGCGATTTATCAGTTTGAATTAAAATCACTTGAATTGTTGGATGTAGAAGCTGATGGCGATAATGCATCTGACGGTAATGATGACGAGTAAGACTAGTCTTCTTTGTTAGAGTTTTTCAATTGCTTGCCAAAAGATGCACCCAAGATGGGATTAATGAGATACGGAAATGTGTGTTTTAACCATACAGCGGCCCTGACAACGGATGGGACTATGATCTCAAGTCTTGGTGAACCAGCGGCCCGGATGATTGCTTTGGCTACAGTTCTAGAACTAAGAGATGTAGGAGAATATTTTGGCATCTTTGCAAACGAGGGATGTTCAAAAAAATTTGTTCGAACCATTATTGGGCTAACGACTGTAATCCCAACTTTAGTTCCCTTTAATTCGTGTTTGAGGCCTTCTGAGAACCCCAGCATTGCAAACTTTGATGCACAATAAGAAGCAATACCAGGTAATCCAAAGCTTGCTGCAACTGACGCAACGTTAACTATGTGACCTGAATCTCTTTTGAGCATGAATGGAAGAATATTCTTGGTACAGTATACCATTCCAAAATAATTCGTATCCATCTGTGATTCTATCTCATCAATGGTAAGATCAGATATAGAACCGTATATTGCAAAACCTGCATTATTTACCAAAACATCAACAGAGTCAAATTTCTCAAATACTGTATCTGTCATTGCTTTTACTTGATCACGTTTCGAGACATCACACGGACATGCCAGCACAGTTACACCAAATTTTGATAGTTCTTTTGCAAGTAGATTTAGTTTATCCTCTCCCCGCGCCACAAGAACAAGATTACTTCCTTGCTTTGCGAATTCGACTGCGGTCTCTTTGCCGATTCCAGAGGATGCACCAGTAATCAGGACTAGCTTGTCTTTAAAATCCATACAACTGAGGAATAGTTTTTGTGATAAAGCAGTTTCGCTAGATAGATGCTTGTTTTTGTATAAAATAACTATGCTGTTCAATATTTGGGACTTTTCAACTGCCTGTTAAGTTAGGGTTTTTTTATCAAGTTAGGGATTTTTATGCTGTTCAATCTCAGGCGTTTTTCAATTACCTGTTAAGTTATCTATGTGCGCTCTTTTTAAAGGTTTTCTGAGTTTGTACGTGTTTGAGTACAGCATCAGCTAGGAACAAGGTTTCACTTAGAAGATGGTCGGATACATATCTATACGAGCTCTGTCACTCAGCACCATTCTTCATCCATTCATTAGGGTTAATCGCAGTTAGAATCCGAGCATGAAAACTCACACTTAACATCGCGCAAATCCCTAACCATAATCTCCTGACATTCAGTCATATGCAATTCATTTTTTTGCAAGTTGTTTCACACTCTTTACACTTTTCTTACTCTTTACACTTTTCTTATCCTTTATATTCTTCAAATGCTTTGCTCTTGCATTTCTACATGATTCTGTACGTTGTCTTTGGCATTCTGCAAAGGTAATTCGTTTTTTTAGCATCCAAAATATAATACGCAACATCTTAGCCGCCGTTGCAACGATGGCCTTGGCTGTTCCTCGCTTTCTTGCAACACGTTTGTAAAACTCTGTCAAGACAGTCGTCTCTTTTGCATGTATCCTGTGTGCAAGTGCAGCCTCTGTGAGAACCCATCGCACAGTAGCGTTACCGGCATGTGTTATCCTTCCATGATGTGTTATTCCTGCAGAGTTTCTCACTGATGGAGCCAATCCAATGTATGATACTAGCTTGTCAGGATCCTCGAATCTGCTGATATCATCTATCTCTGATGCGATGGCAAGTGCTGTAAACTTGCCTACTCCGGGTATTGACATGAGAATTTGTACATATTCGTTGTTTCGTACCATGTCATGTATCTTAAGATTGGCTCTGCCTATGCGCTCATCAAAGGATTTTATGCATTCCAAATACTCTTCTATCCTCCAATCCTTCAGTCTGCGCAACTCTCTGTTAAATGCAGGTGTAAATGTGGGTCCTGGAATCTTGATTGACTCTTGGAGCAGTATGCCATGGATCATGTTCTTTATCTGAGTTCTGTTCTGCACCATTCTTGTGCGAAAGCGCACCACCCGTTTCTCCTCGACGGTTTTTGGAGGCGAGACATATGATGCATGGATGTAACCTCCTCTGAGCAGGTCTGCTAGTGCATGCGCATCAAACCTGTCAGTCTTCTTTTTGGATTTTGCTATGAGGCGTGTACGATAGGGATTTGACAGGGTCACATCCAGTCCCAGATCCACTGCAAGTTTTTTGTATATACCATACCACACAGATGACGATTCCAATACATATTTGGCATTTTTTGGAAATGCTGAAAACTCGTACTCAATTATCTTAAAGTCATTTTCAATCCTCTCGTTCATCAAAAGATTTCCATTCTGATCTACTGCCGCAACCTGAAGAAATTTTTTGTGCAGATCCAACCCAAAGAACACTTTTTGTTCTTCTTTTGTTTTTTTGATTCTTGTAGTGGAAGATCTTGTTGCAGCCATCACCTGCACGCCCGATCTCTGTTTCATAACAGTATTATTTTTGAGGGTAATCTGTTTCTTGGCATTTCCTGCCTTTTTTACCTTCTTTGCACTAAGTATCTTGGAATCTGCGGGTTTATGCTTTGTACCATCTAAATTTCTTTGTCTGTTTCGCACATATGGTTAGGTATTTTTCAATGAATATTAATTTTAGTGGTTACAGTCTTGTAAACTTGAACATTCTTGAATGTTTGCAAATCTGTAACAACTTAAACACAAAACCAACCTAATTTAACAGCTAGTTGAAAACAACTAAAGATTTAACAGTGTAGAAAATCATACTACTGTGGTGATATCTACCACACATATCCAACTCAATAACAAGTACATATACATACGTTCTTTTTAATATTGGGCGAAGATGTCGAAAACAAAAGATCTAAGATTTGCTCAAAATGAAATCTTGTTTGGAATTCGCATGTGAACGTATATTGAATTTAATAGATTGTTACAGGATTTGAACGAAAGAATGTTTGATTAAAAAATTGAAAGTGGGTTAATACTCAACTATGCATGTTTATAATGAATTGTTCAATCTGCATTGACTGTCAAACTGGATTGAGCATCAATTTGGATTGACTGTTTGTTTAACTACATAACTCTGAACAGAATAGTAATGACGAGCAAATACATTATTTCTGGAGCTGCATTGCTTGCAGTAGTCGTACCGGCTTCTGCCATCAACACTGCGTTTGCAACATCAGAACTAACTGACGCCGAACTACAAGACATGCTGGGAAATGAAATACATGAGCTTGAGTGGATCAACGAAAACCTGTCCAAACTAGATCCCAATGACGAGGTAACTGCGCTGATCGAAGCCAACAACAACAGGATTGAGGATCTCTGAAAAATACTATGCACTTGCACCAAAGAAAGAGCTTGCAGATATTAGTGACGAGAAAAAAATTGAGATTGAGATACTGATGTGGAAGATGGCAGCAACAAACCATCTGTTCCTATCTATGGGACTCGATCCATACACGGGGGAGCTGGATATACTTCTGGATGTTTTAAAGGCACCCAATATAGATGAAATAAATGAGGAACTTCGGATTATCGCTGGTGATACAGTCCAGATTAACGTTGTTTATGGACAGAACAATGCCAGATTCCAAGGTTCCTGCAACAGCCAGACCGGATACTGTCCCACGATAATCGGGGCTTCCAAGGGTGAACCTGACAACGTAGACGATATTGACTGTACAATCAATATCGTAGCCACAAAAGGATCCGGGTCTTCTCAAGTGAATGGTGTTGTGATTCCACACCACTGCAATATCAATCACGACGACTATTACCAGTACAGCAAGGGATCCTCCTCACATCTTGTGGGATCACACAACACGGACGGTGGGTGGTGGTGCGACTGTGACTTTGTCGAGATCGACACAAGATCGTCAAGCACCGGTAAAGTCAATGACGCTGGAAGCGACATATCAGTAAGTTATGGAGATCTGTCAGTGGATGACTCTGTGTACATGATTGGACAGCATTCAGGCAAAGATTATGGGATAATTGCAAAGACGAACCAATGGGTATGGATCAATGGCAACGGGTATACAGATGTATACTTTGTTAAAAATATTGATTTCTCCACTGGAGACAGCGGTGCACCCATCATCAGGGATTCGGATGAAATGTACGGCGGAATGAACATAGGAGTCGGAACAGAACACATTGACGGTCAGTCTATCACTGTCAACTATGTGCACGACTGGACGTTCCTCAAGCACAAATTGGGTCTTAACTAACCCTTTTTTTCTTTTTTTCCAGTAACAATATGGCCAAGCCAATTATTACTACAATATACGGAATAGATGATATTGGAATGATCGCCTCAGTTGCATTCCCGCCTCCCTGAAACTGTCTAGGGGAGAATACCCAATGTGCAGTAATGGCCCCAACCCCGATGGCGACGAATTTTACGGTGCTTTTTAAAACTCTTGCAGTCATCCCAGTCCTGACAGTTTGGTGTGACTTGCTGGGAAATACTACCATACCAGGTACAACTCTGAAAAAACGATGCTCATTTCCATTCCGCATGATTTTTTTTTTTGCGTAATCTCAAGCATATCTATTGATTCCATCTTGTTTATGTGATGGATTACCAAGCTTACCCTGAGACCCAGTGTATTTGATATCTCGTTTATGTAGCTCTCCCTCTCGATCAGCATCCTTATGATGTCTCTGCTTGACTTATTGCTCAGTAACTCTCCAAGTATTTTCAGTTTGTCATCGTCAGACGAAAAGACCTTGATTTTTTCACTTTCGATTTTTTCATCTTCTCCCATTTGATTAGGAGTGTAGCGTGGCAATATAATAATTCAAGCATTAGGTTTGTTCTAGTATGAGCTTTTGCATTTGTCAAGTTGTCTAGAATAATCAATTTATCAACTCCTGAGTCAATCCATCATCTATTTTCTGATCGGCCTTGAGTTGATTACCAACCTGTTCTTCGCAACCCTGATCTATCAGTCAAGCTGATCTCCTACTTTCAGGTCATAGTCACTATGCTCTGCAGGCTACTGTATCACTACAAATTGCCAATATTGTGAATTAAACAGATGATAGAACTTTTTTGTATAAATTATGTCAAATTGATAGTTTTTTTTTTTGTTACATCAGTATGACAAAGACAAGCAGTCATTCAGGCATGTAAAATCACAGCAAAAATTTTAGAATAATTTAACTACAGATTTGTATTTGATTCGAACCTATGGATCTATATAGTACAAATGATTGACTATGTTATACCGTTATTATAGGCATATAATTCTAAAATAATGACAGAATAATGAGGACAAAAATAACATCGCTGCTGATAATGGCAACTCTTATTGCCTTTGCACCATCATCAAATGCATATGCAGATTTCACACCAGATCCGCCAAAACCAGATCAAGAATTTAATTTAATTGGGGCTGGAGCAACGTTTCCGTTCCCTCTAATTGATTTATGGAGAGTTGAATACAAAAATGTATACGACAATGTAAATCTAAACTATCAGTCAATTGGAAGTGGCGGCGGTATCAAACAGCATATTGAAAGAACTGTAAACTTTGCAGCATCAGATAAACCGATGAGTGAATCAGAACGAGAATTGGTTCCAGGCACACTACACATCCCCGAATCAATTGGCGGAGTAGTGTTAGTGTACAACATTCCAGAAGTTCCTGACAGAGGACTCAAACTAACAGCGGATGCTATTGCAAGTATGTTCTTAGGGGATATTACAAGATGGGACGATCCTGTAATAGCTGCAGAAAATCCGGGATTGAATCTTCCAGATAAGGAGATCGTCACAGCACATAGATCAGATGGTTCTGGGACAACGTTCATCTTTACTGACTATCTAAGTGTCGTCAGTCCAACATGGGATGAACAGATAGGTAAAGGAAAATCGGTACCATGGCCTTCAGGTCTTGCTGCTGCAGGAAATGAAGGTGTTGCGGGAATTATAAAATCTACAGAATACGCAATTGGATATGTTGAACTAGCTTATGCGTTCCAAACTGGAATGACTTATGCATCAGTGCAGAATGCTGAGAAAAGTGCATTTATCGAGCCTACATTAGACAGTATCTCTGCAGCATCAAGTGGTGTATCTGATAGTTTGCCTGCCGCAGAGGAGAGTTGGGTTGATGTATCACTTATCAATGCACCCGGAGCTGAATCCTATCCCATTGCTAGTTTTACATATCTACTTGTGTACGACGATCTAGAACCGGTAACCAGAGATAGAGAACAGGCAAAAGCTGTAATCCACTTGATCAATTGGATGATCACTGATGGTCAGAGATATTCACCAAGTCTATTGTATGTTCCATTAACAGACAGTATTATAAAATTGGGCCAAGATGGACTATCCACAATAACCTATGGAGGTGAGCCATTGATAGGAGCAGAATCATCATCAAATGATTCAGAGATGATGATGGAGAAAGACGACGAGAGCGATACAGGAACACCACAAACACCTAAAGAATCAGACGGTGATTCTGCTGATAATAGTGGCGGCTGTCTAATAGCTACTGCTACGTTTGGTTCTGAACTAGCACCACAAGTTCAACAATTACGAGAGATACGTGATAATCAACTGATGAGTACAAATTCGGGCATAATGTTCATGTCTGGATTTAACCAGCTATACTACGCATTCTCACCAACAGTTGCTGACATAGAAAGAGAGAATCCGATAGTCAAAGAGACTGTAAAGATTGCAATCACTCCATTACTGTCTTCATTAGTAATAATGGAGAATGCCCAAACCGAATCTGAAGTTTTGGGATATGGAATAAGTGTAATCCTAATGAATGTTGGATTGTATCTAGCAGCACCGGCCGTGTTACTCTATGGAATAGGTAAGACAATAAAGAAGAGAAGCGACTCTTAAAATCTCATAATTTTTTATTTTTATTTCATATCATCAAACGGCTATGATGAATCTATATAGTACTATGATATGTTTATAGAACATAATGATCTATTAGATAACCCCACTTGCACCCGTGAAGACTATTGGAGAAGAAGATACCATACCAAAAACCGAAGAGGTATTCTCTCTCCGATAAAATATTCAAGCTTGCAGTGACAATAGCAGGCGTCTTTGTTTTAGTTATGATTGCGTTGCTAGTCTTTGAGCTGGTTGCTGAATCCTACCCAATCTGGGAAGAAGAAGGATTGTCGTTTATCACAAAGACGGATTGGAATGCAGTAGAGGGAAGGGAATCGTTTGGCGTACTGCCGTATATCTTGGGTACGCTAGTTACAGCATCTCTTGCAATGCTGATTGGGGTTCCACTAAGTATCGGAATTGCAATGTTTATCTCTGATGCGCCTGCCAAGATTGGTGGTCCATTAGGTTTTGTAGTTGAGCTTTTAGCTGCTGTTCCTAGTGTAATTTATGGCCTATGGGGGCTCTTTATATTTAGAATTTATTTCAAAGATTGGATTGAAGAACCACTACATGAGGCATTTGGTGATTCAATATTTTTATTTTCAGGAACGCCGTTTGGACTAGATATTTTGACTGCAAGTGTTATCTTGGCTATTATGATTATTCCTACGGTATCTGCAGTATCGCGTGAGGTAATGAAAGCAGTCCCACAACAGCAAAAGGAGGCAGCGTACATGTTAGGTGCAACAAAATGGGAAATGTTTAGACTGGCCATATTCCCATTCTCAAAGACAGGATTGATTGGAGCATCTATCCTTGGATTAGGCAGAGCGGTGGGAGAAACAATGGCAGTAACTATGCTAATTGGAAACGCTACAGGCATCGCTGCAATTCCATCTTCTTTCTTCAAAGCAAGTCAAACGATGCCTAGTATTATTGCAAATGAATTTGTAGAAGCGTCTCCTGCGTCGTTGCATCTGCCTGCGCTGATTGGAGTTGCTCTAGTTCTGTTACTAATTGCAATGGCTATCAATATTGTTGCACATGTTTTAGTTACAAGAATGCTCAAAGTAAATGAGGGAGCAATCAATAATTGACTGCCGATATTGCAGTTAGAAGACAAGAGTATAGGAAACTCTTCAAACAGAATGTAAAGAAGAGATTACTAGTCGATAAGATAGTAAAGATCATCATCATCTCATGTGTTATAATAGCAATCATTCCATTGGGTAGTATTCTAATCGAAGTCTTCAAAAATGGTGTAGCGGCAATAAGTTATGAATTTTTAACAGAGACTCCTGGAGCTATAGGTTCGGGCGAGGGCGGAATTGGGCCGGCAATTCAAGGTACTCTGATAATAATTGGATTAGCGAGTTTAATTGGAGTTCCGATAGGTGTAATGTCTGGGATTTACTTATCAGAGTATGATAACAATCAACTCACAAAATCTATCAGATTTTTTAATGATGTCTTTATGGAGTTTCCATCAATCGTATTGGGGATATTTGCATTCTTGGTAATTGTTTTGATTCTTGGACATTTTTCAGTCTGGGCTGGTGCGTTTGCATTAGCTTTAATCATGTTTCCTATTGTAGGAAGAACCACAGAAGAATCCCTAAAGATGGTTCCAATCACGTATCGTGAAGCAGGAACAGCTTTAGGTTTGAAAAAATGGGTGATAACATTCAGAATTGTCATCTCTGCTGCAAAGAGCGGAATGATTACTGGGATTTTACTCTCTGTTTCCAGAATTGGTGGTGAGACTGCTCCTTTGATAATGACGATTCTTGGGAGTAGTCAATTCTTTAGCGGTCTGGATGTTCCTATGGATGCCTTGCCTTTAAGAATATGGAGACTGTCTCTATTGCCTTATGATAGTGCACAGCTACAGGGTTGGGGCGCTGCTCTGGTCTTAATCATAATTATTCTAGGAATTAATCTTGGTGTCAGATACTTTTTTGCAAATAGAGGTAACAGGTTTGGATTCTCCAAACAATTAATTAAAAAAGGGATAGGTAGAAGATATTGATAGCGTTGAGTGTTAAACCAACTGTGGTGGAAAGAAAAATCTCTTCTTCAAGGCCGCAAATAGACGTTGATTCTGAGAAATACAAGATGATAGCAGAAGATGTAACAATTAGCTACAATGGAGTCAAGGCTGTCAAAAACATCACGATGAAGTTTAAAGAAAAATCAGTTACAGCATTAATTGGCCCTTCGGGTTGTGGAAAGACCACGTTTCTTCGCTGTCTTAACAGAATGCATGATATGACAAAAAATGCAGTCGTAACCGGTAAGGTGATGATTGACGATATTGACTTGTATGACAAGTCAATTGATCCTATTTATCATAGACGGAAAGTCGGCATGGTCTTTCAGAAGCCAAATCCATTTCCAACAATGTCCATCTATGATAATGTTGTAGCAGGTTTAAAACTAAATGGAATCCGAGATAAAAAAATCCTAAACGAGATTACAGAAGATTCCTTAAAGATGGCATATTTGTGGGATGAAGTCAAAGATGATCTTAAAAAATCTGCAATGGAGTTATCGGGAGGACAGCAGCAACGTCTCTGTATTGCAAGAGCACTTGCAATTCAACCGGAGGTTTTGTTGATGGATGAGCCTGCATCGGCCTTGGATCCAATTGCTACTCAAAAGATAGAAGAGACCATTACTGAATTAAAGAAAGATTATACAATAATTATTGTAACTCATAATATGCAACAAGCAGTAAGATTGTCAGACTATACTGGATTTATGTATCTAGGAGATTTGGTTGAATTTAGAGAGACAAAAAAATTGTTTACGGACCCAAAGAATGAGTTAACTGCAAAGTATGTGCAAGGGCAGTTTGGTTAAATGACTCGGTTAATTGATCCCTCGTTACAAAAACTCTCGTTTATCATGGCAGAGATGGGAGACATGGTTATTGAATCAATCTCATTAGCCACTGACTCTTATCTTGATGGTACAAATACCATGGACAAGGTTTTGGCGTTATCTGATGCTATTCGTTCAAAATATTTCGAAGTCGAGGATTTGACGTTTGATATGCTGTTACGATTTCAGCCTGTCGCAGATGATTTTCGACTGATTCGCTCCTCCACTGAAATTTCTTATGCATTTTCAAGATTTGGAAGATATGCATATGACATCACTCAAGTCAGGGATCTGTTTGGGGATGTCTCAGAATGTACTAACGCATCTCTTATCGAATGCACAAAAAAAGTCAAACATATGATTAAAGAGGCCGTATTGTCATTTGCAGAATTGGATGTACGAAAAGCAATTAAGATTAGAGAGGATGAGAAGACAATTGATCAAATATATAGAGACAGACTCGGGAAATTAATCCAATCAAAGAATACAAAATGCGCTCTTGCCGAAGTGCTGTTGTTAAGATATTTGGAACGTATTGGAGATCATGCAGTCTTTATGAGTGATGCTATAAACTACATAGTAACAGGGAAACATAGACCCAGTGAGAAACGAATAGAATCGCATTTGAAACAAGATCAAGACAAATCCTGATTGCGTGCATAGGTGTAATCAGTATGTTGAAGTTGTGTGCGAATCTATTTTTTTGTAAAGTTTGATAGATTAGTCTACAAGCAGATCTTGGCTTGTATTTTAATAGATATGATTAATCTAAGTGCTAGTACAAAATAGAGTAGAAAAATAAAGAATTGTATTCGACTATTCCAGTATGGATCGTAGCATCCATGCTGTTTTTTCATGCTTTTCAATGAGTGCTGTAAGAAAATCTTCGGTGCCTACATCGTTGTGTCTCTCACAAGACACGACATCCTGGCGGAGTGTACGAATGATTTTTTCATGATCAGATAACAGATTTTGAATCATGATGCCAGCTGAAGGATAATCTTTAGGAGCTTCTTCTAATCTTGTACTATCTACAAATTCGTGTAGAGTTCCAGGAGATTTTGCTCCTAATGATCTAATTCTTTCTGCAATATCATCGATATCACTGTCGATCTCATCGTATTGTTCCTCAAACATCTTGTGATATTCACTAAAATCTGACCCAGTTACGTTCCAATGATAGTTTCTAGTCTTGGTGTAAAGAACATACTCGTCAGCCAAGAGTTTTGAGAGAATGTCGACCACGCCTGTACGATCTTGTTCTTTGATGCCTATGTTTACATCAGTCATACAATAGTATGATATTTATTCTTAATTAAATGTTATTAATAATAATTATTAAAAGAGAATAGATATTAAATAGAAAATCTAATCACAAATACAATGCAACAACTAGAACAGATTATAAAATCATTAAAGGATAAAGGTCTCAGAATTACTCCACAGAGAACTGCAATCATGCACTATCTGTTAAATACGGTAGAGCATCCCAGTGCTGAGCAAATTTACAAAAAAATTCGACAGAGTTATCCGATGATAAGCTTGTCGACAGTATACAAAACGTTAGACATGTTAAAAGAGAAAGAGATGGTAAATGGAATTGAAGTTCAAGGAGAGATGAGGTTTGATGCACATATAGATGAGCACCTAAATTTAATCTGTATTGATTGTGGAAAAATCAAAGATGTTGACGAAGGTTCAATAAAAGAGATCCGAAAACGGGCTGCCGGTAAATCAAGGTATCGTATCTTAAAGAGTAATTTTGAATTGTTTGGGTATTGTAATGTTTGTAAATCAAAATTCAAGTAGGTTGTTTAGAGTATAACATTATAAAAAAATTCTTGCGTAATATAATAGAATTGAGATGATAGTGGAATAATTAATTGCTAGTTCCTAAAAATAAAGAGAATGGCACATCAACACTGATATGTATAATATATGATACATTTTAGGCACCAAACAATCATTATTTGCATGTATTCAGCCTAAATCGTGTTATTGGTTAATCTGATAAATTAAGATTTATAACTAAATCGAGTAAAAAAACATAGATGGAGCTAGTAAAACAGGTCATCAAAGAGATTGGAACCAAGACAAGAGAGTTTTATGAGTTTGTCCTGCCTCCTATTGATATGTATCTAAACGATGATAGCCTCAAGGTGGTAATTGACATTCCGGGATTTGAGAAAAAAGATATCAAACTAACACTGTCTGAGAATATTCTATCAATTAAAGCTGCAAAGACGGGGGGAAAGGAGGATGATCAGAAAGATGGGAAAACACAGACGCCTGTAGTAAATCAGAGACCAAACATCATTGATAAGAAGATCAGATTGCCAGTTGAGATTAAACAGGGTGAAGAAGAGATAGAATCTGCCAAATTAAAGGACGGAGTACTTGTATTGATTATTCCAGTAAAGAAAACAGGCAAGGATATTTCAATAGAGTGAAACATCTAATGTCTTCTAAATAATGCAGAGATTGTCATTATGATGCCAGAGCTGATCATGCCTACTGAGCCTAAAAGTTCGTTTATCTGAAATAGGTATACAGACCCAAGAAAGATAGAAGAGGCAAATATACTACCGCCAATTAAAACCGTAGGTCTTCTCTTGTTTTGCATATAGAACTGTGATTTATCAAGAAATTGTTCCATCTCTGGTGCAATTCGGAGCAAGGATTCAACGGATTTAGAAAAAGTAGTAAAAGAAGATTTGAGCTCTTCAACATATCCCCTTGTCATAAGATCCTCTTCTTCAAATATATTCCTCAACACCTTGACGAATTTGAAATCAACATTATGTGTTTTGTAAATCCCTTCAATTATTGATGCCATTCTCATATACAGCGCTAAATTTTTTGGCAGCATAAAGGGAAATTTACTCATTGTTTGATTTGCAAGCTCCATCAAACTTTGAACTTCCATCTCATCCGGCCTATTACCATGCATAGCACGAATTGATAATTCAATTCCCCGTTCAATTATCATCCTATTAAAGTCAGGTGTCAGCATTCCCAGATCATTCATAGCGTTCACAACGCGGGCAGGATTTTTTTCAACGAGGGCAAGATAAAGTCGAATTAGTCTAAATCTGGTATCATTGTTTATTTTCCCGACCATCCCATAGTCATATAATATCAACCGCCCATCATTTGTAACTGAGATGTTTCCTGGATGTGGGTCTGCGTGAAAGATTGAGTGCTTGAGAAGCATTGTAAAGAAGATTTTGTGAACGTCAACAACTAGTTGTTCTCGATTGATGCCCATTTCGTTCAAATCTTTGACGTTGGTAACTTTGATGCCTGGAAGATACTCCATTGTTAGTACGTTTTTGGAGGAGAGATCGTCGAAAACCGTTGGTACAACTACCTTGCGATTTGACTTCAGATTTTCCTTGATCTTCTTCAAATTTTTGGATTCAATGTTATAATCCATCTCTTCGTAGATTGTTTCGATAAACTGAGATAGCATTGCCTTTGCAGAGTAGCGTAAGTTGGGATCAACGAATCTTAGTCCCAGCGGAAGTATCTTCTTTAAAACTTTGATATCTTTTGCAACAATGTTCTCAATACCGGGTCTTTTTACTTTGATGACAATCTGTTTGCCTGAGACTGATCCTCGATAGACCTGACCTAATGACGCACCTGAGATTGGGTTTGTATCTATCTCGTCGAATCTATCAGTAAGTGATCCTAGATCATTTTCTATAATTGGTTTTACTTGTGTAAAAGGAGCAGAAGGAACACTATCTTGTAGTTTCGAGAGTTCAGCCAAGTATGGTTGAGGCAAGATATCTGCTCTTGACGAAAGCCATTGTCCTAGTTTGATGTACACAGGTCCCAATGAAACGAATGTTGCAAGTGTCTTGCGAGCATTGTTTCTAAATGGTTCCAGATCCAACTCGTATTTTTGTTTTTGATCTTGATCTTTTTGGCGAATCCATTTTTTTCGATCTCGACGTAATGCAAGAAATGTGGGTAACAGTTTTAGCAGGACTTTGAGTGCTCTAATAGTATACATCTGATTCACTCCAAATATTTTTTAATTTTCTTTGTAGTAGAATATCCTGCATAACCAGAAACAATGGATGTAATCAAGCTAAAAGCACGATCAGGATTTGTTGGTGATTTATTATGAATGTATTTTTTAATTGCAGACGCAGTAAATATACCACATGCCAATCCAACCAAGACTTCAGGCGCATCATGGACTAAATGGCCTATGGGATCTTTTCTGGGATCAATTTTATCGACATGCACTAAAAATTTATCATCATATTCACGTATGTGTAAATTACCATAGCGGTACTGTCTTTTAGAACCGTTGCTTTTGCCAAGAAGGGTTACCTCTGCACCTTCTAACATGAACTCACGTAACTCTTTTGGGACAACTATCTCATCACCGGACATGATACAAATAGTTCGTAATTGTTTATAACCCTACGCAGTGTCACAGAAAAGGATTGAGGCTAATATTCAAGAGTTAAATAAAATTGATATCAGCAGATGGGAAATTTTTTGCTAAACATTATGTATAGTTAAAAGAGATTTTTAAATTATACATATGTTGAAATTGTTAGAACGATTTTATGATTTTAATTGATTTTTTGTAAACGTGTAAAAAGCAATTGAAAATGCTGCAAGCATTAGAATTCCAGTTATGTATGCAAAGTTAAAATCTGTCGCAAAAACTTTTTGCTGGCTAGAGTAATTATTTATCAGAATTGTTAATAATAACAAGATTAATCCAAGAATGGTTAGTCTACGATGAGTTTGCATATTGCTACTATTTCAAAATTAATTACGAATTTATACGCTGTTAAATCTGTAGACGTTCTCAGATTTTCGTATTTTTTTTAAAGCTAAAATTTGAATGTAAGGTGATAAACCCTCAAAGCAAAAAGTTCGATGTGAAGGAAGATGAGATAAAGTAATAATAGTTCTGATTGTTGTCCTAATATTAACACGTCATCAAACATCCGATAAATACAAAAGCGCGTTGTACTGGAGACAGGATTTTATCATATTATCCATCATCTGCGCGTCTTTTGCGTTTAGCTACTATAATAGCTACAACTATGGCTGCTACTATAATAGCTCCAATAATCATTGTATCATAGTCTACTGCTGATGTCTCTTCGATGACTGGTTCGTTGATAAAGATGGTTTGTTGCTGAGTTAAAAAGATCTCATCTCTGAGACTGTTTTTGTATCTTAGAGTAATTGTGATATCGTGCTCGCCGTATCTTGGTTCGCCATCAAATTCGACTGGAATGTTAAATGGGACCGGGGCGTCAGTCTCAATCTCATCAATAAATTGAGTATTAGGTTTAATATTTGAGCCATCATCCGGCTCAACAGTTACAAAACCAAACAATCCACGTTGATTGCCCTCGTTAATTATCTCACCGACAATCACTTGAACATCAGATAGTTCAATTACATCAACATTAAAGATGGTAAGATCAATTAGACCCTGCACGTAAAAATCAACTGATTTTGATATCTGCCGTGCTTCGCCATATACATCATAATAGGTAATAGATATAGGAATATGCAGAGTGTCTCCGATTAGGGATTCTGGGACATATACACTGGTACTGATGTATGCAGTTGATTGGGGATCAACATTGCCAATATGCCAGCTTGAATCAGACATTACAATCTTTTCTATATTCATATTTGATGGTTGTGAGGATGCCATAAGATCAGATTGGGTGTTTTCTACAACAACATTGACGTTGGAGATTGGAGCAGTGCCATCGTTTGTAATTTCAATTACGATGTCGTTTGATTGTAAAGATGTAAGGAATGGTTCTGTAGATTTGACATTTATCACGCTATCGCCTGTCACTTTAAAGTCAAAGCTAACGAATGTTGTACGAATGCCGGATTCTCTCAAGCGAGAATAATCAACTTTAATAGTTCCTGGATATTCTTGAATTCGTACATTTTGATCTATATTCACAGAGAAAGTAAGATAAAAGTCTTCACCGGTTATAGCATTAGCATTACCATCAGAATTAATGATGGCATTTGATCCCGCAGATGACGAGGATGAGAAGCCTAATGGGAGTGATAGCTGACCGCTAATACCTGTAATATCATTGCTTCCGATGTTAACTAATACCACTGTAAATGGAACGTTGTTATCGCCGCTATCAACCTGTATTTTATTACCAGGAGTGCCAAAGTACGCATCAATGTATTTGATATCGCCAAAATCCCTATCAGAAGATGAGCCTGTAATAATCTGAGCAAAAGAATCATCAAAGATAAGTGGCATCAACGAACCAACTGCGATCACTAGTAGTATTACTTTAAAAGTCATGATGCAATAATCTCACCTATATTTGACATTTGATCTTCATCATACGCCTTACCATCTTTAATTGTTATTACCCTGTCAACATTACCAAAATGTTCTCTATCGTGCGTTACTATGATGAATGTTTGGTTAAGCTTCTCTGCCATAGATTTCATTAACGCAATGGTGGTTTCTGAAGTTAACGAATCAAGATTACCAGTTGGTTCATCAGCAAGTACGACAGATGGTTTGTTGATTAATCCTCTTGCAAGAGCCGCTCTTTGAGCTTGACCTCCTGAAATTTGATTTGCACGCTGATGCATTTGAGGTTCCAACCCAACTGCTTTTAGCAGATCTTTAGCATCTTTACGAGTATGATTAGTGTTGCCTGCAATTTGATTTGGTAACATTACATTTTCCAAAACCGATATGTCGCTTAACAGGTTGGAGAATTGGAATATGAATCCTAATTTCTTATTTCTAAATGAAGATATTGCACCATCACCTAACTTCTTAACATTTATTCCGTCGATAAAGATCTCTCCTGCTGTAGGTTTATCTAATAGTCCTATCAGATTTAGCAATGTGGATTTACCAGATCCTGAACTTCCAACAATTAAAACAACATCACCACGGTTAACTGAAAACGATACATTATCCAAAGCCTTTACTCTATTGTTACCTCGTCCGTAAACTTTGGTGAGATTTTTAATATCTAGTACAAGATCAGACAGTTCTCATCGCCTCTACTGGAAGTAGCCTTGTGGCTTTATACGACGGGTACAACGACGCAGCTACTGCCAAAACAAATGACGTAATAGCAGTTTGGATGATCTTTTCCCAATTATAGGTTACCTCAAGGGGGATACTGTTGTTAAATGACATCTTTGTCTCTTTAGCATATACGGTATAGCCCAATCCTGCAGCAGTGCCAACACCTGCACCAACTACTCCAATTATCATTCCTTGGAAGAGAAATATGATAAGAATGTCCTTTCGTTTAGCACCAATTGCTCTCATAATACCGATCTCTTTAGTTTTGCCGTTGACTAGCATTGTCTGAATAGTAACAATGGCAAATGCAGATGACATCATACCAAAGTATCCTATTATAGTGATCATGGCTATACCAGACCTAAAACCAGCAAGTTGTTCTTCTGCTGATTCCTCTGTAGTTTCTGCAACAAAGGAGTCATTAGGGAATGAACGCAAAAAGAATTCTTTGATCTCGTATGCTCTGGAGGGATCGTTTAATTTTATCATAAATGATCCTGTGGCATCACTCCTACCTAACATATCACGTAGAGTATCAATATGTAGAACTACTGTATAGTCAAATCCTTGGCCGCCAGGTGACTCAGCTATACCAGAGACAGTAAATCGTCTTACCTGATCCACACCATGGCGGTCAACTATCAAAACTTTGACGCTATCACCAACTTGAGCACCTCCGAGATCTTGTGCAACATTAGACCCCAAAACAATGGAATTTCGTGAAAACACGTAACTCCCATCAACAATAGTTTCATGAACAGTGGATGCCTGAATGTCGCGGAAAGGATCGACGCCAACCATTGGTACTCTAGTCTCCTGATACAAATTACCATTCTTCGTCATATTCAGCTCTCCAGTTGATGAAAGCCGCGGCGCCGCTGCTTGCACATATGGAATTCTTTCAAACCAATTTACAATAGATAGATCAGATTTTGTAATGTAATCAGATTCATCAGTAACAAGAAGATCGCCATTTCTATAATCAGCAATATCCCGGACTATTGCATCAAAGAGACCTTGAAATATTACAAAATTGACATGGACTACTAAAATTCCAATTGTTACAGCTAAAACAGCGGCAATCAAACTACCTTTTTTATTAAACAACATCTTTTTTGCTAAACGTAGTCTGTATTCCACAAGTTAGATTGCGTACTCTGTTATTTAATAGGTGTGAGGTACCGACATATTTTAGACAATTTTATATCGTATTAGTTAAATTCATACTATGGTGAAGTAAAATAAGTGGCAAAATGGACAATTTAGATATAAAGATCTTCAGCCAGCTGCTAGTTGATTGCAGGAGATCCAACAGACAGATAGGTAAAGAGTTAGGCGTGTCTGGAGGAACGGTGATGGCAAGAACAAAAAAAATGATAGATCATGGCATCATTGAAAAGTTTGCTATTATAATAAGACCTGCGGTTTTTGGATATAATATTTTGTATATTGTAATAAAAGATATTGATACCAACGAAATTTTTGAACGAGGTAAGTTTGTAGGCGAATTAGATTATGTAGTTCCATGTGTAGGAGGTATTACACTGTGTAGTATTATAGTAAAAGACAATCTAGAAGAAAAAATAAAATTGTTAAATGAATTGATAAAAGATGTAAAAATTTTATCTGTCCTTAGAGTAGAGGAACTGAACTTTGAACAAAATTTTACAAAGACGGACATAGAAATTGTGGATGAGCTGATAAAAGATCCTAGACAGAAGAAAGAGCAGATTGCAAAAAATACAAAATTATCGACAAAGACAGTAGCACGCTGTATTGAAAAGCTTCATGCAAACAACGGAGTTCAATTCACATTAACTTGCAATCCAATAAAGATGGATAAGTTTATCCCTCATGCAATGATGGTATGGGTAAATGATCAAATGGACGAAGCCGTAAAAGACTTTAACTGTGCATTTGAAGAGTTATACTTGCAAAATCCTTTAATTACAAAAGACCAAATTATGTTGTATATGTATACTGATAGTATCTTTAAAATAGATGAAATAACACAAGAAATCAAAAAAAGAAAAAATGTAACAGCAGTAGATCTCTTCATTCCAAAAGAGATATTGTTTTCCAATAAATGGTTAGAAGATGTAGTGATAGATTGTAAAAAAGCATCTAAATTACATTTAACATATCATAGAAATTAAATAGTAACAACATTTAATGTTCATATGAAGAAAACAAAGATCTTTGAGGGAAAAATTTTAGAACTTTGTGTTTATGAAGGAAATATAGAAGGTAGGAGGGTCAGGCGGGAGATAATTGAACATAGAGGGGCTGCTGCCATGCTTGCTTTTGATGAAAACAATAAAGTGATTTTGGTCAGACAGCACAGATTTCCTCATGGATATGGCTTGGAGATTCCGGCAGGAACGCTAGAGAAGGGAGAAGATCCAATGAAATGTGCATTTAGAGAACTAGAAGAAGAGACGGGATATAGGGCAAAAAAGATGACACCGTTAATAATGTACTATCCATCACTTGGATACAGCACAGAATCGATTCATTGCTTTCTTGCTACAGGACTAAAAAAGATGGATGGATTGAAACTAGATGATGATGAGATACTGTCTGTTGTAAAAATGGATTTGAGGAAAGTATTGCGGTTAATCCGAACAAGTAAAATCCACGACTCAAAAACTATTTGTGCGGTTTTAACGTATGCTGCAAAGAAGAAATTATACTAGTGCCATGATCATTTATTTTTACTATTGTGGGTATTGGCCCTACAATTATTATTTGTTATAAATTGGTTGGACAAGATCAGCAACGTCTGCCCAAGATTGTCCTATTCTCTCAAACATATACACCAAATCTAAAAAATCCATTGGAATTTGTTTTGTATTTCCTAATACAGTACGGAGCTTACCAAGCTTTGCTTCATATTGTTTGTGAAGAGATATTGCTTCAATAGCTAAAAGCCTATCTGATTTTACAAATGCGTTAATGGATTTTTCAGCATGATTGTTGAAATTTTTCACGACGTCGTATATCTTTTTCAAGGATTCTTTTGAAAGAGAAGAGTTGTAAATGGAATCCGACAGTTCTACAATAGAATCACCTGCATTTTCAAGAAGGTTTGCTGCCACTCTATAGTCGAGAATATCAATATTTTCTAAATTGAATGTAGAGGATAATCTTCTGTTAACTAGAGTGCTACGAATCAGACGGACAAGTAAAAAATATTGTCTGTTTACCTCAACATCACGATTCGATAACGTCTGTAAATTAGATTTGTCTTCTGAAATTAATCCATTTAAAATATCGTTATACATACCTAGTGCAAGAGAGCTTATTCGTTTGAGAATTTTTGAAGGGTTAAGCGTTGTTGCATCTAATAGAAATTGCATATTAATATGAGAAGCGTCCTCTTCAATTATCTCCATTCCAACTAGTCGCCGCATTGAATTTCGAATTTCTTCTCTGTCTTTTCCGGGAATGAATGATTTGGAAGTGATCGCAATGATGTCATATCCTAAAAGATATGCTCCTGTAATGTCAGCTACAATATTCTCTTCTTTTGGTAAGGGGTAGGAGATCACGAGTTGCTTTGTAGGCCGTGTCTCTTTATTTACCGATATTGAGATGCTGTCTTGCATAGTCTCAAGCTCAACTTGATTGCCTTTGTCTAAATTATTGATATCAATCCACTCCTTTGGTAGAGACACGAGTATGCTACTGCCAATTCTCTGTAGGCGTCTAACAAATTTAGTCAATTTAAACCAATTTAATTAATTTAAGCCATATTCTTATATTTTGTGTTTAGTTTAAATTAGAATTAATGAAGGGAATGGCGTTTTGTCCTGCACACATCACAGGTTTCTTTAAAGCACATATGCCAGACAAACAAGATCATGGTGTTTTAGATAAAGCAGGATCAATCGGGGCCGGCTTTTCAATAAAGCAGGGAGTCACAACAAGAGTAAGAGTGGAGGAGAGGAAGAATAACCAGAAACGAAACTTTCAAATCAGAACATATGGATATCAGTCAGATAAAACCAACGTATCTAAACATGTTTTAAGTGAATTTTTAAAACTAGGAGAATTTTCAAATTTATTTTTTAACATTGAACATGTTGTGTTGGTTCCAGTAGGATATGGTTTAGGTTCTAGTAGTGCAGTTGCGTTATCATTGGCTTTTGCACTAGATCAAGCTCTCAAAACAAAACTGGAGAAGACAAAGATGGGAGAGATTGCCCATAATGCAGAAATAAAATGCAGAACAGGGTTGGGAGATGTTTTGGCATCATTTCATGGTGGTTTTGAAATTCGTCTCAAACCAGGAGCGCCAGGAATTGGCTCTGTTGAGAAGATCTCTGTTGAGAAGATCTCTGTGATCATGGCATGTTTTTCTCCAATATCTACAAATAAATTCATCAAAGAACACTTGTCTCAAATTAATGGATTAGGGGGAAGAATGGTAAATAGGCTGTTAGAATCCAAGAGTTATGAACATTTTCAAGATATGTCTATCGAATTTGCAAGATATGTGGATATCATGACTCCAAGAATGAAGAAGATAGTTGATGAATTAGAAAGAAATAACATTAAATGCGGGGTAGCGTTGTTTGGTGAAACTATTTTCTCACTAGTACCGCATAAAGAAGAGCAGAAAGTTTTAGAGATTATACAAAAGTATCCAGATGGAATTATAATAAAATCAGAGATAGATGAGGTAGGAGCAAGAGTTCTAAATAATTAATTGAAGATACATGATGACTGTTATTCCCAAATCTCATCCAAGAGCCAAATCGCTTTTAATTCGTGAAAAACTAGTAAAAGGATTTGAGGAAGGATTAGTCGCAAAAGAAGGGCTGTTAGCACAGGGCAGGGGAGAAGCTTTTGATTATCTGCTAGGTGAACAGACAAACAAGGCTGCAGTACATGCTATAAGGGCCGCAGCAGCGCAAATATTGCTAGCAGACAGGCCTTTAATCTCAGTTAACGGAAACATATCAGCACTAGTTCCAGAATCAATCGTAAAGCTATCCAATAAGAGCAATGGAAGATTAGAAGTAAACCTGTTTTATGCAGATAAACAAAGAAAACTGGCAATCATCAAAACTCTGCAAAAAAATGGAGCAGATGAAATTTTTGGCTCTAATGATAATTTGTCTAAAAAATTAGATGGGATTGATTCTGCAAGACAGCTTGTTGACAAAGATGGTATTTTTGCAGCAGACGTTGTAGTTGTGCCACTAGAAGACGGAGATAGGACTATGGCATTAAGACGGATGGGAAAAATAGTAATTACGTTTGATCTAAATCCTTTGTCAAGAACAGCACAAACTGCTAATATTACAATTGTAGATAATGTAACAAGAGCAGTTGATCTATTAATTGATAAAGTAGAAGAACTGTCAAGAGAGAGTAAAAAAAATCTACAAGAGATTGTAGAGGATTTTGACAATAAAAAAAATCTACAGGAATGTGTAAAACAAATAAAAGATAATTTAGAAGAGAGGGCGGGAATTGCATAAGACAGTCGAGAATATCATGCAAATGAAACAAAACCAAGAAAAAATTTCCGTAATTACAAGTTATGACTATACTTTGGCATCGTTATGTGATAGGGCAGGAATTGATGTAATACTAGTTGGTGATAGCGCTGGAATGGTGATGTTAGGATATGAGAATACAGTACAAGTAACAATGGAACATATGTGTATGTTTACAAATGCGGTTAGTAAAGCAAGAAAGGATGCTTTGGTGGTAGCAGATTTACCATTTATGTCATATCAAACAAGCATTGAGAATGCTATCAGTAATGCAGGAAAATTGATCAAAGCTGGTGCAGATGCAGTAAAACTTGAAGGAGGTAAGGAAATGGCTAAAACGGCTAGAGCGATAGCGGATGTAGGCATTCCTGTAATGGGTCATATTGGATTGCAACCACAGACCACTACACTACTACAAGGGTACAAGGTACAAGGAAGAACAAAGGAGGCTGCACTCAGGCTGATAAATGATGCAAACGAGCTTCAGGAAGCAGGTGTGTTTAGCATTGTATTAGAGATGGTAAGTCATGAGGTTGCCCAGATTATCTCAGAGACTGTCAGCATTCCTACAATAGGAATAGGTTCTGGGGTGAATTGTGATGGACAAGTGTTGGTAGCTCAAGATTTGTTGGGAATGTATGATCGAATTAAACCAAAATTTGTAAATAGATACATGAATCTGTCTGAAGATATTACAAAATCGCTTGCTAATTATAAAAATGATGTTAGAGCAGGCATATTCCCATCAGAGGAGAATTGGTTTTTGATGAATAAAGAAGAATTACAAAGATTACGTGATTATCTTGGGTGATAAAAGACCTACAAAAGGACATCCATCCTTAGACATAGTTAGTTCACGTGGAGTTGAATTAGTTGGGAAAAAGATTGTGCTTTGTATAGCAGGTAGTGTTGCAGCATACAAAGCAATTGAACTTGCAAGATTATTGATGCGACATGGAGCAGATGTAAGATGTGTGACAAGTGATGCGGTTACAAAATTGATACGACCTGATTATTTCAAATGGGCTACAGGTAATCAAGTGGTTACAAAACTTACGGGAGAGCTAGAACACATACAACTAGCAGACTACAAGCAGTCTGATTTGATAATAGTATATCCTGCAACCGCAAATACGTTAGGAAAGCTAGCAAACGGTATTGACGATACCCCGGTATCGACTGTGCTTACAGTGGGGTTTGGATCAAGAATTCCGATTTTAATGTGTCTTGCCATGCACGCATCAATGTATGATAATTCGGCTGTCAAGCGAAATATGGGATTTTTAAAAAAAAAGTTAACGTTTCTTGAACCTTCAATAGTTGAAGGTAAGGCAAAAGCTTCAGAACCAGAAGATGTTTTAGAGCATGTTTTAAAGAAATTTGGATTATCGTCAGTATTAAAAGACAAGCGAGTATTAATTACTGCGGGACCAACTGTAGAGCGTATAGATCAGATACGCGCGATTATAAACCAGAGTTCAGGGAAAACCGGAGTTAGTCTAGCAACAGAGCTAGTTTCTGCAGGAGCCAAGGTTACATTCGTTTATGGTCCAGGCAGAGAGGAACCACCAAAGGGGGTAAAGGTGGTCAATGTCTCATCTAGTAAAGAGATGCATGATGCAGTAAAAAAAGCATTAAAGAAGAAATTTGATATTGTAATTATGGCAGCTGCAGTAGCTGACTATACGCCCACAGCCCAGAGTAAGACAAAGATTTCAAGCCTGGAGGTAAGATGTAGGATAGATCTTAAAAAAACTCCCAAGATTATTGATTATATAAAGACATATCAGAAAGATGTCTTGTTAGTAGGCTTCAAAGCTGAGGTAGGTTTGACTGAGGCCCAATTGATCAAAGCAGCTAAAAGGAAGTTAAGCGAGTCGTCTGCAGATTTTATTGTAGCAAATGACGTTGGGTCTAGCAAATACAAGAAAAACTCTCAAAAAAATCAGGTATGGATTGTAGATTCTAAAAAGGCGGTTACTTCAGGTTGGGTAAATAAACAAAAAATTGCAAAAATTATCAGGAAGAAAATTGAAACAAAGATAAAACAAAGAAAACAAGAACTGTAAAAGATCGGTTAATCTATACACCTTGACTAAAGATAAAAGTTCAGACGATGCAACGCGTATGATACAACAAAGACGCAAGTATATTCCACAAAATATATCAGATGTAGATAATGCGATCATATACATGAGATTTGCCAATACGGAATATAAAAAACGAAATATGAAGATCTGGGATGAGATTGCCCCTCGGTATCATAAGAGATGGGCAAATAAGGGAAGAGGGCCGTTTCAGAGTACGAAAAAATTAGTAGATTCTGTTGGAATTAAAAAGGATGATTCGGTGTTAGATGTAGCGTGCGGTACAGGTGTAGTGATAAGAGAGATTCAGAGGAGGATTAAGAGATCAGGATATGTTATAGGTGTTGATACCTCAAGTACAGCAATTAAAATTGCAAAGAGGTGTAATAAGGAGACAAATGTGGATTTTGTGAATGCTGACGCCGAGAGATTCACTTTTACCAAAAAATTTGATATTGCTACATGCCAGTATGCATTATTCTTCTTTCCTAATGCACAAAAAACATTGAGAAATATCAGACGCAGTCTTAAAAAAACAGGTCGTATTGGGATTTCAGTTCACGGAAGGAGTGACAAGGTTCCGTTTTTTAGTAGCATTTTGGATGTTATTATAAGATATATTCCAGATTATGTCCCACCCGGGTCTCTAAATCTTGATAGGTTTGGTACAAAATCGTCTTTATACGCTGAGGTCAAAAAGGCTGGATTCTCAAAAATAGTAGTAAAAGAGTTTATTTTTTACCATAATCCAGGAAAGTTTGAAGATTATTGGAGAAATTACCTCAGATATATAGCAAAACCGGCAAAAGAGAAGATAACCGAGCTGAGCAATACGGGTAGAAGGGAGTTGAGGCGTTTAGTAAAGGAGAATACTATCCAGTATACCAATAAGGATGGAGATATTGTGTTTCCCTGGCAAGTTTTAATTCTAACAGCAGAATACTAGTGATCAAGGAGAAGAAGTGATAGTATTGAAAAAAGATGACAAGAAGAATAGGGATAATGACAAGCCAAAAGAGAATAGTTTCAGATCATTTCTCAAGAAGAGAGCACCACTCTATCTTGCAGTGGTTGCTATAGTAGTGGTTTTTGTAATTCCTGAATTAACAAAAGGAACATTAGAAAATAGCTTGCCTGAACTGCCTGCTGCTGAACAAGAAATTGTGAATATTTTGATGGAATATGACGGTCCTAATAAAGTTGGATTAACCGTAATGGATGCAATAAGCATCAAGATAGATGAAGAGTATCTTAATGAAAAAATTTACGATAATAAAAGAACGCAGATAGAGCTTGTGGTAACAGACGTAAGCGCAGAAGAATACCAGATAGTTTTGAATTTCAAATCACATAAAGGTGAGATGAATTACGATTGGAATGTAAATACAAATTCTGAGGAGATTATATCAAATAATCAAGAATCAAAGCATATCATAAATCTGGTAGATTTTTACGATTAGTGTATTTTTATGAAAAAATGGACATTTAGACAAATTTTTATACAATGTATATTCATGTGTGTGTAATGAACGTGAGACGAAATATCGTAATCGATAAAAAGTTGGAAGATATGTTTCGTAGGAGAATATCTGACACTCGAGGAGATCTCAAGAAAGGCGCAATAAGTGAAGCACACGCAGAAGCAATGAAATTGTGGATTAGTGCAAACCCAAAGAAGAAGAAGAAGAAAGGCGCAAAAGCAAAGAAGAGAACCAGAAAGTAATAATAATAAATAATTAGAGTTATTTTCAAAACCCATTATTGGTTTTTATTTTAAAATCATAACTGAAGATACCGCATGGTATTTTGGCCAAAATATCTACAAGATGTCTAAAATTAGGATATGGTGTTACCAAATAATAAAAAATCAGAATGCCTGTTTTTATCAGGATATAATAGCTGTGTTTTAGATCGTCAAATACTCAAATTTGACTTTTGGTTTTGTTTAACATGTAAAAGAAATAACATTTCATAGTACAAGCAGATCTTTTGTAAATTTGTGCATTATAATAGGTCGCTGCTTTACAATTAGTGAATCTTCTATTCGTATTCCAAATTTGTTTGGTATGTATACTCCAGGCTCTACAGTTATTGCCATATTCTCTTTTAATTTTGCGTTACTGTTGCAAGAAATATTTGGTAATTCATGCACTTCTAATCCAATTCCATGTCCTGTTGAGTGAATAAAGTATTGGCCGTAGTTCTTTTCTGAAATATAGTCCCTGCATGCAGTATCTACATCTTTGCAATACACATTAGGTTTTACAGTTTTTAAACCAAGTTTTTGAGATTCTTTAACAATCTCATATGCTTGAGTGGCTTGGGATGAAATATTTCCAAGTGCAAATGTTCTTGTTGCGTCAGATACATATCCTTTGTATCTCAATGTAAGATCAATTACTATAAGATCACTCCTCTTAAATTTCCGTCTTGTCACTTGAGCATGAGGAAGTGCACCATTTGATCCTCCAGCAATAATCAAAGGATTGAGTGTTGATTTGTATCCTGTATCAAACATCTCTTGCTCCATTGCAAATGACATCAAGATTGTTTGTAGCTCGGACTCTGTTTGACCTACCTTGATCTTTTTGGTACACATGTAAAACATCTCATCAATAATTTTTGAGGCTTTTTTCAGAATTTGAATCTCTTTGTCATCTTTGATGATACGAGAATCGTAAAATGGTTCTGTGGATGACTTGATCTTTGGGAGAGATTTTTTCAAAGCCGTCACAATAGAATAATTCTGACAATCAGTGCATATGTGTTGATCTTGGACTTTGGTTATCAAAGAAGAGATTAGACCAGTTCCACGTTCTGCTACAACTATATCGCAATCCAGAGATTCGTCTCTAGCACGTTGCACCTCAAGTTCAGGAGCTATGATTGTAGTTTTCCCCGTTTTTTCAAGCAGTCCTATGGCCTCACCCCAAAAACCAGTCATGTAAAACAGATTTTCAGGCTCAAATGTAACTAGTGTGTCACAGTCGATTTTTTTAGCATTTTTTAACAGATTTTGTCTACGTTGTTTCATACAGATTACCTAGAATTCTCAAATTTATGTATGATGCAAAGTTTGTATATGGAAAATTTATGCATAACTCTGTGTCCGAAGATAAAGAAGAGAAGAGTAAGAAGAAAGTAGTTGCATTGCTATCAGGAGGTTTAGACAGCCAACTTGCAGTAAGAATGATGCAGAAACAAGGTTTTGAAGTTTCAGCAGTAGCAATTAAGACGCCTTTTTGTGATTTTGATTGTGGACGGGGGTGCGGATTTGAAATTAGGGAGAGAGCGGACGATCTCAATGTGAATTTAAAGACGGTATATCTTGGAGATGAATACATAGAGATGCTAAAACATCCAAAACATGGAGTGGGTGCGGGATTTAATCCATGTGTAGATTGTAGAACTATGATGTTTGATGCTGCAAAAAAACACATGGAAGAGATTGGTGCAGAATTTGTTATCTCAGGCGAAGTTTTAGGACAGCGTCCAATGAGTCAGCACAGAAAAGCGTTGAGAACCATTGAAGAGGAATCAGGATTAGATGGAAAGATTGTAAGGCCGTTGTCAGCAGGATTATTACCAAAAACAGCTCCTGAAAAAGAAGGTCTGATTAAAAGAGAGAATCTCGGGATGATAAAGGGGAGAACAAGAAGGCACCAACTACAAATGGCAAAAGAGTATGGAATAGATAATCCACCTAACGCTGGTGGCGGTTGTTTATTAACAGAACCGCAATTTGGAAGAAAGGCAAAAGATTTGTTTGATCATGTTGAGACTCCTTCAATAAATGAGATTGATCTATTAAAAATTGGAAGGCATTTCAGATTGGATGAGCAGACAAAATTTGTGGTGGGGCGAAACAAGGATGAAAATGATATGATACAAGCATTGGCGTTGCCAGAAGATATTCTACTTGAAGCAAAAGATGCCTTGGGACCGATCTCAATTCTGCGTGGGAAGAGTGCAGCATCTCATATAGAATTTGCAGCGTCGGTGACTTTGAGATACTCTGATGCACCAAGAGATCAACGCGGTGTTGTATCTGTGAAAAAGGGCCCTCTGACTGAAGAGATTAATGTTCAGTGTGCAAAAGAAGAATCCTACATCAAATTTAGAATGTAGGCATGAAATTTGTCATGAATTGCCTGCAAATAAAGAAGAGTTTTTGAGGAAGTATATCTAATTTTTAGTAAGAATGCAGAAACAAGAGAATCCAACATATCTGAAAGCCCTAACAATCAGAGATATCAGCGATGTTCATTCTATCAAGGAAGACATTAAAAAAGATATGATCTTGATTTTACGGGTTACGCCACTAGCACAAAAAGACGTTGCAGAACTACGCAAGGTAGTAGAGACGTTATATTCTGTTGCAAAATCAGAAAATGCAGAAATTGCAAGATTGGGAGAGGAGAGGATTATAGTAACGCCATCTGGTATAAAGATTTGGAAACCAGAATACGATCTAAAATAATTTTATGGCTTCTTGAATTTGTGGATAATGAGCTGAAAGTTTATACATTCGCCTAATGTTTGTGGCAAGGTTCTCAGATTTCTTGCGTTCACCGTGATTGACCAAAACGCGACGAAGTTTGGGTCTCAATCTCTGTACAAAAGACATTAACTGATTATAATCACTATGTCCACTAAAACCATCCAGTTTTTCAACACTGCAATTAATAGAAACAATTTCTACTTTACCATCTTTGCCTAACATGGTGGCTTGTTTAGAGCCGTCAAGAACTCTTCTGCCCAAAGTTCCATTTACTTGATAAGATACAAACAGTACTTTGTTCTTTTTGTCAGGTGCTATATTTTTAAAATACTCCAATACTGGTCCGCCTTCTAGCATACCAGATGTTGCCAAGATGATACATGGAGAGTCATCTCTCATTGGTTCTTCTCTTGCATCTGCATGCTCAATGTTTGTAAAGTATTCAGAGTCAAATGGATTATCGTCTGTCTCTAAAATTTTTTGTTTAAGTTCCTTGGCCAGATATTCAGGATATGATTCATGTATTGCTGATGCTTCAGAGATCATTCCTTCAGTAAATACAGGCGCTTCTACCATCTCTCCTGACTTCATATAATGATCAATGACCATCATGATCTCTTGTGCACGTCCTACTGCAGGTATTGGAATTAAGACTTTGCCGCCATCTGCCAAAGTATTGTTTACAGCATTAATGAATGCAGATTCTACCTCTTGTCTAGTTGGCTGAATATCTTCTTTGAGGCCATACGTGCTTTCAATTAATAATGTCTCTACTCTTGGAAAATTCCAGCTAGCAGCTTCAAAGAGAATACTCTTTCCAAATTTAATATCGCCAGAGTAAACAAAGTTGTGGTCCCCGTTTCCAATATGAAAATGACACAGTGCAGAGCCTAATATGTGACCAGCATTCATCAAAACCAGTTTGATGTCAGGGGAGATATCAGTTACAGTATCGTATGGCAGAGTTATTGTTTGCCGCATGATCTGTTTTACATCCCGTTCAGAGTAAATCGGAGTTCTGCCTTGAGCGGCAGATACCTTGATGGCATCTAATTGAATCAAGTTCATCATAGGTAATGTTGGTTCAGTACAGTAGATGGGACCTTTGTAGCCATATTTACATAAAGCTGGCAGGAATCCAGTATGATCTAGATGAGCATGGCCAATAACTACGGCATCCAATTCGTCCAGGGTGAGATTTAATGAATCTAATCTCGGAAATGCGTCGATAGGAGAGCGTGCACCGGGATTAATTCCACAGTCAATCAAGACTTTGCTTTCGGCAGTTGATAATAACAGCGAAGATCTCCCCACTTGGCCAAATCCTCCAAGAGTATAGACAGATACTTCGGTTCTTTGAGATAGTCTGGGTCTAAAGATATCATCGCCTACTGTCCTGAGTTGTTTGCTTCTTTCTGCGGCTGATTGTTTCAGGGTTGCATTAATTGTTTGAATTGTGCGGGAGGGTATAGTGGTTGCTTTTCTAACACGCAGTCTCCAGCCTATCTTTTCAGTAATTTCTGCATGATTGAACTCTTTGGCATTTCTTTGTAGTAGCCATGGTCTCTTTGTTTCAACTGATACTTCACCAGTTGCCGTATCAAATATGGTTCCTTGCAAATTCGCCTCTTTTGGGACGCATTCTGTCAAAATTTTTCTAGCTTCTGTTTCGGATTTTCTAATTGACTCGTCAGTTCTTACAACAATTCTTTTTTTAATTATGTTTACAAGACTTGAGATCTTGTCATTGTTCTCCATCAGATAACGGGGCGTGTTTGTATAAAGTGCGATTCGTGGTCCTTCGTACTCTATTTTTGTAACACCAGCTTCTTTGGGTATACTTTGCAGTATGGTTGCCATTATATTTTGGCTATTAGGAAATAGTTCTTTTGATGTTTGTTTTCTTTGCATTAAATCACTATAATTCAATAACTGATTTCTTTTGTTCATCAGTTAAAAGACGGAAACCGTCTTTATCCATAACCGCGATGTTAATTCCATCACCGGTACCAATATTTCGAACTATTGCAGCTTTGACAGCACGTAGAGCTATCTGTTTTGCTTCTTCTATTGTAAGATCTTCTTTATACTCTTCTTCTAGTAAACCATAAGCCACTGGTGAACCACTACCAGTTGTAACATATGGTTTCTCTTCGACTGAACCAAACATGTCAATGTTAAATAGCTTAGGACCATTCCCATCGTATCCGCCTACTAGGATATCAGCCATAAATGGGTAGCCCCGGTTTTGATGAAATATTAGTGAACATAACCTAGCAAGTGAGTGAATTGATATTGGTTTCTGAGTTTCAACTCTATGAACATTGGAGTGGTAACGTAAAATATCGACAATGTTTTGTGCATCCGCAACGCCTCCTGCCAAAGTTAAGCCTGCGTGCAAGTCGATCTTTTGAATCTTCATGGTATTGTTGTTGGCAATGAAATAGCCTGCACTAGCCCTCATATCAGCGCATAAGACCACACCGTCTTTAGCTTTTATACCTACAGTGGTAGTCCCATGCAAAATTTTTTCTTCAACATTACTTGACAAAAATACACCTAAGTTAAAGTAAGTAATATGTTCCCTTTTAAATAACTTTTTGATCCATTGAAATCATAAATAATAACAAGAAATCAGAGTATTATATGCAATCACATACTATGGAACTGCCTAGACTTATTGAGATCGGTGAGAAGAACGTCAAGGATTTTGGAAAATTTCTAAACTCGCTGAATAGACCAAAAAAAGTATCACTAATAGCAGGTATTAACGTCCAAACGGTTTTAAGTAAAGAGATTGAAAAATCGTTAAAATTAGCAAAGATTCAGTATATTTGGCATACTTCAAAGGATAATCAAATAAATTTCATAAATAATATTCAAAAAGATGTAAAAAAAGATGGCTCCGATATGGTGGTTGGAATTGGT
This sequence comes from Candidatus Nitrosopumilus sp., assembly GCA_965197525.1. Taxonomy (GTDB): domain Archaea; phylum Thermoproteota; class Nitrososphaeria; order Nitrososphaerales; family Nitrosopumilaceae; genus Nitrosopumilus. Next base: position 1,291,447 of record OZ240211.1, read on the forward strand.
GGAGGTCGTTCAGTAGATACTGCCAAGTTAGTTTCATATAATTTAGACAAACCGTTTGTGAGTCTGCCGACTGCGGCATCTCATGATGGGATGGCAAGCCCATTTGTATCAATACAAAGTGATAAACCTCATTCAATTGTTGCAGTAGCGCCAATGGGCGTCTTTGTAGATATTGACATTATTAAAAAAGCTCCCTTAAAATTACTGGCTAGCGGATGTGGTGATCTAATTGCAAATATTATAGCAGTAAAAGATTGGCAACTAGGTCACAAAAAGACGGGAGAATACTATGGACGATACTCATCAAATTTGGCCATGATGAGCGCAAAGATAATCATGGAAAACTCTGCTGAGTTTGCAAAGAAAGGATTAGACGCGCGGGTAATTGTAGAGGGATTGATTAGTGCAGGAGTTGCGTCTTGTATTGCAGGAAGTAGCAGACCGTGTTCGGGTGCAGAGCATCTATTCTCGCATGCACTCGATAGACTTGCTCCAGGTGTGGGATTACATGGAGAAAAGTGTGGAATTGGTTCTATAATGATGGCAAAGTTACAAGGGCAGGATTGGGAAGGTATCATAAAGGCGCTAAAAAATGTGGGGGCACCAACTAGTGCAAAACAAATTGACTTAAAACCAGATATGGTAATTCAAGCTCTATGTATTGCACAAGAATTAAGACCGAAGAGATATACGATTCTAAAAGAGGTAAAAATGACTAAGAAGAAAGCAGAAAACCTTGCAAAGAGTACTAGAGTAATTTAATCAGATTTTTCATTTGGAGCGGGTTCGGATGTTGTTGTAGTTGTAGTCGTTTTTGTTGTAGATGTCGTGGGTGTTGTATCATTAGGCGTGGATTTGGATGTATCACTTGCAGGCGATGAATTTGTGTATGTTTCAATAAAATTTAGTGTATGTAGTGTTGGGACAAATTTGAAGATATTTTGCTGCATAAAATGTTTTGTTATCTGCAAGTCTTCGGCACGGAAAACTTCTTCGGGAAGTATAATATCCAGAGTGTGGTCTTTTAAATTATAGTTAGTTTTCGCATCTTGTCCTCCAAATCTACTTGAAACAATTCCATTAATTCTACTATCTGGCGAATCTAGTGATTCTATAACATTGACGTCATAAAGAATTGTTTTTCCAGCGAATTTGTGGTTGTAATCTATGTGAACTCTGCCAGAGCCGATAAGACGGATGGTGCCTGTTTTATTATCAAGTGTGACTGTATCGCCGATTGTAACCTTGTCTGCATCATCGCCTAACTTTCGAGTGGGAATTGCTCTAACTTTCTTAGGATCTCGCTGACCAAAAGCTTTGTCCGGTGGTACTTCGACTGTAAGTTTTTCTCCAACAGATGTTTTTACAAGCGCTTCATCTAATCCCTGCAAGACAGAATAAGCAAAATCACCTAGTGAAACTAGTTTTGGTTGATATACGACATCTTCGCTGTAAATAGAATATTTCTCAGCATCTGCCTTAACAGTTGTGTCAAAAGCGTCGTCCGTACCTTTTATTCTAGCAGTGTAATCAATAAGGATTAAAGAACCTTTATCAAAAGTCAATGTGAATTGTTTTGAAATTCCTTATATTAAGTTAAACTTTGTCAGAGTAGACAATTTGGAGATTGACATTCAAGAAGATTGTTTTAAAAATTCAATATAAAAAATGGTGTAGGCATAGAATATTATAAAATGAGAATAGAATTTTAGATTGTAAATAATGTGTATGCAGAAATAATTTAGAGGCCTTTTAGTTTATCTTCTGCAGTTTTGAGTCCTGCAGCAGAATCTGTATCATATCCCATCATTGCCAATGTGGATGAAATTGCAGAGATGGTTCTCATAACGTGATATGGGCTAACCTCACCCATACAGCCAACTCGGAACACCTTGCCTTTGAGATCGCCGAATCCTCCTGCAACTAAAACTTTGAATTTATCAGCTAGTGTATTTCTGAAAGTTTTGTCCTCCAAACCTTCCAAATAGTTTAACGCAACAATCGAGATCGATCGATCTTCTTCTTTTGCAAATGGTGTTAGACCAATTGCGCTTAATCCAGAGTATAGTGCGTCAGAACAGATCTTATGACGTTTAAAGACATTTTCTAATCCCTCTTCTAACATTATTGAGAGTGCCTCTCGATATGCATAAAGTAACGGTAGTGCAGGAGTAAAAGGAGTGTGCTTTGATTCTTCATAGTAATGAAAGTATCTTGCAAGATTAAAGTACATGGTTGCGGGGGGATTCTCGATCATGTATTTTTTAGCTTTAGGACTGACTGATATTGGTGAGATGCCGGGAGGTGCTGCAATTGCTTTTTGAGCACCAGTCATGCATACGTCAATATTCCACTTGTCTACAGGAAGTTGAGCGCCGCCTAATAACGAAACAGAGTCTACGATGTAAAATGCATCGTTTCTAGATGTCAAATCAGATATTCGATCAAGATAGTTTACCATAGTTCCAGTTGATGTCTCATTATGAACTACGTAAAATGCTTTGACATCTTTGTTATTATCAAATGCTTCTTTAACTTGATCAAAAGTTGCATTCTCTCCAGGCGGAGTCTGGAGTTTTACCACATTTGCACCTTGATTCTGGATTAGTTGTGCTAGTCTGTTACTAAATTCGCCATTTACAGGAATTATAATTTTATCATCTTTCTTAACTAAATTTATGACACCGGCTTCTACTGCACCAGTTCCAGAACACGACAGAGCAACAATATCATTTTGTGTTTGAAATACTTTTTGGGTCTTTTCAACGACATCAGTGTACAGTTCTACAAAATCATAACTTCTATGATTAATTATGGGTGCAAGCATTGCTCTCATAACTCTATTAGGTACGTTAGTTGGACCTGGAAGCATTGATAAGTATTCCATCTGAATCAAGATATTTTTGGGATTATTTATAATTAGATATTTCTTAGATGTTTTTTAGCGTTAGTTGTTTTCAAAAAATCTCTAGTCCCCGAAGGTACTAGATCGACCCAAGATTTATCATTAGTTATAAGATCACGTATATTAGTTCCCGACAATTCAGATCTATTTAGAAACGGAATAGAGATAACTTGACAGGATCTATGTGAATACAAATGTTTAGTTAGTTCATCATTTGAAAAGACTAGATCAAATTTGGGAACGATGTTAGATATAGCTTCAATCCATTTGATATGATTGTCAAAATCAGGAATGGTGTAAATCGAGATTCTCTCTTTCATTTTGTCATTAATTGAGGACCATATCATGGTCTCACGTTGTTTGGCTGTGAAGGGATTGTCTTTTTGAGGAGGTTTGTTGGAACTGCCTAGACCAATAAACAGTTTATCAACTCTTGATAATGCAAATTCTAATGCATGAAGATGTCCTAAATGAAAAGGTTGGAATCTCCCAACTAGTAGTCCATTCATACAAGATATAGAAATTTTTCTTTTTTAAAAAACTATCATAAGGTGTGTTAAATGATGGTAAACGTGGAGTTTTTAGATATAAATGGGGGTTATGGTGAAGGAGGTGGGCAGATTATCCGCACAGCAATTACTCTGTCATGTATTACAGGGCAACCAATTCGTATAGAGAATATAAGGAAAAATAGAAGTGTGCCGGGTTTAAAACCGCAGCATCTCACGGCAATTACAATTCTTCAAAAGATAACAAATGCCAAAGTTGCTGGGGCAGAGATGGGCTCTACTGAACTAGAGTTTATTCCAGGAAATATTAAAAGTACGAAACTGATTGAAGATGTAAAAACTGCAGGAAGTATTTCCTTAATTGTACAAGCCTTGATTCTTGTAGTTGCAGTCGCGGGGAAGAAGCTTGAACTAGAAATTAAAGGAGGAACCGATGTTCTTTGGAGTCCATCGATTAATTATACTCAATATGTTCTAAAAAATGCATACTCTAAGATGGGAATAAGATTTGAGATGCAGGTAGGAAAACCTGGTTACTATCCAAAAGGTGGAGGTAAGATCAAACTAACAGTATATCCAAGTACTGTAAGAGCGTTAAGACTTTCAGAGAGAATAACGCATAATGCAAAATTGACATGTTCATTTTCAAAACTCTCAGGTAAAATAATAGCAGATAGCACTCAGGCAATTAAAAAGACGTTGATAGGTGCAAATTTCATTGTAGATTCGGAGATTGTAATGCAGCAGGCGTTAGATTCAGGAGCGTCTTTGCTAGTTTATAGTGCTGATGAGAATTCTGTAATTGGTGTTGATGGATTGTTTGATCAAAACACACAGCAGTTTGGTTTGGATGTTAACAGATTTGTTGAAGGGTGTTCAGTTGATGAGAATTTAGCGGATATGTTAGTGGTTCCTGCAAGCTTGGCTGACGGAAAGACTACATTTCGTGTCAGAAGAATAACAAGGCATTTGGAGACAAACTTGTTTGTCACATCGCAAATTACAGGCTGTAAATATGGAATTGGAAGGGTGAGTAGAGGGTTTGAAATAATCATAGAGGGAGTCTCATACTCCCGCATCAAGCAATGCTGCAAAAAGTAAGATTGCAACAGATAAAACCACCGTAACTTCTCCAAGAATAATTATCTTTTTTCGTAATTTTTGAAGCTCGGGTTCGGATATTTGATTTGACATGATCTTCTCTTCAACATCTTTGCGAATCACTCGTACATGAATCACATATGTAATAATTAAAGCAATTACGAGAATTATTTTAATAATCAGAAATGTTCCATAACTTGATGCGATAAGAAGATCAGGTCGACCAAGTAAGATATGGGAGTTATACACGCCAGTTACTATTAGGATAATCAATGATGGGACAGCAATTTTGTTAAATCGTCTTCCCACACGAATCATTATCTGCATTCGTTCAGGGACTGAGTCAGTAATCGTCTTTAAAAGCGGAGACAACACAAGTCCGATAGTTAATGAACCTCCAACCCAGATTGAAGCTCCGACAAGGTGAATCCAAGTAATAATTGCCTGCTCTAGCGCTGCCATGAATTGAAATATTTTGAAACAATATTATGTATTTGGATCAGCGGTTTTTGGGTTTGACAGTTTTTGGATCTTTTTGTTTATCAAATGATAGTTTGTAGCCACGCAAAATTTTTTAAAAATAATGTCAAAATATCAAGATCTGTTCATAAAACTTGATTTTAGGCTTTGAAAAAGAAGTGTCAACTTGTATTTTTGAGACAAAAACACGGACACTTACAATCCTGTTGACAACCTTTTTTAGTTGTACAAAAATAATGATTGAGATGACACTGCAAAGTAAGACAACTGTTTATGCAGCTGTCGCAGGAGTCCTGGCTTTAATGATAGCAATCGTTGGATATGCAAGCCTCGATAACGAGGATCTCCAGCAAGTTGAGATCGAGTTAGAAAGTGTAGAACTAAAAGAAGTAAATTCTGTTGCCAACCAAGTAAGACTGGATGTTACATTTCTAGTGAAGAATCCTAGTGATACGACATTAACTATATCAATTATTGATTATCAACTGTACGCTGATGACGTATTATTAGGTCCTGGATTATATACTACAGCAGATATTGCGTTGCCAGGCAGGGCGTTGTTTTATTCAGGGGCAGAAATTCCTTTAAAAAATATATTTGTGCTAGATAGATCTGAGAGAAATTCGGAAGTTTTTGACTCCATAGCAAATAATGAGATCACAAACTTTAGTGCTGTAGGCACAATAACTAGTCAAACATCATGGAGTGAGACGGATAAGGACTTTGAAACCAGTATTAATTAAAAGTGGGTCGAGTGAGATTCGAACTCACGATCACCGCCGTGTCGAGGCGGTATCCTAACCAGCTAGACTACCGACCCATTGAAGTAAAAGGAGAGAGAGTGACATTATTAACGTTTAAGAAGAGAAAGAGTGAATAAAAGCATAGAAGATGTAGTATAGGTGGCTGATAATTTTACTGAAGAAGAGAAGAGAGGCTTTTACAAAGCAATTTACTCAAGAAGAGATGTAAGATCACATTTTACATCAAGGCCAATAGGAGATAATGTATTGTCAAAGATTCTTCATGCTGCACATCATGCACCTTCAGTCGGATTTTCCCAACCGTGGAACTTTATTCTAATAAAAGATGGTAAGACCAAAAAGATGATCAAAGAATCATTTGATAAAGAAAGGGAACGATCATCGCAGTTAGTTACAGAACCTAAGAGATCAAAGTACCTCTCGTTGAAATTGGAAGGAATATTGGAGTCGCCAGTAAATCTTTGTGTAACGTATGACCCCACAAAGTTTGGTCCATTTGTAATTGGAAGATCAAGTATTCCAGAAGCGGGTTTATACAGTGTGTGTTGTGCGATTCAAAACTTGTGGCTAGCAGCCAGAACAGAGGGAGTGGGCCTTGGATGGGTAAGTATCCTATCAAATGAGGTACTAAAAGATGCTTTAGTGCTGCCTGAGCACATAGTTCCAGTTGCATATCTGTGCTTGGGATATGTCGATGATTTTGCAGAAAAACCAGATCTTGAAACAGAAGGATGGCTACCACGCCTAGAATTAAAAGATGTGGTGTACTATGAACGATGGAACAATACGGAGAGTAAAGACTGGGATAACATTCAGAATATGATTAGAGATAATTTTGATTACGCTTAAATAATTAGAAAAATGTTTTTGCTTGGGCTTGTGGCGCAGAGTCAATTTGACGCGAAGTATGGATAGCGTGGTAGCCTCCTAAGTTACAGGTCGAGGGATCGAAGCCCTCCAAGCCCGTTATTAATCATAGCTTTTAGTAAGAAGATAGAACGGCAAGTCAGGTAAACGGTAACGGCATAAATGGAAAACTAACTGTAAATTAATAGAATCACTAAAATTTCAATACCTAGTTCGTAACTCAGACTTACAGACATTTAAATATAAAATTGAATTACCGTAAATATGAAGATAGTCGTAATTTCGGGCAGTCCACGAAAAAATGCCAATACACAGATAATAATGAAGTATGTGTTTGAATATACTAAATCAAAAAATGCCGATACAAAACTAATCAATCTCTCAGAACAAGATGTTCAATGTTATAAGGGACCTGATGTAGAATACAATGATGCAACTCGTACTGCAGCACAAGATATTACTGATGCGGATGTGTGGTTAATCGGTTCGCCAATTTATAACTCATTTTTCAGCTCTGCGTTAAAAAATCTGTTTGAATATATCAACTATAAAAAAACACCGGGAAAAGTTGCTGGAATGGCAATTTTAGCTGCTGGAAACATTGGTTTTATTGACGTCCAAACATTAATCACGCAGCTGCTATCATATTTCAGAGTAATAGCAAATCCAAAGGCAGTGTTTTTAACTACAGAATGCATAGCTGGAAATGCTGTATCAGACGTAGATGCACAAAATAGACTAAAAGAGATGGTAGATGAAACTTTGGAGCTTGCCTCCAAGATACATAACAATTGAGTATCGTAATTAAATTTTTAAAAATACAAATATTAAAAACAACAATAAAACTAACCTAAAAGTAGGATGGATCCAACAGAATTATGTTCATGTAAATGTCATTATGGTGGTGCTGTTAGTTGTCCTAGTTGTAAGAATAGTCATAATAACAATAGTAACAGTAATGATGATACAATATGCTGTCATTGTAAAGATTAGAATTATTTTGAATTCTTTCTTTTAGTCGATAACGTTTTGAGATTAGCCAGCTCAGTCTTTAATGACTCAATCTGGACACGGGTCTCTAGGTTGGCAATTTGTTGATTTAATCGTTCAATCTCATCATCTTTGAGTTTGACTGATTTCTTCAAATCGTTCAATTCAAGTGATAGTTCGTTTTGAATCTGCTTTATCTCTACTAGAGCAACTTGGTCTCCTTGAGTTGTAATTTTTACAACCTGCATATCCTCCTGTGAGTGTCCAATTTCGTTGTGAGATGGGGTGGCATAACTATGCATATAATCAGTACTCTTTTGAGAGATCCAGCACGTAAATGTTAGAAAAGCTGTAATTGGGATTGCCATTATGAATATAAAATTTAAAAGAGACGTCCATTCAAGAAACCAAAACCACGTTATAGCTAGTGCTACTGTAAAAACACCTGTTGCCAAAGTAGCCAACTGATTCCCCAAATACCCCATTAGTTATTTTGAAAATTCATTATTTATAATAGTAATGCTGCTAAAAGGGATCGCGCGTATTTACGATAATGCCTAATAGAACAACGTTTTGTGCAGTTAGAAAATAAACACTGGGTTTGATCTAAACCTTCCTTACAAAAGACTATAAAGATGTGCTAGAAGATCAACTGTATGGCTACAGTAAATATTGAAACCAATTTAGGGAAAATTTCATTCAAGTTATTGCCTGAATTAGCGCCAGAGACTGTAAGAAACTTTGAAAAATTAGTAAAAGATGGATTTTATGATGGTACTTTATTCCACAGGATTATCCCCGGTTTCATGATCCAAGGCGGTGATCCCAACACAAAAACCGATAACAAGGGATCATGGGGAATGGGAGGAGCGGGATACACCATAAACGCTGAATTTAGTTCAAGATCTCATCTAAGAGGTATAGTATCTATGGCTAGAGCACAAGACCCAAACAGTGCAGGTTCACAGTTTTTCATAGTAACAGCAGATAGTACATTCCTAGATAAGCAGTATACTGTATTTGGAGAGGTAACACAAGGAATGGATGTTGCAGACAAGATTGTAAAACAGGATAGAGACAATAATGACTGTCCGTTAGAAAAGATACAGATGACTCGTGTTAGTGTAGAATAATGAAGTTAGTAATCGTGGTATTTATCGTAATATCAATAATTTTAGCAACTATACCTACAGTAGGTGCGCAGGAGATTAAAGTTGGATCAGATGCAAAACAGAAGCCCATAGACATTACCATAGATGTAGATGGTAATATCCATGTAACACATATCGTTCTCGCATCTAATGCACCTAGCCAATTAACATTGATAGATGGTACAGTAGAAAACCTCATAATGTCTGATGAGGCAGGCAGCACACAACCAGTAACAAAGATTTCCGGTAGTAATGATGTGTTGATTTTACCGTCTGGAAGTAATTCAGTTATAGAATATGATTTGAAAGATGTGTTATTGTTAAAAGATGGCATATGGACATGGGATTTTCTGTATCTTGAAACAACAAACTTTTTCCTGCCTAAAGAGGTAGAGTTATTTTTTGTAAACGAAAGAGGGGTATATCTAGGTGAGAAGAAGGGGTTTGCATGTCATGGTTGTCAAATGACTTTGGAATATTCATTGAATCAACCAAGTAATATGCAGAAAGTCAGTTGGGAAGATCACGAATTTCTTGTAGAGATCCGAACCTTCAAAGAGATAGAGAGTTTCACATTTGACCAATCCGCAAAACAGATTGCATTTGATGTAATTGGTATGGATGACGAAGATGAAGATCGTAATAGTAAATTTCTCACCGCAGTAATACCATTGGAATTGCTGTGGGAACCATACGTGGTATTTCTTGATGAACAAAGAATACCCCATACTCAATACACCAATAATGGAACACATGCATGGGTTAACATGCATCCAGACGCAACAGGGGAAATTTCGATAATAGGCACTACTGTTATTCCAGAATTTCCAATTATTGCCCCACTAGCAATTGGATTTTTAATGATTTTGGTAATTCCGTGGATAAGAAGAGTTAATCTCCGCTAGAGCCGCAAGAACAAAAACCATATTCATCAACCCTCACATCACACACTGGACACTTTTCGCCATAATCTACCTCCCATGGTTCTTTCCCAAAGAGTTTAAAGTGATCATCAATCTCTAATGGAATTTCTCTTTTTTTGTCCAATAGTTTGTATAAGCATTACAACTATACATAGATTATCTGAGAAATTATGGAAATCAACTGCGGGTGTCACTGTATAAGATGTAAAAGCGTTAATTTGGAATCAAATAGAGTAGGAGGGGTTGAAAAAGATGGATATTTTGACATGCATCACACATGTAAAGAATGTAATGCACATTTTGATCATTTAGATGGTGAAGTTTTTTTAAATTGTAAAAGATGTAATTATTCATCAGAATCCAAAAGTTAGAGAAGAGTATTAACAACGGATTTGTATGAATATTTGTATGTATGATGTTTTAGTGTTTTAATTTAGTAATGTCGTTTTTATCTTTTTTGTCGTTGTTGACTCCGTGTTTCTTATCTTGTTAATGATTAACCAGCTGTTGTAATAGATATATTAGATAATTTATCATCTAGAGAAATCTCTAAGAAATTAGAAGATAATAGATTATAAGATATATGGCTAGAGGAATTAATAGTCACAAATACATTATAAACAACTAGTTAACGTTCTTGTGTTGTGGGTCGTATTAAGATCTCATTCACATTAACGTGTGGTGGAGAATCCACAGCATATAAAATTGCGTTTGCAATGTCATCTGCCTGTAATGATGTCATTTTTTTTGCGTTTTCCACAAATCCTTGCAAAGACTCATCAGTTATTGCGTCATTAAGCTCCGTTGCTACAACTCCAGGTTCAATGCTTGTGACTCTAATGTTGGAACGGACACTAAATTCTTGACGTAATCCTTCACTGAGTGCTGCAACTGCGTGTTTTGTAGCACAATAAACACTGCCGGCAGGAAACACAATTCTTCCAGCAACCGATGAGAGATTGACAATATGGCCTGATTTCTTCTCTTTCATGTGATTGATGACAGCTGCGGTGGAATACAAGACGCCCTTGATGTTGACATCGATCATTTTTTCCCACTCATCAACTTTGAGATTTTTAAAAAAGCTCAAAGGCATCAGTCCAGCATTATTTACAAGAATATCCACTGTTCCCCATTTTTTTAACACCGCATTCACAAAATCGTCACAGTTAGATCTCTGTGTGACATCTAGTTTTTTATAAAATACTTGATTATCCTCAGATGTTATTATGCCTGCAAGAGATTCTAATCGATCGACCCTTCTTGCTCCTATTGCAACCTTTGCACCTGCTCGAGATAACGCTAAAGCAGTAGCATATCCAATACCACTACTTGCTCCTGTAATTATTGCAACTTTGTCTCTAACCATTCAAGCTCAAATGATCCAAATGAAATCATTGTAAAAATGTTTAGACATTCAATAAAAGATTATCACTAACACCTTTATTAAAAGAATAACAGCTACTACAACTATGGAAGCAGAGAACTGTGCATATTGTGGTGAATTAACAGTTATGCCATTTCAATGCAATTATTGTAAAGATCCGTTTTGTGCAGAACACAGACTTCCAGAAGAACATAGGTGTGTAAAACTTACACAAATAAGAGCACAGAGATTTGGTGAAAAAAAAGTAATACGGGATGGAGGACGTAACAAGCCAAACATTTTCAAACGAATTTTTGGACGATTTTAAAATCAGTATGGGCTTTTATCAGGAGAAATTTTTGCGCGTCGTCCCTGATAGAGTAAAGCAACGGCAAGTGCAAACATTACCATAGCAGTTAATGGAAAATTTTGAGGTGCGGGTAAGATAAACCAATAATAAATTCCGAAACCAATAGAGACTACTGCTTGAGTCCACAACTTTGCCCATTTTGGAGCCCGAAGTAATCTACTTAAGATTTCAACTAAAAAAATTCCAATTACAGGATAAATGGTATAGAATAAAAAATCAATTACATCAACGCCCGTATGAGACATACATCAACACCTAAACAAAATATACATCATGCTCAATAAAAATTATAATTTTTGTTTAATCCTTCCAACTAACTCGCTTTGCAATATTCTTAGTAATTAATGCTTGAGCATTTTCGTATGGAATAGTGGCGACATCTTCAATTTTGAAAGGACCATAAATTTCAAGATCAGCTCCGGTTAAGACATCCGCGTCTTTAAGAAAACGAACTACAACTTTCTTAGTTTTATGATCATTGGCTAATGACTCTAGAAATTTGGATTTGCCATTAATAGTTGCTGAAATAATCATGTCTATCTTTCCTTTTTTATCGTCTTGCGAATCTAGAATAAATTTCTCCTCATCTAAAAGAAGACCAATCTCAAAGTTGCCAGTCTGTAAAATTTTATCAAGCCTAACCTGTATTAATAATGAAGTAAGTTCTGTGACCATCTCTACCATAGTATTTTTAATCTGATTTTCGACACCCTCAAACTCTTGTTTGCTTAGGTTTCCAATAAAATCGGCAAGGTTGCGGTAAAAGCTTGAGTCTATCTCCAAAATAGAATCGTTTTCTATCTCACGTAAAACTGTGTGATGTAAAGTGTTGATGTTAATCTCTTCGGATTCGGACATTTCCTACCTAATCCTTAAATGACTGTTGTATTTGTGTTTGATCGAGTAGAACTTGCCATATAAAGTAAGCCACGGTAAAGCAATTCAAGTAAAATTCTCAGCTGATGAAGTGTTCTCACGAATTCAACATGAAGGAATTCAGTTCATCGATCTGCAATTTACAGGTTTGACAGGCCACTTTCATCACACCACAATCTCAGCAGATACCTTCACGCATGAACAGATGAGGGATGGGTTGCCAAAGTTAGATGGTTCGTCGATTGTCGGCTTTACAAGCATTGATGACTCAGATCTGCTCTTAAAACCAGATCCAAACACGTTTGCAATAATTCCTTGGATGACAGAAAATAAAACGGCGAGAATGCTATGCGATGTTTATTGGGGAGAGGACAGGGGGAGACTAGCACGAGATCCTAGAGGAATCTCTCAAAAAGCTGAAGAGTATATTCAATCGCAGGGGTTTGATTTTAGTAATTGGGGACCAGAAGTTGAATTTTTTGTCTTCGATAAAGTGCATTGGGATGTTCTAACACCATACAAAGGACAATCCTATTCAATAGAATCAAAGGAAGCGCCATGGAGTCAGTCAGGAGACGGATATCCAATGGGATTACAAGAAGGATACTATCCAAGTACGCCGTCAGATACTTTAACTCCGTATAGGAATGAATGTGTTAATATTCTCAAAAATAATTTTGGGATTTTGTGTGATAACCACCATCACGAAGTCGCAACAGCTGGACAGTGTGAGATCGATATAAAGTATGATCATATGACAAATGCTGCAGATGCTGCACAGACTTACAAGTATGTGATTAGAAATGTTGCACAAAAATATGGGAAGGTGGCAACCATGATGCCAAAACCGATTGCAATGGATTCAGGTTCTGGCATGCATGTCAATGTTAGTTTATGGAAAGGAAAGGAAAACGCATTTTATGATCCAGATAATGAATTTGAATTAAGCCAGACTGCAAGATATTTTTGTGGTGGGATAGTTAACCATGCAAAAGCATTATCGGCAATTTGTAATCCTACTACTAACTCATACCATAGACTAGTTCCAGGATATGAAGCTCCAGCATACATTGCATGGAGTTCTGGAAATCGTTCTGCAATTGTGAGAGTTCCAAAACACCTTAGAGGTAAACGATACTCAAACCTAAAGAGGTTGGAGTTTAGAGCTCCTGACCCTTCATCAAACCCATATCTTGTGTTTGCAGCAGTGACAGCTGCCGGAATGGATGGAATAAAAAAGAAGACGGATCCCGGTGAACAAGTACGTGATGATATCTTCAAAATGACTAAATCAGATAGGGCAAAGAAGAAAATAGGTGTTTTGCCAAAAAGTTTAGGAGAGGCATTAGACGAATTAGAAAGTGATAGAAAGTTCCTGAACACGATTTTTGTTAATGATGTTATTGATAAGATTATAGAATTAGAGAGAAGAGATCAGCGCGAGATATCTATTAGGCCCCACCCACATGAATTTTATCTATACTTTGATATCTAAACTGTTAAGATAAAAATAATTGTTCGCGCCTTTTTTAGATTTGTGCCTGAGAACGTATTATGGAGGTGGTTGATGTGATTTAGGTGTATTAGAACAATCACAAGTATAGTAAAACAACATTGGTAATTCAATATGGATTCCGAATCAAGTTCTTCCAGTTAGATTAAAAACTAAAAACAAGGATAATCCAAGTAAAGCAAATCCAGATCCGAGAAATATAGTTCTTTTATTGTAAGATGTGGCAGCCTTGTATAACAGAATGCCTCCTACAAGACCGAGAAGTAGCACTAGAACACCAGATACTGTATCGGTATAAGGGGTCATTGTGATGAGTGGATAAAAGACTCCTGCAAGTAGTGTAAAAAAGATAATCAAATAGATGTACTTAAAACTAGTCAGTAGTGTAGATATAGTCTTATTCAATATGATTCGTAAATATGGTAGACAATTAAAGTTTTAAAAACAAAAACTACATCATTCCGCCCATGTCAGGCATTCCACCCATACCGGGCATGCCTCCCATACCAGGCATTCCACCCATACCGGGCATGCCTCCTTCACCACCACCAGGTGGTCCACCAGCAGATTTTTGAGTTGCTATTACATCATCAATTCGAAGAATCATGCAAGCAGCTTCTGCTGCTGACGATACAATCTGTAGTTTGACTGCAAGTGGTTCAATAATATCACTTGATTTCATATCAACAATTTCGGCCTTCATAACATCAATTCCTGTCCATTTTTCACCTTTTTGTTGTTTTGAGCGAAGCAGTGTTAAAGTATCAATTGGATCCATTCCAGCATTTTCAGCAAGTGTAATGGGGATCTCCTCTAATGCATCAGCAAATTTTTCAGCTGCGAGTTGCTCTCTACCTTGTAGAGATTTTGCCCAGTTTCTAAGCATTGTTGCGGCATATGTTTCTGGTGCACCGCCGCCTGCGACAACTTGAGGTTTTAGTATAACGTCTTTTACAACCATCAGTGCATCATTAACAGAACGTTCAACTTCATCTACAACCCTCTGAGAACCTCCACGAAGAAGTAAGGTCACCGATTTTGGATGTTTGCAACCTTCAATAAAGACCCATTTGTCTTCTTCGATCTTCTTCTCTTCAACCACATTGGCTATGCCAAGATCTTTCTCAGAGAGATCATCTAAAGTTGTTATTATTCTGCCTCCGGTTGCTTTTGCAAGTTTGGAAAGATCGCTCTCCTTGATTCTTCGGACAGCAATAATGCCTGCTTTAGCTAGATAATGTTGAGCCATGTCATCTAATCCTTTCTGGCATAGCACCACATTTGCACCAGAGTTAATGACTTTGTCAACCATTGTTTTCAACATTTTGTTTTCTTCATCAAGAAAAGCTTTTAGTTGCTGAGGATCTGAAATGTTGATCTTTGCATCGGTCTCTGTTTTGTTGATCTCCAATGCAACGTTGATTAACGCAATCTTTGCATCAGTAACTCTCCTAGGCATACCTCCGTGAACGATCTCTTTATCGAGAACGATGCCTTGGATAATGGTAGAATCTTTAATTGAGCCCCCTGCCTTTTTCTCTACTTTAATATCATCAATATCTACATCAAATGCTGCGCCATCTTGTTCAGTAACAGCGAGTACTGATTTTACAATTATGTCTGCTAATTGAGTGGAGTCTTTTCTAACGAGTTTGGTCTGCATTGCTGTCTTGGCAATTTTACTTAGAATGCTACTGTCGTTAGCAGAAACTGCCTCTGCGATATCCTCAAGATACTCTTTGGCTTTCTTTGCAGACTTTCTATACCCATCAACAATAATTGTTGGATGGACGTCTTGGTCAATTAATGATTCGGCCTCTGAGAGCAAAGAACCTGCAAAGACAACAGCGGATGTTGTGCCGTCCCCAACTTCGTTATCTGTGGTTTTAGAGATCTCAACGAGCATCTTTGCTGCCGGATGTTGGACATCAATCTCTTTAAGGATAGTTGCACCGTCATTTGTAATTGTAACGTCACCTAATGAATCAACCAACATCTTATCCATGCCTCTTGGACCAAGACTGCTGTGAACAATTTCAGCAATAATTTTTGCTGCTGCAATGTTGTTTTTTTGAGCGTCTCGTCCTTTAGTCTCAGAACCGCCTTCCTTTAGTAATACAACAGGCATGTTTCCTTTTGATGTAGCTTGCATGCTCATGGATTTCAAAACATAAAATTCCCCTTTTATATCTTGCATTTATGACAGGCTCTATCTTATACGCCGTCACCTTAGTTGCCACCATTATTATCATAAAACATTGCTGTATCGGTGTTTTTAAATTGGGAAATTATTTGTAAGGAAATATGACTAAATCAGAAAACAAGAGATCGTATGATAAGATTTTCACTAAATTAAAAGAGCACCACAAATTCTTTAATAGCTCGATTCCATTAATTGCAAGTGAGAATATACCTAGTCCTGCAGTTAGGGAAGCGACGGCTTCAGATTTTGCAAATAGATACGCTGAAGGATGGCCAGGCGAACGAGTTTATGCTGGTTGCCGTTACATCGACGATGTTGAGTTTGAATGCATGGATTTGGCTAAAAAATTATACAAGGCAGAGTTTGTTGATGTGAGACCAATTTCAGGAGTTGTGGCAAACTTGGCAGTGTATTCAGCTTTTACTAATCCTAGAGACGTAATGCTTGCACCGTCAATTCCTGCAGGGGGACACATATCACATGGTAAAAAAGAACACTCTGGTACTGCAGGTTTAGTACATGGGTTAGAGATAGAGTTCTATCCATTTAATGCAGAAGAAATGACCATAGATGTAGAAAAGACAAAACAAAAGATAAAAGATCTTAAAAAAGCTAAACGTCTCCCAAAGATGGCAATGTTTGGCGGTTCATTATTCTTATTCCCACACCCCCTCAAAGAATTATCAGATTTTCTTAAGAGTTATGATATGCATGTTAATTATGATGGAGCACATGTGGCAGGATTGATTGCTGGTGGAAAGTTCCAAGATCCTCTTCGAGAAGGTGCGGACACAATGACCATGAGTACTCATAAAACTCTGTTTGGGCCACAAGGTGGTATTATTCTAGGCTCTAAAGAGTATGAGGAGGTAATTAAAAAATCAGTCTTTCCAGGTATGACAAGTAGCCATCATATTCATCATGTGGCGGGAAAAGCAGTGGCGTTTGCAGAAGCCTTAGAATTTGGGCAAGATTATGCAACTCAAGTAATAAAAAATGCTAAAGTTCTTGCAGAAGCTCTAAGTAATGTAGGATTCAAAGTACTAGGAGAAAAGAAAGGATTTACCCAATCACACCAGATAGCCGTTAATGTATTGGATTATTCTAACGGGGGACAGGTGGAGTTAGATTTGGAGAAGGCGAACATAATTGTGAATAGACAACTCATTCCGGGGGACATCAAGGCGGGAAGAAATTATTTCCACCCGGGTGGAATTAGATTGGGTGTTTCGGAGATCACACGTCTCGGAATGAATAGAGATGAGATAGTAGAGATTGCAACATTTATGAAACAGGTTGTAATTGAGAAGAAAGATCCAAAGAGAGTACTGGCAAAAGTTAAAGCTTTGAGAAAAAGTCACCAAAAAGTAAAGTTTTGTTTTGATAAAAAATTAGGCGCATATGAATATGTCAAACTGCGCTAGAGTCATGCATAATCTGTAAGGAGAGATTGGTCTCCTTGATTTTTTCCAAATAAAAGATCTATCTCGTCAGATAGAGCATTGATTCTTCCCCTCTGATATGGACTCACATCATACTTGTCAACTAACCGCTTTGCCATTTTTAGATATTTTTCAACAGAGCCTCTTGTGATTGTGGGAATTAACTTATTTCCACAAGCGCATCTTTGGTTTAGAGGCACTCTACGATAGGATCTTTCACATTTTGTGCATCTAAAACTTTGACTGGCATACGCTCGGAGATTTCCCATAATATCCGGTACGAGGTGTGTTGTAATGATGTTAGCTACAATCTCTGCCGGATTAACTGATTCAATTAATGTGGCGTTTTTAATCTGCATATCAAGTTTTTCATGCATCGAACCGAGCGTAGAGTAAGCACTGCGTGATTTTGAGGTTGTTAAAGAAGAAGTGCCGTGTGTATAAAAATAGTCATAAAATTGCTTCTCGGTTCCTAAGCGAGATTCAATAATTTCTACCGATTTAACTTTTGAGGTCTTTATTCGTTGGAATGTGGATTGGAAAAATTCCAAAGGAAGGGTCTTGATAACTTCAAGATTATGTGCTTGTGGCTGCGACTCGTGTGGTAAAACGTTGGGCTGAACAAGTAATGGCGCATCCATTAATCCGCCTATCCCATCTGACAGGAACTTGAGTGAAAAGTTGAGAAAACAATCCATCAAAAGCATGATGGAATCAGCATCGCCGTCGGCGTCTCGTCTTTTAGCAGAATGCCAGTTGGGTGTTCCATAACAAACATGCGTCTCAGTATATCCAATAATCCGCCCAACTACCCCAACTGATGTATGAGGTGCTAAACCAATTATCAGATTTCCAATCAACTTTTCTAATGTGCCAACATTATATAATGCAGGCTTGTGATAAAATCTGGTTAAGAGTAAATCAACATACTTGCATGTTTTAATTAAATATTTTCCAGTATTATATGGAATAATCACGTCTTGAAGACGTAGTTCTACTATCTGGTCCGAGTTTTCAAGTGGTTTGTTGTTAATATCGTGTGTATAACCAAGTTTTTTTAACATATCAACTGACGTTCCAATCCAAGATGGTTTAAACTGAGTTAAGGGTGCGTTTGTAGCATCAGAACGCGTGGTACCATCTTTGAAAATGCTCAGCTCAAAGTTTTGACGAGCAAGTCCCTTTTCAAGAGGCTCGCATATCTTATTCTGGCTGATTAATCCTTTCACTCCTTTAAAAGGAGATTTTGCACGAATGCGCATATTTTCTTGTGCCAGGACTAACCGTGATTTTAATGGAAATTCTTTATGTGAATTGGCAGATACCTTACGCTTACATTTTCTGCAAAATTGTTCATCAAGAACAGCACCGCAGTTAAAACATTTGAAATTAATGGATGTATCTGTACCACAAACAATACATCGTATGCTCAAAGATGGTTGATTACATTTATGACAGTGTCTGTTTGAAATGTTTGCGAAAAAATGATTCTGTTTGATGGATTTGATTAGATCTCTAGTTGGGCCTCCGGTGTCGCCTACAGGAAATAATATGTGTGTGGGAGGTTGCATTACTCTGATGGCTGCTTTTTCTGGTCTCCCTATCCTGACTCCAATAGAAGTTGAGAATTTATTGTTAATTGGAATTCCTGATGCGTTTGTTAAGATTTCTGGAACTGTTGAATTATCAATTAACGGTTTTTTATCAAATAGTAGATTAAAGAAAAGTTTAGTCTCATCACCTTGCAACACTATTGTATCATTCTCGATTTTATGAGGTGTGCCTAGATTTTCAAGTGTTTTTTTATTAGAAATTGGATATATAATGTGTGTAGAAGTCATTTTAACTGGTTCTAAAAGTTTACTGAGTTCGGTGGGAGATATTTTGTCCCAAAAATACAAGTAGCGTGGATAGAGTGGGACTTGAAAATTTAGAGATATATTTAATGCCTCATCTAGTGTTGGGGCTCTATTCAGAAATTGAATAAGATGTTGGGTATTAGACTCGTTTTTTTGTATTATTTGTTTTAGATCTTCTAACCAAAATTCTTCAACATATCCTGAAGGTATAAGCTGTGCGTTATTTTCAAGAAAGTCCCCGAATGAGATGAGGATGTCCCCTAAATGAAGAATTGAGTTTATCTCGTTTTTGATTTGAATGCCGTGTTTAACATCTTTAATCTTTATCACATCGCCATTGTGCAATCGGACGGTAGGGGTATCAATGGAATCAACAAATGCTACGGTTGCTCCTTTTCCAGGAAGATCGATTTTCAATTGAGTCCCCACAGCTATCACATGATCAAGAATTTCAGCTACGGCCGGATGAATTCCCACTGTGGCAAATCCGGTATTGCAAGCTCTTCCATACCTTAATCGGAACCCCCCTAGCTTGTTTGGTATTGATAGAACTGATCGGCCTACAATTACTTCGCGCATTCGTTTAGCAGCAGCGTCCTCTTGATCATCACCTGTTTTAACGGCTCCTTTAAGATCATTGAGCCATTCCCAACCGTCTAATTCATATAATTCAATTCTTTTAAGTAGTTTTTTTGATCTTCCAATTAATCCGTCGTTTAGTACACGCAAAGCTCCCCCCCTGACCCGATCAGTTTTGATACGAGTCATGGATTTGTGATTTACAACTTCAAATGGATCTGTATCCACCCCTGCCAACTCAACTGGAAGGTTGGAGATTACGTGTCCGATGTCTTCATCTAATATATGAAATTGAAAGTTGGACACTTCTCGTTCATAAATTCGTAGTTCTTCAATGAATCTGCCTGTCTCGTCATCAAAAGAGTTAGCTTGAAACTTGGAAAGCTGTCCAATTTTTCGGACATAATCTGCAATTATCATAGTTATGGCAGATTCTGTGCCGCCTGCAGAGCGCATCGGTCCTGCAATTGAGACTGAAAGATAGTTAGTGCTGTCTTTGTTTTGTTTAATTTTAACTTCATGAATACCTTGAAGTGAGGCAATAGTCACGCCTTCGGTAACAATAGCTAGACCTACGCGTATCGCCAGATCTAATTTTTCTTCCAAAGTCGTATCAGGTGGTGAATGCTTACCCAACGCAATATCTCTTGCAAGGTATAGTGCGGCTATCTCCTTTTTGTTGATTTTAAGTAAATCTCGTAGTGGTTGGGCAATATCAATATCGTGCATTTTAGCGACCCGATCTGCTAAATCATACACTATCTTGGTTTCTACGATATTTGAAGAATCTGCATTGGTTGATTTTGCTTCTTGAGCAAGTTCAAAGATACGAGTTGTCTCATTTGCAAGTTCGTTGTAATAGTTATGATAGTAGTCGGGCATTGGAATGTTGGCGGTGCGAAAAGAGTTATTATCTTCAAGCATGATACTATGTCTTTGCTCTTTGAATCGCCGTTGTTATGTCTTGAAGTTTTTCGAGGTTTCCGCCCTTTTCAAGGAACGTGCCAATAACTAGGGCGTCGGCGCCAGCTTTGACTAAATTCTCAGCAGTTTCAACGTCCTTGATTCCGCCTCCCACAATTAAAAATCCATTAAATGTATGTCTAACGGTTTTTACCATTTCAGGTGTAACGTTGGTTTTCGCACCAGAGCCAGCTTCCAAGTATACAAAACGCATACCTAAAAACTGAGCTGCTAGTGCATATGCTGCAGCAATCTTTGGCTTGTCAAATGGAATTCCACGCGCTGATCCAACAAACCAAGCAGATGTTCCATCACCTATTACCAAATACGCCGTTGGAAGTGGCTCTAACCCAAACTGAGAAACACTTGGTGCTGCTAAAGCTTGTGCTTGTGTAATAAAATATGGGTTTTCTGAATTCAAAAGCGAGCTAAATAAAATTGCGTCAGCACCGGGTGCAACACCTGTAGTATTGCCCGGAAATAGTATTACAGGAATGTTAAGATTGTTCTTAATTCCTTTTACTATTTCTGCCATCTCAATTTGGTTAGTTGCAGATGAACCGCCCACTAAAATTGCAGAGGCGCCTATCTTTTCAACGTCTTGGGCAAGTTTACTTGACACCTCTAAATTTGAAACTTCTGAGTCAATTAATACAAATAATAATGCATTCTTTGTTTTTAATTCTGATTTGAGATAGGTTTCGGTTTTTCCTTCGGTCATGATATAGGTTTGAAAGTATCTCATTAAAGTTTAATTGGAATATAATATACAGATCTGTATAGCTATGGACAAGTTAGAAAAATCTAATTTTAATAATATTATACGTAAAATTATCAAAAAATCATTGTTTACAGAGAGACAAATTGAAATTATTTTAAATCAACGAGGTCTTCTCCAATCGGACTTTTTCATTACTAAGGGTGCGTATTATAGGCAAGTTAGGCAGTCAAAAGACAAACTTATGAGTCTGTTCTATACTATTGTGCTTTTTCGGGGTTTGGGCATACTTTTACCAGATGATATTGATGTGATATCAAAACTCTCTGAACAGGTAGATGTGATTAATCAGAGTGATATTGATCCTACTAAAGAAGATGATGTGATTAATTTGATTGATAGGCTCATTAATCAAGCGTGTAATCTATAATCGCTGTGATTGTGGTGTAATATTATAAAATTTATTGTGATATATGGGTGAGTTTCTTAAGCTAAGTGTAAAATAATGTTGCTTAGTTACAATAAATCACGATAGATCTGTAAAAATAGTGATGTTAGTAGAGATTCCAGACACCGTTGTGATTATAGGTGTGATTATAGCATTTGTTGTGGGCGTGGTTGGTGTGTATGCTTATCATAGAATATCGCAGGCAACAAAGCCAAACAGTGATGTTTTGGATGCAGGCCAGAATGGGAGGCTGGAGTATTATGAAAGGCAGTTAATAGATATAAAAATACGCCTAGATGCCATGGAAATGCAGGATACAGAGCATGAGGCGGCGGATAAGGATGTGAATTTGAGGCATTTTATAGAAGAATTAGTAAAAAACAAAGAGTTGGAGGATGGTGGCGATAAAACAGGTAGTGCCAAAACGGAGCCTAAAAAAATAGTTGCTGAACCTAATATCGAACGGCTAAATACAATGGATTATGTGTTGCATTTAATCACACAACATGATATGACATCACGTGATATAAAAATCACGTTAAATAAGAGTAGAGAGCATACTGCAAGGTTGATGAAGGAGTTGTTTGAGGAAGGTTATGTAGAACGTCGTGCAGGAACCAAACCGTTTGTCTATTCAATCACGGAAAAGGGTAAAGAAAGAGTAAAGCAGCAAAGAAAAATTAATTCATCAACAGCACAGAAAGATGTATGAGTAATCTTCCTGCTTTAACCGGATATATACTACCAACATGTTTGGATAAAGAAAACATTGTCGAATAAATTTGTAAGAGTTGTGTGGAGATATAATAAATGTGTGTTTGTTCTTTGTAAGTAATAGAATTATGCTTAATTGTTCATGAATTTAAAGTTATAATTGGAGCATTGTGTGTTTGATAAATTCTATTTAATAATATAAGGATATAATTTTGAGATATGGCAGTTTTGAATAATATGTAGTTATTAATTATTTGGTGAGTATTAAGCGATTATGTGGATGTAATTAATAAAAAATTTGTTTGTGTGTAATTGTATAAAATTGAAGTTGTTGGAAACTGGTTCCTATAAGATATGTAGTTTTAGATATCAAAAAATATAGATGTCTTTTCTTTGTTTGCTCATTGATCTAAGAGGTCCTATAACTAGTTGAAGGCGTGTGTTTTTGATGGTTTGTCTGTCATAAAAAATCAATGGTGATATATCTAGTGATGGTTTTTGTGGTTGGTAGAATGGTGTAGTTTATTATAATAATTTTAGTGCTGTACAATGTCTTGCATCCAGCACATGAACTTGCCGCATCCGCCGATGCGGTTTTGGTACGTGTTTACGTCGTGCCTAGAAAAATAATCAATGCCGCCAAAGCATGCTAAATTTGTGCCTAAATCGGAGGATTTTCCCAAACTGCGTGAACAGATACCAAAAATAATCTTGGAGGGTTTGCAACAGACTGCCTGAAGGCGTCCAGATCAGACGGCATGATACTGTCCTTATGAAAACCTCAGGAACTCTGATGACTTCGTGGAGGTTAAATGTAATGTAAATCTAGCCAACACAACACATGATCCCTGAAATTCATGATGCCAACCCAAAGACATGGCTAACTCCGTTCCGCAGCAACAGTATATTTTACATCTTCAAGATGGGTCTGTTCTACCATGGATTGGGCCTGCTTTTGTGGTATGCGGGATCTTTTTTTGCCACAAGCGCCATTCCAGGCTACGAGGCACCCCATTTTCCAGTGTCCGTATCCCTTGCGCTAAGCTCTGGGTTGCTGGAAGAGGCGGTGTTTTTTGGAATTCCATACTACATGCTGGCCGGCAACCCACTTCTGCTTCTAGGTTCAGGGGCAATCTGGTCGGTGTTGCACCTGTACGGTTCCGGAGCACTCTCAATTGAATCGCTGTCCTACGGCGGATTCTTTTTTGCAGTTCCGCATGTGTTTTTCAGCATAAGAACGTGGATAAGCCGCAAGGGGTGGTTTGCAATTTTGTTTCACTCCGCATGGAACACCGCGTTTCTGATGTCCTACTGTGCGTGGGGATTTCGCCAGTGCGGCGCGTTTAACAGCGTGATGGATGTCGCAAACGTGGTTGTGGCGGTGTCGGTAGGTGTCATCCTGTATATTACACACAAAAATAAAGAGAGGAGAATCAACAGGTTTTTCTATCTTGTGCCTGTAGTAGTTATAATAGCCACCATAGCATATACATTTTCGATATAAGTTATTTTTTAAAACTTTTTTTGAATTCTCGGTATGATGCTATCAGGTTCTCCATCTGTTCATCAAGGCTTTTCTGCATGCCTGGAAGTTCGTTGTACAGATCTATCCAGAGTTTTCGATAGTGTGAGTCGGAGGAAAGGGTCATGGAACTAAAAAATACTTGCATCTCGTGGGCAGACATGCTTGTGTCGCTGCTGCTGCTGCTGCTGCTGCTGCTGCCATCATCATTATCCTCATCTCCTCTCTTCGTCCTGTCTATCAGTCGTACTACTGCACTGAAATAATCCATGTACTTTCGGAACACGTGTTTTGATCTCTTTAAATTCTCAATTGACGTATCAAACCCCTCGCCGGCAAGATCTTCTTGAAACTCCTTGCGCTCAATCCATATCAGAAAATAATTTTCGATTTTTTCTGCAAAATCAGCGTCTTTTCTATACACACTTACCATGCCATGGATTGTGGGGCCATACTCTATCTTTTTTCTTCCCCCTTTTTGTAAGCTATAAATGCGTATCATTCCAGTCTTCTGCAACTGCTTGAAATGCCGGTGAACCGTACCGATTGATATCTTGGTCTTGCTGGTTGCAGAGTACAGGCTAAGTGGACCATGATCCATTATAGCCCTGAATATATCTATCGAGGTCCGTTCTGCGGTGGATATGTTTATCATACTACACGTATTTGATAATAATGAATATATTTATTTTTATAGATATATTAGTTGTATGAGATGTGTTGTCCTTGTAATGTTTGTTTGTATGTCAATGAGCGTGCCATTTGCAACTGCAGCACAGCTTAATGCTGTAGTGCTGGCGGACGGGGACGTGATAAGACCGTCATTTCAATTTTTAAAGATAGTATATATCCAGTATCCTGACGGCGGAGAGATCTCAGAAATGCTGCAAGATGTAGAGCGCGCCCTATCGTTTACAACGGATAGTAGTTTGGATGCAGATAGTAGGGTTGTAGAGCAGATAAACCAGAATCTAAAGAATGTGTCAAGCAACGCAGTTGCCACCGGCGTAGCAATCAGCTACCAAAGCACGCTGCATGGAAATGAGAAATATGCGGTAATAGAGTACAAGATAAACGTAGAGCCTGTCATTACGGATTACGTTGTTGCAAGATCCTTTGAAAAAAGCACAGTTGATGCGAACTGGCGTGGAATTTCAATTGATGGGCCGGTCATCATTCAGACGGCCTACGGGCCGTTTAATGTGAACAGCCCAAAAGCGGCCCTTGATGTGATGGTGCCCGAAGTTTCAGAGAGGCTCGGGAATGTGGCGATGTTGGAACTGCCCATAATTGATGCCGGTGGAATATTGGAACTGCCGTTGAAGGAGTGGCATTCGCTGTTTGATAATACGGCAATAATTTCAGATGCTAAAGCATACAACTATACTGGAAAGTATGTTGTCACGCATTACACAATGGGTACATGCGACATATTCCGCGGACTGTGTGGTGCGGACAACCAGGATGTTGTTGAGGAGGTCAGTCTTGATAAGACATACACCATAAAGACGGTCAGGTCAGATGATGATGCAAGTATTGCATTTGAGGGGTATGTAAATACTGCAAGGGATGCGCGGGGTCAGGAGGTATTTCACACAAGCTTAAGATCACTTGTCGAGCAGGAACCTGATACCGGCGAATTTCCTGCAATCATAATGTACGGAATGGCTGGAATGGCTGTTGTTGGAGGAGTGCTGTTGTTTGCAATAAGCAGTCGAAAACTAAAAAACGACAGTCTTAACGGTGGCCAGACAGGGATTGACCCGACACATCTTGCGTCGTGTGAGAGCAACAGTTCTGCTGCAAGCTACAAGACAAACAGGGGGGAATCCCATCTGATAACGTACAGGGGATCAAAGATGCCGATCTAAGGAACTGCTGATTGGTAGAACGTGTTTGTATAAGACGGTAGAGCTTTTTAAAATGTGTGCGGTGCTCGTCAAGACGGTGTTTTTCTAAAGACGATATGTAATGGTTTGAAAACACCGTTGGTTTTAAGATCCTGTTAGACTCGCGTCAGACTAGGCGATCCGATAGAATGAGGTGTGGGGATTATTTAGGATGGTTTGTGTTGTTGGTGTTTTGGTTCTAATGGTATGGTTTGATACATCCATTCACGGCCTGCTCTAGCTCTACGTGTTCTGCCTTTGGTTGAAAATCGTGACAAATAAGTCGATATTACGCTTAGTTTTACAGGTTCGTTGTACTCGTCTTCATATTTTTCTAAAATATTAGTAGAGGTAAATTTGCCTAATGGATAGAATTTGTCAACAATATGCCATATTTTAGCACCAAGAGAGTCTAAATTTGTAAATTCTTGAGGGTTCTCAATATCTACTAAATCCATCACTTCAAATAATTTTAGAACCTTATCCCGAGTAACATTTCCATTTAATTTAATATCATAACTGGCACCAGTTGAGTCTTCAATATTTATTCTAATTTGTTTTTTGGTCATTATTAGGATTTATACTAGCAAACATTAACAATTCAAAGCTTCATAAAATATTTGTTAACTAATTGAATTGTTAAGTTTGACTGTATGGGTTGTGCGTAGGTAGTTTTTTAATATTAACAATAATTTTATTAAAATAAAGGAGTTTTATGGGTGGTTATGCCTAGAGTGGAAATGAAGGGGTTGAAATGGTATGGTTAACAGTGTTAATAATGGTTTTTATGCCTAGAGTGGAAATGAAGGGGTTGAAATGTGGTTTTTCTTCAATATCTTAACAAGATAATAACAATTTGTTAATGAATTGGTGTTGGAACCCACACACCAGTATTTCCACTCTTATTTTCTTTATTTTTTTTGAGAAAATTAATTTATATAAAAATAATTAATTACAAACTAAATTACAATTGTTACTTTACTCTTTACTTTATTATTTCAACTATAATATACTAATAATGAAATCTAATGGAAATATAGGTGTGTGGGATGTCTGACCCAATAGATAGGTTACTTGATGCAGCTGAATCTGGGAAACTAATTATAAAAAATCGTGAAACCCTTCAATTTACATACATACCAACAACAATCTTACATAGGGATACGGAACAAGAAAAAATAACACAATCCCTCTTACCAATTTTAAAACAATCACGACCATCAAACCTTCTTGTATATGGTAAACCTGGAACTGGAAAAACTTTAGTGGTAAAAAAAATCCTTTTTAAAATTCAAGAACGGGTAGAAAAATCCAAGTTCCCAATTAAACTCATCTATTCTAATTCAAAAGACGAAACAACATTATATGGATTATTAGTTAGTATAGGTCGGCAACTTGATTTAAACGAAAAAACCTTACCATCAACAGGTCTAGCAACAAGTGAAGTCTTTAAGAGACTGCTAAATAGAATAACTGCTGATAACCTTAATGTGATTTTAGTAATTGATGAAATTGATTATCTTACACAACTAGTAATTAAAACTGGCAGAGATATTTTATATCAACTTACACGCGCAAATGAGAGATTGCAACAGGGCTCGCTAACAATAGTTGGTATTTCAAACGATTTAACATTTAAAGAAAAATTAGATCCAAGAGTAATTAGTAGTTTAGGCGAGGAAGAGATTGTATTTACAAACTATAATGTAGAACAGATTAGAAAAATTCTTGAAGAAAGAGTTAATGAATCTTTTATAGAGAACGCAGTTGATGATGCAGCTTTAAACCTCTGTGCTGCTCTTGCAGGAGCAGAACACGGTGACGCACGCAGAGCAATTGACCTAATCCGTGTAGCCGGAGAGATCGCAGAACGCCAACAATCAAACCACGTTACAGCCATCCACATACGAGAAGCAACTCAAAAAATAGAAGAAAACAAAGAAGAGATCACGTTACGATCGTATACCCTACAAGAAAAACTAGTTCTTCTCGCTATTATGAAAGCAAACGGATCATCTACTGGTGAGGTTTACATTTCTTACAAAAACCTCTGTAAAACAGTCAATCAAGACGCATTAACCCAGAGACGCGTTACACAAATACTCAATGAAATTGAATTATCTGGGCTGATCACCGGACGAGTCGTTCATCAGGGCATCCATGGAAGAACAAAGAAATACAAATCCACAATCTCTTCTGAAATAATTAAAAAAACATTTCATGACGATTTAGTTTTACAAGACATTATCTGATGTCATATTGTAATTTTGATAGACAGGTTTGCCAGTTTTCAAATTCACCATAATTGCAATACCCGGATTTGGAATCATTCCAACACTTGCTTGGAAAGGCGTTTGTTTTTGCCACGAACCTGAATTTATTAATAAAACCCCCCTGTAATTTGCTATTTGTGCTCTATGAACGTGACCTACATGAAAAATATCTGGAACGTCTTCAATTACCAATAAATCCTCACTTTCAGGCGCAGTTGGTGTTCGACTACCATAAATCGGGTTGAGATGTCTTGCTTTTAGCAGATGTTTCATTACATCGGCTGGTTTGTCATAACTTAACCCCGGGGTTGTCTTTACAATGTCATCAATACTCTGACCGTGAAACATTGTTACTTTAACACCATTCAAGGAGACAACTGCAGGATTACCTACCATAAAGACATTATCCCGTTCCCACAAACCAGAGTTGTATTTTTTTGGTATGGCAGGCTGTGGTAGCGCTCGTCTTCCAGGATCGTGATTTCCAGGCATTATAACAATCTGTATGTTTCTAGGAACCTTGTTGATTAACTCCTCTGCTTTTTGTAACTGTTGTTCTATTGTTTGACAGACCAGCTCCTTATCTTGGTTAGGATATATCCCAACCCCATCTACTAAATCTCCTGCTATTAGGATAAAGCGAACTTTTCTTGCAATTGGATCTGGACTAGACATCCACAAAACAAATCGTAGGAACTCCTCCTCCATAAAATACTTACTTCCTATATGTAAATCAGAAAGAAACACCGCATATACCTCCGACCCCGATCTGTTCTTCTCCTCTTGTGGTACGTCTGGAAAGATTATATCATTAATAACAAAAGCTAGTTTTTTACCCAACGTTGTTTTTATTATTACAAACTGATCAACTAAGAGCGTACCTGCAACCTTTTGCAACTCTGAATCAAAGACGACGCCTTCAAACACGCCTGTTGAATCCTCTATCTCCACCTTTGTAACACTTCTTTCGGCCTCTCTCTTATTAACAAGCCCACATACATACATACTATCATTCGACTTTGTACTTTTTACTGATGCAATTGTTTTAATCATCTTAGATTCCGGTCTCTCCAACACAATTTGCCTTAGTTTATGAAAACGGTTAGCAAACAACGCATTATATCCATCAACCCCTTCTCCAGTAGCTATCTTATTAGTGGGTTCTGATACCACCCTCACTTCATTTTCTAATGTTAGATCTTCTTTTATCCCAAGATACGTCTCTAAGTCATCTTGATCAATTTGAAATATTTTCTGCTTGGTCTTTTTCATCACTAAATCTTTTATGATCTTCTCTGACGCTTTTATCTCTAAACTTCCTAACAACTCTAAAGCCCTTGGATTAATTTGAACACCTTTCTTTAACGCATAGTTTAGTACAGGGATCATCTCTTTTTTCATACTCATAAACACGGTTTGGTTTAATTAAATCTGCTTACAACAACTCTCAAATATTGTCAAATATCAACTGCAATGTGAATAAATCAAGAATAATAATATTTTTTATATTTATGTGGCTATTTGCAGCAATCTTTCAACTCGGATCCATGTCCTCCGTTAGCGACGAAGACGCAATGATCTTTATGGAAGAATTCGAAGAGCTCGTTCTTAACATTGATGCATTTGGAATATTTTTACATAATACAACTATTGCACTACCAATGTTTATTCCCGGAGCTGGCGTTGCTTGGGGTCTTTTTTCTGCTTGGTCCACAGGATTTGCTTTTGCAGCAATTGTTACTACAACGCCTGAACTGTCACACATTCAACCACTAACAATTATCTTCTTATCACCGTTCGGATTAATGGAGATCGTTTCATACTCTTTGGGCATTTCTAGAAGTTTTATCTTAATTAGGGCGATTGGTAAAAAAATGGATTTAATACCTTTCATCAAGCCAACATTGATTGAAATCGGGATTGTTGTAGGTCTTCTCTTAGCTGGCGGGTATCTAGAATTTTACATGTTAGAACTAGCTCGAGACGCCACACCAATCTAATTAACTAAATATTCCATCTATTGGCCGATCAAGTATAACCTTTATGCAGCTAGACTTCCCACTGCCATCTGTAATTTATATACGAGTCTAACTTGTTTTGGTGAAACACCATTACCGACATGTCAGAGAATTCTTTATCTTCCAACTCTTTTACCATACCCATAAACTGTGTTTCATTTTTTGTTGTTACCGCCTCAAACACGTGAACTTTCATCTTGACAGTATCAAACCCACGTTCTTTAAGGTACTTGGCAACCTCTGATGGCATAAAATGTTTGTCTGGTCGTTTTGGCCATGGTCTGGGAACTAATACCACATTATACCCATCAATTATTGCTTTCTGTAATTCTAGTTTTTTATCTTCAATCGACGCAGTTACATGCATTGTGATTACTTTGGACTTGTCAAGTGGAACTTGTGCCTTTGCTGCAGCAACCTGAACCGAACTAATACCTGGAATAATTTCCACCCGTCCAAAAATCTCTGTCAGCCTGTCAACAACCTCCGACTCTGAAAAATTTACATCACCGGTAAATGGAACTACCAAGATTTTCTCATCCGTTCCCAAGAGAATTTTTTGATAAGTTTCCTCCTGATCGCTCATTGTAATCTCATGAATCTCTTTCCCTTTCGTCCACTCCTCTATCGTACTCAAGGTGTATTTATAACCAATAACAATATCGCAACTCTGAATAATCTCCTTTACAACCCCCGTTACATATTTTGGAGAACCAGGACCAACACCTACCGCAAAAACTTTTCTCAATCTTATTTTACAAAACTTTGTCTGTCTTTAATATATTGCACAAAAGATGCCCAATCAACCTTCATGTATTTTGTTGGCTCTTTTGCAGGATATTTTACCCAATCTTGAGCTATTGAGTATTGATGCTTCTCTTTTTGGCCATCCTTTTCATACTCAAGCTGTAATGAACTGCCCCAATCCTTCTCCGTATAACCAATACTAGTAATATCATCAAAACCTAACTCAACATTTCGTTCATCCTCTAAATCATTCATAAGATCTTCTTCATTATACCCATCATGCCGAATCATCACATTTCTTGACCTTATGAAAGTAATCACCTGTCTCTGCGTGATTGCCTTCCACCAATTTATCTTTGACTCTGTCTTATGCACGAACATGAGGTGCTTATCTGTTAGTATCAACATACCTTCCCTTCCCCCGATTGACAGAAACTTTTTAGACTCTCTCCAAACCGAAACTATATGAGCTTGGATCTTCTCATCAGATAGCACACTATTAATCCATTTGACTTTATTAAAAACTAATACGGTCTTATTCAAATTTTATTTTTTATCTCTTGTAGATTCTTCCTTACAGGCAACACGTGCGCACACTCTGTTACCATATTTTATTTATTAAACAATACAAGATCGTGATCTCTTGACTTGTATAATTTTTAGTTTAAAATTTAGACAGCACTAAAATACAATTAGCTTTTAAAGAAGTGTTTATTGATGAAATTATTGAATAAAATATTCCTTATTATTGCAGTCTCGCTATTTGCAATTGGTTTTACCAACCACGCCTTTGCTCAGTATGACGACAAACTAGTTGTGTTGAACACAAACCATGGAAGCATCATAATTGATTTTTTCCCAGACGATGCCCCAAACCATGTAGAGAATTTTATCAAATTAACTGAATCTGGTTATTATGATGACGTGTTATTTCATAGAATTATTCCCGACTTTATGATTCAAGGCGGTGATCCAAACACAATTGATGGCGATCCGAGTACTTGGGGAACCGGCGGCCCTGCAACAAATCTGGATGCAGAGTTTAATAACATCAAACACAATCGTGGCATAGTCTCAATGGCTAGGGCTCAAGATCCAAACAGTGCAGGATCACAGTTTTTCATAGTACATAAAGATGCTAACTTTCTTGATGGTCAATATACCGTGTTTGGCAGAATAGCAACTGAAGAGAGCTTTGCAACTCTTGACAAAATTGCCGCAGTAGAAACAAACGACAGAGACGCTCCCTTGGATCCTCAATACGCCAGAATTCTATCCGTACTTGTGCTTGATGAAGCTAATGTTCCCGATCTTCTTGAACTAGATGAGCCGCAACGCATTGACACCTTCTCCAACCCCAATACATCTATTCCTCCCCCTGTAGGGGATACAACGTTTGAAAGTGTTGAGCATGATATTAAATTTGATATACCTGAAGGTTGGCTTTTACAAGAATTAGATAACACAGATCCGAACGCTCCTGACATGGTTGCGTTAGGTCCTACAATAGGAAACTTCCCTGCGGCCATATCCTTATCTGTGGAGCAAACTAATGGACAAACATTAGATGAGATCGTGGCTGCCGATTTTGAGATTCTAAAAGAAGCTATTGAAGGGAAAATCTTGACAATAATTTCACAAGAGGACACCACCATCATTGACAACGAGTCACACAGTGTTGTTGCAGAGAGTGTTTTTGACCTTGGCGGCCAGCCTACTTATATAAAATTCGAGAAAACCATAATCTATGATGAGGAAAAATATTATGTATTTACCTATTTTGATGACAAGGACGATTTTGATACACATTTACCACAATTTACGAAACTAATTAACTCTATTGAAATAATATCCGAGCCTACTGCTTCTACTGACGCCGGCGACATTGACACCGGATCCTCTGATGAAAATGGCGGCTGTTTGATTGCTACTGCAACATTTGGTTCTGAATTGGCACCCCAAGTACAACAACTAAGAGAACTCAGAGACAACACCATCTTATCAACGGAATCTGGAACTGCTTTTATGAATGGATTTAACCAGTTTTACTACTCTTTTTCACCAATGATTGCTGATCTAGAACGCGAAAACCCACTGTTCAAAGAAATAGTCAGACTCTCAATTACTCCAATGCTAACTACCCTCTCAATCCTTAATCATGTCGAAGTTAACTCTGAAGCTGAGATGATATCAGTGGGTCTATCAATTATTATGTTGAATGTTGGAATGTATTTTGTAGCACCTGCCGCAATAATTTACAAGATCAGACGATAACAATAACAGCCACACCAAATCTACAAAATCAACAAGTTTTATTGAAAGTATGATGGTATGGTAATTACCACACATCATCTACTTCATCGAGTGGCTTGTATTCTTTTTGCGCCTTTACATTTAATATTTTTAATCTTGCAATATCCCTATCAAAGAACAGATCTATTATCCAATCAAGAAGTACCCTAGTTCTTTTGTCGATTGTTGAAATTTTTGAAAGATATACATTCCTCCAAAGCAACCACGCCCAAAATCCTGAAATATTCATTCCAAAGAACGAAGCAATTCCTGTCCTTTTTCCAATAATTGCCATTTGTCCTTTGCTACGATACACAAATTTTTTTTTAGCAGTATTTGTGATCAACGCTATCAAGTTTTTTGCAGCGATCTCTGCTTGTGATTCAGCAATTTGTGCAGTAGGAGGCAACGGCCGTTTTGTCTTAGGCTCTATAAATAATGCTGAATCACCAATTGCAAAGATTCCTGGAAATTCTGGAACCTCTAGATATTCATTAACTACAATCTTCCCTCTCTCCGTTTTAAACATTGATCTCTTAATTGTGTTTACTGGAGTGACTCCTGCAGTCCAAACTAAAGTTTTAGTAATTATTGAATTAATTTCTGGCCCATCTGACGACTCGTTATCCAACGACTTTATCATGACTTCATCTCCATCAAATGAAGTTACTGCAGTTTTTAATTTTATTTCAATCCCTCTCTCTGTCATTTTTTCTTTAGCAAAATTTGCTAATTTTTCATTAAATCCAGGCAAAATTATTTCCAGTGCTTCTAACACGATTACTCTGATATCTTCTTTAAGAATAGTAGGGTAATGCTTACGCGCATCTAATAACAAATCCATTAACTCACCGGCAGTCTCAATTCCAGCAAAGCCTCCGCCCACTACCACAAAAGTCAAAAACTTTTTACGACGAATAGTATCAGTTTCATTTACCGCTTGTTCTAACATATCAATTACCCGACCTCTTAACATGAGTGCGTCATTCAATGTCTTCATAGTATATGCATTCACTTCAACATCTGGCATTCCAAAGAAGTTAGTCTCACTACCAAGTGCAAGTACCAAAAAATCATAATGAATCGATAGACTCCTCTTATCTCTGGTTCCCCATAAAGTTACTATTTTTCCATATGGATCAATGTTTTTGATACGGCCCTCATAAAATTTTGTTTTTTTACATATGGTTCTAATAGGCAAAACAATATGTCTTGCTTCAATCATTGCAGACGCAACCTGTGGTAACATTGGTGTAAACAATAGGAAATTATCTTCACTTACAATTACCAATTCTACCTCAGGATCGTCACCAAACTGTGATTCTAACTTTCTGGCACATTTTATTCCAGCAAAGCCTCCGCCTAAAATTACAATTTTTTTCTTATTTTTAGCCAAATATGTCCTTCTCATAGTTTAGAAGAATATATGCTATAAACAATTAATTGTTAAATATTTTATTTTATTTTTTGAACTATTATTGAGATTTATTATACTATTATGCTTGTTTTTTTACAAATTATTGTATTTAATTCTAATAATAAACAATAATAACAAAGGCACATTATTGATCATTTAATTGAAACAGAATAACCACCAACGATTGTTTCATTTTAGCAAACTATGACGCACCAAAACAACACTACACACACATTATATTATCTGGACGACGCCTCCGTCCAAAATTTATGAAATTTCCTAATTGTAACTAAGTTGACTGTTTAACAAATACAACAAACGATTGTAAATCTGCTTAGATGTATCACAAACTCAGCTAAACTATACTTATTATATACATCAGTCATTACAATATTATTTTACTTGACGGTTGTAATTCATCAAAAGTATGATTACATAAGATAATACAGTAATAATATAGATATAACTGAACAATATACCGAATATGTGTAGTTAAATGAAGACTAATAAGTTGAATCTTGATGCATGAAAATTACTCAAAAATAATTCTGATGGATTTATTATATTTGTATTAGTATGATAGGTATGAAATCCGATTATATCGAAAAACAAATCTACACACAAAAAATAGCCAAAGCATAGGAACATCCAGTTGTACTTTGTGACTCAGATAACAAGACGGAGGTAATACGTTGAGCTCTGACATTAAACGCCTTGCTGACTATCTTGGCCTTACCGTTGAACAAGCTGAGAGAGAGGCAGATCGTAATATGAATCCCATGAAGTATGTTGATTCTACTTGGTCGAAACCCAAACTAGATGAACAAAACAACCAAGATTAGATGATCACGAGGTTCTCAAACCAATTAATTAATTCCTCCAAATGGCAGATCTGTTACTACCAAATACACATTACACATTTTCTAAAATCAGAAAAATATAACACACAACATAGTAATTAATCTCACTTTCAATCATATTTCTCAAATGTTTTTTATTATTCAATTAACCACAAATTTGTAACATATAACACCGATTACAGACAGTTCTTAATTTGTTAATTAATTTAACAGTTAGATCAAACATTCTTTAAACACAGACCATATTCAATATCAAAACAAGTGCACATTATCAATAACTATTGTTAAGATTTTAAATAATAAAAAGAGGTTAAAATTGATTGAGTTAATCTAGTCGATTAATTCAGTCCAACCTTTGACGAAGACGGAGTTCTTGTAGAGTGGAACTGGTTGTCCAACTGTAAAGTCCATTGGTCTCATCCAAAAGATCGCTTTTGTTGGGCATACACCGATGCATGCACCATCAGAAATACATCTCTCTGGATAAAATACAAATGCTTTACCTCTTTTCCAGCCTTCAACTGGTTTTACTCTAAGGACATCTGGACCTAATGTAGTACAGATTTCTACGCATAGTGCGCATCCGATACACATCTGTTCACTGATGTCTGGAATAATTCCTACTGGCATTATGAAATTAAATCTTGAATCATCATTAATATAATTTACCTAAAATTATCATGCTATAACGGCGTTTGTTGTTTTATAACGGCGTTATAAATCATTATAATAGTGCTTGAGACATTATTTTACAACCTTTCAAAGTGGCAAGATTGTAAGGCCGTCTATATTTTTTTGAAGAAGGTAATTTTTTGTGTTCTTGGACTGTAAGATATAACGTCCTCCTGGGGATAAAAGCCACCTATCATTCTCTGACTTTCTTACCATACCGGTTATAACTACCGAGGACTTGGGCTGCCTCACAAAGGATGTTAGTAGCATGATACATGAGTGAACAAATTGTGCATGCTTTTGACTGCCCAATAAATTGTAAACTCCATTTAAGGAATCAATGATCACCAAAGACTTCTCTTTTGACGCCTTGGATATCACTCTAGACAGCTTATCTCCCCAATCTCTCTTATTTGGTGTGAGAATTGATACACCCTCCCTTTTTTGAATCATGCCTGATCTAATATATCCTGTATAAAGCAAGTCAAGATCAATAAAGATGACAGATTCATTTCTTGAATTAATTAACCTATCAAGAAACTCTATTTTATGAAAAGGTTCTAAACAAGAAACAATATTTGGATTATACTGATCAAACTCGTTTTGAATCCACTCTAAACTATTTTCTACGACGCGTTCAAGGTTTTTATCCAATATCCCTTTAGCGTCGTGTAGATATAATAATGAATATAGTATCAAAAGACGTCTCTGACGACTTTCCTAAATCTGAGAAGATCTATCTAAACAACGCGTCTGTTTCCCTTATGCCTCTGAAAAGTATTGAAGCCATGAACGAATTTCTAATGACGTATAATTCGTTAGGTCCTGACTCAAAGGATGCAGGACCGTTCATCAATGAAAAACTACAAAATGTCAGAAGGATCATCTCCAAGATCATCTCCTGTCAGCCAGACGAGGTAGTTCTTACTCAAAGCACAACTGACGGAATTAACTTTGTAGCAAATGGATTATCCTTTGATAGCAATTCTAGTATTATTATTCGTGGAATGGCACATGAACACCATTCTAATTTCTATCCCTGGATTAAATTAAAGGAAAAACAGATTTCCATAAAAAACTTAACGATTGACGATAATGGTTTTTTCAATTTAGATGATCTAAAATCATATGTTAGTAATAATTCTAGTACAAAACTAGTTGCATTAAGTCATGCACTGTATAACACTGGCGCTTTGTTACCTGTCAATACAATAGGTGAAATTCTTCAAGAACACCACGTACCCTTCTTTCTTGATAGTGCACAAACTGTAGGATGTATAGACGATGCAAGCACATCAAAAATACAATGTGATTTTATGTCTTTTAACGGCTCCAAATGGCTTTGTGGTCCAATGGGTACAGGATTATTTTATTGTAGGAGAGAATCAAGTCACTTACTCCAACCAACAACGATTGGTGGTGAATCTGGAATGGTTTACGACGATACCAAGATTGCATTTAAAGATCTGCCTGATAAATTTCAAACTGGTTTTAGAAATTATGTAGGAATTGTTGGATTAGAGTCATCTGCTAACTATTTAGTGAATTTTGGTATAAACAACATTCAGCAAAAAAACCAGCACCTCTCCAACCTTCTTAGAGAAGAGTTGATAAAAATTCCAAATGTTACACTATATGGCCCAAAAGACAAAGATGACAGGACTAGCATTGTCTCCTTTAACATTAGAGGAGTCAGCTCCCAAGAAGTTGTAGATAGACTTGAAAAACAGAATATTATTCTAGCTGTAAGAGAGATCTTTGATCAAAAGATCGTACGTGCATCTCCGCACTTCTTCAACACAGAATCTCAAATACAAAAAACAGTTGATGCAATAAAACAACTATAGATCTTCTTGCTCTTCAATTACCATCATAGTCAAGGTTGACTGGACTTTGTTAATTCTTCTGATCTTATTTGTAATTATTGCACGAAGATTCTCTCCGTTCTCTGAAGATATTTTTATAATAATATCGTATATGCCGTATATTCCCTGAATCTCAAACTGCACGTCCTCTTCTGAGAGAATCTGTTTTAATTCACTGATAATTGACTGGTCTGATCCCAAATCTGAATTTACTAATACATACGCAGTCGACATCTAACAACCACATTTAATGACATTATTTAATCCTTGATTACGGGACTTAAATACCTAGGTTACATTTCTGCACCAGAGTTTTTTTCTGACAGTCCAACAAATCATTCACAGCTTGGTTCTTGCCGTCTTTTTTAGAAACAACATGGTGTAAGCCATGTCTTGATTCTTTTGTCTTATGACGATAATCCCTACCGCCACTAATAACACTGACACTATTAGATGTGCCATTTTTATTAGCTAAAATAATATTTTCCATGCTGTCACACCTGTAGTTTCCATATCTGTCTACAAGCGGGAGCCTTCGTATGCACGGAAGTCCGTAATGTCTGATGTTTGCGCCGGCGTTACCGTCTGCATCGCACAAAAATCCACAGCATACGCATTGAAACACATCCCTGGTGGTTCTAGAGTTACAGTTGATCATATTACACTTACTACACGTTATGCTGGTGTAGTGCGGAACAATCTCAAGTGTTTTGGTTCCATGGTTTTCGGCAGTCATTTTTATTCTATCCCCCATTCTTCCCATACCTGCCCCGTAAATCTCCCTGTTAAGACCGCTTTTCCACTTTTCATTTTTTGCAGTTATATTGCCAATGTTTAGTTTTTCCATGACTATCACTCCTGTTCTCATCACAATCTGTTTGGCAAGGAAATTATTGTGCTCTGTTCTTCTGTTGTTGAGTGTTTTTTTCATCCTCTTCAATTTGCGATCATTTTTTTCCATCTGTTACTATGCAGTTTGTGATCATCTCTTTTTGACTGTTGTTTTGAGATCACATCATCTTTTTTTCTCCTACAGGTATAAGGTGTCCTGTAAAAATCGGCGTTTATTCCGTCATGAACTACTAGGGATCTCTTAACTCCCATGTCTATTCCGCATACGACTGTACAATTCATATTTTTAGGTCTCCGTATTTTTAGTGTCAGATGGATCTCAAACGTGCGGTTCGAATCGTTTGTATTGGCAGTGATTTTTTTGGTGTTCTCTACAAGCCTGTATGATACAATGTTGGTCTGATAGAATTTGCTAGTGCTGTTTTTGTCTCTTTCACATACCAGCTGCTTTGGAAGACTCTTCAAAGACGACAACAGCTCCACCTGGCCTATACTAGGCAGGTTCATGTACAGTTTTTTCCACTTTCTCATCCTTAGCGAGGGATTCTGACCGTTTACTGTTATGGATGCATGCTTTGCATTTTTGGAGTTTCTGAACAAACTGTTTCTGTCAATCCATTTGTTTGGTTTGAGATTTTTAAATGACATGTGCCAGTTGTGGTTCTTACCCCCAGTCTTTTTTGCCCAATTTCGTACTCTACGTTTTTTTGCGCAGGATTTCAAATGTTTGTCTGCCGTATCATGCCCCTGTTGGAACGCAGTCGTTGCCACATTGGTGTGGTATCTGTTGCTCCATGGTATGGTGTGATGTATATTAGTAATGGCACGACTTCAGTAGTCGGAAATGTACTCCCTAAATCAACCAACAGACGTTCTCAATTATGTTAACATTCTTCGAACATACTGATCTATTACCTACAGTGCCCTTACCCACCTTAGTGTTAACGCAAAAAGGTGGGCAGGTACACCACAATAAGATTGGAGAAAGGATACTTAATACCTTGTCAGGAATACTAGAGTCTGCACCCATAGGATTCTCTACGAGGAACAATGCCCAATACGGGGTAAGCGAGTTTGCAGCCATACTGATGAAGATGTCTGAATCCAACATAGCTTCTGAGGAGGCAATCCGGCTGCTCAAGCACGCCAAAAAGAGGATGCCGTCGCCCAAGTGGTTTCGCAACATGATAAACTCGCTGGAATCAGACAGTGCAGACGAGCTCTGCACGGATATGATCACACGCACCGCAAGGCTTGCCAAGAATACGTGCCGGTACAAGGGGGGCGTACTAGTAGCAATAGATAAACACCTGATACCAAGGCACGACAAGGACAACATGTCACATCTGACAAGATCCAAACCAAAGGGCGGTACAAGCAAGTTCGAGTGTTACGCAACAATGCATGTGGTAGCAGAACAGGTTCCGGCCATTTTGGAGTGCATGCAGGTCACGCGCAGCGTGGATGACGCCGACTTTGTGCGTAAATTCGTCCAAAAACTCGTGGATTACAGGATACGGGCCCGGTTGCTGCTGATGGACCGCGAGTTTTACTCGACTGAGATAATCAAACTTATATCAGAACACGGACGCAAGTTCCTGATGCCTGCAGTCAAGAACACGGGGATAAAGAGGATGATACAAGAGCATCACGATAAATTACGCAAGGCAGTCTCGCAGTACACCGTCAGAAACGCAGCAGGCCAGTCTGTCACATTCACATTGATAATCACACCCTCAAAAAAGATAGACGATCCTGATGTCAATACCACGGAAAGATATCATGTCTTTGCCACCAATCTTTCTCCTACCAAGGCACTAGACGAGATTGAGACGCTTCCGGAGGAGTACCGGAGAAGGTGGGGGATAGAGACAGGATACAAGCAAGTCGAGCAGGTACGCCCGAGGACAACAAGCCGCAATGCGTCGTTTAGGGTAATCATGTTTTACGTCTCGCTGTTCATGTACAACGCGTGGGCAGTGGAGCAGTATCGTGCAGATTCGAGTTATGATCGTGTGACTTTGGCACTTGTCGTATATGCTACAGCAATGGTTGCATTGGAATTATGTAGGATGGTGGGTCAACCGTATGATGTCGGAAAACCTGCCTAATGGGTACATTTCCGACTACTGGACTTGTCTTGATTTTGTCATATTTTTCAACCAGTCCTGTCTCTACTCCCATGTTGAAAAAATACGTCTGAAAATTTGCAATCTTGCGTGCCTTTAATGACAATTCTTTTGTCTGCCTTGGTTTTACAATCACTGTTCTATAAATAAAATCTTCTATTTCTTTTTTCATCTAGTTAATAGTCTGTGTATTATATATAAGCGACGTGTATAATGTAATCCAAGTATGTAATTCCCTTGATTACCTTAAAATTGATTAAATACCACTTATTTTTCTATACGTACATCAGCATGCATCCACTAGATCTCTCCCTTACCATAACAAAATCAATTCCAACCTTTCCAGGTTCGCCACAACCGCAATTTATCCGATGGGCAGACATCCAAAAAGACGGATATAACCTTGAATTATTGTTCCTCAGCTCGCATACTGGTACACATATCGATGCACCATATCATTTTGTCAAGGACGGCCTCAAGATTCACCAAATCTCACTAGCTAGACTAGTTGGCAAGGCCATTCTAATCAAACTTCCCAAAACCAGCTCCAACAACGTTATAACAAAGTCCGATATTATAGCATTTGAAAAAATCAATGGAAAGATTCCAAACAACTCTTCGATCTTCTTTTTTACGTCATGGCAAAAAAATCTGAAAAAAGAGAACTATTTTACTGAAAACCCCGGTCTTGATGCATCCTCTGCTAAATATCTAGCATCAAAAAAGATCAATCTAGTTGGCATAGATTCTCCAAGCATAGATGTTGGGCAAGATACCTCATACCACGCACACCACACTCTCTCTCGACATAATATTTTGATAGTAGAGAATCTAACGAATTTGGACAAGATATCTTCCATAAACTTTGATTTTGCAATTCTTCCATTAAAACTCCAAGATGCAACCGGCTCTCCTGTGCGTGCTATTGCACTATAATTTATTAAAAGACATATTTCCAATACTAAAAATATACAATCTAATTATCATTCTGTATGAGCAGACCCGGAAATTTTTATAGAAAGATTCACGGAAGAATCACAAAAAAACCCACTAATTTTTCTTGGCTAATTGAGAAGAGATTAGCAGGTTCAGGCATACCTACAAGTTCTGATGAATTTAACTGGGTTTTGAGCCAAGGTGTAAAATCAATCGTAACTATGACTGAGAATGCTTTACCTGCCACGTGGGTAAAAGACATTGACTATCTACACGTACCAACTCCTGATTTAACAGCTCCTGATATAGACAGAATAGACGCCGCAGTGGATTTTATTCAAGAAAAAATCAAAAATGATATACCTGTGATGGTTCATTGTGCTGCAGGCATGGGGAGAGCAGGTACTATACTTGCATGTTATTTTATCAAATACAAAAAATTCTCAGCGGATAAAGCAATTGAAAAGATTCGACATGAACGACCAGGTTCTATTCAATCTCAGGTGCAAGAGACTGCGATTGAATTTTATGAAAAACATGTAAAAATTAGTTAAATAAATTCTGAAACTAATTTCCCATCCACAATTTTTATCTTCAAAGTCTTATTCTCTTGAAAGACCAACGTTATACCGCCATCCTCATCAGGATCTTCAACCTTGACTAGCTCTAACATTTTGATTGAATCAAATTTCGTCATTCATTATTCACCTACTCTGGAATTGATACCGCCTCAATCTTTCCATCAACTGCTTTTATGAACAAAAATCTATTATCTTTAAAGATAAAAGTAATTCCACCCTCCTTGTCCGGATCTTCTACTTCAAGTACTGGTTGTCCTAGCAGACCGTCGTATTTTGCCATATAGAATTACAGCAAAAAGTTCCTTATATCCCTAATTATGTTATTTTTTCTATCCGTCTATCTTTTCACAATTGTTCAGATCCGACTACAATCATATCTATTTAGTGTGACGTCATTAAGTCTTTGCAATTTACCGAGACATCGAAACGGCTATAGCTGGGAACGTTTACCATTGTCAAAACTAGGTGGATTACTTCCCGTCACTTGGAAGTTGTAGCATCTTACCTTACCACAGTCCAGATCTGTAGGACAGGGAGAAACGCAGACACATGGTACGAGGGATCATATCTTGGTTGTTTTTGGGATTCTGACACTATCAGCTTTTCTGTGATGGGAATTGGGTCATGGAGAGTATCCAGCGGGATCCTTGTTTAGCTATAAATTTGTCAGGAAAAGAACATACCGATATTTTTGCATGCCTCACCCATGACAGACCGGATTAGTTGTGGTAGAATAACTAGTAAGGATTTAATTTAATCCAAGTGTTTATCTTATTGATGTTTGGTTTCTGGTATGTTAGGTAGAACATTACTTCAGGATTGGATCTAGCCAGACGGTAAACCATCATTAATGATTTTTTCCAACACGTCCTTTCTATGGTAAAATGCAAGCGGGTCAG
Organism: Candidatus Nitrosopumilus sp.; assembly: GCA_965197525.1. Taxonomy (GTDB): domain Archaea; phylum Thermoproteota; class Nitrososphaeria; order Nitrososphaerales; family Nitrosopumilaceae; genus Nitrosopumilus. The sequence goes on from OZ240211.1 coordinate 1,335,140, forward strand.
TATCAAAAATACGGTATAGTTTTTTTATTGCCCATAAAGGCACATCAAGCCCTGAAGAGACGTTGCATTTGTCACAGACGCCGGTGGTGTCAAATGGTTTTCCCCCATCGTACTCTTTCTGGCAGATGGGGCACACGGGTTTGCCTGACGACATCATGTATACCTGTCTTGTAGTCAGGCGAATGGATAAAAAAAATGGATAGGTTTTATTGGTCAGCATGTCACAGCACGAGGTATCTGTCTCTCTCTATGTTCCACATTGAATAATGCGCGATTGTGGTAAATTTGACTAGGTCTCCGTCATGCATGATCCTGTCCGTACAGGTTTGCTGGAATGTGGCGTTGTTGTCTACGATGTTGTTGCTTGCACATAGCCAACCCTGAGTGAAGTTGTGAACTATCACTTCATACGTGTAAAATGAGGTTCCCCAGCATGCTGGATATACACCAATAGATAGGGGATCGGTGTATATGATTGCCCAGTATGATGTGTCTGTTGGCGTGTTGATGGTTGCTCTGGCATTATATGTCTGGCTTGAATTATTGCATCCAATCTGTGCGTCATCCACTATCACATAATGGCCTGACGATGACCGTGGCATTCTGTCTACCTTGTTTGTCTGGCCTTCGTATGTGTCAGAAATCGGGGATAACCGTTGAATTTTCTCATCTATTGCTGACAGCCTTTCATTAAGGTTTGCGATGTTCTCAAGATGCGTGTTTCGTTGCTCTTCTGTCTGAGATGCTGCTGCAAGCTTCTCCTCTTCTATGATTTCATCTTGGATTGTATTTGCTTGTGCAAACAACTCAATCAGCCGCTCTCTTATGTCACTGACCTTTTCTGTTGCAGAGGATTGTTCAATTCCCATGGGAATCACCAATGCCAAAGCAAGCATAGACATCAAGAAAATAACTTTCTTCATTGCAGAATCGAAGAAATATAAAGTTAATAGGGTTTGATTAAAAATATTTTGAACCAACAAAGTCATTAGCTCCTACATTGAGCGCGCAAGTAATTATGTGTTTCTGAGGAATTTTACCGAATAAAATAAAACATGATTTTTAGAAAGTTAGGATAATTTCAGTTCGTCTGTCAAGCGTAGTTTTCTCCAAACTCCTAGAGATGGTCTTTGAATAAATTAGCCAACCACATCACCAGAATGACCAGAATTCCTCAGATAAGCCAGATCTAATAAATTCATCAGAAACCATAAGAATGATTTCTATTAATATGAGAAGCCAAGTCTTGAAAAACATCTCATTTTCCAAAATCAATGCCAAAAACTAGGCACAAAAGATCCGTTAACAGCAGGAAACTACGTGGAACAATAACTAATTCGCGCTCGTATTACTGAAAGTGGTCATTTCACCACTGAGCTGATTGTTTTGAATCCATTCTATGGTACTCTCCTTTTGTTCCATCTTGTCCTGTAGGAAGGCAATTCTTTCGTGGATTGTCGTCATGTTTTCACGCAAAACATCCTCCCTAAAAACACATGTCCCGCTTTAATCTTAATTACCAGTATGTTTTCCTATGAAATTCAAAATCCCCGCACTTGGTGTGTGTTTGTGCGCCTTTATAATCAAGCGAGTTGTTTGCCAATACTTTGTCCCTGATAAATTAACACGTCATGGCAATAATGTTTACTTCAATATTTTTTGAATCAAATCCTATTAACATAACATCTTAAATGTGGGTAATGACTACAAAAACTACAAAGACAACACTGATTGTAGCAATTGCCGCAGCGATGATCCTGTCCGTAACAGGCATGGATTATGTGTCAGGGCAAGAGTCTACCACCAGCAGGATCGCCGAACCACAGGACTCACCTGCAAAGATAGCCATTCAGGAAAGAGCAGACACGCTGTTTGCAGAGCAGGAACTCGTATATGCTGAAGGCGCACCGCTCAAGTCAAAGTATGACAAACGCGGAATGGACGCAATGACGGAACAGGAAGTCAGGAACATGAAGCGAATAGCCAAACAGTTGGAAAACATAAAGCTGAAAATTGACAGGCTTAATACTGAATCCAAGGCCTTGGTCACCATTTCAGACAATGACAAGAATGTACTACGCAACGCAATGGATGCGATTGTGGATGCAGAGATCCCCTTCACTGGAATGTCTTCTGACTGGAACAACGAAGCGTTAGCTATAGGGTTTGAGACTCAGGAGCTTGCAGACCAGTATGCGCCACAGATTGACGAACTGACTGACGTGACGTTCTATACGCGCGTTCACGGTTATCCAGTATTGGACGCGTGTGCATCACTGACGTCCAACTGTGACCCGTTACTGGGAGGAGTGAAAATCGCTATCGATTTTGCCCCCGATAACCCAGTGGGATGCTCGTATTCCACGGCAGCAGACAGGGATGTGTTCTGGTGGACAGACTATGGGTTCCTTACTGCAGCGCACTGCTTCCCGCATAATGCATCTGGTACTGACGTTTGGCAGCCAGATGAGAACGGCGGAAAGATAGGCGACTTGAATATCTGGAAGTGGGACACAAACAGTGCTGATTGTGACTGTGCCTTTGTCAAAAAGGCAGGTAATGAGATGCACTGGAAAGCCGCATATGAAGGCTCACACGACTCGATCTCATTCGGCGGATTTTCAGATCCCTCAGTAGGTGAATACGTGACAATTGTAGGCCAGAACGGAATACGCCACAACCTGCAAGTTGATTCGTTGGAATACACAGCAAGGACAACTTCACATGACAATCCTCCCGTCCGGCATCTCATGGTAGACATGATTGAGCTGGACAACTGGGGAACGTCATCAGGTGACAGCGGAGGCACCGTTTATGGAGCAGGTTCCAACCCGCACTACCACGGCATAATCCAAGGTCACATTGGTTCCACCGGGTCATCTGGCAAGACGATAGTCAGCGCATGGACAAACATAGACACACACTTTGGACTTAACTAGTCCATTTTTTTCTTTTCTCAAACCGATTAGAAAGAACACGTTCCAAAAGTATTCCCGTTGTAACCACCATTGCCGGAACAATCAGTGAAATCGCGATAGACTCGATAGAATATGCTCCTGTCAACGTATCTGTCACATGGGAAAAGACACCGTCAAGAATTACTGTGGCGTCGGGATCTATTTTATCTTCTGGTTTGGAAGGAACTTGGTACTTCCTGACTGCAAACCATGACACAACCCCTGCAATGCCTACTCCAGCAAACCTCATAACACGTATCAGTGCGTTTGATAGAGATTTGCTTTTTCTGGCTTTCTCTGCCGCCTTTTCGGGCAGTATCAGTATGCCAGGCTTTGCAGCATAGTATTTCATTGTTCTGTTTTTGCTGTTGAATTTTGTCTTGGAAACCACTACTACACCAGCACACATCATGATGTTGAGATGATGTATTACCAGTGACAGTGACAGTTCAGTCTTCTTTGAAATCTCCTGTGCGGTAAGCTCCTCGTTCCACAAAAACTGTAGGATAACCTTGCTGTTTTTGCTGTTCAGAGTCTTTCCAAGAGGCTTGAGTTTTTCATCCTTGTTGGAAAATATCATTACATCTTCAAACGGTTCGTCTTTGGAAGCGTCTACCATTTAAAAAAACGACAGCTCTTCATATTAAAAAGATTTGTTTGATCAGGTTACCTACCGACAACTTCCCAGTCCGTTATAGATCTATATGTGGAAACAATCAATCATTAATATCCATCAAGATCTGAATATTACAATACTATAACAATATCTCTGGCATCCTAACCAACTGCGACTTCGATCTCATTGGCGTGGTTCTTAATATTTCCAGTTTCAGTATAATCGTGCTTTTGCCATGACGCAAAGACCTCCGCACTAATCTTATGCTTACCTATGCCTAAATCTGATGCCTTGAACACAAATCTTTCATCAAAATCAAATAATTCTTTCCTTACATCTTCCTCCGTTAATCTGATAAACGGCTCAAAATTTTTGGCCACCTGCACCCAAATTCTTTTATCTTTCATTGGATTGACGAGTTTTGGGTTTCTTGTCCAAAAGATAGATGCTTTTCTATAGGTATCAACCGTTCGTCCTAACTCCTTCTTCCTGAATCCTCCAGATGTTAGTTTTACACCGTATTTTATCTTAAATGAAACATCATTGTTGTTGTATGCCTTGGTCCAGTTACTCTCATTAAAATCATCTCTTAAACCTCCCCGTACAGAAAACTGCACGTTTATCTGAATATTTTCATTGAGTGCGTATGCATCCTTTTGACTTGTCAATTTTATCTCTGAGATTCGACTTTCACCCATTTACTACATAATGATTTATATCCGCAATATGTGCTTTTTCTGAATACATGAACGCGCAAGTGATAAGTTCCAAGCCTAAAGAGATCAATCTTTCAATCACCCAAACCGATGTAGGGATTTTATACATCATTCAGCATGAGCTTTTACAAGCATCAAACGTTGATTTTGCAGGAGTTATTGTAAAACACCCTCTTACCAACGAATGCTGGATGAGAATTAACTCTACTACAAAGCCGTTAGGGGTGATTAAACGTGCAACAGGATCTGCAACAACCATGGCAAACGAACTCAAAGAACTATTCAAATCTGAACTAAAGGTAAGCTAAATTGAAATTTTGCCCAGACTGTGGAGTTAAATTAAAAAATAGCGATTCCGGTCTTCAATGCCCCAAATGTGGTCACATTGAAGGATCAAAGATAAAACCCAAAAAACAGATTGTTGAAGATCAAGAACCCACCAAAGATTTTACTGTTTTTGAAGCAGATGAAGGTGATGAGATGCTACCTACAATTGAGATAGAATGTGAAAAATGCGGTCATAATCTGGCTGTTTGGTGGATGTTTCAAACTCGAAGTGCTGATGAACCAACTACCCAATTTTACCGATGCCAAAAATGTAAATATACCTGGCGTAATTATGCATGATTTTTTATTTCCAAGCAAGATATAGATTTTAATTTTTTAATTATTCAATCTACACACAATAACCATATCCAATCTTGATCCCAAAAACTGATCTATCAAATCGCAAACTCTAATAATAATTTCTCATCTATAGTATTATGATAAGCCAATTCTATTATTATTGTTTTGAAATTAACGATCATGTGTATAAAATAAAAAATATATTTGGAGATGGAAAACAACGACTGGCATCAAGACACCATACTTTAATTCAACACAATAATATCAAACTGTTTCAATTCCCAAATAATGATTTTTACTAGTTTTTGGTCGCAAAGTACAAATCTGTAGTCTTGGTTCTATTACCACAATCATCATCATCTCAATAATGTGATTAATAATCATTGATGGTCATTACAACCATTCACTTTCCACGAAAGTTTTACGCCGTACTTCAAATTAAAAAACAGATTGATTTACGCCTAAAATTAACTACATCGCACATAGTAAAACTACAGATAAGAAAGCCATTCTGTCTAACATAATACTACGATTATCTAAACATCAAACATATTGGTTTAAGAGGATAGTATTTTTGTATCAGTTTATAAAATTTATAAAATAGGTAGTGTGTTTCATAACCCTCTTAGTTATGCCCAGACGGTTGCTAGGTGGCAGGTATTTCGCGCATATGATTTAGAGTTATGAAACACACTAAAAATAGGATAATTTTTATCACAGCGTTTAGTTCGAAATATTGAATTTGACTTTTGAAGCAAAAACAAACGGCTCAGATGATCTAAAAGCTATCATATCTGCCATATCTACCCTAGTTGAAGAAGCCACCTTTGTTGCAACATCTGAAGGAATTACGTTTAGAGGCATGGATCCATCTCATGTTGCCTTGATTGATATATCATGGCCTAATTCGGCATTTGAAAAGTATCAATGTGACAGTGATGTTCAATTTGGAGTACGAATAGATGAATTTTCAAAACTTATCAAACGCGCAGATAAAAAAGACAGTATTGAGATCAGCATCTCTGATGACAATTTGTTGCTTGTATCAGTTGGAAAGAATAAAAAATACAAGATACGGTTAATTGAAAGCAGTGCAACTGACACTCCATTACCAAAAATCTCCTACGAGTCTAAAATTGTTTTATCACCAGCAAAATTTGATAAAATTCTAGGTGATGTTCAAGTCGTATCTGAATATCTTACCATTAATACCGTTAAATCAAACGGTAGTTTTTCAGGAAAAGGTGACTTTGGTGAAGTCACAATTGATCTAGAAAAAGATGATAAGGATATTGACGAGATCTCTTCAAAAGAAGACAGCACTGGCACCTACAGCCTTGAATATCTAAACCCAGTCGTCAAAGCAGTAGGATCAAAGGCAGGTTTTGTCACATGCGAATTTTCAGATGCAAAACCTCTCAGAGTTGAATTTAAAGTCGCAAATATTGGCAGAATTCACTTTTACCTTGCTCCGCGTGTCGAAAGTTAAAGTATTTAACGATTGATTAATTTAGTTGATCTGAAGTGAGACTTGTAATTAAATATGGTGGAACGTCAGTCTCTTCTACAAAGGACATTCATGCCATTACAAAATACATTTACCTATTATCCAAAAAAAATCAAATTCTAGTTGTGTGTTCTGCTATAACTGAAACAACAGATGATCTCTTAGCAATTTCAGATTCTATTAAGAATGAAGATAAAGCGAAAACCAAACTACTCACATCAAGGATTATTGCAAAACACAAACTATTAGCAAAAAAAACCATCAAAAAACCAAGCATGCTAAAAAAATTACTAGTACAACTAGATCGAGATTTTACTGAATTAGTTGCTTTAATTGACGGCATGATCTTACTTGGTGAAGTTACGTCAAGATCAATGGATTATCTACTATCGTTTGGGGAACGGCTATCGACCAAATTAGTTTCAGCAGCAATTAATGATTTAGGTAAGAAATCAATCTCTCTTACTGGCAAGGACGTAGGAATTATTACTGATTCTAATTTTGGACGAGCTCAACCCCTACTTGATACAACAAAACTGAGGGTATCAAAAGTTGTTAATGATTTATTTTCAAAGAAAATAATTCCTGTTGTTGGCGGCTTTGCAGGCTCTGATCAACACGGTCATGTAACTACATTTGGCAGAGGCGGCTCTGATTATTCTGCCTCAATTATTGGTTCTTGTATTAAAGCAAACGAGATCTGGCTGATGAGTGATGTCGACGGTCTAATGACTGCTGATCCAAATATCGTAAAAAACGCAAAGCTACTTCCAGAAGTTTCGTATGTTGAGGCAATTGAAATGGCATTATTTGGAGCCAAACAGATACACCCACGAACGTTTGAGCCACTACTTGAAAAAAAGATTCCTATGAGAATTAGAAGTTCATTTAACACAGACAATGAAGGAACACTAGTTACTGAATCTACATCATCTAACTCTATTAAAAATCCTGTAAAATGTGTAAGTAGTATTCAAAATAATGGGTTAATTGACATTAGGGGTGGAAGTATGGTGGGAACTCCTGGCACTGCTGCCAAGATATTTGCCACATTAGCAAGAGCTGGAATTAATGTGATGATGATCTCCCAGAATCCTTCTGAATCAAGTATTACCATTGTAGTCAAGAATAATGATCTTGACAACGCAATTACAGCATTAGAGTTGGAATTGTTAGGCAAGATCATTAAAAAACTAGAGGTTACGACAAATGTTGCAGTTATTGCATTGATTGGTTCAGGAATGCGTGGGACAGTAGGCGTTGCCTCAAAAGTATTTAGCGCAATTGAGAAACATCACGTTAATGTCTCAATGATTACTCAAGGTTCTTCTGAACTTAATCTGGCATTTATAGTCAAAAACACTGACACAATTGCTTCTGTAAAAGCACTACATAACGCATTTGATCTTGATAAAATCAATTAAAACAAATGATTTAAAGGCAAAAAAATTTTACGTATCTGCAATGAAGAAATTCTTAGCTGTTTTAGTTGGCATATCTATTATAACTAGTCTACTTTACGTGTCAACAACATCCGATCAATTCGTTAATGCTGGTTCAACAAAAAAGTTCCATTTTACAGATACTGTTACATCTACCTTTGATCCGGGACAAGGACACGAGAGTCACCAAATTGCATTTATCCTATCCCCAAACGAGGGAACCATCTATGACGGTTCTATAACATTTGCTTCAAGCAAACCGATTCAAATTGCCGTTTTCCATGAAATTCTTCCGAACGAGAGAATCGGTCAACCCACATGGAGTGTGGATGGGGAAACTATTTACGGATTTTCCTTGATTGATTTACAACAGCGTGCAGGTTCTCTGGAATTTACTGGAGCTGCACTTGCGTTACATGTTGCTAATTCCGATGAGTTTACTGCGACTGTAAGTGTTGATGGTTGGATTCGTGGCCAACCTGCTGACATAATATTACAAAAAACCGAGCATCAAATTGAAGAACCCTCTTTTGCACTATCTAGAACCAGCATTCCAGTTACAATTCCGATGCATAAGGGGGTTTATGAAAGTGGGCAAATTTTGTATATTATAACTGATGGGAGTGATGCAGACTATGCAAAAACTTTATCAGAAAAACAACAATGGAACGTAGAGACATCAACCGTACTTGCAGACGTGCCAGAGGACATACTCGGACAAATGTTTGTTTTTACAAATGGGATTAGAGGCGATGGAATCTATGGATTCCAAGACGAAGTGTTTTCCAGCACTCCATCACAAGAGTCTGAATACAGTGCACTTCATTCCGTAATTGAAGTTTCATGGAAGACGGGTCAAAGAGAGAGTGTCTTTGAATCGGCAGCTGATATAATTGCTGCAGAAGAGTCTGGCAGAATTAATTTTAATCAAACTGGGGTTATTCTTAACACACCTCAAATCATTTGGCCGGATAGCCAAATGATGGTACGTGAAGATCAAGAGATTACCGATGATACAACGTATGATGAAGGCCAGATAGTTGAGATTGATCAAGATGAGATGACTGTGACTTTTGTGGCACATCGAGGTTGGGGATCTGACGGAAAGACAGTCTACTATATCATTACTGATGTCACACCATTGGGGCCAGCACAAACAATTGGCGTCGCATACGCCTCAACCAATGCAGAACTAATCTCTCACTCCAGCGCAGGTGATCTCTACCAATTTAAGAATGGCATCCAAGGTTCTGGTGCATTAGGATTCCAGCCTGAAATTGCAGACAGGTCACTCAGTGATGAAAACTATAGTCCTATGTGGAAGGTTTATCTTGCTGAATGGCACGATGCAGATACTGCAAAAATTTTAGAGTCGATATCTGATCTTGATTCATTTCGTGCTAATGATTTGATATCAGTCAGTATTGCTAGGCCGACTGTTAGTGATTATATAATTAATTCTCCATTTATAGATCCATTTCAGCAATGGGATGATGATACTGATAATGATGATGATGATGAGGTAGACGATGAAGATAACGCAGATGGAACTTGACGATGTATGATATGCATGGTTACAGCAATAGATGTTACGATAACATTCACAATACTAAACGGATAAATTGCTTGATAACAAATCTATTTTAAAATTGACTCTAGGGAAGCTATACATTGTGGGTGTCGGACCCGGACATCACGATCATATGACGTTTCGTGCAAAAGAGGTTATTGCTCAAAGTGATACAATCGTTGGATATGAGACTTATGTAAATCTGGTTGCGGATCTTATTGAGGGCAAAACCATTTATCGATATGCAATGACTCAAGAAGTAGAACGAGCTCACCAATGTATAGATCTTGCAAAATCTGGAAAGATAGTCTCACTTGTATCAAGTGGTGATCCCGGGATTTATGGTATGGCAGGATTAATTTTTGAGACTCTTGCAGCTACAGGCTGGAATCCCAAAGACGGTCTTCAAGTGGAGATTGTGCCTGGCGTATCTGCATTAAATTCTTGTGCATCAATTATCGGATCACCATTAATGACTGATTTTGCAGTTCTTAGTATGAGCGACCTGCTTGTTCCATGGAAAATTATTGAAAAGAGAGTAAAAGCTGCAGCACAAGGCGATTTCGTCATTGTAATTTATAATCCTGCAAGCAAGAAGAGGATTCACCAATTGCAAGATACAAGACAGATTTTGTTGCAGTATAGAAAACCTACTACCCCTGTTGCAATCATCAAAGGCGCATTTCGGGAATCTGAAACTATTGTTATGACTGATCTAGAAAATCTCCCAAACCATTCTGACAAACTAGGCATGATTTCTACTGTCATTATTGGCAATTCTTCTACCTTTACCTACAAAGACCTGATGATCAACCCTAGAGGCTATAAATCAAAATATAATCTAGAGGAGCAAACAAACCCCAATCTCAAGGTCTAATGACTATATCTAATTGCTTCATTTTGTTCTTCAGTTAAATTCAAACTATTTCTTATAGGAGAGACTATTTTTACTAGATAATCTCCAACCGTCTGTTTTAGGTCACCTGGGTGCAATCGCTTTTCTGCGAAATCTGTTTCAATTTGTGTATAATCTGAATATGTTATATTTCCTCCAAACTTCTCAGGCCTTTCTACATTAATCTCCTTGAACTCGTGCAAGATTAGTGTTCTTACAATCTCTAAAACTGGATTATTCGCGACGTTCCCTTCTTCACACCATGCTTTGCTAATCTTCTTTTTTATCTCTTCATCTGAGTTATGAATGAATATTCCCGAGTTGGGATCTGACTTGCTCATCTTGCTTCCTAGAGAGTTCTTTGCATCAAGGGGTTTTACAAGTCCAGGCAGCAGTTTATGATGAACAGCGATTGGAATCTGCCATCCCATTTTAGGATAAATCTCTCTCACTAACATATGGATCTTTCTTTGATCCATTCCTGAGTGAGCAATATTGACATCTAAAGAATGGATGTCTACTGCTTGCATTGCAGGATACAACAGTTTAGCAACATCGATTTTTTTATCATCCTCCGAACGCCCCATAATTGTGAGTGTCCTCATAGTTCTTGCAATTGACATATGTTTTGTAAATTTTACAAGCTCTGTCCAATACTCTTTCTTCTCTTCATATAGTTTTGAGCCTAGGATGATATCGGCATCAGGACAGACTAATTTGAAAGCATCTTGATAGTATTTGGAAATTTTGGAGATTCTCTCCCAATCTCCGCCAAGTTTGTCGTTAATTAGAGTATGCCAATCGGCAAGAAAAATTTTACATCTTACACCCGCCTTTGTAAAATCATTGATTTTAAAACCTGTACTAATTAGACTACCTAGATGTAGAAATCCAGAGATTTCCAAACCAATGTAATGTGTTGGAGAAGAAGTTGTTTTAAATAAATTAATTAATTCCTCATGTGTCACCACCTCTTCAGTGGGAGGTCTTTCAATCAACCTTATTTTTTCTAAAATATCCAAACCACAAAACTTTTGATCAGTAAACGTATAAAGCTATTCAAAACCAGTTCTCTGGTTTTGATATCTGGATAAAACATGCATTCGCTGCGATTGGTGTAATATGTTGCATAACCCCTATAATTACCTGAATATTCTAATATACGTAATCTGTCAGCTTTACTGTTAATTCAGATTGAGATAACCCTAATGGTAACTCCCACTACACCATCGGCGCATCACTCTTCATCATTTACAATTCTTCTTATGTTTTCTTAGTGTCTCTAGCGTATCAAATTCGGCACCACATGCTCTACATTTCTCTTTCTTTTTGTTATGGGCTTTTTCCTGATGTTTTTTCAGTCTGTCTGAATCAGGAAGAACGGTTCCACACTTTTTACATTTTAATTCATTTTTGTTTCTTCCAAACAATCCCATACCCAATATATCTTCACATACTAGAAATAGTTTTACGAAATGAGTCTAAACTCCTAAATCTAAGTCCGTGATCCATCTAGGCTCTTTCTAGGCTTTATGCTTAGGTAAAATGCATGTGCACTAATAATAAAGGCCGCAAGAAACACCTTAGTTGCAAAGACTAGGTTCCACGGTCTATCTGGATCTGGATAAGCTACTGACAATTTATCAATATCTGGAACCACCCCATTAACTATCCCTGCAGTTATCTGTGCGTTTAATACTGTAAAATTGTACAACACTTCATAGAAGGTTATGATTGTAAATCCCAACAACATTAGTTGTAGTAGTGCCATTCTTGTGCCTACAATCTTATCCCCAGCTGTTCGTCTCCATCCAATTCTAGAGCAACAGTACCATCCAATTATAGTTGAAAAAAATATCCAAGTAGAGACTCTAGCAAAATTTTCAAACGGAATAGTTGTATTGTGAATTGCTTCTCCCATCACATAAGTTCCATTTTCTAACCACTCCATTGTAGTTACGTAAACCCCAAAGATTAGCGATGAGGCCATTATAATCCCACTGACGTAAAAAATATACAAATAAACCCTGTAACTTGGATCTGTTCTTTCAAGGTGTCGAGGTTTCATAATGCCGTTTTCTTAATTTTGAATTATAAAAATTCATGCTTCTATGACGATGACGATTATGCGTACATACTCTCACTAGAGAGTAAGTATCTATTGAAAGTTATAATTGATACACCTCCCAGAGGTAATAGAAGAAAGAGGATTACAACAATTCTACCTCATTTAGGTCAATTACTCTACAACGCCAACTTTATTGCCACAACCGTTCATGATGTATCATGAATATTATCGGTGAAGCGATTGGAGAACTTTGTAAGACCATCTTGCCCATCCCAGAAGAGTATTATTTCGGAGATCATACCTCATCGATAGCGGTATGTACACTCTCAAGTATTAGTTTATTACGTGATCTTTCAAACTCTAAAATCTTAAACAGTATCTCAGTTGTTGGAAGATTACTTTCTGAAAATAAAGGAATTGATGGGATTATAAAACACCTATACAAGAATCAGCAAATAACGACTATGATAGTTTGTGGCAAAGAAGTCTGGGGACACAAAGCAGGCCACTCTTTATTGGAACTACATAAAAATGGAATAAATCAAAACAAGAGAATCATTAACTCATCTAGCCCTGATCCATTTATTACTGCATCTGCCTCTGAAATAAAACACTTTCACGATCATATCACTTTGATAAATCTGATTGACGAGACCAATCCAAATATGATAGTCAGAGAGATTCAACGAATACTATTACAGCGCTAATACCCATTCTTCTGTCTATCTATGTTTATTTGATTCTTTTTTCTATATTCTGCAACAATATCTTCTGGATTGAGATTCAACTCTATTGATGCCTGAACGACAAAATGCCAGATATCAATTAACTCTTCTTTGGCTTCTGCCTCATTGAATTTAACTGGATTCTTCCACCACTTCCAATTTGTCAGTCTTTGCAATTCAACTGCTTCATGAATAATTGCAGTACATAATGCAGAAACCTTCTCTTCTGTATCTTTGGGATACCTATCTGATTTGATGACGTTCGCTAGATTCTTTTGAAGTTTGAATATTGTATCTAGCGTATCACCACTGTTTTTTGTATCTAATGACAACGACAAGTTTTTGTCAGATACCAGTCTTAAATCTTTTTAGAAATGCATCATATCTTCATATATTTTACATCGGTTCTCGATATCACCATCTTTAATACCTAACAACCCATCCAAACCATACCCTCCAACTGCAAAAGATCCCATAACATTCCCATAAGTTATCGCTTTTTTAATATCTGAAAAACTTGTCGTGTTCTTTCCTGCCAGATAACCAATCATTGCGCCTGCAAAAGAGTCACCTGCACCTGTTGGGTCTAATACATCTTCTAGCGGGAACCCAGGCATTGGAAATACTGTATCTTGATAAAACATTAGAGAGCCATGTTCTCCTTTTTTAATAATTATGTATTTTACTCCCCATTCCATCATCTTTTTTGCACATTTAATCAAGTTAAACTCTTTTGTAAGCAATCTTGCTTCCTCATCATTAATTACTACCCCGTCAACTGATTGGATCATCTTAATTACCGCATCACGTTTTGTGGATATCCAAAAATCTATCGTGTCACACATTGAAAATTTTATTTTATCAAATTGCTCTAATACCAAAACATTCTGCTCTGGATCATTATTTGCAAGATATACAAATTTAGATTTTCTATAGTCGTTAGGTACACTGGGCCTAAAATCTGTCAAGACATTTAGTTCGGTGCTCAACATAGTCCTAACACCTAATGTCTCGTCATATTTACCATCATAATGGAAGGTTTTACCTTTTTTTATGGTTAAGCCCTGTAAATCAAGGCGTTCTGATAGGATTCTATGATATTTTTCTGGAAGATCATCTCCTGCTACTGCAATCAATCCGGTATCCACAAAATTACTTGCCGAGATTGCAGCAAATGTCGCAGCACCCCCTAAAACATTCTCTAGAGTTCTTTTTGGTGTTCTGATGGTATCTGATGCTACAGAGCCGAAGACAGACAGCATAAGACACAAAAATTAATTTTGATGTATAAATTTACTTGTCTGTTCGTTTGTTGGATAGAATACAAATGGAATGTCAATAGATGCAACAAACACATCATATCTTGTCTCACCTGTAATCTTTATCTTTCCTGTGTCATCTCTAGTCTCAATGTCTTTATGAAACGTGCCTTTAACATTTGTACTATCCAGCGGATTTAAAACAAATGGTTCTAATTGACCCATTCCTATTATCTCATCATCAGAGATTATCGAGAATTGAGTCTCACCTGCTGTCAACAGTAATAATGTAGGATTTTCAAATTTTAACTCTATATTATAATCCAAACCATTCTCATCTTCATTAAATAACTGACTTTCTACGATGTTAGTTTTTATCTGTGATATGGATGTGTATTGTACGTACCCAAAGGCAATGATACCTAATACGATTAAGAATACAATTGCTCCCTTTTTCGCAGATCCCATACTTGGTTTTTCATAGTTTTTATTTTAACTCAAGCCCAAAAAAATTGCAATAAGTTGTGTAAAAATTTTGATCTAATCTCTAGTCTGATTAGAGCTAGCGTAATAAATTCAAATTTTATAAATTATATTGATTGGCACGAATCAAACTCAAAACAGGTGAAAACGAGATAGAGGTGGATTCAAAAGATCTCTATGTCGATAATCAATTACTGAGTCAAATTATCACTAGCATCTCAAACCATCTACCAGAAGACAAGCCAAAAATAGTATATGATGCAGAATCAGTATCTGAACCACCATCATTACCACAACAAGTTAATTATTCATCCCAATCTGGTTTGGAATATCTAAACGATGCTGAAGTTTACGAACCTGAATTTACCCAACCAAAACATATTACGATTAAAGAGATACCATCAAAATTAAACATTTTAGAGTCTGATGGGTTCTTTGAATCACAAAGAACAGTAACAGAGATTCTTCAACAGCTTCGAGAGTATGGTTGGTCTGCAAATCCTCTAGATGTCTCAAAAACTTTGGTAAAGATGGCATTTAACAAAGAGATAGTGCGAAATTTTTCAAATGACAGAATTCATTATTTCCAACCAATACCCACTTTATCCTAAAACTAAGACACTTCTTCTAGAACCGCACATTACTCCGGCACAATAAAAAATGTTGTCAGTTTGACAGAATCTAATTCCATAAACACAGGCTTTACATAATGATCTTTTGAATTATCTTCAATGAGAATCTCTTTTCATGAAATGACGTTCAAATATCAATGACACGTATCTAATTTCATCAAAATCGTTATACCTTGTCATTTTGTGCATCTTGATTCTTACTGAGATGTTCTAAAATGGCCCTAATCTCCACACCCAAATCTTGTGCATCTTTTGCGATGTCTAGCTTTTCAGGAATACTATTTTTAAAATCCAAATCTTCTGACATAATACTCTGTTTTTGTATACAATCAAGATGATCTTGATCTGTAGCTGAGATTTTATGACACATACTACATAGTTTCATAAATTATACTCATTAATACCACGATTTAATAATTTCATTTTATCTCTTTGTTACGTGGGATCGTAGTCTAGCTTGGTATGATACTAGTCTGGGGGGCTAGTGGTCGCAGGTTCAAGTCCTGCCGATCCCGTTACAATCTTAAAACTTTTAACAAATTATTGAAATTTTCTTGTGTCCTGTACTGTTTGTACTGCCGTAATGCATCAATAATCTCCTCTTTTGGTGGATTTTTGTATATTTTTTGGATTTTTTTTGCAATTCCTGTTCCAATGAAGAAAGCCTGAGTAATTGATGTAACATTAGAAGGGCGTCTACTTGTACTAGAACTCTCAAAATCAATCAACATAGCTTTTGTTTCACTCACAATAACATGCTTTGAGATATTGTTTAGTTCTCCATGATCAAAGCCTATCTCATCTAATCTATAACAATCTTCTAAAATATTTTTTATAACAGTCTTTAGTCTTTTAGAACTGCCTACTCCTTTTAACAAATCCACCCAATCTCGAAATTTTTTACCTTGAATATGTTCCATGACTAGAAAATTTCTACTGACATCAAACATTTCGGGGCCAACGTTTACAGAATTTGCTAATTTTAATAAAACAGCTTCATCTTGCATTCGCTCTCTTTGTGAGTCAGTTCTTCTAATCTTTAATGCAATCTTTTTATTTTCATGTTTTGCAACAACTACAACACCAACGTATCCTTTACCTAAAATGGCTAACCCTCCAATTGTAGTGGGCCCAGTTAATGAGATTGCACTAATCTTTAGTGTTTCCAACTCTTTAATTCTTGATTTTATCTGTCGACTGGTTGCTTTAGGATATCCTAAAACATTAGAGTAGGGCTTGTCTACAAATTTTTTAATTGAAATAAAGGAATACATCATCAATTAAAATTAACTCACTTGCTACCTCTTTAATTGATTTGGTTAAATTTTTCTTGCCGACTGAAACTTCAACACCTTCTTTTAAATCCCTTTGAAGGCCTTTTGGAACATTTTTTTTGGCGTCTTTTAAACAGTCAACCATAAACTCTGTTGCATTAACATATCGTCTCTTCTTTAATGCTGTAATTTTTTGATCTTTTCCAATCCACATAGGTTCATTATTTCTAAGATTTTTAGATATGAATTTTTTAGAATCATCTTGCCTGAAAAACTCGGGCCCATTTTGAGAGTATATGTAGCTAATTTCTATAGATTCCAAGAAGAAGAACAAGTAAATCTTCTTATCTTGCCCTACATGCGGTCTGCTTCTAAGTACTGTAAACCCGTTTGATTCTAACTGCGATGATAACACACCTACCATTTTTTTTATCTGACCCCATATTATATCAGGCCTATTTTCTTTAAAATTAAATCTCACCACTAGTAGATTGTTCCAATATGTTTCTGAAATTCTGGTTTTGGCCTCTATAAAAAATTCTTTTGATGGTTTATCCTTGAATGCTCTGCATAAAAGAATGAATTTCCCGATATTCTCTGTTGATATTGCAGCAGCTAAATTCCTGTTACTGTCAACCGGATCCATAATCACTAGCGGCGTGTCAAATATTTTTGTAGCCTCGCCAATAACTTGCTTTTCTTTTATCTCTGACATTGAGTTTATCAAATTCCTGAAACTTTTGTATCTTAAAATTAAAACCTCTGCAACATAACCACTGAATCCCTGTGTTGCAATCTCTGCTCCCAGAATTTTATTTGATCTTAAAAATGTCTTCAGAATTCTAACCTCGTTTCTCATCTTAGGTGTTAACGCCTTTCTCATATGTCTAGTATGAAATGGGGATCTGTCTGCTGCACTTTTCCACTCGCCATTCTTTACATCATAACATGGCACAATATTCACTCGAGTATCTTTAATTTTTCCTTCAACATATGGGTGTTGAGAATATCTTATGTCTCTGGAATCAACAGGCAATACACCCAAACCAATCTCCAAAGAAATCTTTTCAAATTCTTTCTCCGATACATTTTTTTTAAATCTAATAAATATGTCAATATCTGAATTTTGCATCAACCATGTTTTTTTTGCAAACGAACCGCCTAATTCCAAATCTTTTATTTGTGGATATCTTTTAATCTCATTTTCAATTAACGTGCATATTTCTTTAGCAGTTTTTTCACGCAACTGCTCTGTTTTTTTTGGGGGCTCGACGTATTTGGAAATCTTGGAGATTGTGTCTTTCATTTCCATACCTTAATCTCCACTGAACTCTTGCAATCAGTTTGGCCATATGGATTTATTTTATTTTTTTTAAACTTTATCCTCAATATTTCATGCATAGCATAACCAATCATTCTTACTCTTTCAACTCTTATCCCGTTCAACCTCCTTTTAATTTTAAATATTGTGATGTAAGATTCTAACTAACTCTCAGTCTCATCCCCTTGGTTAGTTTGATAAACTAGGATGATTTGCCAACCTGATACGTATTCTCAGTTAACTTCATACTGATCTCTGATTCCCTAACATGTGTTGAAAAAACTAATCATATGTTTGACAGGCATGCCTGGAGCTGGTAAATCTACTATTGCAAACGGATTAGAATCTAGGGGCTATCGTGTTATTAATTTAGGCAACCAAGTCCGCAAAGAAGCAGAGAGAAGAAATTTAGAATTAACTCGTGATGTTCTTGGAAAACTCATGCTAGAACTACGAGAAAAAAATGGTCCTGGTGCAGTAGCAGAACTAGTTAAACCACAGATAGAATCTTCAACTGCTAATGTAATAGTGGTAGATGGAGTAAGATCAAATGATGAAGTCCAAGTTCTCAGAAAATTCGGAACAGTGAAATTATTGGCAGTTCATGCATCCACAGATACAAGATTTGATTTTCTTCAAAAAAGAGGGAGACAAGACGATCCTAAAACAAAAGAACATTTTGATGAGAGAGACAGTCGTGAATTAGGAGTAGGTATTAGCAATTCAATTGCACTATCTGACTATGCAATATCCAACATTAATCTAACAAAAGACGAGTTAATAGAAAACACTTTCAATCTCATTCAAAGTTGGCTAGAATGAAGATCCCCCACATTAATTGTCACATCAAGATGATATCCACTATTAATCCTTCAGAAGATCCTAGCAAAATATCTACAGCAATAGCTAACGTTTTTCCTTACTCTGTAATTAAAACCAACAGTCTCTTAATAACAGCTACATCACAGGAGTTAAGATCATTTGAGATGATTTATGAAGCAATCCATAACCATCAATCCCAAAAAGCTTACAGCCGTCATTTGCAAAATAACATTAATGGTAATACAACATGGTTTCTTCTTAATAAACAAGCAGCATTTGTTAAAAGAGTGGTAATATGTGATGAATCAGAGGAATCTCCATTAGGCCCAATAACGGTAACTCTTACATCCTCAAATATTGATGAGATCATCGACTGGCTAGTTCAGCAAAATTAGTGAAATGTTGTTAAGAAAATTCACGCATTATCGATTATTTTTTTTAGTTTGAAACTAAAATCTATTTTTCAAGGTTATTATCTAATGTTGCTAAAATTAGTTATAATTGCAGGCATTGTTATCTTTGGGGTCACGCTTTTTGCTAGTGATATCCAAACATTTCTTCCAACCACCTCCTCAATTGCTGTTGATTCACTCACAGCTGACGTTGCTGACCTTACTGTGCAGGCATCTGATTCTGTAGAACAACGCCTAGATACCACAGTTGATACAATTAAAAACACAGCATACGACGTTTTAACAACACAATTCAACAACGCTGAAGTACTAATAACTGATGGAATTACTAATGTAACTGATTCAACTCAAAATGTAATTGATGATGGGTTATCAAATTTTAAACCTATTGAACCACTAACTAATCTGTTTAACAATAGCTCAAGTCCTTAACTACCATTATTCTTAATGCTCCATATGGCCGTGTGGTCTTTTGACTGCTTGTTTACCGTGCAGAACGCCACAACATGCCATGGTATGAATGCTATTTTTTACCATTCTCTTTGAACAAAGCGACTAATCTTGGTAATGATGATGCCCCGGTCTCTCTTATACTCAAGTCCATGTTAGGTGACATCTCTGTACTAGACGGATTGATCTCTATTATTACTGCATTATTTCTTCTTGCATAGTTTGGAAGTGTATTTGCCGGTGATACTACAAGTGATGTTCCTACAACTATCATAAGATCACACTGACTTGCAAAATCTATAGCTCTTTCCCATGTATCCTGCGGCAGACCTTCTCCGAACCACACCACATCTGGTCTAAGCATATTGCCACACTTGCAGATGGGTAAACTATCGTTGTATTCTGTTAGTACTCTATCTTTAAAATCACATACGGTACATCTGATCTTTATGATACTTCCATGCAGTTCTTGCACATTTGAACTGCCAGCTCTCTGATGCAGTTCATCAACGTTCTGTGTCAAGACTGCAACTTGGACATACTCTTCCAACTCTGCAATTGCCTTGTGACCTTGATTTGGCAGCGCTTGCAAAATATTTTTTCTTCTGTCATTGTACCACTCCCAAACTAATTTTGGATCCTCATAAAATGCATCTATGCTTGCTAGTCGCATTGCATCGTGATTTCTCCATAATCCGTCTTTACCTCTGAATGTGGGTATTCCGCTCTCTTGTGATATTCCTGCCCCTGTCACAAAGGCAATTTTTTTGATCTCATTAATTCGTGTCTTGATTAGATCAAACATCTCATTTAATCTCCACCTCTAATAGATCTTTTGCAGTTATCACACAATCAAATATTTTTTTTGCCTCCTCCAAATGCCTTGTTTCATCTTTGTACCTTGCTGAAAAATGTGTTAAAATTAGATTTTTTACATTTGCATTTTTTCCCAAAACAGCTGCTTGGCTTGCAGTTGAATGCTGCGTATCTATTGCCTTTTGCTCTTCATCATCTAGGAATGTAGCATCAAACACAAGATAATCACATCGCTGAAAAAATTTTTCTAATTTCTTTGTAGGCGCTGTATCACCGGAAATTCCTATCTTTTTCCCTGCTCTACTTGGACCTAGTACCTGTTCTGGCCTTATTACCTTTGTATCAACGACAACTCTCTGTCCGTTCTGTAATTTGCTCCATAATTGGCCTTTTGGTACTTTTAACTCGTGTGCTTTTTCTGCATTGAATCTTCCAGGTCTATCTTTCTCTTTGAACAAATATGAAAATGCTGTAACTGAATGATCTGCCTGGCACACCTCTATTGAAAATTTTTCATCCTCAAAAATAATACCCTCTTTAACAACGGTAATTGGTGCATCAAACGATGATCTAAAACCCAGGATCTTTATACTATTATCAATGAATTCCTTTATCCCCTTTGGTCCAAAAATCTCTAATGTCTTTGTCCTCTTTTGCATAGACATTGTTTGTAATAATCCTAAAACTCCTATACAATGGTCACCATGTAAATGGGTAACAAATAATTTCATCTTTTTATTCCAGCCTAGCCCTGATCTCATATATGCCATTTGTGTGGCCTCTCCTGCATCAAACATCAAGATCTCCCCATCTCTCTCTAAACAAACACATGATAATCCTCTATCTTCGGTGGGTTGAGATGCTGACGTACCTAAAAACACAAGTTTCATTTCATTATGATTATTCTAATCAGGCTTTTATGCCTATAGATTCAATCAATCTAAAAAATTAAGATTTGGACAACGCTGATCCAATATTCTTAATATCATGAAACCAAAACTGCCCTAACTGCAACAACTGCTAATGATTGGAGTGTAAAACATGCCAATTACAAGTAAAATCATTTAACACAGCATTATTTTACGAAACAATACTAGTACTATTCTGCTATTGTTTTGGCAATCGTATTTGTAATATCCACCATTGTAGATGTCTTGTTAGGAATTGTATTAGTGCTGATAATTTCTTCCACCCCTGACTCTCTTATCTTTTTCTCTGCATTATCTATCAAAAGAGCGTGTGTACATACTACATACACTTTGTTACATCCTTGTCTTCTGAGAAACTCTGTAGCTTTCACTATGCTACCTCCAGTACTTATTATATCATCAACTATAATTAGATCTCTTTTTACTACATCAGCATTATCGGTTTCAATTTGAACCTGTCCCGTCTTTTTATCCCTCTTCTTCTCTAAAGCAATACACTCTGATCCAAACTCTCTTGCAAATTCTTGAGCTCTATCTCTTCCACCCTGATCAGGGGAGACTACCAATGGATCTACCAAATTCAATCCTTTACAATATTGCACAAGATCTGGAATTGCCGTTACATTTTCTGTGTTCATGTCAAAATGTTTTAATCCTAATACACTATGAATATCAACTGTAATAATTTTTGACGCACCTGCACCTTTGAACAACTTTCCGAGAACTTGCATAGTAACAATCTCGCCTGACAGAAATTCTTTATCTTGTCTTGCATACCCCATGTATGGAACTACGGCAATTACATCTGATGATGTCTCTTTGGCCTTTGCAATTAATGATAATACATGTACAAGATTTGTATCAACTGGCGGGCAGGTTGACTGTACAACAATGGTCTTATCCTTTGATAAGCTCCCACTCAATGTTATCTTACTCTCCCCATCTGGGAATATTCTAATCTCTGATTTCACCAACTCGGCGTTTATCTTCTCAGACAGCCCCTCTGCTAAACCCTCAGAGGTTTTTCCCGAAACTATTGTTACTTTGCTCAACAAAAAAATATGATTTGTAGGGATTCTTAAGTTTTGAGAACATCATTCATCCTCACCGCCACCACGACCTAGATCACCCATACCATATTCTTCAATCACTTCTTCTCTTTGTTTGTCAAACATATCAATCTCCTTTTGTTCACGTTTTTCATCTCCTTGATATATAGTCCTAATTGGCCATGGAATTCTAATATCATATTTTTTGAACTCTTCATACATGATCAGTCTCATATCCGTTTTAGTCTTGAATTGTGCACCATAGTCTCTAACATAGAGCCATAATGAAAAATCCAACGCAGAGTCATTAAACTGATTAAATCTGATAACGGGTTGGGTTATATCAACATGAACATCTTTATCACAGCCACAACTTGGTTTGTTCTCATCTAGATACGGACACCGTGTCTGTCTTACCAGGTGTCTTCCTTTTCCATCAATAGTCTCTTTCATTGCGCGTTGTCCGACCTTGACCAGTATTGCTGCAACTTGTTTGGGATTGTTAAGATAGGATACCCCTACTTGTACAATCGCAGGCACCATCCTTATCTCTTTTGAGTAATTAATAATCTGGGAATTAACCAACTGTCTTGTTGGAATTATAGCAAACGACTCATTCAGTGCATCTCGAATATATGTAACTCTGGGAGTAATTTTATGCACGTATCCGTTATATCCCGTATCTAGTTTTATCCGCTCTCCTTCTGCGAATATCTTCTCTTTTCGAATCAAAATATACGCGAAATAGTTCTGCATTGTCTCTTGTAGTGCCAACCCAATACCGATAGCCAATCCTCCTGTTGCAGTGGCAAGAACGATCAAATCAATACCCCACCAGCTAACAACTCCAATAACGACTGCGCCAAAAATTCCCAATGGCAAAACCTGTCTAATATTTTTTGGTAAGTGTTTTCTCTTCTTTCGCGCATATCCCGGCGGTTTTGCACCAGCAACTATTGGCTCAAATCCATTTAACCTCTTCTCTTCTCTCCACGTATCAATTGGATATATCTCCTCACTGTCTTTACCTATTCTAAGTTTTTTCCCTGATTGATTGTTCTCTGAAACCGCATTATCAAAATAATTAATGTATTTCATTCTCTCTGACTTTTTCCACTCTTCAAATGGATTCTCGACTAATTGTTCATAACTACCAATTGGTAATCCTTTCATCGTTCTAAATGTTTCAAGAAACCTTCTACCTTCGTCAGTTTTGAGCTTTTCTCTGAATTTCTCATCTGTTATATCTTCGGGTGTGTTTTTAGGTGCTATCCACTTGAAACATTTGTGGAATAAATCCTTCTCATCGTCTTGAAATCCTCGCAGATCCTTCCATGCTTGAAAATCACTTTTTTCAAGATTGGATTTCTCTCTCTTTGTAAGCATTATAGGGATTAGCTGAGCAACAGAATACCCAATCACCAGTATGTTAATTGTATTAAGAATTTTTGAAAAGCTTTCTGCAGGAGTTAACTGCATATTATTATTTTGTGTTGTTGTGGCATTGTCTTTATCTGTTGCAATATCTACAGAATTTATTGTTTCTATTTCTTCAAATACATCAAAAGATTGGATATACACATTCATACTAGTAATGAGGACTATTGCAAAAAATGGCAATATGCCCACCCTAACAAATCTTGAAAGGTGAGGTCTCACATACTTAAATTTCTGTTTTTTGACCCAGTTTGAGAATCTACGATAAACTAACACAATAGTTACAATTCCAATAATTAAAATCGCAAGTGTAATTTGTAAGGCCTCAGATGATCCAACCAATTCAAAGACATTATGAACTCCGCTTGCTTGGCCTGCAACTACATCTATTATCTCGTCTTCGACCATCTAGCACACATCTCCCTTTGTATAGGTAATACAGACATCTATTATCATTTCTAATTGTTATTTTTACTCTTTTTTTATTAAATTTATCAAATTTTTATACGCTAACTGATGTAACCTTTAACAAGGGGGAATCTTATTAGTTGTTTTATGACCCTTCAAGAGTCTATTTGGGATAATGGCTCCCCCTCGCTAAAATCCTATACCCTCTCAAACTTTCGCACCCTGCCCCAAATTCAAAAACTTGGTGAGGATGCTCAATTTGAGATGGAAGTTGTAGGAAATGTCTTACCATTTAAAGCAAATAACTATGTCATTGAACAGTTAATTGACTGGAATAACATACCAAATGATCCAATCTTTGTCTTGACATTTCCTCAAAGAGGAATGTTAAAACCAGAACATTATGAAAAGATGGAGACTGCTCTGAAGAATAATGCTGATAAAAAAGAGATTGCATCTATTGCAAACGAGATTCGTTTACAGTTAAATCCTCATCCTGCAGGTCAGATGGAATTAAATGTTCCAGCACTTAGTGATGGGACTAAACTATACGGAATGCAACATAAATACAAAGAGACTTGTCTCTTCTTTCCTAGCCAAAGTCAGACATGTCATGCTTATTGTAGTTTTTGCTTTAGATGGCCTCAGTTTGTTGGAATGGATGAGATGAAGTTTGCTATGCAAGAAGGAGCACAGCTTGCTCAATATGTTAGTGAACACCCTGAAATCTCTGACATTCTCTTCACTGGCGGTGATCCAATGATTATGAGGGCAAAGATCTTTGGCAAATACATTGATACGTTAATTGACGCAAAACTCCCCAATCTCAAAACAATCAGGATTGGAACAAAAGCGTTGGCATATTGGCCTTACAAATTTTTGACAGATCCTGATGCCCAAGAGATGCTAGATATCTTTAGAAAGATTACTGACAATGGAATACACCTAGCATTTATGTCCCATTTCAATCATCTAAATGAACTATCTACCGCTGTTGTCAAAGATGCAATCAAGGCAGTACGAGCAACGGGCGCGCAAATAAGAACCCAATCTCCTCTTCTAGCACACATAAATGATGACGCAGAGATGTGGGCAAAGATGTGGCAAAAGCAAGTCGATTTGGGATGTATTCCATATTATATGTTCGTAGTTAGGGATACTGGTGCCCAACATTACTTTGGCGTTTCTTTGGATAAAGCATGTGATATCTTTACTCATGCATACTCTCTGGTAAGTGGTTTAGCTAGGACCGTACGTGGACCAAGCATGTCTGCAACCCCTGGAAAGGTGCACGTTCTTGGAACTGCAACCATAAATGATCAAAAAGTTTATGCACTACGATTCTTGCAAGGCAGAAATCCTGACTGGGTAAAAGAAATATTCTTTGCCAAATATGATAAAGATGCGATATGGTTAGATGATCTCAAACCTGCATTTGGTGACAAGTTCTTCTTTACTGACGAGCTCGAACGATTCAAATCCTCTAAAATGAGTTAAACTTTATTGCTAAATCTGTCATATTAAATAAATTGGGCATATCAAATTTTATTTCATAAAATAATAAAATACTACATCTGGTTTATCTTGTAGATGTGAAACAACGCGCATGTCTTTCAATCTATACATTTTGTGGCTAACTAACGCTGATTTTTTGTGACATGCTTGCGCATTTGATAATTATAAGATTATCCAAATACAACGTCATTCAGTTGCAATACGGCTAGATTGATCCAACTTGATACAGAAAGAATAAAACATTAACTCGGTTTTCCAAAGTCATGGTAGAAAGCAATTATGATATTTTAGGAATAGTCGAGGGTTCAACTGAGAAAGAGATCAGAGATGCGTTTAGACGACTAGCTTTACAATACCATTCAGACCGCGGAGGTCAAAACGAGCAATTTATAAAAATTAAACAGGCATACGATGATCTAAAAATCGGCAAAAAACATCCTGATACTGATAGTGAAAAACTAAGAAATTCCAAGGTATATTCTGGTGATACAGAAGCCGAGGTCAGACGGAAAAATCAAATTCTAGGCCAAGAGCTATTCAAAGAGATGCAGGATGCCGAAGAGTGGGCAGCGGCATTAAATAACTCAAATTCAGTTGGGACACGTCTGTTTGGTTCAAAAACGCTAGGTGAGATTGAGTTGGAACGAAAGGCTAACGGCGCGTTATCAATCAAAGGCAATTTTATGGCAGGGAGTCTAACATATGACGGTTCTATTATCATGCAAGGCAGTATTACTAGTCCATCTTGGACACAAGAGTTTCAAACGAATATCCACCTGACAAAAGGAGATTTCAAATTTATTGAACCATTGGAGAACAAATACAAAATTGAGAATGGTGCAAAGATTACTGTAGATGCCGGAAATATAGTTGTAGGAAATATTTATGGTAGAAAATTCAGGGTTGAGGATCCTCAAGGCAGGGTTGGTGTATATCAAATCCAAGAGCATAAGACGCGTCTTTCAGCTCCTAACGGAAAAATTATTGCAGAAAATCTCGTAGACACAGTTATACTTGAAGCAGATACCATCATTGTTCTCAATGTAGAGGATGATGTTACACTATCTGCACGTGAAGTTTTATTTTATGGGGGGAAACTTACCTATGACTCTGTTATCGAATTGAAGCAGGGAGGTATAATTAGATTTTTTGAGAGTTTTTCGATTCAGGGTTTAAGCGGTGACGCAATCATTAAGCTTGAGAACGGGAAAAAAATCAGGCTCTTTGATCTTAAAACTAAGAAAATCAAAGATCTAGCTGATGAGTTTGTTCCTAATAAAGAGAACTATCAAAAGGACACAACAATGGTGGGGCACGGTTTCACAATTACATATGAGATGCTAGACTACCTCTCAAAGAAAGCAACCAAAAAACGTAAGACCAGCTGGGCTTCAAGATTTGGATTTACTAAAAACTAGTCTGTCTTGTTTATTACAATATATTGATTCATGTTTACATAAACTTTGCATGTTAGATAGTGCTATGTTTCAATCTTTGTTGTATTAGAATTTCATTTGAACTTTTTTTATTAACATCACGCCATATTACATTCTCATTATATCCGAATGTAACACATCATAAGCTCGTGATGAATCACGTCCATTAATAATGATTATTATACCGTCTTGGCTGAAAAACGCATTTACCAACTCTATTCCATTTGCATGTAATACCTCTGCCACATATGACACTACATCTGATTGATTATGCGAATTTGGCATTGAGATTCGAATCTTTGCAAGACCCGTATTAAACAAATCATCCCTTTGAGAGACGCTATTGAAAATTTCTCTAACATCCTCCATATCCTCAGTAAGAAATCTAAACGAGTCTGCTAATCTAAAAAATTCATAATTGTTAGTTACCTTGGAGAATTTATCTAATATTGTCATCGGATCCATCTCCTTTGAATCTTTTACTGAAAACTTGACGTCCATAATTCCATCCGTTAGTGATAATCTTGCATCCTTCAAAATTGATTCTTCTTTTAGCTGTTCTTTGACCTCAAAAGAATCTGCATATCGCTTGATCGCAACTACAATAGTATTGAGATTGACGGTACTTCCTGCAATCTTTTCTATATCTGGTTGAATTTTTACTGCTAGTGCGGTATAGTTTATCAAATCCATCTTCATGCAATCATAAATTGATCGATTTCTACTAATTATTGCCCTTACAACTTCTGGAACTGATACGCCTGTAATTCTCATTTATACTATTACATATGTTACTTATAATAACATTTTGTCATAAATTTCATAATAAACAATAAATTTTAAAATAAACAATAAACTTTAAATTATGTAATATATATTACATATTGTAGATAAAAATGACAACATTCTTTGATAATGAGATAGATAGGATCTTCAAGAGAATGTCAAATCCTTTTTTTCACATGGATGACATCTTTGGAGATCTCCCAGCAGATGAGGCCAAGTCATACAGTTTTGGTTATACCATGACAGTTGGTCCTGATGGGAGGGTTGTTGTAAGGAAGCTTGGAGATGCTGCTACTGATAAACCAGATCTGCCTCCAAACTTTGATGTACGAGAACCAATCGTCGATACGATCGTCGATGAAAAAGAAGAGGCAGTAAAACTCATAGCTGAGATGCCAGGAGTTGAAAAGACAGATGTTAAAATTCTTGTTGATGAAAACAAGATGGTGGATATTTCAGCAGAACGTGATACCAAAAAATATCATATACGTGTCCCATTAAAGCACAAAGTTGTTGAAGATTCTGCAAAAGCATCTTACAAAAACGGAATTCTACAACTAGTATTCAAACTAGTTGACAACAAACCAACTGGTAAAAAAGTGGAGGTTCAATAACCTCTTCTCTTTTTTTTTTGATAAAGAAGAAGTGATATTATGAGTGAGATAATTTTAAAGATATCTGAAACCTCACAGCAACATGTTGGGAGAGGCAGAGGGATTGTTGACCCAAAGATTATTGAGGAACAAAAATGGAATACCGGTCAAATTATGGAATTAGCACATAATAAAAAAACAGCAGTAAAGCTATGGCCCGGCACACCTGACGAATATGGAACAGGAGTAATCAAGATCGATGGAATTACAAGACAAAATCTAGGTGCTGGTATAGGTGACAAAGTTTTACTAAGACCGATCGAGTCAGTCAACGCCAAACAGATTGTATTATCTCCAACACAGAAAATTACCACAGAAGGTTTACAGGAATATATGGTTTACAACTATCTTAATCACGTGTTTACAACCGGAGATTCAATATCCCTAAATACACATATGGGTAGCAAGATTGAGTTCATTGTAACTAGCATCTCGCCGTCAAGACCCTCCATTGTTACAGAAGATACTGTATTCAAACTTGGAACAATAACCAAACCGGTTAATTCCTCTATACCCAGAGTAACATAC
Source organism: Candidatus Nitrosopumilus sp. (assembly GCA_965197525.1). Taxonomy (GTDB): domain Archaea; phylum Thermoproteota; class Nitrososphaeria; order Nitrososphaerales; family Nitrosopumilaceae; genus Nitrosopumilus. Next base: position 1,364,474 of record OZ240211.1, read on the forward strand.
GACGAACTTGGGGGTCTGAAACGTGAAGTCTCAAAGATTCGTGAGATGGTTGAGCTGCCCATGAGACATCCTGAGTTATTTGAAAAAATTGGTGTTGATGCACCAAAAGGCGTTTTGTTGTATGGGCCACCTGGAACTGGTAAGACTCTACTTGCCAAAGCAGTTACTGGAGAGACTAATGCTCATTTTATTACATTGTCAGGTCCTGAGATTATGGGCAAGCATTATGGAGAGAGTGAAGAGAGAATACGAGAAATTTTTGCACAGGCAAAAGAGAATGCTCCTAGTATTATTTTTATCGATGAGATTGACTCCATTGCTCCAAAGAGAGACGATGTGTCAGGCGAGTTAGAGAAACGTATTGTATCTCAACTATTAACGCTGATGGACGGTATGAAATCTAGAGGACAAGTTGTAGTTATTGCAGCTACCAACAGACCTGACTCTATTGATCCTGCACTCAGAAGACCGGGCAGATTTGACAGGGAGATTGAAATTGGTATTCCCGACGATCAGGGAAGATTCGATATCTTGTCTATTCACACTCGTGGAATGCCAATTAACGACCAAGGAGTAGACCTCCGACAAATATCAAAGATTACACATGGATTTGTAGGAGCTGATTTGGAGATGTTATCAAAGGAAGCTGCAATGAGCTCTCTGCGCAGGGTTCTTCCTGAGATTGATCTTGATGAAGAAAAGATCTCCTCTGATATCCTTCAAAAGATTCAGATTAGCAATAAAGATTTCAAAGATGCGTTAAAAGAGATTAAGCCAAGTGCCCTTCGGGAAGTTCAAGTGCAAATTCCAAATGTTAGCTGGGATGATGTTGGTGGACTAGATCAGCTCAAAGAAGAGCTTCGCGAGTCAGTAGAGTGGCCAATAAAACACAAGGAAGCATATGATTATGTTGGCGTCGAATCTCCTAAAGGAATCTTACTTTATGGCCCTCCTGGAACTGGCAAGACAATGATCGCCAAAGCACTTGCAAAGATGACCGAATCCAACTTTATTAGTATAAAGGGACCAGAACTACTCTCAAAATGGGTAGGCGAATCTGAGAGAGGAGTGCGAGAGATTTTTAGAAAAGCACGACAGGCCGCACCATGTATAGTATTTTTAGATGAGATTGACGCACTAGTCCCAAGAAGAAGCAACAACGATTCATCACACGTTACAGAAAATGTTGTCTCTCAAATTCTAACTGAGATTGATGGATTAGAGGAACTACACAATGTCCTGATAGTTGGCGCAACAAACCGTCTAGACATTGTAGATGAGGCCGTTCTCAGACCAGGCAGGTTTGATAGGATTATCCAAGTCCCAAACCCTGATACTTTAGGACGAGAACATATCTTTAACATTCATACACGAAACAAACCTCTTGCATCTGACGTAGAGATCTCGAAATTGGCAGAGTTAACCGATAACTTTAGCGGAGCCGAGATTGCAGCAGCAACTAATAGAGCAGCAATAACTGCTCTGAAGAGATATGTCAGCGACAATTCTCGTAGTCTTAAAAACATAAAGATTACTCTACAAGATCTAACTGATGCTATAACAAAGGTTAAACCTCAAAAGGTAGAAGTTCCAATCACACAGTTCATAAAATAGTCTAAATACTAATGATATTGGTATAAAACATGAAACTTTATCTTGATTTTGAACCGTGCAAAGACTGTCATACTATGATGAATGAGTTGAGCAGTCCTGAAATGTTACTATCTGATGAAAAGACTAGGACTGATGAATCTGCAAAATTTCTCCGACATTTAACATATAATCACACCGAAGTAGTTCAAGCTGTTCTAAATGATCTTCCAAAACAGAAAAAAGATCAAGAGCCTGATTTTTATCAGTGAGATCTTCTTCAGCAACTTACAAAATAATAATTAACATTAACTCTTATCACACGTTTATACATTCATCCATTTTTAGTTCGGCAGCAGCAACTTCAAATTTATTATTATCGTAATGTCTTATAATCTAATTAAAAATAATCTAATTAAAAATAATCTAATTAAAAATATCCAGCGTATTTTTTATTAACGCTGCTCTATTTCTAATTGTAACGTCACTTATCTCAGTCTCCTTTGCGAATTTATTTTGAGATATTTTCTCATCATTTATGATACATGAAATATACAACGATGCAGCAGCTTGTGCCATAGGATGTTTCCCTGCAGTAATACGCTCTTCTTCACATCGCTTTAGTATGTTTAATGCATCTCGTTTTGTTTTCTCTCTCAAATTCATATTGTTTGAGATTTTTGAGATAAATGAGGCTGTATCATACTGTTCTAGATGCAGTTCTAATCTCTTTACAATGGTCCTCAAGTCTCTGGCAAGTATCTTCTTTTCTACGTTACCTGCTTTTGCAATATCATTTAACGTTCTTGGGATGTTGTTTTCTCTGCATGCAGCATATAATGCAGCTGCAATCAATGATGTTCTAGTTCTTCCTCTAGTCAATTTTGCACTAACTATTTTTCTGTAAATATATGCTGCATTTTCCACTACATTGTTTGGAATTCCTAGTTTTGTCTTCATTGCATACAACAGACTAAATGCTTTGCTCAAATTAGCCATCTTTCTTGTCTTGCTTCGTTGATCCCACATACGTAGTCTATTAAACTCGTTTTTTACCTTGTTTGATAATACAGTACCAGAAGAATCTTTACCTACACCAATTACAGTTGATAGACCTCTATCATACATCGCTAAAGATGTAGCAGAATTTATTCTTGCATGCATCATCAAATTTTGTTGTAAGTGTACACCACTCTCGTATGAGGAATCATCTATTTGTTGCATCAGAAGAGTCCCGCAACCACCGCAAACAACCTCGCCTCTCTCAAAGTCGGTTATTGTTTGAACAGTTTTGCACGTGTCTAGTTTACACTTGAGATCATTACTGATCGAATAATTTTTTTTCACTACTAACATATTTTAGCTGTTATAAAATAAAAACAGTTAGTTTCAGGTAATTTTATACCCGTAATTCAATCTCAAGTACGAAAAATTCCTTAAATTTTTGATAACGTGAATTCCATTTACGGTTTGATATGCCTTGTAATAAATGTTAAACATATTTCAGTAGTCGGAAATGTACCCCCTAAACCAACCAACAGATGTTCTCAATTATGTTAACATTTTTCGAACATACCGATCTATTATCTACAGTGCCCTTACCCACCTTAGTGTTAGCACAAAAAGGTGGGCAGGTACACCGTAATAAGATCGGAGAAAGGATACTTAATACCTTGTCAGGAATACTAGAATCCGCATCTATGGGATTCCCTACGAGGAACAATGCCCAATACGGGATGAGCGAGTTTGCAGCCATACTGATGAAGATGTCTGAATCCAACATAGCCTCCGAGGAGGCAATCCGGCTGCTCAAGCACGCCAAAAAGAAGATGCCGTCGCCCAAGTGGTTTCGCAACATGATAAACTCGCTGGAATCAGACAGTGCAGACGAACTCTGCATGGATATGATCACCGCACCGCAAGGCTTGCCAAGAATACGTGCCGGTACAAGGGGGGCGTACTAGAGCAATAGATAAACACCTGATACCAAGGCACGACAAGGACAACATGTCACATCTGACAAGGCCCAAACCAAAGGGCGGTACAAGCAAGTTCGAGTGTTACGCAACAATGCATGTGGTAGCAGAACAGGTTCCGGCCATTTTGGAGTGCATGCAGGTCACGCGCAGCGTGGATGACGCCGACTTTGTGCGTAAATTCGTGCAAAAACTCAAGGGTTACAGGATACGGGCCCGGCTGCTGCTGATGGATCGCGAGTTTTACTCGACTGAGATAATCAGGCTTGTATCAGAACAGAGACACAAGTTCCTGATGCCGGCAGTCAAGAACACGGGGATAAAGAGGGTGATACGGGAGCATCACGATAAATTACGCAAGGCAGTCTCACAGTACACCGTCAGAAACGCAGCAGGCCAGTCTGCCACATTTACATTGATAATCACGCCCTCAAAAAAGATAGACGACTCTGATGCCGATGCCACAGAAAGATACCATGTCTTTGCCACCAACCTTTCCCAGGTCAGGGCACTAGACGAGATTGATACACTTCCAGAGGAATACAGGAGAAGGTGGTGGATATAGACAGGATACAAGCAGGTCGAGCAGGTGCGCCCGAGGACAACAAGTCGCAATGCGTCGTTTAGGGCAATAATGTTTTACGTCTCGCTGTTCATGTACAACACGTGGGCAGTAGAGCAGTACCGTGAAGATTCGAGTTATGATCGGGTAACTCTGGCACTTGTTGCATATGCTGCGGCAATGGCTGCATTGGAATTATGTAGGATTGTGGGTCAACCATATGATGTCGGAGGATCTGCCTAAGGGGTAAATTTCCGACTACTGTATTTTGTGTATGCACTCATGTCCAATGCAAATCTGGGTACGAATTTGCAAAAATTATGTCTTTGTTTATATGGGATCTGAGCCCACACATTTTTGCAGATTGCTACTTTCTAATTGATTCTAAAGAATGTCCACGGTTGGTGATCATCTGAGTAACGGCTTCTACGGTGTAATCAATTCCATGTTCTTCATCGAAATGATTTCTCAATTTTTGAATCAGACCCACCGTTTTCTCCTCATCTAATACGTAATCACATTCAAAACCATAGTCTTCGCATCTTAGTTTTAACGTCATTTGATCTAGGTGGTATATAGAACCTATAAAAACTATGGACATAAATGACAGATAGTCCATACATTCTAAATTATTTCGTCACATCGCCTCTTACATGATACAAGCCAGATAATTAATTCATAAATTTGGATGAAAGGTTTAGAGTTCGTTTTCTTGAAGTTCGGCGTTAGGTATATTTCTGCGATACAAGATCACGAATATCCATACTGCTTGAACGTAACTATTATGGAATAGTCGTAATCAATACAGCTGCAAACACGGTTTATCAGTCACGTATTAACTGTAGGTGATCATTAATGAGTGCAATTATTAATAATTAATTCAAAATGATGATGATACAACCTAATAATTTGTGAAATCTTTCACATATGTAGATTTGACCAGTAACTTGATAGAAGTATTCACAAACAGTAACTTCATAAAGTTATCATAGAACTATATCATGGTATGTAGATTAAACAATGTGATTTACATGAACTATAATTTTGTTTTTAAAAACACTTGGTCTGATTATTTAAAAAATTGATCGACCTGATCTCTAAACTTGAGAGTAATCTTTCCAAAATCTGTAAAATCATCTGCAGTTGGATATTTCATTTTCGTTGCATATTGATTGATGAACACTGACAATGCGCCACCAACGATCAAATTATTAACACAATCTGCTATGTTATTCGAATACGGAAATGCAACCTTGATAAATGGCAAGTATGTCTCTGTTTGCGAGATCATTAGTTTGATGTGCTCTTCAACATGTTTTTCAATATCCTCTGGAATTGCCATAATTTTGGCTCCCTAATTTCTTATAAATATGATATTATTCTTGACTGCGCACCTGCTCAAAACAAGCCTACACATCTTAGAGAAAAAAAACAATTCAACTCTCACTCTGTCGTCTTTATGTCAATAAAATTAAATTTATACTCTAAACTCTTGTCTATATTGCTAGAATTAGACAAAAAAGTATTTGGAAAGATAACAACAAAGGAGATTATTGGCGCCGCACCACCTGCATTTCCTGATACTCGAGATATTTTAGAAGAAGAGCTTGAATCATTACTTGTGCAGCTAGTCCCGCTATCAAAAGAGAATCTAGAAAGGCTCTTAGAGCAACAGCAGATCGTGCAGTTACATGTTAACAACAGACCAGGTGCTATGGCTCTAGCTCAAACCAAAATTCGTTTATTCAACGACTACAATCAAAAGTATATTCAAGCCATTAAACAAAGACTGGAAACATTATCTTAAACATACAACCATTAAAAATGGATACAAAGATCAGTGGGGAAAATGAAAATTGAGACAAGTTAGTAAAGATGTATCTAATAATCCAGAATTGTTTGTTGTAAACAATAATGCACAAGTAAAAACCATCAAACGAAGGACACATCTATTTCAAACCCGTCATCCCTGCATACTAGTGATTTAGAATATTTTAACACTGCAACAGTCTCATTTGCCGTCATACCGTTTTAAGTTACAATTAGAGATTTTTGTTGAATACATAATTTTATCATTTGCGTTTATTTGTCTTCTGTATTTTTAGGATCTTTTTTGATAAATCCTCCTTCAGTTGGTTCTGGAGGAGGTATCTTCTTTGATCTTCCTAGTCCCATGGTTGTAATAATTACCGATGATAAAATAATAAAGAATACAAGTTGTGGATATGCATCAGCATTTGGCAGTCCCATGGTTATAGGATATGTTGCAAGTACAGCCGCTGCCAAACCTCTTGGGATCATAGCATTTGTAACTGCTCTATCCAATCGTGAGAATCTCTTTGTCAACGTTATTTTACCTACAAACACTCTTCCAAAATAGACCACAATTGTCACTAGTATTCCGAATACCAAGTATTCTATCTGTCCAAAACTTGCCATAAGTCCTACAAAGACAAAAAAGAACGATCGTACCAAAAATGTTAACTGATTGTGTGTTGGGTCATCGATTTCAATTTTCGGAATTCTAAATTTGAGTACGCGTGAGAGATGTTGTTTATTTCCAATCATTAATCCAAATACTAGTGCTGTTAGTGCACCTGACTCTCCAAACGTGTTTGCCAAGAAGAATAACACAAATAATATTCCCAATGTCAGCATGTATGCGTGTTGTGCGTTACCAAGTTTTGTTGATATATACATCCATGGAACGCCCACTCCAAATCCCAGAATCAACCCAACGACTATTGCTCTTCCTATGGTTTCTTGCAGTGTTGTTATGTCAAATTGCCCTGCTAGCACTGCTTCAAATAATATGAATGCAATAATTGTGGCTAAAATATCAGTTAGCGCAGACTCGAAACTTAGCATTGATTTTACCTCTTCTGAAATTTTGATATTTCTGACCAGTCCAAATACAATTGCCGAACTACTACCACCTACAATGGCACCTAGCAATATACTATCAAGCCATAACCATCCTAGTGCAAAGTGGGCAGCAATTGAGATTATTGAAACTGACAATATAAAACCAATAATTGCAAGAGCAAATGAGAAATGAGCAGTCTTTATGACATGTCTAATATCCAGATTCAATCCCCCATCAAACATGATAATTATCAATGCCAAGGCTGCAAAATACGGAACTATCTGTATTACAGTCTCTGGTTGAATAATTCCTAGTATTGGTCCAATAATTACTCCAAGAATCATAAGAAAAGCTACATCTGGAATGCCAGTTTTTTTAAAGAACGCCTCGCCCATAACTCCGAGAAAGATTACCACACCAGCTGCAAGTAGTATAACATGGGCTTCTGCAAGCGATCCGTTCTCACTGATAATCCCATTCATCACTCCCTGCAGTTCTGCAAGAAATTCGTTCTCACTGATAATCCCATTCATCACTCCCTGCAGTTCTGCAAGAAATTCGTTCTCACTGATAATCCCATTCATCACTCCCTGCAGTTCTGCAATCTTTTCAAAAACTATATTCAAATCTAAATTAGATAATGGGATTATATCCTCTATCTGTCCCTGAATTAAACTTAGAATAGATAAAGATAAAAAATACACTGCAAACGTCTTTTTTCTTTCTTCATAAAAATTATTCTTGATTAATTTAACTACATGGATCCTTTTTGTTAATAGTTACACATAAAATCACTCATTTCATATCTCTTGTACTTGAGCGGCACAGACGCACTACGTGAGGATCACAAACAGATTAAGCGTCTTGATGCAGTCATTATAAAATGTTATACCAGTCTTTATGCTGGAAGAGATGTTCCATTTGCAGATTTGGAAAAGATCTCACTAGTAATAGAAGAATTTTTAGATTCTATTCATTATTCTAGAGAAGAGGATTCGTACTTTCCTTGTGTTGCAAGTTACGATACTTTCCTTGTGTTGCAAGTTGAAGCTTGAAGGCTGAGATTAGAGTTCTTTTAATTGAACACGAATTTTCAAGAAATATTGCACGACAGATAAAAAAACATGTTAAAACTTGGCACCAAAGCAACAATGATAATGCACGCGAACCTGTCGCACGATACCTCAGAACATATTCGATATTCTTAATGGATCACATGCGAAAAGAAGAGGATTTCTTTGATAAAGCCGAGGCTCAGATACTTTCAAAAGAAGAAGAGTACGACATGTACGAGCAGTTCAAGTCAGTTATGGCAATATCAAAGAAACAAGAAGATATGATAAAAGAGATTGAATATTTAGAGAAACAGTCTTGGGTTACTTCAACGTAAGCTCTTTATGGGTTATTTCGATATTTTTACTTATGAAACCGTTTATTCTATGGATGACCGGACTTCCTTGTTCAGGCAAGACTACAATAGTCAAAGATCTACAAAAAAGTATTCAAAATTTAGCCATGCTTGACGGTGATGAGTTACGGGAATGGTTCTCGCCTAAAGACTTTTCAAAAGCAGGCCGTGATGAGCATAACAAAAAAGTTGCGCATCTAGCAAAACTTTTACTCAAACACGGCGTCTCAAGCGTTGTGTCTTTGGTATCGCCCTACATCGAGAACAGGGAGAATGCCCGGGCAATTATCGATGCAGGTGACCAATTTGCAGAATGTTATGTAAAATGTTCACTTGAAGAGTGTGAGCGCAGAGATGTCAAAGGCATGTATGCAAAGGCAAGAAGAGGCGAGATCAAAGGATTTACTGGAATTGACGATCCTTATGAATCTCCGGAGAGAGCTGATCTAGTAGTTGATACAGAGCACAGCTCCTTATCTGATAGTGCAGCCCAGGTAAAGGAATTTCTTAGAGGTAGAAATCTACTCTAACTTTTGAAACTCTCTGACTAGCTCATCATGTACCAACCCATTTGTAACGAGAATCCCGTTGTGATGATATACATCTCTATTGTTATATGTGATCTGTCCTCCTAACATATCTGTCATCTTTCCCCCAGCTTCTGAAATGATGCAGTGTGATGCTGCCGAATCCCACTCTTTGATCTTGTTTGTAGTTGTAAGATATACTTCTGCTTCCCCTGAACTGATCTTTCCAACCTTTAGGGAACTTCCAATACTCTGGAAATCCATTACGTTTAATCTCTTGATAAACAACTTCTCTCTATCTGACAAATGATGTCGGGATCCAACAACCCTACATTTTGAAATTTCTGAAACCTGAGTTACCGTAATCTTTTCCCATCTATTACCAGAGTATCTAAAAGCACCACTGTTCTTTTGCGCAACAAATAATGTATTTTCAGTAGGCCATCCTATCACTCCAATTATTGGTTTTTTATTTCTGATCAGGGATATCATTACTGTAAACTCCCCTGTCCTGTCAATGAAATCTGACGTTCCATCAAGTGGGTCTACAATCCATATACTATCTCTTGACAATCTACCGGCATCATCAACATCATCTTCTTCTGATAAAATCTGGTGTTCCGTGTCCCGTGATAATATCTCCTTGATAATTTCATTACTCTTTAGATCAGCATCTGTAACTGGAGAGTCGTCATTCTTTGTAGACGTCTTGTAATCTCTGTTCTGATAAATCTCTAATATTGCATCTCCTGCTTTGATGACTGCCTGTACTGCGATATCCAACTCGGGTATCTTATCTGTAATCGGAACCGCCTTCAATTATAATTACTACCTAGGTTGTGAGTTCCGGTTTTAATGTCCATACAACTCCTAGAACAATAAATGGTATTGTCATAACTCCAATAATTCCTAATATGGTGTTAAACTGTTCTTGTGATACCTCTGGATTATTCACTATCCATGGTAGTGGTAACGTGATAATTACCCAAATAATTCCCAGCAATATTATTAATTTGGCCTTTGCTTTTCTACTCTTCATGTCTATTCTACTTTAGTGTCGTATTAAATTCATGTGAATTTATTTTATTGACTCTCCACCATCTACTGTAAGTACTGCGCCTGTAATCCATGATGCATCATCATCTGATGCAAAGTATAGGACCGCCCTTCCTATCTCATCGGGCTGACCAATTCTGCCTAATGGATGTTCTTTCTCCACGAACTCTCTATCATTTTTGGTCAACATAAACGGTTTTGTCATATCAGTCTCTACCACACCTGGACAGATACAGTTGACTCTGATCTTATCTTTGGAATATTCTAACGCCCAACACTTTGTCAAATGAATCAAAGCAGCTTTTGAGGCAGAGTATGCATCAGCAAAGAATCCTTGGTATGCCTTTATTCCCGCATCAGATGCGATATTGATTATTGACCCAGACGTCTTTTGTAGATGAGGTATCGCTTCTTTTGTGAATCTGAACTGCCCTGTAAGATTCACATCTAAAACATCATTCCATTCTTCCTCTTCTATTTCATGTAATTGTCTTATTCTGGGAAATATGCCTGCATTATTTACCAGAATATCCAACTTTGAGCATCTTTCTATTATATTATTTATCGTACGTTTTACCTCGCTTTGCTGCCTGACATCCGCTGCTATTCCAATACTGTTTGGAATCTTCGATACTGCTTTGTGTAATCTCTCTTGATCCTTTGCAGTGATTACCACGGTTGCTCCGTTTTCTGATAAAATTTTTGCAGTCGCAAATCCTATACCGCGACTTCCACCTGTTACCAATGCAATTTTTCCTGATAGCTTTTTCATAGATTTTAGATCTAAATTCGTAATTTATAATATTCACACAACTATCTGAAAATATTTTCCAAAAAGTATCAATTCAATACAAAATTTCGCTAACTGTTAGAAGATCAGATTCTTATACCAAATATTCATGTATGCTCCTATTACTACTATTGCTATCTACTAACACAGCAGACCCCGCAGAATAATGACTTGTCATACGATGCTATGAATTGAGGAAATCTCTTTTAAAGTTCTGCTATGTTGTGGGTTTACATCCCTTCATTCTCTAAAATGATCACTGATACTGAGCCATTGGTCTCACCGTTTGGATCAACTGTAACTGTGATCTCTTGCGTCTCTGGAATTGTAATGTTGTCTTCTCCACCGTACTCCCAAGTGTAATATTCTGAGATCTCAGTTTGATGTAAAGTGCCTACTAGTTTGAACTCTTCTGAAAAATCAAATGTATCACCACGTAGAGTTATTGTCATGATTTGTGGACTGCTTCCATTTGGCACAAATATAAATTTGTACTGCCCTTCTTTTGCAGTAAATACACTAGTATAGATTCCATCAACATATAATTGAGGATCAGCCAATGTTGCATGAAATACTGTATTGCCTCTTTTTTCAAGCGGTGAGCTAGATAACGAACCTATTAGGAATATTCCAGCTATGACGACGATTGGTACTATCACCATTATCTTCTTATTCATTCTTGAAACATTCTTGCTTTATCTATTATAAAAATATCTGTACTGCCGCTCCAGTTTACTGGTGTGTAAATGGAGTTAAATTGCATACCGTATTATGCTCACTACATCAGACACAACATGGATCCCAAAGATCGATTACATTACTATACCAAATACATACATACATGCAGGAAATAGAGGTGGATATCAAATTACTCTTGTCAGATAGTATCCCTATAACTTGTATGTCCTAACACTACTACGCGTACATGTTAGTAGAGTGTCTATATGACGATATTCAAACCATTCTTGAAAATTGTTTTGATATATTCTTGTTAATTATTTTTAGTTTAATACTGATCTTTTTTTACATATTATATTAACTATCTATTTCAAAAACAAAACCATGGCTAATCTGTCTGACAAATGGTCTCAACCTCCACCAAGACCAAGCATATCTGAGAAGATCAGCGATACAATCAAACCAAAAGGAGCTTTAAAACCACGAGTGCAAGAGGGAATCAAGAGATTACGAGCACAGATAACCAAATTAGATTCAATGCTAACACACTTACAAGAACGCGACGCAAAACTATTTCAACGAATTGTAGATGCTACACAAAAGCACGACACTCATAACGCTAAAATTCTTGGAAATGAACTAGCTGAAATAAGAAAAGTCACAAAGATCTTAGGTAGTGCAAGAATAGCATTGGAACAAATTGAGTTACGACTAGTTACATGCAACGATCTAGGCGATACTATAGTGACCATCATGCCAACTATGGGGTTGATGAAGAGCCTAACATCCTCGCTTGGACGAGTGATGCCTGGTGCTGAACAAGAGATTGGCCAGATGGCAAGCATGCTTGGTAGTTTCATGACTGAAAGTTTCCTAGGAGATTCAGAGTTTGGTGTTGATGCATCCACTAATGAAGAGTCTGAGAGTATCCTAAGGGAAGCAGCTGCTGTTGCAGAAAGTTCTACAAATGAGATGTTCCCTTCTGTTCCTACGGATCCCCAAAAAACAGGTACTGCAACCAGTAATCCTGCCTCAAAATTCATGTAATTTTGATACTCTAGTCATATGACAAGCTTGTTATCGAAATTTTTCTATTTTATAATAAATATACAACTAATCCTGTTTGCATAAACTTCATATACATTTTCAAAACAGCATTGAACATGACCTCTAAAGCTATTACAGTCGGTGTTGGTATTCCAATGATTATAGTAGGCGCCTTGATGGTATGGCTATGGGCTCCCGTAGCTGAAGATCTTCAAAACCAAGTTGAACTTGTGGGGGGCACTATCGGGATTTTGGGAGTAGTATTCTTTGTTGCGGGATTATTTTATACAAAAGAACCCATAATGCATTGAAAAGTCACTAATTAAATAATGATAAAACGTTTGTGTTGTTAGTTGAAAGTCCGACTATTTGAGATATTTACATCAGTTGAAGGCGAGGGTATTCTTTATGGAACAAAGACTCTCTTTGTACGATTGGCAGGATGCCCCTTTACCTGTTTTTATTGTGACACCAAAGAGACTCTTCCGCTTGATTCAGGTACTGAATATACAATTGATGACGCCACTCGTCTGATTGACTGTAGCCTAAAAAACTATACTTACAAAGTTAATTTTACAGGAGGCGATCCGCTGATTCAACACGAAGCAGTGGCATTACTTGCAAAACACATTCAAGATAAAAACATCCCAACATATCTTGAATCATCATGCTTTGACATTGACCGATTTAATCACGTCTTACCATTCATTGATATTGTTAAAATTGAATTCAAAACCAAAGATTCCGATTTTGTTGTTTCAAAACATTATGCAAAATTCATCAAACACACTATGAAATGTCTTCAATCCTCAATTGATACCAAAAAAACCACATTTATCAAAATCGTAGTTAGCTCAAAAACCCAACTTGGAGAATTTAAAAGATTGGTAAAAGAGATATTCGATATTGCTACAAACCACAACATTGATGGATTTGTCATTCAGCCCACATATGGTATATCTGAACCTTCATTAGATCATCTATTACGTTTGTATGATGTGGTCTATCCATATTACAGCAACGTAAAAGTAGTTCCTCAATTGCACAAACTGATTGATGCCCCATGATCTGGACTAGCACTTATGTTCCCTGTTGATTAGATTCAAATACTAGAAAAACCACATGTGACTATAAGATGGATAACGAACGCGTAAAAAAACTCATTAGAGAATTAATAATCGAGGTTGGAGAGGATCCTACCCGCGAAGGGCTACGAGAGACACCTCAACGAATTGCAGATATGTACCGTGAAATTTTTGGTGGATATGATTCTGATTCAGAGCTATCTGTGCAATTCTCAGAGGATTCTGATACAGTTATTGCTCGTGACATTCAGTTTTACTCCATGTGTGAGCACCACATGTTACCATTCTTTGGAAAAATTCACATTGCCTATTCACCAAACGGTAGAGTCTTTGGAATATCAAAACTTGTTAGACTAGTTGAGAAATATTCAAAGAGACTCCAAATTCAGGAGCGGTTGACTAAAAATATTGCAGATGAGCTGTATTCTCAAGGTGTAAAAGGCGTTGTCGTCTTAGTCGACGCAGAGCATCTTTGTATGAAGATGCGTGGTGTCAAAAATGACGCAACACTCTCGTCATCAGCATTCAGAGGAATCTATGAAAGTAAAGAAGAAAAATCAAGTATCATATCACTTGTACGAAGACGCTCATTGGACGCTGCTACCTTTTGAGCACAATCCTGAAAAATTAAATAATCAATATTTTTTGATATAGCCATGGGAGCAAATCCATATGTTCATATTCCAAAAGAATCTTGGCCAAGTTGGACATGGTATGCAATCGAATGCATCATTGTAATTGCAATTTCTATGGGAGTGTCAAGTCAAATCACTGACTCTATTGAAGGGCTTACACCTGAAATACAGAATTATGTGTTTATGGGAATTGTGGGTGGCTTTTTTCTGGCTTGGTATATTGGAATTAGAGGCTTTATTCTCAAAAAGAAGATTCTTAGAAACAAGTACTAAAACTATTTGAGATATTTTGTTTTATCATTCATTTCTGCGTCTTTGAATGCCCTCTTTCTATTATTACAAGATTCACATACCCCGCAATGGTATTCTTTACTAGAATAACAACTCCATGTTTTAAAGATAGAATTACCTAAAGTCTCTAGTCCAATATGTAACAGATCACTCTTTGATAATCCTTTATAGTATGGTGACCACAGCTCTATCTTCTTTCGTAATTTTGATTTGATTCCATCTATCTCTCCTTGGTTTAGTGCAGATTCTAGTTTCTTTGCAAACGACGGTCTACAGTCAGGGTAATTCTTGTCTCCTATGTGAGCACCATACACAACTAGTTCTGCGTCAAGCGTAAAGGCCCATGCAGTAGCTATTGACAAAAATACGGCATTTCTAATTGGGACTACAATTGAGTATTCAAACGTGCTAGGAATCTTTCTTTTGGTACTAGTCAAGACATTAGAGTCGCCATACAGCTCTTTCATGAAACCAATATCAACTATCTTGTGTTGTTTTAATCCTATTTTTTTTGCAAAAGATTTTGCAGATTTAATCTCTCTATCTGCTTTTTGTCCATATGAGAATGTTATTCCATACAATTCGTACTTTGTTTTCAAGTACGACGCTGTACATACAGAATCAATCCCTCCACTAAAAACAACAACCGCCTTCTTTTTCCTCATCATCCATATCTCTCATTATATCACACATGCGCCATCACTTGGCTTGCAAATTATTCTACGAGATTGTATATTTACTGCAGTAAATCCTCTTCTCATAGCTGAGCTAATCCGTTTCAAATTAGCAGAGCTATCTGAAAATGCAATTACTGAAGGCCCTGCTCCACTTATTGTAACACCTAATGCCCCTGCCTTGATGGCCCCTTCTTTAACTTTGGTAAATCCTGGAATCATACGTTGTCGTGCAGGCTCTACTATTTTATCCCTTATCGAACTTCCAATCAACTGAGAATCTTTAGTCATGAATCCTACTATCATTGTAGACGCATTTGATAAATTTACAACACTATCCTCGAACTTTATCTTTTTTGGGATTAGACTCCTTGACATCTCTGTCTTCTTTTTTGGAACTTGAATTGTTGGAACTGCAATACACATTCTAAGATCTGATGGTGGTTTTATCCTTACTACATTCAAGGGATCAGTCTTTACAATTACAAAACCTCCTAGAACAGAAGCTGCAACATTATCATAGTGAACTGTACCTGCACTTGCCTGTTCTCCAATACCTGCAAATTCTACCAAAGCATTTCTACCCAGTTTTAATCCAAATAACTTGTTAAATGCCACCGCTGTTGCAGCAGCTGATGCAGCACTACTACCCATTCCAAATCCTGGTGGCACCCCTTTCTTGATTTTAATCTCTACACCTTTTTTTATCTTAAACTCTTCTCTCATACTTTTTGCAACAAGTCCTGCTGTATTCTTTTCTGGATTTGTTGGAATCTCATCATTAGAAATAATTGTGATATCTTCTTGATCCGTTTTAGTTAATGTAATTGTATCGTAAAATGCATCAACTGCTAATCCAAATACATCAAATCCCGGACCTAAATTTGCAGTAGATGACGGTGCCCTGACTGTTATCTTTGATACCAACTGCTTCTATACCTCCTCTCCCAAGTTAAGAATCCTGCTCAGTGCACCTTCAAGATTAACAAACCCTTCTTCTGTAACATTTGATATAGGGATCAACCCCTGCGCAAATCCTCCTAGATTCAAACCTCGTAAAATGTTTGTAGTCAACGAATAACTCTCGCCATCTGCCTCTTTTGCAATAGCGTTCTCTAATGTCTTCAGACTAGTTGACCATCGCAGAATATTTTTTGTCTCTTCCCTGATGAGATCTGTCTTTGTTAGGACGTTGATAGTGGGAAGATTTAGACGCAGCCTTACTGATGTAGCCAAAAGCGCAATTGAGACAAAATTTACTGGTCTAGTAATTAACGCACCATCAAAGAGAAAGACATTTGTCTTTTCATCCGATGAGATATTTTCAACTATAAAGCTCCCACTAGAACGGTATGCAAATAGCTCAATCTGGCCAGGAGCATCAATAATCAAGTAATCTGGATTTACTTGATTTATCTCATTTTGTATATCATCAATCTTTGATGCAATGAGATCAGTTGCTATTACCATTGCACCGTTTGGTCCAAGCTCGTACTGCTGCATGATGGATACATAATCTACATAATCTCTGACGTCTATATCACAAGTATAAGGAAGATTATCTACACCAGGATCCAAGTTTAGAATAGACGCAAATACTTCATTTTTTGTATAATGTTCGTACAGTTTTGATGAAAGTAATGATTTTCCTGATCCAGCAGTTCCTGAAACAAAAATTGACTTCAATCCACCTAGCTTTTTTATCTGCTAGTATTTCAAACTAGCTTACTGCGTATCTCTGAGCATTAGATTGTGCTTGCTCTTCTTTGTTTCTTTGATTCCTCACTTGCATTCAAACTGCTTCAAATAAAGTTCTCACTTTAAGACTTGTTTTGGCATAAAATTACATCAAATTCTCAATTTATTCATAATGCATCAAATAATACCTTTGATTGATATACTCAATTAATTTTATTGCACGCCTGATTTTGTGTATTCTTGATAATTTTCTCAACTTTCATATTTGTATGATTTGAAAAATTATCAAATGAACTGGAGATTCGTAGCTATTCCCATCACTTTAATTCCCATCTTTATCATTGCTATCCAATTCGACATTCAATTAGATGACGTGCTAGCCATTGGATTATTTCCATTTATTGGCGCAGTTGTAGCAATGATGATAAAACTCGGCCTACAAGGAGTCAAATTTGCATATATAGCAAGAAAATATCTTGGCAGCTTTGATTCCTTCTTTAAGCTTGTTGGCGTCCGTGTTGGTAGCGAATTCATTAAATTTACTACGCCTATGTTCATTGGAGCCGAGTTTATCGTAATCTATTATTTACATAAAAAAGGAGCAAAACCAGCACAATCTACATGGATTGCAATTCTGGACATTGTAACTGAGGTGCTAGCTGCAGGCCTTCTATCGATAATGGCAGGTATTCTTGCACTACTAAATGGTGCATATGTAGTTGCAGCAGTTGTCTTGGGTACTAGCATTACTGTAACAGCTCTGTGGATGATAATGTTCTTCCTGTCATCCAAACGTACGTTCCAAGTTCCACAGATATTGGCTACTATTGGAAGAAAATTCGGAAAAGCCAAAGGAGCCAAACTCGTTGATCAGACGAATGTTTGGATGGAGGAAATGTGTACAATGAGTAGGAAAAATTTGAAAACTCCTGAATCCAAGAAGATCTTTACAGTATCATTTTTAATCTCACTTGTATCGTGGTCATTTTATGGAATTTCATTTATGATTATTGCATTTGGAACTGGATTTGTAATTAACGCATTTGATTCTATTATGGCAGTCATGGGTGCCAATGCAATCGGAAATCTACCAATCACAATAGGCGGTTCTGGTTTAGCTGAGTTTGGAATTATTGCATACATTAACAACTTGGATCCGTTTGCCTTTGAAGTTTCAGAAGGAATACTTGCTTGGGATGCAGTTATTGGATGGCGAATTGCTACGTACTATGTTCCCATTATAATCACATGGCTACTTTTAGTTAAACTAGCTCTGAGTAAAATTCCTAAAACCAAATCGTAATCATTCATTTTATAGAGCCAGTCTCTATATTTTTTGGTAATTATCCCACATATTTGGCATTACAAACTGTGATAATTTTTGCACCGTGAATACAGGCTTTTCTTTACGTATAACATGTAATTTTGTTGTCCTACTATATCACCCAGTTAATGCTCTTCTAATATAAGAGATCTGCATCATATGATGTCAGTATAATTTAGATATTCTTCACTAAATGTCCTACTTGCATCTTATCTCACTGTTTTTTCTCATTTTTACTAATGCTAGGTTGGATTCGCATTCAACCTAATCTTTTACAACTCTATAGATTTTTAATCAATTAATTTTTCTACACTATTAATCATGATTATTGTAATTGAAGGTGGAGATCAAGCAGGCAAGTTCACACAAGCAACTCTACTCTACAAGGCATTAACAAAGAACAAGATATCTGCCAAATTATTCCATTTCCCTGATTATAAAACACCGATAGGCAAGAAGATTAAACAGTATTTAGATGGAAAACAGGCATTCCCTCCCCAAGTAATTCATTGCTTATTATCTGCAAATAGATGGGAGAGACTTTCTGATATTTTAGCAGCTAAAAAAAATAACTCTATTCTGATCATGAATAGGTACTATCATTCAAATCTGGTTTACGGTAAAGCCAATGGTTTGGCACAGAAGTGGCTTGAGAATTTAGATGACGGCCTTCCAAAACCTGATCTCGTTATTTTACTTGATATCACACAAAAAGATTCATTTCATAGACAAAAGACTCGTAGAGATAAATTCGAAAAAAACACAGAGTTTTCAAAAAAAATATCCAGAATCTATAAAACTATTGCAAAGAAAAACCACTGGAGCATAATTGATGCATCACAATCAAGAGAAGAGGTTCACTACGAAATTTTAAATGTACTCTCAAGAAAATTAGGCTTATGAAAAAAAAGTATTTGAACATTATTGATCCTATTCATGATTTTATTCAGATCTATGACCACGAATTACCGATAATTAATCACTCTGTCTTTCAACGACTGCGGCGTATACGACAACTCAGTAGCGCTCATCTAATATATCCCGGAGCTCATCATACAAGATTTGAACATTCGCTGGGTGTTATGCATATTGCAGGCCAAGTAGGTCACATACTACATGACAAAGAGATCTTTAAACTAGATGACATCAAAATGCTTCGTCTAGCTGGCCTCTTACATGATGTTGGCCATGGACCGTTCTCTCACATATTCGAGGAGATAACTTTGAAAAATAAAATCTCACATGAAGATATTACCAAAGAAATTATCTTAAAATCTGAAATTGGGGATATTCTATCAAAAAACGGATTCGACAAAAAATTTATTGCTAAATTATCCGTAGGAGAATCAAAACACCAGTACCTAAATGAAATCATTTCAGGTGTTCTAAGTGCTGATATGATGGATTATCTCAAACGTGATGGATATTTTACAGGCGCAGAACATGCCAAAATTGATCATAAAAGAATTATCCAATCACTTGTTGTCTACAAAAAGAGACTAGCATTGGAGCGTTCAGCATTATCTTCTTTTGAATCCATGATGTATTCCAGATATCAGATGTTCAAGACAGTATATTTTCATAAAAGTGTGCGAGCCACAGAAGTCATGCTAATTGAAGCACTAAAGTCATCAAACGACGTGTTTAATTTTTCATCTTTTAATCTTGATGAATTTCTTAAACTTACTGATGAGTATGTCTTGTCTGCTATCTTGTTATCGAAATCTCCAAAAATAAAACACGCCCAACAATTTGTAAATTATTATCATGATAGAAAATTGCTAAAATGTGTATTTGAAAAAACCTTTACTAGGCATAGCAATCTCTCGGCAACTCCGACTGACCAACTACGTACAGAACTCTCTAAACGTTCAAAGATAGATGAATCTGAAATTTTTATAGATAACTCTATCACTTCATCCATTCCTTTAGCACCCTCTAAAAATGAATCAAAAAGTATAGTTCTGGTCAATAATAAAGATGGCAAATTATCAGCAACTGAGATGGAAATATCTAGAATATCACTCATCTCCTCAATGTCTGGATTTATGAACATACTACGTGTATTTACTTTTGAAAAACACAAGAAAAAAGTTGAAATTGCAGCAAAATCACTGTTTGGTGAATCAAGATGAAAAAACTAGTTGTCATTAAATTATCCGGAAGGGTTTTTGGAATAGATAACATCAAAATTCTAAAAGACTATGCAAAATTTCTAATAAAAATCAGCAAGATATGTCAACCGATTATCGTTGCAGGTGGTGGCACCATCGCACGACATTACATATCTCATGCAAGATCTTCTGGTGCTGATGAGTCGACTCTTGACGAATTGGGAATAGAAATTTCCAGACTTAATGCCAAATTATTGATTTATGCATTGAAGAGTAAGTCTTATTCCCATCCACCCACCACTCTGCAAGAAGTTAGACACGCAGTTGATGATGGATTAATTGTAGTAGTAGGAGGTTTATACCCTGGTCAAAGTACCAATGGTACTGCCGCACTAATTGCAGAAAAAATACAAGCCGAACAATTTTTGAATGCAACTGATGTAGATGGCGTGTATGATAGGGATCCTAACAAATTCAAAAAAGCAAAAAAATTCAAACATATCAACCTGAAGAATTTAAAAAACATGTTAGTCAAAGAAGATTCCATTGCAGGCGGTTATGATCTGATGGATATTGTTGCTCTCAAAGTCATAGAACGCTCTAAAATTAATACAAGAATCTTAAAATCTGATCCAAAGATAATTGAGAGAGCAATCAAAGGTGAGAATGTAGGGACTGAGATAACTTTCTCTACCAAATAATTCTACTAGGCGTCATTTTGAATTGTAGGCCTAGTCTCAGACCAAATCTGGATACTCTTTTCTTTATATTCTGACATACCGGAATCTCTTAATTTTTTATAGATTGATAACGCTTCTTCTTTTGAAACTGCCTTTGACTGTGCTTTTGTAAAGCCGTCGTTATCTACAATTACTGCTACATATCCATCAGGTGAATTAATTACGGCAGTGTACTCTTCTATACCAACAGGATGGAATTTTCCATCAATCTTTTTAGTTGTCAGAGTTAGCATACTAAATCCAGCAACTTCAAACATCTTCATCTGTGATTTGCTTGCTCTCTGTTTTCCTTGTTGCATTGCCTGAAAGTACTGCATACTCAGTTTATTTGGCAATGATATAATAACTATCTTAACATTGGTTCTGTCGGGTTATCGAGATCTAATGTATTAACTCAAAAATTGGTGTTCTTTTTTTCCAAGTTAACGAGTCAAATCTCGTATTGTTGACTGACATATCGACTATTTGGATTACCGGTCTGCACGGTTCCAACATTGCATTCTCAAAAGTGAACGACTACGCTTCATTTATGCCACCTTTTTTAGCTCTCGATAACCCGACAGAACCTTAACATTTAAGATATCAAAAAGAGATGTAAATTCATGAATCCTAAAATCTTTGTTGGTATCGCAGTTGCTGCACTTGCTATAATTTTAGGAGGAATTCTTTTAGTGGGACCAACTCTTGTCATCTCTTCTGATAGCAACGATGCTACTGGCACTACTACTCCTGGTTTCTCAGAGCCTAAACCCATCCAAGTTGAATTGGATGATATAGTTATATCAAAGGTTTCAGAGCGTTCAGCAACAATTGATTTAGCATTTATTGTCTCTAATCCTAACCCTCGCTCTATTATTGTTCAGACTATGGATTATCAACTATACGAGACTGGATACTCTAACGTTGAACAAATAACTGGCGGTGAGATTGGCAGTAGACCTACAGGAATGGTAGAATTTGGTTCAAATTTTTATACTCTTCTTGGAGAAAATTCTATTACACTGCGTGACTCTGTTACCTTGAAAAATACTGGTAACACGCCTGAACTCTGGGCATCTTTACAAGACAATACTGCAAATTGGCGCATTACAGGTGACATATTCTATAATCTAAGTTCGATGACTAGTGGTCAAGAAAACGAGCTTCACTTTGAATTTACAAAATAAGTTAAACGATATCATAAAATTCAATTATTATGATAATTTGTTTTTAGAAAAAAAATATTGACAAAGTTATAAAAGCCTGTTTTGTAACTTTTTATTAAATGGCAGAAGCAGGTTTAGCCGCATATGGCTCAGCAGTAGGAGTGGCAATTGCACTAGCAGTAGTGTGTTTCGCTCTTCGTGGTAAGGGACATCCTGAACCACTAGATTAAACAATAAGGATTTATTTTTCCTTTTAATATTTTTAGATTTTCCTATTAATCTTTGTCGTCGAATTTCAACATCTCTGCAAGATTCAGCTGTTTTGAATTCTTTTTCTTGATAAAACATCTCTCATAGTATTGGCAACCAGAACACTGTTCTGATGGTTCAAGGATTGGCACTCTCTTTTCCTTTAACAAGTCGTGTAATACTGTCACTCGTCGTACTACTTCCTCAAACATCTTTTTGTTGCGCGATAGTGAAAATGTTGTGTCTTTCTTATCAGCTGTAAGATAAACTATCACTCCATCTGCTTTATCATATATCCACATACATGCGTTAAGGTACAGTATATCGTGCGCAGCTGGATTATCTAATTCTTTGGTCGTGCTTCTGAACAAAATAATTATGTCATCAGCTATCATATCTGCCTGTCCTCTTAGATTGATGTCATTGTGTGAGTAATCTCTTCGCTGAGTTGCAGACTGTGATTTACGTAATAGTCCTGAGAACAGATCATTGAATTCTCCTGCATTTTCAATCTCTTTGGGGTCAACTCTGTCATAATATGAACGTCTTAGGCATTGGATTACCTCTTCTAAATGAATCGTTTGAATATCAGACGCATCTATCTCAATATCAGCCTCTTTTCTAATGGCATTGATTGCATTATCAATCACACTTCGAAAATCCCTATCCCCCATCATGATACATCTTGAGATTTTTCATGCTTTTTATGTCTAGCTTTCTAAATTAGCGTATCCGCTTCAGATTTTTGCTATCTGATTTTAAATTAAATCATATTGGTTATAATTTTTGAAATCTTTCCTGAAAATGCTAGTATCACAAAATGTAATCCAAATCCAACAACTGCGCCTAAAAGTAACTCTCCTGTTGTGAAATAAATTCCAAGGAACAGTGCCAGTGGGGGCAGCGCAAAGATCATGGCTAAAAACGAGCTAACCCAGATAAGCCTAAACAACACTTCAGACGATATTTGGTTTTTTTTCTTTGGAAACTTCAAAATTAAGGATCCTACTACTGCTACTACTCTTCTTCCTCTATAATTAACTTTGACATTGTAATATCAGTTGCAATCTTTTGTTCTACTGCAAAAGCAATAGCTGCTAGATTCCTAATCTCAAATGATGTTAGTTTTGTGATGCCAACAATTGTTGCAAAGCTAAACATCTTTGTAAATGATCTAATAGATGTACGGTATATTGACATCTCAAATGCGCGTTCAAATTCTGCAATGGCATCTAGCTCATTTTCAGATTGCGGAACAAGATCTTTGTATTTTGTACCTGCTATCTCATTGAACGCATCTCTGACAGTACCTACTGCCATTATTCTTGACAATAGTTCTTTTGCAGGAGGGCTAGTAGGTATTATTAGATCTTCTATCTGTTCATCTTGCAGCCCCCAGAACTTTCCTCTTATTACACTTAGAATATTGTAAAAATCAATATCCATAGCCACTATTTTTACTGCTTCCTTGTCAGAATAATTTTTCATTGCCGATGCTAGCTGCCGAAACAATATCTTGTCAAAATACGTATCCAGAATTTGCAAGTTCTTTCTCTCGTTGTACAACGCTGCAGCCTTTGCTATCTCATCTGCAAACTGTGCTGAATTTAAACTTGCAACTGCCTCTTCAAAATCTTTTGCAACTAATGCCTTGACTACGATATCTCTTTGCTTAATCAACTCTTCGGCATGAAGGTTTATGTGAGATTCAATCTCCTCTTGTGATTTTCCCAATATCTTCCCTTTTAGGATTAGTTTCAGATTAGAGATAATAAATTTCATATAATATGCATCCAAAACCCCTGAACTACCTGATGTTTTTGCAATGGAGTAATGAATATCTGCTAGTTTACTTCTGAGTGCTGCTTCAATATTTTGTGAAGTGTATGGTTTTTGTACATTTGCTACTGCATCACTATATATGGTATTTTTTATTCTAGTCAACAACTCCTCCAAATCTCTTGCTTCAGCAAGCGTCTGAAAATCAGATTTTGTTAGTAATTTACCTCTTTTACTATATGCTTTTACAGAGGCATAGACATTTTTTGAACCACCCATAATAGCCAAGTCTTTTGCCAACTGATTTTAATGTTTGGTGAAATATTGTGTTGAAATTCTTATGTGATCTTCTCTAGTAGTGTGATTGCTTCCTTTTTTTCTTGTTTTGTTAGTTTTGCAAACGCCATTAGTATCTCTTTTTGGATTACTAGTGACTCATCTGAAATATGCTGTAGTTTTGAGAGATCAAACGGGAGTAATTGATCTATCTTACCATCGCAAAATGCCTTTACATATTTTTGAAAGATTGAGTATGTAAAGAGAGGGCTTGTTTCTAATAAACGTGATAAAATTACTTGGAACTCTCTTTCTTCTGGTTCTGATACTCGGACGAACGCTTTGAATAGACTCTTTCTATTTTTTACCTCATCAATTGACAATGCCACTAAAATTCCCTTCTTTGTTAAATGGTAATACGGAATTCCTTTCTCCTGCAGTACCTTTGGACCTCTCTTTAACGGCAATCGTCCATTCTCTTCTGCAATATCCATAGGCAGTAAGATCTCATCAAGATCCCGAAATATTCCTGAGTAGATGTTCTTTGAAGAGATTCCTTGTTTCTTTGCTATTCTCTGTGAGATGCCGGTTCTTGTTCTCTCCACTGGGTTTAGATTACTGCCTAAAATTGCGATAATTGTTCTTTGTCTGCAAGCTTCTCCTGTTAAATTATTGCCTTTTGTCTTGAATGTGTTAAAAATTGCCAATCCTGTATCTGATTTTGTTTTTACTACGCTTATCATGATATATTTTTTATATTTTATGTTACTTTATAAATATATTCAAATATAATTATTTACTTTTTTATTTGTTTCAAAGTTTCGAATCCTTAAATAATTTTCATCTGCGAAAAATTTAATGAATTCTAGAAACTACAAGTATGCTCTATTACTTGTAGCCGCAGTATCTATCACAGCAACCGGTGCTATGTCACAAGCATATGCACAGAGTGTTGATGATGGTATGGACGGATATGTCAAGGGAACTAGTGGAATTTACACTGGTAACCCCAACGAATGTTGGTATGATGACGGCGCCGGTGGAATGCTACCCTGTAAAGTAGATACAGGTGATATGGCATGGATGCTGACTGCAACGTCATTGGTACTCTTCATGTCTCCAGGTGTCGGTTTCTTTTATGGCGGTTTAGCCAGATCAAAGAACATCGTCAACGTACTTGGTATGACCCTGATAGTAATGGGTTTAATGTCAGTACAATGGATTCTATGGGGATACTCACTAGCATTTGGCGGAATTGATTCAGACGCAAACTTGTTCATGGGAAATCTCGATTATGTCGGATTTAACCAAGTGTCTCCGTATGCACCGTTAGGTGAGGTAGGACCATGTTCTGATACATGGGCAGCTGCTTACCAGATGAGTACGATGACAGACGAAGAAGTTTGTAGTCTCAGTTGGCCAGGTACAGTGCCTCACCAACTCTTTGCAATGTTCCAAGGAACATTTGCAATAATCACACCGGTACTAATTATTGGTGGATTAGTTGACAGAATCAAATTCAGCGCATTGATGATATTCGTACTTCTATGGGGAACCTTCGTTTACGATCCAATAGCACATTGGGTATGGGGAGGCGGATACATAGGAGGTGGATCATTAGATCTCGATCCAGATCTATCACCGTCATATGCACTTGACTTTGCAGGTGGTACTGTAGTACACATATCTTCAGGATTTGCAGCATTGGCAGGAGCCCTAGTCCTTGGCAGACGTCTTGGATATGGCAAAGTGCCAATGGAACCACATAACATTCCGCTAGTAGTCCTCGGAGCAGGAATCCTCTGGTTTGGATGGTTTGGTTTCAATGCAGGAAGTGAAGTACAGGTAGACGGTATTGCCGTAAGCGCATGGACTGTTACAAATACAGCAACTGGTATGGCCGTAGTCACTTGGGTGCTCATGTCTTGGGCACATACAGGAAAACCAAGTATCGTTGGAGCCGCATCAGGCGCGATAGCGGGATTGGTAGCAATCACGCCAGCGTCTGGATGGGTAGGCCCGATGGCAGCGATCATAATCGGTATTGCAGCTGGTACAATTTGTTATGCATCAATTGCATTCAAGAATGCACGCAAATGGGACGACGCATTAGATGTATGGGGAGTACATGGAATGGGCGGTCTTACAGGTGCAGTTTTGACTGGTACATTAGCTAGCCCACACATTTGGGATACCGGAGACGGTATTGGTGCATGGACTGGTACACCAGAAGGAATGGAACAGCAAGCAATCAGCATTTTAGGTGCTGCAATCTCCATAGGTTATGCCTTTGGTGTTACGATTGTAATCCTAAAGGTAATGGATGCCGTATGGCCTGGTGGAATCAGAGTCACTCCTAAAGAAGAGGAGATTGGTCTTGATTTGGCCCAACATGGCGAAAGAGCATACGTAAACGAATAGGAAAACACCCACCTTTTTTCTTCTTTTTATTTAATCACAATAAATTTAGGTGCGATCATTTTTTCAAATGTGTTGCTAATATCTACCACAGAACTTTATACAATTTTGAATGATCCTAATGTGATAATAACTGATACACGTTCCTTTCAAGAATACTCTCAGGGTCATATACCAGGGGCAGTAAACTTGGATCTATTTGCGTTTCATTGGATTGATACAACAAAACAAGGTATTGATAATTTTAATACCCAAGTACAAAGCCTACTTTCATTTATTGGAGTAACATCTGAAAAGAAAGTCATATTTTATGATAACGCATCTGGAATGACTGCTGCAAGAGGTGTTTGGATGTCCATGTATCTCTCTCATTATGATGCTTTTATTTTAGATGGTGGAGTAACAAAATGGAAAAGGGATGGTCTTTTACTTGAAACCAAACCAAATGGTTTTCGACCATCTAGGTTTAAAGGTAAGATTAACTCTGAAATTATTTCAGGTTTTTCATATATTCAAGAGAATCTAAAAGATATTACAATTATTGATGCGCGTTTGCCTCAAGAGTATGATGGAACAGTAATTCGTGCAGCTAACGGTGGTCATATACCGAATGCTGTTAATATTGATTGGAGTGAAAATATCAACCCAGAAGATGGAACATTCAAGAATGATAAAGAACTCTCTGCCGTGTATAACTATCCAAAGGATTCTAAAATTGTAACGTATTGTCACGGTGCATACAGAGCAGCTAATACCTTTCTAGCATTAAAGAAATTAGGATTCAAAAACGTTAGTGTATATTTAGGCTCTTGGGGCGAATGGGGAAATCGTTTAGAATTGCCAGCTGAAAAATAATAATGGCTATTAAAAAACAAACAAACAAACAAACGAATTACCCAGCAAGTTAGATCTGTCTGCACATACATGCAAGATTATTTCTTTAACATCTAGATATTATTAGAAATTTAATATACGAATTACTCATTCACTTGACATTATCTAGTCTCTATTTGCTTTTTTTCCAAACAAATTGATTGTAAATCAATTCTGGTCTAATCTGTCTGAATGGTTGCGAACCACCTACATACCACTTTGTAAAGAACTCATACAAGTGCAACCTGAGAGATTGAATGTACACAATTAATCCCTCTATCATCATTATTCCTAGATTGCCCCCAATAATCATGGCTATTGCAGCGCCGGATTCAATACCTCCTAAAGATGTAAATGCATTATTTACAGTCAACAATAACGCCGCATGCACCAACAACATAATCCCTATTCGCGCATAACTAATGGTGTGAGCTAAACTCTCAACGGTTTTTCCTAATAACACCTCCATGACGACACTTGCCGGATCTCCTCCGTCCTCTGGATGCTTTTTTGCATGCATTATTCCACCAACCATCATGATTACCATTGATGCAATTACAATAACTACCGCAATTCTTGTAACAATCCAAACTTGTGCCCAATCCCCTAGGAACATTGTCACCCAAGGAACAGCCTCTGTGTGTGCTCTAGAGTACATGTTTATTACATCATATTGGGAACCGATAGCGCACATCATAATGACAACGATTCCGCCGTATAGTGCAACATTTGGAATAGCCTCTGTAAATACAACCAACTTGTGTCCTTCTTTTAACAATCTAATTATCCGCAACATCATAGCCCAAAGCAGATGCACAATCCCTATGAATAGTGAAACTTTGAGGATATCAATGACTTGATCAAATGTTAGTTCAGCGACGCTCAACACTCCTACTATCCAACTAATCGAGTGCAACGCTCCTCCTTCCTCTAACAGTCCTTCAAATGGTGTCAAATGATCAAGGTGATACCCAAACGCTTCTCCTGCACCCACACCTGCAATAGCAGCCGACGCTCCAGAAATTGCAATTAGCATTCCCCATCTAGATAGCTCTCCTTGTCCTTTAAACTTGAATAGCAAACCTAATCCCATAAGCAGTAATCCATGACCCATATCTGCAAACATTAATCCATAAAAGATTGGCCACATCAAAGCAATCATTGGGGTTGGATCTGGCTCTCCGGCCTTTGGTATTCCCTGACTCTTCGTAATGACCTCAAAAGTTTTAATGAATCTTTTATTATCAAACAATGTTGGAGTAGTCGCTTTGAGTTTTGGATCAGTTATATCTTCTACTACTGACATCCATTGCTTTGTCGATTCCGTAAATTTTGCTTCCATCTTTTCTGGAATAAATCCTTGAATTACTGCAAAGTTTTTTGTTCCACCTGGTTTTCTCAAAGTTTCAAGTACATCTTTTGCAATAAGGGCTTTTTCATGGATGGATAAAATGTCCCTTCTATTCTTTTTTGTTAGCCCAGCTAGCTCTTTTTTTACGGCTACTTGTTTTGCAGTAAGTTCTTTTATCTTTGTTTCTGCAAGAGTATATGCTTCACTAGGAATTTGAGGAAAACCCTCTGGAATCTTAAATGTATGCGTATTGAAACTTCTTAAAATTTTCAGAATCTTTTCGGCATCACTACTAGGTACAATTACAAGAATCGCTGCCTTGTCCTTATTCTCTAAATCATATTTGTAAATTGTGGCATCCTCAAGTGAACGATTTATCTCATCATAATCACTTGAGTTAATTACAAAGATATTTACAAAGAATTGCCTCATTAAACCGAATCCAGACAAATCCATATTCATCTTTCTAATTATTTGTAATGTCTCTCTAAGCGAATTGAACTCTTCGATGGCAAGTCTAGTGTTTGCCGCATCTTCTAAAAGTTTTGCCGGTCTCTCAATAATTCTAGGAGCTTCTTCACTTAACTCTTTGACCATCTCTTCTATTTCATCCATCTCGTAGTCTTTCTTCTTGATTACGGTTCCTTTGAATAAAATCTCCATTATTCCTACAGTCGCAGGAATCCCCATTCCTTTGACTATATCATCAACTGACTGAAAAGTTTGTTGTGCCTTTAAGAGCAGATCATCAATTTCAGGTGTCACTCGATCACCTTCGGCGTCAATCTTATGATACCATTCAAATTCCGTTAATCTAGAAATTGCTCTAGGTGACTCACTTCTCGGTAATATCACAGTTCCTAGTTTCAAATCAGCGGTTCCCAAG
The DNA here is from genome assembly GCA_965197525.1 of Candidatus Nitrosopumilus sp. GTDB lineage: Archaea > Thermoproteota > Nitrososphaeria > Nitrososphaerales > Nitrosopumilaceae > Nitrosopumilus. The sequence continues at coordinate 1,394,512 of OZ240211.1, forward strand.
ATAAATTTCTGGAATTTTATTCGTGTTTAATATCTTTCTGATTTATTTTTCGGTTCTGTTGCATTCACGAGTGGTATTATTAACAATAACAATCACTCAGAACACTGGACTTTGACATATCGACTATCTGGATTACCGGTATACAGGGTTCCATCATCGCTGACTCAAAAACGTCAGACTGCGCTTCACTTATGCCAACTCTACTATCCCTAAACCTAGGATGTTTTGCCTCTTTTGTGTCTGGGTTATTACAGGTAGGGCACCTTCTGCCATCCCTCCATATTCTAGATTCAAACCATTTCTCTGCTGTATCATTATCAGGAAACATCTTGAATAACTCCATCAAGGTAATACCTTTTCTAAATGATTTGCCTGGTGCTTGTGTGTCTTTCTTGTTTTTATTCATATATCTCATACTGATCTGACCTCTTGCCTGCCTTGCACTCGTGCATAAGACCTCTTTAAAATTAATATACCACAAAAAGAATCAAAAGATGGCTCAGAGCAAAGCCTATTCATCATGAATCGGCTTTCAGTCAATAGTTCTCCCAAACTAGAGCCTTTTCTTTTCATCATCGCCATTCTTTTCATACATACTATACGTTTTAACTACATATATACTATATGTTTTGGCTATATATAGTAAACAATTATATAATGATTATAGCTATGTTTGTGTATGAGCATGAAAGTCGATGGTGCATATTGGCGACACGAATGTAACAGGTGCAATGAGATTTGGTACAGCAGGAATGAATCTCCTAAGAATTGTAACAACAAGAAATGTAATTCTCCATATTGGAACAAGGAACGTGTAAGGTGAGACAACCCAAGGGTTTGATAGGTCAGGGAATTTGAGACTACCCAAGTATAGTTCAACATAAAAGTAAATTTTTATATTATTCACATTTATATTATATTTTAAAAACTACTTGACATGAGCGAGATTCTATCGCAAACACGACTGGTAAGCGAAGACGAAGTTAAGAAATTGAAGGAGGAATTTGTAAAACAAGACGATCTCATAAAAGGAGATTGTTTTTTGGATCTGCTAGACGAAATTGACAAGCATATCAATTAGTGCATCCGATGAACACGATTTGCGTAAAATAGGCATGAGAGTGTATTACTCTGCACATGTTCAAATGGATGAATTCTGGAATTACGTGATACAAAGAAAGGCAACCGATTCAGGACACCTACAGTCGCAGGAACGCATATTTCAGATGAGAACCCTAAACAAATCTTTACGTATGATCTACGATCAATCAACCGATTCAATTTTTTGTAAACTTGTAACCTTGAATGATTTTTGATTTTTCAACTACCATACTCAGCTTCAGATAATCCAACCGAATCCAAAACTTGATTTCAGCACCCGATAACTTCACAGAACCAAGTATACCCATGTATATAATCCCCATAAATTACAAGGCTTGTTTTTAATAAAGGTGCTTTTTTTATTTATTTGGTTTTATTTTACCACTCGTGAATGCAACAGAGCCTATTTTTCCAAACATTAAAATTTATTATGACTTGATTGCATTCATTGACATCTAATTTAGCACTGGAAAAGACGATTGACAACGTTTTGCTCAATACCGAAAAAAATATTCAGGCAAGCATCAAATCTGGTCTAGAGGACTCCCAACAAAGACTAGATGATTCTCTATTGATGCTAGATGCTGAATACGATAAAATCTTGTTTGATGCTAAAAAAGAGGCTGACAAGCTTGAAAAACAGATAATTGGCGGCGCTGATATTAAGGCTAGAAATCAGCAACTAGTCCTGTTAGAACAAGCAGTTGATGGTGTATTTTCAAAAGCATTAGAACATATTACAAATATTGATAAAAGCGGTGACTATACAAATCTCATCAAGGCATTGATAGTAGAGTCAACCCAAATCTTAGGAACTAACGAAGTTATTGTTTTTACAAATAGTAAAGACAGAAAAATAGTTGAATCTGTACTTTCAGAATTCCCAACAGCAGTCCTGTCTTCTGACACATTTGACTGTCTGGGCGGCATTAAAGCCCACTCTAAGGATGGAACAATGACATTTGATAATACACTTGATGCAAGAATTCAACGTATGAAGCCTTTAATAAGGAAAGATATTGCAGCAAAATTCGGAGTGGGAAATTAAAATGGTAGCTACGAGTAGAATTGTTTGGATGAGTGCCGATACTTACTGCAGTCCAGAAAAACAATATGGATTATTAAAATCGCTAGTTGACTTTTACCACAAGGCGCAACAAACTCTTAGAGAAGGTAGATTATTATCTGATATACGTACTCTGCCAATACTGACTAGTCTTCTTAAAACTAGAATTGATATTAAATATGACCAGATGCCAAAAATAGATCAATTAGATAAAAGTATGCAAACCCCATTCAAATCAATTACAGGAGTGAAAGTATCGAATTGACAACAACAGGTGGAATCCAATACAGTAAGATTGCCGAGATCAAAGGTCCTCTAGTTGTGGTAGACGACGTTGAGAGTGCAGCATTTGATGAGTTAGTTGAGATTGAAACTACTGACGGCGAAAGAAGATTGGGTAAAGTCCTTGAAGTAGGAAATGGTAAAGCAGTTGTCCAAGTTTTTGAGGGAACAACTGGTTTGTCTATATCTGAAACCAATGCAAAGTTTGTAGGTAAAGTTATGGAGATGCCAGTATCAAAAGAGGTGCTAGGTAGAGTCTTTGATGGATTAGGTAGACCAAAAGACGGACTACCGGATCCAATTGCTGATAAATTTATTGACATTAATGGCGAACCTATGAATCCTGAACAGCGTGAATATCCGAAAGACTTTATTCAAACCGGCGTCTCCGTCATTGACGGAATGATGACTCTGGTAAGGGGACAAAAACTTCCAATATTCTCAGGCTCAGGCATGTCTCACAATCTTCTGGCAGCACAAATTGCAAGACAGGCCAGTGTTCTTGGAACACAAGATGACTTTGCTGTAGTATTTGCAGCAATAGGCGTGCAGTATAGTGAGGCAGAATATTTCAGACGAAGTTTAGAAGAGTCTGGAGCACTCAAAAGGAGTGTGCTATTTTTAAATACAGCAGACGATCCTGCAATTGAGAGGATTATTACTCCACGTGTAGCACTTACTGTAGCTGAGTACCTAGCTTTTGATTTAGGAATGCATGTTTTAGTTATTCTAACTGATATGACAAACTATGCAGAGGCATTAAGGGAGATAAGTGCAGCACGAGAAGAGGTTCCTGGAAGAAAAGGATATCCAGGCTATCTTTACACTGATCTTTCAACAATATATGAGCGAGCAGGTAAACTAAATGGAAGAGATGGAAGTGTTACCCAAGTTCCTATTCTATCCATGCCATCGGATGATATCACTCATCCGATACCTGATCTGACAGGTTATATCACAGAAGGTCAAGTAGTACTAGGCAGAGATCTATTCAGACAAGGCATATATCCACCAATCAATATTTTGATGAGTCTTAGTAGGTTGATGAAAGATGGTATTGGTGAAGGCAGTACAAGAGCAGATCACGGCGAAATATCCAACCAAGTCTATGATGCGTATTCTCGATCACAAGAGGTGAAAGCATTAGCAGGTATTGTTGGAAAAGCAGGCCTAACTGACATTGATCTTAAATATATGGACGTAGGTGAGATCTTTGAAAAAGAGTTTCTTACACAAGCAACTGATGAGAATAGAACTATTGAAGAGACACTGGCAATTCTATGGAAGATTGTATCAAAACTACCAAAAAGCGAGATTACAAAGATCAAAGACAAATTTATTGATCAATACTACAAGGACGAATAAATAATGTCATTTGGACAAAACGTTGCTGCGACAAAGATTGAACTGCTAAAATATAAAAAATCAACCCAAGTTGCAGTCATGGTTCAGAAAATTTTAGATGACAAACGGAAAATTCTTTTAAAAAATGTCGAAGAAATGATTACTGAAGCATCAAAAGCAAGAGGTGGGATTTGGGATCCACTACAAGACATCTATACAGCAGTTAATGAAGCATATCTGGCACTTGGTACCAATACAGTTGATTCTGTTGCCGAATCAACTCCACCTGTGATGGAAGTAGATGTTTATATTAAACGTGTAGTTGACGTAAAAATTCCTGCACTCACAGTAACTGAAAAGGATACAAAATCAATGCCTTATGGATTTGCAGATACAAATTCTTCTATTGACAGAGCTGCCAAACAGATCAAAGAGCTACTTCCAAAAATCTGCAAAGCAGCCGAGTATGAAAATTCTATCTTTAGTCTTGCCAAAGCATTAGAAAAGACTCAAAAGTTGTTAAATGCACTTGAAAACGTAATTATTCCTCAATATAGCCAAAAAATTAGATTTATTTTAGCTACTCTTGAGGAGAGAGAGCGAGAAGAATTCGCAAAGTTAAAAAAAGTCAAAGCAAAGATGGAGAGTAGAAAGTAATGGCAAACAAAGAGATAAAAAAATTATTAAACAAATCTAAAAAGAAACTAGACGCTGACTACGATAATTTTGTCAAATCTATCGAGACTGATCTACAGTCGTTTAAAAAGACAACATTATCTCAGATCTAAATTTAACGTCTATCATGATTTAAATAAGGATCTAAAAAAGCCACTTCATAAATGAAAACAATCGTCATGTTACTTTTGGCAGCATCAGTAATCTCAATTCTTGGTTCAACTGGAATTGCATATGCCCAAGAGGACTCTGCATCTAGCGGTGACTCTATGAAACTTCTAGGAGCTGGTTTAGCATTTGGTATTGCAGCCGGCGGAGCAGGAATTGGTCTTGGTCAGGTAGGTGCAGCAGGACTTGCAGTTATTAGCGAGAATCCTGCATTACAGTCAAAGGTGTTTATCTTCGTAGGCATGGTTGAATCAATTGCCATCTACGGCATAGTCATGATGTTTATCATCTTGGGACAGTAGGTCAAACTATATATTTTCAATTTTTTGTTTTATCTCTTAATTATATTTTAGTTGGTTTACATCCAGTACTCGTGCACAATATCTGCATTTTAACACCCTTTTGACTTTATCAACCACTACCATCACTGATTCTATATGTTCTGTACTGTTTGTAACGCAGTCTAAATTTGGACATTTGAAAATTCTATCTATCTCGTTTGGTAGAGCCACTCTTCTCTTTTCAACAAGTTTGTACTCTTTTATCATGTTAATTGTCGCTTTTGGTGCAATAACTGCCAATTTGTTTGTGTCATCATCTTTGAGAAATTTATTCTCTACTTTGATTATATCCTTTTTCTTAAATTTTCCACTTGGAACATTCAATGCTATGGTAATCAGGCTACCATCGTTACCATCAATTCTTAACGCAGTCAGCACTTGCAAGCCCTTACCTTCATCGATATGATCAATTACGGTCCCTTCTTTTATTCGTCGAACTAGTAGATCAGAACGCTCCATCAGAATATTTGTATAGTCACTTGTATATATTATTGAAAGAGTGAACGAATTCTATCATAAAGACATCATCTCTATTAAGGATTTAACTAGAGATAAACTTGAACAGATTTTTGCTGCTACTGAAAAAATTATGCAATTAAATCCAACGCAGAGACACGAGATCTGTAAAGGTAAAACCCTAGGGTATCTATTTTATGAACCTAGTACACGAACTCGTCTTAGCTTTGATTCTGCTATAGCATCAGTTGGTGGAACATCTTTGGGCATCTCTGACGTTACGTCATCTTCTGCGCAAAAAGGTGAAAGTCTTGCTGATACTGTCAGAATGATGTCTATCTATTCTGATATTCTTGTTTTACGGCATCCTTTAGATGGATCAAGTAGGTTTGCCTCTGAGATCTCAGACAGACCTGTAATCAATGCTGGTAGTGGAACAGAAGAGCATCCTACACAAGCAATACAAGATCTATTTACCATCAAACAAGAGAAAAAAAAGATAGACGGTCTAAAAATTGGGGTTGTAGGCGATCTGAAATACGGGCGAACGATCTATTCTTTATTATATGGATTGGGTAATTATGACGTCGAAGTACATCTGATCTCTCCTGAATCACTACGAATAAGATCTGATTCAACGTATGATATAAAGAAGAGACTGGATTTTACCGAGTCCACTAATATTGAAGAGTACATCGACGATCTTGACGTTCTTTATATGACACGAATTCAAAAAGAGAGATTTCCTGACGAGGAAGAGTATCGCAAAGTTAAAGGAAGCTATGTTGTAGGTCTTGACATGCTACAAAAGATGAAGCATGATTCAATAATTTTACATCCACTTCCAAGAGTAGATGAGATTACCTCTGATGTGGATAAAACTCCTAATGCCAAATATTTCAAACAAGCCGAGTATGGCAAACATACCCGTGCAGCAATATTGGGTCTTATACTTAACGAGGATGGTTTTTGATATTATTTAACATCGCATTCAATATATCTAGAGACATCTCAAACTAGATAGTTGACTGACACAAAAATCATTCCAATATTTCCTTTAGATCTAGTCTTATTTCCAAGACAAGAGCTTCCACTTCGAATATTTGAGCCTAGATACAAACAACTAGTTGATGATTGTATGCTAGGAGACAAGCAGTTTGGTGTATGCCTAATTGACAGAATCAATTCTCTTAATGGTTGGGACTCACCTAAAATGATTGGAACTATTGCTAAAATCTCTAAATGTGAAGATGCTGAGCTTGATGGATCAACATTGCATATTGAAACTATAGGCCGCAGCTCTTTTCAAATTCAAAAAATAATTCCACCCGATATTCCGCAACCTGCCAACTATGATCCACATTCAGTACAAGGATTACAAGACATATATGAAATTCATGAAAAGCTTGGAATACAAAAAAAGATGTACATACGTGCACACGTTGAAATGATGCCAGAGATTGACGAAAATATCTCTCTTACACAATGGGAAAAATTAATAGAATTATGGAAAAAGAAGATCATACACCAAGCCTTACCTCAAATAGTTGACTCGCATTCTTTAGATCATATGTTACAACAATACTACCTTGACACCGTCACTCCTACAATTGATTATGTATATTCTCTGTCTGCGCTTGGTGCAAGTAATCCAAATGAACTCCAACCAATCTTGGAGGCTACAAATATGGATGAATTAATTCGTCGGGTTCAAGTACTAATGACTGTAAAATAACAGTAATCAGATACAAATATGAGATATAGATAGTTTAATCATGGTAATGACGACTATGGCTATGACTACCACAATGATAGCCATGCTGCAGTCAAGAAAAATTATAATATTTGGACTAGTCGCTGTTTTATGTCTATTTTTTCCAAGTGACGTTTATGGTCACGGTTTAGGGCTTGATACTATCTCATCAGTTGATGTTCAAGGCAAGAAATTGTCCATATCAGTAGAGATGCCATTAACTTTTGAGGACGCCCAAGACCAAATCACAATCACTGCCACTGAAGATGAAACCAAAGAGAATGCTGCCAACGTAACTTTCTTGATTGGGTTATTTCATGACAACGAAATGATCTTTAGGAATTATTTCTTTGCAGAAGATGGCATCTTATCTATTACGATAACACCAACACAAGATGATGAGATAACAATTCATGGTATCCAAGATTCACTACTTGGTGCATGGCACCGGACACCAACAGAACCAATAGAGATAACAGGACCTATCTTTACCTCAGGCGGTCTATATAATTTTGAGATTGAGATACGAACTATCGATGAGCCAACCAATATCATAGAGAACTCGGGTGTTTATAATGCTGATTTGAGCGTAATTGAGACTGTATCATTTATTCAACAAGACTCTCAAAACAACGATGTACAATTTCGTTTTAAATCATATTTTGACTCTATCTCTAACTTTCAATATCACCCTAGCACTCAGCAAGTGACATTTGAGATGCCATTTGATTGGAGCGAAAAACAGGCATCTCATGTATCTGTAGTACACCTTGAGACTCATTTTCCAAAAGATTTTGTTGAATTTTTATCTCCTAGTTACACTGGAACTGCAAATGGCATTCCTCTCTTTAAATCATCTGTAACTATTGACGATTATACAGAAGATGATGAGAGAATAGTTCATTTTGTTTTATTGCAAGATCATTTGAAATTTTTAAAAAATGAGATGAAAAAATCAGACACTCCATTATCTGATAGTATTATGTTTACACTATCTACTAGTCCGGATATTGTATTTCCATTAGAAGCATACACAAGAAGTGAAGATTTTAAAATAAACCTTTCATGGGATCCATTAGATGTAGAGCCTGAAATCCCTACAAATTTTATTTTTACTATTAGAGATGGAAAAACCAATGAACCATTAAGAAATTCCGATTATACATTTGTAATTATTCAAAATGATCAAGAGATTTATCGTACAACAGGAACTGCTCAGATTGGAGGTGAGTTTGAAAAATTTACTTTTAAAGAGGAACAGACAGGTCCGACCACCATTAAATTCGAAAACATTAGAAATACCGGTCAAGAAACTGAATTTGCACTAGTTGTCGTACCTGAATTTGGAGCTATAACTTTGCTTGTTCTTGTAATCTCAATAACTAGTATAATATTTATCACAAGACAAAAAACCATTCTAACTGTCTAAAGCGCAACTAGCTTTACAGTATCCATATTCTTATTCCTCTGAAAATCTTTTGTTATTGTCAAAACCTTCTCTGCATCTCCATTAATTAGAAATAACTCCATACACTTTTCTTTCTCAATTTTACTATGCAGATGCGTTGTAATAAGATCTTCAAAATTATGTGTAATCCCAGAAACAACATGATCAAATTCGTCGTTGTGAACTACCAGTAAAATGGCATGAATGTCTCCCGATAAATTCGCTTTTTGCTTCTCTTCGGATACGAACGCTCTTGTGGCAGCTCTTATGGCCTCAGACCTGCCTGAAAAACCTATTGTTGATTGTAATTTTTCTAACTCTGATAATATCTCATTATTTAGTGATATTGAGACTATGGGCATACACCAAATATTATTAACTATTTTATAAGTTTAGCATTAAATATTATTAATATATTATAGATTTATTAATAACTTGGATCAGTACTGGGTATGAATCGCCAAACTAAACTTGCAGTTGCAGCAATCATGATTATAATTCCTCTAAGTATTGTAGGAGTTTATAGTACTAGTATTGATTCACCAACAATTGATGAGTCTAGTGATTCAAAATTAAAAGTTATTGCATCATTTGATCCACTTTATAGATTCTCAAAAATAGTTGGAGGTGATTTAGTTGATGTTACTTTACTTGTTCCAGTAGGCGTAGAGCCACATGATTGGGAACCAACAGTAAATGATGTAAGAGAAATAAATGCATCTGATCTAATAGTTATCAACGGCATAGGTTTTGAGACCTGGGTTGATGATCTGTATATTAATAATTATCAAGGAAGAATAATTGATACTAGTATTGGTATTTTTAATGATGAAGAAAAAGGACACACTGATGAAGAAAGGCATGATGAAGAACATGAAGAGGGACACACTGATGAAGAAAGGCATGATGAAGAACATGAAGAGGGACACACTGATGAAGAAAGGCATGATGAAGAACATGAAGAGGGACACACTGATGAAGAAAGGCATGATGAAGAACATGAAGAGGGACACACTGATGAAGAAAGGCATGATGAAGAACATGAAGAGGGACACACTGATGAAGAAAGGCATGATGAAGAACATGAAGAGGGACACACTGATGAAGAAAGGCATGATGAAGAACATGAAGAGGGACACACTGATGAAGAAAGGCATGATGAAGAACATGAAGAGGGACACGTACATGAATCAGGCGATCCTCATATTTGGTTAAATCCAGTTTATGCTAAAATTCAAATCCAAAATATTGCAGATGCGTTCTCTGAATCTGATCCTCAAAATAGAGAATATTATCAGAAAAATGCTGTTGCCTATATCCAAAAACTCGATCAACTTGATTTACAAATTAGAGACGAGTTATCTGGTTGCAAAACTGATTTTATAGCTTTTCATAATGCATTCTCGTATTTTGCAAATGAGTATGGTCTTACACAACACACAATTGTTTCATCAAGTGGTTCTCATGGTGAGGTTACGGCCAAGACGCTACAAGATGTAATTTCTACTGCTAAATCATTAGATATCAAAATAATTTTCAGTGAAGAGAATGTATCTTCTAGAACATCTGAAATAATCGCAGATGAAATCGGAGGTGATGTATTGCTCTTATCACCGTTGGAGATAACTAATACCGAAGATGATAATGATGATGATGATGCCGACTATATCTCTCGAATGACTACAAATCTTGAAAATCTAAGAGTAGCTCTATGTCAATAATTGCTGAGATTAGTAATCTGACAGTTGGCTATTCCTATGTTAATGCGCTTGAGAATGTCAGTTTTTCTGTCAAATCTGGAGATTTTTTAGGCATAATCGGCCCTAATGGCGCAGGCAAATCTACTTTATTTGATGCTATGCTGGGGCTATCTCCTAGGTACGAGGGCACTATCAAATTTTTTGGAGAAGATATCAAAAAATCACGAGGCTATCTCAAAGAGATTGGATACGTACCGCAAAAACCTGTCTTTGAAAGAAACTTTCCAGTAACCGTAACCGATGTCGTTAGAATGGGATTGAAAAAACAATCAGATGAAAAAAAGATTGATAAAATTTTACAACAATTATGGATACACGAACTACGTAATAGGAGAATAGGCGAACTGTCAGGAGGTGAGCAACAACGAGTCTTCATTGCAAAAGCCCTTGTTCACAGTCCGAAGATACTGATCCTCGATGAACCTGTAACTGGCATTGATGTACAAAGTCAAGAGTTGTTTTATAGTATTCTTCGTAAACTAAACACTGAACAAAAAATTACCATTATTTGGTCTTCTCATGATTTAGATGCAGTCAACAAACTAGCAAATCATGTAGCATGTTTAAACAGAACGTTATTTTTTCATGGTGAATCGGAAAGATTTTTCTCCGATGATCAACTTGTTAAACAATATTCTGAAGCTTCTATGCAAAAACATATGCACCATCATTGATGTATCATGTCCTTTGAAATTCTCACCTTTAGTTTTATGCATAGAGCCCTGATATCTGGAGTTGCAATAGCAATTCTTTGTTCAGTGGTTGGATTATTCCTAGTCTTACGCCGTTATTCCCTATTTGGAGACGCGTTAGCACATTCGTCATTTGGTGGAGTTGCGTTTGGATTATTTGCAGGAATCTATCCATTATGGACAGCATATGGTGTGTCGATAGCGAGCGCCATAATCATCACAAAAATCAAAGACAAATACAACATATCCGGTGATGCATCTATTGCCGTTCTGTTATCTTCTGGTATCGCAGTGGGGCTTGTCATTATTGGACTATCTGGAGGATTTACGATTGATATCTTTAGTTTTCTCTTTGGGAGTATACTGCTTGTTAGTGTTGATGATACTATTTTGATACTATCACTAACAGGAGCAATTCTAATTATAATTTTATTATTATATAGACAAATTCTTTATTCTACATTTAATGAACAGCAGGCCAAAGTCAGTGGGATTCCGGTAGAGAAAATAAATTATTTAATAGTTTTTATGGCAGGCATTACAGTTGTTACATCAATCCAACTCGTAGGTGTATTGTTAATCTCTGCTTTGTTTGTAATCCCAAATATTACTGCAATTATGTATGGTAGAGGATTTCAGCAAACTGCTATAATTTCAATGGGCTTTTCTGTATTTTCTGTTGTTATGGGAATTTTAATCTCTTACGTATTTGATATCACGCCTGCAGGTACGATAGTATTGTTGTCAATCGCCTTACTTGCTGGAACTATGGGAATAAAATCGGCAGGACTGCTATCTAAGAATTGACAAGATCGTTTAATCTTCTTTTATCCTGTATACACTTTACATAAAATAACGATGTACCAATGATTCCTAGTGCAATTAATGGTGAGACGATCTCTGTATACTCTAATTGAACATTACTAGTTGTAGTAGTTGTTGTAATTTGTGACACGTCAAGTGGAATCTCTGTAATTGTTACGGTTCCAATCTTATTTGCTTCTTGTTCAACAAACCATACATTGTCATTGCTATCTGATGTCATAAATTGCACAAAAGATGATTGACTTGGCACTAGAACCTCTCTTAGATCATCATTGTCTGGATCGTAGACTCCTATACTATCTACTACATGCTGTGCAAACCAGATATTACCATACCTGTCAAACGCCATACCAAATGGTAATGCATCACTATTTGGCACTATAGTTCTCTCAAAGTTCTCAAGATTTCGATTAAATTTTGTTATTGCCAAGCCTGCATGCTCTGTAATCCAGAGGTCCCCATTCTTATCAAATGTTATGAATTCTGGAGCCTGAAGGGAGATTGTATTATTAGAAAACTGAGTAATATTTCCGTCTGCTGAATCAATAAATCCAATCTCTCCTTTTGCAGTTGTTGTATACCAGAGGTCCCCATTCTCATCTACTGTTAATGCAAACGGTAGTGACTCTTTATCTGGTAATACGTATTCTTCAAAGATGTCTTGTTCTGGTAGATATTTTATAATTGTATTTTTATTAATTATACTTGTCCAGACATTACCATCAAAATCCGCTTGAATATTTAGAGGAATATTCTTTATCTCTTTTGGTTCTAGCTCTGGCAGTGTTTTGGTTTTAACTTCTCCAGTGTCGATGTCAAGGTATCCTATCTGACCCACTGTTGGATTTACAAACCATACATTGTTGTTGCTATCAATTGTTAAAAATGTCGTGACACCTTCTTCTTCAAATGTATGCGGCACAAATTCTTTTGTATCAAGTACAAATTGCCATATTCTAGGAACTGCAGCATCACTTATCCAAATAGAATTTGTCTTTTGGTGATACACTGGGAATAATGGTGCTGACGTTTCGTCTGGGAATTCATACTCTATAATACTTGTCTGAATATTTGATAATCTTGGTTTTACATTTAAATCCATTATTATTGATTCGTTAGCGTTCTCTGTTCTTAGAATTTCTACCTCTACTTCCCATTTACCTGAAAATCCAAATATTAGTTGTCCCTGAAATTCTACTGGTTTTGCATTATCATCATCACCTTTGCCCGTTATTGCTTCCATCGGAATTTGGATTGGAGATATGTTCTTTGATGGATTTGACACCTTTACTTTGATTTCTTTCAAATCATCTACAGGTGTGCCATTAATATTGCTAGCAATTACTTGAATTGTATTATCTCCACTTGAGAACGGCATAACCTCAATATCGTATTTTATATTTTCTGAAAATTCTACAACTTTAAATCCATAGACGTTCTCTTGTGCATCGACTTTTTGTATCTCTCCTGCAGGAAGCGTACCACTTGTAAGTAGACCGACCACTCCTAATAGTATAATCCCTAATACCACATCGACTTTTAGTGTCTTCTTTAGTTTTTTATACACAAAAATATTGCCTGATTTTAGTGCCTTTTCTGCATTTTTTTGTATTCTAAACTGCACTAATCCTCCGAATCCTATCATTATTGCAGCAATTGTAATTTTTAATATAATTAACTGACCATAAACTGATTCAGTAATTAATCCTACATCACTTTCCAAGAACCATAACAGAGTTGGTCCCGTGATAATTACAACACCTATGGCAATAATAAACGCAATTGAGAATCTTGGAATTAGCAACAAACTCATCTTTTCTCGATTTATCTCTTTTACTTTTGACAATGTTGGCAATAACACGAAAACAAAATAAAATATTCCTCCTATCCAGACTGCTGACACGAAATTATGTATATAATCAAGTACAACTGCAGGTGCTTGACCACTTGCAGCACCATGTCCAACAAAACTTGTTGTTACAGTTAACAACAGGATTACTACAAGCAAAAGTATATGATCTTTTTTTGTTAAGATTTTTTTTCTATCCATCACAAACCAAATTCCTATTAATACTATAGTAATACCCATTCTGACTATCCAGAGTGTTCCAAAACTAGTTTGAATTGAATCAAATATTGTTGTCTCTAATCTTATAGTTTGTATTGCTATCATGAGAATGTTTGATACAAAAATTAACGTCAATCCAACTCCGGTTAAAAATATAAAATTGGTGTGATAATGCGTTTGTATCTTTTCTATTTCATCTTTGATTATACGCTTGTTTTGTGTTCCCCAAATAATTAGAGATGCCATTACTGCTCCTAGCACTATTGTCTGACCTACCAATCCTAAAAATTTAGAACCTGCTTCGGGCAGCAATATCAACTCACCACAATTATAGCATTCATCTAGAGATTCAGTGATTATGGCATTTCCCACCGCAAACACAAAAGTGTTAGGAACTAGATGACCATCTATTTTTGATAAAACTTTTGTTGTAACTGTGTATATTCCATCATCTAATGGCGGTGTTGTAACAATAAGCGAGTTTTCATCTTCATAATACATAGTATCGTTATAGTCAATCTGATCACCATTGTTATCAAAAACCTTAATTGTGCTAAAACTTATCTCTATGGGCTCTGATAAATATACGATTACTTTTGAAATTCCGGCTGATGCAGATGTTGTTGAATCAGGAATAGTTTGTACTGTAAACGGATGTGCCATCGCAGATGGAGTAAATGTTAATGTTAATATCAACAAAATTATCACAAGTCCTTTCATTTATTTTGTTGTTACTTTTGATAATTTAAACAATTTTGAATTTTTAAATTTATGACATGTACCATAAAGATAATAAATATACAATATAGGACAATGGTCATGAATCCAATAGTTCCTAGTGTTATTGTCACATTGATTCTTGTTGGAATGATATCTACATCATTTGCCCATACTACAGTAAATGTTGAGCAATATAGGATTGAGGCAGGATGGGGAATCGAGCCTCCTATTGTTGGCATTCGAAATGATCTAGTCTTTAAAATTACCGAGCCTGGTGAGACTGAAAATTCGCACAAGGGAGTTGTTCATGCGTTTCAAAATTTAGAATCTACAGCTGTGTATGGTGGAGCTATTAAGAAAATTGATATTAGTTCTGATCCTAGACCTGGATACTATTTCTCACCTGTTATTCCAACCAAAACTGGTACCTATGCTGTAGAATTATCCGGAGAGATTGACGGTACCATAGTTGACATACAAATTCCTATTGAAGATGTAGAGAATACATCAATTCTAGATTTTCCTATTACAAGTGATAGTGATCAAACAGATATTTCTGCTCTCAAGAATGCAATATTGTCTTTACAGCAAGATATCTCTAAATTGGAATCAGGAGAAACGCCTGTAGCATCTAATCCTGACGGTAAGAATGGTAGTATGACATACGACTTTGCAGTCTTTGCATTATCTATTGCAGGCGCAGCTATAATCTTGTCAATTATCGCTTTAATAAAAAGAAAATAGATAAAGAGAATTCCTAAATTCTTGGAATCACTCTAGATTTTGCAGTTATTGCTACAACACTTATTATTGCTACAGCTAGTACCATCATTGCAATCGTTCCAAATTCTGGAACAATCATTGCAAATTCAACTTGTTCACCAACTGGTCCTGTTTTTACTTCTTCAACACCATAGCCTTGGAATGTGACCATGATATCAACTGGATCAGAAGATTCTAGTGCTGCTGTCATGTGTTTAGCTACACCCTCGTGATTATGTACGCCTTGTTCATTTAAGACTTCTACACGATCTTGGGTAACCATTATGTCGTAGTTAACGTGGGTTTTGTCGACGTATGTAAGAACGACTTTCAATTCTTCACCTGCTGTTGGCACTGATGTCCAGACTGTGATTTCTGTACCATCACTTAACATTCCTGTTGCAGATGCATCTTTTTCCATCATCATCATCTTATCTTTGTCGTCCCTCATCATGTCACCATGATCTTTTTCCATCGTATCGCTAGCTCTTGCTTCTTGTACTATGATCGTTCCCACCATGTGTGGATGAACAAGACAGAAGTATGGATACTCTCCAACCTCAGTTGGAGACCATTCGTATGTGGATCCAGGCAACATTATACCGGAATTAAATATTTCTCCAACAACATCGTCTGTCAATACACCTGAATAAGATGTGTGAGTTACGTTATCGGTGTTTGAGAAAATTACTTTTCCTCCAACATCAACTGTTGCCACACTTGGAAGGAAACATCCTTCTTCAGTGTCTTCACAACCTGGCACACTAGAACCCAGTGCATTCTCAATTGTGACCTCTGAATGATCTGCAAAAGCATCTGGAACTGCTGTAATTGTACCAGATACAATAGCAAATAGTACTAACAAAGAGCAAATTGCTTTAATCTTCATTATTAATCCCACTTCTCTCACACATAAAAACTTCACTAGAATTTCTAATAAATAACTCAATTCTTCTTCAAATTAATACGATTTTTAGCATAATACAGAAATCCCAAGATCTGTTTTAACATTCTAGTTATGTTATAGTCTGGATCATTAACAAAGCAAACTATTACAAGTTCCTAATATTATCATTTTTTCTAAATTGGTGTAATTTTATGATCCCAAACACCGGAATCCCAACATACATTCCCATATTTAGTACAATTAGAGAAATTCCATAGCCTAACATCTCTTGTTCTGAATCAATATCTACATGATTTAACAAAGATAATGACGATAGCATTGGGGTAAGCATAATTTGTACTGCTTGTCTAAATATTGGATGCTCTCTTTCCAAGTCTGCAACTGTTGGTGAAAATGAGTAATAAAACGAATTAAATCCTGCCATAAACGCAGTACCTGATTCTGTTGACAGAATTGTATTGTCTCTGATCTCTCTTAACTGTTGAACTTGTGGTGCTAATTCTGAACCGTATGTTGCTGTTGCAATTAGACAACCATTGTTATTGTTATTGTTACCACTACCATCATCATCATCAACTATTGCTGCAGCATCCCCAACTAGAATATCAAAAGAAACAGTTTCTGTTGGAATTGGCTGAAACAAAATTCCCTTTATTTCAAAACCCATAGTGTATACCCCTTCTCCAAGATTAAATGTAATTGGGATCTTTGCAATTCCAGCTGATGTATGTGTTAGTGGAATTGGTCCAAAAACATTCTCCCCATCTTTTGAAACTATTATAGTGTAGTCAATATGCTCTTGTGTCTTCTCTGTTTGTGGATTGATAAAATCTACATTTATCTTAGATTGTATATTTGGTTCAATCGTATCATACGTTAGCATTACGTTTAATGTTCCTTTGTCAGTAGGTAAGATCTGTGATTCTGCAGATACCAGACTAGTCAATGATGGGGAAATTAATAATGGAATTAATAATATAACAAATAGACTTTTCATGTTCTTACTTGCGAATTCATCAATAAAAGTTATATCTTTAAATAAAATTATTATATCTGCAAATATCAAATCAGCTTTAAATAAGGAGTTGTCGCAAATAAAGTATGTCTAATAAATTTTTAATGTTTATTGCAATTATTGGAGTACTTGTAATCTCAGTTGCTACTATTCCAAATGCCTTTGCCCATGGACTAGGTGGTGATCAAGCCGAACCACTATCTTTTGGTGACACGGAAGTTACCGTTCGTACTGATCTAACTCCCTATGACATTACACTGGGTGATGTTGATGAGGTAAACATGAAGATTCGATTCTTTGATGTTAATACTGATACCACTTTGGAGCAAGTGACATACCGAATAGAAGTATGGAAGAGCCAAGACCTACTTGCGAGAAATTTATTTTACGACGATGATGGTAGATTAGATGTCGAAATTCGTCCTCGATCTGGCTGTGACGAATCTGATCTGTGGCGATGCGTCATTTATGGCGGATCTGAACATGCTGTAGCACCAGGCGCACTTTATGTTTTTGGTGCATCATGCGATGATGAAAATTTGGATACTTGTGCAAGACCTACAATTACTGGACCAGTCTTTGATCAGGGTGGACTGTATAATATTAGAATAGATATTGAAAGCGCAACCAGTCCCAAAACTTTACTAACTGAATTACTCAGTTATACTACATTTGTTAGTATCGCAAAAGAACAAGACTTTATAATTCAAACCGCGAATGCAGAAGAAGTGCCAATAGTCGTAAAGACATATTACGATGATGTTGAAAATTTCCATTTTGATACAACTGACAACTCTATTAATTTTGATATGCCATTTGACTGGGATCCAAGCTACATCGATCAAGTCGAACTAGTTCATGAAGAGGTCAGAGTTCCAAAATCATTTACACCATTTGCTGAAGGTAAACAGTTCACAGGTTATGTGAATGGTGTACAAGTTGATCAAAGAGCATTACTATCTGATCCATACAACAATAATGTAACTAATATTCTTCATTTTCTTTTAACAAACGCTGAATTAGACAAAATTAACGAATCTCTTGGCCCTGATAACTATGAAAGTAAGATAATGAATCTAAAACTTGTTCCATCTGATGAAGTTGAGATGATATCTGCTGATTTTTATCTTGTTGACCTAGAAAATGAACAGGTTCCAACTGACGTAACTGTTTCATATGATGGTTCATATGGTGCGGATCAAGAGATTCCATTTGAGTTTGCATTCTTTAATGAAGATGAAAAACTAATTACCGATATAAGATATGCATACGAAGTCTTTGATGAATCCAATCAAGAGATAACACGAAGTGGATACGATGGTACAGTAACTCCGGGAATTGTAGCAACTGAAGGATTAGATGTTCAAAACATCTACATCCCATCTCAAGGTAAAATTAGAATTGATGTTCGAGTACATGGCGTTGGGTTGGATTATACTCCAAAATACTCTGGAATAGGATCAGCATTTCTAGAAATTGGCGCCGGTTCTCCTCTAGTACCACAAGAAACACCACCACCACCACAATCACCATCAATCCCTAGTTGGGTTAAGACCAATGCAGGATGGTGGGCAGATGGGGCATTAGACGATGACACCTTTATTTTGGGAATCCAGCATTTGATCAAGGAAAATATTATACAGATTCCTGAGACTGATGTTACTTTATCTGATGCAAACACAGCTACAATTCCTGACTGGGTTAAGACCAATGCAGAATGGTGGGCAGATGGTGTCATAGACGATGACACCTTTATTTTGGCAATCCAATTTTTAGTTCAAGAGGGAATTCTGAGCGTACAGTAGATAACGCCTATGATATATTTTTAAGTCCATTCTGCTATATGATAGTAAAATGAAAGATATCAATGATATAATGCCTAACATCCCGAATATGAGATGGGGAGCTTTAATGAACAAAGCACCAACTAGTCATAAAGTTGAAGAGATGAATAAAATATTTCCAGCTAATGGCAAATGGCACACAGTCTTTGAAGAAAAAGATCAGATCACAATTGATGGTAAAGAGATTCGTAAAAAAGATCCAAACAAGTGGACATAGCTTGAACAGCACTTCTTTGATTATAGTTCTAATATTTTTCTGTCTAGCTGTCTTTTCATTTGATAATGATGTGTACGGTCATGGTGTAGGAAGTGAAACTTTTCCTCCTGTGGATTTGAATGGGAAACTTGTAACTTTGGAGGTCTCGTCATCTACTGAGGATAATGCAGATTCTCTTGATTCAGTTAATGACCAACAAATATCTTTTTCATTAATTGATTTTGATTCCAAGATTACTTTACGTGATGTTACTTTTTTAATTAAATCTCATCTTGGAGAGCAATTTCTATTTGAGAAAGAGTTCAAAGCTGATAATGGATTTCTAGTCTTTAATTTCATATCTGAAGAAACTAATTCTATTATAGTTGAATCTCAAGAGAATAACGATAATTTTTTTGGTTCCTTGCTAGGATTTGAAAGCCGATTAATTGATGTCAAAGGACCAAATCTTAACAAAGGCGGTTTATACAAATTCGATGTAAGTGTGTTAACGGCAGACGGATATTCTCAAATATTATCTACTCCACTAATGTTTGATGTAGGCATTTCCATAGCGCAAACGACCCGGTACGATCTCGTCGACCCAAATTTTGGTGAACAAAATATCCGTGTCATAACATACTATGATGAAATTTCTAATTTTCAATACGATTCTAGTTTAAGAGAGATTAGCTTTTCTATGCCGTTTGAATGGACCGAATCAAACATTAACCAAACATCTGTTGTTCATGAAGAGATCGTAATTCCAAAGGAATTCGGCGATCTATTGGTATCAGGTTTTAACATATACATCAATGGAATACAGTTGTCTGATGATGTTATTAATATAGATGACTTTACTGCAGATGATAGAATAGTTCATTTTATTATATACAAAAAAGAATTGTTCAATGTCTTTGAAAATAATATAAATCCAAACAGGATGAATTTTCTAATTAAACCAGATCGTGATGATACCCATCTAAGCTCTGTTACTGGTAACGGCCAATTTAGAATTCTTACAACTTGGGAGCCCCAAGACATTCGTTCTGATTCTAGCGTCAAGATATTCTTTGATATTACAGATGTTTTCTTAAAGAACAAGCCTGTTGCAGTCAATTATGACTTTTCGATGACTCGTAACAATCAAATTATCTATCAGCAGAGCGGGGCAAGCAGCGATTCAAAAGACGAACATACCATTGCAGAATTTATAATTCCTAGTGGTGTATCTGGTGTTGTATATCTGAATTTTGAAAATTTAGATGATAATAGCCACGCAAATACTGTCATTCCAATTATCGTTAACAGAGTTGAGGATAAAGTTACTATTCCCGGTTGGATTAAAAATAGTGCATTGTGGTGGTCTGAAGAACAGATTGATGATGAGACGTTTATTAGTTCAATTGAATATCTAATACAGAACAAGATAATTACTGTCTCAGCTACTATATCTGAAGATACGAAATCCCAAACTGTTATTCCTACTTGGGTTAGAAATAACGCTGCATGGTGGGCCTCAGGTCAGATTGATGATAATACATTCATTGAGGGGTTAAAATTTTTAATACAGCATGGAGTAATCAACATCCCTCCACATAATTAAGCGTGCAAAGTCTGAAGAGATAATATTAAAGTAAGAATATTCATTGATATGTTAGTTGATGACTAAATATTCTACGTTTTTGACAAACATGCATTCAAACGTCAATACGACATCAAAGTTTACACTATTTTACACTGTAACGATCATATTTTTTGGACTCTTCTTTATATCTCCATTATATCCGACAGCATCAGCTCAGGTCTTTATTCCATCTGATGAATATACAGGATACTTTGATGCTAATGGAATCTATACCGTAGTTGGGAATGTCAAAAATAATAACGGTTTTGCAGTAATTCCAATCATTACTATCTCTGTAATTGACGGCTCCCAAACTCTCTCCCAAACTATTACGCATGTGCCGATACCATCATATGCTGAGATTCCGTTCAAAGTAAAATTTCCAACTATGTCTTCTCATGAACCTATACTTGAAGACCCAACCATATCCTTTGAGAGAACAATAGCAGATAAGGTTCCAATTGACGTGATATACGATAACACGTTACTGTTGCATGATGACGGTCATCTCACTGGAAGAATTCAAAATAACGGCGATCATACTGTCTATTATCCCAAGATATTTGCAGTAGTTCATGGATATGATAAAGTCTTAGATATTGCTCAAAATATTGAATACATTGAGATGATCCGCCCCGGCGAGATAGTTGAATTCTCCATGTATCCTGATCCATCAATCACTGATGATGTATTATATTATAGCTGCTTTGGACCTGTAGATACTACTGTGGTTCCAGTACTTGCCAAGAAGAATGGCGGTGACTTTAACTTTAGATATGATTCAGGAGCTTGGTACTCAGCTGCAACATTTGATGAAACAGGAACAATAATGACTATCCTAGGCTACAATAGTTTTCCAATTGAAACTTATGCAAATTTTGAGATTCCTCCTATATCTGGCGATGAGGAATTTTACGTCACCTTAAATGACGAACCAATTGATTTTATCCAAAGTATAGATGATCTTGGGTTCTGGCATATTGCTTTTTCAGTTGATCCTCAATCACAACATACATTGAAAATTTCAGGATTTGCGCAAGGATTACCTGTAGAATTATCAAAGATACCCGCATGGGTAAAACTCAACGCTGATTGGTGGTCTTCTGATCAGATATCTGATACTGAATTTCTTGAAGGAATCGATTATTTATTTGAGAAAGCAATAATATATGTTCCAGTAAAAGATATCGTCCAAAAACCACAATGGGCAATCCCTGAATGGGTGAAGGTACCTTCAGAGTGGTGGTACAATGAAAAAATTTCAGATGACGAGTTTCTTGATCTCATTACGTATCTTGTAGAACAAAAGATAATCATAGTTTAGAGAAGAGACAGATTCTGATAAATACCTAGACTCTATAAAAAATCTTATTATACAAATTTTCTTCAATAGATCGTATGTTTCCCTTACGAGATGAGAATCCTACTCCTCCCGGATTCAAACCAAGAGTAACTTATGCTTTAATCATAGCTAATGTAATAGTATTTTTCTTAGAGGTTGCATATACAGGACAATTTTTTGATTTCACCAATCAGAATGCCTTTACCATGTTCTATGATTACGGCGCTGTTCCAGCTTGTGTGTCACATGATTTACAGGGAATAGATGTAAGCGATGGAATAATTATCGGACAGAACATACTATACTGTCCTGAATATCCTTCGCTTACCCTACTAACATCCACGTTTATGCATGGCGGTTTGATTCATCTAGGTGGTAATCTTTTGTTCCTATGGATATTTGGCGACAACATTGAATACAAGTTTGGAAAGATAAAATATCTCGGAATCTATTTGATGTGGGGAGTTGCTGCAGGATTAATTCACATATTGGGCGATATGAATAGCCCAGTTCCTGCAGTAGGCGCATCAGGCGCAATATCTGGCATATTAGGTGCATATCTTATCCTCTTTCCAAAAGCTAGGATTCAAACTTTCGTGATATTTGGTTTCTTTTTTAGAATGATGCACATTCAGGCACAATGGTTTTTGCCCTTTTGGTTTATCTTCCAAAATATACTTCCGTTTGTAGTTGGCGGATTCGGTGTTGCAGGAGGCGGAGTAGCTTTCCTTGCCCATATTGGCGGATTTATAGTTGGCTTAGCTACCGGCTACCTTTACAAAATTACCCATCGCTCAAACTTTACATATGGTACCCGATACGGCTATAGACCTGACTATTGAAAACATAAATCATCGATTTTCTTTACAGTTTTTATGCCTTTGATTACTGTATCAATGTATCCTGGCAGAACTCAGGAACAAAAAGACAAATACGCAAAAGCAATAACAAAATCAGCAGTTGAGATTTTAAAGACAAAAGAGAATCACGTTATTGTTGTTTTTGAAGACAATCCCAAAGAAAATTGGTTTCTAGCTGGAAATCAACTTTAACTATTTTTCCTTTTAAAATATTTGCTACGAGAAACATTGTTTATTTTAATTACTATTCCTATCACAAGTTTATCCTTTTATTACCATTCTATTAATTGATTTTATGAAAATTGCAGTAGTTCAATTCAAGGCGTCTACTAACAAAGCAGTTAATCTTAAAAAAATTATCTCATTTATTGCAGATGCTGCATCTAAAGATGCAGTTATGTGTGCATTTCCCGAATTTATGATGTTTTATACAAGTTCAACCCAATCTCCGAAACAACTATCGAATTTATCAGAAACAATTAACGGAAGTTTTGTACGATCTATTGCAAAAGCTGCAAAAGACAACTGCATTCAGGTTATAGGTTCATTTTATGAGAAGAGCAGGAAACAAGACCGTGTTTATGATACTACTTTTATAATTGACGAGTCAGGCACAACGATCTCTATTTATAGAAAAATTCACCTGTATGATGCATTAGGATTTCGAGAATCTGACAAAATGATACGAGGATCTAAAATTACCAAACCCGCAAAGACATCTATTGGTAAAGTAGGCATGCTAATCTGTTATGATTTAAGATTTCCAGAGATGTCAAGATCACTTGCAGCGTCTGGTTCTGAAGTGCTAGTAGTACCATCTGCTTGGGTTAAAGGTAAAATGAAAGAAGATCATTGGATTACAATCAATAAAACACGAGCAATTGAGAACGGATGTTATGTTATCGCACCGGATCAAATTGGACATATTTACTGTGGACGCAGCTTGGTAGTCGATCCTTATGGAAAGATTTTACTTGATATGAAAAAGAGACAGGGAATTGGTTTTGTTAACATTGATTTAGATAAAGTAAAACAAACACGTGAACTCTTACCACTACTTGAAAATAGAAGAACAGATGTTTATCCTACTCTGAAGATATAGTCTTTCTACTTTCACAATTAAAATTTGCGCACTGTTTTGTCCATTTTTGATTTCGTGAATAACGAAAAATTATCATTGGCCATTTACATATATTACATGGAGTTTTTGTTGCTCTTAATCTTGCTTTTTGTAATAACGGTGATGATGCTTTACACCCGCCATAAAAATTAGAGCATCCCATAAATCGTTTTTTTGTTGTCCTTGATCTAATTATCATAAGCTCTCCAAGCATACATTCAGGACATTTTACAAGTCCATTTTTTGGAGAATTAGTTCCAAGAATAATGTATTTTTTTTCTTTGGCAGACCACGATAGATATCCTCCAGTATCTAGATATTGCATGATCTCTTTTTTGAAAATATCAGTTTTTGATTTTGTAATTTTTACTATGTCTCTTACCGGTTCTTTTTTATTCCGAGTATTTTTTACAGTTGTATTCTTTGCTACCTTTTTCTTTAATGCCGATTTCTTTAGAGTTACCGTCTTCTCAATTTTTGCCCTTTTCTTTAACACCGTTCTCTTTTTATTTTGCCCTTTCATCTTTAACACTACCTTCTATGATGATGATGGTGCTTAATGGTATTCTCCTTTGTGATTACTAAAACAATTTTTATAGGGACATTCGTTAGTAGCGTTTGTGGAAAAAGTTTGCGTTCTTGGTGCCGGTAGTACCAAATATGGGAAATTAGAAGATAGTATAGGTGATATTACTACTCAAGCATCGGTTTTAGCCATTGAAAGTGCTGGAATTGATCCAAAGGATATCAAAGCAGCCTATATCTCAAATGTTTTTGGGGTAGCCGATAAACAGGTTCACTTGGGCCCTGTATTGATGAGCAATCTTGGAATCTCAGATAAACCTTCTTTATCAATAGAATCCGCTTGTGGCAGCGGTTCTGTATCATTTAGAGAGGCATATGCTAATGTTGCAGCTGGGTTTTACGACTGTCTAGTTGTAACTGGTGTTGAAAAAGTCACTCATACAGGTACTGAATGGACCACAACCTACTTTGCATACTGTTCTGATTTTTTCTACGAAGGCCAAGCTGGTGCATCATTTCCTGGCCTGTTTGCATCCATGGCACGAGCATATTTGACTGAATTTAACGCAACTGAAGAAGATTTTGCAAGAGTTGCGGTAAAAAATCATGAAAACGGAGTATTAAATTCCAAAGCACATCTACAAAAGAGGATCACCCTTGATGATGTAATGAACTCACCAGTTGTTGCTAGTCCCCTAAAACTTTATGATTGTTGTCCATTCTCTGATGGTGCAAGCTCTGTCATACTTTGTTCTGAAAAATTTGCAAAAGAACATGGCAATGACTATATCGAAGTAATTGGTTCAGGCAGAGGTGGTTCCCCTGCATCTCTGCAAGGACGTGATCATTTGACGACAATACCTAGTACAAAACTTGCTGCAAAAGCTGCATACGACATGGCAGGTATTACTGCAAAAGATGTAGATTTTGCAGAAGTACACGACTGTTTTACTATTGCAGAGATTGTTGATACTGAAGATCTAGGATTCTTTGATAAAGGACAGGGTGTTTCAGCTGTTCGTGAAGGCAGAACAAAACTAAATTCTGACATTTCTATTAATCCGTCTGGTGGTCTTAAATCTAAAGGACATCCAATTGGCGCTACTGGTGTTGGGCAAGTAGTGGAAGTATTTGATCAACTAACCGGAAGAGCTGGTAAAAGAACTGTTGACAATGCAAAAATTGGTTTAACCCATAACTTTGGTGCAACTGGTGCAAGTTGTGCTGTTCATTTATTCCAAAGTGTCTAAAATGTCTGTTAAAGAACAATTTATTGAAAATGCTAGACAAGGCAAAGTATTGGCTCATAAATGCACTAGTTGTGAATTATTACATCTCTCTACGGTATATTATTGTCAAAAGTGCGGTAGTAGCAAGTTTGAAGATGCTATATTAAACGGTGTAGGCTCTATTGCTACTTATACTATCATAACTGTAGCTCCTGACGGCTTTGCCAAGTATACACCATATGCCTTTGTTGTACTTGCATTAGATGATACAGCTTTAAGAATCTCGGGATTTATGGCAGGAATTGCTACTCCTGATGACTTGCCTGTAGGAACTAGAGCTAAAATTACTGGTTTTGACGAGCGTGGTATTATAATTGAAAAACAGTAAAATAATTTACCCTAATTATTAAAAAAATCCAAAGTACATTTTAATTATTTTGTATATCTGATTATTTTTATGTCAGTAGAAATTATTTGTGGAAAATGCGGTGAAAAGATACATAACATGAAGATGCTCAAATCTTTGAAGGATGTACTAAATACATCCGATGGCAAATGTCCATCATGCGGCCAAAAACTTTCTACAGCTGAGTTTTCACTTGACGTTCAAGAAAACTAATTTCAAAAACTAGTTTGAATGCATGTAAAAACATCCTCGTCGTAGTCTAGATGATGGATCGACCCCTTGTGAAACATGTGCTTCGCGCACTTTAGTTTGAATGGGGCAATCCGAGCTGCTGCGTTCCTGTGCTTCGCGCACTGATAGGTGATTGCAGCCTCCGATCCATCAAAAACAATCCGCAAGGAGGTGATAAAAAGGATGAGAAATATTGGAATAGACATTAGCAAGAGAAAATGCGTAGTATGTGTAATGGATGACAAGGGAAGAATACTAGAGGAAACTACATATGACAATACGCTAGAAGATGCAAAAGAGTTTGCAGGCAGGATGAAAAGAGAGTACGGCAGGAGAAGAGGACAGTGCCGTGCTGCATGCGAGACTACAGGAAACATGTGGCTCAAGACATTTGAGGCATTTGAGGAACACGACATACCAATCCAGCTTGCCAACACCTACAAGATGAAGATAATATCAGATACCGACGTCAAGACGGATCCCATCGATGCACGAAAGATTGCCAACATACTTCGTGTAGAGATGATTCCCCAGTGTTATGTGGCGCCACCTGCGTTGCGTGATGCCAGAGAGCTGCTCAGGTACAGAATAAGCATGGTCCAGGCAAGGACTGCACTTATCAACTATACACACGGTCTGCTTGACAAGTACGATGTAAGACTGAACGTCTCAAACATGTACAGCAAAAAAGCCATCGGACTGCTCTCACATACAGAACTGAAAAGACCAAACGACAACCTGATACTGAAGAACTGTGCCAAAAGAATTGCACATGTCACAGAAGAGATAACAAATGTCGAAACAGAGATAGACAAACAGGCCGCAGTAAACGATGATGCAAGACTGCTTATGAGCATGACAGGACTGGATGTATTTGCATCAATGCTTGTCGTATCAGAGATTGGGGACATATCAAGATTCAAAACCCCCGAACACTTGGTCTCATGGGCAGGCATGTGTCCCACCGTCTACCAATCAGGTGATGTAACACATCATGGCCGCATGAAAAAGGCAGCAAACGGAAGAATAAACTGGATACTTATTCAAGCAGCAAACGTGGCAGCAAGACACGATGACAAGTTAAAGGAGTTCTATGAGAGATGCAAAAAAAGACATGGCGGCAAACATGTGATTACAGTAACACATGTGGCAAACAAGATGATACGAATCATTTGGGCCATACTGACCTTCAGGGAACCGTACAAGTCACGCAATGTACAAAGATATGGCAGAAAGATGAAGAGAATGAACAGTGTTCGACAGTCTATGCAGGGCACAGAATAGCCAGCCAGTCACACATCCGTTGCAGTTTTGTTCCTAGCGATAGCTTTAAAAATATACACGTGTATTGTAGGCGTGGATCGAAGGCCAAATGGAAACCACGCGTGGCTGTGCCCGGATGTTTTAACATAGGTGTTTCATAACATGCCACAGTTCTGACCCGATTGTATAGCATCTAGCCCATACTTTCATCATACCATTGAGATCACCCTCTGAGTTATGTCTACGAACTGGTTGTAGCGCTGGATCTTTAACGCTATCTCTTGAATAATGTTATCCATTGTTTTTGCCCTTACCGAACTTCCAAATATTCTCTTGAACGCAGAGAAGAATATCTCCACCTGCCATCGGGAACCGTATTCCGCACGTTTTTTCCACTCGTTTTGGTTTTCCGCACGTTCCTTGATATCCATCTCATGGAATTTGGCAAGGCTTGTAGTGCCGCCACCCAGCTGGTCAAGCGCTGCAATACCGCGTTCCCTGCTTATCCCCATTGCCTTGTATTCTGCATTGCGTCTTATCCTGATGATAGGTGTAATGCCGTACTCTTTGCATATCTGAAAATTCTCCCTGCTGTCATATCCTGCATCTGCCTTGATCTTAATTTTAACATGATCTGGCGGTGGCCCAGTACCTGCAGCCATTACTGTTGCGCGTCGTACATCTGGATCTATTCCCTTGTTCCTCAGTGCCTGTCTTATCAGGGGCTCGAACTGTGGGGAATCACCAATCTTTTCGTCAGTTACCGTGAATCCAAGCACCCGCATGGTGTCCTGCTGTATCATGACACTGAGTCTTATGAAACCTGACTTGGTCTTTATCTTGTATTTGTATCGTATGTAGTCGCCTTTGGCAGACGGGGACATGCCTGTTCCATCTATGATGATCTGCAACACACTGTCTTTGCTCCTGACGGTTATGGTTCTGTCTGTAATGGATGTATCAAGACTCTTCGTTCTTCTCCACAGGGTAACGTGATCAGGTGCGTTTTCCTCACCCAGTGCAGCTATTGCCATTCCTTCCACACATCTGAATGCAATGCCCAGCTGTAGACGTATTCCGATTATGGCCATTATCAGGCACTCTGGATAGATGAACGGATGACCGTTTTTGCCTGCATTCATCCGTTTAAGTTCATCTACCATGTTGTCAGGAAGAACCAAATGTATCATCTTTCCTCGTTCCACATATCTTGCATCATTTTGCGCATGGCTCATGTGTAGCCGCGATTTTTGTTTGGTTCTGGTACCATCATGCGTCATACCCGTCTACCTCCAGAACGCAGCACATAACTAATTTCGATTAACTTGCTGGAGAAAAGAAACTCACACGTAACATTAAATTGTCTTCCTGTGAAATATGGTTGGTGCGGATATCCTTTCATTTGTTGTGATCTGAAAGGATATTACGCTCCAGCTCTTTAAATGCGAAAGTTAGTTGCAGTTAATCTGCAACTTGAATATCTATGACACTGTTTGTGGCAGGTTATGAAACAAACTATCAAAAACAAAACTAATAAAACAATTTTTCTATTTTTCAAAACAATTATTTAAAAATATTTGAAATTATCCAGTCACAAGTCTTATTTACTCCTTTCTTTCAGAAACAACAATGAAATCTAGTGACGATTTTGATGATGACGATATAGATGATGATTTTGATGATGACGATATAGGTGATGACGATATAGGTGATGATCTAGATTCTGAACGAAGTGGCATTATGCAATCTCAGTCAAAGCGTGTTAAGATGATCTTTTCTGTTATGGCAAGTCCAAACAGAATCGATATACTTCGAATACTAAATTCTAAAGGCCCATTAACTTACTCTGAGTTAAAATCACATGCCGGATTCAAATCAAAAAAGGAAAGTGGCAAATTTGCATACCATTTGAGAAAATTATTACGTCAGTCACTTGTAGCGCTAAACAAATCTGAACGACGTTACACTATTACAAATCTTGGAAAACTTGTTTTGAGTTTAGCACGACAAATTGAAGAAAGATCTATTATTGAAAGTGGCAAAATGTATGTTCGCACATCATCTGACTCAATTGAAGAGTTTAATTCACATAAAATAATTCAATCTCTAGTTCGTGAGGGAGGCCTTGCAGTAGAACTAGCACAAAAAATTACTGAAGAAGTCGAAAACCGGATTTACAAATATCAGACCACTTATCTTACCGGTGCCCTAATTCGAGAGATGGTTAATTCGGTGTTATTAGAACACGGTCATGAAGAGTATCGGAACAAACTTGCCCGTCTTGGATTGCCTGTATATGACGTTGAAGAGATGATCTCTAACTCAGATAGTGTTGATAATGGAGCCGAAGATCTGTTGTTTAGCACAGGACAGCGAGTATTCACTGAGCATCTTTTAACAAACACGTTATCTAAGGATATAGCCGATTCTCACCTTTCTGGTGATTTACACATTACTAATCCTGGAATTTGGTCTATTATTCCAGATACAATATTTGTTAACGTTAAAGACTTGATCGAACACGGAATTGATTTTGGTGGGAAATACCTTGATGTATCAAGAATTTCTGCATCAAAACATCTTGATGATATTGCAAGTTCATTATCTATAATTATCTCTCTTCTTTCAAAAGAAGCTTCTCAAGAAATTGTACTTGACGGATTTGTTTCACTGTTTACCAAACATCCAAAATTTTTACCAGATCTTGAACAAAAATTAACGAATATTCTTGCGACTATATCAACAACTTCCAAATATAATAAAACTGGCACTGTTATTTCAATTCGTCTACACTTAGGAACTGATATGAAAATTGTCCGTTCCATCATCAATACGTATAGAAACTATACAAAGATGACACCAATTCCAAGAATTGGTTTGATAATTGACGTAGATAAAGGAAAGCTAACTGATGTATCGCAAACATTATCTGAAATAATTTCACTTGGTGGCAAGATAACGTTTGCTAAAGATCAAACATCCAGTTACGGTATTACAAACAATTTTACAAAAACTTCTAGTCCACTCTCAATTGCATTACAATCTGTTTCAATAAACCTTCCAAGATTAGCATTTGAATCAAATAAAGATGAAACTTATTTTCGTGCAAGACTTGCACTATTAATGAAGCCTGTCCTAATTTCAATGGCATCAAGAAAAAAAGGGATCTCTGATCTTACCAGACGAGGCCTTAACCCAATTCTTGCTAAAAATACACAACATCTGCAAAGAAGTTCTGTCTCTCTTACTATAAACTTGATAGGACTCAATGAAGCTGTTTTTAATATACTTGGACTATCTGATGATAGCCAAGGACGGGATATTCTTCACAAAGTAATTGAAACTGCAGTCGATGTTGGTGCTAAAAAAGGTAAAGAATTGGGCGAGACTGTATCTATCTCCATGATTGAATCTGACGGTTCTATTCGTTTTGCAGCCCTTGATAGTGAAAAATATGGCAAGAACTCTGCTCCAAATCTAATGAAGGACGACTTTTACTCTCAAGGAATTGTATTTACTGCCTCTGATATCTCTGATCTTACTAGTAAAGACGAATCAATTCTTGAATGCAACAAACTCTTTAAATTACTTAACGGTGGACTACTTGTAACACTAAAGATTGACAACCGCGCCAAGGTTGAGGAGATTAAAAAATCTATAGAGCAGGCATCTAAACTCTTACCTTCCTTTAAACCTGTAAGACCTAGTATAGTTTGTGGTGAATGCGGTTTTAAAGACGAACCATTTGAAGAGAAATGCCCTCGATGTAAATCGTCTTATATTATCTGAAATTCGTACATTAGAAACTAGTTACGTTTATTTTTAGAACTTGTAATAATGTTGTAACATAATCGATTTAAGTACTAGTACTAATTTTCACCGCTATGTTTATTATCATATCATAAATCTGTTTTATATGATTTTCATATAATAATAATTTTAGTAATCAAAATTAAATCAATTGCTTAACAACTTGGCGATAAAAGGTTATAACTAGAATCATTTCACTTGTTATGGGGATAATGGATAATCAAATAGAAAGCGCAATTAATAGGATCCGTAAACGAAGCGGTGTTGTAACTGCTTTTAATAAGGATAAAATTTCAAATGCCATATTTCAGGCATTGTCTGCCACGTCTAAAGCCGATCGTGGTATTGCTGACCAACTTGCAAATGCTGTAATGAGCAAATTACATGAGCAAGGGTTTACAGATTCTAGAACGCCGACTGTTGAAGATATCCAAGATATTGTAGAATCAACTTTAATTGATAGTGGAAATAGTGATATTGCAAAAGCGTACATTGTCTATAGACACGAGAGACGGAAATTACGAGAGCAAAAAATGAATATACTAAATCTCAAATCCCTTGATCCCGTATCAAAGAAATTTGATCTGAACTGTCTCCGAGTTTTGGCTTCAAGATACCTGTTCCGAAACGGAAAGAGTGAGATCATTGAATCCCCAACTGAGATGTTTGAGAGAGTTGCAGTACTAGTAGGAATAGGCGATCTCTTATATGACTCTGAGATCTTTGATAAATCCGGGAACTATAAACAAGACATTGATGAAGCAAAATCATATCTTGAGAAATTAGATGCCTTTGATTATAAATTCAAGATAAAGGACTACTTTCTCAACAAATGGCATTTTAGATCTCTTATCAATCACTATGTGGCCTTGGCCGAACAAGGTCATATGAAGATAAGTTTTAAAAATGTCTTGACGTTACTTGCAGCAAAACAACTAGATATCTATGCAGATAAAATAACTGAATATTCTGAACTGATGACTACGCAAGACTTTCTACCAAATTCACCAACAATGATGAATGCCGGTGGAAGATTGGGTCAACTATCTGCATGTTTTGTGCTTGGAATGGACGATGGAATGGAACAAATCATGAAATCAACCTCTGATGCCGCATTAATCTTCAAATCCGGTGGTGGGGTTGGAATTAACTATTCTAATCTTCGCGAAGAAGGCGATATTGTCGCATCAACCTCTGGTGTTGCATCAGGACCTGTGTCATTTATGAATATTATCAATACAGTAACTGAGGTTGTCAAACAAGGTGGTAAAAGACGTGGTGCAAACATGGGTATTATTGAGGCCTGGCATCCTGATGTTGAGAAATTTATTACAAACAAGACAGAACCCGGAATTCTAGAGAATTTTAATATAAGCGTAGGTATATGGGAAGACTTTTGGAACGCACTTGTTAATACCGATAATGGTAACTATGTACTACGCAGTCCACGCAGCAGAAAACCAGTTAAAGAGATCAATGCACATCAATTAATTGATCTGATAGCATTGTCTGCATGGAAGAGTGCAGAACCAGGTCTGATCTTTTTTGATCAAATAAACAAATACAATATATTTGCAAAAGCTAGGCAAGCACCACTCCGAGCAACTAATCCTTGTGGAGAGCAAAGTCTATACCCATACGAGTCATGCAACTTGGGTTCCATTAATTTGGCGAACCTCGTAAAACGCCAAGCAGACGGAACATATGAATTTGATTGGCAACGATACGAGGAGATAATTAGAAAAGCAACACGATTCCTTGACAACATCATTGATGTCAATACATACCCAGTACCAGAAATTAACAGAGCATCAAAAGAATCAAGACGAATAGGATTGGGTGTTATGGGCGTTGCCGATCTTCTATACACACTGAGAATTCCATACAATTCTGAAGAAGGATATGAGCTGCAATCCAAATTAGCAGAAGCATTGACATACTATTCCATGGAAGAAAGCGTTGCTTTATCAAAATCTCGCGGTAAATTCCCATTGTGTTCCCTGACTGAATTTAACGATGGTAAGATTCCAATTGCTGGATATTATGAAAAACCAAAAGAATCCCACTGTTATGAATGGGTTCCATTGATTACCAAAATCAAAAAATATGGTATTAGAAATGTGTTGACTACCACTGTTGCACCTACTGGAACCCTGTCGATGATTGCGGACTGTTCCAATGGAATGGAACCTGCTTTTGCTTTAGTATTTGAGAAGAGAGTGACGGTTGGAAAGTTCTTTTACACAAACAAAATTTTGGAAAAAGCATTGAAAGATGAAGGTCTGTATACAGATGATCTATTAGCAAAGATAGCAGACAATTATGGTTCATTGCGAGGTTTAGATGAAATACCCCAGTGGATGCAGGATGTATTTGTTACAGCCATGGATATTCATTGGGCTGATCATCTGATGGCTCAAGCAGTATGGCAAGATTGGATTGGTAATGCTATTGCAAAGACGATCAATATGCCATATGATGTAACTGCTGATGATGTAAAATCTGCATACCTGCTCGCACACGAGTTAGGACTAAAAGGAATGACTGTATATCGTGACGGTTCAAGACACACTCAAGTATTACACATGACCAGTGAGAATGCAGCAAAGACATTTACAGTTTCCCCAAGCAAGTATATGACTGCATATGTTTCTTCACACATCACAAATCCCTACATCAAATCTCAAGTCGATACCTCACTTGCATTGAAGACCCATGATGTAGATATTCCTCCTGACTCCTCAAAGGATGAAAACATTTCAGATGATCGTCTGTGCCCTACATGTAAAAATGCTCTAGTCTTTGTAGAGGGATGCAGTATTTGTATTGAATGTGGGTACAGCGGTTGCGCGTCAGGATAAACAATTCCACCTTCTCTCATATATGATCGATTAGTGGTTTCTGTACGATAGTATGTCCATTGAAAGTTATGTGTAATACAGTATGAAAAATAATACTTTATCTCCCATCAGATTTGTCCAATTAACTCGTAAAAATGTAAAGATGCTAGCTTTCATCAGTACTGATCTCCATGCCCGATATATTTGTCAGGTACGTATCAAATGATCTTGGTTTTCTGGTGTTACAAGTATTGGTTGGTTGTTATATTGAATATAGTCGTATTTTTTACTTTGTATCAAATAAAAAGAATAAATTACTATGTACAAACACTCAACTATTATGGACAAGAAGATTTTAGGAATAGCATCATCTGCTAGCGCTGCTGTAATTGTTATTATTGTTATTATTTTTGCTACAGCTACGTTACCACCATCACCTGACTCTGTGGACGTTACCCAAAAAATTAATGAGAAGATCGGTCTTGTAATTAATTCACCTACACAAACAGTCTCACTACAACAAATTGATTCTATTTATTCTGATGCCTCATTGACTGGTATAGGCAGAAGTAATGTGTATGTATTTTGGAATATCATTGAGCCACAGCGTGGAGAATATGATTGGGGCCAATATGATGTTTTAATGGGGTTAAGTGAGAAAAATAATCTCAAAGTTACGCTCTTCTTTTCGATAATTAATGGTGAGACATTAGGGCCTTTCCCAGATTGGATTGGAAATCCTTCTCTTAATGCAATTGGTCAAGACAGACTTGTAAATACGCTTGACGCCATTCTTTCACGGTATCATATAATAGACTCTGTAATTCTTGCAGGTGAGACAGAATCCCAATTTCGTTACTCTGAACAAAATATTCCAGTATACAACGAGTTATTTACCGATGTTTATGCAGAACTAAAAGATAGACATCCGGATGTGAAATTTGGTAACTCGTTTGCTTTGCATCATGTATTGAATAAAAATTTAGAGCATATTGTTGATGATCTAGTAATTGGTGATTTTGTTGCATTCTCTTACTCTCCAGTTGATAATCTCAATGACATTGTAAAGACACCTCAAGATGCTGTCAATGATCTAAGTCAAGTCTTTGAGCTAGTACCAAACAAACCAATAGGATTGTTTGAGATTAGTTGGAGCACCTCTGACTTTGTAGGTGGAAATTCTACTTCTCAACATCAATTTATGGAGAACTTGTTTGATTTTTATTTAGCAAACGAATCAAACATTGAATTCATGACGTGGTACCGATATTATGACAAATTTGAGGGAACCTGTGTTGTAGAAGAGCAAACAATTGGTACCAAAAATATTACTGTTGGAGGAGGCTCAATACTTGGTACCAGTGAGCATATTATCGAACGACTAAACCATTACAATTGTAATGCTGGTTTAGTTGATATTAATGGAGATCCAAAATCTGGACTCGTTGAATTTAACAATCAAATTGATATATTGACGATGATGATGACGAATTAGAATGATCTCTTTTGTTTTGGCAGAATCCTCGTTGGAACTTGTCCCATTTGAATTACAGCATCATACATCAGTTGTATCACATGCCAGACGACGCAAAAAACATCCATCAGAGATTTTACTTGATAACTCTTGGCATTTTGCAGCTATGAAAAAAATCAAAGATGAGCTAAAGAGAGGAAGACCTGACATCGTGCATTTTTCTATTCTTGAGGCCACAGCTATTCCTTTATACCTTCAAAACAAAATGAAATTCTTTGTTCATACAACAGATGATAAAGTGATATCCTTTGGCAAAAACGTTCGTCTTCCCAAGTCTTATCACAGATTTGCAAATTTGATTGAAAAATTATATCAAGAAAAACAGATTATGGCCAATCGTAGTACTAATCATGACGATCCAAATATGCTACTTGAGATTAAAGAACAGACATTTACAGAGCTTGTAGATGAGATTAATCCCTCTAAAATAATCGGTCTCTCTACTCAGGGTCGCAGCAGTACATATGAGAAGATTGCAGCCGAGATCTCCGATAATATGTGTATCGTGCTAGGGGGATTTCAAAAAGGTCACTTTTCTGATTCAGTTACGCACCAACTTGACGATCTTTATTCAATAGGTACAGAATCCTTCGAATCGCATGTTGTAGTAGCGCGCATTCTGTACGAGTATGAAAAAACCATTTTTATGTAGGCTGTAAAATTTGCATTTTATTGCAGTCATAGTATAGCCTGGTTAGTATTCGGGGTTTCCAACCCTGTGACGCGGGTCCGAATCCCGCTGACTGCATTTTTTAGTAACCAATTTTTAGGTACAATTTTACATATTATTACATGAAACCAGCAGTTAGGCAGATTGCAGTAGAGAGAATGCAGATTTTAATTGACAGTGCTATCAAACATGCAAACACCGATCCTGATCTATCTGAGCGTTATGCATTTCTTGCTCGTAGAATTAGTACAAGATATAAAATTCAAATGCCTTTTAACTTTCGAATGCTTTTCTGTAAAAAATGCAAATCCTTTATTGCTCCAGGAATTAATTCTAGAATTCGTCTAGGACGCACATCTGTAAAATCAATTCGAGTATCTTGTAATTTATGCGGACACACTTATCGTAAAATCATACACAAAAAACCATAATAACTCGTACATATCTGAAATTTTTATTCTAACAAATCTCAGTGTCTGTTTGGTCTAATCATTAACCCATTCAAACATGTTTCTTTGTTTTCTTGTATAATGTAAACTAGACAGTTTTATTATACCGATTTGGCAATATTATATTGATCACTTTTTAAAAATATATTTCTAGTTTGGCATGTTAATCTGTTGTCATATTTTTAATCTGAGAAATATTTTAACAAAGCTAACACATATTTTAAGAATGATTTACAATTAATTTCAAATTATTTGTTAAATGTGTATTTTAATAAACAAAAATATCACATTTAAAACA
Source organism: Candidatus Nitrosopumilus sp. (assembly GCA_965197525.1). Taxonomy (GTDB): domain Archaea; phylum Thermoproteota; class Nitrososphaeria; order Nitrososphaerales; family Nitrosopumilaceae; genus Nitrosopumilus. The sequence goes on from OZ240211.1 coordinate 1,432,138, forward strand.
AAAGACAGATTAAACCAAGAAGGAAGACCACTATCAATTCACAAATATTTCATATACGGTTCCAGATGTTATGTTATCTTATCTTATATACAGCATACTGGCACCATCTCTACCGTTCTTTTATCTGGCATGAAAAATTTCGATAACCTGTGATCTCATTCATAAAACTATCACAATCTATTCAACATTTTTCTTACATTACAAGTTAAGAACAAATCTCAAAACTATTAAATTCATGTTTAACGTACAGATACTATGGGATTTTTACAAAACATGGGCAAATACTGTATTCTAAAGAAGGTTCGCGATAGAGCTGATGAACCTGAAGAAAAATAATCTACTATCTTGATATTTTTTACCTAAAGATTTGTTTTCAATTATTCTATCTCTATGATTTATAAGACGATTCTCAGTTTTTTGATCCTATGGCAAAAGTATATGATGTACCGGCAGATGAATTGATACAAAGATTAGCAGCTGCTCTGAGGACTGAAGATATTCCTGCCCCTTCTTGGATACCATTTGTCAAAACAGGAACCCATGCAGATAAACCTCCTCAAAATAGAGATTGGTGGCATACAAGATGCGCTTCAATCCTGAGAAAAATTTACCTTAACGGTCCAATTGGAATTAACGCTTTAAGAAATGACTATGGTGGTGGCAAACCATCAGGATATGGAGCTGCTCATCATAAAGATGCTGGTGGTGCAATCATTCGTAATGCTATTCAAGGATTAGAGAAACTCGGCTATGTGGAGCAAGTTGAGAGAAAAGGACGTATTATATCAAAACACGGGATGCAAAAACTTGATAGACTATCTACAGAGATTCTTAAAGAACTGATTGTTGAAAATCCTCAACTGAAAGTATACTCTTAGATTAAAAATGAGCCTTCCAGAATCCAACGATCCACCCAACGATAACACAAATCATCAACTAGCTGCCCAAAAAGAGCAGATTCTAAAACAAGTTCTTACATCTGAGGCTAGAATGAGACTGAACAATATCAAAATGGTAAAACCCGAACTATCTGATATGGTTGAGCAGTATCTGATTGGAATGGCAAGCCAAGGACAGATTCGTGGACAAATTAATGATGAGCAACTAAAGCAAATATTACTCTCTACCCAGCAACCAAAACGCGATTTTAAGATAAACAGAATCTAACTATTATTACGGTATCTAAAAACTTGTAGCTTCTGTCCAGTTCTGACTCCACTAATATCAAATAATAATTCGACAGACGTTCCGATGAAAAATATAATTATGGGTATAAAATCACCTAATACATGAAAGCCGTTGTATACCACGAATATGCACCAGATGATAATTTTGCTAAAATCCTCAAAGTTCAGGATATAGATTCACCAGAACCAAAAGCAGACGAGGTAGTCTTTAAAGTAAAGGTTTCTGCCTTGAACTATAACGATATTTGGGGAATGCGAGGCCAGCCTGTCGCTGTTCCGCTGCCACATGTATCAGGTTCTGATGCAGCAGGAGACGTAATTGCCGTAGGCGAGGACGTCAAAAATATCAAAGTTGGAGATAGAGTAGTATCTCACTCTAATATGGCATGCCGTGTTTGTAAAGCCTGTACTGACGGCAGAGAATTTGATTGTATTAATAGAACTATTTGGGGATTTCAGACCGGCCCAACATGGGGTGCATTTTCTGAAATAACTCATTTACCTGAAGTTAATGTTGCAAAGATCCCAGAGGGTGTATCATATGAGGATGCAGCTGCTGCATCAATGACTATCTTAACAGCTTGGCATATGTTGGTTGGAAGAGCCAAAATTATACCTGGTCAAACCGTTCTGATTATGGGTGGCGGTTCTGGTGTAGGTAGTTTCGGAATTCAGATTGCAAAATTATACAACTGTGATGTTATTGCAACTGCAAGTCCTGACAAATTAGACAAATGTCTTGAACTAGGAGCTGATTTTGCAGTAGATCACAGAAAAGATGATTGGCATAAAGAGGTTAGAGCAATTACCAAGGGAATAGCAAAGAAGAAAGGGGAGATACCTGGAATCGATGTCTCTTTTGATCACATTGGTCAAACACATTGGAACAAACAACTTACCTTACTCAAATACGGTGCAACTCTAGTCTCATGTGGTGCAACGACCGGATATGATGCACATACTGACCTTAGACATATCTTCTTTAAAGGAACTAATATCTTAGGCTCAACACAAGGAACAAAAGCTGAGTTAGAACAAGGACTCTATTGGATGGGTCAAGGCAAGATCAAATCTGCAGTAGATTCAACTTATAGCTTTGAACAAGCAGCAGAAGCTCACACCAAGATGTTAACTGGAAAGGGTCTCTTTGGCAAAATCTTGTTAAAGCCTGAGAACGCTTAATATTTTAATGACGCAACAACTCTTTCGAAGCCTACTTTTTGTTCCAGGTAATAATCCTAGATTTATTGAGAAGTCAAAAAACATCCAAGCAGACATCATTTGCTTTGATCTTGAAGATTCAGTTCCTGATGCAGAGAAGGTTAATGCGCGCAAACTAATCAAATCTGCATTAAAATCTAGACAGTCGTATACCTCGTCCATTTTTGTACGTACTAACTCTCCTGCTTCAGGAGAAATTTCATCAGATCTTAAAGCCGTACTTCAAAAAGGCATTGATGGTATTGTTATTCCTAAAGTGAACAATACTGATGATTTAAAACATATTGAAAAAATTATGTCAAGATTAGAGACTAGACGTGAATTAAAACCAACTCAAATCATTCCATCCATCGAGTCAGCAACAGGTGTCGTCAACGCATTTGCAATTGCATCATTTGGAATACGTGTGGTTGCTTTAGTCTTTGGTGTCTTTGATCTATTAAATGATTTAGGAATAGAATACACTAAAGATTCAGATGGGGCAAAATACTCTAGAAGAAAAATATCAGTTGATGCGCATGCTGCCGGCGTACCAATAATAGATGCAATCTGGCAAGATCTAAAAGATTCTAAAGGATTCAAAAAAGACTGTAAATCTGGTAAACGTCTTGGATATTCTGGTAAAAGCATCATCCATCCTGATCAAATCCCTGTTGTTCATAAATTATTTCATCCAAACAAAGGTGAAATCTTATGGGCACAAAAAGTGTGTAAAACCTATCTTGAATCAATTAAAAAAGGACGAGGTGCTACTACAATTGATGGAAAGATGATAGACGAGGCCCACTACAAGCAAGCAAAAGCTATTTTAGAGATTCAGTAATAATGCATTCTAATTAGAATTTATTAAATATAAACAGTTTCAACTAAACTCTAGTAAGATGGTTGATCTACTTGATCCTTCAGGCGTAATTACTAGGATGTTCAATGCCAGAAAATATGATGAAATGTATGTTTACTGTAAACAATTACTAGAAAAAATTCCAAATGACATGCTTGCACTGCAAAATATTGCTCTGGCTCTAATCTATCTAAAAAAGTATGATGAGGCTATTCTTTACTGTGACCAAGTTTTAAAAATCAGCGATTCTGATGTATATGCGCTTAAAAATAAGATTTATGCCCTTGAGAATTTAAAACAATACACCCAAGTTTTAGAATTATGTAAAAAAATCCTTGCAACCAATTCAAAAGATGTTTGGGCTCTGAACAGTATGGGGTTATCTCTCAACGAGTTAAACAGACATAAAGAAGCCCTTGAATGCTATGACACATCCCTTTTAATTGATCCAGATGATGTGACCGCATTGATGAACAAGGCTATCTCACTTGATCATCTTGGTAACTACAAAGATTCCATTGATTATTATGATAAAGCACAAATAATTGATTCTACTCTAAAAGAGATACCACTTGCTAAATCCCGATTGTTTGAAAAATTAAAGATGAGTGATGATGCATTCTTAGCTGCACAAGGTGTTTTAAACAAAGACATGCAACAAATCAAAGATAACGCAAAAAATAACAAATGTTCCGTGTTTCATCAGTTCTGTGATGATGAATTTCAGAAATCAAAAGACCGATGATTTTTAATTAGTATAAATGCGTATATCTTTTATTTTATACGTTAGCTAGTTTGAACGTGTTGTTGATGTTTACATTGACATTCTGTATCCTTAAAATTTAGTGCAACAGATACTATATTTCATCCATCTAGCAAATAGTGGTTTGTTTCTGACTCTGATTCTGTTGTTATTTCTCTAACAACGTACTAGCTTCTTTTCTATCTCTTGACTCATCTATCACCTATCTGAAGAATTTTTATAGATAAAATTCATAGTTGATTTAATGTTTACTGGAATTATTGAGGGAACTGGAAAGATAGAAAAAATTTCTACAAATACAAAAAATAAAAGCGCAGTTCAAATGACCATAAATTTAGGCAAACAAGCACAGGGATTGAAGATTGGACAGAGTGTTGCTATAAATGGAACCTGTCTTACTGCAACAAAACTCTCTAAACCTAACTGTACCTTTGAAATGATTGACGAGACAGTAAAGAAGACCGATCTTGGAAATTTACAAGCTGGTGATATTGTAAACATTGAACGAAGTTTAAAAGTTGGCCAACGCCTAGAAGGACACTTTGTTTTAGGTCACGTTGATGGAGTGGCAACAATTAAGAAGATTTTAGAGAAGCCAAAAGAAGTTCAGGTTTGGTTTCAAGTTCCTAAAGCGCTATCCCAGTATATGGTAAAAAAAGGCTCTATAGCACTAGACGGAATTAGTCTCACTCTAGTTGATGTTAAAGGTACACTTGCATCAGTCTCATTAATTCCTCATACAATTAACGTAACAAACTTTCATACCAAAAAAGTAGGGGATAAAGTCAATATTGAGACTGATATTCTTGGGAAATATATCTCACAAAAACAAACATGATTTACTCGTATTAGATAATTTATTTCATATTCCTGTGACTACATACTTTGAGTAACCGTTCACGTCATTTAGGAGTTTAAATCATGAAAATTGGTTTGGTGTATTCTCATATGTCAAAAACTTGATGTAGATTACTTTGGTTTGTTATCAAATTTTTGTAATTAATCCTGCTATGTTAATTTTTTAGAAAACAAATATGATAATTAAAGTCAATAATTCAGGTGACAATCAAAATGACCAAGAACATAGATCCTAGAAGAGAGATTGCAGAATTAAAGAATATCTCAAGGATGAAAAACCAATGTAATACATTTGTCAGATAATCTGATTTTGGCAGTGCAATACACTAATTTTCCATCCTTTATACATACGTCATTTTTTAAAATAATAAAATCTCGTATACTTATATAGTTTCATACCAAACCAACGTTATGATGAAGAACAGGATGTTAAGACGCGGACTCTTGCTTCCTGTGTTTGTATTTGCACTCGTCGGTCTGACATCTTCAGCGTATGCTGCATGTCCTGCAATATTTGTCCCTCCTCAATACACGATATTACCTGATAATGACGCCGCTGTATTTCTAACATATTCGGAGATAGACAGAATGGAGACGTTGGTACTACAACCAGAATTTTCTGGAACGGCGACAGAGTTTGGAATGGTTATGCCATTTCCAAACAGACCTGTAATTAATGAGGCCCCTGAAGACATGTTTGACACTCTCTTGGAATACACGACAATAACTTTCGATTCACAGATGATATTCGAAGGCGACTCGATGAACGAGATGGCTCCTGCCTTTTCACCAGGAGATGTAGTTGTGATCGAAGAAAAGGATGTGGGAGATTTTAAGACGACTGTTCTGACGGCAACTACAGCAATGTCGTTGATTGAATGGCTTGAGGATAACAGTTTTGAGTTTAAGGATGAAGATCAAGAAAATTTTGAATATTATGTTGAGAAAGGAGGCTACTATTTTGTAGCCATGAAAGTTAACATGAACGAGGCCGACGTTGATGAGGATGGAAGAATAAATGGAACACTCAGGCCCATCGAATTCGTGTTTGAGAGTGAATATCCCATGTTACCACTTCGAATAATGGCACACGATATGGATCCAATGAGTTTTACACTGTATACATTGGGAGTCTTTCCATATTATGTGCCGGGAGCTGATGTAATCTTTATAGATGTTATAGACAAACCTGCCCCATCTACAACTACCCTGATGTCATCTAGTGTAACGCCTGATCTTACAGGCGTCATAACACGGATGTCGTTGGAATATCCTATTTCTGATGTGGCACATATCCCTACACCATCGTTATCTGACGAGGTACGACTTGGTGCAGAGTTTTGGGATAAGTATGAGCCATTAGATAAATGGCTTGTACGTATGGATATCGGTTTTGATCCAAGGGCAATCGAGACAAATCTTATACTCAGACATATAGGACCTATAGATGGGATTATTGCAGATCCAGATCTAATTACACAAAATTTGAAATTTTCCCCATTTAGTGTCGTGGACCAAGACATTCGTTTGGAATACCCTGTAACCATAAATTCACATCTACTTCCTACTAACAGTGGAATTTTGCATCAACATGCTCTTGATGAACTCTCAATCGTTTACGAGGTTGCATCTCCTCGTATCCAATCTGATTATGAAATTCCACCACAGAGTATTGATTGTAAACCAGATCGGCAATTAATGCTCAAGCCAAATGGGTATGATACGGCTTGCATATTGGAATCAAGTATGCCAAATCTGATCGAACGTGGCTGGCATATATCTACTATGAAGGCAGATGAATTGAATCGCTTAGGATAAATAGCCTAGATATGTTCCAATGATCTACATTCTACAATAAACTATTTTAATTACTAATTTAGTGGTAATTACCACTATTTTAGTAAACTTTATAATCAGATTAGAGAGTTTTTTCTTATGAACTTAGAATCTGGACTAGAATCACTACGGCGTGGTGAATTCGTACTATTATTTGATTCTGCAGGACGTGAGAACGAGGTTGATATGGTAGTTGCAGCCGAATTTGTTACTCCTGAACATGTCGCAAGAATGCGCAAGCAGGCAGGCGGGTTACTATGTGTTGCCATAGATAATACATTTGCTGCATCACTTCAACTACAATACATGCATGAAATTCTCTCTGACTCTTCAGTTTCAAACAAGGAGATGATAATGGGTCTGGCACCATACGGTGATTATCCAACCTTTTCACTGTCGGTAAATCACTATCAGACGTATACCGGAATTACTGATAAGGATAGGGCTTTGACAATCAATAAGCTATCTAAAATCTTTAATGTTGAGAATAAACAGAAAAAATTTGCCTCTACTTTTAAAACTCCTGGACATGTTCCATTACTAATCGGATCCAAGGGTTTACTAGCTGCACGTCAGGGGCATACAGAGATGTCAATCTATCTTGCCAAAATTGCAGGTTTGACTCCTATCACTGCAATATGTGAAATGCTGGATTCTGATACTTATCTTGCACTATCTATCGACAAAGCAGAAAAATTTGCAAAACAGAACGGAATTCCATTAATTGATGGGAAAGAGCTTTTAGAATACGCCAAGGTGCATTAATCTTGAATATTGCTCTAGTAGTTTCAGAATTTAATAATGATGTAACATCACGTATGCTTGCAGTAGCTCAGGAGAAAGCAGATCTCATGCAGTTGACGATATCTTATACTTGTATGGTTCCGGGCGCTTTTGATATGCCCATTGTTGTAGATTCATTATTACAAAAGAGTGATGTTGATGCAGTTGTAACACTTGGTGCAATAATCAAAGGTCAGACAAAACATGATGAGATAATATCTCATTGTGCTGCTCAGGCTCTTACTAATCTGTCGTTAAAGTACCACAAACCAGTATCTCTAGGAATTTCAGGACCCGGTATGCACCAACGTCACGCTTTTGCACGAATCAGACCGGTTGCAGAGCGTGCAGTAGCGGCTGTCGTAAAGATATCAGATGAGTTAAAGAGGATTAAATGATGGCCATTCAACTTAGCATCTTAAAAATTGCAGAGTATGGTCCATGGACATTAACATTGGGAAATGATCGTGAACATGAGCTTCAAATGCTTCAGGCATCACTATACCAGCAAGTACAAAAATTATTTTCTGACAAAAACTGTCTGGTCTTTCTTAATAGATGTGATGAGTTTTTTGCAATATCAAACGGTCTTACATTAGATGATCATATTCAAATCCAAAAGACTCTTGCTGAGTTATTTGATGTTAAATTACACGTATCTATTGGCTATGCCAACTCTCCATTTGAAGCTAATCTCAAGGCATATGAAGGAAAGAAAAATCAAATAGTACTTGATGCAAAATACAACATCTTTGGTTTTATTAATGGTAAATTTGATTCCAAAATCTCTATCATGCATTTAGATGTTGATAATCTTACCTCACGCCGAAAAACTGAATCTCCATACGAGATCTCATCAGTAATTTTTGAACTATATTCAAAAATGTCCCAGTATTTTCTAGAAAAAAACTCACTTACCTTTTTCATGGGAGGTGATAATTTTATGGTAATCTCTGATGATGCTGCAAAAGCGTCTGCACAAGATTTTATTAACATGATAAAAAACAATGATGGCATTTCTTTGAACTGTGGGATAGGAAATGCAGATACTGCAAGGGATGCTGTCAAATTGGCAACAAAATCCCTTGATACCATACGAGAAATTCGAGATTCAGGCAAAGAAAAACCTGAAGTTTATGAATTGTCATGTTAATAAAAAATATCAGCATTTTATATGGTCAAGAATTAGATTTTATATCAAACACTGATGCCAGAATCCAAAATAGTCGATTCAAAAAAATTCAAAAGAAGATAAAACCAAATCTCAAAGAGGAATCCATAGATTGTGAAGGTCTGTTGATGATACCAGGATTCATTAATGCACACACGCATATCGGAGATTCCATTGGGAAGGATATCTCTCTGAATAACTCTGTTAATGAAAAAATCCATCCTGTATTTGGTATCAAATCCAAGATCTTGAATGAAACACCTCAAGAGAATTTAAGCGATTTTATGAGAAATACCTGTCATTCCATGCTTAGAAAAGGCATTACCACCTTTGTTGATTTTAGAGAAGGTGGTATGGACGGTGTTATTTTACTTCAAAAAGTACTAGCAGATATCCCTTTACGCTCAGTCATCTTGGGCCGTATCGATTTTTATCAAAAAAGTACGGAAATTAAAAAAAATCTACCGTTTCCTAGTCAAAGATCCGCTGAATTTTCAAAACTTGTCAAAGCATGTGATGGAATCGGTATTAGTGGTGCAAATGAGAACAGCACCTCTACATTACAATATTATTCTAAAATATCAAAACTAAAAGCCATACATTCCTCAGAGACAAAGCAAAGCGTTGATGTATCAAAAAGACTCACTGGTCAATCAGAGACGATTCGCGCTCTATCCCTCAAACCTGATTTTTTAGTCCATATGACTTTTGCATCAAAATCAGATCTTTTGTATGTATCAAAACAGACTGGAGGAGTTGTGATATGTCCTCGAGCCAACTCTTCCCTTGCTGAAGGAATTCCTGACATATCCTTGATGCAGAGATGTGGTTGTACACTTGCGTTAGGCACAGATAATGTAATGATAAACTCTCCTGATATGTTCAGGGAGATGGATTTTATTTGGAAAGCGACTATGGGGCTTTACAAAAAAAGAATTGCTCCTAAAGAAATTCTTAAAATGGCTACTGTCAATGGTGGAAAAATTCTAAAAAAAGATATTGGAGTAATTGAATCCGGAAAGATTGCCGATTGTATATTTTTAAACAAACATGCATTGGATTTAGAACCAATGCACAATCCCCATGCATCAATTGTTCACAGAGCATCAGAATCAGCAATAAAAGCAGTAATGATAGATGGAGAGATTGTACATGGGAATCTCTAGACCACACATAATTTTGAGTGCAGCTCTATCCATAGATGGAAAGATTGCTACTCGAAAAGGTGATTCAAAATTTTCATCAAGGCAAGACAGTATCAGACATCATAAATTAAGATCTAGAGTGGACGCCATACTTGTTGGAAAAAACACTGTAGTGCAAGATGATCCTATGCTAACTGTACGCCATGTTAAAGGAAAAAATCCCATTAGAGTAATTTTAGATTCCAAAGGTGAAATATCTTGTAATTCAAGAATATTGCAAACATCTACACAAATTCCAACTATAATAGCCGTATCCAAACAAATTCCTGAATCTAATCTTCGAAAACTATCCAAATTTTCTGTAGATGTTATTGCTACAGGTAACGATTCTGTAAACCTCAAATTATTGTTAAGACAGCTCTCAAAGAGGCAAATCACAACAATGCTAGTTGAAGGTGGGGGAACAACACATTGGGAGTTTATCAGACAAAACCTTTTTGATGAATTGATAGTTACTATCTCGCCTTTTCTGATAGGAGGCAGATCAGATGCAGTATCGTTTGTTGCAGGCTATGGATTTGATAAAATCTCAAAATCGCCAAATTTACGACTTGAATCCGTAAAGAGACTCGAAAATCATCTTGTTTTGAATTATCTAAAGGTGTAAGTTATTATACTTTCATACAAGTTGAATTACAGTAAATTGGCAACAAAAAATAAGACACCGGCAAAAAAAACTGCTTCCAAAAAAAGTACTAGTTCAAAAACTAAAAAACCGGCATTTGGAGGATACGCAATCAATTTTGCAGGCAGAAAAGAAACCGTGGAGGAAGTATTTGGCAGTAAACCAATCGCCCCAAGTGAAATGACCAAAAAGATCTGGGCGTTTGTTAAAGCAGAAAACCTCTCTAATCGTTAAATCTATTTGTTAACAGATAACCGTTAACTATCTTTTACATATTTTTAAAAAATAAAAAAGATATAGATGTACCATTTTATGTACAATTATCATATCAACTGCTTCATTAAAACAAGATCATGAGTTAATAGAAAAAATAATTAATGGAATCCACTATTCAACTATTATCTGACGGAAAATAAATTACTGAATCAATTTTATTACCTGTAATTGATTTTTCAAAAAACTTTACAGATGTATGTCATCATAGTAAAGAAAAAAATTCATTATTTCCTGCTTTAGATCAACTGGTATGCATCATAATATGGGACCAACTGTAATGATGCTACTCGATCACAGGCGTTCAAGAGAAATTGCAACTCGCATGGAAGAATCTACAAAAAAATATCTTCTTACGCATAATTCTACAAACTTAGTTAATGATATGAAACAATACGTTCAGCATGTTACTGAACACTTACGGAAAGAGAATACTAGATTACGAAACTATGTGATTTTTTGACGTAAAACCAGACCCTTACGCAGAGCCGTGACAAGATCATCGTCCTTTGTCTTGCATGCATGTTTGATGTTCTCATTAACATGGCAATCGCATCTGCACCCTTCCCTGACCTGCTTCCGTTGCTGTTCTTGTACAGGATGACGCATGGCCTGATAACACCCTCTACACAGTTGTTGTGGTATTCAACGCCGCCCGTCTCCAAAAACACAACTAGGTGATCTCCCTCTCATATCAACCTCTTGTGCACTCTTACAATACTTGCAGTTGCGGTTCTTCTCAAGCCTGCCGTTCAGTGATGCGATGCAACCATCCGACCTCTTCTTTGCTGCAAGCGCGCTGCAACCTTATCAACCTGCCCATAAGCACAAATCAAATGGGCGTGAACACTTACGAGTGTATTATACTGTCGAAATCAGATTATCTAGCCAAGATATTACACTAATTTTTCATCCTTGGTATGGTACGTACTGTACAAAGTTCTGTTCATTTTTACGCACAAATTATAAAAATCAATGAACAATCTACTAGTTAGATACTACGTACTTTACTAATTAGCCATGAATTCAAGAATACAAAAGATGTTTTTGTGCTTGGTCTAAACGGATAGGTGACCTCGTACAAACATTACGTCTGGCACTAGGCATACTGAAGACCATCATAAATATTACATCTCATATTATTGAAAACACAATATTTTTAATAAATAATGATATGTAATATAATTATGGTAAGCATAGTAAAAGAACGAGGATTCTACTATATGAAACACCACATACAAGGTAAAGAGAAGAGAAAATATCTAGGCAAGATAATTCCAAAGGACATTACCATAAGAAAAAAGATGTTTCTCAAAGAGTTTTACTGTGAAGATTGGGATAGAGATGTACAAAAGATAATCAAAAATTTTAAAAAAACAGCAACTAGTATAGAGAGATCAATACAGTTAAAAAATTTTACAAGTTTTGGAATTGCATTTACATATAATACACAAAGAATTGAAGGATCAAGTCTAACAAAAAAAGATACGCAAAATTTACTAGTACACGGATTAACTCCATTAAGAAAATCTTCAAGTGATGCAATCGAGACCCAGAAACATTATGAACTATTCATGAAACTAGTAACATTGAAAAAAATTACAAAGATTACACAATCAACTTTACTTGAATGGCATAAAGAAATTTTTAATCAAACAAAGATTGGAGAAGCAGGAGTGTTCAGAGCACATACTGTAGGAGTAATAACAAATCCTGACATAGAATTTGCAACAGTTCCTGAAATTCCCAACAGAATGAAAGAGTTTGTTAATTGGTTAAACAAATGTCAAATAAATAATCCTATAGAATTCGCAGCTATGGCACATTACAAATTTGTCTCGATTCATCCTTTTGCTGACGGGAATGGTAGAATAGCCAGATTGATAATGAGTTACATTTTGTTTAAGGAATGTTGTCCACTTATGTTAATTAAAAGCCAAGATAAAAATAGATATTTTGAATCATTAGAAAAATCGCAGTTAAATAATGATGACGAGATTTATTTTTTAAAATGGTTTATGAAATATTATATCACAGATAACAAAAAATATCTCTAAGATTATATAATTATGAATTCTAAAATCGTGTGGATGATGCATAGTGCTGTAGATAATGTTTCATTCATTGATTTTTAGTGGGCGTTCACATCCCCTCTTGATTCGTGCTTGTGAGCAGGTCGATATGGATTACAGTTAGGCACGGATTAATGGATGACGTGAGCAGTTACCAAAAAATTTATTCTACATAGTGATGGTGCGTTAGATTATCATAAAATCTAACCGATTTTATGTTTACAAATTCTAGCATTCCATATCTTGATAATTCTCTTCCAAACCCACTATTTTTTATTCCGCCAAATGGAATTCTTGGATCTGATATCACTACGTTGTTCACACTAACGATTCCTGATTCTATTCTTCTTGACATTTTATCTGCTTTTTCTAGATCCCGTGTCCAGATACTTGCACCTAGACCAAATTCTATGTTATTTGCTAACTTTATTGCCTCACTTTCGTTATCTACTATAGTTATTGGCGCAACAGGCCCGAACGTCTCCTCATCTACAATTCTCATATTTGGTTTAACATTGGTAAGAATCGTTGGTTGGTAAAAGTATCCTTCGCCTTCTATTTTTGAACCTCCCACAAGCACCTCGGCTCCCTTTGCCTTTGCATCATCTACAATTCCGGAGATTGTATCCAAACTATCTTTACTTGAAAGTGGACCAATATCTGTTTCAGTTGACATCGGATTACCTACCTTAAGTTGCGATGCTTTTTTAATAAACAACTCGATGAAATCCTTTGCTATGTTTTTACCAACAAAAAATCTCTTAGAGGCTACACAGCTTTGACCACAGTTGATGAATCTACCTTTAACTGCTCCTTCTGCTGCTTTTTCAATAATTGCATCATCTAACACTATGAACGGATCACTTCCGCCTAATTCTAATACGCATTTTTTCAAATGTGTTGCAGCCCTTTGTCCAACCTTTGTTCCTGCATTCGTACTTCCAGTAAACGTTACGGCGTTAACTTCAGAATCTATCAGATGGTTTGCAGATTCTACTGTTCCTACCACTGTTTGAAATACGCCATCTGGTATGCCTGATTCAGTAAACGCTTTCTCAATTCCAATGCCTGATCGCATTGTTACTTTAGATGGCTTCATCACAATCACATTTCCTGCCATTAAACATGGAGCTGCAAATCTTAGGGCTTGCCAATATGGAAAATTCCATGGCATAATAGAACCAATAACACCTAGCGGTTCAAAGGTTAGAAAACTCTTTCTAGCATCTGTATTTAACACTTCGTCAGATAGAAAACTATCTCCATTATCTGCGTAAAATTCTAACGCCCATGCACATTTATCAATCTCCCCAATTGATTCTTTAAGCGGTTTGCCCATCTCAGTAGTTGCAACTTTTGCAAGTGCTGTTTTGTTCTTTCTTAGATACTCAACCAAATTGTAAATGTAACTTCTACGTACTTCATAATCTCTCTTCCATCCAGGATAAGCCCTCTTTGCTTTCCCTACCAGTTCAAATATATGGTTTTTATCCATACATTGAAATGTTTCAATATCTTTACCTGTAGCTGGGTTTACAGTAGTAATTTGGTTCATAATATTTGTCTGATTTATGTTGTTTATTATACTAATCTCTACTATAGTTTAGCTGAGAAATTTTTTAGTGCCTTAGAGTATACATCAATCATTATAATTGAATATTCTTCATACGTCTTCATACCTCCGATTCGTACTCGAGAATACCATTTTAGATAGTTGTTATAATTCTCAATCTGATTCAAAAAGATTGCTGTAATCGAATTCGATATTGTTGTACCGTTCTTCATTATACTCTCATCAATGTCTAATTTATCAATTAATTCTTTTTCAGCCATTATGCATACCTTGAAGATCTTCTCTAGATGACGAAGATGTTCTGTATAAATATTTGAGAGTAATTGATATTGTGTAGGTCCTATCATCTCTAATTTTTTAACTATTTTTGTACTATCGTCTTGTATAACATTATAAATTGAATTTGTTTTATCTTCTTCTGTCATTCTGTTATTTATTGTGTCTGTCTTTATAAAATTGCTTTTTTGTACTTTTGATGTTTTATATAAAAACTATATCGATCAAATTTTATTTCTATTTCTTTATTCTCAACTGACAAAAACCATAACGTCGTCTTTTTAGAATGTTTGTTGCATATCTCTTTTTATTCTGTCAATCTTCTTTGAATATGCTTTTTTCGATCTATCATTCTTTTTTAGATTCAATACGTTCTGACATGATGGGCATTTAAACATCCCATCAAGCGCATTCTCAAACGTAACTCTTGGACAATCTTTATTACCACAATGATAAAAATCAGACGCATTTTCGTAGTCTAATCTCTGCTGTAATCTCTCTTCAATCTTCTTCTTTTGGTTTTCGATAAAGTGCTCTACCTCTTCTCTCCTCGTTCTCCATCTGTAAACAAACCAGCCTTTTCTCTCATCTTTGACTCTGATGCCAGTAATTAGAGATTTTCCAAACAAGTCGTACAATACTTTTCTTACCATATTGATTCTCAAACCTGTAGAACTTGCTATCTCTTCATCAGTTGCGTCTTCAGCTTTTAAAAGAGATCTTGCTACCTTTAGATATTCTTCTCCCCCGATCATCGCAGCGATTCTGATAAATGGGTCTTCGTATTTGTCTATCAACTCTTAACATCTCTCATTTTCTTCTATTAATCCCTTGTCTCTCGTTTCTACGGTTTTTCCACGTTTTGTTGGTATGATTTTTCTTTCTGCGTCAATAAACACTCTATCAAACTGCTTTCCTTCTTGTATACGGTCTAAAAGAATTGCTAATGCACTAATCTCTGAATGCGGCTGACTTCCAACCCCTACATTATAGTCTGCTAGTTCATAAATCTCTCTTGGAACTTTTTCAGCACCTACAACTACCAAGACGTCTTGCTCTTTTGCTATGCTGTCTTGTACATCATTAATACTCTGACCGTACATTGAGAGATGCACGATCTTGAATCCTTCCTGACTCCTCTTTTTTATTACGTCCTTCCATTTGTCGATAAACTCTACTTTAAAACTCCCTCCCCATGTCTTATTGATCTTCTCTAATGTATCCTTAATTTCAGGGTTAATTTCAGACATGTAAATTCTCTCAGCCCCAAAAGCTCTTGAAACAAGAGCTACATGTGTTGTGACTCTATCATCCCGTACAACCCGTTGTCCAATTCGTACTACTCTAATTACCAAATATCTCTCCAAATCCTTTTTTTGTATTATTTTGCAGTTTCTGAAAACTTTGATTTTCAATAATCTCTTTGACTAGATTTTTTAACTCTTCAATATTTTTACCAGTTTTGGCAGAGATTGCCATTATTTTTTTAGTTTCATTTAAATTCAAAATTTCAATCTTTTGTTGAATTTCTTCTGTTTCCAACAGATCAGATTTATTTAATGCGTACACTATTTTCTCCTGCCGCACTCCTAATTCACTTAATGTTCTCATACAACTAGAGAATTTTTTCTTCAATTCAAATACTGTATCATTAATATCAATAACTAAAATAATGATATCCGAATGTAATAGTTCTTCTAATGTTGATTTGAATGCATCAATCATATACGCTGGTAATTTACTAATGAACCCTACTGTATCTCCAATTAAAAATGGTTCGTGATTAATTGTTATTCTTCGTACAGTTGTAGTCAATGTTGTAAATAATTCCCCACTTTGAATCTTTGTTTCCCCTGTTGTTTTATTAAACAATGTTGTTTTTCCTGCTGATGTATATCCTGCCAACGATATTATCTTAAATCCTGCTCTCTTTCTCCCTTGTCTATGTATCTCTCTTTGCTTGCCCGCTTTTTGTAATTTAGATTTTATTGTCTGCATTCGATGCTTAATATCATTATAATATACATCTACTTCAAATTTTCCTATTCCCATAAACCCTGGTTGCTCACCCATGTTTGCAAGACGAACCTTTTCTTTTGCTCTTGACATCTCATATCGAAGCTGCGCCAATTTTACCTGCAATTTAGATTCTGCACTTGATGTTCTGCTCTCAAAAATTTCCAGAATCAACGCTTCTCTATCCAATATCTCTTTATGTAGTATTGTTGCAAGATTATAATTCTGACTAGGTTTTAATATTTCATCAAATATTATCACATCTGGTCTGAGCTTCTCTGTTATCTCCTCTAGCCTCTCAGCTACTCCTCCCGTTATTCCGTATTTTGGACTTTGAAGATATCTTTGTGTTATGATGTGTACCAGCTGGTACCCTGCTGCAGCGCACAATCCTTTTGCCTCATTTATTGAATCCTCTTGATCGTACGTTATCAAAATTGCAGTATTTGTCACAATATTGACTCCTTGATTTTACCCAACTCAAAACCTCTCAAATTATTTATTTTAATTTGTATTGATCTCCAACCCCTATATGATAACTTAGTCTATTTTTTTTAGCATTTTTTCTACATTCATATTCAAGACAATCTCTGCTATATCACTTGCATATTCTGAAACTCTCCTAATATTCTCAGTCATTCTTCTAATCCTGTATATCTCTTCATCATCTTTTAATGATCTTGCAGCATTTATGATGTCTTCTTCAAACTTGGCAATTTTATTTATTTTTATTATTGTTTTTTCTGCTTGACTGTTGTCTTCTTTGAACAGTGCTAAACATGATTCGTCTAAAACAGATAGACAAAAGTTATTCATGTTTTGCAGTTTTTCTACAATGTTTTTTTTAACTGGTTTTTTAAACTCTAAAAGATCTTTTGCGATAAATGCTGCATGGTCTCCGGTTCTCTCTATATTCTTTACAATTAGTCTATATCCTAAACAATTCCTTGCATTTCGTAAGCCCATTTCCTTTAACATATGTTCATTTTGTATTGCAATCTTTAACTGACGAATAATATAAAATCCGAATCTATCTACTTCGTCATCCGTATTGATTACTTCTTGGGCTAACTCTAAATCATTTCCTTTTACTGCAAGTATTGCATCATTTGACATTGATTTTGCCAAGTGAATCATACGCTTGAACGCTCCATCGACTGATAATTCTAATAGATTCACAAGAACTTGAATTGTAATTCCTTGGGTCGAATCTGCAATGATCTCTGAACCCATAAGCATTCTCTTCACTGATTCCTTCACCGCATTTCTTTGCTGTACACTCAATCTACCCACTTTTGACTTGACATTAATTGTCTTGAATCCTAAGAAATACACAGAGATTAGCTTTCTAACAATTGATGATGACTCTTCTATGTCGTCTATCTCAATTACTGCATTATCTTTCTTTAGAGTACGTGACCCTGCTGTTGGTGGATAGATTTCTAATGATGACGATCCTTTTCTGACCATTCTTAACTGATCACCTCGTTTCAGACCCAATTCTGTTATCCACTGCTTTGGTAGTGAGATTATGTATGACGATTTGCCTGTAAATTGAATTTTTCTTGACTCTTCCATGATCTAAATAATACGACACATTCTATATAGTTTTTCATTTGTTATATAGTAAATCATTGAACTAATATTTAGAAATGTTAAACCACTATATGATGGATCATAATCTTAAACTCGAGCATTCACTTGATGCATTATTTGGTAATGGTGCATCAAAACGATTGCCAAACGATATTGAGATAGCTTTTTCACCTAAAACCGGAAGAATAAGGACCGTTTCACATAAAGGAGAACTGCTTTGTACGCTGAGAATTGACGGCAGTTTGGCAATTAGTGTTTATTTTGCACAAGTGCTATTAAAAGATAAAACATTCAAACAAAATTGTGTAGAGGTTAACCAAGATGCCGCTCCGTTTGTTCAGCAAGGCAGATCAGTATTTTGTAAGCATGTAATATGGTGTGGCAGGAGAGTATCTGTCTCTGCTGACACGCCTATATTATTTAAAAATCAGGTTATTGCAGTTGGTAAAGCACTTTTATCGTATCAAATGATTACCGATTTGAATCGCGGTGTTGCAGTCAAGGTTAGAGATAGTTTAAAAAGTCGTAATGAGGAGATATTGTTATGATGCGAGGAGGTGCAGGCGGCGGAAATCGTGGAATGCGAAGAATGATGGATAAGATGGGCTTGGATATGAACGACATTTCAAACGTTCAAGAGGTTATAATAAAGACCGATAAAAAAGAGATAATCGTGTCCAAACCTACTGTTAATGAGATGTCAGCTAAAGATTCTGTTACTTTTATTATATCTGCCCCAGATTTTGAGGAAAGAGAGCTAGAGGTTCCATTCTTCTCTGAGGAGGACATCAAAGTGGTATGTGATCAGACAGGAGTTGATCAAGAGAGAGCGAAAAATGCTCTAGAGGAGTCTGATGGTAATATCGCAAGGGCCATATTACTTTTAACTACTCCATCATAAGTGCAATAACCTGAATGTTGTGGTAATATCGCAAGGACCACCACATGATTAACAAATAATCACTGCATTTGGGATTCAAAATGAATGATTTAAGTAATGGAATTATTAGATTTGAGATATAATGTCTAGTATGCCAGAGTCCAAAGTTACTGGGATTATCACGTCTTTAAATCACTTGGAGGATTCACTTGATTCTCTAAACAGCAAAGTATCTGATATGAAGCAACAGCTTTCTGTGACGGCGCAAGCAGAGATTGATGCGCTGTTAAAGAAGACTCAAGAGATGGCCACAAAGGAGGCTGAGACTATTATTAACGCGTCAAAAGAGAAAGCGACTGCTGAATCAGAGGATATTGTCAAACAAGGTGATGCGAAACTATCTGAACTCCAATCAAACATTGATGCCAATTTTGATCAAGCAGTAAAACACGTAGTGTCAACTATTTTGAAGGCATAAATCTAAATCATGTGTTGCACTTTATAAAATATCGATCCTCTTCAAAGCATTCGCATTGGTGTTGCAACTGTTTATGGTAAACCGTACTATAGATTTTCAACCTGCTTGAAGACACTTGACTTGTCATTTGATTCCATTCTTCCAGAAGAAATTACTAACTATTGCGGTGATATTATATTTACCACTAGAATGGAATATTCTCAAAAATCTAAGAAAGTCATATTTTATGAAGATATTTCTAAGCAGTATCCTCCTAGCGTAATTAGAGGTATATTGATACAAAAACTTGATCTACATTTTCAAGAAGACGATTTAATCATTGGAGTTGATCCAGGGCAAAGAATTGGTTTGTCTATATTATATTATGGAACAGAGATTGAGAATTCATTTTATTCGTCAGTTGACGGATTGGTATCTCACATCATTAGAGTTTTAGGAGTACTTCGAGCTAGAAGAAAAATTTTAAAGATTGGTAATGGTCATATGGAGATTGCAACACAGATTGTAAAAACACTCAATCTAAAATTTTGTTCATCTTTTGAATTAGAGTTCGTCGACGAGTACAAGACAACTATGAAGATCAAAAATTTCAATCAACGAGGAAGACGTGATATGCTCTCTGCAAAGTTTATCTCTTCACGTCAGGGGTCTAGACGTTCTATCTTACCACTATCTATTATTGGCTGAGTTATCTCTTTTGAGATGTCCATTATAATCAACTTAACCATTAATTTTATCATACATCAACCAATATCTTGTTTTATTATGAATTTTACTCGTTTTTTAAACAAATATTGAAATTTTTTGTTAAACATCTATATTGATATTGTCTTATTTTGGATAAAAAATGCTTTCAAAAAAGCTATACATATTTATTGAAGTTTTTAATGTTTTTCTTGTAAAAATAATTTTTAAGGCTATCTAATTTATAATATTTACAGTTTTTTATCAATTTTTCTATGGATTTTCTCGATCTATGCTTATATAGTTATGAATTCTATATGATCCTAGGATGACATGTAAAGGAATTTGTGTTAGATACAAGGCTCAAAAGCCTGTTGGAACCGGAAGATATGCTTCAGGACAACGTCGATGCCAGATTTGCGAAATATTCATCAAATGGGAAGGACTTTGGTGTCCATGCTGTGGATATAGATTAAGAACCAAACCACGTAATTTAAAATACAAAGCAAAATTACGCGCAAGAGTGGAAGCTGATTCTATTGAAGCAAAAACAACTAATG
Organism: Candidatus Nitrosopumilus sp.; assembly: GCA_965197525.1. Classification (GTDB taxonomy): domain Archaea; phylum Thermoproteota; class Nitrososphaeria; order Nitrososphaerales; family Nitrosopumilaceae; genus Nitrosopumilus. The sequence continues at coordinate 1,453,036 of OZ240211.1, forward strand.
AAATCAGGACACAAGTTCAGGTAGTTGCAGCTAAATCAAAGACCAAGTCAAAAGTAAAGACTGCCAAGCCAAAGAGTAAAGAAAAAACTCCATGCAAGTACTGTGAAAAACTGTTTATCTATCCAGATAAGCATGAAAAGAACTGCAAGGTAAAGGCAGCAATTACGACTTCTCAACTTGGTGAAACAATAGCAATAAAAGCGTAAGACGTGTTCATAGTTTATTGACCTCTCCAAATGGATTTTTCCAGAAAACGGTACATTTGGAGAGCCGTTCTTTTTCTTTAAGAATTCAAAAATTTGAAAATGGTTATTTTATCTCCGTTACTGAAGGTCCTGATAAATTGGGTTCAATGGTTATCTCTTTGATGTCAGGCCCTGTTCCTGTCACAACTAGTATTACTCCATCTAGAACAGATTCATTATTTTTAAAACTTGTTGCACAAAGAGTTAGTACAAAGATGGGCGGTATTGCATTAGTGTCTACCTTTGTTCAAAAACAATTAGAGCCTGCTATTGCAAAAGGCTTAATGCTTGAGATTATGAATGTAATTGAGAATGAATGAATGATTTAAGAGACTATATATCACAAATTAAGAAAATCAAAGAACTAAAGGTCACAAAAACAAACGTTTCAACCAAATTTGAGATTGCGGGAATAACTGCCAAAGCCGACGGTCTGCATGCTGTATTGTTTGAAAATATCAAAGAGAGTAATTTTCGTCTAGTTGCTAATCTAGTTGGAACTAGAAGACGGTTTGGCATGGCAGTAGGCGGTACAGAATTTAATATTCACGAAAAAATTATTTCTGCAATAAAGCACGTAAAAAAACCTAAAATTGTTACAACTGGAAAGTTCATGGAGAATTCATCAAAGAATCTTCTCTCTTTGCCTATTGTGACCCACTTTGAAAAAGAATCTGGTCCTTTTATTACATCCTCAATCGTGTATGTAAAAAATCCGGAAACCGGAAAACAAAATTCTTCTTTTCATAGATTAATGCCGATTGACAAAAATCATTTTTCGATAAGAATGGTAGAAGGCCGTCATTTGCATCGATGTTTTATTGATGCCAAAGAACATAAAGAAGATCTCAACGTTGCTGTAACTGTTGGTGTCCATCCAGCTATATCAATTGCAGGTGCATATCAGGCAGATTGGGGGAAAGACGAGCTTGATATCGCTAATTCACTTTTACAAGGAAGACTAACTTTGGCTAAACTTCCCTTTACAGGATTGAATGTACCATCCGGTTCTGAAATTGTTATGGAAGGAAAGATACTGTCTGATAAAGCCCATCCTGAATGGATGGTTGAAATGCTTCAAACATATGATCACAAGAGATCTCAGCCTGTTTTTCAGCTTGAGAGTTTACACTTTAGAAATAATCCCATATTTCATGATATCTTATCTGGTTATTCTGAACACCGGTTACTAATGGGGATGCCAATTGAATCCAAACTAAACGGAGAATTGAAGAAATCTTTTCCCCAAACATGCCAAGTTTCGATGACTAATGGTGGATGTAATTGGTTACATGCTGTTGTACAAATTAAAAAGAAAAACAACTCTGATCCGATGAAGGTAATCAAAAAAACATTCCAATCACATCGCTCATTAAAGCAAGTCACGGTAGTTGATGATGATATTGATCCTAATAGTGCAGAATCTATTGAATACGCAATGGCTACACGATTCCAAGCAGATAAAGATCTCTATATTCTCAAAAATGTACGAGGGTCTAGTCTTGATCCTTCAAGTGATCAACGTAAATTACAAACTGCAAAGATGGGTATTGATGCAACAATACCTCAAAACAAGCGACCCGAGGGTTTTGAGCTGGCCAAAATTCCCAAGATTGGGAAGATCACGCTAGAGAAATATTTTAAATAAACAATCTTAGCTACATTAAATTGGCTGTCTGTTGTTGATACAAACAGATTGACCAAACAATCAAAAAATTCCCAAAAAAGCTCTTCTAAATCGCACGCTCAAGTAATTGTTAGAATGTTTCCATCTGATGCTAATCCTGCAGGAAATGTGTTTGGTGGTGAAATTTTAAAACACATTGATATGGTTGCAGGCATCGTTGCACAACGCCATTCACAATTACCTGCAGTTACCGTATCTATGGATAGTGTGACTTTTCTAAAACCAGTCTTTGTTGGCGATGTTCTCATATTGAATGCTCGGATAAACTATGTTCATAATTCGTCTATGGAGATTGAAGTAACAGTCAAAGCAGAAGACATGGTAACTGGCGTTACAATTGTTACTGGAACTGCCTTTGTTACATTTGTAGCCATTGATAAGGATGGAAGACCCACACCTGTTCCAAAACTATCTCTTAAAACCGATTATGATAAGATAAAATTTGAAGAAGGCAGAATGAGAATGAATAGGAGATTAAAAGATCGGAAAAAATAATATTTTCTGGTAATTAGATTCATTTAAGAATAGTAAAAACAATCATTAGTTAATGTCTAAAACACAGAACAATAATGAGTGGGATTCTTTATGGCAAGAGTATGCCAAAGCACTTGAAAATTGGAAATCACTCTTTGAGCAGATCCAAAAAGCAAGTAATGATATGCAGACAAAGTTCAACGAAGTATGGGATAAGGCAACTGTTGAATCTAGTAGTGACACTATCAAATTATTTGGGGAAAATTGGCAGAAAGCTCTCAACGAAACGGGACTAAGTTCCTATAAAGAATTTACTGAAAATTGGCAGAAAGCTCTCAACGACACCAACGCATCTACTTTTAAGCAATTTACCGAGAGTTGGCAAAAGTCTTTTAGCTCATCCGGATTAGAACAGATGAATGCTTATGGTGAAATGATGAAGAAGTTTGCCGATACCTGGACTTCGATGTGGCCAAAATCCAGTTAGATTTTTGAATTGAGAGAAAAACTTCTCTTTTTTTGTACTTGCACTGGTTTAGAGATAATGACTGCTGTTGGCGTTGTTTCTTATTTGTTTTATCTCAATGCATTTATTCTCTCATTAATTTCTGGTTGTTTTTGGAAAATTGACTGTCTTTCATTTCATAATGCAATACTTTGATAACCAAAATCTAAAGAAACAGTATAATCAAAATATGAAAAGCATAAAACTGTGACTAGTCCATAATTTTTAATGTCAGTTACTCAAAACGAATATTTTATAGAACTAGCTAGTTTTTCTGATTTAGCAAGGTATGCATGTGCTTTGCAAGAATACCCTAAACGAGTCTATTCACATCAGTTCAATAATTCCCGCATTATTTCAAGCACTTTAACTTTAGCAAACACTTTACTAGTCTTTTATACCACTCTACCAAAATTTGGCAGATATGTTTCTTACAGGATTACTGCTAAAAAAGAGATCTGTGATATAGTGGATTCTACAAAAAGTATTGCAAATTATGCTCCAATTATTCATATGGAGTCTGGCATCTCTCCACTATTACCTGCAAAATCAGATAAGATTGCTGATAAATTCTATCCGCTTAAAGTCAAAGATTTGGGAAGTTTGGCACGATTAACATACGATCATGAATTTCCAGAAGAGCATAATCTTACACTTTATGCGTTCCCATATGATGATTCTTGGATACTAGGTTATATCACATCTCTTGATATGGATGAGGTGTATTATAATTTCAACTATATTGAACTGTCTTCTGAACCTGCAAAAAATTTTCTCAAATATCAAGGAAATCAAGGCAAAGATCCAGAATTTTTAGATGATTTTGCTAATGGATATTCGTATCTGCCGATTATCAAAATAAAAGACGAGCATAGCATCTTTGGATTCTAAGATTGAACGTATGTGAACACATGTAACCACCCTCCTCCTAGTATCTATGTGATAGGCTGACCCCTAAATCGACATGGGCTTCGCGCCCTTGTGCATGAATGGGGGGGGGGGGGAGAGGAGGAGGATCCGAGCTGCTGTGTTCCTAGGCTTCGCGCCCTGATAGGTAATTGCAGCTTCCGGTCTGTCAGATGAATCCCAAAGGAGGTGAAAATAAAGGATTGACAATAATAGGAACGAAAAAGATAGGAACGAAAAGTGTAGGAATAGACATCGGTAAGAGGAGATGTATAGTGTGTATTATGAATGAAGATGGCGCCGTAATGGAGAGAACAGAATATGATAACACGTTTGAAGATGCTACAAAATTTGCTAAAAAGATAAAACAAGAATATGGAGAGTGCAAAGCTGCATGTGAAACAACCGGTAACATGTGGATAAAAACATTTGAGGCGTTTGAGAGTCAGAACATACCAATCAAACTAACAAACACATTCAAGATGAAGATAATATCAGAGACTAGTGTAAAGACTGATATTATTGATGCACGCAAGATTGCCGATTTGGTAAGAGTTGACATGATACCAAGATGCTATGTTGCGCCTGCTGACATACGAGATAACAGACAGCTATTAAGGCACAGGATTAGTCTGGTCCAAGACAGAACAAAGGTGATTAATCATGTTCGGAATCTGCTTGACAAGTATGATATCAAAATAGGTGGATCAGAAATACACTCAAAAAAGTCATTGAAACAACTTGCAGACACCAATCTTCGTGGAGATAACGATCAGTTCATGCTAAGACAATGCGTCAGACAGATACAGTATCTGAATGATGAGATAGAACATACAGAAGAAAAGATAGCACAACAAGCTTCAAAAAATGACTATGCACAGATTCTACCTAGCATGACAGGAATAGAGATATTTTCAGCCATGCTTATCGCATCAGAGATTGGAGATATCTCAAGATTCAACACTGCAAAACAGCTAGTGTCATGGGCAGGCATGTGTCCACGAGTGTACCAATCAGGTAATACGACACATCATGGAAGAATAAAAAAAGATTCAAACAGACGAGTCAACTGGATAATGATTCAGGATGCCAACACTGCAGTACGTCATGATGGTATAATGAAGAGATTTTACGAGCAGGTCAAACAAAGACATGGCGGCAATCATCCAATTGCAATAACACATGTTGCAAACAAGATGATTACGATAATCTGGAATATGTTGACTGCCATAACCACGTACTCTACCAAAAGTAACGATGTATCAAAGAGAGCTTAAAAAGATCAGTGACGCACAATGATGTAAGACTGGAATGCAATTGAGACAGACATAATGCTGTGAGCAATGGATAGTTATCCACACAGGTGTTCACGTCATCCCTTAATCCGTGCCTAACTACAATCCACATCGACCTATCCATAAGCACGAATCAAGAGGGATGTGGTATGCACTCAGGTCTCATTCGTTTATAGGTGTGATTTTACAGGATGCTACGTTTTTTTGTGCCTACGCAGACACCTGACCTGAGTGCATACGGGATGTGAACAGCATGGCGCTCTGTCTTTCAGTACCGTCAGAGATCATCGCCCTGACGATTATCCATTCATTGTATAATATCAGAGAATAGTAAAAGCGCAGCATTCTGGATTCTATATTCGTGATTCGCGTCTTGGTCCCACACTCTTCTATTTTGCCGTATCCTGTCTCTATTCCCCATCTTTTGGCATACACCTAGGTCTTGATTGCAGGATGGTTTGTTGCAAATCCGATGTATCTCTCTTCCGGGGCATCAGAGTCCTTGGCATTTTTTCTGTCAGTTATCATGATATAGAGTGGCGTCATTAAGTCTTTGCAATTGCTTTTCTGAACATATACTGTTCAATATTATGATTGAATGTAGCGGTTCTTAGATATATCATTGCGGCTCGTGCACGGTCACTAACATGTTCATGGTGTTCATACATGAAAGGTTGAATCTTTAACTGGTGCCAACATTCTTCAATTGCATTAAATTCAGGACATCCTGTAGGCAAATACATTATTCGCAGTCTAGAACTGTTTGCTTTTACAAATTTTTTAAACTTTTTTGTTTTATGTTGGGGTGCTGCATCCATTACAATGGCTACCTTGTCAGATAGTTCCAATAGTTTTTTAACAAATTTGAGAAACGTCGGATCGTTGAATTTTTTTTTCTGTAAAAAATATTGATGTGAGTCTGATATTGCACCATAAATTACACGTCTCTGATGATCTCCAAAATAAACTCGGAGTATTTTTTGACCCACCGGCGACCATGGATCGCGCTTTGTGACATAGTCATGCATCAATATTGATTCATCCTGTACATACAGCTCAAAACCGTCCCGTTTTACGCATGAAATCCACCATTTCAGGGATTTTTGCCACTCTTCTATCTGTTCACTAGATGCCTTGTGTTTGTGTGTGGAATCCGGGTACCTTTGGAGTAAAGTTATGACGACGCAATATGTCACGTATTCCAGATTCGGTGTATTTTACTCCTGTATCTTTTTTTATTTTATATACAAGCTGCTTTGGAAAAATACCGTTTTTGACATTTGTTAAAAATTCTGTAATCTTATGATTGGCTATTTTTGGCGGGCGTCCAGATCTTGGTTTCTCATACAATCCTACAACTCCAAATTCTTTAAATCGCATAACCCAATTTTTAATTGTGTTGTAAGATTTGTAAAACAGCTGTGCGATTGTTGAAATCGTTTCATCTTCCTCTACGACATTTAACACTGCAAGCATTCGTTCTTTTGCCTTTGTGTTTAATTCCCTCTTATATACACATATTAATTCCACATTCTGGTTTTCCACGATGGGCGATAAATGTTTCAAGCTATAAATGTTTCTAGTGTTTTTGAAAATTGCAAAGACTTTTTGACGTCACTCTAGTATGCGACAGAATGCCAATTGTTTTCAATCACATTCTCCAAGATCTTCCCTCTCCTCCCTTGTTCAAACTCTTGCAGAGCAACATCCAAGCCGGCAGACAAGAACACAAAACGCATGACGCAGACACATCTGCGAATCGAGATAATAACCGTGCTTGCCCGGCACGAACCGCGCTATAAGACGCCGCCTGACATCGGATCACTGTGTTCGTACTAGACATCTACGACGTACATCAAACATCAAATTTCAGACGTTCTGTTAGATGTACAAATAGATAGGATAAAAAACTGTTCATATTTTTAAAATGTTTGATACATCTATTATCAGAAAAGCCAGTACCTTTTCTGAAGATTAGGCTGTCATGTTCGGTTTTGCCTGCAGACGGATCTTTAAACTATACGCAATAGCCATCAAGCCTGTCTTTTTCTCAAAGATGACGATATTTGAAAGCACCGCATTGATTTTTAGACGTTAGATTAGGCTCACTTTTGGGTTAACTGTGGAATACCCAATCTTTTAAATAGCCACTGTGGATTATTGTATGATCATGGTGGAAATGTGATATGAATACATTAAGAATTCATCATACTATGACAGTCATGGCCATTGTGGTAGTGACTGTATCTTTGTTACTTTTCCAGTACTATGATGTCAGTTTTGCGTCTGCCTATATGACTGACCCTGTGATCACGATAACTTACAGCCCCCCCCTCCACCATACACCTGTAACGGTAACTACCTCAGAGATACAGCAGTCGGCAGCCAGTTTTCTGAACCGTGAGTACGGGCGAATCGACGTACTCAACCCGCAGTCCTATCCTGTAGTGGGCGGGGAGTGGACGATAAACTTTAGGACATACGGTACCCATAACCTAACAATCTCTGTAATAAACGGCACCACGTTTGGGGACTCTTCTCCTGACGACGTGGGGTTTGTGGGGGTATTGTGCGGCAACGACTCCATACTGGATGCTACAGCACATGATGGGATCATTACGTTTGAGGACTATCAGTGCGACGGCATCGCAAGCCTCGTGCTATCGGTTCACACCCCTGGCATACACGACATACATCTAAGCTTTGGTGCAGATACTGCGTACGCATCAAACAACGCGTATCCAAACTCCGTAGTGGAGATAAACAGCTCCACTGCAAACGGTCCCACGCTATCAGACTTTGACCGTTTCGGCTTCTCCGTTACTCCCATAGGCGACCTTGACGGCGACGGGGTGACAGACCTTGCAGTTGGTGCTGCTCAAGATGACGGCGGCGGATCAGACCGCGGCGCAGTACACATAATGTTTATGAATACAAACGGCACGGTAAACAGCACAGTAGAGATAAACGACTCCACTACAAACGGTCCCACGCTATCAGACGATGACTTTTTCGGCAGATCCGTTGCTGCCATAGGCGACCTTGACGGCGACGGGGTGACAGACCTTGCAGTTGGTGCTGATCGAGATGACAACAGCGGATCAAACCGCGGCGCAGTACACATAATGTTTATGAATGCTGACGGCACGGTAAACAGCACAGTAGAGATAAACGACTCCACTGCAAACGGTCCCACGCTATCAGACAATGACCGTTTCGGCGTCTCCGTTACTCCCATAGGCGACCTTGACGGCGACGGGGTGACAGACCTTGCAGTTGGTGCTAATCGAGATGACGACGGCGGGCTAGACCGCGGCGCAGTACACATAATGTTTATGAATACAAACGGTACGGTAGACAGCACAGTAGAGATAAACAGCTCCACTGCAAACGGTCCCACGCTATCAAACAGTGACTATTTCGGCTTCTCCGTTGCTGCCATAGGCGACCTTGACGGCGACGGGGTGACAGACCTTGCAGTTGGTGCTCATCTAGATAACGGCGGCGGATCAAACCGCGGCGCAGTACACATAATGTTTATGAATACCGACGGCACGGTAGACAGCACAGTAGAGATAAACGACTCCACTGCAAACGGTCCCACGCTATCAGACGATGACTATTTCGGCGTCTCCGTTACTCCCATAGGCGACCTTGACGGCGACGGGGTGACAGACCTTGCAGTTGGTGCTTATCAAGATGACGGCGACGGCGGATCAGACCGCGGCGCAGTACACATAATGTTTATGAATACTGACGGCACGGTAGACAGCACAGTAGAGATAAACGACTCCACTGCAAACGGTCCCACGCTATCAAACATTGACTATTTCGGCTTCTCCGTTGCTTCCATAGGCGACCTTGACGGCGACGGGGTGACAGACCTTGCAGTTGGTGCTTTTCTAGATGACAACGGCGGATCAGGACGCGGCGCCGTACATATAATCTTCATTAATGACATGAGAACTGCCGGAAACGGCTCTGTTGACAGCACAGTAGAGATAAACGACTCCACTGCAAACGGTCCCACGCTATCAAACAATGACCGTTTCGGCGTCTCCGTTACTCCCATAGGCGACCTTGACGGCGACGGGGTGACAGACCTTGCAGTTGGTGCTAGTCGAGATAACGAGCGGCGGACGAGACCACGGCACCGTACACATAATGTTTATGAATGCTGACGGTACGGTAAACAGCACAGTAGAGATAAACGACTCCACTGCAAACGGTCCCACGCTATCAAACGATGACTATTTCGGCATCTCCGTTGCTTCCATAGGCGACCTTGACGGCGACGGGGTGACAGACCTTGCAGTTGGTGCTTATGGAGATGACGACCGCGGATCAAGCCGCGGCGCAGTACACATAATGTTTATGAATACAAACGGCACGGTAAACAGCACAGTAGAGATAAACGACTCCACTGCAAACGGTCCCAGGCTATCGAGCAGTGACTATTTCGGCTTCTCCGTTGCTTCCATAGGCGACCTTGACGGCGACGGGGTGACAGACCTCGCAGTTGGCGCTTATCAAGACGACGGCGGCGGATCAAACCGCGGCGCAGTACACATAATGTTTATGAATATGGACGGCACGGTAGACAGCACAGTAGAGATAAACGACTCCACTGCAAACGGTCCCACGCTATCAAGCTTTGACAATTTCGGCATCTCCGTTGCTTCCATAGGCGACCTTGACGGCGACGGGGTGACAGACCTCGCAGTTGGCGCTTATCGAGATGACGACGGCGGCGGATCAGACCGCGGCGCAGTACACATAATGTTTATGAATGCTGACGGCACGGTAGACAGCACAGTAGAGATAAACGACTCCACTGCAAACGGTCCCACGCTATCAAGCAATGACCGTTTCGGCGTCTCCGTTACTCCCATAGGCGACCTTGACGGCGACGGGGTGACAGACCTCGCAGTTGGTGCTCATCAAGACGACGACGGCGGATCAAACCGCGGCGCAGTACACATAATGTTTATGAATGCTGACGGCACGGTAGACAGCACAGTAGAGATAAACGACTCCACTGCAAACGGTCCCACGCTATCAAACAGTGACTATTTCGGCGTCTCCGTTGCTTCCATAGGCGACCTTGACGGCGACGGGGTGACAGACCTTGCAGTTGGTGCTAGTCGAGATAACGACGGCGGACCAGACCGCGGCGCCATCAATGTCATATATCTTGACAAAGAGGTACTGGTCCGTGCCGTATCCTCTACAACCGCAGACGGTACCTACGGATCAGGAGATACAGTAGACATTACCATCAAATTCTCAGAACCAGTCACCGTAACTGGGACACCTCAACTCGCACTTGATACCAATCCTTCAAGGCAGGGCAACTATTCATCAGGCTCAGGCACTGACACCCTTACCTTCAAGTACGAGGTACAGACTGGAGATACATCTGCAGATCTCCAATATGTTTCAGAGAACCCATTGATGCTGGTGGAGGGAGTGTCGACTGTTACTGCCCTAAAAAGCCCGAGTGAGGATGCTGTCCCTACACTCCCGGATCCTGTAGTAATGTTTGACTTTAACCCTCCAGGCGCATTCGGATCCCTTGGGCAAAACAAAGATATTGTAATTGGTACCACCGCCACCAACCAGCCCCCAACTATCAGCAGCATAACCGGCGACACTACAATCAACGAGGGCGCATCAGGCACGCTCACGGGTACTGCCTCCGATTCTGACGGCACCATATCCTCGTACCTGTGGAGCGTGGATGATACGTCTACTATCACGATCACGACTGGCGATGCGGCTATCCTGCAATACACTGCATCACAGGTATCCTCGAATACCCAAGTTACATTTACCCTCACTGTTACCGACGACGACGGGGCCACGGCATCTGCCACCTACGATGTCACGGTAAACAATGTGCCAGTCCCCAACCAGTCCCCAACTATCAGCAGCATAACCGGCGACACTACAATCAACGAGGGCGCATCAGGCACGCTCACGGGTACTGCCTCTGACTCTGATGGTACAATATCCACATACGCGTGGAGCGTGGATGACACATCTGTTATTACGATAACGTCCGGTAACGCAGCAACCCTGCAGTACACTGCGTCACAGGTATCCTCAAACACCCAAGTTACATTTACCCTCACTGTTACTGACGACGACGGGGCCACGGCTTTTGACACCTACGATGTCACGGTAAACAATGTGCCAGTCCCCAACCAGTCCCCAACTATCAGCAGCATAACTGGCGACACTACAATCAACGAGGGCGCATCAGGCACGCTCACGGGTACTGCCTCTGATTCTGACGGTACAATATCCACATACGCGTGGAGCGTGGATGACACATCTGTTATTACGATAACGTCCGGTAACGCAGCAACCCTGCAGTACACTGCGTCACAGGTATCCTCGGACACCCAAGTTACATTTACCCTCACTGTTACCGACGACGACGGGGCCACGGCTTTTGACACCTACGATGTCACGGTAAACAATGTGCCAGTCCCCAACCAGTCCCCAACTATCAGCAGCATAACTGGCGACACTACAATCAACGAGGGCGCATCAGGCACGCTCACGGGTACTGCCTCTGATTCTGACGGCACCATATCCTCGTACCTGTGGAGCGTGGATGACACATCTGTTATTACGATAACGTCCGGTAACGCAGCAACCCTGCAGTACACTGCGTCACAGGTATCATCTGACACCCAAGTTACATTTACCCTCACTGTTACTGACGACGACGGGGCCACGGCTTTTGACACCTATGACGTCACGGTAACCGATGTGCCAGTTCCCACGGTAACAGACACCACTCCGCCCCGCGTTGCCTTTATTGTTGACAGGACAGTAGAGATAAACGACTCCACTGCAAACGGTCCCACGCTATCAAACAGTGACCGTTTCGGCGTCTCCGTTACTCCCATAGGCGACCTTGACGGCGACGGGGTGACAGACCTTGCAGTTGGTGCTGCTCGAGACGACGACGGCGGACTAGACCGCGGCGCAGTACACATAATGTTTATGAATACAAACGGCACGATAAACAGCACAGTAGAGATAAACGACTCCACTGCAAACGGTCCCACGCTATCAAGCAATGACCGTTTCGGCGCCTCCGTTACTCCCATAGGCGACCTTGACGGCGACGGGGTGACAGACCTTGCAGTTGGTGCTTATCAAGATAACGGCGACGGCGGATCAGACCGCGGCGCAGTACACATAATGTTTATGAATACTGACGGCACGATAAACAGCACAGTAGAGATAAACAACTCCACTGCAAACGGTCCCAGGCTATCAGACGATGACAATTTCGGCAGATCCGTTGCTTCCATAGGCGACCTTGACGGCGACGGGGTGACAGACCTCGCAGTTGGTGCTTATCAAGATGACGGCGACGGCGGATCAGACCGCGGCGCAGTACACATAATGTTTATGAATACTGACGGTACGGTAGACAGCACAGTAGAGATAAACGACTCCACTGCAAACGGTCCCACGCTATCAAGCAATGACCGTTTCGGCGCCTCCGTTACTCCCATAGGCGACCTTGACGGCGACGGGGTGACAGACCTCGCAGTTGGTGCTCAGGGAGATGACGACGGCGGATCAGACCGCGGCGCAGTACACATAATGTTTATGAATACTGACGGTACGGTAGACAGCACAGTAGAGATAAACAGCTCCACTGCAAACGGTCCCACGCTATCAAACAATGACAATTTCGGCAGATCCGTTGCTTCCATAGGCGACTTTGACGGCGACGGGGTGACAGACCTCGCAGTTGGTGCTTATCAAGATGATAACGGCGGATCAGACCGCGGCGCAGTACACATAATGTTTATGAATACTGACGGCACGGTAGACAGCACAGTAGAGATAAACGACTCCACTGCAAACGGTCCCACGCTATCAGACAGTGACAAGTTCGGCGCCTCCGTTGCTTCCATAGGCGACCTTGACGGCGACGGGGTGACAGACCTTGCAGTTGGTGCTTATCGAGATGACGACGGCGGGCGAGACCGCGGCGCCATCAATGTCATATATCTTGACAAGGAAGTAGAGCAAAACAAAGATATTGATCCCACCGCCCCCACGGTAACAGACACCACTCCGCCCCGCGTTGCCTCCATACTGCGTGGTACCCCTCTAGCTCAATCCACAACTGATACCACCTTGGTGTTTGCTGTCACGTTTGATGAACCGGTAACCAACGTGGATGCTGCCGATTTTACAGTAACGGGCACCGGCACCGGCACAATATCTGGCGTATCAGGTTCCGGTGCATCATACCGGGTAACAGTCGCAGTAGATAATGTTGGAACCATCGGCTTGGATATCGCACAAAACCACGACATACAGGATACCGCAACCAACCGTTTGGCCAACCTGGCACCTACCGGCTCTGATCAGACCTACACAGTCACGGTAACAGACACCACTCCGCCCCGCGTTGCCTTCATTGTTGACAGGACAGTAGAGATAAACGACTCCACTGCAAACGGTCCCACGCTATCAGACTTTGACCGTTTCGGCGTCTCCGTTACTCCCATAGGCGACCTTGACGGCGACGGGGTGACAGACCTCGCAGTTGGTGCTAGTCGAGATGACGACGGCGGATCAGACCGCGGCGCAGTACACATAATGTTTATGAATGCTGACGGTACGGTAGACAGCACAGTAGAGATAAACAACTCCACTGCAAACGGTCCCACGCTATCAGACGATGACTATTTCGGCGCCTCCGTTGCTTCCATAGGCGACCTTGACGGCGACGGGGTGACAGACCTTGCAGTTGGTGCTCATCGAGATGACGACGGCGGATCAGACCGCGGCGCAGTACACATAATGTTTATGAATGCTGACGGCACGATAAACAGCACAGTAGAGATAAACGACTCCACTGCAAACGGTCCCACGCTATCAAACAATGACCGTTTCGGCGTCTCCGTTGCTTCCATAGGCGACCTTGACGGCGACGGGGTGACAGACCTCGCAGTTGGTGCTTATCAAGATGACAACGGCGGAGAAGACCGCGGCGCAGTACACATAATGTTTATGAATGCTGACGGCACGATAAACAGCACAGTAGAGATAAACGACTCCACTGCAAACGGTCCCACGCTATCAGACGATGACTTTTTCGGCGCCTCCGTTACTCCCATAGGCGACCTTGACGGCGACGGGGTGACAGACCTTGCAGTTGGTGCTCATCGAGATGACGACGGCGGATCAGACCGCGGCGCAGTACACATAATGTTTATGAATACTGACGGCACGGTAGACAGCACAGTAGAGATAAACGACTCCACTGCAAACGGTCCCACGCTATCAAACAATGACAATTTCGGCAGATCCGTTGCTTCCATAGGCGACTTTGACGGCGACGGGGTGACAGACCTTGCAGTTGGCGCTCATGGAGACGACGACGGCGGATCAGACCGCGGCGCCGTACACATAATGTTTATGAATGCTGACGGCACGGTAGACAGCACAGTAGAGATAAACGACTCCACTACAAACGGTCCCACGCTATCAGACGATGACTTTTTCGGCGCCTCCGTTGCTTCCATAGGCGACCTTGACGGCGACGGGGTGACAGACCTCGCAGTTGGCGCTTATGGAGACGACGAGGGCGGATCAAGCCGCGGCGCCATCAATGTCATATATCTTGACAAGGAAGTAGAGCAAAACAAAGATATTGATCCCACCGCCCCCACGGTAACAGACACCACTCCGCCCCGCGTTGCCTCCATACTGCGTGGTACCCCTCTAGCTCAATCCACAACTGATACCACCTTGGTGTTTGCTGTCACGTTTGATGAGCCGGTAACCAACGTGGATGATGCTGACTTTACAGTAACAGGCACCGGCACAATATCTGGCGTATCAGGTTCCGGTGCATCATACCGGGTAACAGTCACAGTAACCGCTAGTGGAACCATCGGCTTGGATATCGCACAAAACCACGACATACAGGATGCTGCAACCAACGGTCTGACTGACCTGACAGTGATCGGCTCTAATGAGACCTACACAGTCAACCGGTTACCCGTACTGAATAATATCTCACCGCAGACTGGAGATGAGCTTACACTCCTCACATTCACTGCTGAAGCAACTGATCCTGATGATAACGATGCCCGGACATACTCCCTTATCGAGCCGATACCTGACGGTGCCGCGATGGATACCAACACCGGAGTGTTCTCATGGACGCCAACTGAGGAACAGGATGGCCGTCACACCATAACCGTACAGGTCTCTGATGGTAACGGAGGCACAGACTCGCAAAACGTCACAATAACTGTAACTGAGGTAAATCAGAATCCACGACTTGATCCCATAGGTGCACAGACCATAGATGAGACAGACACGCTTAGGTTTACTGCAACAGCCCATGACGTCGACATATATCAAGGCTCTCCTAACTCTTTGAGATTCTCACTTGACGGGGACATGCCACGTGGTGCATCAATCACCCGGGAAGGCTCGTTCTCTTGGAGGCCTGACCAGTCCCAGGACGGCGTACACTCCATTAATGTGACCGTCTCGGATGGTAACGGTGGCACAGCATCTGAACTGGTATCAGTTACAGTAAATGACATAGCTCCACGTCTTGTATCTGTACGGGGCTCTGGCTCTTCTATAACGCTGACATTCTCTGAGCCAGTCAAAATCAATGGAGCAGGCCTCAACGGATTTACAGTATCCTCTTCTTCTGGTAGTACAGTCACAGTGGAATCCATCACCGGAAATGGCACAAACACCCTTACGTTACTACTTGACGGTTCACTGTCTCGTGGGGACACGCTCTCATACGACAGCGGTACAGGCGATGTTGTAGACGAGTCAGGCAAACCTTTGGAATCATTTGTTGATGCGGCCATACTGCTCAAGTCCAAAAAGTCAGGTACCGCACCACCGCCATCTGTGGATACACTTGAGATAAACGGCCAGAGTTACAATGTTCAAAACAGGGTAAACCATCATGCCACGCCGCTGGAGGTTGCAGTAGACCAACAACCCATATCCATGAGTTTTACGGCACACGACAGACTTGACATACTCTACTTTGCAGTATACCTGAACCTGCAAGATGATGACATATCATACACGAACAGTGATACATACGTGGAATACAACAGAGGCCAAACCAACATAGTTGATCCTCATAACCTGTTCTCAGATGCCTCCATCACTATATCAACTGACCCTGATGATCGCAATAAAAAGACAGTCGCACTTGATATCACGTTTGCAGATGCGATAGGGAATACCAACATGGTAATCAGAACTTGGAACGCAGACCGTCAGTCTTCAATAGTCATAATAGTTGATGCGCTAAACATCATACCCTCAAAAGTAGATCCAGAGCCCCAGGCAACAACGGAGGCAGACCCAGAGCCCCAAGTAGCAGAGGCGAACCCAGAACCCCGGTCACCTGCTGCAGTACCTGATAATCCAGAACCTGTGATTGAAACTTTTGATGATGACTCAGACTATGACCGTGCATTGCTTGTACTGCGCATGTGGTCTGGATTTGAGTCTGAGGTGGCAGACGACGGCCAACTGTTAGATGTCATGGGCCTGACTCACATGGGAGCAGACATACCTGCCTGGGTCATGACTGATCTTGCACCACTAGTGGTAAAAGGACTGATAACCCTAGATGAGTTCAGGGTTGCGTTACAGTACGTGATGGGGAATACCTGAAGAAGCATCTAGTTTTTCAGATACTATTTTAAAAAATCTCATTGATGATTCTTTTTTTACATTTACAAGCGGCGTTGTCCAAATTTTTGATTCAAAATCAGCGAAAAGCTCAAAGATCAGATCGCACGCCGCTTGATGAACAAAAAACGTGATACAAACACGAAACACAGCAAAAACAAGAAACGATGCAAAAGCAAGTCCCAACGACAAGAAATGGGAACGCCCCGCCGGATACTACAAGGAATACGAGACATGGAGGAGTGGGGGGAGGGAGGGAGGGAGAGAGAGGGCCACGTAACTAGATTGCAAATCAAGGCCCTCACTGCCCTGTTGTATGAAATCTACCCATCTGCCACCCCCCTGGCAAGGTGCGTATGATCCCATACATGGTATGCCTTACAGACCGGGAGTTCTGCTGCTGCCATTCATACCGTCAACATGTCTCATACCTGCAGACACATCAGGGAACACTGCACATGTATGGATTAAAAACCGCTCCATCAAAATCCTGCCTGCGCCACGCAGCCACCGTAATCGCAGATTATGGGTGGCTGCACAAAGTAATGGAATGGCAGGCAGAATCCCACGCGCGCGGTTCCCTCTGGGCGACTCCACGGGGGTTGCCATAAACCAATACGCAGACTGGGAAGAAGACGCCAAGAGGAGGACTTGTCTTCAGGCGCGAATTCGTCAAATTATACGTGATCGTCGATTCCAAGGGAAGAAAGATCGTCTCCTGTGCAGTCACCAAAGGATACGCGCACGACTCTCCCATATTCTGAGAGAGATTCGAGAATGTTCCAGACGGCACCGGATGCGCGATGCTTGATGCAGGATATGACGCACACAAGAACTACAAGATGATCCGTGACTCGGACAGAAGACCCGTCATCTGCACCTGCAAGAACCACGTCGCAAGGGGATTCAGTCCTAGGGCAGAGATGATCAGATGGCAGGAGAATAACCCCGAAGAGTTTGAAGACGTGCCACCAGTGCAGCATAATAGTCCGTGTTCTCGTCGTTCAAGTCATGTTCACTGCAATGATTTGCGCAAAGACACTGCGGGTCCAAAGGCCGCTGCTCAGGCGCGTCTGCTACAACGTGCTGTCGTGATGGAATGACGCAAAAATGGTAAGCGTTCACGTCATTTAGGCGTTTAAATCATGAAAATTAGTTTGTTGCATCTCTATGTCAAATTTGATGTAGGTTATTTTGTGTATTACCAAATTTTTGTAACTAATCTTACTAAATAGTAGTTTTTTGGAAGGCAAATATGATAAAGTCAACGATCAAGGCGACAGTCAGAAATGGCCAAAAACTCAGATCTGAGAAGAGAAAATGCAGAATTGAAAAGCGCGCTTGCGAATGTCAGACGAGAAATGGTAGAATTTAAGATAAAGTTTATAGATCAGTTAACCCAAATGTCTCCATATTCTAAGGCCAGATCGCGTCAGGTGGAGGCTCTGGCGGAATTATCATCTCGTTACCGTTCTATCCAATGCTATTTTGATCATCCCCTGCGTGATTATCGGTTTTTTTAGGCGTAGCCAACCATGCATGATCGCCATAAGAGCGTGTTGATCATCACCCACGCATTATAAAACAACAGAGAATACACAAAACAGAACATTCTGGCAGCAGAATTCTTGCTTTTGGTTTTGGCTCTAATATTTTCTAACATTCTGTAGCCGGTCTCTATGCCCCATCTGCTGGCATAGATCTCAACGTCTACACTGGGTTGATTAGTAGCAAAATCCGATGTATCTCTCCTCCGGCCGGAGCTCGCGATTCTTGATCTTTTTTCTCTTCTTTCTTGTCACTATGATCATATGGTATACAGCTACTGTACCATCATATCCTGCGATCTCAACTTTGGATTCTGCAGGACCGTTCTCTTTATCGAATTTTCTTATACATCGTACCACAGTATCCGTATTCTTGCATGGTGTGATGTATAATACAACCCCATCTTGTCAATCATGTCTAGAATTTTGGCGTTGAAGAATTCGCGATCAAGTAAGACATATCTGATCTTGACTCCAATATTTTGGCATGAAACGAGGATTTTACGCACGAAATTGTCTATGGATTCAAGTGCAGGCATGTGATACGCACATAGATTCAGTCTGATTCCCGAAGTGACTGATTGTGCAGTTACGTATCTCTCATAGTATCCTGCGTGCCCCTTGTCTTTTGTATGTATTAGATCGCCAGTTGATTTCTTGTCGTGCCTGAGTATCTTGTGCATATCTATCGCTATATCTATGCCTTTGTCAGGAATCCACCTGTTTTTGTCCAATACTGCAATCCGAGTTCTAACCGTATCTTCAAGGCATTTCTCAATCTCATTTTTACTCATCTTGGCAAGTATCAGTCTGTTCCATTCGCCCGTGGGATAATGCCTTGTTCCCTTTGGCCTGCAGTGGTCATCACCTACAAAACGTGTATCGCCTGCCTTTCCACTTAACAGATGCATCATTCAGAGTACCATTCATCACACAGGTAATAAAATGCGTGATATCATATGTGGCGTTGGCAGCCTTGGATATGTGGACACAGGGTTCCACTTGTGTTTGGATCTCAGAAATGGTATCTTGAAATAGGCGTATGTTATTTTTAATATTGCGCTTCAGGTGGTTTGTGTTCACTATGCAATATCATTTGAAGCGTCTTATAGCTTTTACGATTTATAGTGTTTAAAACGGGCAAATTTGAGACATTTGGGTTAACTGAAATATGATGACCATGCTTACATTTAAGATACAGGTGGAATCACATCTGATGCGCGAGCCCAAACCGCCTACCTGATGTCAGATTTGGAGTACATTTCGCTTAGCTGATTTTTCTTACAAACTCATCTGGCATGAGATATTCTAACGTCAAATGGACTCTGTCATGCAGTTTTTAACTTTGTCTAATAATTTCTCTATTCAAAGTTTTAGTAATCTATTCTTCTTTATCTTCATCTGATTTACTATCAACAAATTTTGACTGCGCCTTTAAACTAATTGCTAGCTCTCTGAAAATTTCGTTTACGCTGACATCAACTAAATTTATTGTAGCATTTTCTTTTACAATCTGTTTTTCAAACTTTTCTTTAATTGCAAAAGATACTGAAGACCAATGCAAAACTCCTCTTAATTGTTCATCAACAGTTGAATTGGTTACTGGAAAATTCGCTGGCGAAAAAACAACCCCATTTGTCCATTGCATAGTGGGAATTCCTCCACCTGATGATCTTGTACTAAATGCTATCTGTTTTACCCAATCTTCAAATTTGTATTCAATTACTTCATGAATAATTAATTTTTTCCACGGCTCTATAGAAATTTCCATCTGTTTTTATTGATGTTATGCCCATTTAACCTTATTTTTTATCCTGATTCCTAAAATTGATTTTTGTATGGTATCAGTTACATTGATGATGACTGCCATGCTTGATTGAATTTTTTAATAGCCTCTTGGTATGCCTTAATTGAGTCATCACCTGACGTTGCAAGAAATCTCTCCCATTGTTTATTAAATTTCTTTATTGTTTCAATGTTGGTCTCTCTGAAAATATTTTCAATCATTACTGTTTGTTGTTTGATATATTGAGGACCAATCTCTTCCCATGTATCTTCCCAGCTTGTACTGACTTTTTTTAACAACTCTGCATCCGTTTCTAATGCTCTTTGACATGCATCATGATAAGCCATCAAAGTCTCATTGGTGGCTTTTTGCAACTGTGCTAGGGATGTCTTCCACTCATTTAGTGACGAATTGTATTTTTTCCATATTTTTTCAAACTCTGCGTTTTTTGATGGCGTAGAACTAGTCCGTTTTTTTGGTTTAGATGATTTCTTTTTATTTGCAGCTTTTTTCTTTTCTACCATAGATTTCCTTAGCAGTTCTATGTGTTAAATCTTTCAATTTTTTCTTAGTACTGTGAATGGGATTTATTCTTTATTTGGTGTATTATTTTCCTTGACCATTTATCAAAAACATTTTTTTTGATATTGGAAACTTTCTTTTTTAATCTGAGTATTTAACCGTAAATGTTTATCATAATGGCAGCTCTTGATAACCAATACACGGGTTTTCTTATTATTGTTAGAATCAAAAGCAAGTTGTACTATGAGTGATATTCTTCTAAATTATCAAAAAATCTACCTTTATCATCACATATAGCAATGCGCATAAGTTTCTGCACAGCCAATTTCTGGACATCGTTGTCCCTTGTTCATCACATCTTTGTGTAAATCATCAGGTATTATGCCTATGATGGTCCTAAAATATCATGTACAGAAACTTATGCACGTTGCTATATGACAAATTACAGTTGGTATTTACAAAAATTCTGACGCTTTTGAAAAACTGGCGTGATGCTTTACGTCTTTATTTTTAAATATCTTGTAATGTTCTTTACACAAATTCCTCGTTTCCCTAAAACTGATCGTTACAGTCTCTACGGCTTTTTGTTTACATTCTGAAATACTGCACTGCAATACTTTTTAATCCTGTACATCTATTAATTAAACTTTAAAATTTCAGTTATACGGCGTTGTGACTGAATCTATAAACATTGTATCAAAATAATGGGGATATTTCCAAAATCTTAACTGTTATACAACGCCTATGATCATTGATGCCACATTCCCATACCATCCTCGACTCTACGATCCCAACATAACTTGTAACGAACCAGTCTCTGAGGACTGGTACATGAGCATACATCAGAGATCATAATCATGTTGTATGAATCTAAAATTTAGTAATCCTGAGACGATACACTTTGTTTGCAGTACTGTATTGTATGATTCTATTCATCTCAGATTGTTTTTGGTTTTTATCAATTTCAATCACAAAATAATTGCCTTCTGCTAGCTTTTTATGATTGTTGATTATCCTCAAAAATTATGAATGATGATGATGATGATGAGAAAGGTAAACGATTTCTCAAACTAATAGACGAGCAAAGTACCATTCAATGGAGTATAGTGATCAAACTGTCTTCTTTGATCAACTCTGACTGGAAGTCTGAACCATTACAAGATGAGCTCAAAGCACTTGTAGATGAACATACAACAATTACTAGAGAGATCAACAGTATTGATGATTAACTATAATGACAATTAACTATAATTATTATCTTACAGCGCAGAGTCTACCATCAATGCAATAAATAGTACTGCCAAATACGGACTAGAAAATTTAAACAAAGTCCATGCGGCTCTCTCCATCGGCTTTACTATTACCCATACTGATAACCCAACCATTAACGCTCCTGAAGCAATTGCAGTCCACAGATACACTGTACCAATTATTGCTTCACCGCTCTGAGTTGTTATAAAGAAAGGCGCGATTGAAAATAATACCATTACAACCGTAGATACTGCAATAGCTCTAGCTGATGTCTTTTCTGACTGTACTGCAGTTAGCATTGGAACGTTCACTTTGTTGTAATCTTCTTTGAAATGCAACGTTAACGCCCAAATATGCATTGGGATCCAAATGAACACCAGTCCTGCCATGGCAAGACCCATAGTCCATAAATCTGACATACTAACTGCTACCCATCCTATCATCGGAGGCGAACCGCCGCATAATCCTCCCAAGATTATATTGGTTCTTGAATTTCTTTTTAGCATATACGAATAAATGATAATATTATTGACAAGTCCAAATGCAATAAATGTAGTAGCCCACATACCTTGTTCTAGTGTTGTAGTAAATGATATACCAAATGCTAAAACTAGCGATAACCCAGCTAACACTAATCCAAAATTTCTTGCCTTAGCTGCAGGATAAATTCTCTTTGATGGTAGAGGCCTACCTTTCGTTCTCTCCATTATGGCATCAATATCTCTATCGTGATAATTAGTCAGAGTGTTTGCAGCTGCTGACCCGGCTGCAACTGAGAATAGCATCAAGGCCCATGTCCCAATGGAGATATCAATCCCGTAAATATTTGATGCAGTTAAAGCAGCACCAAATGCGGTAAAAACTAACAGGTACCAAATTTTTGGTTTTGTTAACTCGTAATATACTGCAACTCTAGATTCCGATTTTTGTTTCTGCAATGTTATTCCTCATCATCCTTTGTTTGCATATATGGTATTGCTTTCATTCTTGTCTTCATCTCTATAAATGACTCTGAAGATTGAATTCCTTCAATCCTGCCAATTCGTTCTGACACTATTTGATGCATCTGGTCTAAAGATCTTGAATACATAGTTACTAGTATGTCAAATCTGCCTGTAACTTCTGCAATCTCTCTAACACCATCAATCTTGAACAATTCGTCTATGATATGATCACGTTTTTTACTATCCATATTAATTCCCGTAAGTGCCTTGACATTATATCCTAATGCCTGGTCATTTACTACTATTGTAAACCGCTCGATTAATTTTCTTTTAACCAGTCTCTTAATTCTTGAGTATACTACTGACGAGTTGACATCGATTTTTTCTGATAGACGTGGAACTGAGATAGATGCATCATTTGAAAGCTCTGATAAAATTTGTAAATCTAGTTCATCTACCTTTGTCGTTTAAAACACCCAAGTCGATCTACATTTTTGGTTCTTATAAAGTTTTTATTGTAAAAATTTCACAAAAATAATCTAAATCTTACCTTTTTTGTATAGCATCTCTGCTAGTAAGACTGCTCCTTTTGCAGAACCCATTTTTTTATTATGTGAAAATAGCATATATTTGAGACCGTTATCAAATAGCTCTTCTTTCTCTACTCTTCCAATAGTCGTAGTCATACCGCCGCCAACTGTTCGTTCCATTCTTGGCTGAGGTCTTGTAGGATCTTCATGAAATGCATAGTATTTTTCAGGTGCTGATGGCAGTCCTGCTACGGAGATGTCATCATTGTACTGTTCATAGGTATCTTTTGCTTTCTGAGGGTCTATCTCTTTTGCTGTCTCAACGAAGACAGCTTCTGTATGCCCGTCTAATATTGGAACCCTAGTACATGTACAACTAACTACAACGTCTGCGTCACGTATCTTTCCATCTTGAAGCTTGCCCAAAATCTTCCTTGTCTCAAGTTTTACCTTGTCCTCTTCTTTTGGAATCCATGGAATGATATTATCTGTAATTCCCATCGCAGACACGCCTGATTTACCACCGCCGGATATTGCTTGCATCGATGTCATCAGAACCTTTTTTGCTCCATATTTCTCCACTAGTGGCTTTAATGTAATTACTAACCCTGTTGTAGTACAGTTTGGTAAAGGTGCTACCCATCCATTCCAGTTCCTGTTCTTCTTTTGAGTCTCAAGTAGCTCTATCTGTTCATCATTAATTCCAGGAATCAGTATTGGAACATCCTCTTCATATCTATAAGCTGAACTAGTTGATATTACCGGTAATTTTGCTGCCATCTTTGTCTCTATGTCTCTTGCAGCTACTGATTCTACTGCTGAAAATATCAAGTCTAGTTGAGACGTATCTAACTCGTCAATTGATCGTACAGTCATCTCTTTGATATATTCTGGAATCTCACCCTCTACGTCCCATGCTATTATTCCATTTGGATTTTTTATTGCATCCATGTATCTCTTACCTGCTGAACGCTCGGATGCTGCAATTTGAGTTACTTCAAACCATGGATGGTTATCCAGTGATTGTACAAATTCTTGGCCTACAGACCCTGTGACGCCAATTATTGCAACTCTTTTCTTACTCATACATGCCGTTAATTATATGCAATTAATAATCGTTTTCTGTGATTCGTGTTTCATCAAAACATACTAAATTAGCTTTACACTGTTTGGAGCTATGAGAATACAAACAAAATCCTCTATTTCTAGACATGAGCCGGTAGTACATGGTGCGCATATCCCATTCAGAACTTCTACTAGTCAGATTCTTGATTTTAGCTCAAACATCAATCCTGCAGGTACGCCATTATCGGTAAAGAGAGCTCTGAAGAAAAATATTGATACCATCGAAGACTATCCTGATACTAGTTCATCTACTGTACTCTCAAGCCTTCAAAAATATACTCGATTAAAACATTCAAATTTACTAGTTGGAAACGGCGCCATTGAAATTATTTACAATTTCTGCTTTGCATTTTTATCCTCACGAACCAAAGTTTTGATTCCTGCTCCTACATTTCAAGAGTATGAGACTGCTGCAAAACTAAACGATTGCAAAATTTCATATTTTAAAACCATGAACCTGTCTGAAGATCTTGACTCTCTTATCTTACAAATTCCAAGAAACGGATGCGTGTTTCTTTGCAATCCTAACAATCCTACGGGAGGACTCTTGTCAAGAGATGATGTACTCTCAATAGTAAATGCTGCAAAAGAATTATCTACACTTGTATTTGTAGATGAGTGTTTTATTGAACTAGTCCCCAAATCTAACGAATCCGTAATATCTAATGTAACAAAATATGACAACCTTCTAGTTCTACGTTCATTAACAAAAGCATTTGCATTGCCCGGAATAAGAATCGGATATGCCGCTGCCTCAAAAACTATTATTGAAATTTTACAAAAGATAAAAATTCCATGGAGTGTAAACGTTCTGGCTCAATACGCTGCAAACACTGCACTTGCAACTGATTCATATCTTGTTAAATCAAACTCTATAATTAAAAGAGAGTCAAACTATCTAAAGGCACAACTATGTAAGCTAGATGGACTTTACTGTTATGATTCATCTACAAATTTTATTCTAGTAAAAACAAAATACAACTCTACAAAATTACAAAAGAGGCTGCTGCTTGATAGCAATATCTTGGTTCGAGACTGTAAAAATTTTAGAGGATTAAGCGATCACTATATTCGCATTGCAGTTAAATCTCGCAAAGATAACCTAAAGCTTGTGCATGCATTGGAGAGTATTATTACATGAAATCCCTTATGGTTCAAGGAACATCCTCAGGAGCCGGAAAAACTACCATAGTAGCAGCGCTGTGTCGAATTTTCTCTGATATGGGATATCGTGTCGCACCATTCAAATCTCAAAATATGTCAAATTTCGCATACGCCACATCAGAGTTTGAAATATCCCGTGCGCAAGCTATCCAAGCAATTGGTGCGCGATGTACCATCACTCCAGATCTGAACCCCATCCTGCTAAAGCCAATAGGTGACTACAATAGTATTGTGTATCTTAACGGACGGCGTTACAAAATCATGCATGCCAAACACTATTACGAAAAATTTGTAAATTCACAAGGGCTACAAATTGCAACAAACTCTTTAAAAAATTTACAAAGTAATTTTGATCTTGTAATCTTAGAGGGCGCAGGTTCTCCTGCAGAAATTAATCTACAGCGATTTGATATTGCAAACATGCGGATTGCTAAGAAAGCAGATGCACAAGTATTACTGGTATCTGATATTGACAGAGGAGGTTCTTTTGCAAGTCTTGTTGGAACCATGGCATTAATTCAAAACAGACATCAAAAACTTGTAAAAGGTTTTCTAATTAACAAATTTAGAGGTGATATTGACGTGCTAAAACCGGGATTTCGGAGACTCAGAAATATTACAAAGATTCCTGTTATGGGCACTATTCCTTTTATGAGGGTAAATCTGCCTGAAGAAGACTCGCTTAATGCTACACCTAGAGACATAGTTTGGAACAGATCAAATATCTTAAAAATCGATAAAGAGTTGGACAGATTGGCCCAAACTGTCAAATTAAATATCGATATAAAATCAATAGAGCGACTATTACTATGATTCTAGAATCTTTACTCCTTGTTGCAGGTCTTGCAGTTGTTTTGGATATTGTATTTGGAGATCCAAAAAACAGGTATCATCTGACTGCTTGGATTGGAACCTTGATTGCAAAATTAACGCCCATTGCAAAGAATCAACAGCGTCCTACGATGGAAAAACTTGGAGGAGTCTTTATTGTTCTAATTCCTGTGTGTGTGGTAGTTTTATCGCTTTTAGCTCTTGATGTTGCTTTATCCATGCTTGCCATTAATCATACCTTGTTGCTAATTGTCTCTGTCGTAGTTGGCGGATTATTACTGAAAACGACTATCGCCATCTCTGGCATGGAACGACATGCTAAAATGATACTAGAATCGCTTGATGGCGAATCACTTGATGTGGCAAGAACAAAACTATCAATGATAGTAAAGCGGGATACAAAAAATTTAGACCGAAACCACATCATCTCAGGCACGTTAGAGAGTATTAGTGAGAATACGGTTGATGGTATTACCGGACCACTATTCTATTATGCTTTATTTGGATTACCAGGTGCGTTTGTCTATCGGATAGTTAACACTGCTGACTCCATGATTGGATACAAGACTAGTATCTTTAAAAACATCGGATGGTTTGCGGCAACCGCTGACAGTATTTTAAATTATATTCCATCCAGACTTACCGGATTAACAATGGTAGTTGCTGCTGTAATTTTGCGAAATAATTGGCGTCAATCATTCAAAGTAATGCAAAGAGATGCTAAAAAAACATCTAGTCTGAATGCAGGTTATCCAATGGCCGCACTAGCAGGCGCTCTTGAGACAAAATTTGAAAAGATAGATCACTATCAGCTAGGTGACTGCGATGATGATAATACCGAACTGACTAAACAACATGTGTATTCTGCCATTATGATGATGAAACTTACCACACTACTATTCTTTGGAATGGTAGTTGTTCCGATAATCTCTATTATGTCGTTTGCTGGGTGGTGGATTTTTGCTTAGAGAGATCGGTGGCATATTCTCTTTTTTGACGATATTCCCATCACCATCATCGTCTAATGTCACATTGGAAAATACTGCCAAGTACATGTTTATCTTTCCGGTAGTCGGAATTGTAATAGGGTTACTTGTAGGCTCTCTTGGTTTTGGCTTGTCTTTGTTTTTAGATCCACTGTTGGTTGCTTTGTTGGTTGCATCAACGATTGCAATCGTTACTGGCATACACCATGCAGATGGATTAGCTGATTTTGCAGACGGCCTGATGGTCAAAGGTAGTAAAAACAGAAAGATAACTGCCATGAAAGATGTTGCAACCGGCTCTGCCGGTGTCGTTGCAACTGTATTATATCTTGTAGGTCTGGTAATTACCCTGTCACTTACCACCGGATTTGATCTACTGCAAGCCATTCTGATCAGCGAGATTCTGGCAAAATTCTCAATGGTATTGATGGCGAGTTTAGGCAGATCAGCCTCACCAGGCTCGAACTCTGCTTTTGTTATGTTTATGAAAGACAGGAGAAAACTTGCAGCGGCATTTATCATTATGATAATTCCTGTAGCTATTATCGGTGAGACTACCGGATTGCTGATGCTTGGTGTGGCTATAACCATTACCCTGTTCCTCTTGGTTCTATCTACTCGTAGTTTTGGTGGGATAACAGGCGATGTACTAGGTGCTACAAACGAACTTGTACGACTGGCGTCTTTGATGGTGTTTGTTTCGATATGATCGGTCTTGTTATGGCAGGTGGTAAGGGTACTAGAATGCATCTACCTTGCGAAAAATTACTGCTCCGATACAAAAAACCAGTGATTCTCCACGTGGTTGACTCTTTACATGATTCTGACTGTTTTTCAAACATACTTGCAGTCACCAGCCACAACTCTCCTCAAACAAAAAAATTACTAGAAGAGAATAATATTGAGACCCTCAATACTCCTGGAACTAGTTATACACTAGATTTGAATTTCGTTCTTAGAAATTTATCTGACAGTATCTTTGTTGTCTCAGGTGATCTACCATTACTTGACGAAGAGATAATTCAAACGATAGTAAAACAATACAACCCCCAAAAGATTTGGACGAGCATTCTTGTTACTAGTAAATTTTTAGCTTCATTGGGATTACAATCTGATTACTCTGTGGATTTTACACAACATAGATGCCACTATACTGGAATTTCTTTAATAAATTCACACAAAATTACAGATTTGCAAGATGTACATGAAGATTATGTTATTATTAATGATAAACGAGTTGCATTTAATCTAAATTCAAAACAGGATTATGATAATTTACTCAACTGTCCCTAACACAGCACCATTCAGTACAGATTTTGAACCTGTTGGTGATGCAATCACATTTCCACAAGAGTTGCATGCAACACTAGTAGATGCATGAGAATAAACTACCTGCTGCTCGCCACACTCATTACAGTTAACTTTTTGAAATCTACTTGATGGTTTTGGAATTTCGATGTGATCCTTTTTCATACTGCCACCAACTCAAATTTCTTAATTCTTATACCTGGTTTGTTGTATTTCTTTTTACATACAGTACATGTCATAATAGGAGTAACTTTCTTTGTAACTTTGGCCGGTTTTGCTAGTTTTGGGAATTTCTGTCCGCCGTACCCTCGTTTGCGCTCTGCATGCCTACGTTCACCTCTTGCAGATCCGCGTCTTTTTCCAGCCTTGTAAATGGAGACCTTTTGTTCTGTGTGCGTCTTACATTTTGCACAGTATTTTCTGATCACCTTTGGAATGTTCATATCAACAAACCTGTCAAACCCGTAATTTAAGCATTGAATCTATAATAAGTCCAAACTCTAACCAAATTCA
Source organism: Candidatus Nitrosopumilus sp. (assembly GCA_965197525.1). Classification (GTDB taxonomy): domain Archaea; phylum Thermoproteota; class Nitrososphaeria; order Nitrososphaerales; family Nitrosopumilaceae; genus Nitrosopumilus. The sequence continues at coordinate 1,482,385 of OZ240211.1, forward strand.
TGACTTTGAGCCTTGCTGACTCAATTCTGACTTTGAATTCTGTAGCAATGGGTGATAAGAGAGCCACATTAATCTTAAAAAATTGTAATTTGTTGTCAGTATACACCAGGGAGATTATACCTAAAACCCAGATTGCCATTACTGGTCAGAGAATTGCATATGTTGGGCCTGATGCTTCACATACGCTTGGACCAAAGACTCGTGTAATTGATGTAAATAACCGGTATGTCAGTCCAGGTTTTGCAGATCCTCATCTACATATTGATCAATTTGTGCTACCATCAGAGTTTGCCAAAAAGGCTCTACTTTGTGGCGTTACCTCTCTCTTCTCTGATCCAATTGATATTGTCAGCGTTGCCGGATACAAGGGATTTTTAGAATTTCTGAATATTGGAGAATCACTCCCGATTCGAATATTTCAAATGGTTCCAGGCGGTTTACCAGTTGATCCTAAATTTAGTACTGGCAAATTCATGACTTTACCACAACAACGATCAGCCATAAAACACTCTTGCGTACTTGGATTAGGTGAGGTTTTTTCGTGGACCAAGGTTACTGACAGGGAACCTGAAACCATGAACTCTCTTCTGACCATGTTGGAATCTGATTGTATAATTAATGGACATACTGCAGGTGCTAGTGGCAAGAAACTCAACGCGTATGTCTCCTCAGGAATCCTGTCTTGTCATGAACCCATAAATTTTGATCAAGTCCTAGAGCGACTACGTCTTGGAATGTGGATAATGATCAGGGAGGGTTCTATCAGACGCGATTTAAAAGAGATAATCCCACACGTCATGTCTCATGGGACATATATTGATCGTTTGATGTTCTGTTCTGACGGCCTTGATCCGTTGGACATTATTAAATTCGGTCATATTGACCATTGTGTACGTGAGTCAGTAAAACTCGGACTAGATCCAATCGATGCAGTTACAATGGCTACCAAGAACACTTTTGATTATTATAATATGGGACGCGATCTTGGCGGAATATCTCCGGGAAAACTAGCTGATATTTTGATATTTGATGACCTGAAATCGTTTAAACCGAACACGGTCTTTGTTGGCGGAAATCTCCTAGTTGCCGATGGATGTATTGTAACCCCGATTAAGAGAAAAGCAATTCCACGTTGGATAAAAGATACCGTCAAACTACGACGGCATATCTCCAAACGTGATTTTCTTGTACCATCAAACAAGAAAGAAGAAAAAGAAGAAGAAGAAGAAGAAGAAGAAGAAGAAGAAGTTATTGCCAATACAATCTATATGCAGACTGAAATTATTACAAAGATAGGATCAGCCAAACTCTATCCCAAAGATGGTTACGTATCTGCATTGCCTGATTCTGATATCTGGAAGGTTGCAGCTTTTGATAGAACTCACAGTACAAACAAGCGTACTATTGGTTTTCTTGAGAACTTTGGTGGTAATATTGGAGCGTTTGCATCTACTTGGAGCTTTCATGAAAATGACTTGATAGTTATCGGTTCTGATGACTCTGATATGGCCACTGCATGCAACCATCTTATCAAAAATCATGGCGGTCTTGTCGTAGTTAAGAATAAAAAAATTCTTGCATCCTTGCCACTTCCATTTGCCGGAATCATCTCAACTGATCCATTTGAAAAGGTAGCATCTAATTTTGAAAATATCAATAATGTTATCATAGATTCCGGGTGTAACTTTTCAAAGCCACATCTGATTCCACTATTCTTGCCTTTTCTTGCTCTGCCTTCTGTTCGGATTCTCTCAGGTGGAATAATCGATGTAAAAAAACAGATGCGTATTGAACCTCTCGGAATAGGTTAGTCACTCGACTAAGTAATCTTAAAAAGGGGGGTTTGGCGGATTGAATCTGATCTAAATGGCATCGATTCAACAAGGACCAAATGGGCCTGTACTTGTCCTCAAAGAGAGCGCGTTACAACAAAAAGGTAAAGATGCTCAACAAAATAACATTGCAGCAGCAAAACTAGTTGCACAACTCGTTAGAAGCAGTCTTGGTCCTAGAGGTTTAGACAAGATGCTCGTTGATTCCTTGGGCGATGTAACTATTACAAATGATGGCGCTACAATTCTCAAAGAGATTGATGTTCAACATCCTGCAGCCAAGATGATGGTTGAAATTTCTAAAACCGTAGACAACGAGGTTGGCGATGGTACTACCTCTTCTGTTATATTTGGCGGTGCTTTGCTAGCTAGAGCAGAAGATCTTCTCAACAAGGATGTTCACTCTTCAACTATAATTGACGGTTATCAGGCTGCAGCAGACAAAACTCTTGAAATCTATTCTGAATTAGCAAAAAAGATCCAACATGACGACCGCGAATCACTATTACAAATCGCTACAACAAGTATGCAATCAAAATTAGTATCTGAGGATAGTGATGCCCTCTCAAAAATTGTTGTTGATGCTGTTTTAAGCATTGTAGTTAAGAATGGTGATAATTACGTAGTTGATCTAGATAATATCAAAGTAGAGAAAAAATCAGGCGGCTCAATATCTGATACTCAAATTATTAAAGGAATTGTTCTTGATAAAGAGATTGTTCACAGTGGCATGCCTACAAAGACGGAGAATGCCAAAATTGCATTAATCAACTCTGCATTAGAGATTGAAAAGACCGAATTGAGTGCAGAGATTAGAATATCTGACCCAACACAGATGCAGATGTTCCTAGAAGAAGAGAATAGAATGTTAAAGACGATGGTTGACAAATTACATGATGTGGGTGCCAATGTCCTGATATGTCAAAAAGGAATTGACGATATCTCTCAGCACTACCTTGCAAAGTATGGTATTATGGCAGTACGTCGTGTCAAAGAGAGCGATATGACAAAACTTGCAAAGGCTACAGGTGGACGAGTAATAAACAACCTTGATGATCTTACTGAAAATGATCTTGGTCATGCTGATTTGGCACATCAAAAGAAGGTTGAATCTGACAAGTGGGTTTTCATTGAAGGGTGCAAACATCCGCTATCAGTCACTTTGCTGATTCGTGGTGGTACACAGCGACTAATTGATGAAGTTGACCGCTCTATTCATGATTCTTTAATGGTAGTAAAAGACGTTATTGAAACACCTGCAATTGTTGCAGGCGGCGGTGCCCCAGAAGCATATGTGGCATCTTTGCTCAAAAATTGGGCTGATAGCTTTGATGGAAGAGAGCAGTTGGCAATTAAAAAATATGCTGAAGCATTAGAGACTATACCACTTACCATTGCTGAAAATGCCGGAATGGATCCCATTGATACAATGGCTAATCTGCGAGCAAAACAGAACCAAAACCAAAAGTGGACTGGAATTGATGCTAGAAATATGAAGATTGCAGATATGATGCCACTAGGCGTTATAGAACCAATTACAGTAAAAGAGCAGATAATCAAATCTGCTACAGAGGCTGCATGCATGATACTGCGAATTGATGATGTAATTGCAGTATCGGGCGGTCCTGGAGGTGGCGGCGGTCCTGGTGCCGGTGGTATGCCGCCTGGCATGCCTGGAATGGGCTAGTAGTAGTAGTAGTAGTAGTAATAGTAGTAGTAGTAGTAGTAGTAGTATAGTCTGATACTGTACTGGCAGTCTAACTAAACTAATTATCTATCTAGGTAATTGTGTAATTTTTTGACGTGATTTTTAACCTTTAAAAATAATATTTTGATCTTAGGTTATCTGAAACCACGATTACAGTGTTTAATTATGTCCAACGACACAGTCGAAGATCACTGGAAGCATAGATATGAAAAATTAGAGCGTCAGATGAAGGAAGAGATGGCCAAGAAGACAAAAAGATAGATAAATTGGAGGAAATGGTAAACAGGTTGGAAGGACTGCTTGCCAATGCAGTTAACCAGATAAAGACAATTACACTTGAGATGAGTCGTGCAAAAGAGGCTGCCGCTGCTGCGGTAAATGCAAGAAATATAGTTTCTAATAATACTGATGCATCTGCCTCTGCTCTAACCCCTCTTGCTCAAAGTGGTTATGCGACTTGCCTCCGTCATGATGTGCATGAACTGTTCCGTCAATATGGCAATGTGTGTTATCAATCAAATCCTTGATAAACACATCATCCACGTTTAGCAGCATGTTGACAGTCTCAACTGCAGTTATCAGGACTTGCTGTTTTACAACTGCGGTCTCCATAATTTGATGGAGCGACATGTCAGACACTTTTCTTGTAGCAGCGTCTATCCCGCACCACTTGACGTTGCTATTAGACAGCGTTTGGAGTTGTGTAAATGTGTCAATTACATCCATTCCTATATTTTGGGCCAGTGTCAACGGTATCTGCTCAAGGGCGCTTGCAAATCTTTGCATTCCGATCTGCTCCTTGCCGGGAACAGACAATGAGTGATCTTTAATCTCTTGCGCAATCAGCCATTCGACAGAGCCTGCACCGCGTACAACAAATGGACTTTGAATAAAATTGCGTAGCACATAAAATGCGTTCAAGACATTCCTGTGGAATTCGTCAAGATAGCGCTTAGAGTTTGCCCTTAACAACAAAGTTACGGATTTTGGATTACTGTCATTGCTGCTCTCAATGAAGACCATGCTGTCACCCCCGACAGTTCTCTGATAGACATTCTTTGCAAGACCTAACTCAGCATCCGATATTTCATGTATACTCTTGCATGTTTTCGCGGCAGTTGCTTTTTCCAGCCACCACAGATCATTGTACTTTACACGACGCATCGAGATGATGCCATGTTTTGCAAGTTTGGTTTGAACATACTCACTTACGCCCTTTCTTGACACCACTACGTTGGCTCCAGAGTCTACGATGCACCCTACTAGCGCAAGCAGGTCTGTATCCTCTTGGTCAATGAATGAGCCCATCTGGCTGGGGGAGGTAATCTCTATCTGAGATTCGGTCCTTGTCCTCATGGTCTCCAGTGGATCATTTAGCAGTAAAATTTTGGCATCAATAATGCTTTTGGGCATCGCAGAGCTGTCTATTGTCTTGTCAATGACTATGCCCCTGACTAGTTCGGTGTCAAGAATGCTACCAAGCTTTTCCTCAATCTTTATGTCATCCACACTGATCTTTCCGTTCTGCAGATCAGCTACGCTACACACCGCATCAACGATGGTCTCAACGATTTGTTCAGGATTATCATGCAAGTCAAATATTGCTTTTCCTCCAAGACACGTAACTAGCAGACGCCTCATCATTTCCCTGTCTGTCCGGTTTGCCACCGTCTTAATTTTTTCCAATACATTCAGGGCATATTCAAGGCTTTGCTCGTATGACTTTACAATTGCGGCTACAGGAAATTGCATTTTTAACAGCGTCTCGGCTTGGCCGATCAGACTACCTATCAGGACAGATGCGGATGTCGTGCCATCTCCAACATGGGTGTCAACGATATTTACAGCGTCCACAACAGACTTGCCTGCGGGATGAAGAACATCTGTCTTTCTTAAAAATGCACCGCCGTGGCCTGTTATCGTCTCTTCCCCAAGTATGTCAATATACATTTTTTCCATGCCGCGCGGCCCCAGAGACGTCTTTATGATATCAGTGACAAGTCTTCCTGACATCAGGTTGTATTTTTGTGAGTCCTGCAGTCCAACACGTGAAATATCACCATCGAGAAGATCAGGATATTTCATTTAACTTTCCAGAGCATATGTAGTATTAAAACATAGCAGCTGTTGGCGTCATCTAAAAAATTATAATTCATGCATAACTAAAAACTTTATAAAAATTATCTTCATTTTTTCAGGTTGCATACAGGTACAAAATGTATTTGACAAAAAAGACACACAAACAATTTTGTTGGCAGGCAGATGATCTCAAAGTTTGCTGTCACTCGTTATGACATCGTCAGGTCCCGGAGTGTCGGGCGTGCTAGATGCTGTAAGTCCGGAACCGTCATTCTCCTTGAAATGCTTCAGATCCTCTCCTGTGATTACGTCCTCTTCTGGAGGCACATAATCCCGTATATCGTGTCTTGCCTTTCCTGGGTACTTGTCTTGTGTCACAAGTGCTACAATCACAAATAGCGCAATCCCGATGGCAGGTGCTATCATGGCCTCTATTCCCGCCAGCTCCTCAGGCGTGATAAAGAACATAATCAGCCTGACGGCCGAGCCTGTGATAAGGCACGCCATGGCAGCAGGCATGTTTGCCTTTTTCCAGAACAGGCCAAACGTTAGCGGTCCAAACGCTCCTGCAAGCACAATGTCAAATGCCAGTACAAGATAAATTCCAGGGGCCGGTGCAAGATATCCGATGGTTGTCCCAGCTATCATCATCGGCACAAGTACGATACGGGTAACATTGAGCAGTTTGCGATCGCTCCAGTTTGCCTGCCCCATCCATCGTCGCCGAATTATTCTTTGCGTCAAGTTTCTTGATATGACACTTGATATTGCCAGCAGCCCTCCACTGGCAGTAGACATGGACGCGCCGATAACTCCCATCAGTATGGCCGCCCCTATTGCAAACGGTAAGAACTGTGTGGATAGTATAGGAAGCGCCAGCGCCGGATCGGTGTCACCTGGCAGGAAATAGAATGCCACTATTCCTAACATACTTGTTGGAATTATCGTAAACATTGTCAGCATGCCTCCCATGAATGCTCCTCTTTGGGCAGTCTTGGGATTTTTGGCAGAGAATACACGTTCCATAAAGTCAAGTGCAATGATATCCCCTAGCCCCAATGCAAGAAGGGCACCCCAGTTGATTAACGCACCGTTTGCAATATCATACAGTCCTGAAAGATCTAGGAACTCTGGCGGAGCTGCACTGTATATGATGTCCCATGGAACTTCTGAAAAACCGCCAAAGAAGAATAGGAATGCGGCCCAAAACGATCCTATGGCAAGATATACCTGAAATAGATTGGTATAAGCTGATGCAAACAGTCCGCCTGCAATTGTGTAGGCAACTATTACACTAGCTGCAATCGTTATTCCCCAAAAGTAATCTATGCCAAAAACAACCTGTAGGATAAATCCACTGGCAGCCAGATTACCTGCAACAAGAATGAGAAAGCCGATGATCAGGAGAATGCTGGAGATTCCTTCAGCGCCGTTGCCGAATCTTCTGAAATAAAAATCAGGTAGCGTAATCATCGACATCTTGTTCAGGGGCTTGGCATAAAATATGGCCACTATAAACAGACACACTCCAAGACCTAGTGGAACAACTGCCCCTGCCCAAAATCCAAACTCAAAGACCAGTGCGATATTTCCAAGCGACGAGTTCCCGTCTACTGCCTGAGCTGCAAGCATTGTTCCCACCATAAATAAAGGCAGACTTTTTCCTGCAACTATCAGTCTCTTGCCGCTATGTCTGACTAGCCTGCCTGCAAATACTCCAACTACAAGTGTAATAATTATAAAAGCTGCAACTGCGATACCAAAACCGTCCAGTTCCATAATTATACATGTTGAAAAAATTATATAAATATGCGATTTTGACTGTAAAATACGTTTTATACTCTAAAAAACAATACGTATAATACATTTTTTGTTAAAATTCATGTAAATTTTACAATATAAAGAAATTTGGATAATGGTTACGACAAGTTCAAACGCGGTTTAATGGCAAAAAAAAATAGATGTGTTTTTGAGAAATGTGTAGTATAATGATGATGCAATAAGAATGCAGTTTACATATAAGAAAACAATTCGGAGAGATAGCGGCAAAAGAAATTACCAAGCTTGTTTAAAAGATAAGACAGCTATGCTCTGCAATCCAATTCAAAATTTTATTAGTTTGGCACTGTTAAAAACGGCATGGACAAGCAATACGCTTTTGCAGTCATACTAATCATCATTGGAGTTGGGTTAAGCCAGTCCGGAACAGGCGATTCTTTTTTTATAGGTCTTGGTGTTGGAACTGTAATAATGGGTTCGTTTTGGGTATTGATCAGAATAATAAAAGAGATCAAAAAGAAAGAGCAAAAATAAAAACAGATCGTGAAAAAAATATAAACTATAATCTGTGAATTAATGCAAATGCCTGCAAAAGGATATGCCACAATTGGTTTGAAACCTGCAATTCTAAAAAAGCTGCACGAAGTGACAGACAAAAGCTATCCTGGAATGTTCCTGCCCAGCACACTAATTATCATGATGAATGAGATCAAGAACGGGTCATACTCTGTAGAGTTGCACAACATTAGACTGGATTTGTCAGGTCACTACAACACTATAACCATCAGATTGGATGTGCAACAATGGCTAGAAGAAAATCACAAGAAGTTGAGTGCAGAGTATGAGGAGAGATACAGGATAAAATCTTTTACAAAATTCGTGAGCTACTTTATTATCAACGCACTTGAGTCAAAGCTTAACAGTCAAAACCACACCATCAACCTAAAAGAGTCAGACTACGAATGGCTGCAAAAAGAGTACAATAAACACAAGGAAGGCATTACCGACTTTCAAGAGGTTCCAAGCTTTGACAAGTTTGCGGACATTTACATTAATAATTTGTTTGAGAAGATCAAGGCTGCAAAAAAGATCTTGACGATATAAGATGTCTGATTCAGCTGGTGGTTGCAAAGACGCCAAACACAACAAAGACTGATCCGCCAAAACGCCGCCATTATTTTTTTTTTAAGAAAACCAGGGGATAAGGTACAAAAAGACAGATGATAGATGTACAGATAGGCACAAATATCTGAAAATTTGCTAAAAAGACTGCTTGTACGCAGTAGCCAGATATATGAAAACTGTTTTCAGGACATAGTGATACCCAAACAACAAGTTTTTCAAGCAATGTCAAGTTTCAGGGTCACGTTTGATTAGATCTAAGAAGACATATGACGATTCATAGATACCAAAAATCTACATGTGATGTTTGCGGTAACACATAGTTATGACGAGTCAAACTCCAAATAAGAAAAATTAGAGTGGAACCATTGTATCAATCAATCGTGCGTTAGTGACTTGTCCATCTTTTTCCTGCATCTCAAGGTCTACCGTATATTTTAGAGAGTTCAGCATGAAATTAACCTGAATGTCCCATGCCTCTCTAGTTCCTTTTTCAGGTACTGCAAACGTCTCGTTGACTCTAAAGTCACTTACGTCTCCATACAATGCATTGATCACTCTTTTGGATTCTCGATATATGTCGTCATTCGTACTTACTTTTTGCATGGTTATACTACATATACTCAAATATAAAAATATTATAAGATGGAAGATGACTGAAATTTTTCAGTGTCTCCACATGCAAGAGATCAGATATATTAATAACGCCTTTGAGGCTGCGATCAGCCAACACACGGCAGACGGTTTTGAGAGTCTTTTTTTTTGCAGTGCGCAGATATAACCTCACTGAGAACTTTAATGCCTATGCAAGATAATCTTTAACAGTATGACAAGTTTTATCAAAGATTTTTTTTTTTTGAGATTTGGGACAAGGCAAGATCTGCTTTGCATTGTTGCCGTCATTTATCTGAGAATGTCCACGGTATGCAGGTGTGTGGACAAAATAAATTGTTTGTATATCTCTTGCAGTAAGATCTATAGGCCGCCAAATTTTTTTGAAAGCGGCACGCGGTTTATTTTTGCCAATTCTGCCTCAGCCTTATATTTATGATAAAGCGCAGTTTGGTTTTCAGGATCAATTGCAAGGGCCTTGTCATACCATTTCAGAGACAGATCGTATTTTTCGAGTCGCAAGAACAGTTTTCCTTTGTAGCTTAGTGCGTATACATAATTTGGGTTAATTGCAAGGGCCTTGTCGCAGTACTCTAGTGCCTCAGTGTATTTTTTAGAATGCTCCAACAGCCATACCATGCTACACAACGCAGTAATATTTTGAGGCTCGATATCAAGTGCACGCTGACAATAAAATCTTGCAGCAGCAAAGTGCTTCATCGAAAACAGCGATACACCCTTGCTGTAAAGTGCCCGTGTGTTAGTTGAGTCATACTCTAGAACTTTATCAAAACATTTCGCGGCTTTTTTGTAAAGTCCCGTCCTGTCCAGAACCAGACCCTTGTTTATCCATGCATCAGTGCATCGAGGGTCAATCTCCAAAGCCCTGTCATAAAATACAAAGATCTCCTTGTTTGAGAATCCAGCAAAATCAAGTATCCATCCTTTGGCCACAAGCGCCTTTGTATTTTTGTTGTTTATCTCAAGAGCTTTGGTATAGAATTTTATTGCATCCTTGTGTTTTTTCTGTTTTGTGAGTTTTTGTCCTTGTTCATAGAGTTTATCAGATTGCGCGGAATCCTCTGCGATGGCACGGTTTAAAAACAATATTGATTCAGAACTCCTATCTAGCTTTCCCAATATCATGCTCTTGTTGTAAAGTGCAGAAGCGTTGTTTGGATTAGATGACAAAATCCGTTCGGTTATTTCAAGTGCCTTGTCGTATTGGCCCAACTTGTAAAAGCACAGTCCCATCAATATCAACGAATCAGTGTATGTACAGTCAATATCAAGCGATCTCTGAAAGCAGCGTATGGCCTTGTCGTACTGTTTCGTCTTTTCAAGCGCAACCCCTTTGGCGTACAAGGTATCTATGCTTTTTGGATCAGATGACAAAATGTGATCAAAGCATACTATGGCCTTTTGAAACTTTTCCATTTTATTGAGCGTTATGCCTTTGTGGAGATATGCCGTATGGTTGTCAGGATCAACGGAGATGGATTTGTCAAACTTTGAGACAGCCTTTTTGTAGTCATTGTAATAGATGGCAGTCAATCCCTGATTCAAGAAATACCACGAGTTCTTTGAATTTTTTAACAGCATGATTACTTGACGCAAGTGATATTTTTATCTTTGAATCGTATATTACGGATATGGTCTCGTTCTTGACGGTTTTTACTTGATGCGGGAAAGATATGCACATGACATAATCTAATTTGAGGACAGGAGGTTGAGAGTATGCACGGTATAGATTTTTCAGACAACAAGAGCTGTCATCTAGGGCGTTGCAGGTGTTTTTGATCAGATGAAAAATGGTACGCGTTCAGGTTGTCTGAGAAAACTTTGCAGTTTAGGCGGTGTGGCATGCTTTGAGAACATTTCTAGTCTTCCCAGGCACAGTGCAAACACGTGCAAAAAACGCAATATAGGAAGTATTTTGAAAATTTTGCAGTTTAAATGCAAAACCAAAGCCTACTTGGAAGAACGGTCTGTTTTCCAGGCAAAGGTAAAGATACAGCCCTAGTTCAATAAAAACAGGTCGGATTTCAGCCCAACTGTAAATATGATGTTTATTCCGACAACCAGCGTTACACCAGCTATGGCGTATCTGACATACTTGGCGGCAAGATGAATTTTTGGCAGCAATAACATAAATGAGATTCCCAAAACACCACTGGCAAGGGACATGCCAACTATGCTGCCAATACCAAACAGGACTAGGAAGTAAACCACAATGTCAAAACTACCCATTGTGGATGCAGCAAGCGCTACAATACTGCCGCTTCCTGCAAGGCCGTGAATGCAACCTATTATGTATGACTTGTGGCCGTGCTTGTGATCCGTATTGTGCGTGTGGGGATGGGTGTGAGAGATTCCGTTTGGATGCTTGTGTGAATGTGTATGTTTTTGCCTTAGAATGCTTTTGTTAGCGGCTGTCATAACCCCCAAAAATATCAGCATAGAACCCACTATAACTTCCGCACTCAAAAAGAAAGTGTCAGATATACTCAATGAGAGACCTGCAATCAGCAGGCCGATCAATACGATGCTGGATGTATGCCCCATTCCCCACAGCATGCCTTTGAAGGAAGAGAAGACTGTCAGGATTTTTAGATTCGTTTTTTTCGAGGTACGGTTGTTGTTATCGTTTAGAACCTGTGTAGAGACCGCACTGATATGATCAGGCTCAAAAGCATGTACCAGTCCGATCACAAGACCTGCAACGAGTATCAAGAAAGGATTGTTTGCTTGTAATATTTCAATCAACACATCAATCATTACAAGGTACCCCCGGACGGCGGTTCTGATTGAATGAAGGGATATTCGTTGATATGGATGGGTGCTGTGACCAAAATTGTCTTGACATGATCGTTGTAATGAGCATCAATATTGTTGCCATCACCATCACCATCACCATCATCAGATACAGCACCTGCATCATTTGCAATAATCGTAAAGGTCAGCTCCCTTAGGCTCTCAGGAACGCCAATCATGACTTGATGCGGCAACAGAATCTTTGGAATATGGTTTTGGATTTCATCGACTGCCTTGCCTTCATTCAGTGAGAGTATAACATATGCAACAAACAGTTCCAAGACTTGGTCTACGTTTAGCCTCATATTATTTAGAAGACTGTCTTTGATCTGCTGAACAGATGCTAGAAATATCGATTCATCAGACGCGTCATAATGAAATACCCTGATAAACGACTCGGTGTCCGGATCTCCTTGTACGGAGACTTTGATCTCCATTAACTTCTCTCAGGTATTTTAGAGGTCGAATTACCAAAACTGTATGTGTTTCCAGTTCCCCGATAATCGTTAGGCCTTACCGGATCTCCTCCATCAAGCCCTCGCTTTGTTAGTGATAATCCAGCTAAAAGCTCTATAACCAGTCTTTGTCCCAGTCCAGATGTAATGCCTCCATTGTAAGAACTGTTATCGCTTACGTCGTATGCAGGTGAGATCTCTACTAGATCCATTGCAAATCTGTCAGGATCAAATGACTTTGATAGCAGTCGTATCATTCTAATCCCTTCCCTTGATGTAAGGCCGTTTGGCTCAGGCTCGCCGGTACCTGGTGCATAAGCAGGATCAAAAGAGTCGATATCCCAACTAAGGTACACTGCATCAGTCCCGTCATTTGCCCTGTCTGCTATCTCTTTGGCAATGTAATCAATTCCCAGTTCTTCAACATCAAGCATTGTAAACCATTGAAAGTCTTGATCCGCCATCCATTTGTACAGATCACGGCCAGGCCAGTATCCTCTTGGACCCACTAGAGAGTAGTTTCTTCCCTTCAGACAGCCCATTTCCATTATTCTTCTGATATGTGCACCATGGTCGTATTTGAAACCTGTCAGGCCTTGGGGGGCACAATCTGCGTGGGTATCAAAGTGAATCATACCAATGTTCTTGTATTTTTTTGCAAAAGCCCGAACATTTGCATAAGTAATAGAATGATCCCCTCCAAGCATTACAGGAATGCCATCTGCCTCTAACACCTCTTTGACCTTCAGGGTCATTCTTTTGTGCGACTCTATAACATCGCCTGGCGAGACTATGACATCACCATAGTCAACTGTTCTGAAAGTGCCAAACGGATCTGCACCCGTCTCGATATTGAACCTCTCAAATGGTGGGGAGGGCACAGTTGATGCCGCCCTTATTGCCCTTGGACCGTATCGCGCACCAGGACGAATGGTTGTGCCAAAATCAAATGGTTCTCCGATAATTGCAACATCAGGTTTTGCCTGTAGTAACTCTTTGTGGTTTTTTATCAATGGAAGATGCAAAAATGTATTAATTCCTACAAATGGTGCAACATCTGCACCCTGAAAATCCTCACCGTAAAATTCTGCACCCATTTTAACAGAGATTGTAAGCTCTTTTGATTATTAAGTATTGCATGTAAAATACGCATTTTTGTAATTGCATAGTTTTTTGAAGTGATTTTTAACCTTAAATAATATTTTGATCTTAGGTTATCTGAAACCACGATTACAGTGTTTAATTATGTCCAACGACTCAACCGAAGATCATTGGAAGCATAGATATGAAAAATTAGAGCGTCAGATAAAGGAAGAGATGGCCAAGAAGACAAAAAGATAGATAAATTGTAGGAAATGGTAAACAAGTTGGAAGGACTGCTTACCAATGCAGTTAACCAGATAAAGACAATTACACTTTAGATGAATAGTGCAAAAGAGGCTTCATTCTTGCCCTCATCAACAGGCTCAAAGGAGAGAAATACAAGCATTGCAACAGGATGCTCAAGAGGATCAGAAGAGAGAAAGGCCACCTGTTTACGTTACTTGAGGTTGAAAGAATGAGTGACATGACAACTCTGTAGAGAGGGAGAGGGGGCATCAGACAGTGCGTCATACTGCGCAATAACAGCTATGGGAGCAGGTCCGAAGAATGGGCATCGGCCATAGTAGTGTTGATGAGTGTAAAACAAACCTGCAAGGCAAAGAACAATAATTTGTTCGATGATGTAATGCGCATGAATTTGTTCAAAACGTGTCAAAAAACTACCTAGTTGCCTATCTAGTTATTTCCCTACACTAATATCACTTTCCTGAAAGCTTAACTATTCTGATCTCATAATTTATTGTTGTTGCACAAAATTGGCATCGATTTAGGTGGTACAAAGACTGAGGCAATCTTGCTTGATGAAGATTTCCGCGTCATAAAGAGAAAACGCGTTCCCACACCTCAAAACGACTATCAAAAGATTCTTGACTCTATCTCATCGTTAATCTCTGATGTATCAAATGACATTGATGAATTCTCATTAGGCATCTGCACCCCTGGTGCAATATCTAAACGCACTGGACTAGTTAAAAATAGTAACACAAGATGTCTTATTGGTAGACCGCTCAAAGAGGATCTAGAAGAAACACTTGAACGCAAAATATCCATGGAGAATGATGCTAATTGCTTTACGATGGCAGAATCTATACTAGGTGCAGGAACCGGCTTTGATCTCGTCTTTGGAATCATTCTTGGAACCGGTGTCGGGGGCGGTATCGTAATTGACAAAAAACTTTATTCTGGCAGAACTAACATTGCAGGTGAATGGGGTCATCATACATTGCACCGTAACGGTAATCCTTGCTACTGTGGAAATACCGGATGTGTGGAAACATATCTTAGTGGTCCCTCTCTTGCACGCAGGTGGACTGAATTAACTGGAAGGACTCAAACCATGCCTGAAATCATCTCTTACGTCAATAATAACACTGATAATGCGATTAACAAACAATGGAGAGATGAATTTCTTACAAACTTTGGGTATGGTGTTGCAAACGTAATTGATATACTAGATCCTGACATAGTTATTCTGGGTGGCGGTCTCTCAAACATTGATTTTTTATACACAGACGGTGTGAAATCAGTTTACAACAAGGTATTCTCAGATTCAATTAATACACCTATACTTCCAAATAAACTAGGTGATTCTGCAGGAGTTTTTGGTGCTTGCATGCTTGAAGGTTGAAGAAGATAACTATTGATAATCCTACAATTATGCATAGTCGTTAGATGGATTCAGTTTTTTCTTATGTTCTTTGCAACCTGCCGCCCAAGTCTTTATTAATACCTAAACTTTTGTCTAGTCAAACATTGAAATACTCTGTAACCGTTCTAATCTTTCTTGGATTTTTCGGCTTTGTTCTCATGATTCCACAAGCTGTTGCATCTGAACCCTCACTAACTCTCGAGAACTCAGGTGACGCTTCTCCTGATTCTTGCACGCGTTGGCAGCAGTGGGATTATGGTTACTGTGTTGATAAGACAGGTTATTCTTCACATCTTGGTGCTGCACACTTTTTACAAATTATCACAGTTCCATTCATTGGATTTGCTGCAATCTTTGTTGTATCTGCCACAACTCCTAGAATGTCAAAAAAGAAGAGAGTTGCAGTCATTGTTCCATGCGTGATTTTTATTCTGTTTAGTCTGTTTGTGATCTTCATTGGAGGTTTCTGGTTTTTCTAGGTGGTAAATGGTGAAGTTTACTAAATCTATTGCAATTGTTGCAATACTATATGTTGGAATATATGTTGGCGTGTGGGGGTTTTTAGAGTTTGATAATGTCAATAATTCTATTGTATCGCTGACCATGTATTCAAACTATGAATTCAATCAGATCATAAATGAAATAGGATCTGAGGAGAATTTGCATATAATCGAGCTAGACGAGGATATAATTCATGAATATCCGGTTTTACTTGAACTGATAGAACGAAACCTATCTCGGGAAATCCCTGTCAATTCAGATGGAATGGTAACAGCTACGTATGAGCAGGCAAAACATGAGGTAAAATACATCGTCTCAAAGTTCGTTGATCAGTATGACGGTTCGCTCCCAAGTGATTTCTATAGGGAACTAAAAAAAGATAACGGATGGCATTCTATCAAATTAAAGGAACCGTTCTTTTATCATGATGATATTCTATACATGTTTGAGCCTGATATTCTTGATATCGATAGAGGAGAATCTCAAATAGGTATTCAAAAGATGGGAGACGGTTATGACAATCTTCAAGACAGCCTTGCTGTAGATTTGACTGATAGAGATTTTGATAATATGCCTCGATTCAAAGAAGCATTTGAGCAAATAGGCCAACATGAGCGAAATGTCCAATCGCAAAAGAAAATGAATGAATCAGAGTTTATAGGGTACGAACGATGGGCAATTGACGTAGGTCTTGCTGATGAAAGGATTGTTTTTGACTATGGCTTTATTAAATATCAGGACAGGTACTATCACTTGTATTTGAGGGTATAATGGAACGCACTCTGGTTTTTATCTTGATTGTCTTGAGCATTACAGCAGCATCATCATCATCTTTTGTTCCAAACGAAGCGTTTGGTTGCTCTTTGGCCTTTGACGCATCTCCGTTTCTTCCATATACCACATATCTACATGGTGATTGTACTGAAGATATTGGGCATTTGAACTGGACAGGATTAATTATGATAATGCTTGCAGTCTCCGCTACAGTCATTGTAATTAAAAAACTGCTAAATCTTTCAAAGAGATTCTATCTGATGATTATTCCTGCGGTGTTTATCTGCATATTGTTATATTCTGTTATGATCTATGGAACTGCAGATCTAACAGAGTTCTTTTTGCCACGCGATTATCTTGGAAATTTGAATCACGATTACATCGCACGTCAGTTAGCACAAAATGATTTCAAAGAGATGTTGACACAACGCAATGTACAGTATCATCCTGATAACATGTTTGTGACGTTTAACCATGACAAATATTCAAGAGAACAATACCTTAATGGCGAGTTTGAATTCCCATATGACTATTGTGGTATTGTGATACCAAACGATCGCAACGAATACTGGTACTCGGCAGTATACGATAACAAGAAAATATTAGAATCTCAAATTTATGAGGAAAATCCCAAGACATGTGACGAACACGATGAGACGTGTTTTTGTCAAGTAACTAATATCGTACAAGATCGTTTCAAGTTCAGGCCATTAGAATGAAGAATAGATCAAAAATAATCATAATTGTACTTTCTTTTATTGGTACAATAGTCCTGTTTGGGATTTCAAATAGTTTTACTAGCAGTATGATTCATGATGTTGATAGGTCCAATTCTATCCAAAATTATGATGCGATAGAAGCCACCTGTAATTATTATGCTGATGATGCTGACCAACAACCAGACGGAGAATGCTTCATTAATGCATTTGATGAATGTAAATCCGCAAGTATCAAACAAATGAGTTTTACTTTTGAAGGTGATCCGATATTTTACCATGCTCAAGTCGTAATGTCTGAACCTTGTACCATTAGTTTTACTGTTGATACTTCACAAGACCAATGGGGTGGGTCAAACAAAGGGATTGATCAAAAAATATGCACTGACATCATCCTCACTAATCATGACATCATTTTGTTGTGTAATGATGATGGTATGGAAAATATCTTTCCACTAGGTTAGAAATTTCCTAAACCTGCTATCAGTAGCTATTGGCAGTGTATGATATCATGTGTGTGAACACACACAAAAAAAAACATACATCAACACCGTCTTCTCACACGCCATCAATCTAATTCCTCAGATCTTCTCTCACATCAGTCTCATTAGATGCAAAAACTTTCTCTACTGCGGTTCAATTGTAGCAGGCGGCTTACTTGAGATGGCGTATGTAACCCATGTAACATCCTCAATCTCGTTTGTTATCCTATTGCTAATTTTTTCTAATAAATCGTGTGGCAGCCTAGTCCAGTCTGCCGTCATTGCATCAATAGAGTCAACGACTCTTACCATTACTATATTTCCATATCTGCGCTCATCGCCTACTACTCCCACTGCTCTATCATCACCCACTGCAGCATACGCCTGCCATACTCTTTTGTATAATCCTGCTTGCATCAGCTCATCTTCGACAATCCTGCTTGCCACCTTTGAGATCTCTAACTTTTTTGGAGTGATGTCTCCTATCACTCTTACAGCTAGACCGGGACCCGGAAACGGATGCCTCATAACAAGTTTATCTGGAACCTTGAGAATTTTTGCGATCTCTCTTACCTCATCTTTGTATAGCTCCTTTAGAGGTTCCAAAACCTTCAAGTCAAGCCAGTCAGGCAGCCCTCCAACATTATGATGCGACTTTATCACAGCAGCAGGTCCCTTCGATACACCGCTTTCGATAATATCAGGATATAACGTACCTTGAGCCAACCATTTGAAAGAACCGTTATCCTTGGCAAATTTAGTAAACACGTGAACAAACTCCTCCCCCACTATTCTTCTCTTCTCTTCAGGATCTGCCACTCCTTTGAGTTTTTCAAGAAACACGTCTGCTGCATCAATTGCTGAGAAATTCATCTTAAAGTTGTCTTTGAACATCTCTTGAATTTCTACTTCTTCATTTAATCGTAATAGACCGTTATTTACAAACACACACTTTAACCTATTCCCAATTGCTTTGTGAACAAGCAATGCAGCTACAGTCGAATCAATTCCTCCGCTCACTCCGCATAAGACGTCTCCTTTTATCTCTGAGATCTTTGCCACGGCGGCATCTATAAAACTCTCCATTGTCCAATCTTGTTTTGCTTTACACACTTTTAAAACGAAATTCTTGAGAATCTCTGTCCCATGTTCTGTGTGTACCACTTCGGGATGAAATTGAATACCGTAAATTGATCTATCTTTTAATGTAATGGCTGCTGCTTTTGCGCTGTTTGTATGCCCTATAATCTCAAATCCTGAAGGGATCTGTTCTGCCTCATCTCCATGACTCATCCACGTTCTAGTTGATTTCCCAATTCCGTTTAACAGATCACAGTCGTCGTCAATGACTAGTACTGACGAACCGTACTCTTTATTTGCCTTTTTTATTCTGCCTCCATATCTGTCTACAATTAGTTGATGGCCATAACAAATTCCCAGTAATGGTAAACTCGTCTCAAAAATTCTGCTATCAGGCATTGGCGCATCTGAACTGTACACACTTGATGGACCGCCAGAGAAGATTATCCCTTTTGGTTTGAGTTTTTCTAATTCCTCTAAACTAATATCAAATGGCACTAGTTCTGCATAAACAGAAAATTCTCTAATCCTTCTACATATTAGGTGACTGTACTGTGATCCAAAATCTAAAACTATAATCTTATCCATGATATACTCTCTCTCACTTGCTATCTGCTGACATTATCAAGCATCCTTGTCAGGGACCATTCTATCGTTTTTGTTATTTCAGATACCCTGTCTTTTAGTCTATAATTCTTAATTATAATCTCCTTGATATTTGCCTTGTCATCTTTTTTTATTATACAGTCAATCATCGACTCTTTTTGGATCTTTTGATTCTCTACATCTATGCTATCTTTTTTCCTCATATCCCCAATTATTCTATCTAAAAAGAATGTTTTAAGAGGAGGCGTGTTTGCGTTAATGAGAATCTCATCGTCTAAAACTATGACTACTTGTTCTGCTGTAACATACTCTCTGGCGATTATCTTTCCATCACTTGCTCTCTTTATTATGGTTGCATTATCTGCTGCAGGTTGTTCCCTGACGGCCTCTGGTTCTTTTGGTATCTCTCTTCTTGTTCCTAGTTCTGACGCTTTTGTAAAACTTGAACCTTTTAAGAACAGATCCAAAACTGTGATATTCTGTTCTAACATCTTGATTCCTTCCTGATGCTTTTCTATCTGTTCAAACAAACTCTCCTTTAAAACCAAGACGTCTTTAATCTGTCCCTCTGATAATCTCATGATATTATCAATCCTAGATGGGTATTAAATGCATTCTAGGTGATCATGGTATCTGTATCTCTGTATGATATTTTTCTGAATCCGTCAATCGGCTTTGACGTGGTGTATAGTTCGGATTTTGTATTTAGCGCTAACCATTCTAGCAGCTGCTTGCCTTTTTTCAATTTCATCAGCTTTGTCCTTCTATCTGCTCTATTTGTGTCTGAGAGCCTACCAATACGTTCCCCAAAGTCCATTCCAAACAGGATAATCCTCTCTGCCTGATAATGACTTGCAAGAAATACTCCTCTATCACCGTCTGTAAACCCTCCAAAGTTCTGAATCTTACCAAATGGCGTTGATTGGGTTGTTCCGATACAATTTTTGAAATTTCTGGCAAGTTCCAACTTTTCCATATTGTCTCCGTGTGCATGCACGACAAATACTGTTTTGGTCTTTGATATCTTTTTAAATGTGCCCTCATCCCCATCCAAATCTGTTATGACAATATCTGGAATTACTCCATTAGTAACAAGTGTTTTTACTGAACTATCTGCTGCAATCTTTACTGTTCTTTGATATTTTTTTAATTCTGTAATGGCAGTTGACAAGGACGGTCCTGAGCCAATCACTAGAACCGCCTTTCCTCGAATTAAATTATTTAATTGTGTATCGGCATTAGATTCTTTTATGATTGAATCCAACAGAACAGCTGATTCTCTGTCTTTTTTTTCACTATACTTGAACTCTTTTAAAATATCTGTATATCTACTCTTCCAACCTCTTACCGTCATACATTCAAATTATATCAGCCTTTGATAAACAGTGTGGTAAAGAAGTTAGGCAATGTAAGTGTAGGAGGTACGAATCCTGTACGGATTATGGGAATTCTGAATACCAGTCCCGAATCATTTTACAAAAAATCAATAGGCACTACCAAAACCCGTATGAAAAATATTGCTAAACAGATTGAGGATCAAGGGGCCGATTTTATTGATATTGGAGGAATGTCTACTGCACCTTATCTGTCAACTATGGTATCAGAAGGCATTGAATCTAAACGAATTCTTGATGCAGTCAAAATAGTTCAAAATTTTACCAATCTTCCAATATCTGTTGATACATGTAGATCCAAAGTCGCACACGACGTTTTGGAACAGGGTGTTGAGATTATCAATGATATCTCTGGTCTAAAATACGACAGCAGTATGCCCAAAGTTGTTTCAGGGTTTAATCCGTCTCTGATCTTATGTGCGTATAGCTCAAAACTTGTAGTCGGCAGTCCCGTAGCATCTGTAAAAAGACTATTCAAAGAGAGCCTGCAGATCGCAAAAAAATCCGATATCTCTTTGGACAGTATTGTATTGGATCCTGCCATTGGGTTCTTTAGAAAGACCGGCCGCGGTCCATTTTTTACAAAGATTGCCTCTGACTGGGTAAGGCGTGATCTCTCTATAATCAAAAACTTGGATTCTATCAAGGGATCTAACCCCATACTGGTATCTGCTTCAAACAAATCATTCTTGGGCAAAATCCTCAAACGAGAAGACAATCCTATTGAGCGTGTATTTGGTTCTGTTGCAGCAGAGGCAATCTCTGTTATTTACGGTGCTGATATTATACGCACCCACAACGTGCAAGCTACAAAAGACGCTGCAACTGTGGCATCGTCTCTTTTTGGTAAGATCAAGTAAGAGGATTATTATACATACATCATCATGTAATTACCGTGATGATATCTTGGAACAAAACATCAAGTCAATATTCATACACATGTACGAAGGGATAACCTTCTCACAAAAGTAGATTATGCTAGGGTTTCTAGTCAGTGGAACAATGGACAAGATCGAATTATGTCTTGCTTTCTATATTGTTAAATAGCCTATTGGTAATACAGTGATATTGGGATTCGTACGTTATAAACCTAGTAGAATATGCAAAATGAACATGAATATTTGTTGTCATGAATCAATCATTTACAGAGATGTGTTTGAGTTGATATCTAACTGGAATAATAAGATGACTATCTCCTTGGATGATCTTGGTTTTGTTACATACAAAAAACCGCCTGTGTTTTTGGTAGATGCTGATAAATGAATCGCTGTAATGATCCTACATGTCCGTTAAATAGGCAAGCGGTTCCTCATACAAATCATGAATTGATTGAGAGCAAACCGGTGACAAATCCATGTGACGATCCTAGATGTGGCTTGAACCGGATAGGATTGCGGCACAATGTACATGACCACATGGATATTGATGGTGAGCCAAAACAAGAACAGTTAGGCGACGAAGACACTGTGCAAGACGGTTACAACGATAATGGTAATGGCGGTGGCGATGATGACGATCTAGGCTATAATGATAACGGTGGCGATGATGACGATATCGGTTATGCCGATCTGCTCGACAGATTAGGCAGGCATACCCACAGCGGCAACAGGCTGTATGAGGAGCAGGTAATCTCAGAGGAGACAAAGCAAGCAAGGCAGAAGATAGAGCAGGAGGCTCGAGAGGAGATCAAGAAACAAGCAAAAAATAAAAGTAATTCTCAAGACAAAATATCTGCTAAATCGAGCATACCATCACGCTCAAATGATGATCTTGTAGTTCCCTCTATTAATCAAATTTTGCACACTGCTGACCCTTACAAGATATTTAACGTAACCCAAGACGTGACGTGTGCTCAAATAAAAGCCAGATTCAAAAAACTAAGCAAGAGCTACAATGCTTCACGCGGGAGTGCAAATAGGACTCGCAAAGAGCAACGACTACTGACTCAGGCACAGAGCAAGATAAACCTCGCATATGATTTTTTGAGCAAGAGGCACTGTAGTTAAACGGCAGATTGGTAATTGATTCAGATGTCGTTGTTCTACCTTTTCTCTGCAGTTAAGCGAAATGTATCCCACTGATGGATCAGAGAAGTGATTGGGGCTTACATACCAGACATGAATCCAGTTGGGCCTCAAACGCCCGCATCACATTTCGCTTAACTGCTAATACACAATATGTATAAAAGTACATTATTGGGTGCTCTACCTAACCGATTATCTTAGACAATGCCAAAATCTTAAAAGATGTGTTTGTCTAATTTGTATAGGGAATCTGATGGATGTTTACGAAGTAATTGAATCAATTTTAGATGCTAACGGAGGAGAAATTAAAGGAAGAACTACAATTCAAAAATTGGTTTATCTCGCACAGAATACAATCCCGCAATTAGAAATTCCCTCATACAAACCACACTACTACGGACCATTCAGTTCTGAACTAGGAATTGCTTTAGAAAAACTAGTTTCATATTCATTTGTGACGGAAACTAAGATTCCTGGAACAATGTATGAAGGATACATCTACAGACTTACCACGGATGGTCAGAAAGTAATCGATCGGATCAAAAATGAAACGAAAGAAGAATATGAAAAGATTAAAGAACTGGTAGATACTTGCAAAGTGTTCTGTGGATTAAAGACCACTCCACTTTCATTTGCATCAAAGATCTTTTACATGTTGTATGCACATAAAGAAAATCATGAGAAACTGACAATCAAAGAAGCAATAAACAATGCAAAAGAGTTAGGCTGGAATGTCTCCTCAGATAATGTAGAACAAGGTGCGAAACTTTTGGAAAAACTAAAACTTGTCAAAATCTCCTAAAAACTGTTTTAGATTCAAATCAATACGCGATCCTCTTTATGGTTTTGTTGATTTATCAGAAACCGAGCTTAGATTAATCGACGGTTCTGTGAAATTATTGGCATCTACCTACTTTTCGTTGATTGGTCTGTTGGGTTATCGAGAGCTGAACACGGCAAAACAAGTGGATAACTATAATTCATAATGAAAGTATGGTAACTCAAAATAATATGCGGCACTGATATATTTTACCTGAAACGTAATAGATTAGGTCGCCCAGAACGTATCTGACAGTTTTTCGAACCAGTTTGGCCCCCTCTTATCCCACGTGAACAGGCATGGTAGAATACAAAGTATGAATACCCCCCTGTCATCCATATTTCATGTTTTTCGGTACCGCATGGAACAACGGTTCTCACAAAACGGTGGTGTATGACGACGGGGAATTAAACTAAATCCACGGGATCGTGATAGATACTTTGAAAAGGCAAACGCATTATTGAGGTTTGAAGGTAAAACAGGTGCATTATTTTATGCATATAAAAAAAGTTTATCATACAGTTCTTCTATCGCCTTTGGCGCATTATTCCTTAATGTGCATGTTGCTTTTTTCTTTACAACAGAATCTGCGTTTCCCACCGCATAGCTAGAATCACTAATCTCGAACATTGGTATATCTAAATCACTGTCCCGACTGTTATAATTTCATGATCACTACTACCCAAGCTTAATTCTTCTTCACTAGTAACGTATTCTATGGCGACTCCTTTGTTTACATTTTTTTTACTAATGTGATAGGTATTCTTACTTGTATGGATTTCTACTTGTGATTTTGAATCTCTAATAGCTTTGTTCAATCGTGTTCTAGTTAACGAATTCTTAATTATCACGTATTCTGTCTTTCTACTTTGTTGATTGGGGTCTAATTTGTACGAGATGTTTTTGGCTGATAAATGCTTGATTAGCCTATCTGGTTCTATTCTGTCTCCAAACCTTTCATTAGGTAGAGAAGAGTTTATTATGATTCCGCCATTTTCTGCAATTCCGTATGGGGACGTTTTATACATCCTGATCAGTTTTTTTACATCTTGTGAGGCTCGACCTGTACAAAAATACACTGAACAATTTTGTTCCAGAAACTTTGCAAACATTCCTTTAACATTTCTATTAAGTGTGGTAATCCCTTTATGCGTTAACGTACTATCTATGTCAAAAAAGATGTGTTTGATCTTGGCTTTGGTTGTTTGACCCATCCTTCCAGATTTAAATGGATAAAATGAAAATGAACGTATGGTTTGAATATCTAATAGTTTTTTGTTTACACTTAAGATCTTGTCTTTTTCGTTATCGTAAAGCGGATCTTTAGTTTTTAGCCACAGCATGTCAGGTTGATCTAATTTTTTAATTTCGGAGAATATCTTAATGCCTTTTAATTTTGAAATAGTTTTTGCGATCCCGTCAGGTTTACAGAAAATATGTATTATCATTTTTATCAAAAATAAAATTAGATGGCTTCTAAATAAACACTCACATCTTTAACTCTGGAGTTTTTGTTAGAGTTTGTTTGAAGTGAACGTAACGCACTTACGAATGAATCTCTTTTATGAGGATCTATTTTTGCAATTCCTGACACACAAAAATTAGTGTCACCCATGATTTGTGTGATTGTATCTGCTTCTTTGACTTCGTTGAAATTGGCTACCAATGCATCTTTCAGTTTTGCACACATACTTTCATGTTTTGCATTCCCACATTGCAATAAAATATGTGCATTAACCAATTGGCTCTCTCCTTTCATTCGTCGCACACTACTTGTACGTTCTTTTTTTACAAAAGTATTACTAATTTGTTCTTTTTTGGTATTTTGTATTCTAGAATTCACAACATTTGGAAATTTGTAGATGCATAAATATCTTAAGAACGGTGGAAGGTAGTAGGTTAGGTCGCCAGAACGCTTCTGACAGTTTTTCGAACCAGTTTAGCCTCATCTTGTCCTACGTGAGTAGGCATGTTATCATCATCCAATATACGTGCTTGTTCCTCGATCACCGAATCTTTTTTCTTGTTATCTGCCATCATCTTGACCAATTCGTCCCGCAGTATTTTGATATCTGGATTTGACCATGAAATGGCTTTATGCAATAGAATTTAGCTTAATATGGTCGAAGAAAGTTAATTTTGTGCTTAACCTAACCTGCTACAACCCTCTAACACAAAGGCTTATAATCGATATTTGGCTTTCTTAACAAGGTTTCATTGGAATTTAAAGAAGGATTAACTTTTGACGACGTATTACTAGTACCGAAATACTCTGATATTACAAGTAGAAGCCAAACTAACATTGCAACAAAACTATCTCGAAATATATCGATTAACATCCCTTTTGTGAGTGCAAACATGGATACTGTGACCGAGTCTGTAATGGCAGGAGCTATGGCTCGTGCAGGGGGTATAGGAATTATTCATAGGTTTTTGACAATTCAGGAGCAGACAAACGAAATTCTAAAGGTAAAACGTTCTGGTAGCATAATGATTGAAAACCCTTATTCTATATCACCTAACAAAAATGTAGAAGACGCTCTTGCTTATGCGTTAGATAAGGACGTTTCAGGTCTTTTAGTTGTTGACTCTGACTCTAAAAAACTAATAGGCATTATAACTAACCGAGATCTGTTATTTGCTGATCTGAACAGTACAGTTGCAGATGTCATGACTCGAGACGTTGTTACTGCAAAATCAGGCGTTACCTTGGATGAGGCAAAGGATCTCTTACACAAGCATCGCATTGAAAAGTTGCCTATTGTTAATGATTCAGGAATTGTTACAGGATTAATCACAAGCAAGGATATCACTAACAATGATGATTTCCCAAATGCATCCAAAGATAAGAAGGGTAGGCCACTAGTTGGTGCTGCTGTTGGTGTTAAAGGTGACTTTTTAGAGAGAAGTGAATCTCTTTTGAATGCAGGCACTGATGTTCTGGTTGTAGATATTGCTCACGGGCATAGTGAAAATGCATTGAGCACAATACGTAATATCAAAAAAGCATTTCCTGATTGTGAACTGATTGCAGGAAATATCGCAACAGCTCAAGGCGCAAAGGATTTGATCACAGCAGGTGTTGATGCAATCAAGATAGGTGTAGGTTCAGGTTCTATCTGTATTACTAGAGTGATTACCGGCTCTGGTGTACCACAATTAACTGCTGTGATGGATTGTGCACATATTGCAAATGACCATGGAATTCCTGTAATTTCTGATGGCGGAACCCGTACATCAGGAGACGCAACCAAAGCACTGGCATCTGGCGCCTCCTCAGTAATGATAGGCAGTATGCTTGGAGGAACTGATGAATCTCCAGGTACAGTACTGACTAAAAACGGAAAACGATTCAAAGTGTATCGTGGTATGGCATCATTGGCAGCATCAATAGGCAGGAAATCTAAAGAAACGGGCTCTATATCACTTGACGATGATCTTAATGATTATGTTGCAGAAGGTGTCGAGGCAATGGTTCCTTACAAGGGAACCGTAACTGATATACTCAAACAACTTACAGGCGGATTACGCTCAGGTCTAAGCTATTGCGGTGCTCACACGATACCTCAAATGCAAACAAATGCAGAGTTTATCAAAATGTCTAGAGCCGGCTTTGCAGAAAGTCAACCTCATGATGTATCTCTAATGTAGATAATTTTTTAAGCAGTATCTGATGATATTATTCTGGCATGCTTTCTAAAAGAACTGTAATTGGATTAATAGTCGGTATTCTAATAATTGGAATCGGTGCAGCCTCTTTAATACAACATATTGGCCTAATTACCATTAATGAGACTAATACACTAGACCGGGGAGGCTCTGAGTTTTATGTTATTCCTGCACCGGATCAAACTCCACAACATATGGTAATATCAGGTGACGCATTTGATATCAAACTCACAAGTCCCAATGACGGTTTTCAAATAGAAAATAGAACCTCCTACAACAACGGCAAACAGTCTTTTGATTGGGTGCATGACGGGGATGGTGAATCAACAATTCAAATACAGAATACTGGCAGTTCCGAGTTGACAATAACTGGAGTATTCATTAGAAGTTCTGATCCTATCTGGTTTACCTATGATTTGATGGTGATAATATCTGGAATAGTAATCATTGGGTTTAGCATGGGATTTACTCTCAGAAAACCTAAAGGATTTTAGCCGGTTTTCTTTTATCTTGATTTTGCACTTGGATAAGAGCCCAACACTTTCATAAACAATGCATCGCGTTTTATTTCTTTTAACATACCTGCAATTTTGGGATCATCTTTGTGTCCTTCAAAATCTACGTAAAAGTTATACTCCCATGTATTGCTTTTAGTTGGTCTTGACTCAATTTTAGTCAGATTGACATTATTTACATGAAAATTCTTTATAACTCTGTATAATGCCCCTGGCTCATGTTTTATTGAAAATATTACCGATGTTTTGTCATTTTCTGTTTGGGCACTCTGCGTCTTTGCCATTATTAGGAATCTTGTATGGTTGTTCTTGTCATTTGCAATATCCTCTACAATAATTGGCATCTGGTTTATCTCAGCTGCTCTTTTACTTGCGATACTAGCACAATTTGTTTTATTTAGATCTTTGACCATCTTTACACTTCCTGCCGTATCGTATACAGGTATTGGTTTCATACCATATTTTTCAATAAATTGTTTACATTGACCCAAAGCTTGTGGATGTGAGTATACCGTATCTATTTCAGATATCTTGCCCTCTCCAATTAAACAATGCTCGACTTTATAATATATTTCACCTATTGCGTAAAGAGAGGTTGAATACAGCAAGTCGTAACTCTCTCCTACACTTCCTTCCAACGAATTCTCTACTGGAAGAATTGCGTATTGCACCTTGTCAGTTGACGCATATTCTAGTATTTCTGCAAATGTCGCAAGTGGAACGGTTTCAATCTTTTCGTTAAAAAACGATTCTGCCGCTGCTTCACTGTATGCTCCCCGTTCGCCTGGGAACGAAACTAGAGTCATCTTTACTCACTCAAATTCACAAAATCAGTATTTCCAAAGTTTGCAGAGAGTTTTCTTTCGTCAATCCACGCACACTCTGTACATTTTATAGCATCACGCATGGGAATAACTTTGCCTCCACACTTTCGACATTTTGTAAATAAAATTCCTAAGTTTGGCTCACTTATCGTTGCATGAATTGTTCCGTTAAGATGATTGACAATTTTTAGTGTGACTATGTCATTGACTAGTGCCACGTTTCGAATTCTTAAATTCCGTGTTGCACATACGCATTCTACTTTGGATGTCGTTGCCTTTCCATTGATGTAGTCAATTGATACTGCGATCATCGATGACAGTACTGCTGCAACCGTTCCAATTATAACATCCCCGACTTTTGGAATTGATAACAGTTTTGGATGTCTTATATTGGCAGTTCGTAATATTTTATCAATATCTGGTATTCCCACTGTTGCCGCTCTGACCATATTTCCGTCATCAAATGTGTTATGTCCTGCCTCATATTCTTCAATAGATGCTATCTTTTCTCCCGGGAATGTTATGCTATCTGGCATGTTGTAAACTCGGTTTCTGTGATTATAATTGTTTGTGGTCTTTCTTCTAAATTCTGGTAAATCATATATCACTAGACATCAGAAAAAAATTATGAAGGCTCTGGTGTATGATGATTACGCAGTTGACGATGACTATGCTAAAATCTTAAAGATACGGGACATTCCTATTCCTGAACCAAAGCCAAATGAAGTTGTTTTTAGAGTAGAGGTTGCAGCACTCAACTATGACGATATATGGGGCATGCGAGGTAAGCCTTTAGCTGTTCCGCTACCGCATATCTCTGGTACTGATGCAGCAGGACAAGTCACTGCAGTTGGCAGTAACGTCAATAATATCAAAATTGGTGACAGGGTTGTCTCCCATGGAAATATGTCTTGTCGAGTTTGTAAATACTGCACTAGCGGGCAAGAGTACAACTGCAGGAAACGTCGTATCTGGGGTTTTGAGACAGGTCCGCTTTGGGGCGGCTATTGTGAATTTACCCATCTTCCGGAAGTTAATGTTGTAAAAATTCCTTCAGGGGTTTCATATGATCAAGCAGCTGCTGCATCAATGACTTTGCTGACCTCTTGGCATATGCTAGTTGGTAGGGCAAAAATTCAACCCGGAGACATTGTTTTGGTTATGGGCGGCAGTTCAGGTGTTGGTACATATGGAATTCAGATTGCAAAACTCTTTGGATGCACCGTCATTGCCACTGCTAGTCCTGACAAGTTGCAAAGATTGTTGGACTTGGGAGCTGATTTTGCAGTGGATCATCGACAGGATGATTGGCACAACACAGTCAAATCAATTGCAAAGAAAATAGCAAAACCGCTTGGAGATGTACCTGGCGTTGATGTGATTTTTGAACATATTGGCGGTACTCACTGGAACAAGGAACTAACCTTGCTGAACTATGGAGGAACAATTGTAACTACTGGTGCTACTACTGGGTATAATGCGCCAACTGATCTACGCCATATCTTCTTTAAAGGGATTAACATTTTGGGTTCTACTCAAGGGACGCGGGCTGAACTAGAACAGGGTCTCTATTGGATGTCCCAAGGTAAAATAAAATCAGTAATTGATTCTGTTTATTCATTGGAGGAGGCAGTTGCAGCTCACACAAAAATGCTCAATGGCAAAGGATTGTTTGGTAAAATTTTGATAAAACTACATTCCACATACAGTTAGCTCAGAAGTAACTGGAATATCGGATGATTGTATGCAAGTATTATGAAGATTGTCACGAGCGGCACAAGTCACTAAAATATTTAGCAATTATTTTAAAATAGAGATTATGGGTAATCTAGATTATGCATAATCTATTATGTTTTAATCTTTGTTGTATTAGAATTTCCTTTGAACTGCCTTGTGGTATACGCAGAGTGTGAGGGTATATTGGTTTCAATCTTTGTTGTATTAGAATTTCCTTTGAACTATGCCCACTATCCAAAATCGATCCCCCCCCCCTGTTAGTTTCAATCTTTGTTGTATTAGAATTTCCTTTGAACCTAGAAGCAACTAATCCAGTCGCTTGACCTGCACCGTTTCAATCTTTGTTGTATTAGAATTTCCTTTGAACAAATGTGGGTAGGTATTGAATACCCATCATCATTTAGTTTCAATCTTTGTTGTATTAGAATTTCCTTTGAACCAAATGTCAATACTCAAAGACGCTTTAACTAAGTCGTTTCAATCTTTGTTGTATTAGAATTTCCTTTGAACCGATCCCTCAATCTTGGAATAGACTACTTTCAAGAGTTTCAATCTTTGTTGTATTAGAATTTCCTTTGAACATAGTGTAAAGGCAGAGAGGGATTATGTTGGCACGTTTCAATCTTTGTTGTATTAGAATTTCCTTTGAACGCGTTATTGGGGTATGGTCCTCATCCAAATGCTAGTTTCAATCTTTGTTGTATTAGAATTTCCTTTGAACTTGTTTTTTTTATCAAATTGTAAAAAAAAGCAATATGTTTCAATCTTTGTTGTATTAGAATTTCCTTTGAACTAACTTGCACTAGTGAATCTTCCCAGATAACATCGTTTCAATCTTTGTTGTATTAGAATTTCCTTTGAACTGTCAGATGATCTACTGTTTGTATTTGTTCTGTTGCGTTTCAATCTTTGTTGTATTAGAATTTCCTTTGAACTTCAAAGCCACCTTCGATTCCAGCTGCTGCCAAAGGTTTCAATCTTTGTTGTATTAGAATTTCCTTTGAACTCATCACCTCTAATACTTTCAAATATATCATTACGTTTCAATCTTTGTTGTATTAGAATTTCCTTTGAACCTTATTGCATCCATCCGTGAAATATCGTCAAACAGGTTTCAATCTTTGTTGTATTAGAATTTCCTTTGAACGGAGATAAAATATTTCATCAGCCGGAGGGATATGGGTTTCAATCTTTGTTGTATTAGAATTTCCTTTGAACTTACCCAGATGGTGATTGATTATATGCCAAGAGAGTTTCAATCTTTGTTGTATTAGAATTTCCTTTGAACATTCTGCTTATGTTGATATCGATGACGATGCAATGTTTCAATCTTTGTTGTATTAGAATTTCCTTTGAACTTGATGTAAAAAATTCTTATCTTCTGACCATTTGGAGTTTCAATCTTTGTTGTATTAGAATTTCCTTTGAACTGATCTGCCATAACGGCCCCGGTACCATAGGCAACGTTTCAATCTTTGTTGTATTAGAATTTCCTTTGAACATATGTTGATTGTTGCATTAGATCGAAACTATTGGTTTCAATCTTTGTTGTATTAGAATTTCCTTTGAACTTGTAAATTCTATATCCTCAATATAATCCAATGTCAGTTTCAATCTTTGTTGTATTAGAATTTCCTTTGAACTCTATACCTGAAGATACTGATTGTCCTACACCATGTTTCAATCTTTGTTGTATTAGAATTTCCTTTGAACCGCTTTTTTCTATTTTTATCATGTCTCTTGTTAAACGTTTCAATCTTTGTTGTATTAGAATTTCCTTTGAACTTCAGTGAGGGATCTGCTTGTGTCTTTGTCTATGGCAGTTTCAATCTTTGTTGTATTAGAATTTCCTTTGAACTGTCCACTTCCTGTTTAGTGTCAAAATCTTGTGAGTTTCAATCTTTGTTGTATTAGAATTTCCTTTGAACCTGGTTTTTTCATGGAATCACTGCTAGTTATCAAGTTTCAATCTTTGTTGTATTAGAATTTCCTTTGAACCATCATTATTTTTTATAGAGCCTTTTGGTTTTATGTTTCAATCTTTGTTGTATTAGAATTTCCTTTGAACTAAGCATTAACGCCAATCAACCCGGGCAGGTCTGGGTTTCAATCTTTGTTGTATTAGAATTTCCTTTGAACTAATGCACAACAAGGCAAACCTGTCAGGGTCTGCTGGTTTCAATCTTTGTTGTATTAGAATTTCCTTTGAACCATCTAATAATCCCTTATCTCTAGCTATCCAATAGTTTCAATCTTTGTTGTATTAGAATTTCCTTTGAACCCGTTGTTAGGAAATTGGAACCGCCTGCGATTGTGGTTTCAATCTTTGTTGTATTAGAATTTCCTTTGAACGCTGTGTTGATGGTGGTACTTGGATTCTCGAGGGTGTTTCAATCTTTGTTGTATTAGAATTTCCTTTGAACAAAGGGTAATTGAAAGAAAACACATAACCCCTATTAAGTTTCAATCTTTGTTGTATTAGAATTTCCTTTGAACCATCCTATCAGTAACCCTATTTAGCCACAATTGGAGTTTCAATCTTTGTTGTATTAGAATTTCCTTTGAACTACTGCCATGTTCAGTATTATAGCCCAATTCGAGGTTTCAATCTTTGTTGTATTAGAATTTCCTTTGAACGCTATACTGTCCTGAACATTATGGCAGTCATGCTAAGTTTCAATCTTTGTTGTATTAGAATTTCCTTTGAACTATTTGGTGGTACTTGATGGTGATTATGAAGATGAGTTTCAATCTTTGTTGTATTAGAATTTCCTTTGAACTGACCCACCAACACCAGTTTCTACAATAATAGAGTGTTTCAATCTTTGTTGTATTAGAATTTCCTTTGAACCCAACTGGTAACCTGTTTGGCCCGGTGTACCGCCGTTTCAATCTTTGTTGTATTAGAATTTCCTTTGAACCAACTTGCTATTCATTTTTGTGAATCCGTTTTCGTTGTTTCAATCTTTGTTGTATTAGAATTTCCTTTGAACTAACTGCTTTTCTTCTGTTGTTTTTGTACAATAGATGTTTCAATCTTTGTTGTATTAGAATTTCCTTTGAACTTTGGGGCGATATAATCAATCTTGGAACACTTGGTAGTTTCAATCTTTGTTGTATTAGAATTTCCTTTGAACAGGCCACTCAGCCATGTATGTACGACGGTATTCTGGTTTCAATCTTTGTTGTATTAGAATTTCCTTTGAACCCATTTTTTGACCCCCCTACTCAGTGTGGGCATAGTTTCAATCTTTGTTGTATTAGAATTTCCTTTGAACTGTGATAGTGGAATCAGACAGTGTTTGGATTACTGGTTTCAATCTTTGTTGTATTAGAATTTCCTTTGAACCCATTACCCAATCGACCTGTTGGTTTTATCACTAGTTTCAATCTTTGTTGTATTAGAATTTCCTTTGAACCGTGGCGGTTCTCGTGGTGGATTCTCTCAAGGAGGGTTTCAATCTTTGTTGTATTAGAATTTCCTTTGAACTTTTTTTTTCTGTTCAGGGGATCGGCTGATTGATCCGTTTCAATCTTTGTTGTATTAGAATTTCCTTTGAACTTTGACAGTTTCGGGTGTATGTTTCCCTTTATGTTCAGTTTCAATCTTTGTTGTATTAGAATTTCCTTTGAACTTGTAGCAGATGATACTAAGTCTATATTGTTTCAGGGGTTTCAATCTTTGTTGTATTAGAATTTCCTTTGAACGTTTACAATCATATTACCAAACAGATGATTTTTCAGGTTTCAATCTTTGTTGTATTAGAATTTCCTTTGAACTTCTTTAGGTAATAATTTGTCATGTGCTTTAACAGTTTCAATCTTTGTTGTATTAGAATTTCCTTTGAACTTATGAGACCCAAGTTTAATAGAGGATGTGTGACGGTTTCAATCTTTGTTGTATTAGAATTTCCTTTGAACTTCAGAGAGGCGGCGATCGCTACAATCCGATCAGCGTTTCAATCTTTGTTGTATTAGAATTTCCTTTGAACTCGAGTATAATTTCAGAACTGGTTTTAGAGTAACCGGTTTCAATCTTTGTTGTATTAGAATTTCCTTTGAACTATGGCCAATTGCCCCCCCTTTCTGGAGGAGATCGTTTCAATCTTTGTTGTATTAGAATTTCCTTTGAACCTTTATCGTCAATGATTCCATGCAGCTCTTTGGGGTTTCAATCTTTGTTGTATTAGAATTTCCTTTGAACTTTAAGCGCGCGGACAATAGTTGCTGTCACTAATGTTTCAATCTTTGTTGTATTAGAATTTCCTTTGAACTAACATACCTCAACGAGATCACAACTTGCAAAACGAGTTTCAATCTTTGTTGTATTAGAATTTCCTTTGAACGACCGATACAGTAAAGGACACAGTGGAACACGCATGTTTCAATCTTTGTTGTATTAGAATTTCCTTTGAACCTGGTTACTGTCTCCTGATCTTGAATCAGTACGAAGTTTCAATCTTTGTTGTATTAGAATTTCCTTTGAACTGTGGCATTCTCATGGAATAGATCAGACATTGAATGTTTCAATCTTTGTTGTATTAGAATTTCCTTTGAACTATAGACCCACACCTGATAAGACTCTATCACAACAGTTTCAATCTTTGTTGTATTAGAATTTCCTTTGAACATCTGTCCACTAGTGGAACCTAAGATGGTCACAAGTTTCAATCTTTGTTGTATTAGAATTTCCTTTGAACAGTTCTATCCTCGTGGGTC
This sequence comes from Candidatus Nitrosopumilus sp., assembly GCA_965197525.1. GTDB lineage: Archaea > Thermoproteota > Nitrososphaeria > Nitrososphaerales > Nitrosopumilaceae > Nitrosopumilus. The sequence continues at coordinate 1,517,399 of OZ240211.1, forward strand.
AGCACGTTGTTCTTGTGTTTCAATCTTTGTTGTATTAGAATTTCCTTTGAACTTCCATTTATGCCAAACTGTACTAATTTCTCGCCGTTTCAATCTTTGTTGTATTAGAATTTCCTTTGAACTTGCCTCATATTGTTGGATTGCCTCAGTAGGTGTGTTTCAATCTTTGTTGTATTAGAATTTCCTTTGAACGTGCCTATGCAGTTTAACGAGGTGCTAATTATTGGGTTTCAATCTTTGTTGTATTAGAATTTCCTTTGAACTAATTATAACCAAGTAATATCGTACGATCTTTAAGTTTCAATCTTTGTTGTATTAGAATTTCCTTTGAACTTTACCATCTTTTTGAGGCGGCTCCACTTTGGAGGGTTTCAATCTTTGTTGTATTAGAATTTCCTTTGAACATTGTATCAAGATTTTGATACGTATGAATACAATAGTTTCAATCTTTGTTGTATTAGAATTTCCTTTGAACCCGGCGGCAATTTTTGGAGCGGGACGCGTGATGTAGTTTCAATCTTTGTTGTATTAGAATTTCCTTTGAACTATTTACTCGGAACACACCACAGAAGCAGGTCACAGTTTCAATCTTTGTTGTATTAGAATTTCCTTTGAACCATCGCCAAGCTAAATTGGAAGGTGATCACTCTCAGTTTCAATCTTTGTTGTATTAGAATTTCCTTTGAACAGCATTGGACAGCAGAGGCGCCCCACCTACAAGAGTTTCAATCTTTGTTGTATTAGAATTTCCTTTGAACTTTCATCCGTCACTTCCTCATGATATAATTGCTTGTTTCAATCTTTGTTGTATTAGAATTTCCTTTGAACCCCCTCTCATTCATCTCTTTGACTGCCTGGTTACCGGTTTCAATCTTTGTTGTATTAGAATTTCCTTTGAACTTTCTCAGCAGCACCTGGGCTATCCAAATACCAAGTTTCAATCTTTGTTGTATTAGAATTTCCTTTGAACAATGTGTCGCGCCTTCTGTCGTGAATGGATTTGTGTTTCAATCTTTGTTGTATTAGAATTTCCTTTGAACTGAGACCATGTATCACTGTATAATGACAATGCCACAATCGTTTCAATCTTTGTTGTATTAGAATTTCCTTTGAACTTATTTGGCTTTCCGCCTATCCTAGTCGTTGGCAGTTTCAATCTTTGTTGTATTAGAATTTCCTTTGAACCTTGCTCATCTGCTCACTCAATGGGAGGAGGTGAGTTTCAATCTTTGTTGTATTAGAATTTCCTTTGAACAAACCGATCTGGTTTTTACATCATATACAACATTGAGTTTCAATCTTTGTTGTATTAGAATTTCCTTTGAACCTTGGACATGTTGGCAGAACTTGACATCATTAAGAGTTTCAATCTTTGTTGTATTAGAATTTCCTTTGAACTAGCGCGGCCTCGGTTCCTAGCGCTGCCCTCCAGGTGTTTCAATCTTTGTTGTATTAGAATTTCCTTTGAACTGTAAAGCGTAGACGTCAAGCCAGCCCCAAAAAAGGGTTTCAATCTTTGTTGTATTAGAATTTCCTTTGAACAATTCTAGCGGATCGATTTTTTTCACGATTCTTTTTTGTTTCAATCTTTGTTGTATTAGAATTTCCTTTGAACTTCTTCGGCTCTATCTATGTCGTTATTCTCATAGGTGTTTCAATCTTTGTTGTATTAGAATTTCCTTTGAACGACCAAGTACTGAGTCATCAGGGATAGGATCATAGTTTCAATCTTTGTTGTATTAGAATTTCCTTTGAACTTTGGGGCTGCCAAAAGAGTTGCACGGAGTAATTGAGTTTCAATCTTTGTTGTATTAGAATTTCCTTTGAACCAAGGGTATCGGCACAATTCTAGAAGAATACATGGGTTTCAATCTTTGTTGTATTAGAATTTCCTTTGAACTAAAATTGAATGGAGCCGGGTTTCACTTTCAGAGGGTTTCAATCTTTGTTGTATTAGAATTTCCTTTGAACACTGGTACCTCCGAGGGTGTATAATGTCAGTAAAGTTTCAATCTTTGTTGTATTAGAATTTCCTTTGAACCCTGTAAATTTGTGTTTGGCGTTGTGCTCGATTATGTTTCAATCTTTGTTGTATTAGAATTTCCTTTGAACCCTTTTTCTAACTGGGTCGATACCCTGTTTAGGGAGTTTCAATCTTTGTTGTATTAGAATTTCCTTTGAACCTTCATTGTCGAGTACGGCACTCAGTCCCTTTGGGTTTCAATCTTTGTTGTATTAGAATTTCCTTTGAACTTATCTGTGGTTTCGCCGCCGGTTCCGTTGCCGTCGGTTTCAATCTTTGTTGTATTAGAATTTCCTTTGAACGTACTGCAGCATCTAACTCTCCTTGATGCTGTGCAAGGTTTCAATCTTTGTTGTATTAGAATTTCCTTTGAACTTTGGGAGCGATTTTGCAGTCGTCCACTAATCCAATCGTTTCAATCTTTGTTGTATTAGAATTTCCTTTGAACCCCCTCCGTAGTTTCTGACTCCAAACCTTTTACCTCGTTTCAATCTTTGTTGTATTAGAATTTCCTTTGAACAGTGGTCAATATGGGGGAGTGCTCCAAGTGGGGCGGTTTCAATCTTTGTTGTATTAGAATTTCCTTTGAACTACACCTGTCGGTACATTTGATGTCAGGACGGTATGTTTCAATCTTTGTTGTATTAGAATTTCCTTTGAACTAGGCGATTTCCTCCGAGACACAAACGTACTACAGTTTCAATCTTTGTTGTATTAGAATTTCCTTTGAACTGTAGGATTCGGGGATCTTGTTACCTCTTTGCCATGTTTCAATCTTTGTTGTATTAGAATTTCCTTTGAACTAGGTTATCTTATCTTGTTGTTGGGTTCTGTTACTAGTTTCAATCTTTGTTGTATTAGAATTTCCTTTGAACTATCCTTTAGTCAATTCTGCGTACTTTGCAGGATCGTTTCAATCTTTGTTGTATTAGAATTTCCTTTGAACTGTCTTTATCGTACTGGGTACATTTTGGGTTGATAGTTTCAATCTTTGTTGTATTAGAATTTCCTTTGAACGGTAATAGGTTATTGTGGGCTTTGGTATAGTGATCGGTTTCAATCTTTGTTGTATTAGAATTTCCTTTGAACTTGATGGCCCTCCTGCTAATCCCTCTTCCTCTGCAGTTTCAATCTTTGTTGTATTAGAATTTCCTTTGAACTCTCAAACCTTTCAACGGTGAATCGATCGGATCTTAGTTTCAATCTTTGTTGTATTAGAATTTCCTTTGAACTGTCATAGTTGTGAGTTTGAATTACAGTATGTCAGTTTCAATCTTTGTTGTATTAGAATTTCCTTTGAACATAATATATTAGCTCGTACATCATCGAAGAACGTTAGTTTCAATCTTTGTTGTATTAGAATTTCCTTTGAACTATACAACAATCAGGGATGCCATATTTGACAACGGGTTTCAATCTTTGTTGTATTAGAATTTCCTTTGAACTCGGTCCATTCAATAGCAGAGTTGTCAGCCATTAAGTTTCAATCTTTGTTGTATTAGAATTTCCTTTGAACTGTGTATGTGTCCTGAATGTGTGCAGGAGGAGTGTTTCAATCTTTGTTGTATTAGAATTTCCTTTGAACTGACACAAATATATCAAAGCACTGCTTTTCAAGGGTTTCAATCTTTGTTGTATTAGAATTTCCTTTGAACAAAACCAAACTGGTAATCTTTGGACTTGAATATAGTTTCAATCTTTGTTGTATTAGAATTTCCTTTGAACTTTTGGTATCCTAGCCTACGGTGAGGGGCTTTTCCCGTTTCAATCTTTGTTGTATTAGAATTTCCTTTGAACGTATTGCCACACAGCCAACAAGTATGTTTCACAGGTTTCAATCTTTGTTGTATTAGAATTTCCTTTGAACAGGTTAGGGTCGAGTAGAATCTGTTCAACAGCCATGTTTCAATCTTTGTTGTATTAGAATTTCCTTTGAACCGGTTTCGGTAGTGCAAAAAAGCAAGAAGACGCTCTGTTTCAATCTTTGTTGTATTAGAATTTCCTTTGAACTTTATTGTTGTATCTTGCATATGTGTCTGACATGGTTTCAATCTTTGTTGTATTAGAATTTCCTTTGAACTCAATGAAAAAAAGGCAACAACAGCAAATAAAAACAGTTTCAATCTTTGTTGTATTAGAATTTCCTTTGAACTATTGGACTGCGATCCGTTTTAGTGTTATCCGGTAGTTTCAATCTTTGTTGTATTAGAATTTCCTTTGAACCTAATAAAGGTTTGTTGTGGGATATCATCTAAGAGGTTTCAATCTTTGTTGTATTAGAATTTCCTTTGAACTATACTAGACGTGCAGATATTGGCGCCGATATTGCGTTTCAATCTTTGTTGTATTAGAATTTCCTTTGAACATCTGCCTATTGATGCATGGATGGGTGCTTTGGATGTTTCAATCTTTGTTGTATTAGAATTTCCTTTGAACTGCAGCTGGTGGAGGTAGTGCTGCATATGCTGGGTGTTTCAATCTTTGTTGTATTAGAATTTCCTTTGAACTGATGATGACACGACTCGTATCGCAAGTATCTTAGTTTCAATCTTTGTTGTATTAGAATTTCCTTTGAACTTGCGTATATCAGCCAGGGCAAACGCCATAAGGAGTTTCAATCTTTGTTGTATTAGAATTTCCTTTGAACGTTCTTTTTCGTTGTCTGCTCGTCTCCAAATTTTGTTTCAATCTTTGTTGTATTAGAATTTCCTTTGAACTCCCAAATCCAAATGCAGGAGCACCGGCAGCGCCTGGTTTCAATCTTTGTTGTATTAGAATTTCCTTTGAACTCAAAAACATGGAAGGTAATGCCGGAAGTATGGTAAGTTTCAATCTTTGTTGTATTAGAATTTCCTTTGAACAGATTTTGCATCGCCGAGCGCTCTCAATGTTGAAGGTTTCAATCTTTGTTGTATTAGAATTTCCTTTGAACCGTAAACGCTCACCACTCCAACCTTTTTTTTTGCGTTTCAATCTTTGTTGTATTAGAATTTCCTTTGAACCAGGGGTAGGGCTGGGTATTTAGGGCCTGGGAACGTTTCAATCTTTGTTGTATTAGAATTTCCTTTGAACTAAAATTTGCCTTGCAATAGTCGTCAATATTCTTGGTTTCAATCTTTGTTGTATTAGAATTTCCTTTGAACCTACGGCCACATAGCGCATGGGCAGAACTAGAAATGTTTCAATCTTTGTTGTATTAGAATTTCCTTTGAACGCTGCTACGGCTCCTATCCTTTGACCGGCCTCCAGTTTCAATCTTTGTTGTATTAGAATTTCCTTTGAACTTGGTTTAGTTTGCCGACAGATACACATATCAGGAGTTTCAATCTTTGTTGTATTAGAATTTCCTTTGAACCGCATTATCTCGAAACAAAGAGTCGACCCAGCTAGGTTTCAATCTTTGTTGTATTAGAATTTCCTTTGAACTGAGAACTGGCTGATTAGTTTGCCTGGCTGCAAGAGTGTTTCAATCTTTGTTGTATTAGAATTTCCTTTGAACCTGATCCTTGCTTGGGTGGTGTTCCCGTGATTAGTCGTTTCAATCTTTGTTGTATTAGAATTTCCTTTGAACTGTCTCTTTTCTCTTCGGCTGTACCGGTTGTTGGAGTTTCAATCTTTGTTGTATTAGAATTTCCTTTGAACATTTATACTTCTACCCATACTGGATATGACATGTGTTTCAATCTTTGTTGTATTAGAATTTCCTTTGAACAGAGTTCGGGGGAACCGATAAGCGTGATTATCGGTGCGTTTCAATCTTTGTTGTATTAGAATTTCCTTTGAACCGTACACCACGCCACCAATGTTTGATGGACACAGAGGTTTCAATCTTTGTTGTATTAGAATTTCCTTTGAACTAGCCTCGAATGGTCAGACCTAACCACAAACTCGTGTTTCAATCTTTGTTGTATTAGAATTTCCTTTGAACCGTATGATCTTGGCCAAAGACCCGGGGTCTGGTGGGTTTCAATCTTTGTTGTATTAGAATTTCCTTTGAACCGCCGCTAGATATTTCGTTGTAAACCGATCATCATTGTTTCAATCTTTGTTGTATTAGAATTTCCTTTGAACTTTTTTCTGATATGCCATTTGCCAATACCTTGGGTTTCAATCTTTGTTGTATTAGAATTTCCTTTGAACATGAATTGATCAGAGCCATGCCATTGTGGTAATCTGGTTTCAATCTTTGTTGTATTAGAATTTCCTTTGAACCTACTGGCGAGAATGCATTTCATCTACGAATTATGTTTCAATCTTTGTTGTATTAGAATTTCCTTTGAACATACTGGTTTGAGGATGTATTCAAAAGGGAGATCAAGTTTCAATCTTTGTTGTATTAGAATTTCCTTTGAACTATGCTGCTTTCTATTTCACTATGCGCCTTTTCTGTTTCAATCTTTGTTGTATTAGAATTTCCTTTGAACGACTCCCCCCTCACCATATTTTTAATGAGATCCAATTGTTTCAATCTTTGTTGTATTAGAATTTCCTTTGAACTTGAACCCTGCCAACTTTACTGCTTCTCTGCCGTAGTTTCAATCTTTGTTGTATTAGAATTTCCTTTGAACAGTCCATTTTTTACCTGATTTATCTTATTTGAAGTGCTTTTTGGCACCTATTATAAATTTGAATGCCAAGATCTAATAATTATTGATCCGTATTTAAAGAACCGACATCACATATCTTTCTATAACAACAATCAGGACATCTACCATCATATGTAGATTCAGGCATAATCCCATCATTAATGATTCTCTTTGTATCCTCTAACATACAAAGCGCATATTCTTTTAGATTCTGATCTACATCAACTGTAATTTGTACCCTCTTGCCATCTTTTGTAAATATTACAAGAGCATAGATCACAGGTTTCTGAAAATACTCTTCAAGTAAAATAGATAGTAAACCAATCTGGACTCTTAAAGTATCATGAATACTATTTGAATTTGTGTATTTGCGCTCTACAAGTACTAGACCTTCATTCGTTACAATCACATGATCAAATACTCCTACAAAATCATGTTTTTTCGAATAAATTTTTTGAGATGAAATTTTAGTACCCTCAAGTTGTGTGGGAATAAATTTCTTGTTTGTATTCTCTGATACTTTGTGATGAACTCTCCCTTTCATCACTGTTCCTCTTTTTTGTTCATACTGTTCAAGCCCCATAACTTTTTCATAATACGTAAATTTAGGACAAAATACATGTTCTACGACGTTTGTAACTGATAGTACCATCTAAAACACCATAGAGTTAGTTTTACCTTCCACATATGCAAAGTCAAATCTTTTTCCCACTGTCAAAGTATTTTTATAACATTTACTACAATTCATTATAAGATAAAATGAGTCATCATCTTCATTTAGTACAGATTTTATTGTTTCTATAAGATCTCTCTTTTGTTGTAATACAAGACCGCCACAAAATACACTTTTTTGAATCCGTACCATTCCTACATCTTTTAAGATTTCAACAACAGCATCACGTCGTCCATCTTCTATAATATCATATATGGCATAGTAAATTATTTTATCTGTTATTTTTTTCACCTTGTTTATCTATATCTAATAACTTTTGAGCAATATATCTACATTGTAACCATGTTTGTTTTTCAATGGTTGTTTGACATTTATTTTTATATGTATTGATTAATTCAACTCGTGCTTGTTTTGATAGTATTATACCTCTAGAAGCATCTTTAGTATATTCAAACCATTCATCTTTAACAATTTTTCGACTAAATAGGTATACAAGTGCCTTGTCAATTATCGACCTACATGGCTCTATTAGATCAAATACTAATGTTGGTTTTGCATATGCATCTTTGTGATAAAACCCTGCAGTGGGATCAAGACCAGATAATATAACTATCTTCTCTATTCCTTGATATGTTATTCCATACATATAGTTTAAACATACGTTAAATGGATCAAGTCCAGGATTTTGCGATCTTCGCTTGAATTGCCATTTTGTTGGTAGACATAACGCAATCATTTCAAAATATTTTGCCGCACAACTTCCCTCAAACCCTAAAAATTTTTGTCCAAACTCTTTGTTAAATTTTATTTTCTGAACTTCATTCATAGTCATATTGATACTAGATATTGCATTTGTAATAGATTGTGTTAAAGGATTAGATTCTCTATTTTGTTTTAATTCTATTAAGAATTTCTTTTGTCTCTTAAGCTTTTCAACTAGTAGATCTCTAGTAATTTGAAAAGCAAATAATGTATCATGATTTAGATACTGCTGTCTTCGTATCTGCGTCTGTCTGCCCGGTTTACTTGACCACATACGAGCAACAGGTTTGCCGGTCCACGATGCTATAACCATTTGTATTTGTCTTTCAATACATAGTCTAATAGCAGCAGTACTTATCATTGCGTTTGAAGTAATAATCACTGCTTCAACTTTTTCAGCATCTACTTCTACAGCTTTTTGATCCGGAATATTTACTATAAATCGTTCACGTTTTCTACGCAAACTTGCACCATGTGTTGTAATTTCAACTATCAATTTTTCTCTCCAACATTCCAAAACCTTTTGATACACTTTTACCTATTCCTACATATTCTGGAAGAGATAGATTAGTTACAAAACTAGCATAAAAGCCTGAAAAACTATGTTTATGTGCAATTATTGGTACTTGTCTAAACTGGTTGATTTTCACATAGAGATCGTAATCTATGGTACAATCAAGACCTCTCATCATACTGAGAAGATTGCCTGTTAATATCTTCTCTAACATGTTTATATGAAATCGTTTATCAAGTGTATTATACTTTCTGTAATTATCTGTATTTAACGCAATCCAAGGAGTAGCAAAATTATATTCAGTGATATCTTGTGTTATTGTATGAGTTTTACGTGAGAAGATAATATTATTAACAGATAATTCAGCGTTCTTTAAATATATATTTTCTAAATCTGACAGTTTCTCTTGTACAACGTCAGCAAATTGTTCAATACCTAATACAAATAATTTGTTTTTTATTCTTTTGTACTGTATAAGTGGATATCTGTATGGCTTGTCATCATGGTGATGAAATTCGGTCTCTTGTGCAAATTTATGACCTACATATGATCTTAGTTGCGTTGCAGACAATACCAAATCTGTATTAACTGCAATATCACAATAACAAACTGTTATTTGCTTATCCATTTATCTAATCCCATGCACTGTCATAAAACTCTTTTAATTTATCTTTTTTTAATAAAAATAAAGTACGTGTTCACGTAGTTTGAGAAAATTTTCTGTTACAAGCACAAGTTTGGCATATTTTGAGAACATTCCTTATTTTTTATGTACGACGTGAACACATACCAAATAGACTAGATGTAGATTCAATATCATATTCGGTCAGTTTGTACAAGTATTAAGACATTATATTTGTCTCATTATATAATATTTTGTTCGTAGATATGTTTGATGATAATTTTACATCAAATCATAATGTTTTCAAACCCACCATCATCAGAAATTGATCTTGTTCTCAATCTGGCCTCTCACTATGGCAGTCTATATAACATATTTATACAAGATATCAAATACTGATCCATTGCTTGCTAATGAACTTTACCAGTTAAACAAATATTCCAATAGAAATAATCCCAAAAGACAACTAGCAATAAAAAAAATCTTCTGTGAAAACAATCAGATTCTAGTAGACAAAAAAACCTTGGAAGATTACGGCTCAGTCGTTACTAAAAAAACAAAGTACCTACAGGAGTGTCTCCAAATGCCTTTGAATACTATTAACGCTGAAAAACTTAATCTGCCAGATTTTAGAACTGGTAGTGCATCATCAAATCCATACATCGAGGTTTATGGCGAATTAAAAACGAATAGCACAGCAGAAACAAAGATTACACTTTCAGTAGGGAAAAAAGATAGTAACGAAGAAAAGAACAACTATATCGAATATGTTTTAGATTTAACAAATGGAGAAATTACAAAAGCATCCAATGGTAAAATAATCCTAAAACTAGATAGAGAAAAATATTTTGCAGGATCAGAAACATTGTTTTCCAAATATGTTGCTACAGGATTAATCAATGAAAACAGCAATTTGAATGCTAAAAAATATGATGAAATAATCCAAAAATTCTTAAAATTTACAAAAGAAAAAGAAATAAAAATAGAAAAGAGTGGAAGTGTACCATTTCGAATTTATATTTTGCCTACTATATTGGAAATAAAATACAAATCTGTCCAAAAAGAAGAATCAGGAGATAGATTTACAGATTATTTTGGAAACAAGGTAACAAAATATGCATCAACACCTACTAAACTGACCAAGTTTCTAACATTTGATGATCCAGCATTTACCATCAACTGTACAAAAAAAGAAAAGTTTTACCAAAATTTGGGAATAGGTGATACAACCAAAGAAAAGGTGTATATCGATGCGGCCAAAATATTTAGTATCAGTGGTTTAGAGTGGACTTTTGTAAATATAACGAATCCAGATTATGAATTTGAGGATACAAAAAAAGGAATACTGACGCAACTATATAAGAATTACCAAAAACTAGCACAAGATAGTGGTACTACAACCAATGCATATATGAAAATAATATGTGTTAAAAAAAATAATGCCAAACAGGAAATAATAATTGATGAAAATTTGACAATGGATAAGATGAAAAAACTATTTTCAAATATACAAGTCGTACCACCACCATTATGTCTTGAAATATTGATTGATAATCCGTCTCAAAATACAACAATCTGGGACACATATCTTTATGTTGTAAAACATTTTCTTGCAGGAAACAATGTGCCAAAAAATTATCTATTGTCATATTTCCATAAAATTTTAAAACAAAAAAGATATGAGTGGTTAAAACTCAAATCACAAAATGACCAAAATGAATTCTTTACAAAAACAGATTTTTGTTTAGAACATTTATTTAATCAAGAAATAAACGACAACTACATGGATAAAAATGAAGAATTTGCAGAAAAAGTTGGCAAAATAGTGAAATTGTATATAGAGTTTAAACAAAAAAATAAAGAAAATGATAATTCACTATCAGATATTTTGGCATATGCAAAATACGATCGAGAGAAATTACGCTTTGTCATATCACGAATAGGTCGTGGCATACAGTTGTCTAAAATTGATAATAATCTGAAAGAAGATGTTACACAAAAAATCAGACATATTCAACCCAATGAAGAGATTGACGACACGGTTGCATCAAAGGATTACTCTTACTTTTTTTTCAAAGGCTATTATAGTAATACGGAGAGAACAGCATGACAATGGAAATTTTATTCTATTATGAATCAATGCAAAACCCAAATGGTGATCCAGGATTTGAGAATCAACCACGATTAATGCCAGATGATACTATAATGGTAACAGATGTAAGAATCAAAAGAACAATGCGAGATTATGCCAGAGATGTGAAAAACGAAGTGTTATTTGTCGATTATGATGAAGATGGTAATGCAATTACGGCCGATGGAAAAGCTAAGGAAATTGTAGGTTCCCTCGACGGAGATGTAATCAAAGGCCTGCTAGAAAAAACATTTGATGTGCCTCTTTTTGGAGCCCTTGTTCCAATAAGAGGAAGTCAAGGTGTAGAGGGACGATCAGAAAAACTAACAGGACCATTACAATTTGGAATCTCTAGAAGTGTAAATAAAGTGCAGATTGTCAATCCTTCAATAGTAGGCAGGTTTGTTGGTAAAGAAAAAACTGGAAAGCAGTTTTCAACGTTTGGGAAATTTTATTCTGTAGAATATGCACTAATAAAAGTACAAGGTGCCATAAATCCCAGAAATCTTACAAAATATTCAAAAGATAAAACAATCATGCAGAAATTCAATGAAAAAGTGGATATGGTTAGTGAATGTTTATGGGAAGGAACAAACCATTTAATCACAAGATCCAAGTATCCTCAACGCAGTATCTTATACATTGATGTCGATTACAAAGACAAAATATACAATGATTTGCCAGGATTAGTTAACGAGAGCAAGCAGTTAAAAGAAGATATGGTAAAGAGCCTAGGCAATTCACCTTTTGATTTCTCAGAATTGATCGCAGTTATGACAAAAAGAAAATCAGAAATTAATAAGATCAGAATTCGTGGCTCTGAAGAAATTGACAATGACATTTTAAAATTGAAATCAGACCTCAAAAAGAACGGAATTAAAGTAGAGATTCTTTCAGATTGATATCAATTTCGTTTAAAATATCAGGTTCGTTTGCTGCATTTAGAGATCCATCAGTAACATCAAACCAAACCTCATATTATATTCCTTCAAAAAGTGCGGTTGTAGGAATGTTGGGTGCAATGATTGGAATCAAACGTTCAAACAATCTGGGAGAAATATATAGCGAGGAATATCAACAATTCTTCAAAAACATAAAAATTGGATTGCAGTTTGAATCAGAGCCTAAAAAAGTGATGTTTTTTACCAATCATCGGTCATTGAAGGAGGCAAAAACGAAACCATTCAAAAAAGAATTGCTTGAGAATCCAGTATATACAGTATATGTTTGGACGAATGATGATCTCAGACAAAAACTCTCAAATGCGCTACAAAAACACGAGTTTGTATATTCGCCGTATTTTGGACATGCTTACTGTCAAACAGAGGTTTCTAATTTTAAACAACATGATACCCAAGAAGTTGATCCCATAGATCAAAAAACCAAATGTGTTATATTGGATGAAACAGAAACATATGATAGAGATTTTAAGTTGAAATTGGAAAAAATTACTGACGGATCTGTAATTATTGAGAGACATATACATCATTTTTTTAAAAATGGAACATTAGATGGACGTGTACTAAAACATTGGATCCCCACCATGAATTCAGAGTTCGAAATTATAAAATATTCCTCAAGCAATCTATCAAAATTTTACAAAATGGGTAATTATGTCGTCTGTGCATATTAAAGAATTTTTATCCCATCCTATAGGTAACAGTGGAAAGCATTATTCTCTAATGAATCACCTTTTGGAAGTGGGAAAAACATCCAAAAAACTTTTCTCTGAAACAAAATTTAATGATACATCCATAGCATTTTATTCTGGATTGTTGCACGACATTGGAAAATTAAATCAAATATATCAAGATATATTCCATGAACCAAAAAAAGGAGATAGAGACAGGGTACAAAATAATGCATTAAAAACATATGAACAAAAACATTCAGTATTTTCTGCATGGGCTGCTGACAAATTATTGGCAAAAAGTGATTTGAAAGATGATACAATTAATAAGATTTTGGTATTGATTTATGGGCATCATACAAAGTTAAAATATAGTTTGGGACGACCGGTTCAAAACAAGAACTTTGTAGCGTCACAAAACTCAATCAAAATAGCATTACCAAAATTTCAATCAGAAACATCTAAAATTCCAGAATTGGCAAAACTGAATTGGGATTCGTGTTTGAGGCGATTCCCACGAACGATAGAGTTTGACGTAAACCTAGAATCAAATAAATTTCCAGACGACTATCTAGAAATGTCCTGTGCATTTTCATGCCTTCTTCAGGCAGATAGAGGTAGTTTCTCAGAATGGTCAATACCTGATTTTGATTTGAAAATAAGTACAGACGGATTAGTAAAACCTGACTCAGATTTAAGTAAATTACGAACAAATTTTCAAGAACATGTGATGAAGAATATCAATCCTGATGAACCGATCACTGTAATCAATGCACCTACAGGAATTGGTAAAACTAAGGTGTTTTTGGATATGATGGATGAATATGCTAAAGATAAAAATATCAAACGCGTCTTTTATTTTTCACCTTTACTTGCACTAACAGCAGATTTTGAAAAGAAGATAGCGGAATTGATTTCAAACGAAGAATACGAAAATGTTTTAGTGTATAATCACTTGTTTTCAGGATCATTAGAAGACAGGTGTAAGGATGATGATTCTAAATACTCCAACAGATGGGTATTTGAGAATGAATCATTTAATAAAAAATTTATCGTTACAACTACACAAAGACTTTTGATGACAATTTATGGTAACAGTGTATCTGACAAAATGAAGATGGCATCATTCATAAATTCAGTATTGATAATTGATGAAATTCAAACAATACCAAAATCAATTATATCAAACCTAAAAAAGATTTTCAGAAAAATGAATGAGTGTATGGGAACAAAATTCTTGCTAGTGAGTGCAACAATCCCGCATGAGATTCGAGATATTAAACAAATTGGACCGCCAAAAGATGATTTAAGTGAGTATTTAACGAAAACAAAAAAACAAATTTCAATAGTTGAACGACTTGATATTCAAAAAATTCCAATAGAAAAAACGTTAGTCATGGCAAATACCAGAAAAAAAGCAATAAACCTGTATTCTAAGATCAAGCAAGTATATCAGAATGCTAAAATCATGTATATTTCCACAGGAATTAGAAAAAAAGATAGACAAGACATATTGGAAAAACTAGTAGATGATTCAGATTATATTCTAGTATCTACACAGGTAGTTGAAGCTGGAGTAGATATTAGTTTTTCACATGTATATAGAGAAGAAGCACCTATGGACAACATTGTTCAGGTTATGGGAAGATTGAACAGAGAAGCTGAAAATAATGATGCAGAATTAACTATATACAAAACTGATGGTAATCCCATCCCATATAGTCCATTAGAGTTCGAAGTTACACAGGAAAAGATTAGAGACAAAACAGATTCTGTACAAATCTACGATATTTTAGACGAATACTATTCTGAGATCTCGGCCAGAAATGCACGTAATGTGGACGATACAGAGAAATTGGAAAGACATATGACAAGAATGGATTTTGAGGAAGTATGGAAATTTGTCAAAAATAAGGTCTTTCAAGAAAATGATCGCGATACCGTGTTCGTTCCAAATTGTAAAGAATGGGACGACGTCAAAAAAGGATTATTGGATGGATTAAATTCCAACAAACTAAAACACAATTTCAAAAGATTTGGGAATCTGACGGCGTCACTTCCAAAACTACCAAAAGAGGAAAGATTAAGATTATTTGATGAAGAGTTGATAGATAAGAATATCTTGTTACCAAAAAAAGAACATTTGCAAACAGTTTACGATGAAAAGATGGGATTAGACAAATGGTTACAAGAAGACGAATCAAATGACAATCTTTAACTTTTTTTGTAACTGTATAGTTTTGTATTGTCCTGAAAATAGTTCACCCCTCACATCTGGCTCATAGCCTAGGTGGGCGTGTTCCATGACTGCTTTTTTCAGCGGCATGGCATTCCATGTAAAATCTATGAAAAATGCAGTCAACTTGTCCATTACTGGAAACAGTGGTGTGTGGGTCCGCAGTGGAAATATTCTACTATAGAGATTATAGCAACGCGCACAAGTTTCTGTACAGCCAATTTCTGGGCATCGTCGTCCCTTTACCATCACATCTTTGTGTAAATCACCGTCTGCTGCATTCCGAACAGCATCTGTATACCTTTAACGTATTTTTTTCACACAGATTTGTAAAATAGTTTGGATCTGAATTGATTGTTAGCGGTCTGAGATATCGGCACGTCTACTCTTTGATACACTTACAACCAATGCGGAATTTCAAGATACTCACCAACACTCTCTTTTCGTAAAATTTTGAGGAGGGCATTTGCCTGTGGAGTAGATAGGACCGGTTTGTCAAATTGATTATCTGTAGAAATTCGCGGACATGCCACCTGAATAAAGGCATCAATTCCTCTAAGATTCTGTAATCGCTCATTTGTGATGTCAGTTAGTGCAAATAGCTGGACGTCTTTTCCTTCCTTCTCCAACTCTTTTTTCATCTTTAATGCAAAGATTTTTGAGAGCTGTCCCTCTTTTAGTCCAATGATCACTCCAAATGATTGTGCGTCAGCAGCTTTGTATACTGCAAGCGTTGCCTTTTTTTTTAATTTCTGTGCAAACTCTGTGACTTCCCTTACTTCATTAAAGTATGGATCTAAAACAAATGTTGGTAGATTAGTTGATAATGCAATACCTGCCGCATGAAAGTTACTCTGTCCAAGAAACACGTAGGCGTCAACTGTTTTTTTTAACTCTGTTGCGGGATAAAATTCACAACCAAACACTTGACCGTCATTTAACTGCCCCTTCCCTTTTCCAATTCTAACATCAATCCCATTTACCGTCAAAATTTTTTTTACTTTATCAATCTGGTGTAAATGTTGGCTGTCGGTAACTAGTGACACTGTTTTGCCTTTCAAATCCTTTGCACACTTTTCTGCAACATCATCAAATGACACATTATCAAAAGCATCAATCAAAACCATATTTTTCTCTAATGACTCTGTGTTTATTGTATGGCCAATATTAAACTGAATCTCTGCTCCTAATACTTTTGAACCGTTTGTATTCAAGTCACAAGTTCCCCAGGTTGTATCTGCTAGAACATAAGCTGGAATTTTATATTTTTTTGATATCTTTACTGCCATATCTTGAACTTGAGGCAACATACCATCAGGACCATTTAGCGAAACTGAAGCCGGATCCTTTGATTCTATCTCTTTGAATATTCTCTCTTCGTCTATTACTATCAATTCATATTAGAACGTAAAATTATTAATTTAAATCAATTGAAATTATACAACAACTAAATGACTGAGGTTTTGCATCCGGCCATGCAAGAAGATAAGGAAGAAGAAACTGTTCTTCACATTGGTTTTGATGATACTGATTCGCCCAAGGGCATGTGTACTACATTCCTTGCCTACAAGATTGTTGACTGTCTTTACAAACAAAAAGACGACGTTGAATTCCTTGATCTTCCAAGATTAATTAGGTTCAATCCTAATATTCCATGGAAGACTAGAGGGAACGGGGCAGTCTCTCTTAAACTAAAGACTCGTACCCCCTCAAAAATCAAAAATCAAGTCACACGTCTTGTATCTAAATACTCTGATACTGCAAATGGCGCAAACCCTGGATTAGTATTCTTTGAGGGTGATACTATCCCATACGAATTCACTGAATTTAGTAACTTGGCTTTATGGCAATTAATCAATAGACGACACGCCAAACAGTTTGCCAAAAAAAACAATCTTGAAATTTATTATAAAGGGAATGGTCAAGGATTGGTAGGTTCCATTGGTGCAATAGGGTACCACTTTGATGATCATACATTTGAGCTTTTAAGTTATCGTAAAAGACGGAGATTTGGCAGCAAGAGACAGCTTGTAACTCAGAGTGTCAAAATTATGCAAGAAAAAACCCTACCTAATACATTTAACAGTTTTGATACAAAAAAAGGACGAGTTTTAATCACTCCTCACGGACCTGATCCTGTTTTTTATGGCATTCGTGGCGAAGATATAGATTCACTACTTTATGCTAGCACAATTTTGAAGAGTAATGAAAAATTAGACGGTCACATGGTGTTCAAATCCAATCAGGGTACAGGCGATCATTTAAAAAATGAGTTAAATGCTGATAATATGAAACCGTTTGCATCTGGAAAGATTTCTGGAGTTGTCTCTAATACACCACATATCATCAAGGGGGGTCACGTCTTTTTTAAGATCATGTCGCATGATCATGAATTCTGGTGTGCAGTCTACAAACCCACTGGAATCTCAACTGTTGCTTTACATTTAATTCAAGGCGATCGCATATCCGTAGGCGGTGGAATCAGGCGAGCTACAAAAAACTTTCCTAGGATCATAAATATCGAATATCTTGACGTCCTCTGTCTTGAAGCCAATCACTCCACGTCAAATCCTTTTTGTAAACGTTGTAACAAAAAAATGAAATCCAAAGGTCGTACCCAGGGATTTCAATGCATTCGTTGCAAGAGCACATCATCCCAGAAGATTACCATAAATATCCCAAGAGAGATCAAAGAACAACTCTATCTTCCAGAGATGTCGGCCCACAGGCACCTGACTAGACCTCTACAGAGAATCGGGGTTTGCAACAAACCTGTAAAATTTGATAGTTCCATCTCTTGGTTTTGTGTTTATGAAGATTAAGTAGCGGGGAGTAGATTTGAACTACTGATTTGCGGGTTATGAGCCCGCCGGGATGACTTTGCCCTAAATAGTCTGACTTCCCCACCCCGCTGAAGATAAATAAAGTTCAGCCGTATATACTCTTTATCAAATTTTTGAAGGTAATTATAGTATTCACGCAGATCCTCTTTTTATGGATAAGAGAATTCAGGTTGCAGTTGTTGTAGTTGCAGTCGTGTTTGCAGCACTAGTCTTGTCATCACCTGATGATCCCATTCCAATACCAAAACCCTACCCTGACTCTGAAAATGATTTCGTAAATATTGTAGCTGAAAATTTAGACAAGCCTCGTGCTATTGCAATCTCTGATGATAGAATATTTGTCACAGAAAAAGACGGATTCATTAGAGTAATACATAATGGTACCATGCTTGAATCCCCACTAGCCGTCTTGCGTCCTGCAAACGTCTTTGATGGCGGGTTGTTGGGCATTACACTGCATCCGGATTTCTCCACCAATCACATTTTGTATGTATTTTTAACTTATAATGAGGATGGTACATTGTGGAATAAGATCTTGAAGATAACTGAATCTGAAAACAAACTACAAAGTGCAGAGACTATCTTTGATAAAATTCCCGGATCGTCTTTTACAAATGGAGGTTTTATTAAATTCGGACCTGATGAAAAATTGTACATCGGTACTGGTACTGTGTCTGAGGCATCTCATCTACCTCAAGATCTTGATTCTCTAGCTGGAAAAATTTTGAGATTAAATGATGATGGTAGCATACCTGATGACAATCCATTTACGGATTCACCTGTATACTCTTTGGGGCACCGAAATCCACAAGGAATGACTTGGAATGATGCAGGAGATATGTTTGTAGCCGAGTCTGGTCCTGAGAAGAATGATGAGATTAATTTGATTAAACCTGGAAAAAATTATGGATGGCCTGAGCAAGAGTGTTCTGGCAGTGCAGATTTTGAGGACGCGATACTTTGCTATGATCCAAGTATAGAACCTGGAGGTATCCTGTTTTATTCAGGAGATTCAATTGATCTCAAATCCTCATTTGTAATGGCATCACTGCGAGCGTTTAATCTATACCAACTAGATTTTGAGGAGGGACTAAGTTCTCAAAAATCCATTCTAAGCGGGATAGGGCGTATTCGTGATGTTGCACAAGGTGTTGACGGCAGTCTTTATGTTATTACTTCAAATACTGATGGGAAAGGTTTTCCTGATAGTACTGATGATAAACTGTTGAAGATAATACAATAACGTCTGACTTGTAAGTCTTGAAACTCTGAGAAATAAAGAGAGATGGTACACTGGTATCAGTTGCCGATTTTACTCATCTGTCTCAGGGTGACTTGGTTATCTTGCAATATGGTATAGCGGAACCTAAAGAAGGAAACATATCACTTTCTAGAGTAGAAGAGTTAGCTGGGCAGATTTAAACATGCGATTATATACCTAAAAAGTGAAAAGATTAAAAATGTCTGAAATAAAATTTGCAATTCCCAAAGGAAGTTTGGAGGAGGCTACTTTCAAGATATTAGAAAAGTCTTGGACTAGAGTTAATCGCAAGAGCAGAACGTATAGAGTTTATCTTGATGATCCAAAAATTCTTGTCAAAATGCTTCGTCCTCAAGAGATTCCAATCTTGGTTGCAGAGGGCCTATACGATGTGGGTATTACCGGCAAGGATTGGGTCGGTGAGACAAATTCAGATGTTGAACCCATCTTAGATTTAGAGTATGGTAAAATTAAACTAGTTGTTGCATTCCCTGATAAATATCGGTACAAAAATCTCGACGAGATGATTGCAGACTATGCTATAAAGAAGAAGACGCTTCGTATCTCTTCTGAGTATCTTACCACTGCATCAAAATTTCTAAAACAATCTACATCTTACAAAAAATACTATGGGACTACTGATCCATTAATTGTAACACCCTGGGTTAGATTAGGCAATAACAAAAATGTACAAATTCATCTCTCATTTGGAGCAACAGAAGCCAAACCCCCAGAAGACGTTGACGCAATAATGGATGTTACTGAAACTGGTACAACACTTAGACAAAACAAACTAAAAATTGTCGATAAAGTACTTACATCCACTGCACATTTGATAATAAATAAAAGATCACTAAAAGATCCCAAAAAACGTGAAAAGATATTCGATATTGTAACTCTTATGCGGGGCGCTGTTCATGGAAGAAAACATTTACACATTTATCTAAATGTTGAAGAAAAAAATCTCAAAAAACTTCTCGCTCAGATGCCTTCTCTGAAGAAACCTACCATATCTCCATTAAGCGAAGAGGGCTGGTTTGGTGTCAACGCTATTATTAAAAAAGAAGAGTTCCACAAACTTATCCCTAAACTCAGACAAGTTGCTCAAGGTCTAGTAGTTCATGAACCAAGGCAAATACTGGATCTTGAGGAGATAAAACGTGATGAAGAGAATTGATACGTACAATTACTGTAACTAGTGTTGAAAAGTTTGTAGAAAAAACTCTCTCAAAGTCTTCTTCTATCTCTCCAGATACCAAAGCCCTAGTTGAATCAATTATACGGGATATTAAAAAAAATGGAGATATTGCAGTTAAAAAATACGAAAAAAAATTTACAGGTGCCAATATCCGCTCGTTACGCGTTTCTCAAACGGAGATAAAAAATGCATACTCTAAAATCTCAAAATCAGAGATTGCAGCATTACATTTAGCAAAAGATCGGCTCACAAATACAGAGATCGTCATAAAATCTCTGCTAAAAGACAGGATGATTAATAACGATAGCGGAATACAGATATCTAAAAAATTCATTCCGATTCAAAGTGTAGGCTGTTATGTTCCGGGTGGCTTGGCACGATATCCTAGCTCTGCTATAATGTCTGTTGTTCCTGCAAAAATTGCTGGCGTGCCAAGAATCGTTGTTGTATCGCCACCTGACTCTGACGGAAACATAAATCCATTAACAGTTGTTGCAGCAGATATCTGTGGTGCAACAGAGGTATACAAGACTGGCGGTGCACAGTCAATTGCTGCGTTGTCGTATGGTACAAAGTGCATCACACGAGTTGACAAGATAGTAGGTCCGGGCAGCGCAGTTGTATCCATGGCAAAATCTTTGTCAAGTGAGAATACCGGAATTGATATGCATGCTGGTCCTACTGAACTGGGAATTATCGCAGATAGCTCTGCCAATCCAAAATTTGTAGCATTAGATCTAATCTCACAGGCAGAGCATAGTAGTGATACGGTATGCTATTTGATTACAACATCAAAAAGACTTGCAAAAGCAGTTGACAACTATCTCGACAAGTTAGTTCCCCAAGTTCAAAGAAACGATCTTGTTGAATCCAGCCTAAAAAATAATGGATTTATTGCTATCTGTAAGACTCGTTCTGATGTAATCTCGCTTGTCAATCGTCTGGCACCAGAACACCTGGAGATAATGACTCGAGATCCTGAATCACTGTCATCGAAAATTTATTCTCCCGGACTAGTCTTACTAGGTGATCATACTCCCTCGTCTGTATCTGATTATATTTTGGGATCAAACCACATACTGCCTACTGGTGGATTTGGCAAGATTCGAGGCTCGCTTTCTATTTTAGATTTTCTAAAGGTGCACACTACAGTTACATCATCCAAAAAATCGCTATCCCGAATTTCAGAGCCTCTTTACATTTTGACTCAAGCTGAAGAACTTCCAAACCATTATCAAGCACTTAGGGGGAGATTAGAATGAAGACGAAGAAGAAGACGAAGAAGAATAATGATTGGCTTGATGAAAAACTAAAACGATTTTCTGAACTTGGCGGTTATCAAAAACCTGAACTCGTTTTAGATTCAATGAAGCTTGATTCAAACGAAAATTATGCCATACCAAAACAATTTCAAAATGATATACTATCTACTGCAAAAAAAAGTTCTGATATTCGCGCATATCCACTTGGTAGAATAGAGCAGCTAACTGCAGCAATAGCTAAATTTGTTCAGGTACCTTCATCAATGATTGGCGTAGGCAACGGTTCTGATCAAATTTTAGATCTTATTTTGCTACATTTTGCATCAAGAAAGACCAAAATTCTTACATGTAATCCAACATTTGGGTTTTTTGAACAGCGCTGTAAATTGTACGGCATCCCGCTAATTGCTATTGCATTTTCTGACGATATGACGTTAAATGTCAAAGAGTTTTTAAAACAATCTGGTAATGCAGACATTCTTTATCTTGATTCTCCAAACAATCCTACAGGATTCCAATTCTCAAAGAACGAACTACGAAGACTTGTAAAGGCCTTTAACGGTCTTGTGATAATTGATGAAGCTTATGGGGAGTTTAGTGATTATTCTCTTTTAGGCATGACTAAAACCCTGAAAAATCTTATAGTTGTTCGAACCGTGTCAAAATCGTTTGGTCTGGCAGGCTTGAGGCTGGGATACTTTATTGCAAACAAGAGATTTACTAGCATCTTTATGGATGTCTTACAGTATCCGTATCCTCTAAGTGCCATTACTATAGAATCTGGAATTGAGGCTCTAAAGAAATCAAACACTGTGAAAGACGCAGTAGGTTTAATCAAAACTGAGCGCGAACGAATCATTACAACTTTACGACAATACGATACTTTTGAGGTATTTGACTCTACAGCTAATTTTGTACTCTTTGATGCTTGTGGTTACTATCAACGCGTCTATTCTGCATTATCAGAACAAGGAATCTTGATTCGTAAACTAGGCAAGATTGGAAGTCATAAAGGGTGTCTCAGAGTCACCGTCGGAACTAAGGAGATGAATTCTAAATTCTTATTGGCCATTCGCGATTTATTGGTATGACTTTGCAGGAAAAATTCAAAGGAGTTTACGTTGATGATTCTAAAATCAATATTCTAAATAAAGTTGATTCCATAATCTTTGATTGCGATGGGGTTTTAATTGATGTTACTAAATCATACGATCAAACAATTGCTAAAACAGTCCAATACATATTGAAAAATTTTGCAAACATTAATGATGCAATAAATGTAGATTTTAAAATTATTGATGGATTCAAATCCACTGGCGGATTTAACGATGAAGTGGATTTGACTTATGCCGTCATACTGTCTTTAGTTGCTGCAAAAACATTGCAAAGAGATCAAACAAGTTTTATATTTGATGTTATAGACAATGCGGATTCTAATGGCATTACTACTGTTGAGCGTTATATTGAAGATTTAGTTGATATATCTGACATTAAACAAAAACTATCATATCCTGATACACATAAACAAAATCCGTTATCATCTATATTTGATCAGCTCTTTTACGGTCCTGAATTATATCAGGAATTATTTAAAAAACCATCTAATTTTTCAGAGCTGGGATTAATTACACAAGATAATGTTATTTTAAACGATTCACTTGTTGCACAATTACGAAAAAAATTTAAATCAAAAATTGCCATGGTCACCGGTAGGGGCAACATGTCTGCAAGCTATTCGTTAAAGACATTATTTTCAGAGTTTGATCTTGACCATTCAGTGTTTCTTGAGGATGAGCCAAGAGCGATGGCAAAACCCAACCCTCAAGCATTATTGAACTGTATCCGAGGATTAAATAGTACTCTTGCCCTTTATCTTGGAGATTCAATGGAAGATTTCATTATGGCAAAAAAGGTAACAACACTAGGCTGTAATACTGTATTTTGTGGAATTATCGGCACAAGTCAGGATCCACAGGCAAAACTAGAGCTATTTGAGCAAAATGATGCTATTTTAGCATTGGATTCGATTCATTTACTACCAAAGGTATTAAATTTAGAGTGATGATGATACAGATTAGATAATCTGTGAGAAATATGGCACTGGCAAGAAAGGCATCATCTAAACGAGACACAAAAGAGACTAGCATCAAAGTGTCTGTAAATTTAGATGGTACAGGGCAGGTAAAAGTCAAGACCGGGATAGACTTTCTTGATCACTTGATTACGTCTTTTGGAAAACACGCCATGTTGGATCTTGTAGTCGATGCCAAGTCAAATGACCGTATTGCACACCATTTGATAGAAGATACTGCAATTACACTTGGCCAAACAATTGACAAGGCATTAAGCTCTAGAAAAAACATTACAAGATTTAGCTATGCCTCTGTCCCAATGGATGAATCGCTTGCAGAAGCTTCAGTTGATCTGGTAAGACGTCCATTCTGGAAACTGACTCTATTAATTAAACAAAATAAAATTGAGGATGTCGCACAAGAAGATCTTGAACACTTTTTCCAATCACTACTCCAAAATCTTAACAGCTGTATTCATCTTACTGTAAAGTATGGAGATAATGATCATCACAAAGTGGAAGCTGCAATAAAATCACTAGCAGTTGCATTTAGATACGCATCAACAAAAGATAAAAAACAGAAAGGTGTTCCAAGTACAAAAGGTTCTATGTAATGACCAAGGTTGCAATTTTTGACTATGGTGCTGGAAATATCTTTAGTCTGAAAAACTCACTTCAAAAATCAGGTGCAACAGTAGACGTGATTACCAACTTTGATAAACCTAACGTATATTCTGGTCTGTTGTTGCCAGGTGTTGGCAACTTTGATCCTGCAATCCATAGCATAAGAAATCTCTCCAAAATTCAGTTTCATGAATATGCAAATGATATCCCTGTATTCGGAATATGTCTTGGGATGGAGATGTTCTTTGGAAAAAGCCAAGAGGGTAATCTGTCAGGATTAGATGTAATTAATGGTGAGGTAGTAATACTTCCATCCTCTATGAAAGTGCCTCATATGGGGTGGAACAGTCTTGAGATAAGAGAATCCGGAAAAATTCTTCAAGACGTTCCTGATGACTCTTGGGTGTATTTTGTCCATTCATACATGGCAAAACCTACATCTGATGATGTCATTACTGCCAAATCCGACTATGGAATCAAGATTCCTGCAGTTGTCGAGTACAAAAATTTCTTTGGAACCCAGTTCCATCCTGAGAAATCAGGCACAATTGGCAAAACCATGATAAAGAATTTTCTCAAAGAGTGTCAAAAATGAAAGTAATTCCTGCCATTGATCTAATGGATAACCAAGTGGTTAGACTGTACAAAGGCGATCCCAACAAAAAGACCGTATACAGTAGCAAGCCAGTTGATACTGCAAAACAATGGGAGTCTGACGGTGCAGATATGCTCCATTTAGTAGATCTTGACGCTACATTGGGGCGTGGCTCAAATCTTGATACTATTCAAGAGATTGCCTCTTCTGTATCAATTCCTATCCAAGTTGCAGGAGGATTAAGAGACGAATCCCTTGTCATGACAGTATCTGAATTTTCTCCACGACTTGTACTGGGAACCATGGCCTTTAAAGACAAGCCACTTTTAAAATCACTGCTATCTAAACTAGGTCCAGAAAAAATTGTGATATCAGCTGATCATGTAGATGGACATATTGTAATTAATGGATGGCAAAAAAACACAGAAATACCTTTAATCCCTGCAGTTAAGGAATTTCTTGATATGGGATTTACTGAATTTCTGTTAACTGATGTTAGTCGTGATGGAACACTTTGTGGACCTGATCTAAACTTCTTAGCCGAGGCATGCGCATTACCTAAATCAAATGTAATTGCAAGTGGCGGCATATCAAATTCCAATGACATTAAAAATGTCAGAGAGCAAGATGCATTTGGTGTCATTTTAGGAAAGGCCCTATATGAGAATAAAATTTCGATTGGAGATGCAAAAAAACTATCATGACGTTAACTAAGAGAATAATTCCTTGTTTGGATGTTAAAAATGGCCGTGTAGTAAAGGGATTGAATTTTGAATCAATCAAAGACGCAGGCGATCCTGTAGAACTGGCAGAAAAATACAGCAATGAGGGTGCTGACGAACTAGTCTTTTTAGACATTACAGCATCTGATGAACAACGTGTGACTATCACAGAACTAGTCAGACAAGTGGCATCCGTAATTGATATCCCGTTTACCGTGGGTGGTGGCATCCGTTCCCTGGAGGATGCAAGAAATATCCTACTCTCTGGCGCAGATAAAGTCGGAATTAACACTGCTGCAATAAAAACCCCTCATGTCATTACAGAGCTCATGAAATTATTTGGTCGTCAGTGTATTGTGGTTGCAATTGATGCAAAAAGAAATTACAACATTGACAATACAAAAAATCTTTTTAGTTTATCTGGGAAGAAATTCTGGTTTGAAGTTTTTATTTATGGTGGAAAAAAAGGAACTGGAACTGATGCAATTGCTTGGGCAAAAGACGCAGAAGAGTTAGGTGCAGGAGAGATTCTCCTTACCAGTATTGATAGGGATGGAACAAAAGATGGTTATGACACCCTACTGACCCGGACTGTTGTTGATGCAGTCTCTATTCCTGTTATTGCATCAGGTGGATGTGGGACACCAAACGATATGGTCAATATATTTAAAGAATCAGATGTAGATGCAGCCCTTGCGGCCTCTATATTTCACTATGATACACATGGCATACGGACTGTCAAATCATTTTTGAAGAGTAAAGGCGTTCCTGTACGATTATAATAGATACTTTATGCTATTCCACCATGGAAAAAACCATCGATGATATTGATTTTGAAAAAAGCGGCGGTCTTGTTCCAGTCATTGTTCAGGATGCCGCTACAAAAGATGTTCTTACCTTGGCATATGCAAACAAGGAAGCGCTCAATCTTGCTCAAAAATCTGGGAATTCTTGGTTTTGGAGCAGATCTAGAGACAAACTTTGGATGAAGGGAGAAGAGTCTGGAAACACTCAAAGGATTAAAGAGATTCGAGTTGATTGCGATCTTGATGCTATAATATATCTTGTTGAACCATCAGGACCTGCATGTCATTTGGGTAAACGTGTATGTTTTCATAATTCGTTAGAAAAATAATTTTACTAGCATACTGGCATATATTCTTCTTCATCACCTGGAAGAATCTCGCTTGTAATCTTAAACTCTAAACTGGGATAACTTGTACCTCTAAACACAACTTGCCAATCTCCAACAAACGCATCTATTGTACAATAATCTTCAATTGCCGAAAGCTGTGGTTGTAGATAATAGTTGAAATCTGGTCTATCTGAACCATCAAATGGAATAGTTAGATACACAGATTTGTGTGTGTCATTTAACGGTCTGAGAAACGCTATCTGACCTTTTTCATCTAATTGCAGATTACCGATTCTGACAAAAATTTTCTCTCCTATTATATATTCACTCCTATCAACTTGGAAGGGTCCTGACGTTATCCATTCTCTCTTTTTAGGTGTATATGTATTTTTGACATCCGTACCGTTAATGTCGTTGGTTTTATTTTCTATTTTCGGTACTTCTTTTTTGTCAATTCCATCTGTTGTGTCAAATCCTTGAGTAGATATGATTATTATTATTCCAATTACAATAACTATGCCAATGCCTATTGGAATCAAGATTTTGCTGTTCACATTTTTCTTTGTCATGGTAATAACTAAAAATCTTTCTCAAAATTAACAAATTGTGTAGTGCCAAATATCGTAATTTTAGTCAGTGCCAAAATATTCTTTTAACTAGTCTACTATCATATTTTTATCACAATTACTTTTTTTTATCTTTAGTTTGATGATATATTGCAGCATCATAATATTTCAGATGATGTGTTGAATCTGTTAGTGATACAGAACCATTTGTATCTCTCTAACTATTTGTTACCATCATGTATTCCAACTACATGTTCGTCTAGTAACAAAATTACAATATCTGCCGTCTTTGTATCTAGTCGACAGACAGGTGTCTGAATATTACTTTAACTCATAGTAGTTCTCAGTATCGCCTCTTTTTGAATAATTTAGTATAATATTTTGATCTTTCATAATTTTTTTCACTAAATTTTATTTTTTTAACAATTTTTTCTTTCAGATCTCTCTTTCTTACTATATTTTTTCCCTGTAAAAATTAAGTATTGCTTAGCTTGATATTAGGATTTTTTATCTATACCATAACGGAAGGAAGAACATTGACTAGAATATCATTACAGTGCAGAGAATGTAAACGAGAGTACGAATCTACGTTCAAGTATATCTGTGATGACTGTTTTGGTCCCCTAGATGTAAAGTATGACTTTCCATCCATTACCAAGGATACGTTTACTGGTCGTGAGAATACATACTGGAGATACTTTGAGTTACTGCCAATAGAGAATAAATCAAATATTATCAGTATTGGCACTGGAATGACTCCGTTAACTAAAGCAGACAAACTAGGAGAGCAATTAGGACTGAAAAACCTCTATATCAAAAACGACTCTGTAAATCCTACATTTTCATTTAAAGATAGACCTGCAGGAGTTGCAGTATCCAAAGCAAAAGAATTTGGTCTACCTGCAGTTGGATGTGCATCAACTGGAAATCTGGCATCAGCTACTGCAGCTCATGCAGCCAAAGGCAGATTTCCTTGTCACATATTTGCCCCCAGTGATATCGAAATGGCAAAGATTACTCAAGCCTTGTCGTATGGTGGAAATTATGTAGCAGTTAAAGGAACATATGATGATGCGAATAGAATAGCTGCACAAATTGGTGATAGTCGTGGTTTTGGTATTGTAAATATTAATTTACGCTCTTATTATGTTGAGGGCTCGAAAACTTTTTCATACGAGGTAGCCGAACAGCTTGACTGGCAAGTTCCTGATCAGCTGATAGTACCTGTTGGCAGTGGAGCAATGCTAAATGCAATATGTAAAGGATTCGAAGAGTTACAAACTGTATCATTACTTGATGATGTTTCAAACATGCACATGATAGCTGCACAGGCACATGGATGCGCACCAGTGGTTGATGCATTTAAGAAAAATAGCAACGAGGTCATTCCAGTTGAGAATCCTGATACTGTTGCAAAAAGTTTAGCCATTGGTGATCCAGGCGATGGGAGATATGTTTTAAAGCGTCTAGCTCAATACAATGGTTTTGCTGAAGAATCAAACAATCAGGAGATTCTTGATGCAATACTCTTACTTGCAAAAACTGAGGGAATATTCACAGAACCTGCAGGTGGCGTAGCAGTGGCTGTTCTTAAAAAAATGGTAGAACAAGGAAAGATTGATTCAAATGAGAAAGTTGTATGCTACATTACTGGTAATGGTCTAAAGGCAACTGATTCAATCATGAGCGTTCTAAGTAAACCAACATCGATGAATGCAGATATTAAAGAAATATCGGCGGTGGTTAATTAATGGCAAGTATAAAGTTCATAATTCCATCTGTACTAAATCAAGGAAATGGGGAAAAATCACTAGATCTTGAGGCTGATTCAATAACTGATGTGTTCCTTAAAATTTCTGAGCAGTTAGGAGACGACTTTAAGAGGAGAGTGCTAGAAGGTGATGGAACCACTCCACGTTCACTGATTAATATCTATATCAATGGAAAGAACGCAAAATTCTCTGACGGTATAAACACTGTTCTTAATTCAGGTGATGAAGTTTACATTCTACCTGCCGTTGCTGGCGGGTAGCAATACTGATAATAGATCTGAAGAATTTGAGACATTGCGTATTGTTGAGATATGTAATTGAGTTGATAAACTTGCATCCATATGCTATGTTTGACGTAGCTGATACAGGTAAGATAGAAACTGGTGCAGCTGCCAAAAAACTTGCAGATTAAATTCTGATTGTCTTATTGAGATATTGATAGTTTCTGTTAATGATTAGAGTTTATGATTAATCGACCAGAAAAACAGGATCAGAAAAATTTGCCAAATTTTCTATTAAACTAAACTCGTGCCGTTAAATTTACCTCTTGCAAGTATATGGTAATGGACAAACAAGTTCTAACTAAACTAGAGGCCAAGATGGCAAAGTTAGAGAAAGAGAATTTGAGACTGAAGACAAAACAGATCAAAGAGAACAAGAAAAAAGAGAAAGAGATCTCGAGACTGAAGACACGGCTAGCAAAGGAGGACTCATTATGGAATACGGAGCTTGGACAGATGAGGCATTCATCCGTGCTGCCTACAAGATTGCTTCACGCACAAGAAATGTTAGAGTATGTGCTCTCAGATGAGAAGATGATAAACGCACTTACAAGAAACACAAAGGAGATATTTTATGACACGCTTGAGGATCTAACCCGAATAATCAAAAAATCAAACGACGCCCCGCACTTTCGGGACGACCATAATAGAAAAGAAGAGTCCGGAAACCAGTGCAAGTTGTATATCCGGCACTTTCTGCTCATGACCCAGGTAAGAAAGGCACATAACATGGGGCAGGAGTCACTTGGTGCATTCTTTGGTATAGATCAGAGCACGGTATCAAACTATCTCAAGCTTGCAGACAAGTACGATGATGAGCTATATGTAGTGACACCGGACAACCTTACAAAGTACATTGCCACGATAAAATCTGAAGAAGAGTTCAAAGAGATTGTACCGGGCAGGGACGGTGGTGAGATTACCATAGACGGCTCACTTGTAGAGACCACGCGTCCTGAAGACGAAGACGAGCAAAAGAGACAGTACTCTGGCAAGGGCAAAATGTTTGCAATAAACACGGCCATGATGATAAACAGGCAAAATTACATCATTGGAATAAGTGATTCCAGGGAGGGAAGCTGCCATGACCTGACTGTATTGACCCAAGGGTTGCCAGACTTTGGCAAATGGACAGATCGCATGATAAATGGAAAGCGCATACCATCTGACCACCGCATACGCCTGAATCTGGACGGGGGATACATGGGAATACAGGACTATCTTCTTGGGGTAACAGCAAAGGTACCACACAAAAAACCCAAGGGAGGAAAGCTTACTGCCACCAAAAAAGCACAAAACAAGGCACACTCCAAAAGACGTGTTCCTGTAGAGAACGTCTTTGCACATGTGAAAAACTGGAAACGCATGTCCGGGCGATACGACGGTACTGCTGAAGAGTTCAACGTAGAATTCAACGGCATATGTGGAATGTACAACAAGCGAAAGATGTGGCAGGATGATACCTATCAATACTGGAAGGATAAGATAAAGAGCAGGATATAGCGTCTGTTCATTTTATAATGCTGCCGAGCCGGTACACATGAAGATTCCAAATGCACATGATTGCGCATGATTTTTTGATTTTACCCGTGTTGGGCCTTACCCGTGTTGGGCTTTAACCTCCCCATATGTAATGCCAATATTTTTTCGGAAATTTTTTTCCAACCGATTAATCATAAACTCTATTATTATATTTCAAATTGCTAAAGGGTATGATGTACTAGTTGACATTCTTGCTAGTGTAAATGATAGATGCACATTAAACAAAAAAGCATGTATAAAATTTAGAATTTGGTTTATAACGGGAATTATTGTATGTGTTTTAAAACAAATGTTTATGGTTTTACCGAAATCGAAAATCTGCTATTTTGTATGTTTTCTGAATTATTAGATTAGAACACAATGCCTAACCTGGTATTGGAGATGCATATCCCTCCACATCTCTATGGTTGAAACATTCAAGTTGCAAAACCAGTTTCAACTATTATCAGAAAAAATCTGGTCTATCAGAAACGATTCTGTGTATTAATCAAAAAAATCCTGATTTTAACAATATCCACGTATTTTGAATATAGAGTGTCTACTATACAAAATAGATAACTTGAATGTTATCTCAATGGATGCATTCATTATCAAAGTGTAATGTGGCAAAAGAGCCAGGAGGAACCTGCACATTCGATTGCACCTACTTGCATATTTGGTCTAGAAGCAAGTACTCTCCTGTCATTGGGACGCAATCTATTGGATAAAGGGATTCTAATATCACAATTTGCAGTTCCTATGAAGCACATCAGTGCTGACGCAGTGACAATATCAAATATCTAAAAATTTGAATACTGACATGTCTGAATCTTGTAATTCTTTTTGCTTGTCTTTAGATGTGTGCGCAAATGAACATAAACTCTCCTAAATTGTCTTTAGCACTGTTGATTATGTCCAATTTTCCCAAAAGTAATATCTAAGAGAAGATTAACAAATAATTAAAATGAAATTACAACTATTATTTTTCATATTTACAGTATTTTTATTCACAAGTACTCCCGCACTATCCTATGCTGAGTTAGAATTATTCACAAACAGCAAAGTCTACTCTCCTGCCCATAATCTTCAAGTATATGGCAACGGGCTAGATGAAGAAAATATAATTATACGACTATTTGCACCTGACGAATCCATTGCAAAATTTGATCAGATAACTACCAACCCTGATGGTTCTTTTAATTTTGATCTGTTAACTTGGCCTGAACCATCTGTAAATTTTCCTTATGGGACATATACCATTGAAGTAATTAGTACTGCACAAAACGGTCTGTCTCAAAAAATCGATGTAAAGTTTTCATCAACTACGGATCTCCTTGATGTTCCAGTTGAAAGAAATATCAATACGCTAGTATTTGCACCAGAGACTGCTGCAATCAATCAACCTTTCAGGGTATTTGTTCAGACAACAAGTGATGGCCTCTTGATTGGAAATATCCCATCTGAATTGTTAGGCAGCACACACGTTCACTTGCCATCCGGCGTCTCTGTCCCTTTGGCTGTCTCTTTTGAAACTCTTCATCAGGGACTGTATTTTGTTGATTACACTCCGCAAGAGGAAGGAACCCATGTATTTCATGTAGTTGCGTTCAGTCAAGGAACTGTATCTCATGGGTCAGCAGCTACTAATGTTCTAAGCCAAGATTTAGGCGGGATCTCAGAACAGATAATCAACCTAAACTCTATCCTAAAGAATACTTCTGATGAGCTTGGTGTTCTTAAATCTGAAATTGAAGGATTTGACAGTGCCTTGGAGCAGGCAAGTACCAAGATCGACGAAAGTACTGATAACATTGCTACATCGGTAGAATTCATTAGTGAGGCCTCCTCGCAACTCAACTCATTGCTATTTCCAATCATTGCATCAATAGGAATCATAGTCGCACTCCAAATTGCAATCCTTGCTAGAAGAAGATAGTTATAATAGTGCATGAGAACAAAAATAATTATGCCCAAAGTGGCGATCCTTCTTGTTATACTTCTCTCTTCAGTTACTGTAACTAGTTCGTATGCATTTCTCTCAGGCGATCTATCTCACATTGATGATAATGTTGGTACTTTACATCATCCTTCTCTATTCTTTGATTCAGATATTGTACAAGTTGATTCTGAATTTTTCACTGAAAGTGCTTGGAAAAGATATCTTATCTTTGGGAATAGTTTACCAGATAACAACTCTTTGGCAAATAATTCAATATACAGCATTCAATCTCAAGCCGGATTTTTTTATGTATCAGTCCTATCTGAACAGACTGCATCTAATTTAGCATCACAAGGATATCATGTCATCGAAGATTTTCCATTGGACTTTCATCAATCAAATGATGATACTCCTGATGCTACAAACATCGGCGATATTACAAGCTCCAAACAATCTCTTCAGAGATATAATTCTACTGGCGACAGCGTTGTAATTGCAATTGTAGATACAGGAGTTGATTTTTCAAATCCTGACATCCGACACTCGCTTGCACGTGATGATCTCAACCATCCTATAATGCTTGATCCAGACGGTCAAGGAATAGTCTTGACTAACTCAACTTTTTTTGCATATATTGATGAAAACGAGATTATTAGAAACTACACCCAACCTCTCCCTTCACACATGACCTCCTCTGTATATGTAACTAAAGACGGGGTATTCCTTGATCTTGTACAAGATGGTAGTGGCAGTGATATTCCAATATACAACTCATTCTTCCCATACTTTGGCGATTCAGCTATCTTTAATGGTACAGTAACTGATGATTTTAAGATCGGATCTAGTAATAGGGACTATATTAAATCACAGAGTGGTGTATATCGTCTTGGTATGATATACCAAGGTGAGTTAGCTGGACGATTTGCTGGAGTACAGGTAGTGCCTGTACTGTTAGTGGACTCTTTTACGCCTGGGGTTTATGATACGCTGATTCCTGATATGAGCACATCTTGGACAGATTATACAAAATCTGATTTAGATTTATTTGAAGTACCCGACTATGACTTTGATTTTACTGATGAAAAGCCAATTGTGCTAGGAAGTGGTAACGAATTCCTTGTTTATGATTCGGATGGTGATGGAAGAGATGATTATAGTGCAGGAACTTTTGGTGCACAAGTTTTGGACGTTTATGGCGTTATTAGACATAATTCAACTGAAATTGATGATCATTTGCAAGCCATCAATGGGACACTGCTACCTGCACTTGATCCAGATGGCGAATTCTTTGGATTGATGACTGATTTTACTGGTCATGGAACTGCAAGTACTGCATCCATTGTTTCTCGTGGTCATGAGACTTATGATATTTATGAGAATTCAACGCAATATTCTATCACCGGTGTAGCCCCCGGAGCACAAATCATACCTGTCAAAGCATTGTGGTTTGGTGATACTGTTTATGGATGGCTGTGGGCTGCAGGCTTTGATAACGACAGTACCAACTGGACGCTTACAGACAAGCCTAGAGCTGATATAATCTCAAATAGCTGGGGCATATCTGGTTTTCCTCTTCTTTTGTCATCCCCGGGAATGGATGTGATATCGTTAATTCTTAGTATGTTATCTACTCCCTCTTCTTTTGATGATGACTATCCTGGAGTAGTCATAGTCGCTAGTGCTGGAAATTCTGGTCATGGTTATGGAACAATTGGACTGCCTGCTAGCTCTCCTTTTGGTATCACAGTTGGCGCTACAACTAATCACGTCTTTGTTGGATATGGCCCATTTAAGGATCAGCCGCGATTCGGTAATACTACTACTCACAACAATCACATAGTTGACTTTTCTAGTCGCGGTCCTAGCACAATCGGAGATCCCAAGCCGGATCTCGTCAGTCTTGGTGCTTTTGGATTTGTTCCAACAAATGTTTTGAGGGCTTCGGCGGATTCAGACGATGAAGCGTTTTCTTTGTATGGGGGTACTAGCATGTCAGCACCAATCGTTTCAGGCAGTGCGGCGGTATTAATTGAAGCTATGAAAAAAGAATTCATAGATTATGATCCATTTTTGATTAAAAATATCCTTACATCTACTGCTACTGATCTGGGCAACGATCCTCTGGCACAGGGATCCGGTTTGGTAAATGTAGAATCTGCCTTAAACTATGTTCACGGTGATGACGGTGTGTTTATAGTGTATAATGATGGTTCTTATGATAATCTTAAAAATGTCATGGATCCCGCAATTGCAAGTATAAATTCCACTGCAATAGGTTTTGAGAGTTTTAATCTTCCCACACGATCATTTCCAATGACTAGCTGGTTTGCAGGACAGCTGCATCCTGGAGATAGAACCACAACTAGTTTCACGATTGATAATCTTACAAACGATACTCTTTCTGTTGATATCAAACCACAAATTTTATCCATGATTGCGCAAAAACAATTCAATGGAACTACAACTCCGCACCAGCAAGATTCTATACTGAATATGACTGATACGTTTATTCCTAATTACGTAAAGTTATCTGACGTTCGTATACAAGACAAGTTGAGTGATTTTTTTAATGAAGACGATCCTATTCCTGATGATTCGTCATTAATGGTATTAAATGTAAATTTCTTATTTGATGATTTTATGAATAGTACCGCTGATGTCTATGCTGATGATTTCAAAATTGCGTCGTTATATGTATATGATTGGATGGATAACAATAACGACACAAAAGTCACAAGTAACGAACTATCTATGGTGAATCGAGCCGGTTCATGGGGAACCGTTCAGGAATTGAGAGTCTCTGATCCTAACGAGCAATTCAACGGCGTGCCTCTAGTGGGTATTTATCCGGTGCCTACAAGACAGTCATACTGGATAGGCGATACGTCACAAAATTCCACATCCTTTGATTATACCATCTCTGCTAGTTATTACAAGAAAGAACCGTGGCCTCTTGTGTGGTCTGAATCAGATACCGTCACTGTTCCTTCCCAAGATGCATCTGTAGTTGATGTAACTATTGTTACACCGCCGGATATTTCAACTGGAATATATCAAGGATTTCTAACATTTGAAGGTATTACACATACTGTAAACGCTCCCGTGTCCTTTGTAGTCAAAGAACCCATATCTGAAAATGATTCTCTAGTTGTTTTTGATGGAGTCTCAAGTAGCGACCTACTTTATGGAAATGGGTATACCAAAGGTGCATTTGATATGGGTGGTAGATATATGGCAGGTGATTGGCGGCACTACTATTTTGATATACAAGACGAATCTATTAATTCCGCAGCTATTGAGCTTTCGTGGGATAGTGATGATACCAATCTCGCTGTGTTTGCAATAGATCCTACAGGCCAGATAATTCAGACCAATGTTCCTTCTGGCGTGTTTGGCCATTTCTCTAATTGGATATCTCTTGATTGGTTGGGCAGATCTTTCTTTAGTGGGGGCGGAGGTTTTTATCCGGTAAAGAACAAGGATGATACATCAACGGTACTTTTTGTACCGATTAATCAAACAGGAACTTATACACTGTTAACACATTCAACTTTGTTTGGCGGCGTATCCACTACGGAACCTATTTCATTGGCAGCTAAATTTACAAATATTTCAAGCGAGGCGGTTGCAGAATTAATTCTTAGTGATGATAATGACGACAGTAGGGACAACGTATCGAAGAATGATTCTGTTGATATGTCTGACGATGGTACTGCCGTCTTGGAACCTACTGCAGATTCCAATGATGAACGAGGAACAACTACAGGAACATCCGGTTTGGTACACGATAAAGATACTGATCCATTACAAGATAACAATAACGCATCAAATACAATAAAAGCCAAAGAGGTTAATCCTGATGACAGTCTTGTATCGCCTGCTGCCACATCTGATCTATCTGTTGAGGCAATGATTGCAATTGGTGCAAGCATCGGTGTAGGTATAGGAGTTGGTATAGGCATAGTATTTACCGCTAGACGAAGATCTACTCCCGATAGCACAACGACGTCACAAGCAGTATCATTTTAACTACAAATCTGACTAGTTATCATATTTTTATCTGTATGACAGAGTTGACAACAAAACTGCATCTTTTGTATAATTTTTGTAAAAATCATATTCGAATGACGTCTATTATTAATAAATCTCAAATTTGAAACTATTCAGCCATATACTGCTCACTAGTTTGAAAATTAAAGAAGATTTATAACCAATTTGGCGATTATTTGAGCTTGAATGTCAGAACTTGGAACCAAAAAATCTGGCGGATTATCCAGAAGAGATTTTTTAAAGTTGATGGGTGCTGCTGGTACAGGGTTAGCATTTGCTCCATTTGTTCCGTTTGGTAACTTTATGCCCAATCCTAACCAAGCGTCACTTGAAAAAGTACCTGTTATCTTACCTGATGGCTCTCATGCTAATATCAATACATTTCCAGTTAACTCTGCTGAAGTTATTACTTATCCTGTCACCGGTGATCCGGCATTAGATGCTGAAGCATTTCGTAAATGGCAATTCATTAGATTGCCTGAAGAGCTAGGAGGCACAAAAAACGATGTAACTGCCGTTAGAGCTTATAGCATGATCTGTCTCCATCTTTGGTGTTTGTGGAAATATTGGCCAAATGATGGACGCAAGAGAGGCGAATGTCCTTGTCATGGTACTATGTATGATCCAACTACCGGAACAGCTTTTATTGGTCCTGCATCAGTACAAGCTCCTCCGTCAGATACATTAGCTGAATTAACCTTGGAACTTGATGCAGATGGATTCTTCTATATTCTGCCCCCCAAGTTTGGTGTAAACGACAATGGAGTAATTGGATATGGCCGTTTCGCTTGAAAGAAGAACTGGAGTAGTTGCGTTCCTTTACTGGCTCTGGGACGGAGTAGACAGAACTATATTTACTGCAATAAAATTTTCATTTCCTGCTAGATTTGTAAGCCCATTTGGATTTTTAGGGATGCTTACATTTATCATATTCATTATTCTTGGAGTTTCTGGCGCGTTATTGATGTTTTATTACCAACCAATTCTTGACAGAGCTTGGGATAGTGTTGAGTTCATAAACGATGAGGTTCCGTTTGGGTTTCATATTAGAAACATCCACTATCATGGTTCAAACGCAATGGTGCTTTTGGCTGTTTTACACATGTATTATCAATATTTTAGCGGACGATACAAAATTCGAAACGAAGTTTTATGGATGACTGGTGTTATTCTTGGTACCGTAACCATTCTTGAAGCATTTACCGGCTATGATGTGATATTTAGTGAGAGAGCAGAACTTGCGATTAGTATTGCAGCATCGCTTACAACCTCGATCCCAGTGGTAGGCCCGACAATTCGTGACGCGGCGCTTGGCAGTGGGTTCTCTGATTTTGTATTGCGATTTTATGCGCAGCACGTATTTCTGCTGCCGATAGTAATGCTTGGATTGATGGCAGTCCATTTCCCAAGATTTCTAGTTTTTGACGTACCAATGGTGATGGCAATCAGTGGCGCGATTCTGATTACCGGAGGCGTATTCCCAATTGATCTTGGATTCAAATTTGAACCTGATAAACCGCCTGGTGTAACAGTCCCTGAGTGGTACCTTACAGGAATCTATGCATTTATGAGAACACAATATGACAAGTTTGTCACGGGATTACTGTGGCCGTTGCTGTTTATCATATCATTTGTGCTGATTCCATTCATTGACCGATATAAGAAATTCTCTTGGAGAGATAGACCAATTATTACAGCATTTGGTATTACCAGCCTTGCTCAAATTATGGTTACCACCTATTGGGGGTTCTACATCTCTCCTGACGCCAAAATTCCTCTAGTTGAGCGCTTGGTTATTGATCCTATATTCTTCTACTCTACTATGATACTGTTAGTACCATTGGGCTTTGGATTTACTTATATGATGATCAAACTAGCCAATGAGGCAGAAAGAAAATCAAAGATTGCGAAAAGTAACGGTCCACAAAAAGTAGCTACTATCAGCCTTTCTGAAAAATGGATTAATTGGTTGCTTATTGCTCTCTTAGCATTCCAAGTATTTCTAAACATTGCAGCATATAATGCAGCTTTGACAGGAATGAAGAATGTCTCATTATTCTTTGTTGGAATTATATTGCTAGTATTTGCAGCATTCTTCCATGTGTATAGATATGCACTCAGTCAACAAAAGAATGCACCTCCGCCTGCGCCTGAACCTGTAGACGATGACACGCCAAGATTATCTGAGCCTGATCCTCCATCTGTCGAATCTTCTGCCGGAGAACTTTCAGAAGGAGATAATACATCCAAAGATGCGCCAAAACCGCAAGTGTCTGGACCTAGTAGTAGCAGTAGTGGTAGCGATACCGGCGATGGTGCTGGGACTGACGATGTTCCTCTACCTAAGATTCAAGCAGACGTAGAAATTCCATCCGATGCTAATAATAACGACATTACTAATACTAATAATAATAATAATATTGGCTCAAGTGATCTTACCAAACCATGAGTATCAAATTTCTAAACAAGCTTTATAAGAACTTGACCGGTTGAAAAAATTATGAGCACACCAACTTCAAGTCATGCGTATGGTATTGGGGTTATTGCATTAATTGTTGGCATGTCAGCTACTATGGTATTTTATACTTCATTCTATCTTCCAGAATCTCTTCTTAAACCCTCAGTGTCTGAACATATTCTAGAACCTGAAGAAGATTTTATAGTTAAAATTGTTGCAGGCGCCCTGACTGAAGGAAATGAAAATTATGTTCCAAATAAGGCAGAAATAATTTTGGAGGCTAACAATAGGGTAATCTGGGAGAATGATGATGAGACTGCGCATACTGTCACACCTGATCATAGATATGATGATGGTTACAGTGGTCAATTCGATTCACCAGGAGTCATAAAACCTGGTGAATCTTACGAGTTCTTGTTTACAGAAGAAGCTGAAGAGATTACTTATCACTGCATACCACATCCATGGATGACTGGAACTATATCTATAGAGAAACAAAAATTCTAGGATATTATAAAGAATAATTAGCAAAAATTATTTGACTCTCGATCTCTTTATGTTGTTCAATAATTGATGCTCTAAATTTGATTTCATGTTCTTTCTGTTTTGGCTCAAAGTTAATTGATGCAGTAAACTCTGCTTTATTCTCAGGCATTACGTCTCGATTTATAAATAATCTTGCCACATTATGAGATATTTTTTTTCCATTATATGATTTGTATATTATATGCTCATTAGAATCTAAAATTTGTGTATTTATTACTACTCCATCATATCTTCCTGGATACGACACATAAATTGTTCCTATGATTTCAGAATTTGGATGTATGGTTGTCGTATTTAATTTGAATTCAATATCTTTCACAAATACTTGTAACTTGCTTGGAATAATAATTTTATCACGTGACTGGTTTATATCTACACGTAGATGGTTTTAATAGACTCCGACTAGCCCTCTTCAAATGGTATGGACATACATGTCTCAAAGTAAAGACGTGTCATTAGATGTATCGGATCACAAGGTCAGCAGCATGCGTTGACTAACAAATCTTTAGGTTAGGCATAAAGTACAAAATAACGTGATTCTAAATCTTTAGAATCACTATCTGCTTTAAATAAAGTTTGCAAGGATCATCTTTTGAACTTGAACCACTCAAACAATAGTACGACGGTAAAAATGACACAACAACATGAGAAGATTCGGATAAGGGTGGGAATTGATGTTGGCGGGACATTCACTAAAGCAGTAGCCATCAATATAAAGACAGGTTCCATAATATCAAAATGTACAGTTCCTACAACTCACAATGCAGTAAAAGGAGTGTCAGAAGGCATACTGCAAGCTCTATCAAACATATTAGATGAATCGCAGATAAATATTCATGATATTGAATTAATCTCGCACAGCACAACCCAAGCAATAAACGCATTACTCGAATCTGATACCTCCAAAGTAGGAATTGTTGCAATGGGTGTAAGTCCTGAAAAGAAAAATATCATTAAACGTACAAACCTGCAAGATACCAAGATAAATTCCCAACAGGATATTAAAACATGTCACACGTTTCTAGACACATCTCATTTGATTTCTGAGCAGGAGGTAAAGCATGCCATTCAAGAATTACAAAAACAAGGAGCAGAAACCATAGTAGCAACCGAATCTTTTAGTGTCGATGATCCATCTAACGAGTTATTTGTAATGAAAAACGCAAGCGATCTTGGTATTCTGTCTACTGCATCTCATGAGATCTCCGGTATTTATGGACTGGAAATAAGAACTCTTACTAGCGCAGTTAATGCAAGCATTCTTCCAAAAACATTTCAAGTTGCAAAGTTTGTAGAAGAGGCAATACATGATACAGGTGTACAAGCTCCATTAATGATAATGAAAGGCGATGGTGGTGTAACCAATATGAATACATTTAAAACAAAACCCATTCTTACAATTTTATCAGGTCCTGCCGCAAGTGTGGCGGGCGCATTACTTCATCTTCATGTTACAAACGGCATTTTTGTTGAAGTTGGGGGCACG
Source organism: Candidatus Nitrosopumilus sp. (assembly GCA_965197525.1). GTDB lineage: Archaea > Thermoproteota > Nitrososphaeria > Nitrososphaerales > Nitrosopumilaceae > Nitrosopumilus. The sequence goes on from OZ240211.1 coordinate 1,558,906, forward strand.
AGTACAAATATCTGCATTATAAAAAATGGACGACCTGAATTTAGATACGTTACCATCAAAGAACATCCAACCTGTGTTCGTTCTATGGATGTGAGGATACTTGGAGTAGGAGGCGGCAGTATGATAAGGTGTAAAAACAACAGAGTCTCAAAGATAGGTCCTAGAAGTGCCCATATTGCTGGGTTAAAGTATGCGTGTTTTGCTGATCCGGCCGATTTGAGAACAGGTCGTATAGTCATGATAAAACCCAAAGAGGCTGACACTGACAGCTATGCTGCTATCAAATGTGAAAAGGATACGTATGCTATAACCAATACATGCGCTGCAAATGCTCTTGGAATGATTGAGAAAGAAGATTATGCCTTTGCAAATCAAGAATCTGCAAAAATTGCAATGGAGATCTTTGCAAAGTTTATTGGAGTCACTTTCCTTGAGATAGCCCAGTCAATTATTCAGACTGCCTCTTTTGAGATTACAAAAACAATTAGTAAAATAATAAAAGATGTTAAATTGAATCCGCAAACTCTAAAAATAATTGGAGGTGGTGGAGGTTCTTCCGTACTGGTTCCTTTTGTTGCAAAACAATTAGGCTTTCAATACCAAAAAGCAAAACACGCTGAAGTAATATCTTCTATTGGTGTTGCATCCTCGATGCTACAAGAAGAGATTGAACATACTATGGTTGACCCAACTCCCGAACAGATAGATCTTGCGCATAAAAAAATTCATACGATTATGGTAAACAATGGTGCAGTTCCTGAATCAATTATGATTGACAGCGAATACATTTCAGAAAAATCTCTTTTGCGAGTTACAGCAATCGGAAATGTTGAACTAGATAGTTCAGATACTACAAAAAACGTGTTTACTTTGGATGAGGCAAAGACTAGAGCAAGTGAAATAGTTCAAATCTCAGAGGAGCTAATTGATCTGAGTTTTGAATCTGATCACTATCTTGTTTTTTATGGTCATATTGCTGAAAAACGTTTTTTCAGTAAGAAGAATCGCCATCCTGTAGTTGTATTAGATAGATTCGGAAAGATGAAGATGTCCTTGAATAATGGACGAATCTTTCAGGGAGGCAAAATTTCCATATTGGAGGATTTAGATGACTTTTTAGAATCACGAAATAACGATATTGCCCCACAGGTTTATCTGATAAACGATTTTAAATTAATTGATTATTCTAGTTTAACATCGTCCTCTCACATACTTAGTGCAGTCAAACAGGAATTAGATAGAAATGAGAGATCAGCTATAATTATTCAGGTCTGATGAAGAAGAGGCCTACGACCGTTTTGTTATGCTAGTATTATTGATATCCTAAACTATATTTTGATTATCCTAATCGCTTCTCATCCAAGTTGTAATATCTTAGCTACGTTACTAATTCTCAAGTATATGATATTGGGATTGAATTTCTACATAATCCTAGTCTGTAGTACAGTTTTCAAGATAATAAATGGGCCCAAAGGGCTCCGGTACGGCATCTGGAGCGGGCCCATAATGACAGCAGAAAGCGATCAGGACGCTTACAATATTACTGTCACATTATTTTTTAATTCATTTTCAATAACGTTTGCAAGAGAACTGTAACTGGAATCAAAATAGGTAATCTGTGCGGCACGATCGGTGCCATTCCACCGTCATGTATTTAAAGACTTAATTCAATTCTCTATTGACGCAGGATTGTACAGTCTATATGTCGATGAAAGCGGTCATGTGCAAAACTACCGCCCCACTACCTATCATGATCCGGAACACCGATATTTCGTACTAGGAGGAATCATAGCTGGAGCCGATCAGATCCCGATTCTTGAGCAAAAAATTGAAAGAATAATTGAAGAATATTTCGTAAGATCTGATCTACCTGACACATTCAAGCTGTCTTACCATGGATTGCGCAATGGAACCATGCCTCCATACAACGCCCTAGATCCAGGAACCAGGTATGCTATTGCAAACGAGATGTTCAACACAATTGCAAACTCCGACTGCCATCTTATTTCCTGTATCATAGATCTGGACTATATATACAGAAACTACATTAACAAAATACCGCAGAGAATACTGGCACTTTCATTCCTGACAGAACGATTTCAGTATTTTCTGCTTGAACAAAAAAAATCGGGGACGATCATTCACGAGTATGTGACAAGGCAGATAAACAGAGCCATGCAGACCAACTATGGACGGTTGTTTAAGACGCATCATCTTCCACAAACTGTCAAATTCTCAAACATTGACAACAGGATAAAATTTGCAAGAGTTGCAGAGGCGCCCATCCTTCAACTCAGTGATTTTTTTGCATATTCGGTTTTGATAAGAGCAAAAACGCACGGAAAAAAGCAGGATCGGTGGAGATCCGTATCCCACAAGTATTACAATCTCGATCACCCCAATGTCTTCAAACGTGGAAACTGTTCATTGTAAAAATGGCGGTCCCTTGGATACATTGTATCCAGCGCGTTCTATACAAAACACAGGACCGTAATTAAAGTAAGACACGGGGCTATATATGACTTTATGAGTACGGGATCGCTAGTTGGGAGCTATATTCTGGTAGAAAGTATCTGGAGCTGGCAATCCTGCCGTGTTCTGGATGATTGTTAAGCCTCCTTTGGAAATTATAACACAGGAATGGAGAAGGTCACCATGCTATACGCGACCACAGGCATGATATGTACGATATCATGCAGGATACGACGCCGGAGCAGCTTGACCTGATGCTAGAAGTGCTGAGACGCACAGACAATATGCAGGGAAAGACCTCACGGTAGTATCTTTAGACAAACGGTTGTTGACGCAGATTCCGCATAGCGCCTGATCACACGTGGATTATGGATATTTGTAGGTACATTGCCAAACGGCAAGGTCGTGTTGCAGAGGCAACGATAACAACAACAGAGATGGTTCGAACCAGATGCTATGATGGGCCCAAAGGGCTTCGATCCCTTGACCATTGGATTAGAAGTCCAACACTCTATCCATGCTGAGCTATGAGCCCAAAAATTTAGCAACAAATTCCCATTTTAAGGGTTTAGGTCTTTAGCATTTTATATGTCAATTTTTTTTGTTCTGTTTTCTTGAACACAATATCATGTCAAAATCTTTTGAATAATTTGGTTCTGTATCAATATAATGGATTACATCGCATCAAACTATACAATGCTATCCCTATTGTGCACACGAATCATTAATCTCCATTTAAAGAAAAATGTATAACTTGTCGCCAACTACACTGTACCCACCTCTTATTACCATCTTCTTCGTTTATGGGCGTAACCTGTGATTTATGACCAACTTTTTTGATAACTATCCCTCTCCATTTTGAAAAGAAATTGCTGTGCATATCCTGCATATGGTCCGAAATGATCTACGATTCTTTTGTGTAGAATATCGTACTGTTTTTCAGTTATTGTCTTGGTTTCTAGTTGAAATTCTTCTGCATAATATTTCTTTAAAATTCTGATCATCCATCTATCCAATGGAAAAGCTTCCAACTTGTTTAATGAAAACAGCAATACACAATCTGCCACTTTGTTTCCAACTCCTGGAATACTGCAGATCTTTTCTTTTGCCTCTTGGTAACTGTTGCATCTCTTCAAATATTCCAAATCTATCTCTTGCAATGCTATCATGTTTGCAGCTTTTTTGATGAATTTTGCACGGTATCCTACTCCACAACTTTTAATCTCATCAATTGACGCTCTTGCAAGTTTCTCTGGTTTTGGGAATAAAAAAAACTCTCGGTTATCATATGATGCCTTGGTTCCAAATTTTTCAGATATTCTCTCTAGACTAACTCTGATCTTTTGAATATTAGAGTTTGAGGATACAATAAACGAAATTAGACATTGGAATGGATCTTGTTGCAGTATTCGCAATCCTGGATACTGTTTTACAGCTTTTTTTGTCGTTCCATCCTTTGAGATCATCTTTGCTATCTTTCCAAAATCATCCTTTTTTCTAAAAAAATCTGTTTTAATATTGTTATATGACGATATATTTGCAGATTCACTAATCCTTAGAACGTCCTGACCGTTGATACAATACCAGTAATCATCACCATCATATCTTCTCCAAAGGAATACCTGCCCACTATTAATTGAGTCTTTGACATTTATCGTATTGTTACTACTATTGTGCATTTTAGACAGTTATTTCATCATTTACTGTAGGCGCATATGTCTCAAATCCAAACTTTTCGTGAATTTCTTGTGCAAACAGCTCGCATGATTCAGAATCTCCATGGACTGTCCACACCTTTGGATTCCCTTTGATCTTTTCAATCATACCAAACAACTCCTTTCTATCTGCATGTCCCGAAAATTCAAACTGTTTAACTTGGGCTTTAACACGCAAATCTTTTCCTCTTGTTGAAACCATTCCTGTGTCAAGTAATTTCTTACCCGGCGTACCATCGCCTTGATACGAAACTAGGGCTATTCCATTTTTACTATCAAAGGACAACTGTTGTAAATAATATACTGCATTTCCTCCAACTAACATTCCTGCCGGTGATATTACAACGCAAGGCTCATCCATTGCCCTTGTTCTTTCTTTATGCGTCTTTATTTTGGTTGCACTATTAATTGCATTCTCAAATATGTTTGAGTCTCGTAAATATTCTGGATGTTTGAACATTATGTCATTTACCTTTAATGCCATTCCATCCATTATGATCTTGTGCTTGAAATTTGCGTTTCTTAAAATACAAGCAATCTCTTGTGAACGTTCAACTGAAAATGAAGGAATAAACAGTGTTCCTTTTCTATCAATTACTTCATTTGCAAATTCTACTAATTCTGACTCTGACTCTCTTCTTGGCTTTTGCTCCTTTTTGGCATATGTACTCTCAGTGATCAACAGATCTATCTCACCTATGTCCATATCCATCTCTCGTAACATTCGTGAGCCGTTTGTTTTAATATCCCCTGTATAGAATAACCGTTTTTTATTTGCTTCAACAAGAACGGTACTGCCACCAATCACATGTCCTGACTCTCGTAGCTCAAAAACTGTGTTACCTTTTGTAACTTTTTGTTTAAATCTCACCCTTTTTGCATTTTTCATCATCTTGTTTATTTCTGGCTGCTCAAAGGCATGTGAGTTTTTCTCAATCTTTAACATGTCTTCAATTAATAGTAAAGAGAGATCCAGTGTTGGAGGAGTAGCGTATACGTCTGTGTTCCCGCTTACAAATAGTGATGGAACATTACCTGAATGGTCTAGATGTGCATGAGTTATTATGATTGCATCTAGATCCTTTGGTTTCACATGTAGAGGGTATTGTGGTGGTGAGCCTCGTTTTCCAAATAACACACCATAATCAAGTAGCAATTTTGTTCCGTCACAATTTACCAAAAAACCAGATCTGCCAACCTCGTTTGCAGCTCCTAAAATTTTTACATTCAAGGATTAGCTTGCATTTTTAACTAGGTTAAAACCTTTTTACCTGATGCGTCTTGATTATATTTTTTAAAGAATCTCCACAAGCTTTAATTAGTGTTAGCTAAGATCCTATCCTCATGGGAAGAAGCTACCAAGAATGGATAGGACAGCAAGATCAAGCTGTTGTCGCCAAAACACGTGCTGGTGACGAGGCAAACAAACCGCTCCTAAACCAAATTAACTGGATTTGGGTTAACAATCTGATGAATAAAAAAGCAGATCTAAATCCTTCTTCAGCAGAGCTACTTGACTGGGTTACTTCTGGTCAAATAGACGCAATGAGAAAATAAACGTGCACATCACGTTATCTTTTTGTTTTTTAAATTTTTTATCTAGATTTTTCGTATATTTTGTCTAGTTACATTTCATAACAGGGTTATGGATTTGAATCATAGTTTAAATAGTGAAAAGCTGCTAGTTATTTTGTAATGCCAATAGCAATACTTCCAGACATTGATGAACAAAGATGTATCGGATGTGCACTATGTGTAGAAATCTGTACAACTCTTGGTCCTGATGTCCTTAGAGTGAAACCTGTTGAAGGCTGGAAGAGAGGTAAAGCATTTGTATTTTATCCAGAAAGATGTATTTCTGATGGCGCATGCATTGGTGTATGCCCAACAAAATCAATCTTTTGGATGAGACCAATGAATTACACTGCTGGACAACCAGTACCTCTTCATAAGAACGGCGTCTTCATCAAAGGTTGGGCAGAAGACGCAGCACTATAATCTGAATCTTTAGCACATTCTTTTTTCTTATTTTTTATTATAAAGAGATCTTCTCTTGATCTCTTTTGGCAGTCTGTCAATGAAATGCTTCAAGAATTTATCTTCTTTGTCATAGTATACTTTGGTGAATCTGTTGTTTGTAAAGAAATCATTCCATGTCTCCTCAAACACAGAAAACTCTTTTGGGTCCCAATCTACTCTGGCTGTTTCATGATGTGCTGCAGGGAATATATCTGAGATCTCAATCGGAATTAGTCCTAACTGTGGATTATATTGACATATTTGTAACGAATCAAAATCTTTGAATCTTTTTCTTAAATTAATATATTCAAAAGACAGGTATCCTGGTTTTGTACTTGATTCTTTTGTTATGATCACTTTATCTTTCTTTGATCTGAATCGTCTTATCATCTTGTGAAATGATTGTACTTCTGGCCTGAATTGATCCTCTTTACTGTACAAGAAGATGGCTCTCTCTTTGAATCTAGGTGTACCTGATTCTAGAAATTCATAATTTTCTGTCATTACTTTGATCATCTCAAATAGTTTTGGATGGGCTCTTGCTTTCTTTATTACATACTCCCATAACCTGCCTTCGTAGATTGCTTGCTTTGTTTTCTCTACTTCAAGTTTTATTGTATGCAAGTTGTGAATTGCTAATGCATTGATCTTTGTGGTTGTCTCTAACTGTCGTAGCTGGTCAGGAGTGTATCTTGAGCATATCTCACAATTGCAAGGAAATACTGTGATATCTTTTAGATATCGTGTACCATCATCTGTGATGTATCTTAGTTGTTTGGCATAAAGCATGTATGATGCTGAGTCAAATGTATCGCATCCCAAGGCAACTGCAAATGGTATTGTAAGAGGGTGCCCTGCACCAAAGAGATGTAGTGGAATAGAGTGCGGGATCTGTTTTTTTGCAGCCACTATCATCTGTGCCAATAATTTGTATTCATATGACTCCATGAACTCTACTGGACTTCCTAACGCAAGCATCTGAAAACCCATATCTACTAATTTTTTTGCAGATTTCTTGACAAGCTCAAAGTGCTCTCCCCCCTGAATGGGCCCGATCCAAATTTGGCCGTTATCTTTACTATTTTCAAGCGTCTGTTTTGAAACTTTAAGTGTGTGTCTTACATATGATTCAGCTTTTTTAATTGGCAACTTGTATCCTGTTGGTTTGTCAAGTGGAATTGCAAAATCTGTCAGTATTTCTTCTTCAAACTTTGCCATATCAGGTGGCAATATGTCTACGTCTCCATATTCAAGAACTTGATAACCTCCTGAATCTGTCATAACTCCTCCGTCAAAATCTATTATCTTATGAATTCCTTCTTTTATTGCCTTGTCGCCATAATTCTTTTTTGTAATATATGCATTCGTGATTACCAACTGAAAGCCAATCTCTTTGATCTTTTTAGATGGAATTGTCTGTTTTACCGGGTGAATAACTGGTACAAATGCAGGTGTCTGAATCTTTCCATGATTTGTATACAGTGTACCTATTCTTCCGGCTAGATCAGTTTTTGATATTTCAAACAATATGATACATCACAAAAGGCGTTATTTAATCAATCAGCAAAAAACTTCTTCAAATCGTTGTTTTTCTTCACCAGTTCAAGCCAATCTATCACCGCCTCTTCTTTATTTTTGCTGTCTTTACTGTAATCTGAAATTAGAGCAACTACGTCCTTCACTACTACATGAATGCTCTTTTTGCTGACGTTTATTTGAAATGCCTTTTCTTGGAATTTGATTTTGGCATCATTGGCAATTATACCTAATATTTCACTTGCCACATTATCTCTTGTCTTTACATCTGAATATCCTCTCTCTTTGTATACTGATAACAGCTCATAGGGGTCTCTTCTTAAAATGATCATTATTTTGATATTTTCTTTATGGCATACATAAGGTGCTAGATGACCTACAATCATGTTTTTTCTGCACAAATATTCTTCTCTGACTAGCTCTCTTAATTTTTCAGTATCTACATCGTTTGTCTCTGCATTCTCTTCGAGCAGATCTGCATTCATGGCTATCTCGTTGATATCTAATATTGGCAATCCTAGTTCTTGAGCAACTCCTTTGGCAATGGTATGTTTTCCAACGCCCGGATTTCCCGTAATTACTATTGAGGTTCTGTGTAATCTTCGGGTGTTTTTTATGTTATTCATACCAAAACTAAACATTGTTTCAACAACGTCCTTGATGATTACTTGACTTTGACATATCGACTATTCGGATTACCGGTGTACAGGGTTCCGACATCGTTGACTCAAAAGTATCAAACTTCGCTTCATTTATGCCATCTCTACTATCCCTAAACCTAGGGGACAGTTTGCGTGATATATTCATGGCAGCGATAATATCCCTATCCATGTATAATCCGCAATTATTACACAACATTTTACGACTGTGTTGCATGTCCTCTTGGAGTTTCTTTCCGCATCTTGGACATTGCGTGCTTGTGCGTTTTGGGTCTACAAATTCAACTGGAGGTAGCCCGACCCACCGGGCTTTGTATTCTATCTGTCTTTGCAGTTCAAAGAATTGCCATCCGTTCAATCTACGTCTGTATTTGTTACCTTGACTGTTCCCCTTCCTGTATAGTTTTCTAATTCCTTTCAGGTTTTCTAGAACAATAACTGCTTTTTCTTTGACCGCATTATCCACAATATCTTTGGATATTTTGTGGATGTATTGTTTTGTTCTGTTGGTCATTCTTTTCTGTCTCTCTTTCCAAAACTGATCTTTCTTTCTGCGATCATTTCTGCAGAATCCGGATCTAGCATGTATTGTGTTCTCTTTGATTGAGAGCAGTTTGTTTGTCTTGTAGAATGTTACCTTTTCCTCATTTCCACAGGTGACGTTTCTAAGGTTCCTGTCTACTCCCATTGTCTTGGTACACTCTATTTGTTCTGTTTCTTTGGAAACCCAGAGACTGATGTTGAGGGCAGTCCATGAAAATGAGCGTACTGTCAAGGCAGGATCAGACAGGATTTTTTGTGTGTGTTGGTTTAACATGATGTTGATAGAATTTCTACTCTTGTATGGAATTGTCAACAGTACACCATTGTGTTTTACTCCATAACAGTTTGTGATAAATGGTTTTTTTACCGTTGGATACTTCACTTTGATGCCACGTTTCACGGATTGTTTTCTGTTAGCTAGTATACCTGCAGCCCTTGATATTGCATTGAGTTTGCATGATGATAAAATATCATAGTTTCTCAACTCGTGATAACACAGCATAGACAATCGCTTCATGTTATGGGTATCTTCTTTTAACCCCATCTTGATACAGCAGTTAACCATCTCTGTGAATGTGACCATCATACCCATGAGGTCTGAATTCGGTGTATATTTTTGTGCTATTGACTTTATCGCCCTCAAAGGCTATATTACGATTCAAGGATATTTAAGTGTAGATATACTGAGTTATTAGCACCCGAAGATTACACAGAACCAACTTTTGTAATACTAATAAGTAGATTTAGACATTACAGAGTATTGCAAATTGGTTTACTTGGAAAAGCAAATGTTGGGAAATCAACGTTCTTCTCTGCTGCAACTGAAACTCAGGTAGCTACTGGAAACTTTCCATTTACAACTATTCAACCAAATATTGGCGTGGCCTATGTAAAATCTGATTGTGCCTGTAAACATTTCCAAATTTCACATGATAATCCATTATGTATTGATGGTACTCGTCTTATTCCTGTAAAATTAATTGATATCGCAGGACTAGTTCCTGGTGCGCATGAGGGGAAAGGATTAGGGAATCAGTTCCTAGATGATGCACGACAAGCTGAGGTTTTAATTCATGTTGTTGATATCGCAGGAACTACTGATATTCAAGGACAATCCGTACCAATTGGGACTCATGATCCCATGGAGGATATCGTATTTGTTGCCGACGAGTTTGATCAATGGTTTGCAGATATTCTCAAAAGAGAATGGGACAAGATCACTCGTGAAATCGATCAAAAGCGAGCAAAACTCACAGACGGCATTGCCAAACGATTCTCTGGGTTGGGAATTAAAGACTATCAAGTACATATAATCTTGCAAAGATTAGGGTTGATTGCTAGAAATCCCAAGGAATGGAAGGATTCAGATATTTACACATTTGTCAAAGAGCTTCGAAAAGATACAAAACCTATGATCATTGCTGCAAACAAGGCAGATCTATGTCCTGATCTTGATATTTTAGAAAAAATCTCAGATACTGTAATCCCTTGCAGTGCAGAAACTGAACTACTCTTACGAAAAGCCTCAAAGTCAGGTATTGTAAGTTATTCTTCAGGTGATGATAATTTTACAATTGCAAACGACAAACAGCTTTTACCTCCACAACAAAAAGCCCTCGAGTTGGTAAGTTCTGTTTTTTCTAAAATTAAAACAACAGGAATTCAACAAATTCTAAACACTGCAGTTTTTAACTCTCTAAAATTTATTGTAGTCTATCCCGTAGAAGACGAAACTAAACTTACCAATAAGGACGGTGTCATCTTGCCTGATACCAAATTGCTTCCGCAAGATTCCACTGCAAAAGATTTGGCAGCCTTGATTCATGCAGATATTGCAAAAGGATTCTTACATGCAATTGATTGTAAAACTAAGCAAAGAATCAGCGGCGATCAGAAATTAAATGATGGGGACGTAATCAAAATTGTGTCCACACTTAGTAGGGGATAATATGCTTGGATTAGGTATTGAAAGTACAGCTCATACTTTTTCTTGTGCTGTTATTGAAAAAAATAAAAACAAAGGAAAGATTCTATCGGATATCAGGAAAATTTATCGTCCAAAAGATGGCCAAGGCATTCATCCGCGAGAAGCATCCCGCCATCATATTGAGAACAGTTCTCTTGTTTTATCTGAATGTTTGCAGGAGGCAGGCATTACCGTTAAAGATTTGGATATTATCTCCTATGCTGCAGGACCTGGGTTAGGACCATGTTTACGTGTAGGTGCAGTAGTTGCAAGATCATTATCTTCATTTTATAAAATTCCTATATATCCTGTAAACCACGCACTTGGTCATATTGAGTTAGGAAAATTGCTGACCGGGGCTACCAATCCACTGGTATTATTGGTATCTGGAGGGCATACAATGCTGCTAGCATTTCTTAACTTTCAGTGGCGTGTATTTGGCGAAACACTTGATATCACATTGGGCCAGCTCCTTGATCAGTTTGGTCGTTCTCTTGGATTTGCTTCTCCTTGTGGACGAGATATAGAAGAGTTAGCATCTACATCATCCTCAAACTATATCTTGTTACCTTATTCTGTAAAAGGAAATGACGTATCTTTCTCCGGCTTGCTATCTGCAACAAAATCTGTTGCCAAAAAAAATAGGACCGATGCGTGTTATTCTCTTCAAGAGACTGCATTTGCAATGATCAGCGAGACCGTTGAACGAGCATTGTCCTTTACACGCAAAAAAGAATTGATGATAGTAGGAGGTGTTGCTGCTAACAAGAGGCTGTCTACGATGCTTCAAGATGTTTGCAAACGCCATCGAGCCAAATTTTTTGTAGTTCCATTACAATATGCAGGCGATTGCGGTTCTCAAATATGTTGGACCGGGCTCTTGGAATCAAAAATTAAAAGAGGTGCTATGTTAAAGGATACTTTTGTAAGACAATCTTGGAGATTGGATTCAGTTAGAGTAGATTATTAGTCTTTGAACTCTTTTATCTGTATGTTGATGGTTTTTAGCCAACCGTTTGTATTAAAGACTCCGAATTTAAAAGATTCCTCCTCTCCCTTGCTGGTTGTGACAGTAAAACATACCTTTTTTATGAATAATCCTTCTTTCCAGGTCTTTGTAATGTCTTTCAACGATACATCAAGTATGGTATCACCAAAACGTTTTGAAAAATCCATTATTCTTGCATTAGTTTTATCAAATGCTAATCTCTTATTTGTTAATGTTAAAATTCCTGCCCCTAGGTTATCCTCGCTACAATCCTCTTGCTTTATCTTCTTTTCTCCCTCGTCCATGATTAACTTTTATTGAATTCTTTTGAATATAACGTTAATGAAACTATTAAAAAAAGGCGCAGAAGCTGACATTTATCGGACCATGTGGCAAAATTCTGATGCTATTTTGAAGAGTAGAAAAATAAAAAACTATCGTAACACTCTACTTGATTTAAAGATACGAAGACAACGAACAGTGAAAGAGTCGCAAATGCTCTCATTTGTCAAGTCATTTGGTGTTCCCACACCGATTGTTTATTTTGTAAACTTGGACACTGCCTCAATTACTATGCAAGAAATTTCTGGAACACCAGTACATGACTTGCCTGAATCGCAAATTATTCAATTATCAAAAAATATAGGACAATTAGTGGGCACACTTCACAAAAATGGTGTAATGCATGGAGACTTGACAACTTCGAATTTCATTCTCTCTGAAGATACCATCTTTGTAATTGATTTTGGCTTATCTCAAAATTCAATAAAACCTGAGGATCATGCAGTTGATCTAAGATTAATCAAGGAGATCCTTAATAGCGCTCATGCTAAAATTATGCAACCATCTTGGAAGAATTTTCTATGTGGATACAAACGCGCAGTCGGCAATGCATATTACATCAAAATAATTAGACTAGTTTCAGAGATCGAAAGTCGTGGTAGGTATGCCAATGTCGTCTAAATTACTCTTTGTATCATCAAATAATCACAAATATCATGAAACAAAAGAGATCATGAATTCATTTGGAGTCTCTCTTGATTTCTGTAAATTAAATTTGGAAGAGATACAATCAAACACTCTTTCTGATGTTGCAGCAAAAAAAGCTCAAGACGCATTTGCGCAATGCCGAAAACCGCTCATTATTGAAGATGCAGGTTTATTTGTTGATGCGCTAGCAGGTTTTCCAGGACCTTATTCATCATATGTCTTTAAAACCATTGGAAATGATGGAATTCTAAGTCTTGTAAAAAATAATCGCAAGGCAAAGTTTGTATCAATTGTCACTTTTTGTAATGGAACCATTTTACAGTCTTTTGTTGGTAAATTGGATGGAACCATCTCTCAATCTAAGCAAGGAGATGGCTGGGGATATGATCCAATATTTATTCCAAAAAATCTTGAAAAAACCTTTGCAAAAATAGATAATAAAAATACCCTGTCTCATAGATACAAGGCGTTAAAAAAATTCGCTAACTGGTATGCGCATAATTAGAAATATAACGATCAATGAATCGTTGATTGTTTTGCAAAATTACGATTCTTGAAACGATACTTTCATCCATTACTGAAAATATTTTATTTTGTTTTACAATCTCTTCGCTGAAATTTTTTATCTCTTGCATTTCTAACATATTTGCACGATCTAACCTATTAGTCGAACGTCCAATATGCATATAAGATTTAATTTCGATAAAATGTGGGTTTGCTTTTCTGAACATCTCTGCAAATGCTGGAATTGTTTCCTTTCGATCATTGTAACCTCTGATCAATGTAATTCGCAATACAGTTCTTGTATTCAAATTTTTTAACATTCCAAGCGTTCTATTCCATCTCTCCCATGAATCTTTGTATCTAGGTTGATTTATTCGCCTAAATGATTCATAATCTGCTGCATTCGTTGAAAGATACAACTGGGTTGGTAGCGCATCTTCGTCTTGCAATCTTTGAATCATATCCGGTTCTTGACCGTTTGTTACTAGAAAAACTGACTTTGTTGCTTTTAGTGTATTTAAATATTTGATAAGTTCTGGAAGTTTCGGATACATTGTTGGTTCGCCAGATAGTGAAATTGCATAATGACTTGGCAGTAATGATTCATCTAGTCGTTGTTTGTCATTTCTAGAATCACCGTAAAATCCATTGATCAATTTTTTTCTTTCTGCCATCAATTTTGTTAAGATTTCCTCTGGTTCTGCGACTTGCTGATATTCCATCTTCATTGAATCATAAAATTCCATTGGCCTCCAACAGTATACGCACCTATTTTCACAATGCATTCCTGCAGGAGAGAATTCCATGCATCGGTGTGTTGAAATTCCATAAAACTTGTGCTTGTAGCAGTTACCTTCGTGCTTGTATGATTTTTTTGTCCAATGGCAAAGTCCTACTGTTGCATGATCTGCCACACCATATTTTGCCTTTTTTAGCTGTGCAGTTATTGCCGGTTTTATTTGAATTAGCTGTTCTTCTCCATCATCAACTATTTCACCTGAGCAACTCACAGTTACTGATATTGTTTTACTTTACTTAAATTAATCGGGGTTTTTATAAAACTTGAAAAATTCTTCTGACAAATATTGTTAATTTGTGTTAATATTACAGTGAGGTTTAATAACTGGTTTTTCAAGATAGATTTAAGCATTGAAAAAAATACAATCACTGGCATTTCTACTGTTACTTGTAACTACACTAACTAGTATGCCAATTAATCCTCCTGCATTTGCAGTAGATGACTTGGACGGTGATGGTGTTGATGATACTATGGATTTATGTCCTAATTTACAAGAAGATTATGAAGGTGTAACAGATGGTTGCCCCTCTTCATTTGTTCCATGGTATGATGAAGATTTTGATGGTATAGAAGATCATATTGATCAATGTCCAAGTCTTAGAGAACATTATAATCAATTCCAAGATGATGATGGTTGTCCTGATACTCTTCCTGGAACTGGTTCCGGGGGCGCACCTGATTCTGATAATGATGGATTTATTGATTTAGTTGATTTATGTCCAAATCAACCTGAAATACTTAATGGTGTTTTAGATAGAGATGGTTGTCCTGATTCGTATGATGCAGGCGACCGTGATTCTGATGGTATATCTGATTCTATAGATCAATGTCCACTAAGCTCTGAAACCTATAACCGGTTCCAAGATGATGATGGTTGTCCTGATACTGTAACTGATTCTGCTTTTGTTGATTCTGACAATGATGGCATTCAAGATCAAGTTGATTTTTGTATATCTGAGCCTGAAGTGTATAATGGCTACAGAGATTTTGACGGCTGTCCTGATGTTTCATTAGATATTTCATTTACTGACGGTGACGGTGACGGTATAGCAGATCAATTTGATATCTGTCCTGTACACCCTGAAACTTTCAATCGATTTGCTGACTATGACGGCTGTCCTGATACTCTTCCATTATTTACTAATGCGTTAAATGATATAGATGGAGATAGAGTGGCAGACATTGATGATGCATGTCCGTTAGACCCTGAAAGATACAACGGTTTTGAAGATCATGACGGCTGTCCTGACGTTCCTGATTATGTACGAGATAATGATTCTGATTTTGATGCTATTCCTGACAGTCTTGATGAATGTCCACAGGTTGCAGAAACTTATAATCAATTCCAAGACGAGGACGGCTGTCCTGACTTTGTAGCATCACACACATCAGTACCTGACTCTGACGGCGATGGATTTAATGACTATACAGATTTGTGTCCAAACCAACCAGAAACATTCAACAACATATCTGATAGAGACGGCTGTCCTGATAACAGTCCTACAGTTGATAGAGACGGGGATGGAATTTCTGATAACATAGATGGATGTCCAATTGTACAAGAAACTTATAACAATATTAAAGATCATGACGGCTGTCCTGACGACGGTTCTGAATTCTTTGGATCTGATTACGATAACGACGGTCTTCTTGATTTAAATGATCGATGTCCTCTAGTATCTGAGACTATCAATGGATATCAAGATCAAGACGGCTGTCCTGACGTCTCAGTATCTGACGCTGATAATGATGGCGTACCTGACACAATAGATCAATGTCCTTTGACTAACGAAACTTGGAATCACTATCAAGATAACGACGGCTGTCCTGACGTATCAGTATTGGATACTGACTTTGATGGATTAATTGATTCTGTAGACCAATGTATCTTTGACCGTGAAACCTTTAACGGCTTCGAAGACGAGGACGGCTGTCCTGACTATCCTGTATTTATTGCCACAGTTGATTCTGACTTTGACGGAATTATAGATGAGCTGGATCAATGTCCGCGAATTCCTGAAACTTATAACAAGATGCAAGACGAGGACGGCTGTCCTGACTCTGTAATAGTTACTAGTGGCGTTCCTGACTCTGACGGTGATGGAATTAATGACTATAACGATCACTGTCCAAATCAAGCCGAGACGCGCAATGGAATTCTAGATTTTGACGGCTGCCCTGACAATTACATATCATCTGATGATAGAGACTATGATGGATTACCTGATGCCATTGATGCCTGCCCAATCGCTAAAGAGACCTATAATAGATTCCAAGACGATGACGGCTGCCCAGACTTTGTACTCGAATCAATTGTAGCGGATTCAGATAATGACGGAATACGTGATGTTATTGATGACTGTCCTCTTGAGAGTGAAATATTCAATGGTTTCCAAGACGAGGATGGATGTCCTGATGTTATTGATTTACCACCCGATGCTGATGGCGATGGTGTTCCGGATGTAATGGACTTGTGTCCAGAACAAAGTGAGGTTTGGAATAGATACGTTGACCATGATGGTTGTCCTGATATTATACCAATAGGAGATATCATAGTTGACAGTGATAATGATGGTATAACTGATGATGTTGATTTATGTCCAAACGATAGAGAGTCATGGAATAAATACAACGATGCAGACGGCTGCCCTGACATCTCTCCTGAGCAGTCAAGATACAGACATGATGCTGATTTGGATGGTATTATCAACGAAAGTGACGTATGTCCTCTAGAACCTGAAGATTATGACGGCAATCAAGACGAGGATGGTTGCCCTGACCCATAGGAGCTGTCTTTGATAATGAAGGGTAGATATCTGCTAGGATTCTTACTTTTACTTACATCAACTATCGGTATGATGCCTGGTACTGTATTTGCTAATGATGCACTTGACTCTGACGGTGATGGGATACCCAATAACTCAGATCAATGCCCACATCTTGTAGAGGATTATGATCCACAATATGGCGATATTGAGGACGGTTGTCCTGCAGATTTTATTCCTTGGTATGATGCTGATTTTGACGGAGTTCAAGATCATCTTGACGCCTGTCCAACTGTAAAAGAAACTCACAACCAATTCCAAGATGATGACGGCTGCCCTGATGTCTCTCCTTATACTACAGCATCCATTCCTGACACTGATGCAGACGGCTATTCTGACTATGTGGATTTATGTCCAACTCAACCTGAAACATTCAACGAATTCCAAGATGGAGACGGCTGCCCTGACAGATACTCTTTTACTCTAGATTTTGACAGTGACGGCATTCTTGATATCTTAGATACATGCCCACTAGAACCTGAAATATACAACCAACTCCAAGATGAAGACGGCTGTCCTGATACCATAGCCTCTCCTGATATACAATATCAATTTCCAGATAGTGACGGCGATGGTGTTGATGATAGATGGGACCAGTGTATTGGTGAGCTAGAAAATTATAATGGTTATTTGGACACAGACGGCTGCCCTGATGTGCCTGTTGTTTTGTCATCTCCTCCACCTGACGCTGATTATGACGGAATCTTAGACGATGTTGATGCCTGCCCACTCGAACGTGAAAACTATAATGATCTTCAAGACGAAGACGGCTGTCCTGACGTACTAGTCTTTACAGTGGATAGAGATACTGATAAGGATGGTGTTTTAGATAAGAATGACTCTTGTCCTTTTAATCCTGAAACTTATAACGCATATCTTGACGAAGACGGCTGTCCTGACAATCTTATAACTAATCCACTTATCCCTGATTCTGACGGCGATGGATTTGCAGATTATGAAGATTTGTGCCCAATTCAACCTGAGACATTCAACGGATTCCAAGACGAGGATGGATGTGCTGACAGCCATACCTCTACTGTGGACTCTGACTTTGATGGAGTTATAGATGCTTTAGATCAATGTCCACAAGAACCTGAAATATACAACCAATTCCAAGACACAGACGGCTGTCCTGATGTTGTAGACGCTATTACTGGTACAACGTATCAGTTCCCAGATGATGACGGCGATGGCATAGATGATAGGTGGGACCAGTGTCTGGGCGAGGCTGAAAATTATAATGATTATTTAGATCATGATGGCTGTATTGATATTTTAGGTACAGCATCCTCTCCTCCACTTGATTTAGATGGTGACTACATCCTAGATGATGTGGATCAATGCCCAAAATTGGCTGAGAGATACAACGGATTCCAAGACGAGGATGGATGCCCTGATAACATTGACTACGCAATAGCAGTTATTGACACTGATTCTGATGGCATCTTCGACGATGTAGATCTCTGTCCTCTCATTAAGGAGATTTATAACCTATATGAGGATGCGGATGGATGCCCTGATCGTTTAGCAAGTGATAGACCTGTATACGATTCTGACGGCGATGGATTTGCAGATTATGCAGACTTGTGTCCAACACAACCTGAGACATTCAACGGATTCCAAGACGAGGATGGATGTGCTGACAGCCATACCTCTACTGTGGACTCTGACTTTGATGGAGTTATAGATGCTTTAGATCAATGTCCGCAAGAACCTGAAGTTTATAATCAATTCCAAGACACAGACGGCTGTCCTGATGCTGTAGATGCTACTCCTATTACAACGTATCAGTTCCCAGATGGTGACGGTGATGGCATAGATGATAGGTGGGACCAGTGTTTGGGCGAGGCTGAAAATTATAATGGTTATTTAGATCATGATGGCTGTATAGATATACCAGGATCATCTGCAAATGCTCCAGTTCCTATTGACTCTGATGGTGATGGATATCTTGACAGAAATGACTTATGCCCAACAAGTGCAGAAGTTTGGAACAAGTATCTTGATTGGGATGGCTGTCCTGATATAGCTCCTGAACAACAGAGATTTGTTCACGATTATGACTTGGATAGTATAATAAATCAAGACGATCTCTGTCCACTTGATCCTGAAGATTATGACGGCGACAATGATCTAGACGGCTGTCCTGATCCTTAGTCTCTCACTTATTCTAGTGAATATACACGTCATAATTTATGAATACCAAGTAGTTTATCCATCATTAATATTATCGCACCCTGTTTCCATTCAACACCCTATTGATCTATTCTCCGAGCGATTCGATCTTGTAATTTAAGAGAAGTTTTTTTTGTGCAAGATAATATATGTCGTAATTCTTGATATACAACGATTTATTCATAAATGAGGGGGTTCTTTGCCTATTTTTTTAAAAATTTTCCTATCGTGAGACTTAATAATTACATAATACAATCAACTTTAGAAACTATGAAACGATATTATGCTTTAGGACTCTTGCTTTTTCTAACATTTACTATTGGCATGGTGCCTAGTAGTATATTTGCCAATGTGTCCCTTGATTCTGACGGCGATGGGGTGCCAAATAATGCTGATTTGTGTCCTCATCTTTTAGAGGACTATGATCCACAATATGGTAATAATATTGACGGTTGTCCTGCAGATTTTATTCCTTGGTATGATTATGACTATGATGGCATACCCGATCACATTGATAAATGCCCAGCTGTGAGAGAAACTCACAATAGATTCCAAGACGAAGACGGCTGTCCTGATATACTGCCTAGTGATGCAAGGGGTACACCTGACACTGACGCTGATGGTTATAATGACTTTGTAGACCTATGTCCAACCCGATCTGAGACATTTAACGGAATTGATGATCTAGACGGCTGTCCTGACGAAGCTTTTACTTTGAAGGATGATGATCAAGATGGAATTTCAAACTCCATGGATGTATGTATATCACAACCTGAAACTCACAACTTGTACTTGGATGAAGACGGCTGTCCTGACACTGTTGATACGTCTAGTTCTACATACATATTTCCTGATGATGACGGTGATGGCATAGATGATAGATGGGACCAATGTCTGGATGAGGCAGAAAATTATAACGAATTCTTGGATTGGGATGGCTGTATTGATGTACTAGGTTCGCCTTCTAACCCTCTTATTGATTCAGACTATGATAGTATTCTTGATTCAGTCGACGCATGTCCGCTAGAGCGTGAAAATTATAATCGTTTCCAAGATGAGGATGGCTGTCCTGATCAGCTTGTGTTTATAACTGCAGGTGATTATGATGGTGATGGAGTACCAAACGATGTTGATCTATGTCCTTACTATAAAGAAGTCTACAATTTGTTCCAAGACGAAGATGGCTGTCCTGATTCTGTCGCAAATGGCTTTGTAACTCATGACTCTGATGGTGATGGAATTGTTGATAATCTGGACTTGTGTCCAACTCAACCTGAGACATTCAACGGATTCCAAGATAGTGACGGATGTCCTGATAAACATACATCTACTGTGGACGCCGACTTTGACGGCATTTTAGATATTTTAGATCAGTGTCCATTAGAACCTGAAATATACAATCAGTTCCAAGACACAGACGGCTGTCCTGACGATGTATCTGAACCCTCATCTATTCTTACCTTCATTTATGATGATGCTGATAATGATGGAATAGATGATAGGTGGGACCAATGTCTGGGCGAGGCAGAAAATTATAATGGATTTTTAGATACTGATGGTTGTATTGATGTTCGTGGATTTACTCAACCTGCATTACTTGACTCTGACTATGATTTTATCCCAGATGTATATGATGAATGCCCAACTCTAGCTGAGAGATACAATCAATTCCAAGACGAGGATGGCTGTCCTGATGCTACGTCCTATGATTCCGTATCTGATACTGATCGTGATGGAATACCAAACCATCTTGATCAATGTATATTGATTCAAGAGACTTATAATAGATATCTTGATGAAGACGGCTGTCCTGACGGCATTACTGATACTCGCTCTTCTTTTGATAGTGACAATGACGGAATCATTGATAACGTAGATTATTGTCCAACCCAGCCTGAGACATTTAACGGATTCCAAGACGAGGATGGCTGTCCTGATCGTTTACTCTCTGTACTTGACTCTGATTCTGATGGACTCACAGACGGTCTTGATATGTGTCCATTCGAGCCTGAAATATACAATCAATTCCAAGACGAGGATGGCTGTCCTGACGATGTAGCTGACCCTGCTAGTTCAGAATATCAATTTTTAGATACTGACGGTGACGGTATTGAGGATAGATGGGATCAATGTGTTACTGAAGTAGAGACCTATAACGATTATGTAGATACTGATGGCTGTCCTGATGTTATACCTGCAGAACCTATTGATGTCCCAAACCGTGATATTGATAACGATGGTTACTATAACGAAGTTGATCAATGTCCACAAAGTCCTGAAACATGGAATAAATACAATGATCACGACGGCTGTCCTGATGTCATTCCTGAACAGCGACGATTCATCCATGATGCCGATCTAGACGATATTCTTAACAGCTATGATGCTTGCCCTCTAGATCCTGAAGATTACGACGGCGATAGAGACACTGACGGCTGTCCTGACAATTAAACCACTTGGACAATTTTTGAAATAGTAAATATACCCGGTTTGTAAATCTGTTTTATGCTTCCAAAATTTTCTAGCAAGGCATTTTTAGCTCCTATGGCAGGGGTTAGTGATCCTGCCTTGCGGCTACAGTGTAAAATAATGGGAGCTGGATTGGTGGTTACGGAATTTACTAGTATACACAGTATTGTTGCACGTGAACAGCAACTCGAAGAGATGCAGACAATACAACAATTTATTGAATATTCTGATCAAGAGCGCCCACTCTCAATCCAATTGTTTGGTTCAAATCTGGCAGCTTTGGAGGAGGCTGCTAAAATTGTAGAACCGCATTTTGATATAATTGACTATAACATGGGGTGTCCTGCACCTCATATAACCAGTCAAATGGCAGGAGGGGCACTCTTACAACAGGCTAATCTGACTCGTCAAATATTTTATACTCTTGTAAATGCCGTAAAGAAACCTGTAACCCTCAAAATTCGTTCCGGTGTAACTAGTGCAAGCAAATTTCTATTTCGAGATATCGCTGAAATTGCAGAAGAAGAAGGAATACAAATGATTACACTACATCCCAGAACAGTAAGCCAGGGATATTCTGGCCACGCTGATTGGAAGATGATCAAAGAACTCAAAGAAGTTTCTAGCATCCCGATTGTTGGGAATGGTGACATTACTACTCCTGAACATGCTAAAGCTATGATGGATGAAACTAATTGTGATTATGTGATGATAGGACGCGGTGCTATGGGCAATCCATTCTTATTTGAGCAGATTAATGACTATCTTGAAACTAACTTTTACACTGAGTACTCGTTTAAAGATAAGTTGAATGCTTTTTTTGACTATCTTCGTCTTACTAGTCAATACAAGATAAAATTTGCAAATATCAAAGGTCAGGCAATGCGATTTACTAGAGGAGTGCCGGGTGCCTCTAAATTACGTTCACAAATTACTGTTTCAGCCAGTGTTGAAGAATTAGAGAAGATTATGACCGATGCATGTTATTTATCTTAGGTTCTGTTAATTAGTGGGTTGTTGGAAGGTCAGAACGCCCGATAAGTTAACAGAACCTTATCTTCTACTCTGTTCAATATTAGGGAGTTTTCAAGAGACTGTAAAGTTAGGGATGTAATTATTACAAGTTTTAAGACTGTAAAATTCGGGAGGTATATCGTGATCTGTTTTGAGACTGTAAAGTTAGGGAGATGACACGTTGTTTGGCTTGAGACTGTTACA
This sequence comes from Candidatus Nitrosopumilus sp., assembly GCA_965197525.1. Lineage (GTDB taxonomy): Archaea > Thermoproteota > Nitrososphaeria > Nitrososphaerales > Nitrosopumilaceae > Nitrosopumilus. Next base: position 1,581,784 of record OZ240211.1, read on the forward strand.
CTGTTAAAAACACGTCTTCTTTATAATATAGCCTGATGAGTATTATCTTATGAAACAAATTTCTATTATGATATTAGGTATCATAATAACAGGATCTATGTTTACAGTTTATGCTATAGATCAGGCAACAGCACAAGAAAAATTAATTCCAGATTGGATAAAAGGCACTGCTAGTTTTTGGATTAATGATGATATCACAGATTCTGAATTTATACAAGCTATTGAATTTATGGTCAATAATGGAATAATTAAAATTCCAATGATTCAAAATCTTGAAAATGAATTATCAGTATCAAAAAACAAGATTATAGAGTTAGAAACGAATACATCAGAATTAAAAACATATACTAGCGTATCTAAAACAACAAAAGATTTCTTAACTTTCAGCGATAAGATTTATGAATTTGGGGATGATCGTGCCAAAATTGAATATGAAACTCTCATTAAATGTAAATCTGTTGATAATAATTTAAAATTTCTTGAATTTACTAAATGGTTATCATATTATACTAACTATACAGATGATTTGACAATACAGGTTGAGGAACTTACAGAATCATTTGAATCTATATCCATCACTGACGTAACACCAGAAGAAAAGGTTATGCTAAAATATCTATATGATGAAACTAATCTAATAAATGGTATACACTACAGTGAACTTCAATTTTCCATATATGATGAATTATTAACATGTTTAAATGAAGTTGAGAATAAATTTCTAAAAAATCCCAATACACTCACAAATCCAACAACACAAACATGTAATTTGTTTTGTGATTCAAGAGGGTATGAACCACAATGGGCTAAATCAATAAGTGAAGAAACTGCTTTCAACACATGTATTGATACTATTCCATTAGATAATAGCCCAGACTCTTTATGGTGTGATGAGTTCATTGAATATCTAGTGTTAGGTTAGATATCATCCCTTTCATTTTTTAGGATTTTGAAGAAATAATATCACTGTAAATATGAATACTATTCTTGATGCTATTATTCCTATAGTTATCTTGACGACCTATATGATGCGTTAGAGTTGTTACAACTTCTTTGAACCAAGTTGAAATATTTACAAAAGTATCATTTTTGATTAACCACAATTTGTTGTTAACATTGGTTACTTTACTGAAAATGTCATTTTTCGCTAACTAAAATACTCTAAAATGATTTACTTTGGCGGCCTCTTACCGTCCATATATTCGATACACCAAGAGTAGTCTCGATCTTCAGTTATTAAGATGTCTAACATACCTCTATCTGAGTCTTCAATATAGGCAAAACATGTAAACTCGATAACACGCTCAGACTGTCCTTTGGCCCAGTCCGGTTCCCAGTCTCGTATAATTGATGGTACATTTTTCAATGCCTCTTCATACTCTCGTGCTTCTAGCTCTCTCTCTTCTAGCTCTCTCTCTTCTAGCTCTCTCTCTTCTCGCTCCCGCTCCCGCTCTTGTGCATACTCTTCATCATAAAATGGATATACAATTACTATAATAACAAACAATAACATTATGACAATTATTAACAAACCTGCGATCCATGAATTTGATAGTTTGGCAAACCATGATAATCTATAGAATACGTAAGTACTCAATAATGATATGAGCCAAGTGGTCATCATGAAGACCGACACATAATCTTTTGAATCAAATGTAAAAATATCGGGTTGAATGGAATGTATATGTATTACATTAGACCCCATAACTGTAGCTACCGCAAACGCAAGCAGAAATTTCAAAAATCCACTTTGATGTTTTTCTTCTGCTGTATGAGGAAGCATAAATCAAAAAAATGTACCAATTATTTAAAAATTTAGAAGTCATGGTTCTGTTAACTTGATGAGTGGTAGTTTACCATATGATATTATTGACATCAATTAATACTATAACAGGCATAATCCTACATCAGCGTTATACTCATCCCAGTACAACAACACATAACACCCGTCAAGTTAACAGAGCCCATCTTTTTGAAACCTCAAACACTTTTTTGCAATCCATTATCTCACCGTTTAGGCGTTTCATCTTGTTGCTGTCACGATCTCTCTTCCCTGTAATGTAAACATGTCTAATATAATTTGTCTTCTTTTCAAAACTAAAAAACAGTTTTACACAAAATAATTTTTACGCCATATCCACATTATTAGACAGGACCCAAATCACCCCAAGCGTTTTTAAAAACATTACTTTATCTTTTGTGTCTTCTTTAACAACTCATGAGTCATTCCAATCATAACAAATGCTCCGCCAAACAACCCGGCTATAATCCCATATAACAAATTGCCTGTCAACCAGTCCACCATGCATATAAATAGCAGTATACTAACGAACCCACTAACTAACACTATTACTGCAATACCTACTAGGCTTCCAATACTATTAGCTGTATCATCAAAGGCAGGCATGGCAAACACTGGAATTGATGCAATATTAAAGTATGAGACATAAACAAAAAGCGTTTCTTTGTTGATTAAAAGTGCTAAATAGTATAGATCAAGATGTATTCTATCAGAAAAATGAAACTAATTGTCATTGTAATAATTGGGTTAATTATTGTAATCGGAGTACCGATATCACTGATATCATTTTTCATCTATGATGCAGGGCTTAAGGCCGAGAAGAAAGAGGCAGAATGGCAGGAAAGGGTTGAGGCACATAGGCTTCAAGAAGAGAAACAAGCAGCAGAGAGGTTAGAGGCAGAGGCTGTAGCAGAGAGGCAAGAGAGGTTAGAGGCAGAGGCTGTAGCAGAGAGGATAAAGGTAGAAAAAGCAAGAGAAAGTGAATCAATCTGTCATGATGAAATAATTAAAGAAAGAATAGAACAGGCTATCGTTCTTAGTAATCGATTCTATCAAGCGTGTGAACCTGTCCAATATGGATCATATAATGACTTTGTTATATTTTCTGACAAAATGCAGACTGTTGAAAATCAGATAAATCTTCAAACAAGTTTTCAAGCAATAAATGAAAGCATACTGGACTTGATTATCACAGTTGAAAACAACTGTCAGTATACAGAAATACGTGACATAGGTATTGATCTAAAATATGACTTTATTGTAATGAGTTTATGCTTTGAAGAAGTGTATGAGCAGTTTGGAGAATTTCCAGGTATGGAATTAGGGGTATGGGATAACGATCATAATCCTCAACATAATACAAACAATAGCCAATGTCATATATTTTGTGATTCAAGAGGATATGAACCCGATTGGATAATATATCAAGAAGATCTAGATGATCTTCTAACAACGTGTGTAGATGATGTACCGTTGGATAATAGCCGAGATTCGTTATGGTGTGATGAATTATATGAATATGCACTTTCGCCAGGCGGAGTTTCCAGCGATTCTAATAGCCAATGTCATATATTTTGTGATATTTACGGATATGAGCCACAATGGGCCAAATCAATGGATGTTTATCAAGCAGCTGGAGTATGTATGTCAATCTTTAATAATTCTGAACAGGCAAGTGATGATGATCTATCATGGTGTTATGAACTTGCAGGATATCTAGTGGAATGATGTTAATCAAAAATTTAGGCTGTGATTTTGTAAAACGTTTTACAGTGTAAAACATCAACAAATGCGTTTTTTTGTTGATAATTGTCAAACAACTCCATAAAAAGTGGAATTAAACAAATTACATAATAATACACTGTTCCAAATTAGAGATATTTCCAGACACTGTTTAATTAGGGACATATACACGGTCTATTTTAAAATCATTAAAGAAAGCCAAACTAATAACAAGATAAAACATGTTATAAAAAATAGATATGACGCGCAAACTGATACTCGCACTGCCAATCGGCATCCTGGTTTGCGCGGCTGCGATATTCTCGATTGAGGAACCGTCTCCAAATCCTTATCTGATGGAACCGGGAAGTTATGCAGGGCTACAATGTTGTAACAATCATGAATGCTACGTCGCTCATGACATAGAATGGATGTCCCTTGAAACACATGAGTGTATTCCAAGAGCAGGTGCGGACAAACAACCCATACCCGACGAATGGATTTGGCGTGACGATCTTTTAAAATAATATCTGAAAAATTATAGATTCTATCAGATATTCCCCATCACATACTCTAACGCAACTCTAAACTCGTCTAGGGTTATCTGTTTTTTTATTACCAGTGGTGCAAGATCAGTCATGACCCAGGCAGGTATGTCTTCTCCCATGTGACTCAGGCCCATGGCATCCAGCAGCTGGCCGTCGTCTGCCACCTCGGACTCAAATCCAGACCACGCGCGCAGTACGGACAATGCGCGGTCATAATCTGAGTCATCATCAAAAGTCTCAATCCGCTATTGGCTTTTCCTAAACTTCTTTTTTATTCCTTATTTGTGCAAAGAATATTTTGTGCATTGGAAACAATTCTATTTGCTTCTTCTTGGCAGTATTCCAATAAAGATTTGTCTAAAATCTGGATGAAATCGGACTTGGACATATCCATAGTAACTGATACAACAAGTGCTATCCTTAGAATTTCCAATAATTCTTTGATAAAAGCATCCGGTCCACCATATTTTTTTAGTTTTTCCTCGTCCTTAGATCCAATACAATCGCCATGAACAAATTTACTTCTTATAGTATAGGCATCTTTTATCTTGTCTCTTACATTCAGTTGATCTTTACCAAGAAACTTCATAAGGCTTGCGACTCTTAATGACAGCCTGAATGATAACTCCCCACTATCTTGTTGGAGAAATATACTTTCAAGCCCCATTACAGCATCAGCAATTTTTCGATCTGTAGAACTATTTTTCAGGCAGTCTACATATCTGTTGTAGGCTATTGTAGCAAATTTATCTTTTTTTGATAAAGTGTTAGATATTTTTTTAGCATTGTCTTCAAGTGAAGAGAAAAATTTTTTCAAGCATTCTTTATCTGATTGTCTAACGAGGTAAGTGTGGGCTGCACGTGAATTATCTAACGTTTCTATGTTCATTCCCCCACCCCCAAACCAAGGATCCATTATAACAGAATGCATTTTAAAACGAATATGTCTGATACTTCCTACACGGAATAATCTTAATATGGATATTATATGTTTAATTCTATTTATTAATTCTATATCAGTTTTGGCATACATCTCCACATCAATAATGGCAGTAGGATATTGTTTAGAAACATCACAATCCGCAGGATATGCGGGAAAGTTTTCATTAATGTCCTTTTCAGAAGTTTGCCGAATTTTTATTCCACATCCTAGATTAATAGACGGTTCTTGTAATATTATACCAATCAGTTCTACAGTAGCATAACATGGAAACTTCTCTCCTTTAAGATGTTTTAGTGCATCAGATACAATTTTTTTAATTTCTTCACTAGTCCATTCATGCTTGAATGCAGATAGCATAAAAAGTCGTAAAGATACATCAACTGTGTTTTTTGGTAGTTGATAGTTGTCCAAAATTAATTTTTCAAGCTCTAACACTCGTGGTGATTTTAAAAAATGCTGTGTAACAGTCATATGTAAATCCGACCAATATAAAATAGGATTTTCTTCTTGTGTCATATTTGTAATTGTTATACCATTATTATGGACACCAGAATCATCATATGTAAAATTACTTACAGTCCATCGATATTGGGAATCCATACTGTTTGTTTTCAAAGTATCATCGTTTTTGCCATTTTTGATAATCCCAACTATTTCTGTTAAGATTTCAACAAATAATTGATGAACTAGATTGTCCACAGATGAAGAAGCCATATGATAAAGTGTTGTATGCTTTACATATATAGAAATCATTCTTTTCTACTGTTCTGTTAACTTGTTGAGGTATAATTCCTCGTGTTAACTGTAGAAGGGTGTTTTTTATAGTCAATTGCGAATCGCATATAACTTGTCATTTAAATCTGCATACGGATTGTTAATCTGCCCTTCCGACATACTCTTTTTTTCTAATTTATATTCAATATTATCTAGATTCTTGATCACATCCATTATACCTTGAATTAATCAATAATGTTTGCAACGGTATTTCATAATCTCTTGCGACTAATAATTATATGTGGTTTTATTGACGGATTTTTGTGTTTGGAAAAAACCTAGATGATGTAACTTATGATGACATAATCAAACTGAAAGAAAGAAAAATAGATGAAAGTGACATTTTAGATTACAAGATAGACTTTCAAAAAGAGGATGAGATCATAAAACATGTTTGTGCCTTGGCTAACACTCGTGGAGGATACTTGATCTTTGGAATAAAAGCATCAAAGGATGGCGGACATCCAACAGAGATTAGAGGAATGGAGAATAACAAGATACATAAAGAAAAAATTGAAAATTTAATGCTGTCTAACATAGTTCCACGTTTGGACATCAAAATAAAAACAGTTGCAGTACCAGATACAGAAAATTCAATTTTGCTTGTACAAGTTCCTGACAGTTACAACAAACCACACTATAATCAGAAGAACAATAAATTCTACAAACGATACAACTTTCAATCTAATGAAATGACAGAACAAGAAATTGCAGATTCCTACAGGAGACGTTTTTCATCACATGATCAAGTTGAGCAATATGTGAATCGTTTGTTTAGAAAACAAAAGACGTCTTCCCTTGTTGAGAGCATCATAGTTATTCCGTCAAATATAGAACATAGATTAATCGACACATTTGACCGCACAAAGTATGAATGGTTGGGAGATATTTCGCTAAAACATAGTTGGGGACCGCGTGCAAATCCAAATAACTTTTTTCCGTCTAGTCTACGACCTTTTGCCGATGGACTTTATAGTAAGAATGGAGAAACACAAAGAACAGAGATTCATAGAAACGGCTGCATTTTTTATACATCTGTCCATGAACAGTTACTCTATAATAATTTGAAAGCCAGATCTAATGACAACGATTATTATAATTTACTGTCTGGAGTATATGCAGTTAAAACAATGCATACACTCCAAGCCGCATATCAGATCATGTCTCATTATAACTACCTCGGCGAGGTAAAGATTATTGCGAGAATTGTTTGTCCTCCTCACACTCAATTACTTTTTAAGGATAATAGGCTTATACGCCTCTCTCAAAACTTAATCATTCACATAGAAAAGATGTTCTCATTACAACACATCAAAACCAATTATCAAGAGATTACCGCAGATGTTATGCATGAAGTAGTAAACCATTTTGGAGTAGAAAGATGTGAGTTATTTGATACAGAGGGACAATGGATAGAAGATTGCTAATGAATTTTTGACAGGTCAATATGATTACTGACTATCTCTTGAGATTTTAAAAATTAAGGTCTAACGTGATTTAACACTACTTTTTTACCATGTAGATCTTGGTTATGACAAAAATCAACCTGAAAATTAAAACCACAGTTAACACATAGAAAACCTGGCGTTGAGTTAGGTAATGTGTCGGCACATTCTGCACCGCATAGTAAACAATTCATCCCATGTGGGTCATACCATACCTCTGTTTTGCCGTCATCAGATACTTGATACCAATATCCTTGAGGAACTTCAAGTTGTCGTTCATGTCTTGTGACACCTTTTAGTGTCTTGTAGGCTGTAACCTCCATAGTATATTTTAGTGTAGATAGGGTTTAAAAGTTTGTTATAAAATTAGATATGATTAATTTTTGTTCTTTGTTAATTCATACTCACTAAGAATGGAACTTTGTAAAAATATTTCAAAGAACATCAAATGCACAAGTTTGCATATTCCTCAACCTTACTACGACCAATCATATGTGTATCGTTTTGATTACCAGAAGGTCTAGGACACAGTAACAACCAACGCTGTATCCGATTATGCCTCTGACATTTTGGCGGTTCTAAAACTGGCAGATTCATTCTTTTCATGTCATGTTTGTTAATTCCGGTAACTAACACACCATTTGGTTTTAGCATTTGTGCAATATTTTGTAATATTTTTTTCTTAGATTTCATATCAATATAACGTATAACGTTCAGACAGATTATAATATCAAATTGATTTTCATATTTTAACTGCTGCAAGTCAGCACAGATAAATTCTACTCCACTGTTATTTTTCAGGGTTAGGATCAGAGGATATATTAGAATTGTGTCGAATATGAATATCCGTTTGCTTGAGGAGTTTGACTATGTCATTCCTTAACGGATTAACCCTCCTGTCGAAACCAGTAGTTTCATGCGCATCACTCTCGATCACACACTTGCCGTAACCGTCTGGACATATGGCAATGTGTCCATTCCATTTGCTGTCATTTGGAAACTTGAGCCGAATAATGACTGCATTTTTATCGTTTATCGAAATGTTTGCGATCGGATCCTCAAAAGTAGCACACATACTTCGGATGCATGGATCCGCATGCCATGCAGAGCTTGCAGCCTCTATATAACGCGTCCCGGAAAGTCTCCCTGTTCCAGTAATGCCGCCAATTGAGTCCCTAAGGGCATCGAGAGCTGCGTAGGTCGTTACTGCTTCGTATAAGTCAGATGGTAATTTTTCAAGATCGCAGGTATTCGGAGTGATAGGTGTAGCCGGATCGTTCGCTAAATCCCTGATAGTTGAGTTGAGCGAAGATTTGGTCCGTAAAGAGTCGAGGAGTTGTGGTCCATACGCTTCTTTGACCGTTGACTTGGAATTGCGTTCATCAAGCACCTTTTGTGGACTTGAAGATTTCTCTGGAGATAGAACATCTGGCATGATTTGAGGGGTAAACCATCCGTGGCGTCCTTGCATTGCTTCCAGCATTGCTGATGAAACGTCTAGATCAACAGTGTCTTTTGCAGGTTCTTTGCTAGTCATTATCGCAAAGCGATATTCGCGTTGGTCTTGAAATCTGCGGTCTTTTATAAAAAGTGGTAGTAACGTAAATGCAGTTTCCGTGGTTGAACTAAATATTACATCATATGGACCATCTGCATAAACTACGGGGCCATGATAGATAACCTGCCCTTTGTGCTTTGTGTTGAAAGTAGAATTATTACCAAAAGTGTGACGCATGGAGCCGTTATCACCCTGAGGCCCACACTGTTCTGCCACCATGGAGCCAAGAACCCGAGCAAATTCCCGCGGATGGCGTATGTATGAGGTATGGTCGTACTCACGCACAGATTCTTGCCACTTGTCTTTGTCACTCTGATTTGTTGGTTCGATTGAAGTGCAGAATATCCATCCACTCTTATCTGAAGTTAACGATTCTGTTGTCGTGGGTGTGATTTTGCCATCATCTACTCTATGTCTACTTGGTGTTTCCATTGGCTCTGATGCTAGATCAGATTTGTTATTGGCAGATTGTGCTCTTAGAGCACTATTCTGTTCGTTTAGTTTCCCGGAAGGATTAGTGCTAGATTGTTTTGCTTCAGCAGTATCACCGATCAGACCTTTTTCGATATTCCTAAATACTTTCGGTTTAGATAAGTGTATTTTATTACATCTTTCAATTGCATACCGTTCATCACATCCTTTGATCAGTGTTGTGATTGGTACACGGTCAGATGGACGCCGAAAATCTACATATATTACCAGGATAAGATTGCCAGCGTTATCTACATGAAAACCTTCGGACATCAGAAAGGGCTCACACATAGTAAATCTGTGTGACTGACAGAATTATAAATCAAGTGTTGTACGGGGTGTCATTCAAATCTCAGTTCTACAGATCGTAACAGGCTAGATTACCCGGAACGCTTCTGTCAGTTTTTCAAACCAATTCAATTCCTGATTACCCCACGTGAGTAGGCACGTCATTATGGTGCCGAACATGATCTTTCCTATGACATCTACAAACTGCTGGCGTATCTCTGTTTGTTTCGCACATACGTTAGTTTTCATGTTCGGAGCCTAACTGCGATTAACCCTAATGAATTGGTAAGAATGGTACTGAGTGATAGAGCTCGTATAGATATGTGTCCAACCATCTTCTTGGCGAAACACTGTTCCCAGCTGATGCCGTACTCAAACACACAAAAATCCAGAAAATCTTTAAAAAGAGTGCACATAGATATTCTTTTAGCTATAAGACTAATGATATCAGCACATCTATAAACTGTCATGTGTTTTGAATTCGCGTGCAGTATTCCAATTGGAATGATTTTGAAAAATTTCATCAGAAATCTACACGATTTAGTCGCAACACTATGGCTACAATGGGATTTGGTTATGGCGGTGCTAGTCCGGAAGCTAAATGTGCCGTGTTCTCGCTGTTATATATAAAGATGGTTGGGACGTTCCACAATAAAATAATAGATTACTGTAGTCGCAACGAAATAAAAACTAAGAACAAACCCTTACGCATATTGTTGGACAAGATAAAAGAACATAATGTGATAAATTTGAATTTTGCAGAATTAGAATGCATACTCAGTAAGCGCAACAGTATAGCACATGAGCCTGATTTCCTTATATCCGAGAGTACGTTTGAGATGGATAAAAAAACACTGTTTGCTGAATATTCGAAATTATAGTTAGGATCACAAATTCGTGTGGATTAATTCAGTTTTTTTGTTTATGTATTTAATCAATTTCAGATTGAATCATACTAGATAATATGTCGAGATGGCCATATATAGTTGGGGTCAAAAAGTTTCGATCATTGAATCTTATACTCCACGTAGCCAACATGAGCCGAATTTTTTGACTCCTATGCATTATTGGAGCACATGCACGAGTTCAGATAACTTAATGATACGACATACCGCTACTAGTGCGACGTAATATTCTAATGTAATTAGATAGTGGTTCTGAACATCTCTTGCAAAAGGTTGCTGTAGAACCTATTATTCTAACTTCTTTTACTGTTAATGGTTCAAATGTATCTAGGAACATAAGGCAATATGTCTGCACGCCAATACAATCAATACCGCATGTAATACATATGCCATCTCCAAACTGTTGTATGACACGTTTGACATAATCAAAAAGATCCACCGTACATCTATTGCAAAATAAAATACCGGTTCCGTCAAGATTCTTTACATTCAATGGCTTCAACGTAGTAGTTTCAAACAAATAACTTTTAGGTTCATTCCCGCATTCTGTGTCACAAATACCACATTTCATGCTATCACTATTCCGTTGATCATATAAATTGACTATAAGAGTTCATCGTACTGCGGTTTTGTCTAGTCAAAGTCACGAGGATGTTCTTCTCAACGTACGTGATATAAAATCTAGTGTCTGTCTGCATTCATATTTATTGATACAGATCGACCTTGGTAATGCATCAACTGGCTATAGTAACGCATATAAATTTGCGCAGTCTTACCTGTAGCCAATTTCTTTGATTAGGTTATCATGATATGGTTGTAGGCACCATCGTGCATGGAAATGTATGTATTTTCTTCAAAAAATAATGTTTAGGTGTACGAACTTATGCTTTTAGATGTATGTTTGTAATTATTCCATTCATGACGTTTCGCGGAATCGTTCTGGACCACCTGTATCTGGGAAGAATCCGGAGACTTTTGAGATCTCCATCGTAGTAACGGTACAGACAGTCGCAGATCCACGTGAGACAGTGTACCGGGATGTTGACAGTCCATCCACGGACATGTCAAGGACTCGTACCATGCAAACGACGACTATTTTGATTTGAACCTTAGTCATCCTTCTTGCGTGCCTTTTCGAGTTCTTCCCGTTTTGTATCATCCATGCATCTTTGAGATGAGATCTGATCTACAAACTTTTCAATTAATTATACGCAAACTTTGACGCGTCGATATAGGCACGTTTGAAGAGGTTGTGTGACTAGCTACATTTTGTAGAAAATTTTTACGCTAACTTTTCATTCTTGGTACAGTTCGGAGTATTTGGCAATCCACATAACAGATGCTTGGCTAAGACCAGTCAACCACTTTAGTTGCGCGTGGGTGTGTTCCGGTTGTACGGGTTGAACAAATTTGGGCGGCCTGAGTGAACAGCCGAGTTTTACGGCAAGTTGGTCAAATTCGGCTAACAATTCATCCATATTATCCCCTTTTTTCTTGAGTTTTTCCTCCGGTGTATTACTCAGTGAGTGTGAGCCCATATTACGGGTTCTTCGTATGATGTCTACTGCGGCAAAGAATAGCTCGGCATCTGATCCCCAGCACTCATCGCTTTTGACCTTGTCCTTAAATTTGCACATTTTATTGTACATGGAACGCTCGTTCCACGTACCCATCATCTTGTCAGCATAATGCTCAATTGCCTGTAACATTGTGAGGAATAAACCACGCCATGCCGAAAGGTCATCGCGCCTCCTGATGTGAGCATGGATCAGACAGATCCCATATATGGAGAATTTATTGCCAGAACATAATGGTAGTACGTTAAACGGTAGAACCGGCGTAGGGATGTCATCTATACCATACCACAACACATCCCAGTTCAGCATCAATCCATGGAATATTGCAGGTATGTTCTGTATTAAATAATCGGCATCCGCAAAGCGGGCAGATTTACTGCCCACTATGACCACATCCACATCCAGAATGTTTCTAGGATCCAAGCCTAACTCATGTTCAATGTTAAATCCCATGCCTTTCAGGAATTGAACAATCTGATTCATTTCATAATGCATGTCATCCAGATCCGTGCTAATATGCAGTATGTTTACATACCTGGATCTGACTCTGTTGCGTCCTGTACACCGAAACATCTCAATACGAAAGTCCGCCATTGAATGGACGAATTTCCCCCAATCAAGTCTGGAATCAAACTTTGGTGTATTGGTAGTCATGTAGCATCACACATGATTTAGATGACTCCAAGTATTATTCATATGTTAGTCAACAGGTGACATACTGTGGAATATGAAAAGTAATTACCCCCAAAAAAACTCCCCTTAAATAGAATTCAGTTATACAAATAATGGAAACGTTGTGTTTGTTGCAAAAAATAAAAATAGAGATGTTTTGTTTTAAGATGTTTTTCAAACACAACAAACACAGCGTTTTCCAAACAACGATAAATACAAACAACGATAAATACAAACAGTTGCCAGTCAACTGGATATTTTTTATTTAATGAAATAATTAGACATGTTTTTGTAGTCTGTGTTTATCATTTGCCTAAAAACCACCAAAAAAAGTGGCTTAAATAGAATTCATTTATCAAATAATGAAGATGTTGTAGTTTGTTATAAAAAATTAATAAGTTTGTTTGATGTCAATACTTTTTGGTTTTAACCATAAAATAACAAATACAACATCTTCAAAATAACTATAAACCCAAACAGTTACTAGTCAACTGTATATTGATGAAGATACACATATTTTTAATAATCTTTAATTATTGTTTGTAATATATCCAAAAAACCCCAAAAAAAGTGGCTTATATACTATTCAATATTCTATAAACATGAACATTTTAAAATGTTTACCAAAAAATGACCTCTTTACGCCACGTCAACGAAGACGAGCAGTATCAGGTCCAATTGTCGCAATTCTGATTATCGTTGTAGCAATTGCAATTGTCGCAATTTTGATAGGTACAACTACTGATTTGATAGGTACAGCAAGTATTGTTGATTCAGTTGATCTTTCCAAGCAGACACTGTATGCAAAGCAAGAATTTGCCAGTATTACTGTGAAAAATAGTGGTACTACACCGATAGAAGATATTCAAGCATATTTGCTAATTACAAGTGACAGTGATTGTGGAAATGAGGGTACTTATAGAGCCTCAATTGGTGTAAATACTCTTACAAATGGTACTAAGGTTGTACAAGAGATAGAAGAACTAAATCCTGGTCAATCAGCAACAATTAGTGGTGATCTCTATCAAACTGATACTACCACTGGTATTGATTGCACTGGTACTAATAATATTGATGATCGAAAAGAATACATCATTCAAGTAGACGGTACGGGTGAAGGTACTCAAGAAACATCATTCACAACAACTGTCCGTTCTAGATAATCATAGATAGGACAATCAACATTTTTTTATTTTTTATTTAATGGAATGACATTTTTGTATTATTCTTTGTAACGCAGTGCCACATGCGCCCCCTTTCTCTTAAATTTTTTCATCCTAATTTTCGATTTTTAGATGAAATTTTTTCATCCTAATTTTCAAAATTTAGATGATTTTTTGTGGATTATATTGATGGGTTACATAGGCTTAAACTCAGACTCTGTTAACCCATCGAAACTTTTAGGCATTTTTAGTGACTGTGATCTAAAACACTCTACACGGTGTCTACGCTTGGCAAACATCAACAAGAATGTAATCCCAAACATCATGAGTAATGTAGAAATGGAAGATAGGTGGATTGATGTGTGGACAATACTATTACAAAAAACTCGACGAATGTTATTTGGTAGAAAATATTTAGGTAAACATACATTTGGATTGGCCTTCACATTTGTAGTCATGCTATTGTTTTCATCCCTGTCTCTTTTTTCTACAATGTGAATATGATTTGTCTTCTTTTCAAAACCAAAAAAGACATTTTATATAAAACGGAATCGTAACCGACGTATGGACTCTAGAAATAAGAAAGCAACGTTGATTTTCTCAGAACATAATCCAATAAAAAAGATAACAAAGAATCACTACACTGTAGAATCGCAAACCTCAGATAATACATACAATGTTAGAAAAATGCCAAAATCTGATGTATGGACTTGTGAATGTAGTGATTTTCACTTTAGACTGAGAAAATCAGATGACAAACACTGCAAACACATCAAATCTTGTATTTTAGTGGTAAATTCTATAAGAATACATCGCAGAATAGAAAAAACTGACATGCCAAAGGTTTGCTCAGCGTGCTATTCTAATGAAATTATTAAATCTGGATTTAGAACACTAAAGAATGGAACAAAGAGACAGCGTTATGAATGCAAAAAATGTAACAATAGGTTTATTCTAGGTGAGAATGGATTTTCAAAGGTAGAAACAAATCCCAAAATAATCTCAGAATCCATCAATTTAGTCATGTCAGGAATGTCATATAGAAGTGTTGCAAGACATATTGAGACATCACGTCAAATCAAGATTAGTCATACGTCTGTAAATAGTTGGATAAAAAAATATACCATTCTAATCAAGGAATATGTAGATACTCTTGTTCCTAATGTATCTGATGTATGGTCCTTGGATGAAATGTACCTAAAGGTTAAAAACACAAAAAAGACAGGCAAGGGATTCCATGATTGGTTATGGAATATAGTTGACCCCAAGACTAGATTTTTGATAGCTACAGAAGTATCAAAGAGAAGGGAAACTAGTGATGCAAGAAAAATTATCGCTAGTGGAAAGCGTATTGTTTCACAGAATAATAGACCAAATTACGTTCTAACTGACTCTCTACACGCTTATGAAAAGGCGATAAGAAAAGAGTTGGCAAATCGTACTGCTCACGTCAAAACCAAGTCTCTCAAAGATGGTTTTGTTAACAGGCCTGTTGAGAGATACCATAACACATTTCGTGAAAATTTAAAGTCAAGACGCGGACTAGGAAATGATGAATCTGCACAGAGATTTTCTGATTTACATAGAATACATTATAATTTTACAAAACCACATCAAGGATTAGACGGTAAGACTCCAGCTCAAGAAGCTGGAATTGATCTTAAATTAGGTCATGACAAGTATAGGGATTTAATCAAGTTAGCAGGAACTAAACCAAACTTTGTAAATAATTTGGGAAAGAGAATCGATAAACTATCAATAATTCATGAAGGCGACTGTATCAAAATTTCAACTAAAGAGTGGATTGACAAAAAAATCTGGAGAGAAATTAATGATATTCTAAGCCTTCACAAATTTAGCTGGTTATCTAATGGTAAGGACAGTTGTTGGATTAGAATTAACTCTTTGCCAATAATACAAAAAGATAAAGACGATAACCAAGACTGAAAAATCCTAAAATACTATCACCTATATGCTCATTTATATCAGAATTTAGATTTAAGCAGAGATTTACAATAATAGATTAAGGACAACTCCGACATTTGCCCTCTATAAATGGTCTTCTTTTAAGATCATCTTTGATCTTTTCTAATTCATTCTTAAAACAATCTAACTCTGTTGAGATATTATAGTATTCAGATCCATACTCGCTGTAGGATTTTTTCAATGAATCATCATTGATTATCTCTGTTACTAACTTCTTGTATTTCTCAAAATCTATCTCGCTATCAGACCCCATGTGAAAACCATTAGGTTTCCACTTTGAATAAATTACTTTGTGTTCATTTGATTTATTATAATATAAAGATTTCAGAGCATGTTCAGAAAAACCATTAACATTTTTGAAATAATCTATTATAAATTGTCGAATATTTGATATGTCGTAATATTTTAATTCAGTGACTCTATTTTCAAAGTCAGAAAAACACTCATCCATTTTTTCTTTTATCTTG
Organism: Candidatus Nitrosopumilus sp.; assembly: GCA_965197525.1. Taxonomy (GTDB): domain Archaea; phylum Thermoproteota; class Nitrososphaeria; order Nitrososphaerales; family Nitrosopumilaceae; genus Nitrosopumilus. The sequence goes on from OZ240211.1 coordinate 1,598,104, forward strand.
TCTTCCAGAATTTCCGCAATACTGGTTTTGCTGTCGAGTTCGTCCAACATGGTTTTTACTTTTTCCCAGTGTTTGTAGATGTGCTTGTATTTATCCTTAAGATGCTCTATTGCAGAGTCATAATAGAGATAAGCAGATTCAGATTTCAACTGGTCTTCATATAATGTCTCAGGCAGTATGCCTTCCTCCAAGTCGTGATAATAGTGGGGGCTATCTGGGTAGTATTCCTTTGGGAATTTGATAAAGTATTTCCACCGTTCTTCCCCTCTACCGTGATCAAGTTCAACAAGTGTAAGCATTTTGTAGACTTCATTTATGGATTTTGTATGTTCTTTTTTCTCACTGCGTGGTACTTCATTTCCGAAAAAGAACTTCTTAAGAATTACTAGCAAAAATCCCACGCCCACAGTTCCAATAATTGGTGTAATTGACTTGCTTTCATCTGGTAATATTATAGGCAATAATAGAGCTACTGATATAACTAGGATTGCACTTATGAACCAGATATACCTTCGTCGCAATTCTTAACCTGTTCGTCATTATTTTGTCAATATATAACCATTATAACATTCAATTTTATACCCCTATCACGACAACTAAGCAGACACCAAATTTTTAACAGAATGTAAACGGGTGGCCTACCTTTCCACAGTTCATCTTATCAAGCCCCTGCACCATGAGCTCCTCGTTTATCTGAAGCATAAACAACTTGCCGCGATCTATGTATTTGCGGTTATCATACTGGAGTCTGCATTCGTTTGAACTGTAAGATTTTTTAGTACCATGCTTGCCTAGTTTGTCTGGAGAGGATGTGTTTTTGGTCATGATTGATAGTCTGATTGACAACGCACCTCTCTGTTCAATACAGTTTTCTATTGAAAGTGTTTGATACAACGTTCAAATTCAGTTGTTCTATGCCTAATCTGATCTGATTTTGGATTAGTTAGGCGTGGTTGATGATAATTAGGAAACAGAGTTCCGAAAAAGAACTTCTTAAGAATTACTAGCAAAAATCCCACGCCCACAGTTCCAATAATTGGTGTAATTGACTTGCTTTCATCTGGTAATATTGTAACTTGTAATAATTACATCCCTAACTTTACAGTCTCACGCCAAATACCCTGTCACCTCCCTAACTTTACAGTCTCTTGAAAACTCCCGAATATTGAACAGAGTATTATCTTCAACTCTGAATGCATGTAAAAACATCCTCGTCGTAGTCTAGATGATGGATCGACCCCTTGGGAAACATGTGCTTCGCGCACTTAACTTTGAATGGGGCAATCCGAGCTGCTGCGTTCCTGTGCCTCGCGCACTGATAGGTGATTGCAGCCTCCGATCCATCAAAAACAATCCGCAAGGAGGTGATAAAAAGGATGAGAAATATTGGAATAGACATTAGCAAGAGAAAATGCGTGGTATGTGTCATGGATGACAAGGAAAGAATACTAGAGGAGACTACATATGACAATACGCTAGAAGATGCAAAAGAGTTTGCAGGCAGGATGAAAAGAAAATACGGCAAGAGAAGGGGACAGTGCCGTGCGGCATGCGAGACTACAGGAAACATGTGGCTCAAGACATTTGAGGCATTTGAGGAACACGACATACCAATCCAGCTTGCCAACACCTACAAGATGAAGATAATATCAGATACTGACATCAAGACGGATCCCATCGATGCACGAAAGATTGCCAACATACTTCGTGTAGAGATGATTCCACGGTGTTATGTGGCGCCCCCAGTACTGCGTGATGCCAGAGAGCTGCTCAGGTACAGAATAAGCATGGTTCAGGCAAGGACTGCACTTATCAACTATACACACGGTCTGCTTGACAAGTACGATGTAAGACTGAACGTCTCAAACATGTACAGCAAAAAAGCCATCGGACTGCTCTCACATACAGAACTGAAAAGACCAAACGACAACCTGATACTAAAAAACTGTGCCAAAAGAATTGCACATGTCACAGAAGAGATAACAAATGTCGAAACAGAGATAGACAAACAAGCAGCAGTAAACGATGATGCAAGATTGCTTATGAGCATGACAGGACTGGATGTATTTGCATCAATGCTTGTCGTATCAGAGATTGGGGACATATCAAGATTCAAAACCCCGGAACACTTGGTCTCATGGGCAGGCATGTGTCCCACCGTCTACCAATCAGGTGATGTAACACATCATGGCCGCATGAAAAAGGCAGCAAACAGAAGAATAAACTGGATACTTATTCAAGTAGCAAACGTGGCAGTAAGATACGATGACAAGTTAAAAGAGTTCTATGAGAGATGCAAAAAAAGACATGGCGGCAAACATGCGATTGCCGTAACACATGTGGCAAACAAGATGATACGAATCATTTGGGCCATACTGACACTCAGGGAACCGTACAAGTCACACAATGTACAAAGATATGGCAGAAAGATAAAGAGAATGAACAGTGTTCGACAGTCTATGCAGGGTACGGAATAGCCAGTCAGTCACACATCTGTTGCAGTTTTTTTCCTAGCGATAGCTTTAAAAATATACACGTGTATTGTAGGCGTGGATCGAAGGCCAAATGGAAACCACGCGTGGCTGTGCCCGGATGTTTTAACATAGGCGTTTCCCAATTTCGATAAACGCATCTGAATTGCCATAAAGAACACGATTATCGTGTGGCTTGACACTGTTTACGGACTAAATTAATCGTAAAAGTACGAATTGTTTGAATTGAGAAACAAAGTTCAGCAATACAGACAGTTATATACACCCTATTTTATTCTAATATTGTAGTCAAGCATGATATTGAATGATAACATTAAACATTGTATAATAAAGACGGTAAACACACTAAACAAGTCGCCGCACATGTCATTGTGTGGGGGGGGGGGGCGAGCGAGCAGAAATACGATCCTGTTGGCTTCAACTATTTTATTATGTGTGGTTATGATAGGCATCTCTCCTGCAGCGTATGGAACCCTATCTGATCCTGTACCAGTGTCATCATTTGAAGATGGTGATACTGTCAACGGCAAGACGTTTGACGAACTTTTAGGAGCACGTGGTCTTACTACCATCGAGATCGATTCCAAGATATATGCACTGGTTACATCGGGTGTAGACTTTGGCGTTCAAATTATAGATATATCAGACCCTGCAAATCCAGCACCGGTGTCATCCTTTGATAATGGTGATACTGTAAACGGTAAGACGTATGATGAGCTTGACGCTCCCAGACAAATAGCCTCAGTCAAGATCGGCTCAGGTACGTATGCACTTGTAGCAAATAATATGGACGGCGTTCAAATTATAGACATAACCGATCCTGCAAATCCTGAACCTGTAACATCCTTTGATGATGGTGATACTGTAAACGGTAAGACGTTTGATGAGCTTAACGGGGCATACGGCATCACTACAATCAAGATCGGTTCCAGTACATACGCACTGGTAACGGCAGTTGATGATAATGGCGTTCAAATTATAGATATATCAGACCCTGCAAATCCAGCACCTGTATCATCCTTTGATGACGGAGATACTGTAAACGGTAAGACGTATGATGAGCTTGAAGACCCATACGACATCACTACAGTCAAGATCGGTTCCAAGACGTATGCACTGGTAGCGGCGCATGGCGACGACGGCGTTCAAATTATAGATATATCAGACCCTGCAAATCCAGCACCTGTATCATCCTTTGATGATGGTGATACTGTAGGTACTAAGACGTTTGATGAGCTTGCCGGGGCATACGGCATCACTACAGTCAAGATCGGTTCCAAGACGTATGCACTGGTAGCGACAGCTACAGACGACGGCGTTCAAATTATAGATATATCAGACCCTGCAAATCCAGCACCTGTATCATCCTTTGATGACGGAGATAGTGTCATAGTCGGAAGTTTCGAGAGGCCATTTAGAGAGCTTGAATCGGGGTTTGGAATTACAACCTTGAAGTTTGGTCAGGGAGTGTATGCACTTGTGGCAGCACATGTAGACGACGGAGTTCAGATTATAGACATAACAAACCCTGCAAATCCAGTACCGGTGTCATCCGTTGACGACTTTGGCATTAATGGAGAACTTGATGGGGCATACACCGTCACTACAGTCAAGATAGACTCCAAAGTGTATGCACTGGTGACGGGGTTTAATGATGCCGGAGTTCAAATAATTGATTTAGGAGAGGAACCGCCAGAGGGCCATCCTCTATTATCACCTAAACCTGTAACATCCTTTGATGACGGGGATTATGTAGGCAATAAGCAGTTTAAAGAACTCAATGGTGCACGTGGCATCACTACCATCGAGATCGGCTCCAAGGTGTATGCACTGGTAGCAGCAGCCGTTGATAACGGCGTTCAGATTATAGATGTAACGAATCCTACAAATCCAGTACCGGTGTCATCCGTTAATGACGGAAATACTAGAGGAGGCGTACAGTTACAAGAACTTAAGGGGGCGAATGGCATTACCACAATCGAGATCGCATCCAAGATATATGCACTGGTAACGGCAGGTGGTGATAACGGCGTTCAGATTATAGACATAACAAACCCTGCCAGCATAAAAGGTGTGTCATCCTTTGATGACGGAGATACTGTAGGTACTGAGACGTTTGATGAGCTTACTACTCCCAGGAACATCGATGTCTTTAAGCTCGGCTTCAAGCTGTATGCCATTGTAGCATCATCTGGTGATAACGGCGTTCAAATTATAGACATAAGTAGTCCTCAAAACCCACTACCTGTATCATCCTTTGATGACGGAGATGCTGTAGGTACTGAGACGTTTAGTGAGCTTTTACAAGCATTTGACGTCACTACAATCGAGATAGACTCTACTATGTATGCCTTGGTAGCAGCATTTGCCGACGACGGCGTTCAAATTATAAACATAACCGATCCTGCAAATCCTGCACCGGTGTCAGACTTTGATGATGGTGATATAGTTAGAGTTGGCTCTTTAGATCTAACATTTGACGAACTTGACGGGGCATACAGTATTACTACCGTCACTATTGACTCCAAGGTGTATGCACTGGTAGTAGCACGTAATGACAACGGAGTTCAAATAGTAGACATATCCGATCCTGAAAATCCTGCACCAGTATCATCATTTGATCACGGTGATACTGTAAACGGTAAAGTGTATGACGGGCTTAATAGGCCAACTAGTATTACCACATTGACGTTTGAGGGAGGAGTGTATGCGTTGGTAACGGCAATTAATAGCGACGGAGTTCAAATAGTAGACATATCCGATCCTGCAAATCCTGCACCAGTGTCATCCTTTGCTGATAGTGATATTGTCAACGGCAAGACGTTTGATAATCTTGGAGATCCATACGACATCACTACCGTCATGATCGGCTCCAAAGTGTATGCACTGGTAGCAGCACATTATAGCGACGGAGTTCAAATAATTGATCTTGGAGGGCCAAAGGTAGAGGTCCAGGGCAAGATCGCAGACAAAGGCGACACTTACAGTAGTGTGTGTAAGGCAGTCATCAAGGACATAAACCCAGATGTCAAGTGGAGTGCAGTTATTTCTGTGCATGGTTTTACGCCAGGGGAGTTTATCCGTGACACAATCACACTTGCAGCAGACGAATCATATGCAGAATCACCTAGTCCAAACTACCATTTTGTAATCAAAAAGTCCGATGCTTATGATGGTAGTGTCACGGTGCAATTCGTGGAAAGGGGTATCAATCCGTCCCACAGTGGTACATGTACGATTGACATAATGTCCTATGATGCATTGTTCGTAGAGAGGATCCCCGTCCCAGTGATCACACTTGACGAAGACGAAGGATCACCTAGGTTCGTTGCACGGTCAGTAGAGGGTATAGATAATACCAGTGCCGTATGTTTGGCCAGAGTAAATAACATAGACAGTTCTTTGGGTTGGTTTATAGACATTAGTCTGAGGGATCAGAATAACGATGTAATTGTTCAGACCCTGTCAGGTGTCGGGCCGCCAACAGTCAATTATTGGGTATCAGAAGATGTAACAGAGGATGGCATCATACAGGGTAAGAACTCTATGTATATGGGCAGGCAGAATTTTGTAATCGCAAAGTTGGTTTACTATGATGCAGACCCTGACAGGAATTATCAGTGCTTGTATGACGTGGGAGTGGATAGGAGAACATCAACAGGTGGGGCAGTAACCATAGACAATGTTGTCAGTGCTTTCGGCTATATCAGAAACTGACATCTTGTAATGTGTAACAATGGATATCTAGGGAATTATATAGTCAAGTAAGGTACCACTTTTTGCATACTTTTCCGTATGATTCTATCCCTCATTTATTCCCACCCTCCAATTTTAGGACGAATTCATTGGGAGTGAGATATCCCAATGCGGAGTGAATCCTGTCCTTGTTGTAATCTACAAATGCTTTTGCTAAAACGACCTCTGCGTCTTGGAGGCGTGCAAACTCGTGCGGCCAGACATATTCCCTCTTGAGTGTTTCATGGAAAGACTCCACATGTCCGTTTTGCTCTGGAGTATTCTTCCAGATAAACTCGTGTCTTATTCCCAGTGTCTGCATGGATTTCTTGAACTCACGACTGCTGCTGTACTGCGTATCGTTGTCAGTTCTAAGCCTTAGATGTGAGATATCTTTTACAGACAATACTGCCTTTAGCACAGATTGAACGGTTGTGTGTGCCGTAGCTGCAGCATCAAAGATGTATGATATCCATTCCCTGGTAAACACATCTATGACGTTAAAGCAGTAACACCATCAGTCCATGCCAATGGATGTATGTCATGTCTGTCTCCCAAAGCTGGTTGGGTGCGTCAGGCTTGAACTTTCTGCGTCTTGATGTACGAATTATGCCGTTTTTGCTATTTTGAGGCTTATTCCGGCCTATTTTTCTATATATGCGCTGTATTTTTTTACGATTTGTAGGAATGTTCGTCTCTCTTGCAACCTGTGCTGTCATGCGTCTGGTTTCGTACGTGGGCCGCTTGGAGGACATCTTTTTTACCTTGTCTGTGACCTCTGCATTTATCAGAACATCTCTTGGTTTTTTAGTATAATACCAAGCATGTTTGGACATCCAGCAATACTGCAAGGCTTTGTTCAGACTCATTTCTTTGCTTGTTTCACGTACTGCCTGTATCCTCATCGATTTGTCCCATCCAAAGTTTTTTTTAAAACGTCGTTGGCTATGGTGATCTCACCTATTATACGCTTGAGATTCTCTCTACCTCCTTTGTATGATTTTTGGTCTTGTCTTCTTTGTTTAGGAGGAAGGCCTCCTTGCCTCCCTGCAGAAACTTGTCTTTCCAATCTTGGAATGTAGTTGGAGATATGTTGTGTTTGCGACACAATTCGGCAGCAGATATACTGGTATTGATAAATTCCATTACTATTATTGCCTTGTCTTGGGGGTTATGCTTCTTGTTCATACACTTCCTCTAACCTCCTGCTCCAAAAAGTATACGGATTTGATCGGTTTCATTATAGAGGGGTCTGCACCAGATTCCTTTAAAAAAATTGGATCTGTCCGGTTCTAACCTTCTGAAAGAGCCAAAATTAACCATCCGGTTCTAATCGTCCTGTATAGCAAAGGCTATACAAAATTATACACTGTTCAATCTTAATGTCATTTGTCTGCTTTTCTACACTGTTCATTTAGGCGGATGGACCGTAAAGTTAGGGTGATGAGGGTTTGCATCGTTTACAATCACGGTATTTCATAGAATGTTCTCTAGCTAATCTTTGAGCTATGTTTGTAGCGGTTTGAAGGGTTGGTGCAGTATGCCAATCTGAATTTTCAGCTAAAGGTTTTCTACATGTATAGTAATGACACTCTATATCATGAATCTTGATATCTGAGGCTTTTGGGATGTTGTGATAAATTGCAAATCTATCTATCATAAAATTATGATGTTGAACTTGTTAAAAAATTAAGCGACTAGCTTCAACCAGCAACTATCTTTTCCGTTTGACGGCCAGCTAAACCCATGAAGTCTGGGAATGTCGTTTATCTCACGCCAGACATGATGTCTCATGTCAATCCAATTTTTAGGACCATAATGGTTACATTGATGGAATAGAAAGGCAGACCCATCATGCGGATGGCTATAGCCATCATTACAGAATGGGAGGATGCCAAAAAGGGCGTCTAGGCGTGATTCGTGGTTCGATGTAAAGGGTAAAGTTACCCCGGGACGGGCGCAACAGATCAAAAAGGTTCCTGACGGCACAGGATGCGTGATGCTTGATGAGGATATGACGTCAGGTGGCAGGAGAGGAATCCCAAGGAGTTTGAAGATGCGTACCACCAGCGTAGTATAGTGGAATCGGTGTTCTCTTCATTCAAGCACTGGTTTACTGCGGTTGTTCGTGCAAAGAAGATGGCAACGCAGAGACTGCAGCTGCTCTCCGGTGCATCTGTTACAACCTGCTGTCATAGTGGAACGACGTAAAAAACACGTGGTGTGTCTAGCGTATGCTGTACAACCATGCAACGTTTTGGTAGATACACCTCATCATATCCTGCTGCTAGAAAATTATACAGGGAATCAAAAGCAATAAAGTCAGATTGACATCTAATAGGTTTGAAAAAATAAGATTTGGACAACGCCGACTAGCTTCAACCAGCAACTATCTTTTCCGTTTGACGGCCAGCTAAACCCATGAAGTCTGGGAATGTCGTTTATCTCACGCCAGACTGATTTGTCAATCCAATTTTTAGGAGTTACATTGATGGAATCACCCTCATTGGCTATAGTTACTTTCTTGATTTGGTTCTGTAAAGTTAACAGGTGTTGGAAGGTCAGAGTACTCGATGGGTTAACAGAATCGTTATTTACAGTTAATTACGGTTTTTCTGTAAATAACTCACAAGGACGTGGTGGAGAACCATCATCCATCTCTGGCTTGATTTTATTTAATGCATCCTTTGCCTCTTGTGGTAGTTTTTCGTATTTGAATATGCCGAACTACAGACCTTGAAGAAGCTGGGGTGCAGTAAGTGTTTTGTTCGTACAATGTGGGGCAAACGTGTTGTTGAATGTTTGAGGATTATTTGTACTCATACAAATATTATCTCACAAGTTCTTTATACGTCTTTTTTACTGTGCTGGACCAGCTGCATCGTTATATTTACTGTTGCAGGATGGTTCTGTAAAGTTAACGGGTGTTGGAAGGTCAGAGTACTAGACGAGTTAACAGAACCCAGTATTGTAATTATTTAACTACATTGTTTTGATTAAAGAAAAAATGAGGCTAGTTGATCGTAAACACAATACTGGTAAAATCCTCATTGGCATAATTGCCAGCAATATGCATCGATGACCAGTTGATCTGATGCTTTACAAAAATCTGATATTCGCCAGCAGGCGTATCTTCAGGTATCATATATGTCAAAGAAAACGTACTATCATCAATATCTGTAAGACAGTATGGATATCCATAACGTTCACTATTGGTTCGCATTGTCAAACCATCTCCACTATAGTCACTACCTGATGCCCAGCATATAATTTGGCCGGGAGCCTGAGCGCCCAAGATATTCTTACCCGGAAAGTTAACATGAACGTTAGTGTTACTATAGTAAGGGCCAAATGATAAAGATATCTGTCTCCTCTCTACCTGACCAGCATCAGGATCAAAAAATATACCTGTTTGCAATGCTTCAAAATGTTCATACAATTTTCCAGTAATTGTAATAGTATCCCCCGGACTAAATGCTGTACCGTTTACCCTGACAAAAGATTCAGGCAGAGGCGCATCAGGCATAGCTAGAAATATCGCTGCACCTAGGTAATTATCCTCAGGATAATCAGCCCATGGATCTATCCACAGCTTAACCTGAAGTTGTGATAATGCAAGCCGATCTTTAAACGCTGTCATATTTGTATTTGCTGCATCTAGCTTGGCTTGCATCTGTGCCATTTCTGCATTTGCTGCATCTAGCTTGGCTTGCATCTGTGCCATTTCTGCATTTGCTGCATCTAGCTTGGCTTGCATCTGTGCCATTTCTGCATTTGCTGCATCTAGCTTGGCTTGCATCTGTGCCATTTCTGCAGCATGATCTTCAGGTGTTGGTTCCGGTTCTGGTTCAGGTGTTGGTTCAGGTGTTGGTTCCGGTATAGTTAAACCTGTACTAATGAATACACTATCAGTCCAAGGTCCAGGGGGCGCTTCATTGTATCTTGGCCTAATCTTAATCTTATACAGTGTGTCTTCTTCCAAACCCTCTATGGTGTATGATGATTCTGTAGGATAGGCATTGTTACCATTAGCTAACCTGTAACTATGGTAGTTTTCTTCTGTTGCTTCTATCCATGTTACCCTGTAATCTTTTGGCTCATTAACTGGCGCTTCCCATTGAATACTAATTGTGTTTGTTGTACTAGAAAAATTTGCACTCTTAATAATGACGTGTTCGTTTATTCGATTTACATCCACGTCTTGATAGGTTACTGTTTCAGCGTATACATATCCAGTTATTGAAATACTGATAATTGCAACAAGCATAGATGCAAGTAGTATTTTTGCAGGTTTGCCCATCATCGTCTTCACGGTTAATTCACTGGCAGCAATACATCAAATGATGCCACAATACGATCATCTATAGTAGCACCACGTACACCGTCACCGTACGTATATCTTTCATATACCTGCGAGACTACCTCATGTGTGCCAACAGTCCAGTCTTCAGTAATGGTAAACTCTGCACTAAAAGTATAATCATCAGGGTTGAATACACAGGACTCTACGCCATGGTAACCATCATGTCCCCGATTGGTAAAATGAGTGTGTGTGATATCATCATGATCGTGACTAATCCTGTCGTCTACGCTATAATCATAGCCACATAATATCATGCTTTCAGTAGTAAAGACAGTTACGCCCCAAGCATGTAGTACAGGTTCTATGTCTATTCCATCAGCATCTTGTCTTGTTGTATTCAATTGTGGAAACATCTGGCCTGTAACCAGTATTGTATCTCCTGCACGTGCAGACGTGGTATTAAGCGTAATATGTGATTGCGGTTGTGGGGGTTCTATGTCTTCTGGTGTTGTTTCTTCTTCTTCTACCTGATCAGATGCAGTAGCTATGATGCTTCCTGTCATCCAAGGGTGCAGTATGCAAGTATATTGTTGAGTACCTATAGTAATAGGTGTCCATAGGTATGTCTCTCCTGGAAACATTAGACGACTATCAAACACTGAACCCATGACATTAGTAAGGTCTGAAGCCTCTCCTGACATCCATCTATGAATAGTGTTGTCTGTATTTTTGAATGTAACAGTATTGTTAAGAGGAATAGTAAGCTCGTTTGGAGTGCTGCATCCGTCTACTGTATCTTCACATCCTGGTACACTAGAGCCTGCAACAGGTTCTATGATGTATTGTGGTAGTGGAAGAGGCTTACTTGTAAAAACATCGGCCCATTGTCCAGGGAGAGTTCTAATTATAAGATCATCAGTCCACGGTCCAGGGGGGCCACCGTTGTATCTAGGGCGTATTTTTATCTTATATTCTGTATCTTCTTCTAAATCTGTGATGGTATATTGTGAACGTATAGGAAAAGCATTATGGTCTAAGTTTCTAAAAGTTTTGAATTTTTCTTCAGTTGTTTCTACAAACGCTATTCTGTAATCTTTTGGATCTCCTTCAGTTGGTGGTTGCCAGTCCACACTAATACTATGATCAGTGGCAACCATAGTTACACCATGTATAGTATCACCTGAAAGTGGTGCTGGTATTGGTGTTGATACTCCTGACGATACAGATGTTTTGTTTCCTATGACTGGATCTTGTGTTGTTTCTGGATCTGGTACTTCGTATTGTATTATTTCTGGATCTGGCACTGGTTCTGGTTCACTTGGCAGTTGACCCGTAGTAATTATCATATCAAAAGTCCATATTGTTGAACCGCTGTCATATAGTGCCTTAATTCTTACCTTGTATTCTGTATTTTCTTCAAGGCCTGTAATGGTGTAGAATGAATCTGTAGTGACTGCCTTCTGATTCAAGATATCAGATGATGTATAATCCTCATTAGATGGGGCCCATGCTACTTTATAACTTGTTGGTTCTTCCTCAGGTGCTTCCCATTCAAGATCAATTGTATCTATAGTACTGGTAAGAGTTGCAGTGTATACAAGTCGTTCCAAACCCGTATTTACTGGGTTGTAAAACACCGTTTCGTCTGCATGGGCATAGACAGCTATTGAGATACTCATAACTGCCACAAGCATAGATGCAAACAGCATAGTTGTTTTACTTGTCAATGTATTTTTGTAATTAGGCCAGTATATGAATATAGTTATTGTCGGTTCTGTGAAGTTAACGGGTGCTGAAAGAGATCACTGTTAACTTACCGTCACTTGAGATCTGGTTCGAAAGTGCTCTGTCGGATAACCCTGCCTAAAATTTCCTGAAACTGCAGTTGTGTAAACAAAATTTGAATGACAGCACAACAAACTATGTCTAATGGTATAAAATAGTAGGCGTACCCACACATCTCTAACTTGCAAGAGAAAGATGGGCAGGCGTGCCAAATAACAAAACAACAATCAGGTTTATTATCTTTCGCACTGTTAGTAGAATCTCATATCGTAGGTGGTATGCTTTCATGACGCTTGATTCTGAAAAATATATCAATGTGGGCAGGCTAATGGTACTTGGACCCGACCCTAGATGGAAGGAAGATGTAAAGAAGGCCAACTATCGCAAAAATGGGTATAAACCCGTTTATGTACAATGACGCGTTGTTTGCAGCGCTTGGTGTAATCAAAACCATTGCAGGACTGTCATACAAGAATCTAGAGGGATTATGTAAAGAAGCTCTCGGAGATGCAAACGCACCTGATCTCCATTATCCATGCAAGGATTACTAGTCTTGACATATCATTTGATGATTCCAATCGTGCCAATATCAAAACTCATGATGGTAAGACGATACGATTTGCCATAGATTCCACTGGAATGACTCCCTACAAACGTGGTGAGTCCATACACGAAAAATGGCACGTCAAGCGAGGGTTCGTCAAACTGCACGTAATAGTGGATGAGTCTGACGGTACGGTGCTGTCAGCAAAACTGACAGATGATGACAGGGGTAGTGGGGACACTTTACAGCTAGAAGAGCTGCTCGATGATGCACTAGAAAAGATTAAACCACAACAGACAGGTATCACGGAATGTGTAATTCAAAACTCAGACAAAGAACAGCAACATCAAGATGTGGAATTGTTAGGAGATGATGGAGCATACGGTTCCCGGAAGAACGTGGCTGCGTGCAAAAAACGCAACGTATCTCCAATACTCAGACTTGCTGTGACATCAACTACGAGAGGAGATGGATACGGTGATGACTGGAGCAATCTTGTAAGAGAGCAATTTGGCTGCAAGACAAAAGGCGGCAGGACGTACACCAACAGTCTAACCAAAAACGAAAAGTATGACAACCAGAAAAAATGGATGAAGGATACAAAGTATGGTAAGCGCTGGCGTGTAGAGTGTGTGTTCTCCTCCATCAAGCGCATCCAAGGTGAGGCGTTGTGGTCCCGCAAGGTACCGTACATGAAGCAGGAGATAAGACTTAGGATGTGGGTGCATAACGTGATCACTAAGATGGGGGTGTACATATTTGACTGTCTATGATGGTCAATACGGAACATGGAAATCAAAACCGTCGCCTCCGTCACCCTTGTTGGGATCATGGGAGGGAAAGTTATCCGACAGAGCATTATCTTCAAGAACTTTAAATATATTTTACATTTGTCAATAAAATCATTAAAATTATTGCCAAATTTTTAAACATATGAGTTATTCTTATATATATTCAAATGCATATTTAATACATGAAGATCGAGGTTGAGTCTTAATTGGCAACAGCTTATGTGCTAATAAACTGTGAACTAGGTTCTGAAGAGTTGGTAATCTCAGAGCTCAAATCCATAGATGGCGTTGTAGAAGTGCATGGTACATTTGGCGCGTATGATATTTTAGCTAAAGTTGAATCGGGCCAAGTTGAAGCACTACGTGAGACTATCACTTGGAAGATTAGAAAAATTCCAAAGATCAGATCCACGTTAACTCTGATGGGTATTGAACAGTACTTCAGGGAATTATATATCTGGGTTACGTTTCTGCACCAAGGTTTTTTTCTGACAGTCCAACAAATCATTCACAGCTTGGTTCTTGCCGTCTTTTTTAGAAACAACATGGTGTAAGCCATGTTTTGATTCTTCTGTCTTGTGACGATAATCCCTACCGCCACTAATAACACTGACACTATTAGATGTGCCATTTTTATTAGCTAAAATAATATTTTCCATGCTGTCACACCTGTAGTTTCCATATCTGTCTACAAGCGGGAGCCTTCGTATGCACGGAAGTCCGTAATGTCTGATGTTTGCGCCGGCGTTACCGTCTGCATCGCACAAAAATCCACAGTATACGCATTGAAACACATCCATGGGTTCTAGAGTTGCTGTTGATCATATTGCACTTACTACACGTTATGCTGGTGTAATGTGGAACAATCTCTAGTTCCATGGTTTTCGGCAGTCATTTTTATTCTATCCCTCATTCTTCCCATACCTGCCCCGAATCTCCCTGTTAAGGCCGCTTTTCCACTTTTCATTTTTTGCAGTCATATTGCCAATGTTTAGTTTCTCCATGACTATCACTCCTGCTCTCATCACAATCTGTTTGGCAAGGAAATTATTGTGCTCGGTTCTTCTGTTGTTGAGTGTTTTCTTCATCCTCTTCAGTTTGCGATCCTCTTTTTTCCATCTGTTACTATGCAGTTTGTGACCGTCTCTTTTTGACTGTTCTTCTGAGACTACATCCTCTTTTTTTCTCATACAGGAATAAGGCGTCCTGTAAAAATCGGTGTTTATTCCGTCATGAACGACTAGGGATTTCCTGACTCCAATGTCTATTCCGCATACGACTGTACGATCCGTAAGGTCTCTGTATTTTTAATGTCAGATGGATCTCAAACGTGCGGTTCGAATCGCTCGTATTGGCAGTGATTTTTTTGGTGTTCTCTACAAGCCTGTATGATACAATGTTGGTCTGGTAGAATTTACTAGTGCTGTTTTTGTCTTTTTCACATACCAGTTGCTTTGAAAGACTATTCAAAGACGACAACAGCTCCACCTGGCCTATGCCGGGCAGGTTCATGTACAGTTTTTTCCACTTTCCCATCCTTAGCGAGGGATGCTTACCGTTTACTGTTATGGATGCATGCTTTGCATTTTTGGCATTTCTGAACAAACTGTTTCTGTCAATCCATTTGTTTGGTTTGAGATTTTTAAATGACGTGTGCCAGTTGTGGTTCTTGCCGCCAGTCTTTTTTGCCCAGTTTCGTACCCTACGTTTTTTTGCGCAGGATTTCAAATGTTTGTCTGCCTTCAAACCTATTACCTTTTATACTTAAATTGTAATAGTAATTATCAATGACCTTCACAATCACTGTTCTATAAATAAAATCTTCTATTTCTTTTTCCATCCAGATATATGATTGACGTATAATGTAATTATGTCCCCCTTAAATTGTAATAGTAATTACCCCTTCACAAATAAAAAAATGATGTAACCTTACTGGGAGGATCTCTCAGATCCTCTCAGTAATTACCAAGATTTGTTTTTAGTAAAATAAAATAAAATAAAATGGTTAGAGAGCTTCTGAACCACTATTTTTGGATGCTATATTATAAACACTATCTATATTAGATACTGTTATAATTCCATCTCCGCCTTTTCCTGTATAGGCCGCATCTGCAATAGCTGCAGAGACTTTCTCTACATCTCCGTCATCAACTATTGTGACAACCACTGCAACTTTGTTATACTCTGCAGTAACTGTACCTGTACCTCTACCTGATCTGATCTCTTGTCTTGCTCCTGAACCTCTACCATTTCCTTCCAAAATAGTAAATCCTCCAACAGCATCATTTATTGCGTCTGATACTGTTCCTATTTTGCTGCTTGGGATAGTTGCCTCGATTCGTTTCATTGTTATTTAATTTTTATTGATGTTTAAAAGCGATCCTATGTTTTTACTTTTATTTTATGATACTTGGGTTATTGTGTTATACTCAGATCTTTTTAGTAATACTAATCAACAAACATTGTGAAAAGTGACGAAAAGAGATCTCATCGACTTAACTATCTACTAAAGTGTTATCTGACTAATCCTGCAGAGAACGAATTGTATATGCGTGCCAAACAGATGGGCGTAGCTGATTCAACTGCAAAAGATTATACAAGAACAGTAATGATACAAGCCCAAAAGATACGTTCAAGATAGCATCATTATCTTTTGTCTGGGTAGCATTGGTTTGGACAATTCTTTTTTAATTCATCAAGATATTCATAAATAATCAGTTGGTAATAGGAAATTATGGTAGATCAATCTCTATTAGATGATGTAAAGAGTTTGTTAGATCGCGATTTTGGTGATGATAGAATTCTCAAACAAATTTTTAGAGCATGTCAACGTGATGAAGTTATTAGTAATTATGAAAGAAACTATGTTAAACGCTTAGCAGAAATGTATCTAGAAAAAAGACCTGATTTTTCTTCTCCTGATAATAATGATCTGTCTCAACCATTAACAACATCTCCATCACCTCCTACTACTATACCTGATGTTGTACTACCTTTGACTAGTAAGACATTACAAATACAGCCGTTGCAAAAATCACAATCCAAGTCGTTTCTTAGTTCAAAAAAGGGTAAAGTGTTGATAGGGATTGGTATATTTGTTGTTTTGATAATGGTTATAGCAGTTGTAGCATTTGTATCTTTTGTCAACTTAGTTAGTGATGGTACTGGTGGTGCTATTGACGCTGTAACTCCTCCTGCCGTGACTCCTATCATACCTCCATCTACTGTTTTTGAAGGATCGTTTATTCAAACTGATGTGTCATCTTATGTACATAAAGATCTCATCTCAATTAATGGCGCAATTAGTAGTGATACAGACCAAACTGTGCATCTGACTATCAAAGATCCAAATGACATAGTTGTGTGGGAAGAGCGACTTTCTTTGAAATCTAATGGAGAGTTCTCTACTTTAACAATTGCAGGTGGGTTAGGCTGGGATGATTCTGGTTTATATACACTTACAGCCGTAACTAATGTGGATATAATAGAAGCTAACTTTTTACTTACTAGATAGTCGCTATTTTGTACGGCAACTCCTAGTTTTTACTAGTCAGTCATGTTGTTTTAAAGTTAGCACCAATTGAAACATACACATCGATCTATCCTATTGTTAAATTAACCAAAACATGATTTTGGTTAATCTTCTTACTTGATTGGAGTTATCTGCAACAAAATTCATCTTTTGTCCCTTTGTATAAAACAAAATATTCCTCTTGGGGATGTCTATCTTTTTTGGCCTTCAAAGCATCTTGATACATTTCAAAATGTTCAATTAAATATAGTTGCCCTTCCGGTGATTCAAAATAATCTATTCCAACTAGATTAAAACCTGTTTTGGGTGTTAGCTTTATTTTTTCATCTTTAAATATGTCACTAGTCAATTTTTCAACTATCTCAAACTAGTAATCATAGATCATTAATGCTTTCTCTTCTAATAATGAATGCACATTATGTACAGAACGATACACGTCTAGCTCTTTTTTTGCTCCTACGCATACCATCTTTCCTGATGCAAATAACAGCATTACAGTTTTTGGATCAAGTACTCTATGTATTAATCCTGGAAATTGTTCTGGTTCATACAGGCTTCTTGGTAGTGTTTTTGCTGCTTTTTCTAAATGGATTTTTCCTCCAAGATTAATTGAAGCTACGATGTTTTGAATTATAATTAATGCATCATTTTTTATTTTAATTCTGCTCTTTCTTAGTTTTTGAATGACTGTATTTACTGCCTTTATTGCAATCTCTTCAGATTTTGCTCCGGTGCACACTAATTTTCCTGTCCTAAAAATCAATGTCGCCGTTCTAGGACTAGTCAATCTAAATACAAGTCCGGGAAACTGTTTTGGGTTATACTCTGACTCTGGAAACTTTTTAGTAATATTCACAAGATCAATTGTTTGTTCTATTGACGCAGACGCCACGACATTTTCGATGCTAATGACTGGTTTTGTTTGAGGCATAGCAACGAGTTTTGTATGATCCTTTATATATATCCGCAATATCTTTTTTAAAAATTCTATTATCTTAATGATGACCTACCCATTGATATCTATACTCTTCTTCAAATATCTCTGTCAACATATCTCTGTCCTTGATAATACTTGTTTCTGGTATGTTGTCTACATCAAATAGTCCTAGTTGACCTTTCAATGGGATTGGTTCTTGAAATATTCTTGCATTTTTTAACATAAATCCAAACGTCCTTTCCTGCAATTGCTGTGCTGAGAAATGGAATTTTTGATCTGCTTTTAACTCTTTTGCTGTTTTGTATTTTTTTATTTGGTATAATTCTGCTTTACCAACAATTGCCCCTGTAACAAATTTTTTCTTAATTTTTAATCGTTTAGAGTCAGCAACTCGTATTTTTAACGGTGCATGTACTAAAAATTCTCCACGAAATTTAGTATTCCAGCTTCGCAAATCAATGATTTTCTTTCCAGAGATCACTAAATCAGCAAATGGTTGTGATATGCAAAGACATTTCAAGATTATTAACTAGTAGCTACTTTGATTAATTGGCCAGGATTCTTGTCTCTTCCTTCCGGCAAGTTTGTTATTCCTCCACTCAAACTCTGAGTTTGAATTCCTTTGCTTGCAAGTACGTTGGCTGTCATAAGTGAAGTATTTCCTGCCATGCAAATTAGTAACGATCTGCCTTTTGATCCTTTTAGATCTTCTTTGAGCTCGTCTGGAACTTGACGTGTTGATAGTAATTGCTCTATGGTGCTTGCGTTTGGTATCTTTATTTTTGATTTATCAACTCCAAGGGATTTTGCAATAACTTCTATCCCTTCCTCACGTGGAGTGTATTGAGTATGGACCCAAATAACTTTGTCATAGTCATCTACCTTTGATGCTGCTTCTTGTAATGATACTTGGATACTTTCTTTCTCCTTTAGTATCTCCTCTAGATTCTTTCTATACTTTCCTATTCCGTCAGCAACAATAATCATAAATTTTGAATTGTTATCCTCTGATATAGATATCATCTTCATTGCTTGGTAAAGTGCAAGAGCTGTACTCTCACCTATATCATGTCCCTTGTCTACAAAAAATTTTAAGAGGTACTTTGCTTGGTTAAAGTCAACTTCGTGCTCTTCAGCATATATTTCAGGCATGTATAACCCCAATCCTGCTGCTTTATCCTTTGTTCTAATTCCTGCAACATCTTGACCTGCAGGAGGGAAAACTACATGTAGTGATTTTTTATTATATTTTTCTGACATGTATTTACTTAAACCACCTGATGTGCCACCGGTACCAAAAGCACAGATGGTCTTATAGTCTTCTAGACTATCTCCTTTATCATGTAGTTGTTGATCTATCTCTGCTGCGGTAACTGTTTTATGCACATCAATGTTTAGTTGGTTGTCGTATTGTTCTGGACAGAATAGATCATATATTTTTGCAAGAAATTTTGCTAAATTTATTATATCTTGTTTGGCCAAAAGTGTCTCTATCTCAGAGATCTCTTTGTCAAATATGTTAATATCAAATCCAAGTCCTACTAACTGTGAGCGAATATTGGCAGCAGCTGCTTTTGCTGCTAGAGCATTTTGATTATCTTGACTCCCTGGCGCAGGACAGATATCCATATCTAGATCCATAATGTGAATGTTCTCATCACGCAATTCTTTGAAGACACCTTCTTGCAGCTTTCTTGACACAAGTGACACTACTTGTATTCCAAGCTTTGATAGTTGCCCTAGTGCTATTCCAAAGTTTCCAGAGGTAGCTTCAATTACAGTCTGCCCCTCTCTTAATTTTCCAGTTACAATCGCATCATGTATTATGTGAACTGCTGCTCTTACCTTGATTGAACCACTGATCAGATTAGAGTCAAACTTGCCGAAAATTTTCAAACTGCTATTATCTGTAAGATCTAATTTATACACATTTTTTGCACACCCTTTAAAATCATCTGTTAGGTCAACTAATGGTGTAGGATTAACAATAACGGTTTCATTGTTTTGTTTCTTCTCTTGATGAGGTACCTTGTTCCATATCTCCTTTTCAAATCGTTCAAGTAGACTAGTATCAGCGACTCCATCTTCTTGCGTCTTCTTCTTCTTCAATGTATCGTCCATGACTTCTTGTTTTTTCATGCTCTTATAAAATATCTGATATGACTATCTTATATCATACATTTAAAATATTGATTACTTTGTTTGGAATATCCTTTAATCTACTAACTGCCATGGTTTTTTCATAGCCTAGATGTCTCAAGTTATTGGTTATCGTAGTGGCCCTTACCGTATTTGGCCCTAATCCTAATGCAACCATGCTAATTCCTAACCCTTTAAACGATTTGACCATGCCTCTTACAGCATTTGGATCTGATGGTTCGCCATCAGTTAATGTCAAGAAAATATCCGGTCTCTTTGATTGCAATACGTTGAACATCTTGTCGTAGATCTCAGCTAGCGGTGTTGAACCGTTTGCAACAATCTGTGCCAATCTCTTTGCAGTTATGCTGTTCCACTTGACGTTTTCAGGTTTTATCGCCCAGCAGATCATCGCTCTATTTTCTGTATTAAACGCGTACACTGCAAACTTTACCTGCAGAAAAGATAAAACCTCACACAGTGCCAAAGTCGCTTTTTTATACTCTTTGGCATCAGATGCGATACTTGAGGAGTGATCTAGCAGTATTACGATTTTGGTCTTGATGGATTTCTTGACGTCTGTGAAGAATGGTTTATGACCATCCATGTAACTCTCCTCATCGAACTCTTCACCTGTTCGCAAATGCTGTTCTCTCCAACCTGTTCTCCACTCCTTGAATTTCATCTTTAATCCATTAATCAAACTCATATCGTAAATTGTTGTTTCATCAACATTACTTGTTGATGGAATTTGAATACCTATTGTCTCTGATGCCACTCCTCTATTCTCTGTTTTTTTATTCTCATCAAGTAATACCTTGTATTCCTGATACACGTTATCACCTTGGATGATAGCTGCTGAATCAACTTTACCGAATTCTCCTTCTTTGTTTTTAGCTATTATCTTGAGTATTCTAAGCAATTCTTCTTGCGTTAATGCCATACCCGCTTTCATAAATGCCAGAGATACTGGAATTGTCAAAAGCGAATCAATCTCTAGTATCTTAATGATTGTACCTATCTTCGTTTCAAGCCATTTGGTATCTTGTTCTTCATCAATCGCTTGCTTGATAATCCGTTTTGCAAATACAACCGCTTTTTTTACCTTCTCTAAGCTACTTGATTGTATCTCTCCTTTGATTGCTCCAAACATAAAATATTGATAAAATGCTTCAACAATTCTTGCTCTTCCATACACTGTATGCAGTTGAGGCCTTGCAATAAGCATGTATGTATAGTTAAAGATTACTTCCTCATCCATTCCCTTCCAAATCTTTCTTCCTAAATGTTCAATTCGCTGTGTCTCTATTGTATTGAGGATGAATCCAAATGCATGATCATTACTAAGTATCTCTTTACAATGTTTCATTCGCATCGCTTCGTACCACAACGATGTTCTAAACTGTCTATATTTCTGAAAATCGTCTCCTATTCTTTTCTTTAGTGGAGTTATGATTATCTTGTTCTCTTTCAGCCTTGTTCTAGTTTCTGTCTTTTCTGATATCTCTACTATGACGCCATCTTTTTCAGACCATCGTCTAACTAGAAAAGTTGCGATCTCTATTAACGAATCATTTTGTAATGAAGTGATTGATTGCATTTAACTCTCAAACATGGATGTAATAATGTCACTTACTTTTTGATATTCAATATCTCCCCATTGGGCATACACATTTCCAAAAACAATATGTGCAATCTCTTGCGGTGATGATTTTCCGTTCAGTAATCTTCCAAAGGCAATTGTCTCCCTTAAACTAGGAGAGTAAAACAACTCTTCAACAGCCGCTGCCTGTCTTAACGTATTTGCTAGTTTGATTGCTTGAACTATCTCTGCTTCGTTGATGTTTCCTGTTACATGTCTTTTTACAATTTCTAGTTCTATGTTCTCTGGAGGATATTCTAACCTAATTCGTACGGGGAATCTGCTTAGTAACTGTGGTGGCAGTTCTTTTGTTCCTGTATGTGTTAATGGATTAATTGTTGAAACTACAAACCAACTTTCTTTTGCTTTGATGGTATCTCCTGTTGACTCTTTTAGTACTATCTGTCGTCTGTCATCTAATGCTTCGTCTAATCTGAGCAGAACGTCTGCTTCTGCTGAATTAATCTCATCTAAATATAACATATCCCCCCTCTTCATTGATTTTACCAAGAGTCCCTCTTCAAAATTTACGGTTCCTTCGTTGAGCGTCTTTGTGCCAATTAG
The DNA here is from genome assembly GCA_965197525.1 of Candidatus Nitrosopumilus sp. Taxonomy (GTDB): domain Archaea; phylum Thermoproteota; class Nitrososphaeria; order Nitrososphaerales; family Nitrosopumilaceae; genus Nitrosopumilus. The sequence goes on from OZ240211.1 coordinate 1,620,568, forward strand.
GTGACTCTCTCTTGTTCTAAGGCTAAAGTTAATTGATGCCAAATTTGCATTCTTACTTTTTGCAAACTCTCTTACCAGTGATGTTTTTCCTGTTCCTTTTGGACCTATAATTAAAACAAAAAGACCGACCTCATATGCCTTGTTTAAAATTTGAATTGAGTTATTCCAATCAAGATATTGAATCTCTTCCAAAGTAAATCTTCATTAATTTAAACGATATTTAACGTTAGGTATCATTATGCCCCAAACGATTCTACTTTTGTAAATGCCTCATTGAGTCTTTGATGCAACGTTTTATGCCACTCTTTGAATCCTGATGGGTCTTGCGGATAATTATTATAATGTTCTACTAACCATTGATTCTGTTTTGACGTATACTTGAGCCCATCTGCAACCGTTTTATTCATCGCACCTCTGATAATCATTCCAATCTTTCCCAATCCTGAGAAATCCGGATGCTCTCCCTTGCTAATTGACTCTACATCCATATTTCCCAAAAAGTGCTTCATACCATAGCTTATCTGTTCGTTTGTCATTTGCTGTACTAGTCTTCTAAATAATTCCAGACCTGCAGTTTTGTATCCATACTCTCTGATAAAATCTAGATTATATTGCCATAAACCTGCTTCAGAGACGTCATCTGCTTGTAGTGCTTGCGCTACATTATTTCCAATAATTGTGCCTGCAATTAAAGCGGGGCCTATCCCGCCTGCATCAATTGGTTTTGGCATCCATGCAGAATCTCCTACCATCATATATCCTGCTGACACCATACAGTCATTTTGCCTTCTGACTGAAACTTGAAAGACTCCTGAATTGTTATTGATGTCTTCAGGATCTTCTGAGAGTTTTGCGTTTTTTATTGCCGTGTTTCTATACAAGTATTCTTTCATCAATGATTCAACATTGTCTTTTTTACTCAATCTCTTGTTTCTCTTATCTAGGAGAGATTTTTCTACTCCTAAACCAATGTTGACTTTGTTGTCGTCTTTTGGAAAAACCCATCCATATCCGCCGGGGGCAATGTCTTGATCTAGATGTATTATACAATAATCAGGATCGAATTCTGTCAGATCTTTTTGTCCCTGATCAAAGTACATAATGTATCTTCCAGTAGATTCCAAATCTCGTCTGTCTATCCTTCTTTCTATTTTGGTAGAATTTTGTAATCCATTTCTAAGCATAGAAGTTACACCTGTCGCATCAATTACAATCCTTGATGTCTTTTTGAAGGGTTGTTTTGTCTTGTTATCTACGCCTTGAATTCCTACTACTTGCTGCTCTTCATACATTAAACCTGTGATATTAATCTCATACTCAAAGTCGACACCTATTTTTTGACATCGCTGGTTTTGAATTTCAGGTAATTTTTGACGATTTAACATGTATCCTGCACCGTCAAATGGGATTCCTGTCTTTCTGTCAGGCGAGAATGCCATGACCCCTTTGACGTCGTGCTCTATCTCTGGCCCATTCCATGCAATTTTGATTCTCTCTGTCATAAAATCGACTGCTTCTTTAGAGCATGCATCACCGCATACCCAGCCTGCCAATGATTTTCTGCCTGGTACAAACTCTGTATTTCTATCTACAACTAGGACCCTTGCGTTTTGATTTGAGTAATGTGATATAGCTTGTGCTGTAATCGTACCTGCAAGACCCCCGCCTGCAACTATGACGTCATAATCTGCCATATACTTGAGTTTGTTCATCGGTATTTAAAATAATGCTATGTCATGTCCTTGAGTAATCATCTACTAATTGATTAAAGATGGGTCGGTTCGTCGCGGCTTCTTCATGGTTTTCACTCAGACTGGAGCGGCTAATATCTCCTCATTCCCAAATTTTTATGTCCTGCCGTTCCTATTTAATCAGTTGGCAGTTTGAAGAATTTCTGTAAATATCTTGACTGTATCTTTTTTATGGTAAATCGGAGTAAAAATTTTTAGCTTTATTGCACCTCCTCCTTCTCTGATTGTTAATCTCCCTTTGACTAGTTCTTGCTTATCCAACCTCATGTGAAGCCTAGAGTTTACCGTCCTCTCTTCGATCTGTTCTGCCAGCTCCGTTATTTGCTGTGTAGGTAATAGTTCAAGCATTTTGTCTACAACCTTTTGAGCCTGCTTCTTTTCAATTTTTACATTTAGCATAATTATTGAGTTCTCAAAATGTCCTTGAATCTTATTAATTGTAAAATCTTCTTTTTGTATATCTAATATTTCAAAAGCCTCGAAAATTTTTGAAATATTCTCCGTTGCGTGAACAATTACATCTATTGTAACCTGAATCTTACTAATCATTATTGTAATTTTAAAAATATTCAGATGTTGTTATTACTGTTGTTACTATGCTTCAAGTAGTTTTGTCTCTTTATCTGCTGTTCTGACAAGTTTTACCTTCTCTAAACCTACATGTCGAACCCTGATCACTTTCTTAAATGCTGCCATGATATCTGAATTAATCTTACTGTAACATGTTGCTTGAACAAATTGGTCAATTGTCATCTCCGGAATTGTTTTATTAATTATATCTTGTGCAATTAATCTAAGTGCATGTTGTCTTGATGTATTTAGTTGCCTGTGGGTTAGTGCCAGTAGTTTTATTCTAAATATGTACCCGTCTTTTGTTTTGATGTCGATAAAAAAGTTGATCTTTGAGGAACCACGTCTAATCAAACTACGTAAAAATTCTTTTGAATACTCGTATCTCTTGAAAATTGTTGATGCTTTATCGCCGTCAACTTTGACAATCTGGAAATAAATTTTGTATTGGTGCTGTGAGGGGTCTCCTTTTAGAATGTCGTATAGTGTGACCTCTAATACTCTCCCTTCTGCGTTTTGATCATCGGTAATTGGTACATAGGCAATTGGGACATTGTTAAATGAGTCAGGTGCATATGCTGTAATCCAGCGTTTCTCTCTCCACTTGTCTTTTACTCTGCTCTTTCTACGTGCCAATTATTAACGACCTTTAAATCCAAAATATAAGGGTAGTCATTAAGAGATCTCCTTTTGTTCACTGTTGCCCATATACCTTCGTAAAATCTTGGGAATTGTAATATGCCCGTCCTTAGTTTGGAAATTCTCTATAATTGCTACTAAAACCCGCGTTGTAGCAATTAACGTACTGTTTAGCGTGTGTAGATATTGGGTATCCTCGTTTGTCTTATCTCTGAATCTAATCTTTAATCTTCGTGCTTGATATTCTAAGCAGTTTGAGCATGAAACAACTTCCCTGTATGCTTTTTGTCCTGCCATCCATGCTTCAATATCATACGTTTTTGCTGAAACTTTTCCCATGTCTCCAGTTGAGAGTAGCATAACTTTGTATGGGATCTCCAAATTTTGATAAAATTCTTCTGCAACCATTAACATTTGTTCATGCTCTCTCCAAGAATCCTCAGGCCTCGAAAATACGAATTGTTCTATTTTGTCAAATTGATGAACTCTAAAGATTCCTTTCTGATCCCTTCCATGCGCTCCTGCCTCTTTTCTAAAACATGGACTTGTACCTGCATATCTTATTGGCAGTTCTCCACCTTCTATGATCTCCTTTTGATGCATTGCTGCCATGGCGTGCTCTGATGTTCCAATCATGTATAGATCCTCATCTTCAACTTTGTATATGACCTCTTCAAAATCATCTGCAATAATTGCGCCGTCCATAGATTCTTTATTTATCATATACGGAGGTTGTAAAAGGGAATATCCCTTTTCTGCAAGAAAATCCAGTCCGTAGTGGATTAGTGCTTGGTTTAATCTTACAAGATCATTCTTTAGATAGTAGAACCTAGCCCCTGATACCTTTGCTGCACGCCGCAGATCTACTAAATTCAAATTTTCTGAAATGGTTATGTGATCATCGGGTCTAAAATCAAAATTTGGTATGCCGCCCCATCTTCTTACTTCTTTGTTAGAAGATTCATCCGTTCCTATTGGAACTGATTTGTCAATTAGATTTGGCAGCGTGGATGCTAATTTTGAATATGCCCTTTTAATGTTGTCTTGCTCTGATTCCAATTTTGCCAGTTGCATTGATATATTTTTCATCTCGGTTAATTGTGATGACACGTCATCATCATCATCATTCTTCTTTGCTTTCTTTTTTTGCGAAATCTCTGTCCCAATCTTGTTCTTCTTTTCTCGTAATTGATCAGTTTTTACTATATACTCTCGTCGTTTTTGATCCGCATTAATCAGTGCTTGTAAATCAAAATCTACACATCTTGCTTTGAGCATGTCTTCAATAACCTGTGGGTTTTCTTTGATTAGTTTTGGATCTAACATTATTGAATCACTTTTAAAGCCACCTGAATATGTTCAACTACTTCATCTACTGTGCTGACAAGCTGTTTGATGTTCTTCATACTTTTAAAATTAAAAACTAGCTTGTTATCAATATTTTCAACATAAAGGCTCAATCCTTCTGGAAACTCTACATTATCTGGTTCAATAGCATCTCTGATTGCTTTTGCTTCTTTTACAGTTACGTTGTTGAGAACCAGCTGTAGCTTACACGTTAATGACATTTGCTTCTAGATATTTGAGAAATTCCTCTAATTTGTCTCTAGTTATTTCTGCTCTACCGGTGGCAGCATTTTGACCTCCGCCTGTTCCGCCAAATTTTTCAGCACCTTTCTGCATCACGTCACTGAGATCAATATCTGATTTGCAACCAATAGATTTCTTTGCAGAAAATTTTACTGCATTGTTGTTTCTTTTTGCCCTTAAAATTATAATTTTGCCTGAATTTTTAGGCGAGCCTGCCATTAGAGATGTAATGGTTCCAGTCATTGTATCTTGTACTATGTCCTCACCGTTTATCATTATACACGTCTCATTCTCTGAAATCCTCCACCTCTGATTTGATAAAACATTCATGCACTCTTTGATTATATTTCTGTAGTCAGCTAAGATACCTTCTGATTTATGTAAAATACCGGCATCTCTATCTCCCATACATATTGATACTCCTATACCTGAATTGTTAATCCTTCCACATGCGTTTAACATGGTTGAGAATTCTCTTCCATCTCTCAAAAAGCTCTTTTTATCTTCTCTTGGAAACGTATACGTATACCCGATTAAATCTGACATTATTTCAGTAATATTATTCCCAGAAGCAAATTTTGTAATCAATTCAACTACTTGGCTTTTTTCACTCTCCTCTAATTCTGCCGGAACTCTCCACTTACCTTTGTCTTTTAGCTTAATTTTTGAATCTAGTAGCGCAAGGCATGCATCTCTATTCCATGCCAATCCTTCAACAAATGGTTGTGATGTCAGCGATAAAGCATCTGCAAGTGGTTTTGTCTCTCTTCCTACTAGCAGTAAATCTAGGTCATTTTCTAACAACTCTTGTTTTTTAGCCGTATTTGCAATTTCAAAATTTTTGCCTACAAGTGATCTCTTTTCTCCTTTGTCCTGTCTGTCTCCTAATGCTGCAACCACTGCAATGGCTGATAGATCCAAGTTTTTTTCATCTATTTCCATTGATGCAAGATAAGCCATTCCACCTGTACATATATCCACTCCTCCATCAATTCCATATTTCCACGAGTTGATAACATTTTGATTCTCTATCTCTTCATCTGATATTGGATGATGATCTAAAATGACCCATTCATCTTTTAATGTTTTATCCAACTCATCTGCAAATCCTCCTCCTAGATCAGCTATTATGTGAAAATCTCTAGAATCTGTCTTGAACGATTTGATTACATCTTTATTCAATTCTTTTATTGTTCTAACAGTACATTTAGCACCTGTTCGTATCAGAGCTTTGGCAATTATACTACCTGACGCAATTCCATCGCAGTCCATATGTGTTATCACAGAAATTGATCTGTTGGATTTTACGCAGTCTAAAATTTTATCTTTGAATAGTGAAAGTGATTCATCAAGCGTCGTTGTTACCATCACTCTAATTGAGCTACTACTGATTTATATTTCCAAGTTTTAGATATTCTACCAATTCTTTTGTAGTATACTGACAATCTATGTACTTTGGCCTCAATTAGTTCTAAAGATCTAACATTTCTGTTATCCCCTTTATTGGCTTTGAGATGTCTTTGAAGACCCACTGCTTTTTTAACTATATTTTCAAGATCTTCAGGCATCTCTGGTTTCAGATCGTGTTCTTCTAAAATTTTACCCATACTTTTTTTGATAATCGGTTTAACTAGTGGAATTGAATGCTGATCTCTTAGTTTTATTCCAATTTGGCTAGGAGTCAGCCCATCTTTGGAATATTTTACGACCAGTTCTTCAATTTCTGTGGGACTTTGAGTAATCCATGAAGGTGCACGTAGTGTAGATGGCCTAATAGAGTGCGATTTACCATGTCTATGAGTATGCATTCGTCCCATGATCTCGCTAATTTTAGAGCAGAATTAAACGTTTCTTATAACTAGTTTTGTCAATTTTCTTTAAATTTAGGAATAGAATAAAAGTTAAATAAGTCTCTAGATTCAAAACGAGTAGGTAAACAGTATGAATACAAAAGTACTATTAACAGCGTCCTTAATTGCTGTCTTCGCTATTGGACTCTCTGCCGATGATGCAATGGTATTTGCACAGTATTTCGGCAATGTGGGTGGCCAAGGTGAAACTGGTTCTCATACATTAGAGGAAGCACTAAAAGTTCAAGCAGCTAGAGTTGCATCTGCAGAAGCTAATCCTGCTGCTGGATCAGGAACTCCAATTATTGGGGTAGATGGTATAGTTGGTGCTTCAGTTATTGCAGGAGCCGTATTTGGTGGTATTGCAGGTGCCTTCTTCATCAGAGGTAGATCTGGCAAATACGCAGCAATGGGTAGAGGATAAAAACTCTAACTTTTCTCTTATTTTATTATTTATTGCTAGTGTTTACTAATATTATGTTCTTTTAGGCCTAAAAGAAATGTATATATCGTAGAAATAGAGTTAAAATGTACAATGATACCAATCGTAGGAACATTTCTGAGTGTTCTGTCGTCACTTACAGGGCAATTAGGACCAAACTATGATCCATTATTCTACGATGTAATGATCTACATCTTCGGAACCATGATGTTTACTGTATTCCTTTTGGGAATTATCTCATTCTGGTTACGTGTACACGGATGGGCTTACAAAGACAATCGTGAAAGATGGGTTGATGAACTAGACCGACACTTTGAGAGAGAAGGTATTGGTCTTATTCCAGATAATGGTAAATACTGGTAAACTCAATCACTCTCTTCTTTTCATTATTTTTATTATCCATTAACTCGATGTGTATATGTGCATTTGATTGTGTGTAATATTTTATGCTGTATCTATCAACAACAACAACTGCAAACATCTCCGTGCAAGATTCCTGGTAACGAAATCATGTTTTTCGATTTGACATGATGAAATGAAGTACGCGATGTCTGGAAATCTATTTGCCTAGTAATAAGACGAAACAAGAGATCTCAAACAAGATAAAAGTTAAGAGTAAAGAACTACAAGATTGAGTTTAAACATCTCTGTCCAATTATTTCAAAAATTGCAAGTGAAATATTGTCTATACAGTCAATTGGCTGAATTAAAAAAAGGCATAATGCCCATATGATGAAGTCGTTTGAATTGCGTTGTACCACGCACACATCTTATATTTATTAACAATATCCACTCTAAGCTGTTGATGTCTACATATGACTATCCGGTAAGCGCTTAGACATCTACGATGGTGCAATTTTATATATGATGTGATACCTGTTACAAAAATATGATGTGTAAAAACACAATCAGGATTGACCAATGACAACTAATGGACATTACATACATAGATCTCAGACTTTCTTATTCTATCCTATTATATGGTAACAAGTAAAGCCGTTCAAATTGGCGATGATAATGTTTAGAACATTTCCATCAATTGATTCTCTCAACAAACTAGCATTGATGGATAGTGCGTAAGATTAAAAATTTTTAATCCTGATATGTGCTATCATATTTTACAGGCGGCACAAGTTAACTTTCTGGTGGTAGGAAGTCAATATCTTTACTTGTATCATATGATTTTGATGTGAACACTGCTTTATAGTGTGCACCATCTTCTAGTAGATGGTTGATAAAGTACGGCGATTTCACATCATTGACATAAATTTCTGATTTAGCCTGATCCATATCTCGTAGAGGAAAGTCCCATATCCACAAAAAATGGCCAATCTCAAATGGGTATTCTTCCTCCCATTCAGCATAAATTGTACCATCATTAGTCAACGTGTATAGTGTTCTCTGGCATTGATTATCATTTAATCCAATACCTGCTGGTATGTCTGCCTGTTTGCCATCAACGATTAGTTCTAGTGTGGCAGTAGTCTTGTATGGTGTGTTTCTATCATCAATGCAAACTTTGAGCGGATCATTTTGACCAAGCTGTCCTTGCAAAACACTGCTTGCCACTCCAACTGATACTGCAATGATAGCAGTTATTGCTAGAAATCTTAATGTTTTTCTTCTTTTATATGGGTCGCTTGTACCTGGCCATTTCATACAATTAAATTCAACTAATTCCTTAAAGCCCTTTCTCAATTTGTCCCTTTTATACAAAGAATAATAAGCAAAGATTCTCAAAAAATGTCACTTGATAGCAAACACCAAACTTGTAACTATAGGACGTTTTGATTTAAAATTAAACCATCTGTTAATAATTGGAATTCTTGTTTTGTCATTTAGCATATCATTTCTTCTTCGTGCACAGCCTGCCGATTTTGGTTTTGAACTAAACGAATTTGATCCTTTTTTTAATTATCGGGCAACTCAGTATATAGTTGATAATGGTATACCTGCATATTATGAATGGAACGACGATCTAAGTTGGTATCCTCATGGTAGAAACGTTTCAGGCAACTCCCAGATAGCTCTTCATGTAACGGCTGCTATAACGTACTGGATGTTTGGTGGCAACACTGATCTTTATGACTTTACCATCATATTCCCGGCAGTTTTTGGTGCTTTATCCTCAATTGTAATATTTGCACTGGTGCGAGTTATTGGGGGTACTACTGCTGGATTATTTGCCGCATTGTTGTTTTCAACTGCTTTGCCTATTCTGATTAGAGGTCCGATTGGATGGTTTAAATCAGAACCATTTGGATTATTCTTGGCTATTTTAGCTACCTATCTGTTATTAAGCGGAATCAATACTCGCAATAAAAAAATTGTATTTGCCAAGCTCATAGGAGCTGGATTCTTTACTTCATTTGCCATTTCAGCTTGGGGCGGAAATCTGTTCTTTATGCTCGTCGTCAGTCTGTTTTTTGTTACTTTGCCATTTTTGCGAAATGATCATAAATTTCTAATAACAATGATTCCTTTTTACACCGCTATTGTGTTTTTGACAACTTTTGCGTTTCCTCGAGTTGTCTCTACTTTTACATTTGGACTGGCAGGCATTGCATTACTAGTATCTACTGCATTTCTTGTGGCGTGTATTTTAATTCAACACAAGAGCTCAAAAAATAAGACAAGAAATGGGTTGCTGTTTTTACTGATTCTTTTAGTAACTGTCCCAACTGCGTTATTAATTAACGCGGAATTCCAATTTCTGCCATCTACTAGTCACAGATATCTTAATGCTCTAAACCCATTCTTAACTACAACAAACCCGTTAGTCGATTCCGTGTCTGAACACGGAACTACTACACCGGCACAATCGTTTTTGTTTCATTCATCTTTGATGGCATTTGCAGGTATGGGGGTTTGGCTTGTCATTAAAAATCTCCAAAGCAAAACTCATAATTTCTTGAAAAATGATATGATAGCATTTTCATTAATTCTAAGCTTTATTGGTGTTTATCTTAGCTCTACATTTGTTAGATTGGAAACCTTTGGGTCTATATCTGTTATTTTATTGGCATCTTTGGGATTAACTATACTGGCAAAACATTTCTTCACTAAAAATCCTGAATCTCGTAAATTACCTAGCATGTCATTACAGCTATCATTTGTTGCAGGGGTCACTATTCTTTTAATGGTGCCATTGGTATATCCTGTTAATTCTGAGGTATCTACTCTCGTTGACATTCCTCCTACTATTCTCACTGGCGCCACTGGATATCCGGTTACCACCAATGATTGGTTAGATGCTTTGGATTGGATTAAAAACAATACTCCAAAAGATGCCGTTTTTGCATCTTGGTGGGATTACGGTTATTGGATAGCTACAATGGGTGAACGAGCAACACTGGCAGATAATTCAACTAGTTATACAAGCATAATTGAAAATATCGCAAGAATCTTCTTCTCTGATCCTGACACGGCATGGGTTGCTCTTAACGAAACACAGTCTGACTATTTTCTTATTTTTATAGCTGGTGAGAATCTGAGTAATGACGCTAATAATCCACTGTATGTACTGGGAGGTGGTGGAGATGAATCTAAAAAACAATGGTTCCTTCGAATTGCAGGGTATGATCTCTCAAAATATCTACATTCAGATGGAATTAGTGCTACTGATTCTTTTCATAATGAAACCTTACTTGGTCAGATGACTCCATTCTCTTTACTGGTATACGTTAATCCTGCCGATTTTAATCAACAGTCTGATACTTATCTTCCCGGTATGACTGGTTTGTATTCCCAGGATATCAAATATCCTGCTGATGGTGACGGACCACTAAGACTTGTTTATGCCTCTCCTAGTTTTGTTAGCGAGAAATCAGGACCTATGCACGGGATCTTTATTTACGAAATTAACAAGGATTATCAGCCTTCCTCCTGATATTTGAGAATATTTTTGAGCATTAGAATTTAGCATATCAGTCAAGAGACTCATTTTGTGACAGATTTTTAGTATCAAGCAACTAATTGGAGATCACTATTTCCATACATGCTAGTTTGCTGTGACATTCTGTTAGTTTTCATTTCAAACAATTAATTTTCAGTTACAAGTTCTACCATCTCTGATAAATTCCATCTCTTTTTTGATTGCATTACTTTGACAATTCTCCTACTTTAACGAGATTGTTAGCTCTGCACGCAAGTACCGTAATTTGCTTATGGTAACTATACAATCTAAATCAAAAAAAAAAAAATAATAACGCAATTCATCATACAGAGGCAAAACTCTAAGCGTGGATTTGAGTGTATACTTTTTACACTCATGTTTTAAATTTTTGAAAATTATCTGATTATTTTTCCTAATTCTAATACTGTAAAACATGGGAACAAAATCTGCACACAATTTAATTATGTAATTTATCAAGGTTGAGTCGTGAGCCAACAAGAACAGATCTCAGTAAACATAGGACCATGGGTTCTATTGAGCAGCTTGAGAGATGATACTAATCCCTCTGATGTCGAGAGATTAGTTCCTCAAATTCAAGCATTAGTAGATGACTGGCAGTCTGCTGGGAAGATAATGTGGTCCGGACCATTAGACAATGAAAAGTCTGGAATGGCAATATTTGAGGCAGAAGAGCATGATGCAAAGGATATTTTCAACAAATATAACAAAATATGTAACGGCATCTTGGACTGTTATTTGTACCAGTGGGATGCCATGCCATTACTGTCTGTCTTGTCGCGGAAGTAATCAACCATTTTTTTTATGATGAAAATGAATGCAGAATTATGTAGATTTTGTGGATGTCAAGTTCGAGAGTTTGACAAATGTTCAAAATGTGGGTTGGTGATCCTCACTGTGTGTAAATGCTGTAGCCAGATTCGAAGCGTACAGACACATCTTCACTGAATACTGATCGTATAGTGCCTCATCATATCTCCAAAATCTAACATAAGCATGATATTGTGAAGATCTTTAAATCAAAAAGATGATAATGTAATTCATCATACAGGAGAAACTCTAGGCATAGTTACGTATGTTTTAACCTTTGATCTAATTTTTCAGCTAATCTTATTCTATATTACATTTGTATGATAGACTGAAGATTTTTAACGATCTGTTCTTAGATTTAACCATGGCCGGAATTTTCGATTCTATACCTGCTATTACTCTAATTATGTTTGTAGTTGGCATAGTTGGCATATTTGCTTATGAAAAATTACGATCTCAAGATTCTGAAAAACCACAGGATTCTGAAAAACCACAACACTCTGATTCTAAAACACATTACCCCAAGAATTTGAAAAAACATCGCTCTAAAAAATCCAAAAAATCAAATTCCTGAGTCTTTCCAAGTCAAATCTAATTACTAAAATATCTGTATTTAGACATCAAAAAACCATCATTTTGAAACAATTCTACTAAGACTTGACACTATTTCAAAATATTGTTGCTGTTCTAATCCACCTGCAATCATATCTAATTACTATCTGTCATATGTTTTTGTAGATGTGAATTAACAAAAAATATGAACAATTATGTTTAGTTTTTACTTAGCAAATAATTTCCAATCGCAAGATGTTTTAACCCTGATTTTTTTAGAGTATAAATCGCATTTGCCGGAGTGCACACAATTGGATATCCGTGTAAGTTAAATGAAGTATTAAGCAATGCTGGAATTCCTGTATGTTTTTCAAAACTTTTAATTAAATTATAGTATGCTGGATTGTATTCTTTTTCAAGAAGTTGAGGCCTTGCCGTAAAATCGTAAGAATGGATTGCAGCTGCTAGCTCTGTCTGAGCTCTCTTTTTTGTATGAAAACCCATTACCATATATGGCGCTTTGATTCCCTTTGGATTCTCAATATACTTGTGCTGTTCCTCTGCAATAATTGATGGTGCAAATGGCATCCAAAAATCTCGTTGTTTGATTGCTAAATTAATATCTCTAATCTTGTCAAAACTACTTGGATCTGCTAGAATACTTCTATTTCCCAACGAGCGTGCTCCCCATTCCATTCTGTCTTTAAATCTTGCAACGATCTCTCCTTCTGCTAATAGTTCTGCTATGTGATCTTGATTATCCTCATTGTATTGAATTGAAAATTCTTTCTCTGGTCCTACATATTTTTTGATCTCCTCTTCAATCTCCGAATCTGAAAATTCCATGCCCAGATAAATTTGACCTAACGGTTCCAAACATATCTTTTCACCTGTCTCCTCAAGAATGCTAGAGTATGCATACATTGCTGCACCTATCGCAAGCGATTCATCTCCTCCGCTTGGAAAAATAAAAATCTCATCAACAAGATCCAATTCTGAAATCTGCATGTTTGCCTTGACATTCATAAACACGCCTCCTGCGCAAACAATTCTTTTACAACCTGTTTTTCTTACAGCATTAACTACCCATTTTTTTAAAAGCTCTTCAGTTAACTGTTGAATTCCACCTGCAATCCAATCAAATCGATGATTTTCTAATCTTGTTTTTAAAAAATTATAACTATAATTCATGGATAATTTTGATTTCATGCTAAACTCTAAACTTGATTCTTTTACTTCCAGCATTTCATCCAAAACTTTTTTTGATTTTGCAACCCCTGTCTCATCAGCATATGGGGCTAACCCCATAATCTTGTATTCGTGTTCCCAAGGCCTCATTCCTAAAAGTAGTGTAACTCTAGAATAGATCTTACCTAACGATGCACTATTCTTAGTCTGTGATATTTTTGTAATTCTTCCACTCTTGCCAATATTTACAGTAGCGCATATTCCATCACCTGAACCATCACAAGTGAGAATCAAAACTTCGTCTTCATTTATCCATGATGATGCTAGATATGCTGATGCAGCATGTGCTAGGTGATGTTCTACAACCAATATTTTCTTTTCATCAATTTTGAGATGGTTAATGATGGCCTTCTTTCTATCATTTAATCTACTTTCAAAATCAATTTTGCTATCTTTATTTTGTTCTTCTTTTAACTGATCCTCATAACCAACTTTATACCAATCCCAGTTTGAATAGAATTTTTTTTCATGACTAAATTTTCCAGCTAATGCAATCAGTTGAATCTCTTCGGGGGTTACATTTGATAATTGAAGAATCTTTTCAATGGCCAGTTTTGGATATCCTGCTTCATTTTTGTTTCTTGTTATTCTTTCTTCTGAAATTGCATATTCTATTTTCCCATTTCTAAAAAGACATGCGCCTGCTGCGTGACCATCAGTAATGCCTAATATCAGAATATCGTTCAAAACTTTAAATAAATCGCACTTTAAATAAATTTCTGACTATCCCATATAATCTTTAATTGATTTTAAAATTTTTCAAAGTAGCCCGGCCCAGACTCGAACTGGGGTCAAAGGCTCCAAAGGCCTCCATGCTTGACCGCTACACTACCGGGCTGCTCAAATTTTTCTATTTTAATTTCCATTAAAATGTTATTCATCAAACTCTCTTAAAACCAATTCAAGTTTTTCTAATGGAAACTCTCCATCTTTTTCAATTCATCTCTTGCGCGTTTTTTAATCGTATCTCGCTTTTTATGCAACATCTCTAAAACTAATTTATCAATATCATTGATTTTATCAGCCCTTGTCACTAATTTTTTCTCAACTAGGTACTCTTCTATGATATTTGGAACTGCATTATATGATATTGTTGGAATTCCTCTTAGAGCCGATTCAGCAGTCATCGTGCCACCAGATCCTACAAAGACATCAGTCATTGCTAAGATTTCTCTACTATCCACAGATTTTTTTAATACAATAATACGATTATCTAAATTCTTTTTTAGTTGGTCTATTTCTTTGGAATATCTTCCCAGCACCATTACGTTGACATCTTTAATCTCTGCAAGTTTATTGATTATTTTTGCAATGTTGACATCCTTTTTTGTATACGATGCGTATGATTCGTATGTTCTAAACAAAATATTTCTTTTACCTTTTCTGTTAATTTTTGGAACTGTTTTTTTGTTTCTTCTTTGCCTTTGTTTTATTATAAAACCTGCATCTATTGCTTTGTAACTAATAACATTTTTTGCAGCAATTCCATACTTTGTAAACTCTTTTTTTGGAATTACCCATGGGGCCAATAATTTCTGAATTAGAGGAATGGTTAGGTTCATCACAGCCTCGCCATGAGGTGTATCGGAAAAAGCTACATGTTTAATCTGCAACCCATATGAAATTCTTGCAGCATCTGGTGAACAAGAACTAATTGTTATATCGGGCTTAAAATTCTCAATAATTGGCATCAATTTTTTCATCCTGTTAATATTTGCCTTTAGTTTTTCTGAT
This sequence comes from Candidatus Nitrosopumilus sp., assembly GCA_965197525.1. GTDB lineage: Archaea > Thermoproteota > Nitrososphaeria > Nitrososphaerales > Nitrosopumilaceae > Nitrosopumilus. Next base: position 1,635,667 of record OZ240211.1, read on the forward strand.
TTTTCTATCCCTCCATGTTTTCCTATAACTAACACATTTGATCGGCCCATTTTTATTAAATGATTTACCTCTCGATAGTTTCTTGTTGTACACAGAACCTGATGTTTTTTTCTTAATCTTTCTGCCATTGGCTCAAAAAACAATAGTTGTTTTGGCGTAAGAATATCTATCCATATTTTCAAGTATTTTTTTTTGGCGTATCATATATAATAAATTTTATTATCTTACTATGTATTTATTTTGTACAAGGTGATTCTTCTCCTAAATTACAAGATCAAATTTCTTGAAGAAGAAGAAGAAGAAAAGATCGATCTGATGTTGAATAGAACCAAAGATGTGTGTGGGAAATTAAATGTCACCGGATCAGTTTGATGATAAAAACAGACGTTCATAATCTTGAATAAATACTCTGAGGATTCATGTTTAGCCCTTGCTGAAATGCAGTTGTCTCGTTAATCTTTCATCTGTCATATGGTTTACCGAGCTTACGTAACCGTAGGAGTGTATAGAAAATGAAAAGGTTGGGTTTTTTAGATCACTTGCCAGGGTCGTGTTGCAAACGTAATAACATATCCAACACCGATAATTATTGATTGATATGCGATGTTAACATATGGAATAGGTTTGATAATTGGATCTCCTTCAACAACTACTGTTTGACCTGGACCGAGTCCTGGACCAACTTGTGCAACATTGAGCTGTGTGTGTACATGATATACACCGGCTTCAAGTGCTTTAGCTGATAGTGAATATGAGACTATACCGTTTCCTTCGATGTCAAAGACATTACCTGGTGGATCTCTTGCTAACATCTCCCATCTATTGCCTGCATTGGTTGACTCTGTGAAAATAGATAGCCATCCTCTCAGATCTCTTTCTACTAGACTGATTAGTGTTCCCTGAACTGTCAAGGTTTCACCTGTCTGTAGAGAGCCTCTGTTGAAGGTTTCATCTTCAATTCTGATGAAACGACTCTGGAGTTGTGCTTGGACACCGTGTGCATCTGCTGCCGGAAGCACGAATTCAACCCAGTTGAAACCTAACGTTCCTAGCGCAAGTACTACAGCAAGTCCAAATACGAAAATTCTTTTTTCGACCATAGTTATCCCTATTATTGAGGAAATAACAGACATCGTTATATGTTTTACCTTTAGCGTGATTATAATCTATAATTATGTTTATCATCGATGTTATACATCAAATCGTCTAAAAAAACAATTAAATTATTATACTTTAAATCTGAAATCTTATAAATATTTCAATATTTAAATTAAATAATGATAAATATAATAAAACATCTAATGTTTATCTAACTCTTACTTTATATTTAGAATTAACAGTACTATTAATATGGCACAGATGCCCGCATTAATCCCAAAAGAAGTTGAGATTCAGAGACTTAAAAAAATCTGGCTCATCGTTATTGCAATGGGTTCTACTGCAGCATCAGTCGAAGTAGATAACTTCGTTGATGGTTCTCTACATCAAACCTCTATCAGAGACAGTGCATTTACACCAGCACACTGGTGGCTTTATTCCCACTTTGTGGCATTACCACTTGGATGGGGAGCAGCTGCAATCTATGATAGAAAAGTTCCAGTTCTTAGAGGTCCTAATAATTCAATGAACACTGGTTTAAAGATGACTATTCTTGGTTACCTTGCAACTATGTTTACAATTGGGGTCAACGAGATGTGGCACTTTTGGTTTGTAGAAGAAATCTTTGCCGTTCCAAATCACTGGATGTTTAACATGGGTGTGGTAGTAGCATTCATGGGTGCACTTGCTTATGTGGTAAGAGTATACGCTCGCCTCGTAGAATTGGGTGCAGAAACTCCAGGTGAGAATCCATATGTTGCAGAAATGTACAAGATGGCACTGGAAGGCAAATTATACAGTAGATCAATTCCATAGATAAAATGTGCGTAACGCACTTTTTTTTTCTTTATTATTTTCAAAACAACATCCTAGTGGTATAGCTCTTTGTCTTTGACTGAAATTATTTACCAGTTATTAGTTATTCATATAAAATGATTTTATTATTATATGAATTTTAAATCATAATATCCCAAGTTCTGTTTTTTGCTATATGTTGTTTTATCGCCTCAAACTCGCCTTGGTGTTTCTGTGTTGTTTGATTTTTGGAGATGTTGTTACAGAGTTTTAGACGTAGATGTTATTTTGCATATGGCTTGACAGTACTTTTGATTTTTCCAATCATTATCACCATGACGGTTTTTAATCGATAATATTCTAGATTAAACTAAACTGTTTTTAAGATTGTATATACCTGTCAATCTCAATTTTAAGAAAAACCTGATCAGCATTATAACCTTAATTTGAAAAAATCTAGATTCTACTATGATGGTTTGTGATACTAGATAGCACAATCTCAATTTTAAGAAAAACCTGATCAGCATTACGATTTTAGCTTGTAAAAAAAAAGTCATAGATGCTGTCGCAGTGGTTTATGTCACTAGTTTTGATTCTTGTGTAAATTATGCTAATAGAGCCGCCAACCCAAATTTAGTCAAATAGAGTTTTATTTGGACCATCTTACCTGTTGTACATTTCTTTTATAGGTACAAATCACAACTCATTAGCTGACTAGTATCTGGATTTCCTGCCGTGTCTCAAATTTGATTTATTCTATCTTCGGTAGTAGTCTTCCATACTGATATCTTTTTGATAGTATAATAACACGATATGGTATCTTAATCTGGCAATTATTTCTGAGACTATCTCACAGCAGTGATGCACTCTTGTACTGCCATTTTACAATTAATTTTGTTAAAATATCATATAAACAGCCTTTTGGGTCAGATTAAGAAAGACTTAAAAGAATCTGATTTAGAATAATTCTAGAATGACTCTTCCTAAAGGATTTGGTTCTGGCGGCGCTGGTGGTTCATCAAGCGCTGACGTAGAACGAATGATTGGAAAACGCGTTGAAAACATGACTGGTATGATAACAATTTCATTCTGGGCAGCATGGTTAGCAACTTTTGGTGGTACTGCAGCAGGATATTTCTATTATCCATGGGCATATCCAACACCTAGTGGTCACTTTGCATTCATCGTATTAACAATCATTGAGGCAATAGGTTACATCTTCTGTGTTAAAGTCATGGAAGAAGGTTCCAACAAGAATAGTAATGGTATCGTTGGCGGTAGCGTTGCTGCAGTTGCAGCCGGTACAGTACTCATATCACTATACGTTGGTAACTAGAAGGAAATTCCTTCAGACACTTCTTTTTAATTTTGATTTTAGTTAAAAATCAGCAATATTTGTAATTCTAAAATTTTATATACTGACCGGTTTATCAAATTTACATGGTCTGGTTAAGACGATGTACCCACTACTTGTTCATAGTAGTAGTTGCAGTTAACTCAACACTGTTAACGATTAACGCAGGAGACTACATCTTCTACACTGACTGGGCTTGGACTTCGTACACGGTATTCTCAATATCGCAAACGTTGATGCTTATTGTAGGTGCTACATATTACCTTACATTTACAGGCGTTCCAGGCACAGCGACGTACTACGCCCTAATTATGACAGTATACACATGGATAGCTAAAGGCGCATGGTTTGCACTTGGATATCCATATGACTTCATTGTAACTCCAGTTTGGTTACCATCAGCAATGCTGTTGGACCTGGTCTACTGGGCGACAAAGAAGAACAAACATTCTTTGATACTGTTCGGCGGTGTACTAGTAGGAATGTCGTTACCGTTGTTCAACATGGTAAACCTGATAACAGTCGCAGACCCACTAGAAACGGCGTTTAAATATCCAAGGCCAACGTTACCACCTTACATGACACCGATAGAGCCGCAGGTCGGCAAATTCTATAATAGTCCGGTAGCACTTGGTGCTGGCGCTGGTGCTGTATTGGCGTGTACGTTTGCAGCGTTAGGTTGTAAGCTTAATACTTGGACATACCGATGGATGGCCGCTTGGTCAAAGTGGGATTAAAAAAAATCCAACCTTTTTCATTTTATTATACGTCTTTAGATGATTCTATACAGTTTTAGCAATATCTTGAATCAGTTGCATATTTTTATTGTACGCATTTTTGTATTATTGTATGCAAGATCATTTTAAATCAGGTAAAACCAACTTGTCTCCAAAACCTTTTGTAAAATGGGCAGGTGGAAAACGTCAATTAATTCCAACTATAAGTAAGTGTTTGCCTGCAAAATTCAATACTTTTTTTGAACCATTCTTGGGAGGAGGTGCATTGTTTTTTTATATGTTAGATAAATATGATGATCCAAAATGCAATGTATCTGATCTAAACTCTGATCTTATCTTGTCTTATGTCACTATTCGTGATCACATTGATAGTTTGATTGACTCTTTGCGCAACCATAAAGAACAGTACGACAAAGATTCTAAAACATACTACTACTCTACTAGAGATGACGATCCCTCTGACCCCATTGAAAAGACTTCTAGGCTGATTTTTTTAAATAGGACATGTTTTAACGGATTGTATAGAGTGAACAGTAAAGGCAAATTCAATGTTCCTTTAGGCTCATATGTTAACCCAAATATCGTAGGTGAGGAAAATCTTCGCTTGGTAAGTGCTAGGTTACAGTCAAGTAAGGCAGTCATCGCCTGCCGTGATTTTGATGATGTGTTGAAATATGCCACACGTAACGATTTTGTATATTTTGATCCTCCATATCAGCCAGTCAGTGACACTGCGCATTTTACCAGTTATACAAAACAAGATTTTACATCAGATGACTTGGATAGATTGGCAGATGTTTGCAACAAATTAGACTCAAAAGGCTGTATGATTCTTTTATCAAATTCTTACTCTAAGAAAGTCGAAGATATGTTTTCAGATATGCCTTGGAAAACATCAAAAATCACCGCAAATCGTTTTATCAATTCTAATTCTAAGAATCGAACTGGGCATTATGAGTTATTGATCCAAAATTATTAAAAAAGCTTCGAACGGGATCTGAACCCGTGACCTTTACATTACCAATGTAACGCTCTACCAGACTGAGCTACCGAAGCACAAATTCTCTCTATAGAAAATCCTTATAATTCTTCATTTTGAGCGAATCCGTCCTAAACTGTTAAATTTCACTCATATTTTTATCCTTTTGGAGGAGTAATCAAGCCTGGCCAAAGTAAGCATTTTTGCTTTTGGACATGCAGGACTTAAGATCAAATAATGGGTGATCCTGTCTCTCAGGAGTTCGTGGGTTCAAATCCCACCTCCTCCACTAACCGCTATCTTGGATTTTTAATCCCTCTAGCGTTTAGTACTTCATAAACATCAGGCAGTGAGAAGACAAAACCAATATGTACACATGTTTTCTCATCACATAACTGACAGAATAATTCACCTTTCTGAATTGCAACTTCTGCAATTCTATTTTTTATATTGTCCCTTAGAATAACACGATCATCATCTACTGAAATTTTTTCAATCATTGGGGCATATCTTGCAAACGTCTCATCTTTTTGCATCATCTCCTCTAACATGTATGTAACATATCCTGCAAAACTGTTAACACCCTTCATCGTTAGGTCGTTTTTGTTATTCTGATAGATCTCATGAAACTTGTCATAGACAGTCTCTGAAACAGTGATTGATTTGAATCCGGCTTTTGGCATTTTACTTTTCCTTACCGTACATTAAAGTACTCTAGTATATATTGTTTTATTCTCATCGTTTGTAAAAGGTTAGGCCCCATGCCTGCAAACCCAATAACTCGTGTTCAACCTACCTTTTACCATCGCTTTTGTCCGACTGTCAACCAATTTTACCACCTTTGATCATATTCTTTAAAATAACTATTGCAAGTCGCAAACGGCGTTAAAAAATCTTGAAAAATGTTTTCTATATATGCCCAAAAATTAGTCTTTATAGAATACCCTTGCCAATAATTACCATGGGCAAAGGTTATTCTACTGAAGAGATTCGTCAAAAACTAATCTCTGTCCTTGATGGTGATGCTTCTGGAATGTCAGGCATTGAGATCTCTCAAAAAATCGGTACAAGCAGAATAACTATGGCAAAATATCTCAAGATTTTTGCAGCAGAAGGAATGCTACGACAAAAAAATATCGGAAATATCACTTTGTGGTTTTTAGAACCCGGTCAAGAATCTTTTGATTTTCCATCTGATTATTTTAAAGTCGTTCCACGGTATCTTGAGTGTTTAACAAAAGGTACAGAGGACCAAATCTATTCTTTAATTCGTAACTGCTTGCATTCAGGAGGCACGGTTAGTAATCTGATCTTTGAAGTAATTTTACCCTCCATTTACCATGTCAAGAAATTATACGACGATGGCAAAATTGGTACATCTGAGCAACGTCTTCTCATGACAACTATTTCAAAATCTCTTCAAATCTTTAATCAGATCCAAGTAACCCCTAACCCAAAAAAGAACGTTGTTGTTATTGCAGCTGATGCTCAAAGTATATTGGATTCTGAAGCCGCATCTGCAGCATATCATTCGCATGGTTGGAATGTTTCTCATCTAGGCGATATGTCTCTGGCAATCGATGTATTGTTTGATCTTGATTTTCAAAAACTTGTAACTAAAATATGGAAACGAAAACCAGGTGTTTTACTAGTAGTAGTATTTTCTCAATCTGATGAGGGGCTGAACTTTTTTGCAAATTCTATAAATCCTATTATAGAAAAATTGGGAAATCGTATGAGGTTGATACTTTGTGGAAAAATATCCAAAAAATCCAAAATTAAATATGATATGACATCTGATAAAATTCCAGATATTTTGCAATGGTCGCAAACAGTATCTCACAATTTAGAATAAACAAGTGGGCCCGATGTGATTCGAACACATGACCTTTCGATTATCAGTCGAACGCTCCAGCCAAGCTGAGCTACGAGCCCACACACAAATCTCAAGGTAAGAGTCATTTAAGTTTAATTTGACTTAAATTCTGACACCACATCTACTTTAGCAGTTTTTATTTCAAGATTTTATGTGTTAATTAAGTTGCATAGAATATATCTAGTAATCCTCTTTCCATTTTATTGAACATCCAATTGATGGGTCAAAATCTTTTGGAATATTTTCACCTGATAGTAATCTTTGAATGTTATTGATCATTGTTTTTTCCGTGATTACATCGTCTGGATTCATAGCATCATCTAACTTTCCATGAAATACTAATCGTCTCTGGCTATCAAACAGAAATGGGTCAGGAGTGCACATTGCACCGTATCTCTTTGCAACTTCCTGTGTCTCATCTATCAAATAATCAAACTCGAACCCTTTCTCTTTTGCCGTTTGTTTCATAGAATCAAAACTGTCTTCAGGGTAGTTAGTTGCATCATTACTGTTAATACCTATCATTGCTATCTTGTTTCCGCATTTTTTATATATCTCATTTAATGTATCTATCTTTGCTTTGACATACGGGCAATGATTACACATGAATATTATCAAAATTCCGTCATACTTGTCATAGTCTTTTAATGCGTGTTTTTTATCATCTATTCCCAGTAATTCAAAATCAGGCGCAATATCTCCTGTTTTTAATTTTGTTTGTGACTCTAATAATACCATACTATACCATACACTTTATCTCTTTAAATAAAATTCTTCCTAAGCAGGGAATGGGAGAACCTGAAGACATCACTGCCATCTACGATATCCTTATAACTCTACATCATTTTAGTTGTATAATGTTAAAACTCGTGTCTGGTTTATCGGCAATCTTTCTATTGTTATCATTATCATCATCTATTGATACCTTGTATGTATTTGCACAAGAAGATCCCGATGATGAAATGATGACGTCTGATCTACCTGAAATGATCCAAATAGGAGCACTGCTTCCATCTACGGGTGATTTGTCATCGTACGGTCAGGACAACAATATTGGTATGCAATTGGCCATAACTGATTTTAATAATTATCTTGAGTCGATTGGTGCACATTGGAGTATATCTATGGTAGTAGAAGACACACAAACAGATCCAATTATTGCGCTAGAAAAACTACAATCATTAAATTCCAAAGGCATCAAATTTGTTCTAGGTCCTATATCAAGTTCAGAAATACGCAACATCAAATCTTATGCTGATTCCAATGACATGGTGCTAATCAGTCCAGCATCCATGTCTCCAGCTCTGGCAATTGAGGATGATAATATTTTCCGTCTGATAACTGACGATACCCAGACTGGTAAAGTACTTGCAAAATTATTTGAAGAAGAAGGTATCAAAGCAGTTATTCCAGTGTATCGTGGAGATTCCTGGGGTGACGGTCTATACGAATCTACTAGAGAAAACTTTGAATCATTAGGCGGTGTGATGGATGATGGCATACGCTATTCTCCGGATGTAACTGTCTATTCTGCTGAAATGAACCTGTTATCAAGCCTTGTAGACCAATATGTTGCAGAATACTCTCAAGATGAAGTCGCAGTATTACTATTGACTTTTTCAGAATTGGTACACATATTGAACTTTGCAGACTCTTATGAGAATCTACATGAGATAGCATGGTTTGGTTCTGATGCTTCATCACATGAAAGTATCATATCCAAGGATCCAATATCTTCTGCATTTATTGAAGATGTCGGACTTATCAGTGCCAAATTTTCAGCATCTAAAAATGATGTCTATGCATATGTAAGAGATTACTTCCTTGACTTTCACGGTTCTACACCTAATGTTTATACTTATCCATCACATGATAGCGTATGGGTTTTAGGTAAGACCATATTGGAGACTCAATCAGCTGATCCTCTAGTGGTTAGAGACTCACTTAGAGAGGTGGCCGCAACACATACTGGTGCAATCGGTACTGTAAATCTAAACAAAGCAGGCGACTTGACAGTAGCCAACTATGATCTTTGGAGCTACAAAAATAGTGAATGGTATCTATATGGTCATTATAATGCAAATACTGAAGCATTTGAGTATACATCAGATTCAGCGATGATGGACGATAAAGATATGATGATGGACGATAAAGATATGATGATGGACGATAAAGATATGATGATGGACGATAAAGATATGATGATGGACGATAAAGATATGATGATGGACGATAAAGATATGATGATGGACGATAAAGATATGATAGACGACCCAAGTATGGACGACTCTGAAACCACTAGTGACGGTGGAGGTTGTTTAATTGCGACTGCTGCATATGGATCTGAACTAGCACCACAAGTTCAATTACTCCGAGAGATACGTAGTGATACCCTTTTGGTTAATGATGCTGGTTCCTCATTTATGACTGGCTTTAACCAGTTTTACTATACGTTCTCACCTACAATGGCAGACCTTCAACGTAGCAACATTGTATTTGGTGATGCGGTAAGAAATCTGATTACACCTGGAATTTATACACTAGGCGTAATCATGGGCTTTGCTGACGCTAGTAATGAATCAGTTATTCTATTTGGTGTGTTATCTATTGTTGCACTGCTTGGAATCTATGTCGTAGGTCCAATATTTACAGTATTTAGCGCTAGAATATTATTTAGAAAGATTCAATCTAAATATCAAAACAACGAGCTGTCTCTAGTAAAAAATTAGTTTTTTGTAATTGGTCACACCATACTTTAATCTGTCTCTATACGATCCGCATCTATTTGTCCATAGGTACGAATCAAGAGGATACATGAACATTTACCAAATCCATATTGGAAAATTACACAATCAAAGTTTGCATCTTCTAATGATAAAAACGCAGATCTTGTAAATATGAACAAAAGAAAAGACGCAAAATTCAAATTTTCAGCTAGTATGATACAAGGGATTACAATTTTGAGGTTTGTTTTTGGCATATCTTATCTGAAATGTGTTGGAATGATAGAAAAACAGATGACTTGATTGTTATGCTTTGATTTCAGCGCACATTTACGAAAACTGTCAAGAAGACAACAATTAAAATCCACTGTCTTTTGATCTCTTACGTGGGCCGGTAGTATAGCCTGGTAGTATACCCGCCTTGCACGCGGGGGGTCACGGATTCAAATTCCGTCCGGTCCACTTTCTGGTTTGTCTATATACGTGCTGAAATCCGTACTGCTGGATGGATTTAAATAGGATAACTTTCGATTCATACTATGGCAAATGTAGTAGATGGTTGGCCTGTATGGATACCTCTTATCGTTGGTTTAGCTCCGGGTTTAATATACTGGTTAGCAATTACAGCAAAGAAAAAATAAAACTTACATCTATTTTAATTTCTTTTTATTCTTTGTAGTTACTAGTGTAAACTAGATAAAATATTGTTGTCTCTTTTGTTTATTATTTGTTATATCATATAGGATTAATGACTAGTTTTAAGATAATGTGATGTTGAAGGTTATTTTCTGTGCTTTTCTGGTATTCTTTTTGATTCCTGTGTCGCAGGCTTCTTCACAAGAGTATGTTGATAACGAACCAACTCTAACTGCATCTTTAGAGTATGATCAACCATTTGTTTATCATGATCGTCGCGGATATAGTGTTGTAGTTGGGACTGTTCAAAATAATGATCAATCAACCTATATCACCAATGTTCAAATCCAAGTACGATTTTTTGACGATCGTACTCCAGATCCATTAGAAGTGGTACAAGGAACCACTACACTTGAAGTAATCGCTCCTAATGGTCAATCCACATATTCTATCCGCTCTTCTTTTCCAAACCCTGACATAACTCAGGCATCTGTATCCATCTTAGGATTTGATTCTTCAGCAGAAAAACAACAGGGTCTTACAGTGTCATCTACTGATGTAGTTGTTGATACCTCCTTTAAATTTTCAGGCTTATTACGAAATATTGGTGCTCCAAGTAATAATACAAGTGTATATATTGCGTTTTACGATAATTTTCAACCGCCACGAATACTGGAAGTGTCTACAATCCATCTTGGATTTGTACCATCAGATGCTGATATTACGTTTGGATTCAATGATGTGATTGATACACGTACTGCTGGATTTTTCTTGTTTGCCGAATCTGATATTTTTTCTTCTAATTTAGTTGATGTCCCAATTTCTCATCCTCCATTATCTGACAAGCTAGTGACAATTTCTGATGTCTATGTGGAGGATTCTAATGAAAATCGATTGTCGGAACTTCAGCTTGGTCTAGAAGTTCATATACAAAGTACCACATCCATCCAATCTCCAAATATACAAGAAGATGATGAAACCAGTTACACTTACTATGTTCAGATAAAGGAATCTGGCTCAGTCCCATACATTGTATATATTGGGAAATTTGACGGCCAGTTTACTGGAACTACTCCTGAGACTCAAACTATAGATTGGACTCCTCAAAAACCTGGATTGTTCTTCATTGAAACATTTGTCTGGGATGAAAATAACGTCCCAATCGCAGAACAGGGTCCGTTTGTTCTAGTAGTTGTCAAATAGTATCCTGATGACTCCTTTGTCTTACATGCCTAAATATTCAAAAAACAGCTGCTGTACCAAGTTACTTTTGGATCTTTTTAGTACTATTATGTACTAACTGGTAGATTTATTTTTAAAGAATATTATTGTCTTACATGCCTAAATATTCTCTTGTTGCTTTGGGTGGCACTTTTGATATTATCCATAAAGGTCATCTGACTTTACTCTTAAATGCGTCCGTCCTATCTGATAAAGTGATTATTGGTATAACTAGCGACGAATTCGCTATCAGAAAAGGTAAAATTCTACTAAACAAGTATGACGCGCGTCTACAAAATTTAACATCGGTTATATCAAAAGAATTTCCTAGCACTATATTCCAAATTAGTAAATTAGAAAATGATTTCGGCCCTGCTGTTTTGGAAAAAGATGTTCAAGCTCTAATTGTAAGTGATGAAACAAGCAATCAAGGACGTGCACTAAATGAATTGCGTGCCAAGAAAGATCTTGCACCGGTTGAAATTATTACTGTTCCAATGTTTCTAGCGCAGGATGGTAAGAGAATATCTACTACTAGAATCAAAAATTTAGAGATTGATGCTGATGGCAACTTGCTATCAATTGACAAGTAGCTTATCAAACTTTGAGTAGAGCCAATAAAACATTTTTCGGTAATAAATATTCATGACGATTATTGGACACATGATGAAAAAAATCGATACTGACGTATCAAATATACAGCAAGGACTACAGCCCCAAAATCTCTCATATTGGTATGATAAAATTATCAAAGAAACAATTGATATGGTTCCTCCTTGGCTTGAGGATAAGATCAAAGTTCACCAGGATCCAATTCTTCCAATGAAATTTAATCTTGATATCTCAAAACGTGCTGTTAGATATTTTATGATCGTCGTTGATAATAACTTGGATGCTATGCCTTACTCTACAAAGCTCTATTTTCTCAAAGTACAGGAAATAATGTCAACTGAGATGGATAAATCCCTAGTTTAGTCTGGTTTACATATGGGTGTAATCAAACTCAAACTATCTATATCCAATAAATCCTCAATTCATTGCAACATGGAATTTTACAAATCAAGAAATCTAGATAAAAAAACATCCAAGAGATACCCCAAGAGTGATAGAAGGCCTACTCGTTCCTTTAGAAATTCAAGAGATGACAAGCCTTCTAGCTATTCTCGTAATCATAACCGCACTGAACAATCCACAACCGTAGTCTGTTCTGATTGTGGTATAACGTGCAATGTTCCCTTTATTCCAAGAAATAGCAAACCTATCTACTGCAATGACTGTTTTAAACAAGATAGATTCAACGATTCCGATGACTCCCGCCACTCACGCGACAATAACAGCTCTAGGCATCGTAGTTATAACCGCACTGAACAATCCACAACCGTAGTCTGTTCTGATTGTGGTACGAAATGCAATGTTCCCTTTATTCCAAGAAATAACAAACCTATCTACTGCAATGACTGTTTTAAACAAGATAGATTCAACGATTCCGATGACTCCCGCCACTCACGCGACAATAACAGCTCCCGCCACTCACACAAAAACGAATCAAGTAGTAGGTCCAAATCTAAGAAATTAACTGATAAATCTTTACAAAAACGGGAGCGTTTTTTTTCTAACGGATCAGATAAATTCTATAAAACCATCCAAGAAAAATTATTTGAAATTTTGGGTGGTAAAATATGTTCTAATTGCGGCTTTAGAGATGAACGAGCTTTGAAAATTAGTTCCATATATGGCGATACACTAGATGACGACAACAACAAGCGTGGAACATTTGCATCTTCTCTAGGTAAATACATCTCTGACCCCAAGACTGCCAGAGATGAATTAAAGGTATTATGCTTGAATTGTAATCAAATCCGAGAACCTTTATCAAAACCAGATAAAGGCCATATAAAACCGAAAAAGAGTAAATATTTTCCTAGATGATATGTAAAATTTATCGAACATGTGTTAACATTTTAATGTCATTATTTTAAAACTAAATTATGAATGATGACTTTAAGGCAATTGGTGTATCTCTGATTATCATGGTTGGAGCTGTAACGTTATACGCTATGCTTGGTCTATAGATTTATTCTTGGTTCTGTGTAAACATCGGGACTTATTTTTAACATAAAAAATTAAACCGCCAATGTTGACTTTGACATATCGACTATTTGGATTACCGTTCTGCTGGGTTCCAACATCGTTGACTCAAAAGTATCAAACTTTGCTTCACTTATGTCACCTTTACTATCCATAAACCTAGGGGACAGCTTGTTTTTTATATTTATGGGGGCTACTACATCCCTATCCATAAATAATCCACAATTATCACACGACTTTTTACGACTGTATTGAACCTTGTCCTCTTGGAGTTTCTTTCCGCATTTTGGACAGTCCGTGCTCGTGTTTTTTGGATCTACGTTGTATACAGGAATACCATACCACTTGGCTTTGTACTCTACTTGTCTTTGGAATTCGTATTGTTGCCAACCGTTCATTTTACTTCTGTATTTTTTGCCTGTATTTTTGTATTTTTCATTGCCTTTGCTTTTTTTGTTTTTATTTTTTGTGTTGTTGTTTTCGTAGTTGTTTTTCTTTTTGTCTTTTGTAATATTTTTCCATTTTTTACCTTTTGTGTTTTCTTTTGTATATCTTTTTTTTATTCCTCTTAGATCCTCTAATACTATAATTGTTTTATTTTTAACCGCTTCTTTTACAATATGATTTGATATTCTATGTGTTGATTGATTTGTTCTATTATACATTCTTTTATTTTTTTCTTCCCAAAAGTCACCTTTTACTCTACGATCATTTCTTCTAAATCCAGATCTGGCTTGTATTGTATTTTTTTTAATTGATAATATTTTTTTAGTCTTGTAAAATACAACTTTTTTCTCATTTCCACAAGTTACATTTCTAAGGTTTCTGTCTATTCCTACTATATCAATACATTCTATTTCTTCTACTTGTTTTGATATACAAAAACTAATTGATTTATTATTCATTGAAAAAGATTGTACTTTTATAGTATCATTAGATAATATTTTTTGTGTATATTCTGCTAATAACACATTAATTGGATTTCTATTCTTATATGGAACTGTCATTAAACAACCATTATGTTTTATGCCATAACAGTTTGTAATGAATGGTTTTTTTACAAATGGGTCTTTAACCTTAACACCTCTTTTTATTGATTGTTTTCTATTTGATAGTATACCTGCCGCCCTTGATATTGCATTTATTTTATATGAACCTAAAATATCATAGTGACGTAATTCATGATAACATAAATAAGATAATCGTTTCATATTATGTGTGTTTTCTTTTAGTCCTACTTTAATACAATAATTGACCATTTTTGTAAATATGTTCATTATTTCTTTCAAGTCTTCATTTGGTGTGTATTCTTGTTTAATTGATTTTAATGCTTTATATTTTTTATTTTTCATTTTATTATATTACTAAGATATTTTTTATTTAAACTCTTTTTTAGTAAATTATATCTGATAAAGTCCCGAAGATTACACAGAACCTTATTCTTTAACCATTTCTACAACATTACCAATAATTGTAGTTGAAGTTAGTTTATGCTCTTTATCAGTTACTGATTGAATAAAATCAGCAAATATCTCTACTTCTTGTTCATTTTTCAGTAAAATACTATGAGCTGATTTATCTTTTAAAGAAATAATTAGTTCATTTTTTACTACGTTTAAAATTCCTACAACATACGTCTCTTTTCCATCTTTAATGAATGTCAAACTTGCCAATTTTTGAGCTTCATATTTATCATCACATGTGATGCTAACCTTCATTTTTATTTATTCTCCAAAAGAAACTGTTCTATCTGTTCTTTTGCCTTTTCTCTTCTCTCTTGATGCACTGCAAGAAATTTGTTGATCTTTTCAATTAGGATGGCTTTTATCTCACCTGAGAGTAATTTTCCTGACTTGTAGTCGTCATAAATTGTTCTCAATTTATTGTCATCTGGTTCGAAGAATATTCTTAGATACTGATAAGATACATCTATGTCTGGATTCCCACCAAGTTTTCTATGCTGTGTAATATCCTGCTGCCCTCCTGAGAATGCATTATTGATCTTCCTTTTTACCATATTAGGTGTATCAGTTGTGTAAATTGTACCTTTTTGATCAGACGCTGACATCTTTCCTCCGGGTCTCTCCAATCCTGGGATCATTATATTGTGAATTAGTGCAGGTTTTTGCCTTCCAATCTTCGGTGCAATATCTCTTGTTAATCTAAAATGTGGATCTTGATCAACTCCCAATGGAATTAGAACTGGGTTATTCTCAATAAAGCATGGAGCAGACTGCAGTGATGTATAAAAGATCATTCCTAGATTCGTCTCATTCGTAAACCCAAACGTTGCTTTTGTATTTGAAAAGTTAATCTTCTTTGCCACTTGAGCTGCAATTGGATAAAGTGTTTGTATATTTTTTGTATCGATAATAATTTTTGTTTTTTCAGGTTTGAAACCTAGTGCAATAAAATCCAACGCATTCTCATATGCAAATTGTCTTGTATCTTCCAAAGTAAGATCAGGTTTTGAATAAAACTTTTCATCATCTGTTAATTGAAAATACATATTGACATCAAATTTTTCTTGTAGCCATCTTGCAAATACCCATGGTACTAGATGGCCAATATGTGTATGTCCTGAAGGCCCTCTTCCTGTATATAAAAAGAATTTACTACCTTTCTCGTATTCATCAATGATTCTATTCAACTCTCTGTGAGAAAAAAATACGCCTCTTTTGAGCATAAAATGGCCTTCTCCTGTAATTTTATTGATTCTTTTTAGTAGATCTGGCGATATTTTTTCAGTACCAAACCTTTTGATTAGTTTATCATAGTCAATATCGCCCTCAACGTGCCAAGGCGTAACAATAAAATCATCTGACGGCATTTATCTTGACTTGGGTTAAGGTTTAAAAAGTCTTTTTCAGATTCTTTGCTATTGCCGCAAGTTTTTCATGAAATTGAAAAAAAAATCATCACCTCCCTACGAGCAAATCAAGAGCAAACCCCGGATCAATTAGAATCATCTACTGGATTCTCTGCTGATCAAATTAGACGAGGTATTGAATGGCTAAAACTAAAGGATTTAGCAGATGTAACTGAGACTACAACAAAGAAATTACGTTTAGGTAAAAACGGTCTTGAATCCTTTCAAAAAGGACTACCTGAAAGAAGGTTATTGCGTTTACTTGAGAATGGACCAAAAACTTTATCTGATTTACAACGAGAACTAGGTTCTGTATTTGGCCCATCAATTGGATTATCTAGAAAGAATAACTGGATTACTACATCCTCTTCCTCCTCTAATCAAGTTTCTCTGACCGACCCTCCTTTGGTTCTTCCGGGCGAGCAAGCCCTTAAACACATTGGAGAAGGTTCTCTGGAAAAAATTAGTAGCGATGATCTCTCAGTCCTCTTACAAAGACCGGATTTCGTTATTGAGGATATCCTAACGACTAAAAAGATTACCTTGTCTAAAGCGGGAAAACTAGTACAGCTCTCTGATTCTTCTGGCGAGATTGATGTTGAAGCAAAGGTTCCAGAAATTTTCATTGCAAGAACTCATCCATTAAAAGATATCATTGATGAGATTCGTGAAATATTCGTTACATTGGGTTTTTCAGAAGTTTTCGGAAATCTCACTCAATCAAGCTTTTGGAATTTTGATGCTTTGTTTACTCCTCAAGATCATCCTGCAAGAGAGTTACAAGACACGTTTTATCTAGATGGACTCTATGATAAAAAAATCGCAACTACGCAGCAGATTAAAAATGTCTCTGACTCTCACAAGTCTCATTGGCATTATTTGTGGGATGTTAACGAAGCTCAAAAAATGGTTTTACGAACTCATACTACCTGTGTTACGATTAAACATCTATCTGAATCCAAATCTGATGAAGCACGAATCTTCTCACTAGGACGCGTATTTCGTAATGAAAAGGTTAGCTACAAACATCTTGTAGAGTTTAATCAGATTGAAGGCGTTGTCATTGGAAAAGATGCATCCTTGCGGAATTTAATGGGTATACAGAGAGAGTTTTACAAACGAATTGGGATCACTAAAATAAAATTTTGGCCTACATTCTTTCCTTATACTGAACCATCTCTTCAGACAATGGTTTACAACGAATCATTGGGAAAATGGATTGAGCTATTTGGAATGGGTATATTCAGACCTGAGGTAACCAAACCTCTTGGTATCACCAAACCTGTTTTAGCTTGGGGTGGAGGCATTGAAAGAATCGCCATGCTCAAATACGGTCTTAATGATGTACGAGAGTTTTATAACAATAATCTTGATTGGTTGAGGAGTGCAACAAAATGCCAGTAGTTACACTATCTTACGATATTCTTTTAGATTTAATCTATGGTCCTAAATCCTCTAGAGACGTTTCCAATGACGCCAAGCGCAAGCAAGACATTTCTGATACGTTGCCATTTCTTGGATTGGATATTGAATCTGATGACAAGTCTGACAATGTTCGAATCGAATACAGCCCAAACAGACCTGATTATTCAGTAGAATACGGTGTTGCACTTGGTTTACAAGGACTACTTGGTATTAAAACCGGTTTAGTCAAGTTTGATATTAAACAATATGACAAATATTCGATATCAGTTAACCCTAACATATCTCCCATCCGTCCTTTTATCACTAGTATAGTTGCAAAGAATGGAATAGTCGATGATAGGTTAATTGAACAGTTAATGGCCATGCAAGAAGATCTTCATCTCGGACTTGGACGAAGAAGAAAAAAGTTATCTATTGGAATTCACGACTTGAACAAGATCTCTTTCCCTCTAGTCTATGCTGCAACTACCAAAGATCACAAATTCGTACCGCTACACTCTCAAGAAGAACTTACAATCTCTGAAATTCTAACTGATACAAAAATAGGAATCGAACATGCTTCTATTTTGGGGCAATCACCGCTAGTACCTATAATTCTAGATGCAAATCAAAACACAGTTTCATTTCCTCCAATAATTAATGGTACAGTTACAACTGTAACTCCTGCAACGAAAGATCTCTTCGTTGATATAACTGGAATGACTAAAAAAGACATTGAGGATGCATTATCAATCATTTCCATTATCTTGCAAACTGCAGGATTTACTTTGGAATCAGTTGAGATATCGGGAGCTGGAAACTCTACTCCAAAATTTGAACAAAGAATGATGACTGTTGATGTTAAAACTATTAATGAAACTCTCGGACTGAGTCTTGATGCTGAAAAGATTCTCTCTTGTTTGCAAAAATCTCGATTAGATGCGTCATCTCAAGGGGCCGATATTGTTTGTACAATTCCTGCATACCGGTTTGATATCTTTGGACCCATGGATCTAGTTGAAGAGGTTGCTTTGGGGTATGGGATTAATAATCTTGAGCCCGTACTACTTCCATCCCAAACTCTTGGTCAAGCAAATCCTGTATCGATACAGCTACGATCTCTTGATAGAATAATGACTGGACTTGGATACTTGGAGGCTCTGAATTCAAGTCTTACTAGTAAACGAGTTCTCTATGATATGGTTAATTGTGATGATTCCAACCTTGTCTCTGTACTTGATTCAAAGAGCAAAGAACATACCATACTACGTGATTCATTGTTACCTGGGCTGTTGGAGAATTTGTCAAGAAACATTCACGAACAATACCCTCAAAAAATGTTTGAAACTGGTACGGTCTTTATTGTTGATAATGCAATCAATGAAAAAATCCACTTCTCTTGTATCAGTGCTCACAAAGATGCACATTTTACTGAAATCAAATCTGTCTTACAATCTGCACTAAATATTGGATTTGGAATTAAAGTTGAAACAAAGACCATGTCGCATTCTATCTTTGAGAAAGGTCATTGTGCTGACATCGTTTTCAATGGCAGGTCCATTGGTATTATTGGAAAAATTGATTCAAAGATTATCGAAAGCTATAGAATTCGTGTACCTGTTGTAGGTTTTGAAATATCTTTATCTGATTCCGTCTTGGATAATCTTTGATCTCTATTCGTATCATAAATATATGTACATATTTATCTATTATTTGTTTTTGACTTGAAATATTATATTAAGAATCTTGACTAATATTATATTACATGGATTTTAATAATGCAAGAAAATTTTGTACTAGGTTTGATACTGGTTGTCAATAATATGAGTATTATCATCATCATCAGATGTTCGATGAGCAAAAAACTGCTCTGCTGACTGCTAATTTGTAATACAACAACTCGACAAAAATATAACAATCGCGTAAAAACAAAGTCGTAATTTTTTATAAAACAAGATTAATACTTTTTTTTATTAGTTTATCATCTTTTTGATAATTTCTATCATGTACAGGTATGGTACGTTATAAACAATCTTTGGTATCTTGCCATGATTTTTTTATATGTGATATGATAGACGATAAATGGTTTTTAGTAGGATAGTTTTACCATTAAATGCCCAAGAGCAAGCATGCAGACGGATTAGGATGATGGTAACGATCGTCATGATGTAGATGATTTCTAATTCACCCAGGCATGCTACATTATGGGCAACCCCGATTAGAAAACCCAAGGAGGTTTTGGCTAAAATACCGATGAGATTGTGCGAGTCAGAATCGGGGAACATCACTTACTTTAAAAACCATATGCGCTGACTGTAACACAGAGTTAAGATGGTAAACTACTGGCTGGCAAAACAGGAACCTAGCGGTCCACGAGGCTATGACTTTGAGCAACTAAAAAAAGACAAAACGACTGTATGGGACGGGGTTCATAACAACTTGGCATTAAAGCATATGAGGGAGATGCAGCCTGGAGATCTGGTCTTCTTTTATCATACAGGTGATCAAAGACAGATAGTAGGAATCATGCAGGTTACCTCTAAACCTTACCCAAATCCCAAAGAAGACGTAAAACGATTCATTGTAGTGGATGTAAAATATAAAAAATCCTTAAAACGGTCTGTAACCCTTGATGAAATAAAAAATGATGCTCAGTTTAGTGATTGGGATCTTGTAAAAATCTCAAGATTATCAGTAATGCCAGTGCCTAAACCTATTTGGAATACGATTTTAACTATATCTCAAAATTAATTGCGATCGCTTTATTGATATAGCCGGTTTATTTAATTGATTTATGGCAACAGCTTATGTTTTAATAAACTGTGAACTGGGTTCTGAGGAAGCTATTATTCAGCAGCTAAAGGGCTTGGAAGGTGTTAAAGAAGTTCATGGAACTTTTGGTGCATACGATATTTTGGCCAAGATCGAATCTGATACCGTTGAAAAACTTAGAGAAACAATTACTTGGAAGATTAGAAAAATCGAAAAGATTCGTTCAACTCTAACCTTGATGGGTATTGAAGGCCAAACATAACCTTTTTTTCTTATTATGATCCTACACTTTATTTTTGTTGTAAAGCAAGAAGATCGTCTGAGGCGAAAATTTGAGTTCGAGTATGTCAAAAAAATGAGCCAATTTTTTAAAAGTTGGATTAAAGACAAGTTTGACTTGGATTACGAAATTAAATGTGATGAAATGATCACAACTCCGAGGAGTATTTTACAACGTCTTGATACTTATACCTTATTACGTGATCATCAACAAAGAGGCAAGGACATTTATCATTTCTATCTTACACATTTCAGACCTTGGTGGACTGATTGTACTTGTGAGGGGTACCATGCTGAAAACTTTGGAATGATACTGTGGCAAGCTCCAAAGGGATCTGATGATACCTTGTTTCTTGCAGAAAAAAATTGCACTACCGTATCTCACGAACTACTTCACGAGTTATTAAGAATTACCGGCCACAAAAAATTTATCCAAACAGTTCATGATGTATGGACTAGACATCTATTTGAACAACTAGAGTTTGAACAGTACGGTGTCGATTTTAAAAAGACGGATGACAAACCTCTGTTTTTAACAATGAATACCGAACAGTTGCATATGTAATAATTTTTAACACTTTGTTACTGAATAGATATTGTTCTCAAAGTTCACTGTTTTGAAATCTAATCTGTTCTCAGGATCGTCAGGTCTTGACTTACTTAGTCTCTCTAATTCTACTAATGCATCTCCTCTGAATCCTACCGAAGAACCATAAATTCCATCAGTTAGCATTGTTCCATGATCTCCTCTTTTAATATCATCAACCAAATCATAAAATCTAGCTAATTCTTTTTTATTTACAGGGTTTCCGGTTGCTTTGTTGTATGCAATTGCAGTATACATCCCGTTGTTTTTTATTGCTATTGGAATTTTATGGTTTTTATCTGAGATTCCTGGAACTAGATCATTAATTATAACCTCGCATTTGTGGTACATACTTGAAACATATGCAAAGAATCGATACTGGGCGTATTTGCCGGCAGCATCTTCTTCACAGTTGACGAAGATCTTGTGTAATAGTTCCAAAGCATCGTCGTTCATACTTTGTAGTCTGTCATCAATTCTGCCTCTTTCAAGTAATTCTGATTTGCACTCTTTGGCAACTAAAACAAGGATGAAATCTGGTAAATTATAATTTTTAAGTGCTGCTACAAATGCCCCTGCTTGTGACATGCCAAATTTTGGAAATCCTTTATTGACCATGATGGCTATCTCCTAATTTTGATAAATTATAATTCTTTGGCATTGCCTTTGAAATAGTGTATTGATCTTATAATTGTTGAGAATTTTTATAAATTATTTACAAAGACATCTGTCATCGATACATATTGTATTGTTGGGACTCAAGCCAACTATGTTCAATCATGAAATTACGTTCTCTTTCTTCTCCTTTGGAATCATACCTAGTCATAATCAGGCATTAAGTGTATATAGTATCTCGTAAACAGAATTTACTTTTCAAGAGCATCTTAACGACAGTGTAGTGTAAAATAATTAAAATGGTAGTTTTTTGAATACCTGTGATTAAAAATGGTGCCACTAGTTAACATATGCCATTATTACAATCATCTTGTTTGCAACATGATTTAATACAATAGTATGATTACTTTCATGTCTTTGTTTGATTCACTTGTAAATGGTTTTCATCATGTTATTATGATGTATAGCAATATTGACTATCTGAATTATGTTACAATCCGTTCTTCTGTCTGAATCTTTTTTCATTCTTTCATTGGTGCAACAAATACAAAAGGCACCGAAAATGCGGTCGAATAGTTTGCATATGGTAAGGGAATGGTAAGAGAGATGCAATTTCAAACCATTTCATAAACTCTAGAAATGATTGCAGAGTTTACTTTGGTCATAAAAAACAAGATGCAATAAAATCTTTACAATTCCCACAAATTTAAACAAACAATGTTCAAGCGTTTGACTAGAACTGTTGTTACCGTTGAGTGGTATAGACTGTATTCAGGAATTATGAGACCAAGCGATCACTAATCACTAGTAAAAAAGAATCAGTACGCGTATTGTTATTATTTTTTCTACTATTTCTGGACAATATATGTACACTTGTATTGTTTTTGTATGAAGAGATAAAGTCTATCAATCCTAATATATGCATTATTGGTAGAGTGTCTTATCTTGTTAGTTTACGAATCTGGTACTCGGACAATATTTTGACTGTGATCTTCGTTTTATACAAAACATTTTCTTTGTTTCATGTGTCTAAAATAACACCCAACAGTTCCCTAACTACACACCAAGTGACAAGTTTTAACAAGCAGGAATTGATTCTCGTATCGCTTTCTTCATAGATTGCTTCCCAAGCTCGTTATCTAGATCTTTGAACTTTTGGATAAGTGTGGAATCTGGATTTAATGCATACAGTTGTGCCTTACCATACTTTCTTGTAGTTTTTAGATATTCAAATTCTAAAATTCCATCCCAGACTTTGTA
Organism: Candidatus Nitrosopumilus sp.; assembly: GCA_965197525.1. Taxonomy (GTDB): domain Archaea; phylum Thermoproteota; class Nitrososphaeria; order Nitrososphaerales; family Nitrosopumilaceae; genus Nitrosopumilus. Next base: position 1,658,959 of record OZ240211.1, read on the forward strand.
AAATGTAGTTTTAGAAATACCTGTGTACTCTATAATCTCTTTTTTAGAATAGTCACTCTCTTTATTATCCAGAAAAAAGTCTATTATTCTGAGTTTAGGAGTGTCTCCCATATACTGTATGAGTAGTGATTGGTCTTTCATAGCAATACTATGATTTTAAATATATTTAAATGTGAACCAACAAAGGTACTATAAGTGAACACATGCTAACAGATGATGAAATTAAAGGTAGAATCATACGAAAACTCTTCAGACGTGGAAATTGGGGTGCTAGTCACGCCTCGTTTGAGAATCTCAAGAAAGGATTCACACAAAGAGATACTGGAAAACAGGGTTCCAAAAAAGTAGACAAAATGGGAGAATCTCTGATCAAAGAGAATTTAATTTTATCAAAACCCACAGGATATGGATTAGAAATCAGTTTGAATCCAAAAATGATTGACAGGATTCAAGAATATTTGGATGATCAATGATTTGCTTGATAAAAAAACTAGCCAATAAGGTTCTGTGTCAAGTTAGCGGGTGTTGGAAGCGGTATCTTTCTGTGGCATCAAGGTATAGTCGAATTTACCATCATTATTATTTGTGTCAAATCCATGACTGCCTAGACGGTAACATTTGGCGTATCAAAAGATAGACATTCAAGCATTAACTTGAATGCGTACCATGTCATTTTTTAAATATTTAATTTACGGTAAATCTGTTGCATATCATGGAAATTGATAGCACTGCAGAACTTGTTGCAGCAGTTTATCTGAAATTACAAGAGAATATTCCAAAATATCGGAGTATTGCTAAAAGGCCATTAACACTAACTGAGAAAATCTTATCTGGGCATCTTGATCAAATTCCTGTCAAAGGTTTCATCGGAGGTACTGATTATGTCTTTTTGAGACCTGACAGAGTAGCTCTACAAGATGTTACCGGACAGATGGTAATGCTACAATTTATGCAAGCCGGGCTCCAAAAAACATCTCTACCCACAACAGTCCACTGTGATCATCTTATTCGTGCTCAAATCCAAGGAGATATAGACATGAAGGTCTCCCTTGATGCCAATAACGAAGTCTTTGAATTTTTACAATCTGCTTGCGCCAAATACGGATGTGGTTTTTGGAAACCTGGTGCAGGAATCATTCATCAGGTTGTTCTTGAGAATTACGCCTTTCCCGGCGGATTGATGATAGGTACTGACTCTCATACTCCAAATGCAGGAGGTCTTGGAATGATTGCAATAGGTGTAGGAGGATTGGACGCTGCTGAAACTATGGCAGGGTTGCCCTGGGAATTACTATATCCTAAAAAGATAGGCGTCAAGCTGACTGGGAAATTAAATGGATGGACAGCTCCTAAAGATATCATATTAAAAGTTGCAGAAAAATTAACAGTCTCTGGAGGGACAAATGCAATCCTTGAATATTTTGGTCCCGGCGTGCAAACTATAAGCTGTACTGGAAAGGCCACCATCACTAATATGGGCGCAGAGATTGGCGCCACATGTTCAATCTTTCCGTATGATGTAAGAATGGAAACTTTTCTAAAATGTACCAACAGAGGTGATATTGCCGAATTGGCAAATCAGAATAAAGAGTTACTAGTTGCAGACCCTCAAGTTGAAGAACATCCTGAAGATTTCTTCGATAAGGTAATTGAGATTGATCTCTCTGCATTGGAACCGCATATAGTCGGACCTCACACTCCTGACTTGGCAAGAACCATATCTGATTTATCTGATGACGTAGAGTCAAATGATTACACTGATCTGATCTCTGTTGCATTAATTGGCAGCTGTACAAACTCCTCTTACGAGGATATGTCCCGGGCTGCAAGTTTGGCAGAACAAGCAAAGACCAGAGGAATTAAATCCAAAATCCCGTTACTGGTAACTCCTGGTTCAGAACAGATCAGGGGAACCATTGAGCGAGATGGGCAAATGAGCTCTTTGACAGATATTGGCGCCACGGTTCTTGCAAATGCATGCGGTCCTTGTATTGGTCAATGGGATAGGCCCGAACTACAAAAGGATCAACAGAACACAATAGTTACGACATTTAACAGAAACTTTCCAGGACGCAATGACGGCCGTCGCAGTACTCTGAACTTTATTGGGAGTCCTGAGATGATAATTGCTTTAGCACTAGGTGGCAGACTCTCTTTTAATCCTCTCAAAGATTACCTGGTAGCATCTGACGGTACAAGATTCAAATTAGAACCCCCAGAACCTGCGCCTGAGATCCCTGAAAGTGGTTTTATCAAACCTGAAGGCATCTATATTGCACCTCCTCGTGAAAACTCTGATGACGTTCAGGTTTTAATTGATTCTCAAAGTAAGCGACTACAACGTTTAGAGCCTTTTCCTAGATGGAGTGGTAAAGATTTTGAAGATCTCCCAATTATGGTAAAGACCAAAGGAAAATGTACTACTGATCACATATCTCCTGCAGGTGCCTGGCTATCATTGCGTGGACATTTAGATAATCTTAGTGATAACATGCTTTTGGGTGCAGTTAATGCATTTAATGGTAAAATAGGCCAGGGTAAGAATATTCTCAACTGCAAACTCGAATCATTTTCAAGCATCGCACGACAGTACAAGGAAAAGCAGATCAGTTGGATAATCATTGGTGATAGTAACTACGGTGAGGGCAGTAGCAGAGAACATGCTGCTATGACTCCGCGTTATTTGGGATGTGTTGCAGTTATTACAAAAAGTTTGGCAAGAATTCATGAGACTAATTTGAAAAAACAGGGCGTCCTGGCATTAACCTTTAGTAATACTGGTGATTATGACAAGATACTAGAGGACGATAAAATCAGCCTGATAGGCTTGAACATGTTAGAGCCTAACAAACAAGTCAAGTGTATTATCTCACATGCTGACAAGAGCACTGATGAAATTTTCTTAAATCATTCTTACAACAAATCTCAGATAGAATGGTTCCGTTCTGGTTCTGCATTAAATGTATTACGTGACAATCAATAGTAAAGTGTTTTAACCATTTTATCAGAATGGTCATTAAAGTGCCCATGTAATGAATTATGATTATCTGGTTGCAAAAACAACAACGATAACAATAACAACAACGTTAACAATAACAACAACAATAACTGCAACGCCTTTACAATTTTTTTTTGCTAACTATCAATAAAATTGACGTGGGGCCGACCGGAATCGAACCGGCGACCTACGGGTCACTACAGCTCCAAACTTACATCATCCGTGAGTCAGTTTAGCTTAGTTACCTCTGGAGCCCTTAGCGGTGATCTTATTCGTAGACACTGTCGCCCTACCAGGCTAGGCTACGACCCCACTAACAACTCTGAAATAGACTTGAATTTTAAGTTATTTTTAATCAAGATTTATTTGTCATGTCTACCTAACTGTACATGTTAATCAATTATGGTAAAACCCATTTACTTGATACTTGGCGCAATTCCTGTAATTGCGGCTCTATTGCTTGTTACCCCACTACTCTTAAAAAATGAAATTCCTACATCTGCTGCAAACTATACTGACGACATTGAAATAGAGTACACCAAACATCAGCTCAAAAAGATCTCATACGGTATTACTGAACGAGTTGGAGCTGAAAAAACCGAGATTCTTTACATAAAAAACGACGGTGATCTAAAGTATTCTATATCCACTTCAGGCTATTTAGAGCCTGATGTTCGCTCAAAACTAGACACGCCAACACTTGATAGAATCAAAGCGCTAATCAAAGAGACCGGTTTTATTGAGATACCCTCAGAATCTTTTACAGTTTTAGATAATGTCACCGAGTATCAAAAATCAAATGTCAAAGTCACCCTTAATGGGCGTGTCAATCAAATTCACTGGCCAGAGCAAAATGCAACTGCAGATTTTATTCCACCAATAATTACCATGGTTGAGTCAGAACTTGATCAGATTATTATATCTGAATTTCGTGAATAGATACAAATAACCTTTTGGTAAAAATAAACCATGCTTTCGTTATCTGGTCAACGATTAGATGCTCCAGGAATTATTTCTGATAAGATGAATTCTGTTGATACTTTGCGTGGCTCATCCACTCTTAAACGCGGTTTTGCCCACATGTTAAAAAATGGTGTTGTCATGGATGTTACAACTGTGGAACAAGCTCAAATTGCTGAAAAAGCGGGAGCAGTCTCTGTCATGGTATTGGATAAACTTCCATCTGATGTTAGAAAAGCTGGAGGAGTTGCACGAACTGCAAGTATCAGGATTATTGAGGATATCATGGACTCTGTAACAATTCCAGTAATGGCAAAGTGTAGAATTGGTCATGTTAATGAAGCACTAGTACTCCAAGAGACTGATGTTGATATGATAGATGAATCTGAGGTATTAACTCCCGCAGACGAGTTTCATCATGTATGGAAATGGGATCTCACTACTCCTGTTGTTAATGGCGCAAGATCTCTTGCAGAAGCCCTGAGACGAATTGAAGAGGGAGCATCAATGATTCGAACAAAAGGTGAACCTGGAACAGGAAATGTTGCAGAAGCCGTAACTCACATCAAAAAGGTTAATGATGAGCTGCGAACAATAAAGGCAATCTATGATTCCGGTGATAACCAAGATTTAGTCAGAGTTGCACGAGAGTTCAAAGTATCGTTTGATATAGTAAAACAGACTGCGCAATTAGGACGACTGCCTGTTGTAAATTTTGCAGCAGGCGGTATTGCGACTCCTGCTGATGCAGCATATCTGATGTCTTTGGGCTGTGATGGTATCTTTGTAGGTTCTGGAATATTCAATGCCGATGATGCACAAGAGAGAGCAAACGCCATAGTTTTGGCCACTACATTTTGGAATGAATCTAACACAGTCAAAGAGGCCCAAAAGATGATTGATGAGAGACAGTCTATGTTGGGGCTAGATGTCAATACACTAGAATTACGCATGCAAGATCGTGGTGGTTCCTCATGAGTCTTAATGTTGGTATCTTGTCTATACAGGGCGATGTTGAAGAAAATTTCCTAGCCCTTGGAACTGCACTTGAGCAGTTAAAGATAGACGGTAAAGTAACACGTGTAAAGACGCTAGATGACATAAAGCAGTTGGATGCTCTGGTAATACCTGGCGGTGAGAGTACCACTATTGGCAAGCTCTCATTGGCAAATGATTCTCTGCAGGTCTTGAAGCAAAAGATTGAATCTGGAATGCCAGTCCTTGGAATCTGCGCTGGTATGATACTGTTATCAAATACAGTAAATGACCGTATAGTTGGAAAGACTGATCAACCCCTTTTGAATATCTTGGATGTCACATTGGAGAGGAATTCATTTGGACGACAACGAGAATCCTTTGAGGCTGATATATCGATGGATTCTATTGGCATCCCAAAATTCAACGGTGTGTTTATTCGGGCTCCTTCTATCTCTAGTGTTGGCTCTAACGTGACTATCTTGTCAAAACTTGGTGACAGAGTCGTTGCAGTCAAACAGGGTAACATTATTGGTACCTCATTTCATCCTGAACTCACAGAGGATGTCTCTTTACACAAATATTTTCTTAACCTTTTGAACTCTTGATCATCTGCTAACGCATCAAAAATTTCTTACAATTGGCGACTCGTTAATTAATTGGAATTGCTCTTGTCATCCATTAATCTGGTCCAACTACAATCCACATCGTTCTGCACATAGGCACGAATCAATAGGTTGTATGCGAATACAAAAAAGATAAGTAATGATATATGCACATTAAAAATATGGGATTGAGGGACAGCCTACTCATGTACGATGAATGGTCAGAATCAACCAACAGAAATGCTCAATTTGAAACTCAACACATAGGTAGTGTTATCAGGCATATAACAAATGTAGATGATATATACAGCTATGCCGATATTGTAAAAAACAGCAATACAAGAGAATGTTGGGGAGAATGATATAAAGTTGGATGTGGTAGAGAAATACATAATTCTTTTGTTGGGTGTAAAAACCGAACCACTACCGTCATTCTGGCATCTACAAAAAGAAATATTTGTGTTATCCAAGGCTATACCAAAGATTAGTGAGAATTTTAAATTTGAAGATCATTATAATGGACCATACTGCGATGAGATCTCTGATGCTATCAATTATCCATTTATCTATGATAATGCCTACAGAATATCTAATGGAAAAATAATTTTAACTGATAAAGGCAAGAAAATTTTTGAAGATTTAAAAATTCAATATGCAGAGGACAAAAGATTCTGCATAATGATAAAAATCATGAGACTTGTGAGAGATCTTTATGATAAGCTTACAAAAGAAGAACTGTTGTTCTTGATATATCAGACATATCCAGAATACGCTAGCGGATCAAATATCTATGACAAGTATGTGTTGGATGAGACAATGCGTAAGAAAATTGCAAAGTCGCTTTTAGACAAATCAATTACAAAAGAGAGATATGAAGAGGTATTGAACATTGCGCAAAATAGTGATAGCTGATAGCAGTTTTTACATATGCTTTCTTGAGGATATCAACAAGCCATCTTTCATTTGCTCGTTGTTTTCACACTCTTTCAAATTTTATATTTCAACAATAATCCATGACGAAATATCCAAATCAGGAAATTTTAGACATATTAAGGATGGTCTGAATATACAAACTAATCTCGACTATAAAATAGATGAAATTTTAAAACCTTTTTTTGGAAAAAACGAAGTCAGACGTGGAGAACATGAAGCAATTGCGCTGGCCTTTTTATATTACGAACACAAAGTAGATTTTAACATCATTTTTGATGATATGGAAGTACGTAAATTTATTCAAAAAAATATCCCAAAATTGGAAATTTCCATGATAGGAACTCTGGGATTTATTGCAAGATGTAAATGCAAGTATGATATACTATCAGAAAGCGTTGCCGTATGTACCATAAACAATATAAAAAATTCAAAATTTCGTGCTTCTGACAATCTCATAAAATCCATATTACAACAGATTAAGGAATGTCATAATGACTAGTATTCATATTAAGGAAGTGATCGAAGATAAGAACACCCTATTCAATATCAAACGGTTTAAAATATCAAATACTGATTTCAACGAACCTGTCAAAACATTGGATGTAAAGGGCATAACAGGAAAAGCAAACCATATTCGCAAAAAAACAGACTTTCAATTAAAAGAAGTGTCGAAAAAAGTAGATGCTGGAAGAATACAAAAAATTATTGATACTAGTGATGATGGTAAGCTCAATAGCTACTTTGAACAAAAACCCACATTAGGCATATCTCCTGATACAGTTAATTTGACATTTACGTTTAATCCTTACAATCATTTTTCCAGTGTGGAAAAAATAAGTGGGTTTTTTGATCTGTACTATGAACATTCACGTACCCTTCTCACTATTCCCAATATCCGGATGAAAACAAGTAATAAACCCATTATCTCAATTCCTGACTATCTAGAGTTTGTAGACTCGGTGTTTACTATACTAAATACCAAAAATCATAAACCAATATTTGTCCCAATTTCACTTAAAACATCACTAAAAAATATTGAAGAAATTTGTAAACATTATTTGAAAAACGAATACTTTAATTTTTGGATTGATTTTGATGGTAGTGCAGTAAGTAAAAATACACTTGCTAGATTGAGATATTTGTTTAGGATTTTAAAGGATGAGGAACGATTTAATGACACTATGTTATTTTACAAACATCAAACGTGAAATATCGTCGAATGCAAAAAAAGATAAAAGTCCTGCATCTGATATACTAGCTGCAGTCGCAGGCGCAAATATTATAGGTGTAAATAGAGAACCAATGGCTCCATTCAATTCCAAAAGTCGTCAAGAATTTGTTCAGCACAAAAGTAGAGTTTTAGACAGAAACACGTACTATTATAGTAAAACAGATAATATTGTGGCAAAAGACGTTAATGTTACTCAAAATTCAATGGAGATCAAAAACGAACTCAAAAAACAAACCGAGGCTATCTTAAATGGAGGAACAGTGGTTGAATATCTAAAAAATAAACCCATGTTAAGAGAAAAAGCCGATATCATGAAATCACTAACTGTAACACAACTTACAAAAATCGATAAGTGGTTTTAGACTAGTACTCTAACACAATTCTTCACAAATTACAGATTTTTTTGTTTTAGAGTCTAAATGATTTGTGCTTATTTTTTAATAGTCCTATCATAAAATCTTTGTAATTTGTAAAAAACAGAAATGTTTGCAGCTTGAAATATTTATAATTAATCATGTAAGAACAGTATAAAGACTTCATGTCTGTATACCAAGAATAATCATACCCAAATCCCAAAGAGCTGATACAGTATTTGTTTAGAAAACTAATTACCAAGACTCTATGATGTTACTATGTACACTGTTCTCTTGCTATTACTCTACATCTATTCCAACAAGTTATGCATAGATGTTAGATCCTTCTTGAACGGTTCTAAATTTTCAGGAATTGATATCTTGATTGAATCCTTTAATGAAAGATTTTGAGATTTTTTCTCATTCCAAACTTTAGAGTTAAACTCTGTTATGTTCGCTGTGATCTTGCTTTGATCCTCGGTACTTCTTCTTACCTCTCCTTCTTTTACCACTCTGACGTGCATTTCTTTATGAATACTATCTTTTGAATACAGAACTCTCCAGAGATGTTCTGTGATAAATGGAGTTATTGGGGCCAATAATTTTAAAATCGTTGATAATACCTTGTGCAATGTGAATACGGCCCCGTCTCTTTGTTCGTCAGAAAAACCTATACCGTATGCTCGCACCTTGACCATCTCGATATAATGAGCTGCAAACAGGTTCCACGTAAACTCTCTGATTGCAATTGCAGGTATGAAGAAGTTATACTCGTCATACCCTCCTCTCTGACACTCTATTACCAGCTTGTCCAGCTCTGATAAAATCCATTTATCTGCAGGTTCTAACATACTACTGCTCTCTGACTCTATTACTGGAAAACTAGACAAGAATCTTGACACATTCCACAACTTGCTGAGGAACTTTCTAGTAGATTCAATCTTTTGCTCATTGCATCTAAAATCTTGGCCGTGGTTAATCTCACTTGCACTCCAAAATCTAAAGGTGTCTGCCCCCAACCTCTCAATTACTGGTAGCGGGTCTATGGCATTTCCCTTGCTCTTGCTCATCTTTAATCCCTTCTCGTCTAGACCGTAACCCATAATCCACGCCTCAGACCATGGTTTCTCTCCTGTTAGTTGTTCACATCTCAACAGCGTATAGTATAGCCATGTCCTGACGATATCTTTTGCCTGGGGTCTGATTGAGGCAGGATACACTTTGTTGAAAAATTCATCGTCTTTGCCAAATCTGCCAATAAACAACGGAGATATGCTAGAATCCATCCACGTATCAAATGTCCTCTCTTCTCCTACAAACTCAGTACCATTACATCTAGTACAATTACTGATGGGACATTTCTCGCTCCAAGGCCTGTAATACCTTCCTGGTTCAGGAACGTGTACCTCTGAGCAGTCTTTACAGTACCAAATTGGAATCTCAGTCCCATAGTACCTTCTTCTAGATATTGGCCAATCAATGTTAATTGACTCTAGCCAGTTCATCAGAATCTGCTTGTGCATGGCAGGATGAAACGTTATCTCTTCTCCTAGCCTCTTGATCGTTTTAACTGCATCTTTTTGTTTTAGATAATATTCTTCCATTGGGATTATCTCAATTGGAATCCTGCTTCTCTCTGATACTGGCGTTCTGTGAACGATATCCTCGATCTTTTCTACAAATCCCTGTGTCTGCAAGTCCTCTATTATCTTTGTTCTTGCTTGTTTTGGTTTTAGTCCTGTATACTGCTCTCCTGCAGCTTTTGTCATCCTTCCATCCAATCCAATTGCTACAGCCTCCTCCAAACCCAACTCTCTGAACAGTGCCACGTCGTTTTGATCACCATAACTACATACCATGACTGCCCCTGAACCGAACTCCTGTTGGGCAGAATGATGCGTTTGCAGTTTCACCTCTGCACTAGTAATTGGCACAATCACCTCTTTTCCAATATACTGTGTATATCTCTCATCTTCGGGATTTACGATAATAGTTTTGCAGGCGCAGAGCAGCTCTGGTCTTGTACTTGCAATGATTATATCTTTGTCCGTATCTTTGATTCTGAATTTCATGTACACCAACTGTGTTGACAAATCTTCATAGACGATCTCTGCATCTGCAATGGTTGTACCTGATACCCAGTCGTAGTTGTTGGGCCTGTTTGCCTGGTACACCTTTCCTTTCTTCCATAATTCTATGAATGTAGATTGTGTAAGTGCCCTGTACTCTTGCGAGTCTGTCCTATAGTAATCTGTAAAATTCCCGCTGATGCCCAAATTCTTCATGATGAGAATCATCTCTGCTTCCAAGTCGTCTAGTGCATCCTTGCACAGATTCAGGAATTCTCCCCTCTCAGTCTCCCTCATTCTGATCTTGTGCTTTTTTTCAGTGTACAGCTCGACTGGAAGTCCGTTTCTGTCTATTCCTATTGGAAAGTACACGTTCTTTCCTGCCATCCTTGCAGTGCGTGCGATCATGTCAATTTGTGCGTAATGTGCTGCAGCCCCAATGTGCCACGGCCTGCCTGACGGATACGGAGGAGGTGTATCTATGGTATAGTTGTCATCTTGTGGGACAAACTCGTAAGTCTTCTCTTCTTCCCACAGTCTCTGAATGTCTTTTTCTAACTGGGGATTCCATGCTTTTTCTGATATTTTAGGTTCCATTACTCCTCTCTTGAAATATTTGAAATTATGTGAGACCCCTTGTTGTAGCCCTCATAGATGTAGACTCCTACTGCCTCTACGTTTGATGGCATCTTTGGCGCCAGCAATTTAATAATTTCACTTGAAAGATTCTCAACTGTAGCCTCTCCCTCAAGCAGATAAGTCGTATCTTTTGGAACCTGCAGTTCAAACATCCCTCTTGGCCCTTCAAACTTGATGTGGTAGTGCGCATCATCTTCCCGGTCTAGATATTTTCTATTGATGAAAAATTTATGATCAAATACGTCTATCACACTTTTGATAATCTTTTTGGCCTCTCCAAAGTCCAGCAACAAGTTGTTCTTCATCTGTCCTATCAATTCTACCATTACTGATGATGTATGACCGTGTAATATGGAGCATTTCTCAACTAGTGGGAGTATATGTGCATAGTCATACGAAAATGACGCATCCTCTAAAAATATGGAACCTGTTTGTGGTGCCTTGTCATAGAACACGATATCTTGCAGCTCGCTAATTTGCGCAACGTATTTTGCATGTCCTATTGCCATTACCTTTTCTTGCGGAAAATCTTCTTTGATGCGTTTGTATTTTTCAATGTCCGCATCAGTGTCTATTACTTCGATTAGTCCCTTTGCTGTCTTAAAATCAACTGTAACCTCTTCTCCATTATTTAACGTAATTTTGTGATTGTATTGGTACTCTTCTTGAAGAAACGTAAGCATTTGTGCTACTGTCAACTCTGTCCTGGTCTTAAACAGGTTGCCTTTTCTGTCGATATATCGAAGATCTGAATCTAGGATTGAAGAGCTTGATACCATAACGTCAGCTGACTTTGGTTATAATATAAATTCTGATTATATTTGATACTTGAGAGAGCGATCCTACTAGACCTCTATAGCGAATTTAGAATTTTAGCTAGATTGATATCATTTCTTGTAATGCCGCCTGCATCATGGGTTGTCAAATCTACTGTTATCTTGTTGTATACATTATACCACTCTGGATGGTGGTTCATCTTTTCAATCTCCATTGCAGCCCTTGTCATAAAGCCAAACGCCTGATTGAAGCTCTCAAATTGGAACTCTTTGTGCAGCTTTTCATTTGTAATGCTCCATCCATCAAGGCTCTCTAATTCTGTATCAATCTCCGTCTTTGATAGTTTTATCATTGTTATACCATATGTAGTGGTAAATTAATAGTTAGAGGTTTTAACCTGTAATCATACAAAACGTGATGTATAATGGACCAAATCAAAAAACAACTACTCAATAATATCTCAGAATCAATCTCAGAGTCTGTCTCCCAGAAAAATATTGGAGTTGCCTTCTCAGGAGGTGTTGATAGCACGCTAATCTCCAAGATATGCCATGACATGGGGTATGACATCACCCTCCTGACAATTGGTTTTTCAGACTCTCATGACATCTTGTTTGCAAACCAAATTAACGAATATCTCAAATATCCACATCATGTCTTGGAGATTGATTCTGATACGTTCTCTTCTGTCTGCTCTGATATCCATGAGAAGATAAAGACAGACAATCTGTCATGGAATGAGAACTGTATTGCGTTTTACTATGTGTCTCAACTAGCTCGTAACCTGAACATTGATACTGTGGTTACTGCAAATGGTATGGACGAACTGTTTTGTGGATATAATGCATATCGAGAGGCATTTGCTGGCGGAGAGTCTGAAATTCACAAAGTAATGGACTCTAAACTTGACAACGAACTACACATGATGCAAGCAGTTAATCTTGTGGCATCTGGGTTCGGTGTTAGCATCTTACAGCCATTACTGACCCCAAGATTCATCAATTATGCTAAAACCATACCAGTATCTGAAAAAATTCACAGCTCAGATGACATATATCGCAAGCATATAATTCGAGAGTTAGCTTGCGAGATCAAGGTACCTGAACTCTCTTGCACAAAACGAAAAAAAGCGTTACAGTACGGCTCTAAAATCCACAAATCTCTGCTAAAACTTAGGTGATGAATCTCTTTATGGTCTTTTGAACGGTTCTCTCTACATTGCGTATAATTTGGCGTGATGCTCCCAAGTGTTTTTCTGGTAGGAATATTGAGTCAATTTCAGTACTAGTTAACCTGGATGAGAATGCCTTGTCCCCTTTGATTGCATCTATGTATTGAGCCCCATCGTGGTTTGCCTCAAATGCCACCCTTTGAACGTCTTTGTATGCTACAAATCTTGGCACTCTTTTCTTTATCAGTGCCTCTAAGACAAATTCTGCGAAGATCTGACCTCGTGTGATATACAAGTTCTCTACAATTCGTTTCTTGTTTACCATCAAGTTTGAGATGATTCTAGTCATGGTCTCTAGCATCTCATCTACTAAAATTGATACAGTTGGAATTACAAATCTCTCGTTGGCAGAGTTTGAGAGATCTCGCTCGTGCCACAACGGAATATTCTCAAACGATACTCCGACTTGGCTTCTTACCAGTTTTGATAATGATGATACCCGTTCACTCTTTATTGGATTTCTTTTTACTGGAACTGCACTACTTCCCATCTGTCCTTTTTTGAACTGTTCTGCAACTTCTCCTATCTCCGTTCTCTGCAGGTTTCTAATCTCTATTGCCATCTTTTCAAGACTAGTACCAATCAATGCTAATTCAAAGACGTATTCTGCATATCTCTCTCTTGGAACTACTTGTGTTGTAACTTCTGCCGGAAATAGTCCTAGTCGTTTGGCCACTTTTTTTTGTACCACAAGCGCTTTTGCACCCATTAACGAACCCGTACCCACAACACCCAACGTCTTGCAGATTAGGATTCTCTTCTTTATCTCCTCAATTCTCTCTACATGTTTTGCCATCTCTGCTGCCCAATTTGCAAATTTTAATCCAAATGAGATGATGCTTGCGTGTTGTCCATGTGTTCTCCCAACTGCTGGCACGTCTTTGTATTTTACTGCCTGTTTTACAAGTATTGATGCCATCTTTGCAACTTTGGGTTCAATAATTTGTAATGCATCTCGCATCTGCATGGAGTTGCTTGTATCAACTAGGTCGTTGCTTGTAAGACCGTAATGTATCCATGGTCTAGCATTTTTTGTGCATCTCTCGCTTAGTGACTCTACTAGTGCTGCAGTGTCATGATCGCTTTTTGCCTCCAACTGCTTGATTCTCTTTGCAGTAATTTTTTTACCTGTTGCCACTCTGAATATTTCTCTTCCTGCCTTTTTTGATATCATGCCTATCTCACTTTGAGATATGGCAGTTGCGCCTTCAATCTCCAACTGATAGTTTACTTTTTGCTGCTCACCAAATATTCTCATCATCTCTTTTGTACCATAACGACCGGTATCAATTGGTAGAATTGCCATATGTTTGGTCATTATACATTAAAAATAAATCTACTCATGACCGTCAATTTTATCTCTACTACACGCAACATTAGACTACGTGTTCATGTATCCAAAGTAATCAGTCGTCGTCGTCGTCATATCCTATTTTTACTCATTATGCAACACAGAATACACCATTGTGATTTTCAAGCTTTTCAGCAGAAAAGATATTAGAATTTATGCACTATTTCCCACAACTTTCACTGAATTTAGAATTATTTCCTGCTTCTCTGATGGTTTAAATTGGCAAAAAAGCAATTTACACCCATACATATGTCTGCTACAAGAAAAATCGGTGATAATCAATACCAGATTGACGCTGACTCTAATCTCGGAATGAAGGTTCCTGTAAGAATTTACGCAGATGAACCCCTACTACAAAAGATGCTCTCCGATAGGACAATCATGCAGGCACGAAACGTTGCTTCCATCCCAGGAATAGTCGGGTACAGCGTAGTCCTGCCTGACGGTCATGAGGGTTACGGTTTTCCTGTAGGCGGGGTGGCTGCCATGGATGCCCAAGAGGGAATGATAAGTCCGGGCGGCGTAGGATATGACATCAACTGTGGCGTAAGACTGATACGTTCCAACTTGACTGAGCAAGCCGTCCGCCTAAAACTCAAAGAGCTAGTCACTGATCTGTTCGGTTCTATCCCTTCAGGTGTCGGCTCAAAGGGTGCAGTCAAACTCACAAATTCTGAACTAGATGAAGTTCTAGTCCGAGGTGTCAACTGGGCAATTGATCATGGTTATGGCTCATCAGATGACTCTGATGTATGTGAAGAAAATGGAAGTATTGCAAACGCCGATCCAAACAAAGTTTCTGACAAAGCAAGAAAACGGGGTGCGCCCCAACTGGGAAGTCTGGGTTCGGGAAACCATTTTCTAGAGGTACAAAAAGTTTCAGAGGTTCACAACAAAGAGGCAGCAGACAAAATGGGATTAAAAGAGGGAACAATAACAGTTTTAATTCACTGCGGTTCTCGCGGCTTTGGACACCAAGTGTGTAGTGACTATCTTCGCGTTTCAGAGCAGGCGATGGCAAAATACAATATACATCTACCTGACAGAGAGCTTGCATGCGTTCCAAATAACTCTGATGAGGGCGACTCGTATAGACGAGCCATGTTTGCAGCACTAAATTTTGCGTGGAGTAACAGACAGATGATCACTCATTGGACCCGGAATTCGTTTCAACGTGTATTTAATCAGACAGAATCTGATCTTGATATGAAACTAGTCTACGATGTTGCTCATAATATTGCCAAGATAGAAAGACACAATGTTGATGGCTCTAGCCGCGACTTGGTAGTTCACAGGAAAGGCGCTACAAGGGCATTTCCTGCAAATCGTGATGAGATACCATCCAGGTATCGTAATCTTGGACAACCTGTTCTGGTTCCAGGTTCTATGGGAACTGCCAGTTGGATTTTGCTTGGGCAGCCAAATTCAATGAACCTGAGTTTTGGTTCTACTGCCCACGGTGCAGGAAGAACCATGTCACGCTCAAAGGCCAGACGAAACTACACTGAGGCAGATGTGAAAAAATCTCTTAATGCAAACGGCATATTCATAAAATCGTTGACTAGAGACGGTGTTGTAGAGGAGGCTCCTCAGGCATACAAAGATGTGGATGCCGTAGTTGATGTATCTCATAATCTTGGCATTGCAACTAAAGTAGCAAAGCTGGTACCTATAGGGGTGATAAAAGGTTGAGCGATGAGGATATAGAACTAGAGCGACTAAAGGCAAAACGTTTTGCTGAGATGCAAAAGAACCTGTCTGTAAAACAAAAGAAGGTTGAATCTGAACCAAAACCCAAAACCAGTGACAAGACTCCTGGGGATTCTAGGTCCATACTAGTCCCAATACTTGGTTTTAGAGGCCTTGAGGTTCTAGAGCATGCCGAATCTCAATTTCCTCACCAGACTCCTATAATCATAAAGAAACTATCCGAGTTGATAAAGACTGGTGAGATCAACGAAGTTATTGACGGTGGAAAATTACTAACATTGTTTCGAGCAATAGGATTGAATATTCGAATGGAGACTAAAATCAATATCGAACAGGATGGCAAATTCGTATCATTGAGTGATAAACTCAGTAATCATTCCTCCATTGATGATGTTGATGATGAACCATGACTATAATTTTAGAGATTGGCTCCAAAAACTATGCTGATGATTCACTGTCAATCAAGATGGCATTGTCTCATCTAGAGAGTCTTGTAGGTTGCTACAACGGATATGTTAAAAGTGAACCGTCATCAAAGTTTGGATGGACATTTTTTAGATTGGTCTTTAAACCTGATCTTCAATGCGGGATAGAAGAAAAATTCTTTGATATGATAACAAGATATCCTGGTAATGACAATTCGCAAAAGTTTGCTAAATTTATGAGCGATTACTTTATGTCGAAAAGATGTAATGGTATTACCGTAAAACTTGTTACTGATTAGACTCTTCTTCCTCTCTTTCCGCCTTTCTTTCTTGTGGTATCATGAGGGATGGGTGTTACATCATCAATACGCCCAATTTTGAATCCGCCTCTTGCCAGCGCTCTGATTGCAGCTTGTGCACTAGGACCTGGTACTCTGGAACCCACTCCGCCTACTGCCCGAACTCTGATATGAAATCCTGCAAATCCTTTGGTTCTTGCAGATTCTAATACCGCATTTGCAGCCTTCATTGCAGCAAATGGCGATGCTTCGTATCTGTCAGCATTAACGTGAATTCCGCCTGAGCTAATCGATACTGTCTCTGCCCCTGTAAGGTCAGTCATGTGAATGATTGTATTGTTATAACTACTGTAAATATGAGCAATTCCCCATTTTTCTGGACTCTCTTTCTTTACTTCTGGCTCTATCTTTTTTTCTGTAGCCACACTTGGTTTTGATTTTTCTTGCTCTGCTGGTTTACTGTCTTTTGTATTCTCGGGCGTCTGTTCTTCTTTTACTATTGTTGCCGGCGTCTCTGCCTCTGGTGCTTGCTCTACTTGCACTTGTTGTTGTTCTGCCTCTGGAGTTATTGTTTCAGTATCTGACAATATCTAATCACATCTTAAAGGGTTTAAAAAACATTGATTTTTGATATACAGCTCTGATGTCAACTAGTTGCTCAATAATGCCCACAATAACGTTTGGCATACTTGGCAATACCTCACATATCAAATGCTTTTCTCAATTTCTTTGATATTTGTAATCGTACCTAGCACAGAGTCCATCTGAACTACTGCTCTCATCTTATCAGGCCATCCTAACGCTACATACCAGTCTCCTGCATCATCATGGTATTTTGTCTCTAGTGTATTGATATTGTCAGGATTTACATCGTATTTCTTTGCAATACCTGAAACAGCAAGCGATACTGCATCCCTCTCTTTCTCTAATCGTCTCTTCATTAATCCTATACCTGGACTCATATCTTACACTACCGTGTATAGTCATCTGGTTCTTAAAAAATTGTTTGTTACATCAGCATTTTAACTAACATTATTATATTTCTCATCAGCCTCTTTTAGCTATTTATCATGAGACTAATTCAGAGACTATCCCACCTCGCACCTGTAAAATCAGCTACGCTAGTATCTATTGTATCAATTCTTGCAGTGGTCGGACCTGTCATTATCGTATCTGCTGGGTTCTGGGATGCCATATCCCATCTTCAACAAGAGCCTGAATTTTTTTGGAGCCCCTCGCACATTGTGGTATACTTTGGGGTATCTCTGACTAGCTGCGCTGCAGTAATTGGTTCCATTCTGCTACTGCGAAGATCAGTCCGTAGATCCTTGAAGACTGGAATCAAACTTGTAATTGCAGGTTCCATACTACAGGTTGTTGCAGGTTTTGGAGATTCCATATCTCATGATCTCTTTGGTATCGATGGACTAATCTCATGGTCACACCAGCCGCTTGAATTAGGGTTGGTACTTGCATCATTAGGCGCAGTCTTGATACTAAAAAACAGAGAACATACAAGACTAGGTGTTCTTTTACATTTCTCGATTATCGCATTTTTGTTCTTTACGACTTGGCTTGTCTTTAATCTAATCTTGTTTTTTGGACATACCATCCAATGCATTCAAATCTATGAGATATTCTCTTCTGGCTGCTCTATAATGTAATTTTTTATCTTAAAGTATGATGTAATCATAATTGCCAATGCGCCTATCACTACCATTATTCCTGGGGCAAACATCTCTTGGGAATTTGTATCCCCAAACTCTACTTGTAACCCTATCGTACCCTCAGAAATATTTATGATTCTTGCAGTGTATGTGCCATCTTCATTGAAATCAAAATACCCTACTGCCAATTTTGTTTTAATTCTCTCTTCGTTTATTACATTGTTGTTGGCATCCAATATCTGAACAAATATCTCCTCCCCTGAGAAATTTGGCATATACATCTTGTAGTATCCTATACCTTGGCTGAACAACTCTTGCTGCACTTGAAAGGACTCTGTTGGCTTTACCAGTACCACACCTTTTGCCTTTTCAGTCTCGCCAAAAACAATCGAGATCCAAATTGCTCCTATTACCACAAATGCCATCCCAATGATAAATGGAGATATCTTCATTATTATCGACGGTTATTTACCTTGTAAATAATCTATCTGTGCATTTATGGTTCAGATGATCCGGTTTGCTGTATCTGTTATTCTACCGGTCTGATTGATATACCATTTGATACGGACAATTAACTGAATTTGATATCTACAATAAAAAATATCAAGGGACTCGGAGGGCTTCGATCCCTCGACCTAGCGGTCCGAAGCCGCTTGCACTATCCAGACTATGCAACGAGTCCAAACAAATAAAATATTAACAGGGCTAAATATCTGCCTAAATACATTGAAAGTCTCCAAAAAAGTAGTGGGCGTAGAGTATGCTATACGGGATATCGTACTTGCAGCACGCGCAGTACAAAAGCGGGGATTGGCAGTAGATTATCTAAACATAGGCGATCCGGTACAATTTGGTTTTCAGCCACCTGAGAACGTCAAAATAGCTCTAATTGATGCAATTAACAGGGGCGATAACCACTATTCCTCCTCTGAAGGTCTCTTGGAGTTAAGAGAGGAGATTGCCAAAAAAGAGAATGCCAAGGGGCTCTCAATAACTGCAGACGATGTTCTGATTACCAATGGCGTCTCTGAAGGATTGGATATGATAATGTCCTCAATTGTTGAGGAAGGCGACCAAGTACTGCTACCTGGGCCGTACTATCCGCCCTATGCCTCATACGTCAGACTACACGGCGGAGTCCCTGTAGAGTTTGCAGTAGACCTTGAGAACTCTACTCCTGACATTGATGACATCCTCTCAAAGATAACTCCACGGACAGTAGCAATATGTCTGATTAGCCCAAACAACCCTACAGGTGTAGTCTTTAATGAAAAATCCCTCAAAGATCTAGTTGATATTGCAGATCAAAATGATCTGTACGTTATCTGCGATGAAATTTATGATCAGATTGTATTTGATAATAAATTTGTAGGTATAGGAAAGGTTGCATCTGATCTGCCAGTAATTTTGCTTAATGGATTCTCAAAGGTCCACTTGATGTCTGGCTGGAGAATTGGCTATCTTGTATTTAATCACTCGCCTAGACTTGATAATCTACGTCAACACCTCCCAAAACTAGCTCGAGTTCGTATTGCAGCTAATCTTCCAATACAGCACGCTGCTTTGGAGTCATTGCGCGGTCCTCAGGACTACATTACCGATTTTGTCAGCCAGGTCAAAAAACGCCGTGATTTAGTGGTCAAACGACTAAACGATATACCAGGTCTGTCATGCCCTAATCCTCAGGGCTCTTTTTACGCATTTCCAAAGATTCACAAGAACCCATTTGACTCTGATAAAGAGTTTGTAGTAAAGTTGCTTGAAACAAAAGGCGTACTTGCAGTACACGGATCAGGATTCGGCGAACAGTACGGCCGTGATCATTTCAGGTTGGTATATCTTGCAGATGTTGACGTGTTGGATTCTGCAATGAACAAGATTGAAGAGTTTGTCAGTACTGCCAAACTGTAAGTTTTACTGGTGTTATCTGTATTATACAGTCAGTCTCATCTAGCAATTCTTCTGCTGATTCATTGCCATCAATCTCATCAAAATATCGTAAAAGAATCTGCCGTCCTATTCTCTTTACCTTTTGCTTGTCTGCTGTGAGTAACTCTGCTGTTCCCTGTCCTAGAACTCCGTATATGTTCGGTGCATGAACCCCAACATCTACACAAAATGAGATTTGAGTGTTCTGTGTTACGTTTTTTGCCTTTTGAGTCTTGGTGTTTGTTCCAACGTAAATCTTTCCTTTTTGGTATTTGTACCAAACCGGCACGATATGTGGCATGCCATCCTTTCCTACTGTTGCTAGTCGCAGTATCTTTTGCTCTTTTAGAAATTCATCTCTTTTGTTCATGACTTTCTCCTCTTTTTATTCCTCCTTCTCCTCTTCCTTTTCTTCTAAGCCCCATCATTATCATAAAAACCCCAAAACCCATCATTGCCATTGAGATCTTTTCATTGGTTAGATTACCGTCGAATAAAAAATCAGATACAAACTCTGGTCCCACTATGAGCAGTTGTTGGATTAGTACTATACCCGCCATGACGCAAAACAATACACCCATTGCTGTAAACCAATTTCTGCCACGTCTATAGTATTCATTACTCATGATGGTGCTATACTATCTTGATACCTGGATTTCTTATCTTGTTTCTAATCATTGCATTTAGCAGTAGTGGTGTGGATATCTCTGCCATATATGATAGATTGCCAGGCCCTAGATAGATGGGCCTTAGTCCTTTTATCTCGTTGATTAATCCATTTACAATCTGAACAGAGTCATCATCGTCACCACACACAAATATATCGTAGTCTAGTTCCAGTTTGGGATTGACTAGCTTTTTCTCTGAGATCACATGAAACGCTGAGATGAGTTTTGACTTGTCTTTCATGTGTGATGATACAAGCTGATACGAGAACGGCTTGTTCTCTTTTATTGGAATGAACTCAAACCCTACATCTGTCTTTACCATTGGAACAATAGGCGATACGACAACGCAGCTATCCTTGATTTCGGGCAATATCTCAGAACATATGGAGTCAATGTTTTCATACGGAATTGATAAAATCAAGACATCACTGTCTCTTGCCACTGAGATATTATCCCCCCCTGAAATTTTTCCATTTATCTCTCCGAATGCTTCGTTTGCAAGATTAGTGTACTGTTTGGCTGATTCAGATGCTCTTTTGGCATCCCTTGAGCCTATGAGTATTTCGTGATTCTGCGACCAACGTAGTGCAAATCCTTTGCCCATTCCGCCGGTACCTCCGATTATTCCAACTCTCATAATGATAATAACTATCTGACAATGTTATTATTATCTCTATTTGATTTCGGATTAATTGGGTCAAATAATTTTTCTCAGACACGGTCAAGCCGAAAATAATGTCAAACGAGTTCTGTCAGGACGAACTCCCGGTGTTCCTTTGACTGATACCGGTGTTAACCAGGCACGTCTTTGTGCTGAATTCTTAGAAGAGATGAACATATCTGCAATATACTCCAGTCCAATCCAACGAGCCAAGCATACTGCAGATACTGTGGGAGAACATCTGTCACTGGATGTCACAGCTGATGAACGTTTAACCGAACTTGATATGGGAAAGTTTACTGGAATGCAATACAATGAGATTGTTACCAATCACGGCAACGTCTTTATGAAATTCTACGACGGTGAGTTAGAGATTGCACACAATGGTGTAGAAACTTTTGATCAGGTCAAAAAACGAGTAATCAGTATGATTGACGCAGTCTTAAAAAAACATCCAGATGAAAATGTATTGCTTGTATCTCACATGGATCCCATTAAAGCAATGCTTTCAACAGTGGTGAGTTTTTCTCCTGTAAATTTATTTGAATTGATCATTGCAAATGCCTCCTTGACTATATTTGGCGAACACGATCAAAAATTTTCTCTTTTGGGATTAAACGTCATGCATTCATCACGATTTAACTCTGATTGATAAACTTACATGTGGCGTGTCATTTAGTTCTGAGGTTTTATCATCTTTGATAGTTTGTCATCTTGTAACTGCATTTTTTTAATGCATTAATTCAATAATTAGATGCATCATCTACTTGCTCTTAATTCTGTAGAATGCTCTTGTCGTGTATTATTATTATTATTTGTCATATGTTATTATTATTATATCATCATCGTCAATATAATGGAATAATACACTTGTTCAATTCTTCAGATTTGTAATTGAGTCTACTATATTAAAAAAATGCATATTAAAATGTCATTTCTCCCAAAAATTTATTCGTGTAGCGTTGTAAATAGAATTTAACTATCTTTGAATAAAAGACATTATGGTATTTATAGTAAGACTAGTTGTAGTGACATGCAAATTAAGTCTAGGCAAATCTATTATTTTACACATGCATACAGTATGCTTTATGCAACTTTGATTCTTGTGCCAGTTGACAGAAAGAAGCCATACTCGAATTTGCAAGAATATCATAGGTGGTGTGATGTTGCTAATAGCAATAACAAGACAATGATAATAATCCTATATGACCATAATCTGTAACATCAAACTGTTCAACATCTCTATATCCTTTCAACAACATCGTTATCTCTATTTTTTTTTATTTCGCCCTCATAAATGACCATATCCTCGCCACCGCCATCAACATGCGTTATGATAATACCGTGTCATTATTTATTTATCCAAAATCTGTTTTGTATCATAATAGTAGGAATGCACTCCTTGACCAATCTTAAATCTGCATAACTGTTACTATTTTAGGTACATGAAGAGAAATTGTCCAAAACTGCAATCTTGTTTGTACTTGATAATATTATCTTGAAAACCCTTAAATAGAAATTATTAACCACAAAATTCAAACTCTAATGATGAAACTATTTGGATTATTAATGGTGCTAAGTATACTGGTGATAATACCGGCAGCAGATCTAGCATTTGCTGCAGGCGATGAACCAGGCGAATATCTTGATCGCAGGGTAGTAATCTGGAATCTATTTTACAGAATGATGACTGTTGCATTTACAGTTGGTGCTGTGGTATCAGGGACTATAGTCTGGCAGGTGTGGAGGTTCAGAGAGTCCCATCCAAAGGCAAAACCAACTCCATATGAGGGCAAGGACTGGTAGTCATGGGTGGACACTCTAATTGGCCAGAATGGGTTTACATCGGAGTAGTAGTGGCACTAATGACTTGGGTTGGTGCAGAGGCTTGGGAGGTTGAGCGACTAATTGAGCACGTTCCCGAGGACGCAGAAGTAATCAAGGTTGTAGGTCAACAGTGGTTCTGGTCATTTGAGCATGAGGATGGCACCAAAGAGATCGGAGAACTACATGTAGAGGCAGGAAAGGCATACAAATTTGAGGTAATGGCAACTGATGTAAACCACTCTTTTAATATTCATGACTATGTTGTTTTAATGGATGCAATTCCAGGCAGAGTAAACACAGTATGGTTTGCCCCTGATGCACCCGGCGTTCATGACATCCAGTGTAGAGAGTACTGTGGATTAATTCACTATAACATGCGTGGAACGCTTTATGTGGAGGAGCCGTCATCATGACTGTGCTTTTATCACAACAACCATTCCGCGTGAATAGCAACAAGGAGGTTACTACCTGATGGTTCTAGAATTACAAAAGCCGAGACCTATTTGGCAAATAATGTTCTCTACGCATCATACTGATATCGGTCTACTCTATCTGATCACCTCTCTTGCCTTCTTATTCTTGGGAGGAACACTTGCACTTGCAATCAGGGCAGAACTGTTCTTACCTGGCGCTCAGATTATTACAGATTCTATGACCTTTAACAGAATGTTTACCGTACACGGTACAACTCTGATCTTTTTGTTTATCATTCCATTTGCATCAGCAGTTGGTAACTATTACGTACCAATCATGGTGCGATACAAAGACATGGCATATCCAAAACTCAATGCAATTGCATTTTGGATGATTCCACCTGCTGGCGCACTCATCTGGTTGGGATTTGCGGATTTTACGTGGTATGCCACTCCTCCGTATTCCATCATTAGTGCGCCCGGTCCTGCTGCTGATATGTGGATATTTGGCCTGAAGATACTGGGCATATCGTCTGTGTTAGGCGCAATAAATTTCGTCGTTACAATTCTCAAATGCAAGCATCCTGACATGTCAATCGGTCAGGTTCCGTTACTTGCATGGTCATTCCTGTCATCATCTCTGATTATTCTTGTCGCAATCCCAACGTTTGCAGCAGCCTTACTCATGCTACTAACTGATAGACTAGGTGTTAGTGGATTCTTTAATCCTGCACTGGGCGGTGACCCGATAGCATATGCCCACCTGTTCTGGTTTACATTTCATCCTGAAGTGTACGTGCTAGTCATTCCTGCCATCGGCATGATGTATGAGATTATTCCAAGATTCTCTAGAAAACCAATCTACAGCTACAACTCTGGCGTATTTGCATTTGTATTGCTATCAATTGTAGGTTTTTCCTCTTGGGCGCATCACATGTATGCAACAGGAATGTCATTTACTGAAAAGACTGTCTTTATGGTAGGAACGCTTGCTGCTGTACCTGCATCTGCAATGCATGTCTTTAATTTTATTGCAACAATGTGGAATGGAAGAATCAAGTTCTCAACCCCGATGATGTGGGCAGTAGGTGGAATTGCATTGTTCTTCTCTGCAGGGGCAGGCGGTGTAGTTAATAGTGCAATGCCTCTGGACTTTACAACTCACGACACATACTGGGTAGTAGGACACTTCCATCTGTTTGTGATGGGTACAATAGCATTTGGTTCTATTGGTTATCTATACTACATGTTCCCATACGTCACAGGCAGAATGTACAATGAAACAATGGGTAAGATTCACTTTATCATGTCATTTATTGGAACCGTCTTGGTATTCTTCACGCAACACGTTCTTGGTCTGTACGGAATGCCAAGAAGAATATTTGACTATCCGCCAATCCCTGAATGGATTGCTATGAACCAGATTGCAACTATTGGTGCAATGATAATTGGTGTCAGCATGGCCATATTCTTGGCAAATATGATACACAGTTCTGGAAAAGGAAAACTTGCAAATATTGAGGATCCATTCGGTCTGGGTGGCAAATACTATTATCCCTTTGGAGCAAAGAATCCATCACACTAGAGTTGATATGAAATGAGTCACGATAATACCTCCTCTCAAACAGTTTACAGAACTAGTGCATCTAGAACTGGAAAGATGATGGCCATCATGTTAGGCATATGTATAGTTGGCGGCGCAATATTCTTTGCAATGGGGGATTACTGGATATCTGAACCAGCTCCTATAGTTGCGATGATGGCCGGTGAAAGGAATACCGAAGTAGCCGTTCAGACAGGTAAGACTATCACAGAGAATCTGTCGTTTGTAGAGTCTGACAATCTTTTGGTTTTGGGATTCAATGCTATAATTGGTGAGGAGGACAGCAACCCTACAATCCATGTCAATGTGGGTGATAAGATCATATTCAATGTTGATAATGCAGGAAGATCATTTCATGCATTTGGTGTAACTGCAGATACTGAAGGGTTCCAAGGAATAATTCCAAACAGTGAGATTGCTAGTCCAAACAATCCTTTGACTAAAGGTCAGAGCGGAACATCTGAATTTGTTGCAGGTCAGGAAGGTACGTACTATTACATTTGTACTGTTGCAGGACACAGAGAACAGGGAATGGTAGGCGAAATTATCGTAGGCCCCGCAGAGGCTCCCCGAGAGGCTGCACCACCTACAGGCAACTCTGTAGAGTTTAATTTGGACTTTGTAGAAGCAGATGACTTCATAACTTTTGGATTTAATGCAGTTGTAGGTGAAGAGGGAAGCAATCCTGACATCCGCGTGAACTCCGGAGATGAGGTAACCGTAACTACTGCTAACTTGGGACGGTCATTTCATTCATTTGCAGTTGTCACAAACCCTGAAGATTTTAACAGTATAGTTATGGATTCAGCGATTGGCAGTCAGCTGAGTCCGTTACGACAAAATGAGAGTGGCTCTGTCACATTTCTTGCAGGAGCTCCTGGGAATTACTATTACATCTGTACTGTCCCCGGACATTCATTGCAGGGAATGCAGGGTAACTTTATAGTGGAATAAGAAGTTGGCAATTCAATACCTTGCCTTATCAACTATGATTGTTCTATATTCTCTGATATTTATTGGAGGGTATATCTCTGCTGCAGGACTGGGTCTGACCTGTCCTGAATGGCCGTTGTGCCCTAATGGTATAATGCCGTCAGAGGAGTATCTCATTGAATGGGTTCATAGACTGGTTGCAGCAACTACTGGCGGACTTGTAATTGCGACGATGGTTGCTAGTCTGATAAACAAGAACGCCGAATGGAAAATAAAGACAACAAGTACACTTGCAACTGTGTTTGTTCTAACCCAGATAGGGTTGGGTGCTCTGGTAATTGACTTGAAACTGCATGCCGTATTGGTGGCAATCCACCTGGGAATTGGGGTATTACTGTTCTCCATGGTATTATTAACTACGGTATTTGCATTTAGATTATCCAAAACTTCAATGTTGTCTAAGGTTTGACCTTTTTTAGAATTTTTGGCAAGTAGATGTATGACATTATTCCTGCAAATACAAAGGCTCCCACAGTTATTGCGCCTATGAATATTATTCCAAACGGACTTTGTGTTCCCATGTTAAATGTATAGGTTAACGTATCAATATCTATACCATCAACGTCATACAAGTCAATCTTTACAATATGATTTCCAATGTTCTTCCAAACATAGTTAAAATCCCAATGTCCATTTTGTTGCGTTGTTGGTGGGATGGCATCTATCTGCTTGTCATGGTAGAATATCCTGATCCCAATGGTAAATTCTCCGACTTGCTCAAAGTTTTCATCAGTTACCCTTACGAGAAATTCAGACGGCTCATCAATCTGCGGGAATTCAGGGGCTGTTGCAACTTGAACCCTGTACCCTCCATAGAACTCTTCAGCAGAGTTAAACATGGAATGGCCGTACGCTAAACTAGAATATGCAGTTGTTGATATAATTAAAACTGAGACTACCATTAGGATTTGGTTTTTCATACGTTGATTCGGATTTGTATATATTATAAGTTAATTTTATTCTTGAAATTTCTGTACCTTTTGTAAGATGTTACGTATCTGCTAGACAAGTGTAAAAAACAACATTGATGAATATACAGTTTTTTAAATTAGAAATACGATAGTGTAGTTTGTCATCATGCAAAAAGATGAAAAAACTCTATGTATGATCTTGGTACATGCCCTACAATCTTCAAAACCTTTAAATTCATATCTGAAAGAAATCATAATGTTGACTCTGGTAACTAAATCAATAGATGTGAAGACTCCTGTTGATAACGTCTTTACTTACTTTGCAAGACCAGAACATGTCTCTGATCAAATAAAATCTGATGCTGTGGGAATGACAGTAGTTCCTATGGATATCAAAGAAGGGATGGGCGTAGGTACAACCTTTAGAATAATTGGCGACTTTAGCGGTAAACGCTTGGAATGGGATTGTGAGACAACTGAATTCATTAGAAATGAAAAGATCAGCGCAAAACAGATTGAAGGCCCTTTTAAGAGATGGGTAATCACAAACGAGTTCAAAGCGCTAGGTAACAACCTTACTCGAGTAACTATGTCTGTCGATTATGAGATGCCATTTGGCCCACTAGGTGCAATTATGGACAAAGCCAAGTTTGCAAAATCTGCTGAACGTGGAATGGAGACTGCACTGTACAATGTTCGTGGTCTGTTAGAGGGAAATGGTTCAATTCCGGTATACATTACACTTGATGCATACCAAAAACTGTTGGCCGAAAAGAAAAAGATGAACGACGTACCTGTTTCAACTGCATTGACTGCCATTATAGAAAAGTACAATGAGATTGAGACAGAAGCAACTACAGCACAACAACAATAATCTTTTCACATATTTTAAAATCTCAAGATTAATAACAACTCTGAATTTGTTTATGTTTAGTGGGTCTATGGCGCAGCCAGGTAGCGCACCGGACTCTTAATCCGGTTGTCAAGGGTTCGAATCCCTTTAGACCCGCTTTCATTGTGAGGCCTTGGCCTGTCTGTTATTACTGCAATCTTTCCAAAACATCAATGCGTGGACTTGAGAGAGATACTCGACGAATGTTGTTGTTGCTGCATTGAAGCAATCGTACATCCTGAAAAACGGCCTTTCCCGAAAGGCAAACGCCGAGATTGTACGCGGAAGGCTCGGCCCTGACGACAGACGCTCCATACTGCGGTGCATCAAAGGCTGCGATGAAACCATCAGCACGGGCGAATTTGCGTCCCGGCCTTGTTCAAATTTGTAGATCTGGCTAAATACAATTCCACAAGCATTGCTAAATCGTCGAAATTGAGCAGGGCAATCAGAGACGAGTGTCAAATGCATGGATGGTAAATGCAATAATCAATTATCCTTTGTTTGAATGTCTAGGTAAAATACATCCCGTTCTTTGTCGTCTTGAGGCACATAAGTAAACCCTCGATTGGTGTAGAAATTTCTGATTTTTAGATCATCTTCTGGGTTTAACACGACTGCCCTGCATCCGATTCTTTTGGAATGGCGCACGGCTTCTTTAATTGCCCATGCTATGAGATTTGTTCCTACTCCCTTCTTTCAGTCCTTGTGGGTTGCCCGGTGACCGATCAATAATGCCGGAATGTTCCCGTACCCTTTTCACTGCAGCCGCTCGTCTCTTTCTGGCCTTATGTGAGCCATCGCAATCGTGACAAACCCGATCATTTTTTTCTTGTACATGCAACCAAATCTAACCCATCCCCTCTTTCATGTCGCTGAACGCAGTGACGCGATAGTACTCTCAGTGTATGACGGGTTTCTGCATTCAAATTCTGAATCCTTGGACACGGTCGGGTCTAACATGATAATAGAAACATCTTCGCTAAAATCAATGTCTAGAGTCAATCCGAATAAAAATTACGCTTCTTTCAATTTGCTGGCAAGTTCTATGGCAGCCTTTACGGTCTTGATGGATTCCTTGGTAGGACCTGCTTTCAAACCTGTTTCCATTGTTTGTCACATTGGTTTTACTTCCCTCAAAACCATGTAGCCCGTCCACGCCCATAATAGAAACATCTTCGCTAAAATCAATGTCTAGAGTCATGATCCGAATAAAAATTACGCTTCTTTCAATTTGCTGGCAAGTTCTATGGCAGCCTTTACGGTCTTGATGGATTCCTTGGTAGGACCTGCTTTCAACTGGCCGGTCACCTGTTTCCATTGTTTGTCATTCATTGGTTTTACTTCCCTCAAAACCATGTAGCCCGTCCACGATTCTGTCATATAACTTGTACTTACAAAATCCTGATATTTTGTGTCACAGTAATGGATCGGTATTTCGCTGGTCGTGGGGGAAACATGGCAGAACATATACCAAGAACTAAAATTTCGTGCAATTATCTAATATTTTTGACTTTATGCATGTTAGCCTTGGTCTTAGACACATAATCAATTAGATGTAAGACGATGCTAAAGAGATATGCTGCCGAAATTAATGGCAGGATAAAGGATCATATGATGTTGAACATCAGAATCAAGCGTGACGGCATGGGTACACGCGAGGCTGCCAAAGCCCTTGGGAAATCCGCGTCATAGGGATGCAAGTGGTATGCAAGATACAGACAGGTGGGATTCGACAACCTGGATGACCGGCCGCATACAGGCAGGCCACCCAAAGTGGACAGGACTGCCATGAAGAAGATTCGAAGGAATGCCTGCAAAAAGATCATCTGGACCGGCAGGGATATGCAGGAATATATCTTCAAGAACACATGTACAAAATACGCCATCATACACATCCGTTACCTGCTAAGAAGGTGGGGCTACGCCCAGAAGGTTACGGTCGGGGTGCACGCAAACAGGAGGATGTCTGCCGAAAAGATCTACACATTTCAAAAAGAGATTGCAGATGTAATAAAAAAAACGACGGGAAAGGAATAGTCACCGCAATACGGAACGAATCCATAGTGATTGCAGGGCTCCAGGCACGAAAACGTGGCTATACCAGAAGGAGAGTACGCGCATCATAAGTATACACGGGTTCGCACTCAAAGACCATAGTGTTCGGACTGCTTACCACCGACGGCAGAAGGATGTTCAGACAGTACGACAGGTTTGACATGCACGCCTTTGCCAGGTTCCTCAAGGCTGCAGTACGCAGGTTTGGGAGGATCTGTATTATACTTGACAGAGCCCCGCAGCACCGTGCAAAGATGATATGCCATCTTGTCGAGAGGGTGGAGGGCCTGACGCTAAAGTTTCTCCTGACTGCAATTCCTGAGATCAGCGCGATTGAGCCGTACTGGAAGGGACTCAAGCGCAAGGTGCTTGATGTACCGCACACCAGTCTGACCATGCTGCGCAAGGCAATTACTATATACACAAGGTATGCAAAACCCAACCTTGATGTTGAAACGTTTCTGTACCGCATCATCTAGAGCAACATGTGATTTTATGCAGTACGTATACAGCGTAAGCTGTACACAAGTGTATTGTACAACATGAAACACTGAATCTGTCAACTGCACTATCAATGATCAAGACATGCTGAGTGCGTCAGACTGCTACAATTAGGTCGCTGGAAAAATATTCCACTAATTTTTCATCGTTGGTATATTTAGATGAGACTGTATTTCTAACCGGTCACAGCATAACCCAAATTCGAGTATCAATACAATGTTAATTGGTAATTAGGCCGATTTTGGGTAATTCTGGGTTAGCTGATAAACAGTACTGATCATTCCAGTCAACCCTGGCAGAACTCAAGCCTGCATTACACATGTACGTTAATTCTCAAAGATAAATCAATCTGTTAATAAAACAAAAAAGCTAAAATGGCTACACATAATATCTTGAAAAACCACTTCAGAAACGTGGCCTGTTACGCTAAATGATCTAACCCTGAATTTTATCATTAAAAATCAAAGTAGACGATTACACAAAGTACGGACAAACTTGGTCTTCTTGATAAAGGGCAAAGTGCCGAGGTCATATCAAATACAAAATTTTGAGCGATAGTAATTAAATCGATTGGAGTTGATGCTGTGGCGGCATTGACAGACTTTCAAGAAAGGCCTTTGCTACTAGAAGAAGAAATTGATTGACTCAAAAAAAAAAAAAAAAAAATTTTTTTTTTGAACTGGATACCAAAATTCAAGATTATACATTCTTGTTCTTCTGAACTTGACCCTTGATGTTTTCTGTAGCTGTATGTTGTATCTGCAAGAAACTCGTCATCTGCATCAACTGTTACCGGCCTTTTCCATTATCTCCAACAGGTGTGAGTGCCTGTTCTGAATCTCTTCCTTAAAATAATGATTCCCGCCATGAAACGCACCTTCCTCCTCTGCCAGTGAGGCCTCCAAGACGCCCTTCCAAATCTCCAGATCTTCCATGTCTGCACATAGCTGCTCTAAAACTTTATCATAATACACCATAAAGTCTCCAAACACGACCATCGACCAGCCAACCAGATATTTAATATTTTTACACCTCTCCTCGACAGAAAGATCCTGTCCTGCGACGCACTTTCCCAAGTTCTCCATGCACTCCTCAAAGAATGGCCAGATATCGCCCATGCTGTCATCCAGGATCTCATAGTGCATCCCTATTGACTCTGTCATGCCCTTGTACATCCAGGCAGCTATGTTCAGATATCCTTCCCTCATCATGGCATCAGCGTCACTGCTGTGCGAATAAAAATCTAGATTGTGATAGTCAGGTACAACACCGTGTTTCATTTCGCTTGCTATCCTTGTGTCAATCTCAAAGCGAACGTCTCTGCAATCTCCTCTTGCCCACGCCTCAAAACGCTCTTGGGTGTTGCCGTCAAGTTCATCCTCGTCGCGCAAAAGCAGTCGGATGTTTGCAACAGGCGCCCGTATCATGTGTCTTCCTTTGAGGTGTTTCCAGTCCACCTTGGCATTTCGAATCCATTCAGGGTCTACCATACAGTATACACCGCCACGACATTCTCATTTCCATGTGGTTTTGCAGGCATGATCTCCATATGGCACATCCGTGTGAATTCTTTATAAAGATTCCAATCATTATGTTTATGCGTAATAATTGTCTGCATCAACAGGCATCAACTTTTTTGATCAACTCCGACACGTATGAGTGTCTTTTTCTAACCTCCTCCATAAAATAGGCATCGGTGTCATGAGACGAATATTTCTTCTTCCCCTCTGCCAGTACGGATTCCAAGGCACCCTTCCAAATCTCCAAGTCTTTTATGTTTACACATAATTTCTCCAGTGCTCTGTCGTAGTGTTTCCATTGGATAATAGCTCATTTTGATTTTATTATTTTTGTACATCTCTTGCATAAATATTAGAGATTATGGGTAATCTAGATTATGCATAATCTATTCAAACCTAGCAGTTGATCAATTTTAGTACCAGGACAAATATGAGTGATCATCTGATTCTATATCATACTAAACCAGCGTTAGTGCATATCAAATCCATCTGAGATCAAGATGTTGCAAGATGCTCTTGCACAGTCCAAAAGCGAGAACAAAAGACTAGAGAAGGTTGTAGAGCAAAAGGATAAAGAGATAGAGATGGCCACCAAGGAGCCAAAGAATATCCCAAGTTTATTTTAGAGATCACCAGAGACGGGTAATTTACGACGCAATATCGGATTCGCATCAGTACTTTCTACAGGAAAAAAATTCAACGGTCCGACGTTTCTCAAATTTGTCAAAAAACTGCTGGAACGAAGTGACAAAGCTGTCATTGCAATGGATGCCGCATCTCAACATAGAGCAAAGGATCTTAGAGAATTTGTAAAAGAGAACAGCCCCATGCTGCGGATAATGTACCTTCCCACAGGATGTCCTGAACTCAGCGCAATTAAGGAATGCTGGTACCAGTTAAAGATTCAACCGTTCATGTATGAACATCACGAACAGGTAAGCGGGCGCGCACGAGCAGCAATGAAATATCTGAGAACTGCCACATTCAGTCAGAATATTGAACAATACCTGTTCAGAAAACTAATTGCAAAGACTTGATGACGCCACTCTAGGAACTTGAATAAAGAAGAGGCTCGTAGATCGGAGTTGCATCGTCGATGATCTCGATCAATTCCTTTATCTTGCTACTTTGCTCTAACGCGTCTCTTATTGCATCTGTCTGTTCTATTATCTCTTTGTCCATGTGTCCAAAAACTATTTTAAATCTGTCTTCTGCCATTTTATTTGACCACCCTTTTTCCAAACTGTGATTCTATTTGTTGGCGTAACCGCACCAGATTTATTTTTTCACGGCATTTGGGACAATTAACCGAATCACTCAAAACTGGATATGCTATAGCGCCTTCTTTTAATTGCATGTTCTTTTCTAGGTTGGCCTGAACTTTAAGGTTATGCTTGCATTTTGTGCATGCAATATCTAATAAAAGACTCTTTTGGTTTTGTGGTGCAGGTTGCACTGGTGTCATAAAGCGGTAGATCTGCGAATCTGCTGTCTCAAAAATCTTGTATGCCATCGAGCTCTCAAAACTCATTCTCAACAAAATGTAATAGCGAGTTATGGCTTCGTTTAACTCTTCATCCTTGCTGTAATCTGTGATTTTTACTTTAAGCTTTTCCAAGTCGTCAATTTTGATCGAACGTCCATGTGTAAGCCATCTTGACTGGGAGCAAAGATCTGTCGCAATTTCTTTGGCCCTACTGCACCTTTCTTCTTCTGTAACATCGCGCCCGTCAGAATGCTTGTTCCAATACTTGAACTTGTACTTGGCAAGCCACTCTGTAACCAAATGCTTAGAAAAATTCTGAATGTTTTCGCAGTTTTGAATCTCTCCGGGCGATGTATTTTGCAGGATTGGAATGTATGCGGGGTTTAGCTTCTTTGTCTCTTCAACTTCTTTTTTTATTTTTTCGAGTCCTTCTAAGAACGCATCTGCTGAGAAACGTTTGCCGTTTGCTAGCTGTAGCTGTCCATCTATAGGACCTAAAGCAGATCCTTTGCCCATCAAGATCTCATCTCCTGCAGTAGCTAAAATCGTTCCCGCACTTTTTGTGTATCCCGGGATTATCATTCCGACCGTTTCGTACTTTCCACGAATTAGGCTTACGATATCTTCTACAACTTCTCCTAGGCCTCCAGGAGTCTCCAACACTGTCTATTGCCTTGCCTGACAGGTTTTCTAGCTGGTCTTGAATTGCAAGAAGGTCTGTGTACTCGATTCCTATCGGTGCCCTAGCTTTGGAAAGGTCTGATGCAAACACCAAAATATCTCTATTGCCTCGAATCTTGGAAATGCTCGAAAGCATCTTTTTCCGTTCTTTTGTGATCTCCTCAAAGTTTTTGAATTTTGTAAGATATTGCGCGTATATCCCCAAGCCAAATGATTTATCTATTAAAATACTAATAAATTAACCGATCAAAGATTCTGTAACGTTATCTGGAGCTTACATTACATTGGATTTTTCAGGTTCTATATGTCCTCCAGGCAGTTGGTGTAGTTCTGTTCTGCTGACACTGCCATCATTAACATAGCGGAACCTGAAAATGCTGCATAATCGGGTCAGATTTGGTATGTTCCGCCCTTTGATCTGTATAAGCCCACCAGTGGCTTTCTACCGTCGTTTTTTCCGCAGACCAGAACTCGCTAGCGGCTCAATACCTTTAGACTCACTTTATTAATTACGTGTGTTGGATTTTACAATTATTCTTGGTATCAGTCATGTGGTATATTCTTTTACTCTGCGAATAAAAGTACTGTAGAATAATATGTGTGGATACAGAAAATTAAACAATATTTGAGAATCTATGTTATTTACTGATTTGATTATTATTTTTGTGTGGTATTAGTTGATATTATTACTGTAGCCCTCATATAATCATAATCATAATAATAATTACCACTACCGCTATTCAAAATCGATTCAAAAGATCATCATACCTTCTTTACCAATGTGAACCTAGGCTTATCCGGCTCGATATCCTCATGCATATCCACATTGCTTACAATCTTTACTTTGTAATTCAGCCACTTGCTTTGCATATCCCGAAATTTACAATACTCATCAATTGGTTTTTCTGCCTGATCAAATCTCTCACAATTCATGATGAATCTACTTGCAACTCTGTGCATCTCTCTGATTCCTAGTTCTACTGTAGTATCATCCAAATAATTCATCAATCCATGTGTAAAGACAAAATCTATTGCAGAGTCCCCGAATGGTAACTTTGTAATGTCTCCCTTTTTAAAATTTGCAGACGGTAGGCTATTTTTTGCAATGCCAAGTGCATATTCATTGAGATCAACTCCCTGAACTGTCACACTCTCTTTTGCAATCAATCTCAAATCAATCCCTGTTCCGCAACCTATCTCTAAAACACTTGTACAACGCAGCCCCCTTACTAGTTCGCTTGTAAACTTTGCAAACTCTTCGTTATACCTTGATTCGTTTGTATCTGCGTACTCTCTCCAAAATCCTTCGTCATACCCTTTCATAACACTATCAAAACGATGCAGTATTTGTGTTATTAATTATCATGTTTGCATTGACACGGAATTAACTTTGTACCAAAGGTACAATCATGGGGTCCGTCTGTTTTTTCTTGTGTTGGAATGTCTTTCATACAGTCATCATGACGTCCTTTTCTGCAAAACCAGCAGATGCTCTTCCTCCTCCCAGTCTCCTCTGTATCATACGTACCCATACCATTTACCTCTTAATCTTATACCTAAAAAACTAACTAGATGCCCGTCAGATAAATGTCAGCCATGACACAAATCGCTGATCCTTTCCCATCACAGCATCAGTAAATGCCTTTTGCAACTCTTTGGTTCTCTTTCCCATCTTTCCATCGCCTATCTTTATCTTGTCAATCTGAGTTACAGACTTTACTTCCGCTGCAGTCCCTGTCATAAAGACCTCATCAGCATCATACAGATCATCTCGCTGCAGGTTCTGCTCTACTACAAACTCTCCGTTCTCTTCTATAATTCTAATAACGCTATCTCTTGTTATCCCCTCTAAACCACCTGCTGACAATGGAGGCGTTCGAATCACATCATCTTTAACAATAAAAATATTCTCGGCACTGCCTTCTGCAACCATTCCTTGTGCATTTAGCATGATGGCCTCATCATATCCATTCTCCATTGCCTCCATCCTGGCAAGTGCTGCATTTCCATAGTTTGATGCAGCCTTTGCCTGTGCGAATTGACATCTTGAGTCAATCTTTATCCAGCTTGAGATTTTGCATTTTGATCCGGAAAATTTACCTGCCTTTGACTCTCCCATACTCCACTCCCAACATGAGATTGAGACATCCACCTTGTTTTTAGTTGGCGTCAACCCCATAGAGCCATATCCGTAATACGCTAATGGTCTGATGTATGCCTCTTTTAGTCTGCATGCCTTTACTGTCTGTATAATCGCATCTGATATCTCTTTTTTAGAATATCGCATCTTCATCGAGTATAATTTTGCTGATTTGAAAAATCTGTTATTATGTTCTGGTAATCTGAAAATTGCTGATCCATTTGGCGTATTATAACATCTTATTCCTTCAAAGATTGATGTTGAATAATGTAGTGCATGAGTCAGTACGTGGACCTTTGCATCTTTGAATGGAACTAGTTTGCCATTCATCCATATCTTGCCTACCTCCTTCATAGGCAATCGAAAAAACATATCTAATTTAAATAATTACATTTAGCTTTGGGCTTTACAGTATTTTGCATGCAGACCCGACACTTTCCAAAATCTTTCCATGATTCCACAACACCCATTTACATAAGTACATATCATAATAATTCTATAAAGCTGTATGGATTGGAATCTAGGTCTTGTGGCAATAGTCATGTTGACTGTTGGACTAGTAGGTCAAGCATTTGAGATGCGAAAGATACGTCGCCTTGCAGACGAACAACATCATGCAGATTTAGAGAACCCTGTCAATATCTTTGTAAATAAAAGAAACTTCAAGTGGTATGTTATAATTGGCTTGGGTATACTTTTTTGGTATATTGCCGAGCGTAGCTAACATGATCTATATAGATCAGAACTCACATCTAGTCTACATCTGGCTTTTCAAGCATTACTTTGCTGTTTGGCAGTGTGTCTATAAACCTGTAACCGTCTGCGATAAGTGTCTCTGCGCGGTCATTGTCTGCCACGACCTGACTTGGCCCGTATTGCTGGTGTTTGTAACGCCTCCAGCACTCAGCTAAGCTGTTCTGGCGGTGGCATTTTCTATTACCTCTCTGGCCTCCTGTCTTTGTTCCAAGTTCAGATCGATTTCGGTTTGATCTAGGCGTTCTTCAGAACTCTTAAACGATTCACGCGTCTCTTCTCATCCAAGTCTTTGGAATTATTTTGACAATGCATCCGATGTTAGCCACATAAAAGAAAATATATGAGTAATGCCTTAGTAACAATAAGGTAAAGGAGAGCCTATCAATAATCTGTGTAAACGGTCTCGCTGAAATGACTCCGGTCGTTTCACCTTTCCTCCATTTTCCACTTTTCAATACTGGGAATTATTGAATCACCATAAATTGAATCAGACGTATGTTCCCACAATGGTTCAATTTGTTCATATCTATTGTTTTTTTCATGTTCATGATGTTGCCATACGGAGCGTGCAATAAAATCAGCACATTGTATGCCAGGACTCAGTTCGGAAGGACACAATTGGATGGTATTGAGTATATTTTCCAATTTATCATTTTTGGAAGGATGATATAGAAAACCCTGAATGTTAGTATCGTTTTTTCTAAACGCATGAATCTTCTCTCGTAATTTAGTGTCATTCTTATATTCTTCTTCATCAAAAATGACCATACCGACCATATTATGTCTGGTAAGATACATTGAAAATTTACTTATGATTGAACGCATTGCAAGTTGTTTGGGATTATCCGCATCTGTCGAATAATTTTTTTTCATCTGTAATTTATTAATTGAAGTGGATATGATAACAGGTTTTAAATCCAATAAAAGTTCAAAGACATCGTCTGCCATGTCTTTTCTTTGAATTTTTGCTAATTTTTGATATATGTTGTTTCCACACATTAGATCCAAATAATGTAATTCATAATAACCATCAGGATAGCTTGATTTCATCTCATCGGAGATATATTTTTCGAGTATCTTGCATGTTTTTTGCTTGATCTGTAAATCTTGTTCGGGTGTAAAAATTATTCCAGCCATTGTGTACCATTTAACAGTACTTTACCAAACGGTGCAGGCCATCCTGGATCGCCTGAAGCATCAATGTAAAAATTACATGAATCCATGCAATGGAATCAAATGTGTTATAATAAAATCTTGGTATGTATGGGTAAATTCAACAGGACTACATATGTGAGTGTTTGAACCACAAGATTGCATTTCTAGAGACAAGAATGATTAGATTCCGATTTTAATAAAAGATAGATAGGAATATTGTAAGCATTCCAATTACTTTCTACCGTGATTTATGATGTCTGTGATTATATCAACGATCCAGAGTTTTTGATGCCTTTTATGGAATCTGTAGGCGTACCTACATATCATGTCAAGGCATCAAATATCCTTTATTTGACTCCGAAGTTTATGAGCATTTCTATAGGCTGTGAACCCACAACAGAACCTGATCTATATAGATCATCTCTAAATACTTGATATTACTAATGTATAGTAACGCGTGTTTTGGGTAACGCCCGGACTAACTCTAGATAATGGTTCAAGAATAAACCCATGATGGTGTTTACAGGTGAAAACCGGTAACACCACCCCTCTCCTTTAGATAAAATCAAACTTTGTAATCTCTTGATGAATTGCTTTGATTGCCGTGTTGATATTGTCCTGTGCATCTTCTATAACAATAATTATTCTGGATGTCTCTTCTTGCGCATCCATATTCAGAATGTTTAGCTGCACCTCGCCAATCTTTGCACTGGTTCTAGATACTACCTGTTTTACTCTCCACATCTCATCCCCAATCAATGTAATGACTCCGCGATTGTATGTAATTACAGCAAGTGGATCAAAGCTTAGAAGATACGACTCGTGTCTTTTGACGTAATCGCCATCCAGGAACAATATTCTGGAAAACTCGATATCGTCTTTGGTAAACGGTGATAAAATTATAAACTCACTGTAATGTTTCTCTGTCTTCAATGACGCCAATAATTTTTGAACAACGCTTGTCTCAATTCCAAATATCGCACAATTTGATTTTCCAGTAACTAGTTTTATTGGATGTCCGACGTTATCATCTAGTACCCTCTTTATCGTGGTTCTCTTCTCTGGCATCTTCATGTTTGTAATTGTTATCGGTACATCCACCCCGTTTTCTACCATCTCTTTTATTGCAATGGGGTCTAGTATCTTCATTCCAAACATACCTGCAAGTCTTGCCTCGTTGTATGATAGCTCTTTGATCTCAGTCAGTCCTGATTTTACAACCTTTGGATCAGCTGATACCACCGTACTGTCCTTTTCAAAATCCACACTTGTTTTGTATCTTTTATGGAACAGTATTCCAAGATCCACTGCCGTCCTATCAGAACCGCCGCGCTCGTATGTAGTTATCTGATTGTGTGCCGTCTTTCCAATAAACCCTCCAATGACAACTACATCGTATTCTTGTACCAGCTGCGCAGTCTTCTCTACTGCATTTTTTGACTCTAGTGGAAGGAAATTTGTAAATTCAATATTTTCATTGGTAATTATTGGCCAGTCATCAAAATCTACTGCATGTGATGCAATGTTGTTGCTCTTTAAGATATAGTTCATTACATGTGACATCAGCACCTCGCCTGAAAATGCCAATGCCTTTGAGCGTGTCTCGTCTGCAAACCTTCTTGATTCAAATGCCTCGTCTAGTGCCTGTTGTGCCTTTGCTAGATGACTCTTAATCGTATCTATGCAGTCTTGCTTGTTTTTGTCATTTACCATCTTGAGGATTATCTGATAAGTTGACTTTACTGTGTCCAGTGATGGTTTAACGCCTTTTTCTGCTTTTCTGCCCTCCTCTAGTACCACATCAGTCAGTGAGCGTGTCTTTTGATCATCACGGACTGTCAACGGTGCTGAGACGACTGCAACTACCTTTGAGTTGGTGCTCATACTGGTGATTCGTTCTATGATGTCAGGAATCGTTGCACCGTTGGAGCCTATTGCACTGCCGCCAAATTTGGTGATTATCAGGTTGTCCATGATACCTTAAAAATTATCTGGCTATCTATTATTAACCATTTGATTATGTCTCTGCGAATTTCTTGATAATATTTGCTGCAGTTGTTGTACCATCTGTATTTACAGGTGTTCGTCTCTCTTTTAGTTTCTCTGCAATCAACGTGTCTAACCTTTTGATATCCTCAAAGACAAATCCTCGGTCTTGTGCGTTATCTTCTTGCTCAAAATGACCTTTGATTGGGATAAAGATTGATGGCGTTCCATAAGCTGATGCCTCATCCATCGTTGACTTTCCTGCAAGGGAGATTAGCAAGTCTGATGCCAAAATTAACTCGTGTAGATTCTCAACAAACCCCAAGTTTCTTACGTTTTTGAATTTTTGGTTTACCGCAGGTCCTGAAACTAGTACCGTGTCTATATCTTCTTCTTGGCTGATCTTTGCGATTGCTTTTAGCGCGGCATCAATTAAAAAGATGCCTGCATCTGTTCCTCCTACGGATATCAGTATGGTCTTTCTTTTAAATGAGAATCTCTCTCTGAGCTCGTCTCTTGTATGTCTTGTCTGTCTGACTATAGGTCCTGTTCTTGTAATGTTGTCTTGGTTCTTACCATCCTCTGGAAGTATTACGATATCGCATTTTTTGATTATCCGCCGCATCGACTTGTTCATTTTTTTCTCAACCCAGGATGCAAGTCCCTTGGTAAAATGCGTCTCCAAGACATCAGTAATCAGTACGGTTGGAATCTTCATGTTTTGTGCAACACTCAGTGATGCAAAGTCCTCGTCACTTATCACCACATCTGGTCTGTCATCCTCTAGTATCTTTTGTGCTATGTTTTTGCAGTCCCTGTAGTACTGATAGTATCTCCACAGCCATTTTGCCGGGTTTTTGAGTGTGCCACCCTCGACTACAAACGAGGGCGGACTGTATACGTCATTTACCGTATAGTTTAGTTTTTTTAAAATCCTTGCAGCACTGCTCCCTGTTGTAAAATTAATTCTTGCATTTCTCAGATTTTCGACAATTGCAATATCTCGTGTAACGTGACCTAATCCTATGGGGCTGGAGAAAATGTCAATTGTCTTCTTCTTCTTCATAATCTTCTTTTTATTTTATACCAGATTTGTAGATTCTCCTTTCTCAAAGTTTAAATTGATTTTGCGATTGGATATTTCCGGGCTCATAGTCCAGGTCGGTTATGACGTCGCCCTTACACGGCGAAGATCCGGGGTTCAAATCCCCGTGGGCCCACTCCCACTCTGGGTTCAAGTCATTTTTTGACGGTCTCTAGGTTCTTTTTGGTCAGTTTTATAGTAAAAACTGACGCATCCGAATGCTTTGCCACTTTGCTATCTAGCGAACAACTATCTTGCCTTCGCTGCCCTCCTTTGTTATGGTCGCAGATCTATTTCCAATCGTTTCTTTTGCCATGATTGCTCATAAAACAGTCGTTTATGGAATTTGTAATCCGGATGGATAGCCTCACATACACTGAAAATTCCTTATAACCATATACCCATGTGACTTGGCATTTTCATAATGCCTGTTTATGATTTTCTCAAATTCCTGATCGAGTATGGTTAGTGATTTTTCTAACTTTGGTATCTCTGTTCGATAACTTTTATTTCGATCAATCAGCTTGTCAA
This sequence comes from Candidatus Nitrosopumilus sp., assembly GCA_965197525.1. Lineage (GTDB taxonomy): Archaea > Thermoproteota > Nitrososphaeria > Nitrososphaerales > Nitrosopumilaceae > Nitrosopumilus. Next base: position 1,700,977 of record OZ240211.1, read on the forward strand.
TGTATTTTCTTGGTGGCAACGCTCCAAGTTTTCTGCAATTACATTCCTTGCATGCCAGAGTCAGATTCCAAATATCATCCTCTTCAATATAGTCAAATGGTATCACGTGTTCTACCTCTGGCGTTGGCTTGTCGTATAACTGCTCTCCACAGTAAAAACACTCTTTGAACAACGGAAACAGCATTTTACGATACCTTGTAAGGGAACCCCTCTTTGTGTTCCTGCCTTCGGTCTTGGCGATTATCTTTGGAAGGCCCACATTGAGCTTTTCCAGAAACCTTGCCCACTCTAAAATCACTGATTTGAGAAGCCATTGATTGTATCGTTTGAAAAATTCCCTGGCTCTGGGATTCAGATTTATCCCATGCTCCAAGTCAACAGATTTCTTGTTGCTGTGAAACGTTCTATCAATTTTATACTCAAAGAACAATCTGGCCTCAGTAGCCCTAGTCACTTTAATCCTCTGAAATCTCCATGTCACATTATGAAAACAGTGTTTTTTGATCCGCATTACGCATTTTCGGATTTTTTCAGGCTCTTTTCGGCGTATCTGCTTGAATGTCTGTGGATAGTACGCCTTGTCGAATTCTTTTTCTATAATTTTGACAATCATGGGCTTTTTTGTGGCCTGTAGGGCGTGCTTTATCTTTTTCTTGCATATCTGGGTCCAATAATATTCTAAAAAATACCCGGCAATGGTATCAAAGCTGACATGCGTCTCTGTGTGCTCTCTGGAATAGTCCAAAAGAAACCTTGCAAATGCAAACTTGTAGGTATTGTCTTTAGAACTACGACTGATTATGTTGAAAAACACCTTTTCAAACTCATCATCAGAGATGTCATCAAACCTAATATCCTTGACCATGCTATCTTGTGATAGGATTGGTCGTATATGAAAATATGGCAATGCGAGGGTTCCATCCATGTTTTTCTGAATTATTTTGCAGGTAGCTCAATCTCGAGTATTTTTGATTGGATATCTAATCTAAACACTAAATCGTCAAATGTTCTAGAATGTACATGTCTGCCCAAATCGTAACCGGATCAAAATAGGTTCGTACAAGGATTAGAACTCTGGCTTGATACTATAATATCGTAGAATCGCCGCAGTTGACTGTTTGTACATTGTTGTGCCATTTTTTATGATATGATTCTGATCTGGACCCTCTTTTTGGTACCACTTTCTGCATACTTTTCCGTATGATTCTATCCCTCATTTATTCCCACCCTCCAATTTGAGAACGAATTCATTGGGAGTGAGATATCCCAATGCGGAGTGAATCCTGTCCTTGTTGTAATCTACAAATGCTTTTGCTAAAACGACCTCTGCGTCTTGGAAGCGTGCAAACTCGTGCGGCCAGACATATTCCCTCTTGAGTGTTTCATGGAATGACTCCACATGTCCGTTTTGCTCTGGAGTATTCTTCCAGATAAACTCGTGTCTTATTCCTAGTGTCTGCATGGATTTCTTGAATTCATGACTGCTGTACTGCGTACCGTTGTCAGTTCTAAGCCTTAGATGTGAGATATCTTTTACAGACGATACTGCCTTTAGCACAGATTGAACGGCTGTGTGTGCCGTAGCTGCAGCATCAAAGATGTATGATATCCATTCCCTGGTAAACACATCTATGACGTTAAAGCAGTAACACCATCCGTCCATGCCGCAATGGATGTATGTCATGTCGGTCTCCCAAAGCTGGTTGGGTGCGTCAGGCTTGAACTTTCTGCGTCTTGATGTACGAATTATGTCGTTTTTACTATTTTGAGGCTTATTCCAGCCTATTTTTCTATATATGCGCTGTATTTTTTTACGATTTGTAGGATGCTCGTCTCTCTTGCAACCTGTGCTGCCATGCGTCTGGTTCCGTACGTGGGCCACTTGGAGGATATCTTTCTTACCTTGTCTGTGACCTCTGCATTTATCAGAACATCTCTTGGTTTTTTAGTATAATACCAAGCGTGTTTGGACATTCCGCAATACTGCAAGGCTTTGTTTAGACTCATCTCTTTGCTTGTTTCACGTACTGCCTGCATCCTCATCGCTTTGTCCCCTCCAAAGTTTTTTTTTAAAACGTCGTTGGCTACGGTGATCTCACTGATTATACGCTTGAGATTCTCTACCTCTTTTGCGTGATTTTTGGTCTTGCTTCCTTTGTTTAGGATGGCCTCCTTGCCTCCCTGCAGAAACTTGTCTTTCCAGTCTTGGAATGTGGTTGGAGATATGTTGTGTTTGCGACACAGCTCGGCAGCAGATATACTGGTATTGATAAATTCCATTACGATTATTGCCTTGTCTTGAGGGTTACGCTTCTTGTTCATACCATTCCTCTAATCTCCTGCTCCAAAAAGTATACGGATTTGATCGGTTTCATTATAGAGGGGTCCGCACCAATCTGAATTTGGATCAGTACAAATGGACGACATAATGACTGTACTTAAATTCGTGCAGACATGTACATCAGCGTACGGTCATGAACGTGCGTAGCCAACACCAACTGCACACATATAACACATCATGCAAGTTAGATTGTATACCTACACTTACAAGAATTGGAATACCGCGCGATCTATTAGTGCATGTTAGTGAATATGCGGCAAAACTAGATGTGTCACCTGCTGAAGCGATAAAACGGTTTGCCTTGGTAGGAGATATGGCCAAAACGAGGTATGAAGAATTACGGCGGTCAATCATCATGTATGATTCAGAAAACCATGAAGGTGTAAATAACGATGAGCACACCCTGCACGTGACTACGTACAATATACTGGGTTTGATCTTCAAGGAATTTGAGAATTTTGACTGGACAGAATCGTTATCGTTTGACGTTGAGTTTGAACACGTCGTGAATATTAGGTTTGAACAGATCGCCAAGGAAGAGAAAGATGACCTGAAGAACGTGGTTGCCTTAAGAATGTATGTTGGGTGGTCACTTATAACGAAATGCTCCGAAATACAAAGCGAACACGCACTTGCCAAACCAAGAGACATGATTGAAGAACGCCTAGCTAAATTTGTAGAGTACTGTATTAAGCACATCGTTGAACCCTGTATGGGTGAACCAGGCACACGATCCAGCTAGATTTACCAACAGAACTACGTTCCTGATGTGCATAAATTCGGAATCTAAAACTGACGTCGGCAGCCGTTCCATTCTAAGAAAGGTGCTGAACGATTATGCCGAATTCAAATCTTTAGCAATATTTTACAATTCATGGCGGGAGTACAAACAAGAAAAACTAATGTGTGGACAACACCCAGAGGTCCATCCTGATAACCATGCTAAACCGCACAACGCATCAGATGAGCAGACACCTAGTGAAAAACACGGAATGGAGGTAAACGGATGGCAAATTGACTACGTTGGTTCAAAATGCCAGCAACGGTCAGGTAGATGTAACATCATAATAATAACAAAGTATTGCAAGCTGATCAAAATCTTTTTTGAATTTTTCTATATGTTTTGGAATCTGTTTTTTTACTTTTGTTTCAAACTTTCGTTTTGGTATAAAGATCGAATATTCTAAATTCACATCTCTGAACACAAACCCTTCATCTTCCCAGTAACCCTCTGATGGACTATCAACAGATAGTCCGCCATAGTTAAATATGAAGAAGTTTTTTACTTCTATTATTTTTTTGTCGGAAATACTCGTACCGTCATTATAAAATTTTGGTAACTTGTAATGAAGTTTAACCTTCTTGATTAATCTCATTGTATCTTTTGATATGGAATGTTTTTTTTAGTGAGTAAAGTGCACTGTTTCTCAGTAATAAAATATTCATCCATTGAAATGGCTTTGAAGTGTTGACTGGTAGATAGCAAAACATTCAGCATCTTTGCTTCATCTTTGGAAGATACTTTGATCTTTCTATACTTTAATACGGTATTCATGTTTAACGATTCATCGAACATCATTATAACAATTACGATCCATGAGTTAAACGTGGTTTTTCATGATTTTTTTGTTTGGCGATCAATGCAGAACCGGACGTTGTACGGGATTTCATGCCTGGATGCGACTGGAATTACGAGATGATTGACACTGTTGACATTATAATTTATTTCAAGCAAGATTTCGAAAAGTAGGAAATAAAAACTTAGTTGTTCTTTTTTAATCTAGCAAGCAAATCTATAGTTGCTAAATAACAATAAAACATCCAATAGTAATACACCCCACTATTATAATCTGTTTGCTGTTCATTATTGTGATGCCGTATACCAAAATTATTAGCGATTTCAAAAAGTCTTCGTTCTTCATTATTTGGAATATATGATTTTAGATCTTTTCTTAATAGCTCTAACACATCTGCCAGATTCTTTAATGCGTCACGTTTTTCATTTAATGTTGAATTACCTTTCAAGAATAGTGAGCATGCATGATCTATTCTGCTATCAATTGTTTTAGGAGAGTTATACGGAGTTGGATTTCGTACTAAATTTTCTAATCCCTTTGATGATGGTAATTCTTCAATATTACCTTCAGCAGTTAGAGTGTATGGTATTTCAAGATGTGGTAGATGTTTGTTAAACTCTTCTCTCCATTCACATTTTCCAAAATCGTAATCTGCTTCGTTACCAACATGGATGCCACAATTATTATATTCATGATATGACGATTGTACAGGTTTGGCTATATGATCATATAAGAACTCGATTAAATCAAATAATGAAAACAAATCTGTATATTTGAAATTGTTGGTTGTAGGAATTAGTGATTCTCCTCTGTTGCCAAAAGTTATCACTAATTGATCTTTCATACTTAGAGATATGATTCCTGGAACAAATCCAGCATCTACGCAATCATAACCAAACTAGTGTTGAAAATAACCATCTTGTTGAAATTTGTCATATTGAATTCTGATAATTTTTCTGAAATGTTCTAATGAAATTGAATTCGGGAGTTGGTTTTGTCTATCTGAAAAATATCTGCGTTTCACGAATATATCCTTTTTATGTAATATTTGTTTTTTAGGAATAAACCAGATCCCGTTAAAATGGAACCGACCGGACACGCATCAATATAGTTCTTTTTTCGGTTCCATTACGCCAACGATGGCGGTGTCAAAAGGCAGAGTGGTGTTGACTGCTTGGAGGGCCTGACAGGCCATATACTAACCGTAGATAAACATCTGATCCTATTCACAAGCGCAGACAGGTACAATTACAACTTTGTAATTAATAGCAAGCCCAAGGGTGGAACGTACCAAATCCGGCCCGGCTGTGCGGCATTTTCAGGTTCCATGACATCAATGATGGCAGTGTAGGTAGGGCAAAATGATGTCAACTGTCTGGGGCTCTGACAGGTCACCTGCGCAGCTTTGTAGACAGTGCTGGATGTTGTATACGCAAACTATTCTTTAAAAAGGTATTTTCATTCGTTTACTGTGCTTCATTTCAGTGTGTAGTCATACCGATCAAAATGAACACCATATTCATTAAAAATCTCTTTCGCTCTTTCTTCAATATCTTCCCAAACCTTGGCATCGTCTTCGCATTGATGAGTCAGAACGCCATTATACTTTTTCAGATTCTGGATTTTCCCTATAAATCCAATACTATCATGCGCGCATTCATAACACATCATATCAGACTATCAAAAGCAGGTTGTTATGGAAAAATATTACACTAATTTTTCATCCTTGGCATAGATCTCTAATTTTAGAACCAAATGAGAGCAAACTTCATTATTCCACGCAATCATTGAATGAATCCCCATTAATAAGATGGATTGTACCTATACATGGATCATAAATTTTTCTAAAGTCTTCTGGTCTGCTTATTGTCTTTATTCCTGCAAATGCACGAATGTTAGCATTTGGAAATGCATCTATCAGTCGATTTGCAGCTCCGATGAATGTAGATCCTCTTGTTATAAAATCGTCTATAAGCAAGATTTCATCCGGTTCAGAAAGTTCTTTTTGAACTACCATTGTATCATAATGCTCTTGAGCTTTTGGCCTATTTGCACTCGAACTGGTATGAGATTTTCGTAAAGGTTTTATCCGTTCAAGACATGAACTAACTTTTTTTCCCAGACCGTTATTTACTAGAGCAGTTGCCAAGCGTTGTGGAACCCAAAGTGTATTTGCTTTAGTGAGAGAACTGTTCGGAGTCGGAATAAGAATCGGATCGGTGTTAAAGAAATGAGCAAAAGGAAGTCTTTCCAAATTATTCTTAATTCCTTGTGCTATGTACTCAGTCATCAGAATGTTGTCTTTTTCCAAATATTCGTCAGTCTTCAATTTTGCTTTGAATGTCCTTGAACGAGCCTCTTCGTCTGTAGTTCCGCGAGGGGAATATGTTAGAAGAGACCCAAATTCAATATTAGAAATTTTCATAGCTATTATTATTAAAATACATCAATTACCTCGAACTGTGTTGGCAATACTTCAAGAATGTCAAACGGATTGGATAGTTCTATTGCTCCGTGTTCAATCATTTCTGTTGGCCACTCCAATTCTTCATTATTCACAACAGATTTCCAAATGAATAACGGTCTTCCCATTCTAAGAGTTTCCCATCCTTGATGTTTTGAACCACTTGTTTTTCCAGCTTCTACAATTACAGAAGCGTCAGAAATAAGTGCCATTGTTCTGTTTCGTATCACAAAATTTTTTCTAGTAATTGGGTAGCCGGTTGGAAATTGTGAAACTACAAGATGATTTTTCATTAATTCTTGTTGAAGCTCATAATTTATTTTTGGATATGTTTTGTCTAATGGTGTACCTATTACAGCAATAGTTTTTCCATTCATGTTTAATGCTGTTACGTGTGCAGCAGTATCGATCCCTTCAGCCAGTCCACTAACAATAGTTACTTTATTTTCAACCAGCGTCTTTGTAATTTTTTGAGTATTCTCAATGCCTTGTGGGGACGCTTTTCTGGAACCAATGACTGACACTTTCGGGCACGGGAGCGGAATTTTCAAAGAACCCTGTACAAATAGTGACTCTGGATCAGCTTTTGATTCAATATCATTAAGTGCACGGCCTAGAAGTTTTGCAGCAGTTATTGACAAATATTCTCTTCTCTCAAGCATTACTATCACATCTTACAATATCTAATCTTTTTAGTACTTTCATGATCTTGTATTGAACTGTACATAATATATAATAAATTTGTCTAATTAGATAAGATATGCCAATTTTTGGAAATATTGAATCGTAGGAAAAGGAATAATTCAATGAAAAATAAATAGTGTTATGGGTATTTTGTATAGTTTTAGATTGAATGCTAAATTATTTTTCTCCAACGCAGAAATTTTGCTAATTCTAAAGGAGGCATGAACACAATTAAATGCGGGTTTCCTCTAGCCATTCCTTCGAGTTGCATTTCAGAAATAACACTATCTACAGGTTCCAATGCAGATACAAGAATTACATAGTCGGGGTTGGTTCTATTATGGGCCTTTGATACTTGGTAAGAAATAGATTCCCAATTCAGTTTTTTCAATTTTTGACTTCCGCCTAAACTCTTATAGCCTTTTACAACTACAGCAAAAGAAGATTTTTTACTGTTCATGTCCAAGTAAAAATGTTCTATATCTGCAACTTCATGTGCAGAATCTTTCCCTCTCCTAGGAATTGGAGATGCCTCTTTTTCTCTTAATGCATTTCTTAATGCCTCTTGAATAACACTTTCATAGATTTTTGAAAGCGTTTCATCAATATTCTTTATATCCAAATGTTTTATCTCTTTAATTTCTGGAAATACATCATAGATTGTAAGTGGTATGTGTGTCTTATCTTGAGGTATAGTGATTTGTTTTTTCTCAAGATGTTTGAATAATTTCTGTAAATATTCCAGTTTTTTAACTCGGTTGAATCTAAAGAAATTTGTTTTTATCCTTCGCATTTTACTAACACACCATTCTAAATCTCTCTTTTCACTGAGACATTGATAATAAATTCCCGATATTTGTGAGACATAATCATCATCATCTTTATATCCTTCTTGTTTGTTAATTCGGAGAATCTCAGATAGAATTGTTATTTCCGTTTCTTTTTTACTTGTCATTGTTTATCTTTCTTAATAATTTCGACAAAGCCTCGCTTAACCTTATAATTTTGTCAATCTTCGTTTTTTGATAAATTGTAGTGGTACTAACGCTTTTTAGTTCAATTATGCCCATTGCAGTAAGTTTAGCAATTTCTCTAGATACGTTTGATTGCTTCATTACTAATTGTTTTGCAATATCCGATACAGTTTTGTTTCCATCTATTTCCAAAAACACGTTTGCGGCAACTGTTTGTCTTTTAAAGAACACCATCATGTCCTCACGAATTTCTTTTGACTGGGGTCTGATTAACCATGGCATGAAACTATCCATAGATTCTACCCTTTGTAAAATCTTATCTATTTTTTCATGAAGTTCTTTTGATTCTGTCACATTATCACCTAAAATCTCTGCTCGTGTATTTTGTTATCATTTTTTTCGATAGTTTTGATCAGACCTTTGCGTCGTAGGCTTCCCAGCACTGTGTTTACATACTTTGAATCTTTGTGTATATTTTTCATAATGTCGGCAGTTGTATTCGTTCCATTACATAATTTGTAACCAGATTCTTCCACAGAACCAGATTTTAGTAATTTTAGTTTTATTTCTTCAATTTTGTCTTGGTTAGACAAAAGCAATAGTCCTCTGATATCCTCTAATAAATCACATATGTTTGATAGCTTGTCTTCAGACATTTCGATTCTCCTTGTGTCTAGGTTGATCTTTTAGAGATTCTTCCTTCTTTTCCTCAGACGTACGGATGTTTTCCAATAAACCTATCCACGATGATGGAGCGTAATCAAGATTTCGTGTAGGATGTTTGTTATATTGCCTTTCAACTAAATCAGCATCTTTGAAAATGTTTAAGAAAATACACACTACATGATTTATCTTTCCGATGATTTTTGCAATGTCATCAGATGGTCTTGCCCCATCAAGCAAAACCTGCATTTTTTTTCGATCATCACTTGTGGCATATTTTGCGAGTTCCTTTGTAATAGCTGATCCATTGCCAATTGTAATGCTACTTGAAATTTTCTTGGATTCTGTCAGAATCACTTCGTCGTTAGGCATTTTGTTTTACCTCAGTTGTAGGTTGTTCTTCTGGTTGAGTTTGTTTGGTTTCAGTTTTTACTTCTAGAGACTTTATTCCAAAATCTTCCAAGTCAAATGAGCGTTGAAACCTCTTCCCTCCTTTATTTGAAATGGATTCACCTAAACCAAGTTTTTCCCACGATTTCCAGCGTTGGTGCACTGTTGCGGATGCTATGCCCTTTACAATCTTTGCAATTTCCTGTGTTCCTTTAGTTCCATCGCTTAATTGGTAGACTTGTTTTCTAACATCATCACCATTGAATTCATCTTCTAGAACGGGTTTGATATCTTTGATTCCAGATACTTTAATCCATTTTAAAATCTCTTTCAACACTTTAGTTTGGTCACTGTCATTACTCATGTCTTTCAACCTCTCCTTGCTCTGTTTGTGTATCGTATTGTCTCCTTGGTTCTTGATTTGTAATTATTTCCATCGATTCGAAATCAAATGCTTTTGTGAATCGATGTCCACTGCTAGCAATAGTATGTTTTCCAAAATCCAACAAGATCCATTTTTTCCACCAATCATCTATTGCCGAATGGTCTACACCTGTGAGTTTTCCAACATCGTGGATAGTTCTTTGTCCGTCATTGTATGCTTGTTTTCTCTTGTCATCGTTGATATCGGATTCAATCACAGTTATTAGTTGGTTTATACCAAACAAATGTAACCAATTAGCCATTTCTCTTCCGCGTGCAATCTGTTCCAAATTACTCATCTTCTATTACCTTTTTTTTGTTTTATTTTTTGAAATAAATATGTATAATGTTTTTGTACTCATTCCTGCTGCTTTTGCAACGTCTGCATGTGAAATCCCGTTTTGGATTAACAAGAGTATCAGTAGTTTTTTTATCGACTCAAGTTCATTTTGGATTTCATTATTTTCTGCCATCTTTCTTCTCCTTTTCGTTTGTCTTCTTTATTCCAAATTTTACTTGCTTCAGATGGTTTGCAACATCCTTTGAGAATTTTCCCAGAATCCTTACCATGTTGCCTGTTGACAATCCAACTGAATCCATGAACAGAAGTTGATCTTTTCGTTCGATTTTTCCATATCCAGGTTGCTGATCTAACATCATCCTAATCAAAATATCCAAGCGTTTTGTAATTCTATCTCTATTCATCTTCGTCAGCCTTTTCCTTTGATTTTTTCTTCCGATGTAATTGAACTCGTACGTTGTTTGGTGTTCTACCCAGCATTGATGCAATTTCTGCTACACCCATTCCTGCGTTACTGAGTAGTTCTATCTGTTCGTTAAGAGGCTTGTGCTTAACAGCATTTAATGCAAGCAGTCTAGACATTACTGTGAGCTTCTTATCGATTGATTTTAAAAGATCCTCACTCATTTTTCTTCTCCTTTTTTAAAACAGATTTTTCTTTAGCGACTAATCCTGGAGAAATATTCAAAAGCTTTGCAACTTCATTATAGTTAAAATCTAATGAAGATAATTGATAAATCTTCTCACGGTTACTAGACTCTTGAAATTTTGTAGGATTTAACAAAATGCTGATTATGGCATCAAGACGTTTGTTAATGCTGGTTACATCATTATCATCAGGTAAATTTCTCATACAATTAATTAGGTTCAAGTATATTTAAACATTATTATTAAATTTACCTTTTAATAATTTTAGTTTAAAATACATTAAAAAATGTATTAGGTTTTGAATTTATCGCATTTGTAATAAAAACTTCCAAGAATAGATTAATGAATTTTCTTTCTTTCTATTAACTCTTGATATGCTGAGACAAGTATCGTCATAAAAAGATGTTCCATCAATAGATCATATGTTGTTCTAGCCACTTCAAAATACCTGTAAACTCAACCAATAAGAAACACAATTTCTAAAATTTGATGTTCGTTATTATATCCTATAGAATGAATATTGCTAGAATCTCCCAGTTGTCATGTTACAAGTATAGTATTTTCAGGTACTTTGAAGAATCACGGGTAACACCTGCATTCTTTCTTTATGCGTCAATTATATCAAAACTCTAAAGATTTCCATCTTGAACAACTCTGCCTGCTTTGATGCTCTTCCCAATATCCACAACATCTTTGCAGTACTTACTTTTCATTTTCCAAAACTGATCAACCAAGTATACACTTTATCTAAATCATAATTTTCTCCATAATCACGTAATACTTTGAACATGCTAACAGTTGCTGCTTTATCAGATAGAAGAGTAATTCCTGTAGAATAATTAACTGATGTGATAAGATTAGTGATGCTTCTTTAACTATGAATGTATGTAAAAATATCTTTGTCGTAATTCAGGTGATGGATTGACCTCTTTGTAAATATGTGCTTAGCACACTTTAATTTGAATGATGCAATCCGAGCTGCTGCATTCCTGTGTCTAGCGCACTGGCAGACGACTGCAGATTCCGATCCATTAAAAGCAGTCTATATTGAGGTGGTAAAAGGATGAGAGATATTGGAATAGACATCAGCAGGAAGAAGTGTACAGTATGCGTAATGGACAACGTGATGCCACAGAACAAATTCCATGATTCGATACGATCTTTTCTGTCGGCTGATTGATCGCACTGTAAAATTGACTGTTGCTTAACAGTACGGAACGTTTTATGAGACGGTTTGCCAGACACTTGCTATCCCAGAAGGGATTAAAGCTGATTTGTAGAACAATGTACAACCTCATTTTTTATTTCTGCAATAATGAAATTCGTAAAAAATAACAAGTTGTTTTGTGCGCCAAAACCTACGCAAGAGTAATAAGGCACGTGATTTTATATACATCCAGTATGAAACCCAGTACGAGATTTCCCCTCAAATGTATAAAACAACATGAAAAAGTAGCATTTAATTTGTGTATATTAGGAAAATATTTTCTTAGATATTGTAATTGCAATACCTAGCAATGTTATTACTCCTATTATTAAGAATAGTTCACCTGTCCCATATGTGTTTTACAAAATTTGGATTTACACCTAGACGACTTACTGATTTTGTATGAATATGACCGGGACAGAAGGGTAAGGCAATCAAATGATTTGCTGACCGCTCCCGGCAAATTTCGTGCGTGTGGAACCTGAAAATGCCGCGTTATCAAGGTAAATCCGGTCGGCTCTGCTGTTGCTACTACTGTTGCCTGATGTATCACATGATTGCCCAATCACACCTGCGGTGGGTGTGGGATCCAATATTGCCGCCGTTTTTCCTCTAGGCATCCTCTCTGGTCTTTTTACTAATTACAATAGGCCTGCGCACATATCTCTGTCAGTCCAGCAGTATCATAGTGGTGAAATGGCTATGTTTTTGATATAACAGCATCGATCCTGACACAGTTTTTGTCCTGGTGCGCCTTGTATGCTGACAGCTACCGAAAATGCTGACAGTGTACAAGCTAGATCTGATACATTAGGCTAAAATTATTGCAAGGTGATATCTAGCATGCACGTGGGTAATTAAAAATAGGAAGGTAGGGATACTGTAAGCGTCCCAATCGCCTTCTGCCATCTATGATGGACTTGAACCCGACCTGGGTTCAAATCCCCGTGGGCCCACTCTCATTTGGGTTCAAATCCTTTTTTGATGGTCTATAGGTTATTTTTGGTCAGTTTTATAGTAAAAACTGACGCATTCGGATGCTTTGCCACTTTGTTATGGGGTGAACGACTACCTTGTCTTCACTGCCCTCCTTTGTTATGGTCACAGGTCTATTTCCAATTGTTTCTTTTACCATGATTGCTCATAAAACAGTCGTTTATAGAATTTGTAATTCGCATGGATGGCCTCACCTACACTGAAAATTCTTTATAACCATATACCCATGTGACTTGGCATTTTCATAATGCCTGTTGATGATCTTCTCAAATTTCTGATCGAGTCTAGTTAGTGATTTTTCTAATTTTGGTATCTCTGTTCGATAACTTTTGTTTCGATCAATCAGCTTGTTAATGTATTTTCTTGGCGGCAACGCTCCAAGTTTTCTGCAATTGCATTCCTTACATGCCAGAGTCAGATTCCAAATATCATCCTCTTCAATATAGTCAAATGGTATCACGTGTTCTACCTCCGGCGTTGGCTTGTCGTATAACTGCTCTCCGCAGTAAAAACACTCTTTGAACAATGGGAACAGCATTTTACGATACGTTGTAAGGGAACCTCTCTTTGTGTTCCTGCCTTCAGTCTTGGCGATTATCTTTGGAAGGCCTACATTGAGCTTTTCCAGAAACCTTGCCCACTCTAAAATGACTGATTTAAGAAGACATTGATTGTATCGCTTGAAAAATTCCCTGGCTCTGGGATTCAGATTTATCCCATGTTCCAAGTCAACAGATTTCTTGTTGCTGTGAAATGTTCTATCAATTTTATACTCAAAGAACAATCTGGCCTCGGTAGCCATGTTCACTTTAATCCTCTGAAATCTCCAGGTCACATTATGAAAACAGTGTTTTTTGATCCGCATTATGCATTTTCGGATTTTTTCAGGTTCTTTTTGGCGTATTTGCTTGAATGTCTGTGGATAGTATGCCTTTGTGAATTCTTTTTCTATAATTTTGACAATCATGGGCTTTTTTGTGGCTTGTGGAGCGTGCTTGATCTTTTTCTTGCATATCTGGGTCCAATAGTATTCTAAAAAGTATCCGGCAATAGTATCAAAGCTGACATGCGTCTCTGTGCGCTCCCTGGAATAATCCAAAAGAAATCTTGCAAATGCAAACTTGTAGGTATTGTCTTTAGAACTACGACTGATTATGTTGAAAAACACCTTTTCAAACTCATCATCAGAGATGTCATCAAACCTAATATCCTTGACCATGCTATCTTGTGATAAGATCGGTCGTATATGAAAATATGGCAACGCAATGGCTACATCCATGTCTTTCTAAATTATTTTGCAGACAACTCAATCTCGAGTATCTTTGATTGGTCATACTTGATCTGACAACTAAGATCATCGCATGTTATAGAATATACATGTCTGCTACAAGCCGTAACCGGATCAAAATAGGTTCACATAAGGACTGGAATTCTGGCCTGATACTATAATATCGTAGATTCGCCGTGGTTGACTGATTGTACATTGTTGTGCCATTTTTTATGGTATGATTCGTTTTCAAGGGAGGTATGAATTGGGATCAGTTTTTTTGCCTTTGTACCGTCAATTACACGCTTTATCTGTTGGCCGTCACCATGACCTGAGACATGCACCTGATTCCAGTCCCTCTCACTTGTAATCAATCCAAAGTGTTCAAGCCAGTTTTTGATCGTCTCTTGCCTGAATTCCATTTCTGCGTCAAACGGCTCCGTCAGTGACCTGATATAGCTAGAACCGTTGCTTGGTTTGATGTCTATTAACTCTTGTAGTTTGAAATCACTCAATGACAGCATTATCTCATCTTGTTTTTCAGATACGTCACGGTAGTCGATACTGTTGTCATATTCAAGAAAATCCCTTGCCCAACTACCATAATCCTCGCGTAAAAGTTTCTTGGTAAATCGATTTCTGTTCTTATCAACTAGTCCCCATTCGCCCTTTGGAATGTATATCCTGATGTGTCTGTCATTAGGACTAGGGTATATCCCGTGCAAGTCAGCAGATTCGTCAAATAGTTTTAGCAGATATGCTTGCTTTAGATCTATTGCCAGATATCTGTCTGCAGCCTTTGCTGCAAGATAAAATGATTCAAGCCTGTCCAAATCTCGTATTGGATAGCCACACACAACGAGTTTTTTGGCATTACTTGCAATCTGGCTCACTTTCTCTTCTATGTCATACTCTGTCATGGAGGGATTCTGATCTATTCTGGTTCCCTCACACAATAACAGATCAAGTGATGCATCTGCACATTTGTCAACAAATCTTTCAGTATCTTCCTTACGCCTGCCATGAAATCGGAGATCTGCAGTATTTGCAATCATACCCTTTGATGTCTCCAAGAGAAAGCCATGAACTCCGGAGATCGAATGATCCACCGGCAACGGAGTCACCCTGATATCGCCAACGGAAAACTCTTTGTTACTTTCAAATACTTGTATGTTCCGAGGTATTTTATTGCCTTTTTCTTTTGCCATCTTGCCTTTTGTAGGACCTCTCTTGATTTTATGAATCTGAAACTTTTCTGTCATCTCGATGTACTGTTCACCGACACCTGTATCATCAAAGTTCTGCATGATTAGTCTTGATTCCTCTGAACAGTAAATTGGAATATCTTCTCTTAGATATTTTATGTATGCACAATGATCTACATGCGCATGTGTTAGAAGAATCCCGTCGATCTCAGTATCTTCCCGTCCTCCTATTCCCATATGTCTTGCATAATCTCTCCTGTAGAGGCCTTTGATATTTGGCAAGATTCCAAGCTCAATCATGTCGACTAGGCTGTTTGAGCCCCTGGCCTTCATGTATTCTGAAAAATATCTATTTTCTGCACTAAAACTCATGCCAAAATCCATGAAAATTTTTGTATTTCTATCCTCTACTAGGAACTTGTTTCCACCAATATCTTTAACTCCCCCATGAAAGGTAATAGAGGTCATTCTAAATTATTCAAAATAACATTGAATATAACTATAAAGTCAAAATTTGGGGTTTACTCCGATATGATACGTTGTTTCTTACTCTTGCTGTTCAAAAAAATTAGAAAAAATGTGAGATATGACTATTGTAAGTTCCAACCGCTTTCTGCTGTTGTTGTGGGTTTGAATCCTGCCCAGACTCCAATTCCTGTGACACTCTTGATCCCAATCCTTTTTTACTGTCTCTTGTATCGGACGAAATGGGGGTCAGAAGACCTCCAACCATGTTATGTTCAGTCTCCAATATCTGAAAATTAGAAA
Source organism: Candidatus Nitrosopumilus sp. (assembly GCA_965197525.1). Taxonomy (GTDB): domain Archaea; phylum Thermoproteota; class Nitrososphaeria; order Nitrososphaerales; family Nitrosopumilaceae; genus Nitrosopumilus. The sequence continues at coordinate 1,716,885 of OZ240211.1, forward strand.
TTAAATCAGATCCCTTGATCTGAAAAACTAAAATCATCAAATGTTCTAGAATGTACATGTCTGCCCCAAACCGTAACCAGATCAAAATAGGGGCTAGAGTCTCAATTGAAACAAAAAAGAATCAGGGTACCGGTAAATTGACTGAAGGCACAGTAAAGACAATTCTAACTTCCTCTCAGATTCATCCTCATGGAATAAAGGTCAGCTTAGAAGGTGGTCAAATAGGTCGAGTAAAGCAGCTAGAGGATCAAAATCAGACTAGGGAAACTAACAAACCAATAGATTTGGACAAAATAGAGATACCAAAAACAGAAGATGCAAGTAATGAGTTCAAAGAGTTCTACCAATATGACAAAAAAATACCGAATACAGATGACAAACAGGCAATAGGGGGAATAAAGCGTTCAGTACAGGAACGATTTGCCACAGCAGTATGTTCCTTTGGTAATTCGTATGAGGGAGGATTTGTGTATCTGGGCATAAACTCTGATGGAGTTATAGTCGGATTGGAACAAGATATGAAACTTGGAAAATTCTCAGATTATAGTGATTCATTTGCAAATCACATAGTAGACAAATTAGAGGATTTGTTAAAAGACAAGGTGTTTGTAACTAGTAAAATAAGGATAAAGTTTCGTCAGATTGAGAATAAAACAATATGTATAGTACATGTCTTGCCTGCAGATCGACCAATATATCTGCACACAAAATCAAAGACGTTTTTTGTCAGAGGACCAGCACCCAAGGCAGTCAAATTTGACATGGATCAACAGTTCAAATATATCAAAGAACGATTTCCAAGATATGGTTGAGGTATACTATTGACCAAGCTTTATCACAGTCCCATGTTTGATGAAATACGAGATTATTTTGAAAAAAGCAATCCAGATAATACAATTTACATTTTTGTACCATACATCAAAACAACAGTATTAGAGAAGCTACTAGATGGTCTTCCCAATCCCAAAGTCATTGTCACAACTTGGAAGCCTAGAGATATTTTATTTGGTTCTTCTGAACTTGAACTGTATCCATATTGTCGTGATCAAAAAATCACATTGTATCTAAGCCCAAACATACACCTCAAGGTATACTCTGTGGAGTTGGAAGATGCCATAATTGCAACCGGAAATGTGTCTAATCGAGGCCTTTTACCTAATGGAAACTATGAGGTTGGTGCAAACATTGAATCCCTCGATAATGATGATAGGTTGGTCTTTGGGAAGATACTCCATGAGGCAAGACTGGTAGATGATGTAATGTATGACAAGCTCACAGAATGGTATGAGAACAACAAGGTAGAGGCAGACAAGTATCCTAGTCTGGAAGATATTGTGCCTCTGCCAGAAAAAGATGATTTTTCAGTGGCTGCATTGCCTATGACTCGTTCTGTAGATGAACTGGTATCGGGATACTTGAGGATTGTTGCAGGCAAGCGCCCATCTGAGGATTCTGAGATTGTCGCATGCGTGTTTCATGATATCGCAAATTATGATATATCTAAGGGACTATCAGAATCTGAATTTATTGCAGAACTGACTCGAAGCTTTTTTGCACATCCGTTTATTCAAAGAATTGATGAATTTATTGCGCCAGAGGCATACTTTGGGAGAATAAAGGAATGGATTCAAGACAATTGCACTGATGTGCCTGTTCCAAGCAGACGAGAATTGACTGGAAACGTCCAAGTTTTATTGGAATGGTTTGAAAGGCTAGGAGATGGCAAATACAAGATAGATGTTCCAGGCAGACATTCACAAAGAATTAAAAAACTATAATCAAAACTCACTCAATATCAAGTGTTCAGGTTTTTGTATCTCCAAAGATCAGCGAAATATTCATCTGCAAGTTCTATTGACGGAAGTATGTCTAATATTCTGATCAACCTGAACTGTTCAGTACCGCCCATGCGCGGACCGCGCATTCCGCGACCAATCATCTGCTGATGAAGCACTATGGATCTAGTGGGTCTAGCTATGAATACCACATCTATGTTGGGGGCATCAAAGCCAACTGAAAAAACATTAACATTGCATATGCATTTAATCACACCCTCTTTGAATTTTGATATGACATCACGTCTATACGCCATGGGTGTGTTCCCATCCACATGTGCCGCATTACCGCCCAACGCCAAAATTATGGCGCACATCAGCTTTGATTGTTTTAGATTGGGCGCAAAATATAATATTTGTTTGTTTTCAACTATCAACTCTTTCAATCGTTTGGCAATTGCGATATTTCTTATATTGTCCGCAGCTATCTCATCTAACAATGCCGGTGGAAGATCGTGATCATCGGCAAATCTTCTTCGTTGTTCCTGTGTAAGGATGAACTCTCTATTGGATTCAATCGTTTCAGGATCACAGTATGCAAGATACCCTTTTGATTGCAGATAGGATATGTTATCCATATCTCCAGAGTCTATCTCTATTATCTTATCGTTGAAATATTCACGTAATTTTGTGTTCTCTGGACTGTTCATTCCTCTTAGAGGTGTGGCAGTAAGGCCAACTATTCTAGTGCCGTTTTCTTCAAGGCGCCGTATTACATTTTTGTGTGTACGTGCGATCACATTATGTGCCTCATCAGCCACCACAAGCTCAGGTTTGGGAAAATTACTGGAATCCAGCAAGTTATTCAATTTTTGATATGTGGCAACGATGAACGCATTAGGCTCGAAATTATTTGGATCATTCTTACCCCATACACGATATACATGTAAATCGTCTTTGCCCAAATGTGACCAGATCTCTTGCATGGAAGTTATTGCCTGTTCGCATAACTCCTCACGGTCAGCAAGCCATACTACCTGTCTTTTTTCTCCTGCCTCTATGCCGTTGTTTAGAAAATTACTTACCATCTCCAAGGCAGTGCGTGTTTTGCCGGCACCGGTTGGCATTTTTATGATAAAATGTACCCATGGATTCTCCACCAACCGCATTCCCTCGTAGAATACTTTACTTTGATACTCTTTTAACATTCGAAGTGGCTTGTTGGTAGGTATTGTGAATTCAGAAGTGCGATCCTGTTCTGGACTTGGAATTAGATTTTTGTCATACTCAAATTCTTCTATGAATGCTTGTGTTTCATTATTGCAACCCCATGCTAGTTTAGAAGCTTTCTCAATTGATTTTTCATATGCTTGATCATCTTGAGATGAAATAGGTATTCCGGTTCTCTGGAAAAATCTAAGACATTTCTTTTTATCCGCATATTTGAGAAGTTTTGCCCGAAATTCCGGTTTTTTGTAAGATGATATGTTTAGTGCATGATGAAGTTTGCCCAGCATATTTTTTGTCCCAATATCAAAATCTTCATTAGGGTTTATTTCCTTGAGAATAAAATTAAGCGTGTCCCAGTATTCTTTTAAAGAAAACTCTAATTCACTACGTGGTAATCTGTCATTTAACACCCAAGTCCACCTAATTCTTGTATGCTTTTCTTAGATGGTAACTCCATTTTACAAGATGTTCTTCCACAGTATTTCCTACGGATTGTGTACGGGTTAGATCATCAAGATCATATTGGCCCTCAGCGTAGGCGTAGATGAGTCTGTCTATATCGGCCTTTAATTCTTTAGCGAGTTTTAACAGATCAGAATTTTGAGGATCAGCAGACAGGGCTTCTATTTCCTGGATTCTGCGATAAATCTCCACAAAAAATGGATGGCTCATATTATAATGGACTACTTTTTTGCCTACGTTGTCTAGCACATCTATGAATGGGCCGTCCGAGCGAGCCTTGTGATCGTGTATGATCTTATACGGCTTATCCGGATCCATTATCTCTGATACATATTTTTCTTGTTCTTCAGGATTATCAAAGAGTGTTTCTGCGTGTTGTTCTATATTGTCCTTGGCCTCTTCCGGAGATATCGTTGGCTGTAGCGGTGGACAAATTTCTGCAAGTTCTTTCTCGGTGCTGGTATGGCTTTGCAATGGTCCTGTTTCTGCTTCAGATTTCTTTTGATCCTCATCGGCCCAAACTTCTTCAAGCGCCTTTCTAAAATTGTTGATTATAGACGGTTGAAGTTTCTGTTGTAATATGTCTCTGAGTTCTTTAAGAGGTCTGGCGCCGATTTTTATATTCTTTACAGAGAACCAGTGATCTAAGACCGGATCAAAATCTATCTCACATCCCCAAAACCTATCCGCTGGTTTTGTCGTCGGTGAAAATCTAGACATTGGACCATAATAGACCTCGCGGCCGTTTCTCAATATCGAAAACCCTTCATTTTCAAACACTCTTCTATCGTTATTAAATTTGCTACTTCCTCCATACCCCTTCAAATGTGCATTTTTTTCTCCTTTTCTCCAAGATTTAGGGAGCATGGATGTTCTGATTATGATCTTGCCTTTTTTCTCACCACTGCTAGGTGAATCTACAACATGTACCGGATGATCAAACACATGTTCAGGTTGGAGCGCTGCGCGGTCATCATCTGGAAATTTGGGATTTTTTGTAGCATAAAGTGGATCATGTGCGGTAACTGATACATTATTTGAACCATTATCTATGAATATTTTCCGTAAATTGTTGTTTTTTATGGGCTTACCGTCTTTGATTATTTCTTCGCCTATGAATTTACGATAGATTCTGCCTAGACGATGTTTAAGCACATCTAGTTCAAATTCAGAATCAATTCGTTCAATCTTACTCCAAATTACTAGAGTACCATAGTCTCCCACCAGATCTTTGTATTCTGATGGAAGATCTTTTTGCTCTACGGGATGCAGAAATGGATCTGCATCATTATCGATTCCACTGTTATCCAAAAATGTATATCTCCAATTCCCTTGTTTTTCTCTAGAATACACTTCAATTTTATCACATACATTGATTGCACCCATAGTCATTCGTGGATAGATTGATTGCACCCATAGTCATTAAACCACTCCAAACCTGCCTATTCCTTTACGATCATCGTATCTATTCGAATAGCCGATAGCTAGGCAATGTTGCAATGTATCAGAATCCATCCCGTGTCCGTCATCACCGACTGCTATACAAACCGGACGGGGCTTATGTTTGCCCTGCGGTGTACTCATCTTGAATTTGAGTCTAATCTCTTTTGCGTAAGCTTGAATCGAGTTATCAACTACTTCGTAGATTGCCGAATATGCATTAAAGTCGTTATTGCGAAGAGATTTTAGGGCGGCCCCAATACGTATGGGAGATATTTTTTCAGTACTCATTATCATACCCTCTGCATACCCTTTTTTATATTATAGGTGGCAGACAGTACAAGGTGTGGACTCGTCCTCCTCATCCAAGGCGTCTGCAAGCACATCAACTAGCGGCAGGTTCTTTCGTTTTGATTTGACTCTTTTGAGGTTCTCTGCCTGTCTGGCCATTATATCATCACGTCTTTCCAACAACTCGGTTAATGTCTCGCCTTCAGACCATGTATATTGCCGTCCCTTCATTCCACTTGATTTAAAATTCGCATCCCCTGCAACTCCTGCATCCTTGAGTATCTTTTGCTCGATTGCGACTGCACGCTTGAACAAATCAGGATGGTTGTCTGCAAGACCAACCCATTCAGATTTACGCTGAAAGAAGCAGAAATAACATCCGGAACGTGTCCGCCACTTGTAATAATCTGGCAGGTTGATTCCTGCATCTTCTAGAATTTTTACTACACCCGCATGATCAATATCTGCATCAATGAATGGAAATACTGTCTTGATGTTGGGCTTGGTCGATATATATCCTGTCCTGTTTTTCTCATCTGCACGTATTGCCACATATGATATCACGTCATCATCACCTATCCAATCTTCTAGTGGTTTTATCTTCAACATGCTAGTACACCACCTCATCTGTGGGGATGGCAAGGTGCCACGATATACTTCAAAATAGTGATCAAAACTTCGTGTAGAATTTAGTTTTTCAATTTTTTTGCCCAATACCACCTCAAGCTTTGCAAGATATGCATATGTCTCTGGAAGTTCTGCACCAGTGTCACAAAAGAAATATTCCATGTCGGTAACTTTGTCTCTCATGTATACGGCAAGAGCACTAGAGTCTTTGCCACCAGAAATACCACAAACATGCCTTGGCATGATACTAGAAATTTATTACATCATATAACTATTTAATATCAGACAATAACTTGGAAGTTTATTTTATCTTGGCAGCTAGCGTGTCAAATTCCTTTTTTGAAACAGTGAGGCAGAACAATACCTTATCTGGCTTTTTGGCATTCTTTACCATTGGATAGAATTTGATTACATATTTGCCGTCTTTTTTCGTGATATCGTATGGTCTATCGCCAATCTTGTCTCTCATGCGGTTTTTCAATATCCTGTGATTTTATAGGTTTATCGGTAGTTTTTTCCCAAAATTCATTTGAAACTTAGATATTGTGCTTGGTAAATTGGGAATTCTACCAAAACATATTATACTTCTTTAGTGTAGTATATGTGCCTATATTCGAATCCTCTAGCCTAACATAGTTAGGGACCTAGGGGCTCATGTGAATATAGGAGCTTTTATTTAAAAAAAGTCCGTAGTTCTTTTTCAAGATATTGTGTGATATCCATCGCAACCACGCCATCTGGTTCGAAACCTTTGTTATTTGACCAAGCAACCAAGTCAGATAACATGTGTGCATTTCCTTCTTTGGTATAACGCAAACCATTGTCTTTTGCAAAATTTTTACAGTCATAATCACATTGAAAATTGATCTCAGATAATGAAGTATTGTGTTTGTGTGTAAATTCTGTTATTTGATCTCTTATTCGATGCAATATTAAATAATTATATGCATGAAAAAGTTTTCCTATTGAAATCGAGTAATGCTTCTTCCTTAAATTATTTTTGAGCTTATCAATTATTGTCTTCTTGTCAATTCTAATACAAAATGCAATAGACTCATTATTATTAAATTTTAATTTTGAAACAAGCGTCTTACGATTATATTTGTATGTATTTTGAAGAACTTGTTCATATTCCAAATGTTTAATTATAGAATTAATATTCTCGCTTGTGCCAATAACGATTCCTAGATATTTGTAATTTCCAATTTGAGTATTTCCAGAAACATCCATTCCTCCAATAATCATAGTTTACTCCGTTTATTTTTCACTTAATATTGCCACAAGTGCATCGACATCTTTATCTGTGAATCCGTTTTTCTTCATGTCTACAAGTATTTTGTTTACTATTTTTTCCATCTTCTTTTTTTGTTCTGGCTTCAAAGATACTATGTTATTATGTTCTCTACCATCAGCATGAGTGACGGTAATCTGATACGATGGTTTTACAAAATTGTCAGACACATCTGAAAAATTCATCGATGCAAGTCTTTTGAATCTTCTAGATACCTCAGCTAGATTATTCTCAAACAGTTCACACTGATCATCTTTCCAAGATTCTGGAGGAACATCTGTAAGGCTCAAAGCAATGTAGCTTATCCAATCTTCTTCCCTATCTATGGTATCTGAAGACACTACAGTCAAAAACACCTTCATTTTATGATCAGTTACATTTTTCAGCATGACTGAAGCGGCCTGTGAAACCTTTTTTCTGTCGTCTATTCCCGTGTAATCAAACAGCATTTTTTTAATATCCTGAAGCATTTTAGAATAGGCGTTTTGAAGATTAGTTTTTGATTTTGTTAGTGTTTTTGAAAACTTTGTGATCTCTGATTTTGATTTATCTGAGTTAAAAGAATCAAATCCCAAGGCCTTTGGAAGTGATTCAAACAGTAACGTGTCTGGCTCTCTTGCCTCAAGTATGGTATTTCTTACGGCAATAGTGTTTTTGTCTAGATTTTTGGTCTGTCTTGCATATGGTACAAGAACAGAGGTAATTCGCACCAGATGAGATACAACATCTAGTACACTGCCTTCTGAATTTATATCAAAATCTTTGATTACTGTACTTAGTAGTTGTTTTTTTGATGCAGTGCTTGTAAAATATTTCAACTCAAAATGGCTTGGATTTTTTATCATTCGCTCTACGATCTCTATTCCAAGTTTTGGTGAATACGTTCCATGCTCGTACAATGCGATGTTGTTTTTGTAAATCAGTAAGATCGTAGTGATGATGATATCAATTGTACCTGTTTTCATGCCATATGGCGGCATCTTGCACAGTTGGTGTATCGAATGCAATGATACACGTTTTTTGGATTTTTTCAACATCTTCAATATTTTATCCCATACAGGATACAGAGTATTATCTGATGAGGGTGACTTTAGTTTCCAATCAAGATTAGAATCAGCAACATGAATATTGTTTTTTACAAAAATTGCTTCATATACTGCACGATCAGGCCCGTAACCATCTATTCCAAAGCGTGCTTTATTGGTATCAATTATCATGTTCTCTAGTAATTGTCGTTTTGCAGCAGTGCCCTGTGATGAAAGAATTGTACGGTTTATCATCTCATTGTGTATCTTGGGCGTATCTGGATATGCATCATCACTTACGGTGGATGCTATTGCACTTGGCGTTCCATTTAACATTTTGTTGTCATATGACCACCTTGCAGTACTGCCGTGCGTATTGCCAAATTCTCTGTCCAGAATTATTTCTGCATCAGATAATCTCTCCTCTAGTTCTTTGTGTGATACCCAGTCTGATATTACATCCTGGTCATTTTCCAAAATGTCTCGAATTGCCATAACGTTAATTGCTTCACGGAGTAGTATTGACGTATCTTCTGGTTTTACTGTAATCAGAGGCTTGTTGCATATTACATTTGTCGAACTGCCTGTATCATACAGAATCGCACCATCATAGCTGTCATCTAGTATGATCTCAGAAGATGTTGCAAATCGTCTCTCAAAAAGTCTCATGGTACCATACTTTATGTTGTGTTTTGCAGCCACCACAGGTTCTAGTTCAATGACATTTTGGAGCATTTGGGTCAACGAGGATTTCGAATATCGTTTCTTGTACATGTCAAGCTTTGCAGCTATGTCGATATCGGTACCATGCCATATGCGGTACTCGTCTGCATATTTTCTGTATGTAATGATGGATTTGTTTTGTAGTTTCTTTAGAATTTGTTTTGATTTTGCACCGATTACATAATCTATGATTTGTTGAGATGCTCTAAGGTATCCCGATCTTGCAATCAAATTAAGAATTCCAATTGTCTTCAATGTCTTAATTTCGATTTTGTCTAATCCATACGAGTCACGAATTATGGTCTCAATCTCCATGAGACGAGTTATGTTTGCAGAGCTAGAATTAATCATGCTTGTACCTGATATGAAGTAATCATACAGAGTATCCAATCCAATTGTGGGAGGTTTGTCATCTTGCCAGTAATTTTCATCGATAAATGTTGCAACCGTGTTCTTGCCACCGTCTGAGATAAAGGACAACAAAGTTCGCTCATGTTGTCCGTATCTTGAACACAGCTCAGGTAGGACTTCAAGCGCTAATGGCTCTAGAGGATAACACGATGCAATCAGATCTGGATCGAATCCTCCTTCTATGCCAAGGTTCTGCAATAATTTTGCCTTGCTTTTGGCCCAATTTCTCACTATTCGGCGACGGCTATTATTAGGGGTTAGCTTGATGGTGTTCGAGATTAATTGTCTTGTCTGATTTGGTGAATTTGCAAATGGGATGTCTTCGAATCTGCCCTGAATCTTTGCCCATTCTTGCTTTCTTGCATGGGATGCGCCTACGGCATATTCCTCAAACGCCATGTGCTGCAGCGTTATAATTGATAGAGGAATTTTTCTTCCCGGCCCGGACATTTCTGCTAGCTCTTGCAGCAAGAACAGATCGCTTTCCTGTGTTTCATCTGTGGTAAAATATTCTATATTTTTGCCAAATTCATCAAGGATTATAACTACAGGAGCAATCTTGCACATATCTACAATAATTTCAGTTATTTCCGAAACAGAAGGCACTGTTTTCTTTAGATTTCTAATGTGTTTTTTTAGATGTCGTGCCGTCGAAAAGTGCTTTGTTGTGTATTTGTCAAAATACTTTGTTGCACCATCATCTAATGCCTTTAATATGGTTGCCGTAATTGGTTCGCGTCTTGCAGTTATTGCACATACAAGCATTCCCTTCTGGTGAATGTTTGCTTTTTCTCGTGCATCTAAAAGTATGGTAGTAACATTAAATGACTCGCGTTTAAGAACATTATGCGCCGTCTTCCATTCCGATTTATGTCGTGCTACAAGAAGGCCTTTGAGAAATGTTGCCATGGTTGACTTGCCTGAACCATACGGTCCTGTAATTGAGAGCATTCGTCCATCCTTTGCACCTGAAAGTCCAGCTGAAAAACGCTCAACTATCTCCAGAGTACTTGCACTAGGAAGATAGTTCTTTAATGCGGTGATATCATCATGTTCAATATTTGTAGAATTGTATTCCTTTGGAGGGATTGTAACTAGTTTTGAGAGTGGCTTGCGTTTTTGAACTGTTTTCATTATGTTATCTGCTCCTGTATCATTGCAACGGGCATGATCTTTTTGTCATATGCCAAAGAAAGTATTTCTTTTGATGCTTCTTCAATAGAATCAAACACCAAGTGTTGCGCACCGTTGATATTTTGTAGTTTGATTGAATCTGAGATATCACATGCGTTTGATAGCAAATCCAAAAGGTCATTTTCATTTATCTTAAAGATGTTGCCTATACTGCCTGCCTCCGTTGCCAATCTGCTAAGAGACACATTCTTGGACTTTATGTCAGAACGAGCTATAAAATCAAGGCATGCAAAGGCTGTAATCAGTGGAGATACTCCATATTTTTTGCCAAATACAAACCTCATAGTATCTCGTGAACTCTGTTTTATCATGTGGAGCTGTCTTAACGGGCAGTCAAGATAATCTTCCATGGTAAGTTTGTTCTGCCTAGTAGTGTATGTATGTACAAATACATCAATATCTTTTTTTATGGATTTTGCATGTGCAATAACGCAAGTGCCATCTGCATGCCGGGCTTGGCTAGCTCAAAACTGCACGCTGTCGTGGATTGTTTGTGTTTTCCATTCGGCAATGTTTGTAATGCGAGTAGTAATTGACTCGGTCACATCCTCAATCTTTACGTTTGTTGCATGAAAATCATTCATTATCATCCACCATACCGGAACTTTACATGGTGGTGCAAAAAGTAGCCAGTGTAATAACCATAAAGTATCTGGCTTTTCAAGATATGGATCAAGTCCATATTTGTCATCAAATATTATATCGCCTATTTCTGTGCTGACCATAGTCGTGTTTGCACCAGAACCACATGCTTCCATTATCTTGTTTGCACGTCCCCAGAATTTTATTGCTCGAACCATGTTTTTTCCAACACCTAGTTTTACTGTGGTATCCTCACGTTTGAATATTGAAGGATCGTCTTGTATCTGATCATATGCTTTTTTGAGCCATCCGTATCTGAGATGAAACGATTCGTGGTTTGCAAATGTAGGTTTTGGTATGGCCTCTGTAACTAACATCTATCTCAGATTCTCCGTAATCTCTGCCTCTTTTTTTCGTACAAACTCTGCTGCTTGTGCAATGTCTATTGCAGCAGTTTCAATGTCTTTCATCTCCGTATGTCTTCCAACAGATACGCGGATTGATTCGTCTGCTGCAGTACGATCTAGTCCCATTGCGGTAAGTACATGTGATGGTTCCATCGTATTAGAAGAGCATGCACTTCCTGATGAGATTTCAATATGTTTAGTATTAACAATCACTGCGTCTGATTGTGCACCGTGTATTCTTATACTTGATGTATTTGGAAGGCGTTCTGTATTCTCGCCGTTTATCGTTACATTTGAAATGAGAGATTTTATTCTTGATTCTAAATTATCGCGCAGTACCAACAGTTTTGCTGACTCTTTTGGAATTATCTCGTATGCAATCTGGCATGCCTTGCCGAATCCCACGATTCCAGAAACATTTTGTGTGCCACTGCGCAGGCCTTTTTCCTGTCCTCCCCCATAAATCAACGGAGTCATGCTTTTCCGTATATGACGTGATGCCACAAATGCGCCTACTCCCTTGGGACCATACATCTTGTGGCTACTGCAGGTGGAAATATCTATTCCAAGGTCATGAATGTCGACTGGAATCTTACCTGCAGCTTGTGTAATATCGCTGTGAAGTATGGCGCCTGCATCATGGACAATCTTGGATATCTCCTTTATGGGGTTTATCACTCCGGTCTCGCTGTTTGCAAGCATTATGGATACCACGTCAGTTTCTGGCTCTATCTTTTCGCTTAATACATCAAGGTCTATTACTCCATCAGATTTTACGGGAATTACAAATATTTCTGATCCGAATCGTTTCATAAAGTTGCATGGCTCAATGACAGACTTGTGTTCTGTAGCACCATATAATATGCGGTGATTGTTTTCTATGTTCAGTCCAATTCCGGCTATTGCCATGTTGTTGGCCTCTGTAGCTCCGGATGTAAAGATGACGTCCTCCTTGTCCGCACCAATTAATATCGCTAACTTCTCTCTTGCGTCATCTATCAAATCCATTGCGTCCATTCCTGAGTCATGTGTGCTAGATGGGTTTCCAAATTTTTTTTTGAACACTGGAATCATTTCATCAATTACTCTTTGGTCTACTGGAGTTGTGGAATTGTAATCTAGATATACCATTACATATGTTCTAAACCCGTCACAATTAAAGTATTTGAGATTTTCAGCTAAGCAAAATATACTTTGATTTAGGCCAAATCTGACAAGAATGAAGCAGATCAGTAAGGGTACGACCCTCCTGGTTTTTGTTGTCGAGACATAAAACCAAGCCGGGCCGTGACCTATCGAACAATTCCGAAATATATACGGTCTCGTATTTTTATCACGTTTTTTACTCATTAAGCCAGCGCGAGATCCGTGATCTTTAAGTTTTTCACTGATTTTGAATCAAAAATTTGGACAACGCCATCCAAAGCAACTGAAAAGTAGTTGTCTGGATCAATTTCTGATCTTTACTCTTCTTGGTTCCAGCTCTAAATGTCAAGATTTGAACACTTGATTCTTGTTTCAAGTCTTATGAACTTTATTTGGTTGGCATGGTATGCAACACATCCTTGTTGATTCGCCTCATGGTAAACGGCAACGAGTCAAACCAAGGATCTTCGTTTATGAACAGTTCTGCCGTGTTCAGTACGGCATTCAAATCTGCACGACATCCCCAGACATATCTATCCCAACCTCGTCCGTAGGCTATAGGCACGTCGGCATACCATAGGTCCGGTTCGAATCGAAGGAACTGGAGTAGTTCGTGTGTTTTCAAATTATTAAACCCTATGAAATGGTTGTCCTCCCCGCATCCGAGAGACTCCATCTCCGCTTTTGCCTTGGGAAAGTCGACGGGCTCGTTTTTTACACTTGTTTGCCCATCCTGCTTGAAGTAGACGATCCCGTGTTCAGTCGCTGCCTGTTCTTGGTCTTGGACGGTTACTTCCTTGGACTTTTCATACCAGACGCGCTGTTGGGGTTTTTCATCTTCAAACTGAAGTCCGGAAGCTTTGAGCGTGGGCATGGAAATTATTCTGGTGGAATTCATTTAAAGTTTACGAGGTATGGGGTGTTGATTATCTGGACACGTCAGTGTTCTGATGTTACTTTACCGCCGAGATTAATCCTTATCATGTTCATTTATCTTATCATAAAGCGGTTTCATTCTCGCGTACTCCTGCTCTCCAACGTACGAGAGGAATTCTTCATCGTCTAGGTGCTGCTCCATCTCTTCTGGGGTATTGATCATGTTGGAGACGGCGTATATATCCTTCCAAAGATCTCCATTACCAGCGGGCTGTTTACAGACATTGCCACGAACAGCTCCTCGGCACGCATGGATGAAAAGATCTCGGAATTCTCTACAAGTGTTTTTCTGTGCCGGTCCACACTCTCTTTGATGTCCCACAGATCTATGACTACCTTGTCTTGCATCTTCTGCGGATCCGGGTCTATCAAAGTGTAATGTTTTCCCAACTTGCCTGAAACCTCGTCAAACTCGTACATGGAGACCATCTCTTTGATTTTGAAACCCATGGAAATCATGCTCATAGTTCCAATTCCTTGGATTTAAGTCATGAGATGTACAAGAGCTCTCAGATCCAACTGATTCAACATCTCATTTAGTTCCATCAACCCAAGTTTTGTGCTACAGACACATTTCTATTCCTTATATGTAACTACAATACACAATTACGAAATGGCAAAAGCCTTTGGCTACCTTGAAACGTTAGATGATGGTGAAATAAGAATGCGTCAAAAACATTTTGCAAAGGCACTCAAGACATCAGATGAAAGCAAGCAAATAACAGTTGAATACTATGGTGGATGCGAGGAGCTTGTGAACCTGTCGGACGATCTGAACATTGTTTCTGATGTTACTGTCGCAGCTGATGAATTGGAAATGGATGACGGGAAGATGCACGAGGATGAGATTTATGCGGGGGAAAGAAGATGATGATACCAAGTTACAGTTGTAGTATGCAATACTCAAACAGTCACTTGCATTTAGCTTCTAAAAGTTTGTAATCAATCACATAACATTTGTGGGATCCCGAAAGTAGTTCGCCCCTCTTCAAAACTTGGAGATGTTTGCATGTATGATGTTCTAGAGTGTTGTATAACTCTCTTGCGCTAAATTCCACTATACAATTCATGAATTTTATTCATTTCCACTCCACGCATGGCAACTATTCAAAAAATTATGTATAGTATCCACTAAGGATAACATCTGTTTTGATATCATAATGTTACTCTACACTGTACTCTTGACCTGTTTGACTATCTGTCACCGTCTTGCCAGCAGGTGGCATCTTTCTCTTAAATGCCTGTACCGGAGTCTCTAGATTGTCCCAGTCAAGTGACATATGCGGTCTGTTGTAGTTGTACCATTCCATGAACCGTTCCACGGGATCCTTTGCAGATGCGGTGTAAAACGGTCCTCCTACACTAGAGTTCTCTGTTGTACCACGTCGAGTCTTGCCAGCTGAGGCACCTTCAAAGTGGCCTAGTTTGCGCTGTATCTCTCCGTGCAGACGTTCTAGTTTACCATTTGTCTGTGGATGTCGTACACGTGCCAATATGTGTTTGATGTCAAGTTCCACCAGTCTTTGTTCAAATTTGGAGGCACCCTTCTTCTTGGCCTCAGACTCTGTGGCATAGAACTGGGTACCGCGATCTGTCAGGATTGATGCAGGCTTGCCGTGATTTTTTATGGCCTCATCAAGTACCTTTAGGGCGTTTTCTGTAGTTGCCTCTGCAAATACCCCAAAACCAGTCACAAAACGTGAAGCGTCATCCTGGTAACATATGAGCCATCTGCCATCGTCAAGCTGTTTGAAATCAGTATGCCACAGGGAATTGGAGTAAGTTCGTTCCCACCTAACCCACTTGCGCCTCTTGCTCTTGTTTGGACTGGCATCTACATAATCTGCATCTTTCAATACTTTGTGTATAAAGTTGTGCGCAATATACATTCCTACAGATGATCTTATGACGCGCTCCAAGGTTGCAGCTCCTCGAATCTCGTTTGCTATTGCTGAGAGAATCACAGAGTGTTCTAGTCGTCCGGGCGCACTCTTTTTGGGTCTTCCCATTGGGGCAGGATACACTATCTTGTCTGCATCTTTGTATCTCTTGTGCAGCTTTTGAACCCATCTGACAGAGACGTTCATCTTTGCTGCAATCTCTCTGTTACTGGCAGTATTCTTGCGTTTTTCTCTGATAATCCATTCCACTTTGGACAAGTCAAGTTTTTTCATTACTCGTACTCTCCGTCTTCCTATATAACGCCACACAGTAGAGCGTCTCCATCTGCGGACCCACACACCGCTGTTTCCAGTAATGGACAAGTTGACTGTGTCTTTCATAGATTTTACATGGGATGCCATGCCGCTGAAAAAATCGGTCATGGAACACGCCCACCTAGGCTATGAGCCTGATGTGAGGGGTGAACTACTTTCGGGACAATACACAATCACATAACATTTAATCATCTTATATTGCATCAAATCTCTGATTATCTTGCTTGTTACGTGCTCTGTATTCATTCCAAAACAATAATTATTCCTAATACGCCTGTTATCCTGCTATTATTATTATTGGTCACCCAATCTTGCAACAACTCTTACTTTGCAACCCTCTTGTAATCCAATAGATTGAAAAAATCAAGACACCAACTGAAATGAACTTTAACTCTAACCCCTGCATAGGAAATAACGATAAACCTCCTACTGCACCTAAAATTACTGCTAGAGGTGCAGTGCATGCAGGACATCCTGGAGTAAAGGCTGCAAACGCTCCCCCTAACACCGCTGACGAGTTTGATTTTACAGAGTTCATCATCTTTACTCTTTTTATCTTAAATGCCATCATTGCAAAATTAATTCCGGCAAGTGCTGAGATTGCAATCGTTAGCCCAATTGACGTAGCAATATACCATGGTGCCATCTCTGACACCACACCAAAATGTGTTGGCAGCATTGACATTGTCAAATAATAGTAGATTATTCCCAGTCCTACACTGCTAACTATTGCAATACTTGCATATTTTTTGATGGTTAACACGTTTGAGACTAGCTGTAATTTGCTTACCATGTAACAGTTATTGGAATTTATTGTATTTTAACTATCTTACCATCATTATCAAAGATTATTATTCGTAGACTTGTAATGATACATATGAGTGATTTCACACTAGTTGAAAAAACGATACTTGTCCAATATGCTATAAAAAAATACGAAGACGAGCAACTAGTCATCCAAAAACTTGCCTCCATACTATCTGAAAAAGACATTCAAAGAAACATCGACACTCTCATTGGCACACAACGCGTTAGACGAATCGGCCCTGAAATTCTTCAAAACAACGAAAGTCACACTGAACTACCAGAACTACCAGATAATCTCAAATCTATCATTGATGCCATTTAGCCTCCTGTTCTTTACGTGGATCATATCGTCTTCTAACCTGCCTTTACTCTGCGATTAACTGCAAATCCATATTTTTGTATGTACAATAAAATCTAAATCTGCTAGTAATGTACATACTATCACACCAATTATTTTATTCGTTCCATGTTTAGAATCCGCGTAATCCTTGGGGACGTACAACTTCTGGATGCTGTCTCATCCAATCTACCTTTGCAAGCATTGCCTGTTTGTCTTGGGGGAATGTTCCCTTTATTGTATATGCGTTTGAGCCATGATTTACCCTAAAAATAATCTCATTACTGGTCTCGATTTGATCAACTAAATCATACAACTCTTCTAATGATTCATCATCATTGATTCTCTCAAACTGTCCCTGATATTTTTCAAGAAATTCTTCTTTTATCCCATTCTCAAGGTATAGTGTTAATGCACCAACATAGTTAGGCGAACATGCGCTGATTACTTGGGCTGTTCCCTTTATGTGATCTTTTGAATATTTTTTACCACCTAGTCCCAAAATTACCATACATGACATAATGTATCCTGCATCCTTTGCCTTGTTGACTGATTTAATGATGGTTTTTGCAACAGCGCCCTTTGTTACTTTTTTTAAGACAGTATCAGAGCCGCTCTCAATCCCTAAATAAAACATGTCAAGCCCCGCCTGATTCATCTTTTTTAACTCGTCAGGTGTCTTTTTTAGAATGTTCATGGGCATGGCATAACATGAGATTCGTTGAATGTTTGCAAACTTTTCTTTGATGTATCTTACAATCTTTATCATATATTCAGAATCTAAATTCAACGCATCTCCGTCTGCAAGAAAAACGCGTTCTGTTTCTGGCATATATTTTGCCATCATATCAATCTCTGATTTTACCTCGTCCCACGATCTTTCAGAATATTCTTTGGAACGATACATGTCACAAAAGGAACATTCGTTAAATGAACAACCCAGCGTAACCTGAAATATCAGCGATTTGGCCTCTGATGGCGGTCTATACAGCGGAGCGTCATAATTTAACATCATCTAACTTGAATAGTTTTTACCATCTTTTTTATACTTTGCATTGCCATACACGTTTCCTATCCTCTAAATTGAATCACGTTTTAAGTGCAGTTATATCACTACTATTATTCAGGTAGAACTCCTGATACAGGTCTTATTGGAAGGTGGATTTGTCAGTGATACTATTCTGTTAGAAACAACAAGTCATATCAAAAAACAAAAACAAAAACAAAAAAAAAAACAACTTTGAACACAAATACCAAATGATACCATAGGGTTGTAACGGATTGGAACTTGATTGAGACATGATGTCTACTGAACGTGTATGTTTATAGAGTTGTTGAATCTGTATGTGTTTACATATTTTTAATCATGCGTTCATTTCAGGGATTTTCAACTACGGTTTGTGACATTTATCCAACTCTGATCATAATTCCAATACATGTATCTTTGTAATACGTAAAAATACCACATCATTTTTAACAAACTGGTTCTAATGATTCACATGCATGCCATAGACATCGAAAACTTATCTGGGAGATATGAGGGCGGTTCTCCACTACCTGTATTTGAAGATCTAAATCTACAGATAAACAGTGGCGAGTTCGTTTGTTTGACTGGTCCAAGCGGTTGTGGTAAATCAACTCTGATACGCATGATATGTGGTTTTTTAAAACCAGATAGTGGTACAATATACTCATACGGCAAACAGATTAGCGAACCTACACCCACATGTGTGATGGTGTTCCAAGAAGACTCTACATTCCCGTGGATGACTGTGCGTGAAAATGTGGAATTTGGCCTCAAGATGGCAAAAATTCCTGCTGAAAAAAGACACGAGATTGCCAGCATGTATTTGAATATGGTAAATATGCACATGTATGCTGATCAATACGTCAAAAAACTATCAGTTGGCCAACGACAACGCGTATCCATAGCAAGGGCTCTTGCACTAGACCCTAACATGTTACTTATGGATGAACCCTTCTCTGCCTTGGATGCAAAAACAAAGGGTGAGCTCATGTTTGAACTTCAGATGATTTGGCAAAAAACGAAAAAGACAATCTTGTTTGTTACACATGATCCTCTAGAAGCTGCTACTTTGGGTACTAGGATTCTTCGCTTCACTGCACGTCCAGGCAAGATAGTCGAAGACATCCCAAATGACTTGCCTATGCCGCGTACACCTGATGCCAAAGAAGTTATTGCCATGGCCACCCATATAAAAAAAGGAATTACAAGATGATGATGATGATGATGAGTAAACACAATACACAATATACCAAATATGTACTAGTGTTACAAATCTCCAAAAATTCGTGAAAAGAAAAATACATTCTAGTTGTGACTTGATAATAGATGTAGAATCTAGGGCGTTTACCTTTCTGAATGAGAGAGGGAAGGAGGGATGGGATGTATCTAGTTTACTATATTCTTATCATACTCGTCGTATCTTATTACTCATCTCAGCACCGAACATTATACTGGAACACCGTA
Source organism: Candidatus Nitrosopumilus sp. (assembly GCA_965197525.1). Lineage (GTDB taxonomy): Archaea > Thermoproteota > Nitrososphaeria > Nitrososphaerales > Nitrosopumilaceae > Nitrosopumilus. The sequence goes on from OZ240211.1 coordinate 1,736,276, forward strand.
CAGCTTTTTTGTATGAAACGCCGTACTATTTTATACTAAAAACGTGTATAGCTTGTATCTTATGCCAAATGATCCATATGCTAAAAAACTTCTATGGTTTGTGTTTGCAGGTTCACGAGGTGGACTAAATCGATTAAAGATTGTCTCTCACTTGCAAACAAATCCTTCAAACATCAACCAACTAGCAAACAAGATGAATCTTGATTATAAGGGAATCCAGCATCATGTTAGAGTGCTTGAAAAAAATAATCTGATAACCAAAGTTGGAGCAAAGTACGCAGTCACATATTTTATCTCTGCTTTTCTTGACATCAACATGGAATCATTTGAAGAGATTAAAACCAAGTTGGATAAAAGTACATAAAAGATTAGACGCATTTTATACTAATATGGAAGCTACTTCTCTTGTGCTGTCTCTTGTATCAATTGCAAATATGAGCATATTGGGAATTTTGATTGCCATATTTGGAAAGATGTATGGTAAAACCAAAGCACAGCTTCCACTAGGCATGATTGTTGTTGCAGGAATGCTGCTACTTCATAATGTTATTGGCGCATTAGCATATTTCTCAATGGAGGAGATCTTCTCTCATGACATATTCCCATACATGTTAGGGGTTGGAATTGCTGAGTTGGCAGGCCTGATAATATTCCTTAAAATCACATTAGACTAGTTACTGCATTCATTACGAGTGGGGGGCATGCAACTGTAATCCGACTGAATCCATTTTCCCAAGGTCTGCTCAAAACATCTAACAAAAATTCAAAATAATAATAGTAATAATGGCAAATCCATCTGTGATGCCCTGCATACCTTAAATTAACCGTACACCCAAAATCATCTAACATGACACTTACCATTTACGTTGATGGTTCTGGCGGTCCTAGCAGCGGATATGGCTATTTCATAAAAGAGACCAATGATTCATTTTATGAAAAGAAACCGGATCTTACAAACAATCAGGCAGAATACCACGCTATAATATCTGCACTAAAAGAATATTCAGGTTCAAAAGACAATGTCATAATTTACAGCGACTCTAAAATCGTAGTCAATCAGCTAAATCACGAGTTTGCAATAAATAACGACACACTTCGCAGATTGGCGCAGGAAGCTTGGGCTATCATGAATACATACTCTTCTTCTATTACCATAAAATGGATTCGGCGAAACGAGAACTTGGCAGGAAAGATGCTTGGAAGTTGACCCAACTATAGATAATAACTTTATTATGTAAAATTTATCAAATACCTGTATGACAGAGTCAGTCTTTCTATCTCCAAAATCAATTGCAATCATTGGGGCATCTGATAAAAGAGGAAGCGTTGGTGCTACCATCACCTCAAACATTATGAACGGTTTTCAGGGTATCGTCTATCCGATTAGTCCCTCACGGGACACTGTATTTTACAAAAAAGCATACAAAACGGTCCTTGACGTTCCAAAACCCATAGATCTTGCAGTAATTGTTATTAAAAATACCCTAGTCGCACACGTTCTAGAAGAATGTGGCAAGAAAAAGATCAAAGGTGTCATCATAATCACTGCTGGTTTCAAGGAGGTCGATGACGAGGGCGCAAAGCGTGAAGAAGAGTTAAAAGCCATATCCAAAAAATATGGCATTCAAATTATCGGGCCAAACTGTCTTGGCGTCATGAATCTTGCCCCAAAGACCATGATGAACTCTACTTTTCTTAAAATTACTCCAAAGTCAGGCGCCATTGCCTTGGTGTCCCAAAGCGGCGCAATATGTGCAGCGCTAGTTGAGGATGCTAGCGCACAAGGAATTGGTTTTTCAGCAGTTGTCAGTCTTGGAAACAAGGCTGCAATGAGCGAGGTTGATATTTTGAAGATACTTGCAAAACACAACCAGACCAAAGTTATCGTAATGTATCTTGAAGACATGGGTGATGGCCAGGAATTCCTCAAGGTCTGCAAACATATTACCAAAAAACTAAAGAAACCTGTTCTGGTTCTCAAATCAGGACGCAGCCCTGAAGGTGCCAAGGCTGCAATGTCTCATACGGGAGCGTTGATGGGATCTGATGAGATTTATGACGCATTACTCAAACAATCAGGTGCAATCAGAGTAGATACCATGGAGGAGCTATTCGATTATGCAACTGCCTTCTCAAAACAGCCCCTGCCTGTAACAGGCGATCTTGTGATTGTTTCAAACGCCGGCGGCCCTGCTATTATCTCAACTGATGCCTGTTCTAAAATGAACATCAAGATGGCAAACATCTCTAGTATTAGCAAAAAAATTGATTCTGTGATTCCGCCTTGGGGAAGTTCTAGAAACCCCGTTGACATTGTAGGCGATGCTGATTTTAACAGATTCCATAATGTTTTAGACAGAGTGCTGGCGCATCCCAAAGTGGGTTCTGTAGTGTCAATGTGTACACCTTCTGGAACCCTAGACTACGACAAACTAGCAGAAGTCATCGTTGCCATGTCTAAAAAATACAAAAAGACAATGCTTGCAAGCTTGATGGGACTAGACGAGGGCATAACCAATCGTGAAATTCTGGCCAAGGGCAACATCCCGTATTATAATTATGCAGAAGGTGCAATCAGAACACTTGCAGCCATGATAAGATTTGCCAATTGGACTACGGCACCTGCAGGTAACATTACAAAGTTCACAGTCAAAAAAGCAAAGGTACGCAGGATACTCAATAAAGCCAAATCTGAAAATAGGCCAAATCTTTTAGAAGAGGAAGGTCTGCAAATCCTCCAAGCATACGGGTTCCCATTACCATCTAGTGCATTGGCCTCTAATGCTAATCAAGCAGTCACCATTGCCAAGAATATCGGCTATCCTGTTGTAATGAAGATAGCCTCTCCTCAAATTATTCACAAATCCGATGCAGGCGGGGTTATGGTAAATCTGCAAAACGATTCTCAAGTCAAATCCGCGTTTGAGACAATTATTGCCAATGCGAAAAAATATGATTCCAAGGCTGAGATCAAGGGTGTCTTGATAGTTGAGATGGTAAAGGGAGGCAAGGAACTGATTATCGGCTCAAAGCATGAACCTGGATTCGGCCCTGTAATCATGCTAGGGATGGGCGGAATATACGTAGAGGTTCTCAAAGATGTCACATTCAAACTAGCACCCGTGACTGATAATGAGGCAGATGACATGATAGCCTCAATTAAGACACAAAAACTCCTTCAAGGCGTTAGAGGCGAGAAACCCTCTGATATTGCAATGCTCTCAGAATGTATCCAGAGATTATCTCAACTAGTTTCAGACTTTGATGAGATAAAAGAGCTTGACATGAATCCTGTTCTAGTCATGGAGAAAGGCAAGGGATGTCGTATTCTTGATGTCCGAATCGGTCTTTAATTGTTTTGTACCTAGATTTATCTTTAAATTACTCTATAGACTATTTATACAACGTATGGTTAGTAATACTATAGGAGTGATGCATACTTTTGATGAATGATCTAATAAAACCCATCAGAACAGGTGATGATTACATTCAAAGCCTTCGAGGACGTGATCTTAAGATTTACCTCTTCGGCGAGTTGGTAAAAGAGCCAGTAGACCATCCTATGATTCGACCGTCAATCAATGCAGTTGCAGAGACGTATGATCTTGCAGTACGTGAAGAGTCTTTGGCCTCTGCTGATTCATCCATTACCGGACTGCGAGTCAACAGATTTTTGCATATTGCCGAGAGTGCACAGGATTTGGTTTTACAAAACAAGATGCAGAGAAAGTTAGGACAAAACACTGGTACATGTTTTCAGAGATGTGTTGGCATGGATGCACTAAATTCTCTACATTCTACTACATTTGAGATTGATGAGAAACATGGTACCAATTACCATAAGCGATTCTTGGACTTTGTAAAGATGGTCCAAGAGCAAAATCTTGTAATTGGAGGTGCTATGACTGATCCAAAAGGTGATAGAAGCAAGGGACCTGCTCAACAAGATGATCCTGATTTGTTTACACGTATTGTAGCCACTGACGACAAGGGTGTTTATGTCTCTGGGGCAAAGGCGCATCAAACTGGTTGTATTAACTCACACTGGATAATTTTAATGCCTACGGTAAGACTAACAGAAGATGATAGAGATTGGGCCATCGTAGGTGCAGTTCCTGCAGATGTAAATGGCATCACATACATTTACGGTAGACAGTCATGTGATACCAGAAGCATGGAGGAAGGTGACATTGATGCAGGTAACGCAAAATTTGGTGGACAGGAGGCTTTGATGATTTTGGATAGAGTGTTTATTCCATGGGATAAAATTTTCATGCACGGTGAATATGAATTTGCATCAATGCTAATTGAACGATTCACGTGTTATCATAGACGAAGCTATGTCTGTAAAACCGGATTGGGTGACGTCCTGATTGGTGCAGCAGCTACCATATCTGATTACAATGGCGTTCCAAAAGTGTCACACATCAAAGACAAGATTATAGAGATGACTCATCTAAATGAAACAATATTTGCTGCAGGAATTGCATCATCTCATCAGGGACATCAGATGAAATCAGGAGTATATCTTAATGATGATATGCTTGCCCAAGTTTGTAAACACAACGTTACGCGATTTCCGTATGAGATTAGTAGACTGGCCCAAGACATTGCAGGCGGATTGGTAGTAACACTACCCTCTGAAAAGGACTTTAAGCATCCTGAAGCAGGTCCATTACTAAAAAAATATCTTGTTGGAAGGAAAGGTGTTGATGTTGAAAACAGGATGCGAATTTTAAGGCTAATTGAGAATATGACCCTTGGCAGAAATGCAGTCGGATACCTGACTGAATCAATGCATGGCGCCGGCTCACCTCAGGCACAAAGAATTCAGATTCAGAGACAGATGCAGTTAGGATACAAAAAGAATTTGGCCAAAAATTTGGCTGGAATCAAAAATGATGTTGAGGAACCCAAGGAGAACTCTGAGTATTTTAAACGAGTCTTTAAGACAAAAGATTCAGTCTTGTAGTTAAAAACAAAAGCAAAAACAAAAAAAAATCTAACTATTCGTAGACGATGCCAATGTTTTGATTGTGGCATGCAGTACGACTGTTCTCAAAGTTCCTGTGTCATTTACACTCTAAACTCTTAAACACTCTCTAGGCGTTTTGACATGCTTGAATCAAATATTTTTTATACATATACTGAAGATTAGAATTTGTACAGCGATGTAATTTTTTTATCTATTATCTGTTAATTGCTATCTTTTTTTGATTCTTCTTATTTTACTGTTTTATCCAGTGTCGAGTCGTCGTCATCTTCATCGTCGTCATCTACTTCTTCGTCTACTTCTACTTCCTCTTTTACTGTTTTATCCAGTGTCGAGTCATCATCTTTTTTTACCATCTCTTCATCTGATATCTCTTCATTATCTATGTATGCTGGTTCTGGTTGGATGCTGTCTATGCTACTCATATCTTCAGTTGCATCTGAATTGTCTGACTCTAAATAATCTATTTTTCTTTCTCTCTTCTTTCTTATCTGCCATTTTAAAATCATAATCCCTATAACAACCGCAATTATGATATAGTTGACAGGCGGTTTTATCACCTGGGTCGCATATCCTACTTGTGGGATTACATGTTCCACTTTTCCAATATACTCATCTACTGTAATCGGATAGTCAGTTCCCGGAATCGATGCTGAATTTGCATCACCTTGTGTTCTTATTGTTCTAGGATCGTCTTCTATAATTGACACAACTCTATGCACAATTACTCTATTATGATCTGATGGTCGATTAAATACAATTATGTCTCCTACTTCGATATTTTCAAACGGTTCGTGACCTTGAACCACCAAAACATCATATACCTGTAAAACCGGAATCATGCTTCCGCTAGCCACAACATAAAATGGATTTGGCGTTCCAAAGATTATGTTAATCCCTACCATAATTATCAAAAGACCAACGACTACAATTAGGATAGTCTTGATCGTTTCTTTTGGAATTGTTTTACCAGCCAATTATTTTATCGCCAAAATTATTCCTTGTTTACATTTACTAGGTTATCTTATTTCCACATTCTTCACAAAACTTTGAACCTGCTTTGTTGGCAAATCCGCAATTCACGCATTTTGATGACGATGCAGTATCTTCTTGTTGCAGCTGCTGTTGTGTTTTATCTTCCGGTCTTCCTAAAAGAACTACTTCTCCAATTTTTCTGATATTTGTCCATGGTACACTGAACTCTGTATTGTTGTCTGTTCCAACCATTACTAGTACCATAGTCTGTGTGGAATCAATCCCAACTTGTTTTGCCGTCCCAATTTTGTTTGCGTTTTCATCATATACTGTTTTTCCTTCAATTAATGTAACTGGATTTACCTCTGTTGATTCAGGTTGCACAACCGTCTCTTGGGGTGATGCAATTTCAGCAACAACAGCAGCAGTATCTTCCTTCTGCTCTTCAGGTTGCACAGCCGTTTCTTGCGGTGCAACAACACTCTCTGTATGTGAATCATCAAGTGGTTTTGCACTACCAATATCTTCTAACTCGTTTTGTTTTTTGAACTCTCTATACTCTGCAATTGAGGCACTACATGCACTGCAAATGTATTGACCTTTTTCAGCTAGTATTAGGTTTTCTGCAACTTCTTCATTCGGATTCTCAAATTCTATCTTTGGAGGACCTTCAAATTCTTTCTCACAAGTATTGCAAAAATATTTAGTAATTTTTTCAGCGTCTAATCTTCCAATAGGTGCTAAAAATAGATCAGGACCTCCTAGATTTCCTTTTGTCTGCTGTTCATCATTTACCGTAGCCATAACATAACCTCCTGACCCTCTTAATTTTTTTAGTCGAAGTTCAGAACTCATGTTAGATTTTAATTAAAACGTCATTTAAGTATATATCAAAACTAACAATCTTGCTGAAAATAAATATAATTTTGGTGAACATTTTTAGGTGTGTTAGTTTGAAATATCTTATGCCAGTTACAAAAATTTCGGATGCAAAAACATGGGAGATCGACGTTATAAATTCTGACCTTCCGGTATTTGTAGACTTTTGGGCTGAATGGTGTGGTCCATGTAGGATGGTAGGTCCTGTAGTTGAAGAATTAGCAAACGACTATGATGGTAAAGTAAAATTTGTCAAAGTCAATGTTGATGAGGCCAACGAGTTGGCATCAAAATACAACGTCTTTAGCATACCAACACTCGTACTTCTTAACAAGGGTGAAATCGTTAGTCAACAAGTAGGTGCCGCTTCTAAAGACTCGTACAAAAATATGATCGATAGAGCTTTGGCATAATTACCTAACACGTCTTTATTTTTCATTCTCCCTTATAGCACGCTGCTGATCTTTTTAATGTCTTGTTGGAATTTTTATAATTTTGTGCTTGAATTAATCTGGTACTTCTCACTCTCAACAATTTAGCATCTCGTCATTTAGACAAACAAGCATATACTCTAATTGTTTGAATTCTAAAGTAATTAATATTACAAAATCTCACACAAATCATGTCATTTGGTGAAGTAGACACGCTAAACATGTTATTTGATAAACTCTCCAGTCTGTTTGATGACTCTCAGGGTTACTATGAATCATTTCTTGATACCAACAATATGTACAAAAAAGGTTTGATCAGTGACAAGGAATTTTTTCAAAAATTAGGTGATTATACCGTAGCATACTCTGCATTAGAATTTTTAGCAATCAAAGTAATGTTTGAGATGAGAAAGTCATTGGGCCCTGCTTCTGGAAATACCCAATCACCCGGATTGATGCCAGGAATGGGAAATCCTTCAATGATGGCTGCAGGTGGTGCGAGTGTACCACCAAGATCTGGCACTGCTGCAAATCCTGTAGGTGGCAGTCCGCCAGGAATTGTCTCTGCACAAGAAGCGTTTGGAGATGTTGGAACATTACCCTCACCTAATCCTGCACTAGTCCCAAGACAATCTACACCTCAAAACGGATGTTCTTCCTGTGGTGCAGCTTTACGGGCAAACGCAAAATTTTGCACAAAGTGTGGCACTAAAGCCTAGTCATAACTAAACGATTCTCTGTTACTAGGTATATTATAATAAAAATCGCTTACTCTTGAGTTGACCCACATTCAGGGCAGAATTTTGCAGTTGCTGAAATATTTGCTCCACATTCAGAACAGAACTTGCCGTCTGCTTGTTGTTCATTGTACGCATTTCCAATAACTGCTGTGCTTCTAACTGCTCCTGATGGTTCATACTTGTCGTCATCAATTAAGACTGGTTCAAAGTCCTGCTCTGTCAAGAATGTCATCATTCTTGGAATTCCTTTTTCACTGTTGTTTGGATCTGGGACTGAATCACCTAGCCAAAAAGCGAATCTCATAAGAGTCAATTCCGGAGTAGAAAATGCCAACGTATGTTTTGACATGTACTCTTGTGCCGCTTTTTTACCATCAAAAACTTCCATAATGGTGAATATGTTTTTTATTTATTATAATAGTTACTAAAAAATGGACCGGGAGGGAATCGAACCCTCGACAGCCTCGTTGCGAACGAGGTATTATACCCCTAAATCACCGGCCCACTAATCATTGGATTTTGTCTCTTCTTTTATTCATTCTCAACGTAGATTCTGTAACTGGTAGGATTTTTTATTTTATCAAGCTCTTGAGTCTGATGCATCAAGGCTGTAATCGTCTATAGTTGTGCCAATCTCAATAGCAAAGCATCTTAGATCCTGAGAATCTAGCACACTTCTCTGTCATCTGAGAAGTCATCCTTGTCTGCTATGAAGATGCATACGTCCATAACCCTCAACGCATAAAAACCCGAACCGCCTAAAATTTTTAGATGACATATGATTCCATAATCACTGATTCCCATATAGTGCTCCCACAAGGAATACTGGAAAAAAACATCCTAATTGATGAGGGAAAGATTGTAGGGTTTACAAACGATACTCCGTCTTGTGATAATAAAATAAATGGCAACAACCTGATCTCAATACCCGGTCCTATTGACACACATACTCATTATGGTGTATACTCTCCAATTAATCAAGCAGCAAAGACTGAATCGCATGCTGCTGCAATCGGTGGAATAACTACCATGATGAGAATGCTTCGATTGGGTACAAGTTTTACCACATCACTGCAGTCTCAACTTGACGCTGCATCTCTTAATCATTATATTGACTATGCCATTCATGCTTCTATCTTTACTTTACAACAGATAAGTGAGATGACATTTTGCATCAAAAAAGGGGTAACATCTTTTAAAATCTATATGAATCTTGGGGGTAAAGTCGGTCATGTGTATATGGATATGCCTCCCAATTCATCTGCACTTGTTGCCGCCCAAGTTGACGTTACTGATGATATAGTACGGGAGACCGTAAAAACAGCTGCTGCACTTGGCTGTCCCGTATTGGTACATGCAGAAGACTATGAATCATGTGGATGTGGCATGCAGACTGCAAAAGAAAAAAATCAGGATGGTTTGTCTGCATGGTCTTCTAGTCGTTCTCCTGAATCTGAAGTCAAGGCGATAAAGACTGTATCTAAGTTCGGACGAGATTATAACTGTGTCATTTATTTTGTTCATATTGGTTCTAGACGTGCATTAGAGCAAATCACAAAAGAGAAGAAACTAGGGACAAAAATCTTTGTAGAGACATGTCCACATTATCTTACATTATCTTATGATACGCAGTCAGGCTATCTTGCCAAGGTTATGCCTCCAATTCGTACATCTGATGACTGTCAGGCAGTATGGAGTGCCTTGTCTGAAAACCGTATTGACACGATAGGTACTGACCATGTGGCAAATCAGCTCAAACTAAAACTAGACGGCAATGATGTCTGGAGCGCTCTTGCAGGATTCCCTGGAATTGGAACCGTGTTGCCGTTATTACTGCACTATGGAGTTAATCAGCACAAGATTACACTTGAGCAGTTTGTAAAGTTTACAAGCCAAAATGCTGCCCAAATTTTTGGAATGTACCCTCAAAAAGGTATGTTGTCTATACATTCTGATGCAGATATTACAATGATCGATTTGAAAAAAGAACAAAAAGTTACATCTGATCTGTTTGGTGGATTTTCTGACTATATTGTATATGAGGGAAGGAATCTGAAAGGATGGCCTGTTAAGACAATTGTTCGCGGCGAGCTGGTCGCAGATGATTTTGAGATTGTTGGAAGATTGGGTCACGGCAGGCTTGTTGAGCGAAAAATCAACTCTTTGTCTAATTAATTGTAAATGATGTTATGCGCAAATAATTTTTTATAATCTGGCAATACGTACATACATACCGAATCTTCTATTCTCACGAATTTCAAAGAATATCATATTTACCATTGGCTCTTGCCTTGTAAATAACATCAGGTCTTTTGAGAAATATTCCTGATTCTAATACTCCTCCGGTCTGTTTGATCTTTTTGGTCAGTGCTTTTGGATTCTTTATTGCTCCAAAGTCGCAATCTAAAATTATATTTCCATTTTCTGTAAAGAATGGATATCCATTTTGAAGTGTACGTATGCGTGCTCTTCCGCCCATCTTGCTAATGGCATCCGTAACGGGATTTCTCGCAAGTGTGTGCACTTCTACTGGAACGGCCATTGTAAAGTTTTTTACAAATTTTGTTTTATCTGCCATTACTACAATTTTTTTGGCATGGTTGAACAAAATATTCTCTTGAAGCAATGCGCCACCGCCACCCTTGATCAGATATCTCTCTGAATTGATCTGATCTGCACCGTCAAAGATTACATCAATGTGTTCTACTTGGTTTGTCTCTACTAGCGGTATTTTGTATTTTTCTGCAATTAATCTAATCTGTAATGATGTTGGCACTCCTCGAATATTGTATCTCTTTGACTTTATCATCGTTGCAAGTGATTCTGTAAATGCTCTGGCCGCTCGTCCACTGCCTAATCCTATTATGTCACCGTCTTTTACAAATTTTAACGCATCATTTGCTACTGATTTTATGGCATCGTCATAACTGCTGCGACTTACCAGTCACTCCACCTCTGCTTGGTCAAGTTTTGTCATTATCTTTACAATATCTTTTTTTATCTCATCTAAATCTTGTATATCGCCATCACCATCATCAAATTCTACATCTGTTGTAACTGGGTTTTCTTCTAAAGATAATTTAGAGCTCGTGTCTGTTTTATCGGGATCTATCACTGCTACAGGTTTAGGCATCGCTATTGAGGTGCGTGTTTTTTCAAGTTGATTTTCTGGTTTTTGTACCATTGCTTGCATTATCTGAATTTTGTCTTCTGTACTTTGTATTGGTACTTTTCCATCTATCTCTTCTTCTATTGGTAATATCTTGCCTGTTTGCACGGATTCTGATATTGCCAGTGCCGATTTTTTTGTACTAGCTGTTTCTGGTAACGTTCCGACCTCTGTTTGGCTATCCACTTTTGGTAACACCGGCGCTACTACTGCCGTAACCGATGCTGCAGGTGCTGCTACTGCCGTAACCGATGCGGTAGGTGCTGCCGTAACCGATGCTGCAGCTGCTGTTACCGCCTTTCCAACCTCTGTTTGGTTATCCACTTTTGGTAGCACAGGTGCTGCTGTTACCGCCGTTCCAACTTTAGTTTCAATGTTTTTTGATTGTGGTACTGACTCTTTCGTCAGCGTTGGCTCTTTTTGGCCTATCGATATCTTTGATTTTTCACTAATTCCATCTTTTAATTCCTGTGTCTTCTCTGAACTGTTCTCTACTGTTTTTGTAATGTCTGGTTGCTTTATTTTTGGCAATTCTTGTTTTGATGCCTCTTGCATCTTTGCTGATATCTCGTCTAACCTGCCATCCAATTTTGATAATTTCTTATCCATTAGCGCAGCCAAACTGTTGCTTACTAGATTAAAGTCTGGATGTTCTCTTGCCTGTTCTAGTCTGTCTAATTTTTCTGTTACAATCTTTAATTGATACTGGTATTTTGCTAGTAGTTTGTCTTTTTGGGCATTGGTAATATCCGGGCTGTCTTTGTATAGTCTTGTAATTATTTTATTGAGAATATCTCTTTCAACTTTTAGGGACGTGATCTGATTTTTAACGTGGGTGTTTACTGTGGTTTTACCTGCTTGATTCTTTTCTTTTGGAATTCGTCGCACAATGGCAGCTGTTGCAACTCCTGCTAGCGAACTAAGAATAATAGCAATTTCTTGCATCTATGTATACCATTTGATCCAAGAGTACTTTCTGCGTTTAGCATCTGGAAATCCACAACTGGCACACTGATAATGACGTTTATGAAGCGAATTCTTGCCACATCTTCTACACCTGATGTGAACCTTTTTCTTTGTAAAACCACCCATGGAAGTTGTGCCTTTTGTCATCTATGATCACACCTAATGGGCCACTGGCGGTGGTGATATCATAACCACGTTGTCTCCTCTGACCACAATGCTTCCAAGACTTTTAGTATCTCCTTGAGCAGAAATTTCCTCTGATGCGTCTAGTAGCAGATTCATGTGTTGGTCAAAACCTAGTAAATTACCTCTAATGGTCTTACTGCCTTTGAGTTTTATCAATACTATTTGATCAATACTTTCGTCTAATACCTTTACTGCCATATCAACGGACATCTATATCACTCACTTTATGTGGTGTAAAAGGATTATATTAAAATTTCATTAGCGCACTTGTGATATATCGTTATTTAGGCACACTTGCAATATTTTTTTTCTAATATTTTGAACAATCTGCGATAAAATCCTTTCTCCATCTACCTTGGTTGCTTTCCTTGGATCTCCCCAAACCCCGTTCTCAGTAACTTGGATAAACGACTTGTTTGCAATCTTGTTAATCTTTGCTACCTCCCTCTTTGACATCTTATCTGTTATCAGTCCTTTTTTTGCCAATCTCATCTTTACATTCTTTGAGATTGCAAGCATTAGCGATGTTTCTACAAACCCTGCATGATCAAACTCCCTTGTCATAAAATGCCAGTAAGACAGCACAGATACCCTGAGTCTACCTTTTGATCTCTCTTTGAGTTTTGCATCCAAATTCTTTATTGCCTTGAGATTTCCATGATGGCCGTTAATTATGAAGACTGTTCTGATATTATTTGATAAAAGCGACAGGCACAAGTCAATTAAAACACTGCGTAGCGTTGATTCCCTGATGCTTAGATTGAAAAATGGCGCATGCTCAAATGATACTCCGTAGTTTATTGTTGGCAACAACATATATCTGTCCTTCTCTGAGACTTGTCTTGCAATCTCTGTAACAATATCTGAATCGACTGATACCGGTAAGTGTGGTCCGTGCTGTTCAATGGCGCCTATTGGAATTATTGCAACTTGGTGATTCTTCTTCTTCTTTGCTATATCTTCTCGTATCTTGGGATCAAACTGCTCTCTGATCTCTGTCATCTGAATCACTTTGATTTAATGTGGACTTTTCTCCAACGAACTTCAAGTTTGTTTTGGAGGTGCATCTTTATTGCCTTGAGCAGTGTCTCTGCTTCAAGCTTCTGCCCCTTTTCTTTTATCTCTTTTAGTGTATTCTTTGGATCTACCTTGAAGGAATCCTGAAGTATGATGGGTCCTTGATCTAGATTTTCTGTCACGTAATGTGTTGTAACTCCTACAATCTTTGTTCCTCTTTCATATGCTTGTGCATAAGCTAAAGCACCTGGAAACGCAGGCAGCACTGATGGATGTATGTTTATAATTCTATTTGGGTACCTCCAAACAAAATTTGGTGTTAGAATTCTCATATACCTTGCAAGAACGATCAGATCAATGTCATATTTTTTACATATCTTTATGATCTTCTCTTCTGCATCTGTTTGAATTTTTTCATTTATTGTGACAAACGGAATATTTGCTTTTTTAGCCAACGCTTCTAATGTTTTTTCAGTACCTATAACTACCGATATATTTCCTTTTAGGGTTTTTGCGTTATTGAGGATCTTTTCAAGACAAAGCGGTTCTTTTGTTACTAGTACTGCAATATTTTTCTGTGAGTTAGTCTCATAATGTACACTTGCATCCATGCTCTCTTTTTTAGCTAGATTCTGGATTTCGGTATCGAATTTTTTGACGTTGATCTTTTTTGAGAAAGATATTTCCAGATACATTCCAAAAACTCCTTCTATTACATTTTGATTTACTTTCTCAATATTTCCGTTTTGAGCGAATGCGAAATTTGTAAATGACGCCACTATTCCTTCTCTGTCTTTTCCCACTATGGTAATTCCAATCGTTGTCTTTTTCATGATCTTTTACCATGTCTTCTTTTTATTAACCATTCACTAAGGATCAGTGTCTCGTGTTATCGTATTGTAAGGCATTTGTATCTGAAAATATTCTATCTCTAATTGTTTTGAGCATTTTATTATCTGTAATCTCAGTCTCGTTTGTGTGCCTGCTACCGATATAGTGAGAAGGAAATAATGGCGTAGAAACATCAAAAACCTTAGACACACGATTTCATCTCAGCGTACTAAAAAACTTCATGGCACATGAGACCATCCTGACCTTGTATTGATCGCTTGCAGGTTTTGCAATCTAGATGCTGGCATTTGACATCATCTATTCATTATAATAATCATGGATATATGCCGCATAAAGTACTTGGCATTTAAAACAATGGGTTTTGACCCAGATTTTCAATGCCATTTTAAAGAAACTGAGGACGCTTGTTTGATGAAAACCGTGTCTGTTAGCGGAGTTATCTGATTGCATATAACGCAAATTCTTTTGTTGCAAATCTGCAATGAATTTGCCAAATGCGGGTTCGTGGGACACGTACACATTATCTATTTCCTGCAAAGATCCTGTCATGATTCTGCGCCGTTTAACCTTGCCTCTGACTGAATAATGCGTGATCTCTATAATCAAAAACTTGGATTCCATCAAGGGATCTAACCACATACTGGTATCTGCCTCAAACAAATCATTCTTAGGCAAAATCCTCAAACGAGAAAACAATACTATTGAGCGTGTATTTGGCTCTATTGCAGTAAAGGCAATCTCTGTTTTGTATATCTAACTGTTTACTCATTTGTGTCTGCTTTGACGAATACTTCAATATGAGAACTTCCAGTGATCCCTGCTGCAGCAATTATTGCGATCGGGATTGCCAAGGCAGATAATTCAATCAATTCTAATAAACTCAACCCAAAGATGGAGCTTATCTCTGTTATCATTTGGAATTACCGTTCACCGTATCTCTCCACAGCTCCTGATAATCTGACATAACCATTAAAAATAGTTTAATATCTATGAATGATAGAGTCGTGTAATGTTTTTTAAACTACAAGGTACTTGCAGGACCGGTGCGTAATTCTGCCCGTCATATCGTACGCACTCTCAGATGTATATGCGATAAACTATGTACCAGTTTTGGTGCTGTCAAAATGATATCTGTCCAAAGATTGGTAGTTATATCGTCATTATTATTGCTTTTTGTTGTGACTGTATCGTATGTATCATATGAGGCGTACGTCGATACAAATCCCTTCATAACTATCTGGAAAACGACCGAAACTAACGAATCCATAACTATCCCGGTGGGCGGCGCATCCGACACATACACAGTCAACTGGGGTGATGGAACTATGTCTGCCGGTGTTACAG
The DNA here is from genome assembly GCA_965197525.1 of Candidatus Nitrosopumilus sp. Classification (GTDB taxonomy): domain Archaea; phylum Thermoproteota; class Nitrososphaeria; order Nitrososphaerales; family Nitrosopumilaceae; genus Nitrosopumilus. The sequence goes on from OZ240211.1 coordinate 1,751,828, forward strand.
GAGATCAAATACACCAGTACACTACTGCAGGAAATTATACAGTCAGTATATCGGGCAACTTTGAACGAATTTATCTTGGCGGTAACTCGGTTAATGCAAAAAAACTACAGTCAATTGAGCAGTGGGGCGATATCACGTGGTCTACGATGAACTTGGCGTTCCATACCACTTCAAACATGGTCTACAACGCTGTCGATTTACCAAACCTCTCAAGTGTGACTGACATGTCAGGCATGTTCAGTAGTTCCTCCTTCAACGGCGACATCTCCGGGTGGGACGTCTCGTCTGTAACTAACATGTCCTACATGTTCAGTGATTCTTACTTCAACGGCGACATCTCCGGGTGGGACGTCTCGTCTGTAACTAACATGTCCTACATGTTCATGAACTCAGATTACAAAGACTACACCGTCATTTGGGACGTCTCGTCGGTAAGCGACATGATAGATGTGTTCTGGCGAAATGATTTTAGCAGTACTTTCAAGTACGATTACGCCTTCAACGGCGACATCTCCGGGTGGGACGTCTCGTCGGTAACTGACATGTCAGGCATGTTCTGGCTTTCCGCCTTCAACGGCGACATCTCCGGGTGGGACGTCTCGTCGGTAACTGACATGTCAGGCATGTTCGGAGATGCATCCTTCAACGGCGACATCTCCGGGTGGGACGTCTCGTCTGTAACTAACATGTCCTACATGTTCAGTGATTCTTACTTCAACGGCGACATCTCCGGGTGGGACGTCTCGTCGGTAACTAACATGTCAGGCATATTCTTGCGTTCATTCTTCAACGGCGACATCTCCGGGTGGGACGTCTCGTCGGTAACTAACATGTCAGGCATATTCTTGCGTTCATTCTTCAACGGCGACATCTCCGGGTGGGACGTCTCGTCTGTAACTAACATGTCCTACATGTTAAGTGATTCTTACTCCATAGACGACATCTCCGGGTGGGACGTCTCGTCTGTAACTAACATGTCCTACATGTTCGGAAGAGCATTCTTCAACGGCGACATCTCCGGGTGGGACGTCTCGTCGGTAAATGACATCTCCTACATGTTCTTGCGTTCCTCCTTCAACGGCGACATCTCCGAGTGGGACGTCTCGTCGGTAACTAACATGTCAGGCATGTTCAGAGATACATCCTTCAACGGCGACATCTCCGAGTGGGACGTCTCGTCGGTAACTAACATGTACGGCATGTTCCTAGACTCATCCTTCAACGGCGACATCTCCGGGTGGGACGTCTCGTCGGTAACTAACATGTCTGAAATGTTAAGTAGCCCATCCTTCAACGGCGACATCTCCGAGTGGGACGTCTCGTCGGTAACTAACATGTCTCACGTGTTCAGTAACTCAGCTTTCAACGGCGACATCTCCGAGTGGGACGTCTCGTCGGTAACTAACATGTCCTACATGTTCAATAATTCTCACTTCAACGGCGACATCTCCGGGTGGGACGTCTCGTCTGTAACTAACATGTCCGCCATGTTCGCTAATTCTCACTTCAACGGCGACATCTCCGGATGGGATGTCTCGTCGGTAACTAGCATGACTGCCATGTTCTTGTACTCCTCTTTCAACGGCGACATCTCCGAGTGGGACGTCTCGTCTGTAACTAACATGTCTCACGTGTTCAGTAACTCAGCTTTCAACGGCGACATCTCCGGATGGGACGTCTCGTCTGTAACTAGCATGTATCGCATGTTCTCGTCCTCCTCCTTCAACGGCGACATCTCCGAGTGGGACGTCTCGTCTGTAACTAGCATGACCTCCCTGTTCTCATACTCCTCCTTCAACGGCGACATCTCCGAGTGGGACGTCTCGTCTGTAACTAACATGTCCTACATGTTCAATAATTCTCACTTCAACGGCGACATCTCCGGATGGGATGTCTCGTCGGTAAATGACATGTTTCACGTGTTCAGTAACTCAGCTTTCAACGGCGACCTCGGCAACTGGTACATTACGCTTGATAACACATCGATTGCCAAAATTCCAGGGACAGTCATAAACATCATAGCGCAGAACAGATTCCTTGTAGACCAAAGACTCGTATACGGTATTGGATCCGGTGACGGCTCGGAATATTTTGACATAAACGGTACCGAATTGATCCTGATGGCTACTCCAGATGACAGTCCGGTCACCGTTAACATAACCTCTACCATAAGCAGTCGCATCTACGACGTAAACAACAGCGTCTACAACATAGGCATTAGTGGGACCCATTCTCGCATATTTGAGATAACTTTCACACCAATACCACCTTGACAACATACCTCTGGGCTACATCGATCGAGAGACGTAGTTTTGTAGCTCAAATCACATACAACCAGATCTAGTCTATCGCGCGATTTTTTGTCCTTTAGAAAGTTGTTTAGTGTGTTCAATAATACACAATCATAAATTACATTTAAAGATAAAAAAATCCCAAATTCAGTTGTTAAAAAAAATAGATATTTTAAAAAACAAGTACATCCATATAATCATGATATCTCAAATGATGCATAATGATTTACTATTTTTGTTAAAAGATTCTATGAAAATCAAAGTTAAAAAATCATTTAGGTGAACTTGAACCGTACAACTAATTAATTACCATATACTGTACTGTCAACTTTGTATTTGTACCAATGTAATGTTAGATGATCTTACATGCAGCAGCAGCAGTATCTAATAAACACATGTGCACAAACGCAGAGGTCATCCAAGTCCAAACAAAAGATAAATCTATAATTACACAAATCACATCTTTGAAGTTTTTTTTCTGAGAATTGTATTATATATCAAGTGTCATGTCTCACACCATCTATAGCTGTTTCTACTCTTTTAGCCATCTTACCAAGGCCTTGTTTGGATCTGCAATCTCGTCTATATTTGTATAATACCAGTCCTTCCAATCTTTTTTTGGCAGACCGGTAAACAACATTAGGTTAAGGGGGTATGTATCACTGTCAGTACACCTGCGAAAATCATCACGAAACAAAAAAATCTCTTTGCCCCACGCGATTGCCATACCAAGCTCAACCATCACACCCTCGTCAGGTGGTGTTCCATTGACTACTGCAAATATGCCATCTGCGTCTCTGACATCCTGCATGTCAGATCGGCCTATCTCATAAGGGCTGTTGCTTTTTGGCCCATCATTTTGGTTGTTTCGCTCAAAAGGTTCCCATACCTCTGCTCCGAGTCCGCTTAACATCTTTACAAGATCCTGAAGCGGTCCTGTTTTTTGCTGTAAAGAAAATCCATACTGGTTTGCAAGATAAAGTGTTTTTTTTGCCACTATCTGCATCTCTTTGCATTTTATTTGTATTTATCTAAACTGTGGTGCGGGAGGTGGGATTCGAACCCACGAACTCCTAAGAGATAGGGTCCTAAACCCTACGCCTTTGGCCAGGCTGGGCGACTCCCGCAACAAATCTGCCGCTAGACACAAATTTATCTATTATTACCAAGTATTGTGGCAAAATTCTTTGGAACAAACGGAATCCGTGGTGTATTTCCAGACGATCTAACCTTGGAATTTATTCATGATATGACATTGTCCATTGGCACTTTCTTTAAACGAGGACCGATACTTGTTGGCTATGATGGACGTGAGTCAAGTCCTGCCATGTGCAAAATTGTCACCTCTGCTTTAAATTCCATAGGTATCGACTGTGGCGTTGCACCCGGGGTTATACCTACACCATGTCTTGAATTTGCAGCAAAAACTTTGGGATACTCTGGAGGATTGATGATTACGGCATCCCATAATCCTCCACAATATAACGGAATCAAACCTGCAGCAAGTGATGGAGTTGAAATCTCACGCGAGGACGAACTAGTAATTGAAGACATCTACCTGCAAAAAAATTGGCTCAAATCCCAACAACAATGGGGCGTCACAAAAGCAGAATCCAGATCCATATCCACATATTTGGAAGGCGTACTATTCCACGTTGATTCGAAATCAATACAATCAAAACAGCTTTGCATAGTTTTAGATTTGGGCAATGGCGCCCAGGCAGTCACTGCACCTGATCTATGTAAGATGTTACATTGCAAAACATTTCTCATAAATGAAAGTATTGATGGTAAATTTCCAGGACGTGGGCCAGAACCAACTCCTGAGAATCTCTCAGAGCTATCAAAAGCTGTAATTAGTCACAAAGCGGATTTGGGAATTGCATTTGATGGTGATGGAGATCGTAGTATCTTTTGTGATAATAAAGGCAACATACTGACTGGCGACAAGTCTGCATTGTTGCTATCTGATCACATCCTGCAAAAAAACCCCAACTCCTTGATAGTCACTTGTCTGAACTCTGGATCAAACATCGAAGTCTTGGCAGATTCGTTTCATTCCAAAGTCATTCGTACACGCGTTGGAAGTGTAGAGGTTTCAAGAAAGATGGTATCAACTGATGCTTTAATCGGATTTGAAGAAAACGGTGGATTTATGTACGGTAGACATAACCCGGTACGAGATGGATGTATGGCATTGGCATTGATGCTCGAGCTTTTGGCAACAACTGCAAATAAACCGCTATCTGATCATAGCAATGATGTTATTGCACGTTTGCCATCGTCGTTTACAACAAAGACCAAGGTTGCATGCCCGCAGAATGTCGTAGTTGATGATGTTATCGCCCTTCTACAAAAAGAGCATCCTGATTCTGACATGTCTGATGGTATAAAAATTACAATTGATTCTAAAAACTGGGTCATGGTAAGACCCAGCGGCACGGAACCAATTCTTAGAATTTATGCCGAATCAGACAGTCAATCCGGATTAGATAATATAATTTCAGAATACACTCAGAAAATCGTTGGCTTCATTTCCAGATAACACTTTTAAAACCAACTACATGGATAATTATAATGGAGTCTCAACTATTAAAGTGATTAGATATGGCAAAAGGATATTATGTTAAATTTGCAACTCCTGAAGATCTTGTAAACCCAATTCTCGAGGCAGTTAGAGTCGCATCAACTAGCGGCAAAGTAAAAAAAGGAACAAATGAAGCAACCAAAGCAATTGAGCGTGGCACAAGCAAATTAATTGTTATAGCTGAAGATGTTGAGCCTCCTGAGATAGTAGCACACCTCCCAATTCTATGTGAAGAGCAAGGTACTGCATATGCATTTGTACCTAGTAAACAAGAGTTGGGCAATTCATTGGGTATTGATATTACTTCTGCGGCTGCTGCAATTTTGGATGCTGGTGATGCACAACACATTATAGATCAGGTTGTATCGACCATTGCTAAAATTAAGGGCGGTAAGACTGAACAATGAGCAGTACAACATCTGAAGAAGTAGTCCAATCTGAAATTATTCAAATTGTTGGCAGAACAGGCATTGCAGGCGAGGTTATTCAAGTTAGAGTCAAAGTTCTTACTGGTAAGGATAAGGGAAGAATTCTCACAAGGAATGTAAAGGGTTCTGTTAGATTGGGTGAAATTCTCATGCTCAGAGAAACCGAACGAGAGGCAAAAAAGATCAAATAGAGGTAGGTTGTTGTTTTTATGAGTCTTTTAGTTAAACCATGCACTTTTTGTGATAGACCAGTTGCCAAAGGTTCAGGTACCATGCTTGCCAAAAACGATGGAACTGTGCTCTGGTTTTGTTCTTCTAAATGCAAGAAAAATGCCTTGGTTCTCAGACGTGATCCACGAAAATTAAAGTGGACCAAAAAATACGTCAAGGGTGGAATTAGGAAGAAATAGTAAAAATTGACTGAACAATCATTATTCATTGTAAAGCCCGATGCTGTATCCAGAGGATTAGTAGGCCAAATTATATCACGGTTTGAGAATAAGGGATTTAAAATCTTAAAACTAAAAATGCTCACGTTTACGCAAGAACAAGCTGAATCATTTTACGCCATACACAAAACCAAACCGTTCTTTGACGAACTGATATCATTTATGAGATCAGGTCCTATAGTTGTGGCAGTCATCGAAGGCGATCATGCAATTGCTACCACACGTATAATGGTTGGTGCAACAAAATCATTTGAGGCAGCCTCTGGTTCAATAAGGGGTGACTTTGGATTGGATGTAGGCGAGAATATCATTCATGCATCAGACTCACAAGAAAGTTTTGAATATGAATCGAGGGTAGCATTTGAGTGATCTGATTTGCATATTCGTCAGCCCATAGTGGCAGTTTTAGGTCATGTAGACTCTGGAAAGACGTCCCTTCTTGACCGTATTCGCGGCACAGGTGTTCAAGGCAGGGAAGCGGGAGGAATTACACAGCACATTGGCGCAAGTTTTCTTCCAACATCTGTAATTCAAGAGACCTGCGGCGTACTGTACAAAAAACTTGAACAGAATTCAGTCAACCAAGTTCCAGGACTGCTAGTCATTGATACGCCAGGCCACGAGGTATTTACAAATCTTCGTACACGTGGCGGATCTGCTGCTGATATTGCCATTCTTGTAGTCGATGTCAATCGTGGGTTTCAACCTCAGACAAATGAGAGTTTGTCCATACTTCAGAACAGAAAGGTGCCGTTTGTTGTTGCATTAAACAAATGCGATCAGATATCCGGATGGCGCAAATCAGAGACACAGTTTATCTCACAGGCAATAAAAGAGCAGGATGCATCAGTACAAGCTGATTTAGACCAAAAAATTTATGATGTTGTAGGCACCTTGTCGATTTTGGGATACAAGTCAGAGGCATTCTTTCGTATCAAGGATTTCAAGTCCGAGATTGCCATAGTTCCAATCTCTGCAAGATCTGGTGTTGGTATCCCTGAATTATTAAGCGTACTTGTGGGTCTGACACAGCAATATCTTCAAAAACGACTAAACCAAGAGGAGAAGGAGCCGCGTGGCATAGTGCTTGAGGTAAAAGACGAGACTGGTATGGGGCAGACTGCAAACGTCATCTTAATTGACGGCACTATAAAAAGAGAGAATAGTGTTGTTGTTGCAAAGCGTGATACGGTTGTATCTGCGAAACTCAAAGCTATACTCCTCCCAAAACCTCTTGATGAGATGCGTGACCCTCGTGACAAGTTTAAACCTGTATCTCAAGTAGATGCAGCAGCAGGCCTGAAACTTGTGTCAAATGAACTTGACGGTGTTCTCCCTGGGAGTACGTTGTATGTAGCGCAAAATGATTCAGAAGTTCAAAGATTCACAAAACTAATTGAATCAGAGATGAAGTCCGTATTTCTTGATACACAGACAACTGGAGTCATTATCAAATGCGACACTATTGGGTCACTTGAGGCAGTAACTGAGATGCTCAAACGTTCTCAGGTTCCCATCGCCAAGGCAGACATTGGTTTTGTTACTAGGAGAGATGTAATCGATGCTAAAGCAATAAAAGAGAAGGACAGACACCGTGGCGTTATACTGGCCTTTAACGTAAAGGTGCTCCCTGATGCCAAAGATGAAGCAGAGATGAGTCACATCAAACTCTTTGAGGAAAAGGTGATTTACAACTTGATTGACACATATAACCAATGGGTGATAGATGACTCTACACATGAAGAAGATGCAATATTTGCAGAATTGACTCCGATATCCAAATTTACTTTTCTCAAAGGGATGGTGTTTCGAAATAATAATCCTGCAGTATTTGGCATACATGTGGATGTAGGGACTTTGAGACATAAGATTCCGTTTATGAACATGTCCGGACGCAAAGTAGGTTACATCCATCAACTTCAGTTAGATAAAAAGACCGTCTCCTCTGCCCAAGCGGGAGACGAGGTTGCATGTTCTGTCAAGGACGTTACAATTGGAAGACAAATCTATGAAGAAGAAGTCTACTATACGTTTCCTCCATCGCACGAAGCAAAAGCCTTACTCTCCAAATTCATGCACAAGTTAACATCAGAGGAGCAATTAATCCTGACTGAGATAGTGCGAATTCAACGAGCAATAGAACCCGTGTATGCTTATTGATTTGAATGCTTTTTACATATCATATGTATTCCGGGCGCCCCTACAGCTCCCATCATCTTGTCTACTATCTGTCCTGATTTGAACATGATAAATGTAGGAATTGACTGTACTGCAAATCTCTGTGCAATATCTTGGTTTTGGTCTACGTTGACCTTGGCAAATCTTACGTTTGAGTATTTTTTTGAGAGACTTTCAAATATTGGATGCATGGATTTGCATGGACCGCACCATTCTGCCCAAAAATCTACTAGGGTGGGATTTTCAGCCGATATGGTTTGATCAAAATTCATCTTATCTAGTTCCACAACTCCAAGTGGAATTTTGAATTTCTGTTTTTGTTTTAGCATCTCTGTTAGCTTTTCTTGCATCAATCTTGCAATCTCTGGGTCCTCTCTATTTTCTTTAAAATTTTCATCCCAGTTAGTTGACAACGCATATTTGAGATGCAGTCTATTAAAAAAATCTATGCTGCTATTGTGTTATTTGTCATCTGTATTTATTGGAACTTCTTCAAATCTTCTTGATTTACAGATTGGGCATTGATCAATATATTTTGTAAAACTGACTGAGGTATATGCAATCCCACATTCACCGCAAATCCTGAGATTTTTACTCATCTTGCTCATGCTATATACCCTCAAAATTTATTGGGATTAAAACTTTACAATGAGTTACCACCATTGCCATATCGATTTCTCCTCTTGTATATCAATAATTATGGTACATACTCCTTCAATCAGTTTTGTTCCTGGGCCGCAGATTCCAATTTTTTTGCCAGTATCTGCTGAATTTGCTGTTGTTCCTGGCGTCTCTAACCCGACTGCCTGATAAATGGACTTGTACTCTGGGAAATTCTCATCAAACCACGCCTTGTAGGTTGGCTCGCTGTTATACCTGTCTACATAGGTCTGTGGGTCTATTGTTACATCTACAAACACTGCTAGCGGAACCGGCGTCTCTAACCCGACTGCCTGATAAATGGACTTGTACTCTGGGAAATTCTCATCAAACCACGCCTTGTAGGTTGGCTCGCTGTTATACCTGTCTACATAGGTCTGTGGGTCTATTGTTACATCTACAAACACTGCTAGCGGAACCGGCGTCTCTAACCCGACTGCCTGATAAATGGACTTGTACTCTGGGAAATTCTCATCAAACCACGCCTTGTAGGTTGGCTCGCTGTTATACCTGTCTACATAGGTCTGTGGGGCTGCGGTTTTATCGACAAATATTGCAATCCCCAACTCGTTTGATTTTGGTGATTGTGGTGATGGTGGCTGAGATGATGATGATGTTACTGACGATGATGACGATGTTGTTGTTGATGACACCTCTTCAACATCATTGACTGTAACTGTTACTGACTCTCTATCTATGAGATCATTTCTTTTTGCAACTATGTCAAATGTGTATGTTTCTCCTCCATTAGAGTCTCTTGGAGTCCATGAAAATACGCCTCCTCTTTCTGTGATTTCTGCGCCTGCTGGCACGTTCCCTTCCAGATTATATTTTACATTTTGTGTAACTGAATTAGATGATAATTTTACTGTGAATGATAATCTTCTATCAGCATCTATCGTCTTTGTATTTATTGATATAATCTGTATAATTGGGAGTTTTGGCGTTACTGATGTTTCATTTGACGCCACGCTTGTTCCTATACTGTTTATAGCTGAGACTTTATATGTGTATTCTGTGTCTGCCGTACGTCCGGTATGAGTGTACTCTCTTGTAGTATTATCTGTATCCTCAACTAGTATCCTGTAAGATCTATTGCCTTCTTTTATTTCAATCTTGTAACCTGTGATTGCAGAATTTCCATCGTTTGCTGGCAAACTCCATGTTAGTTTAATCTCAGTTGATGATGCTGCAGTAGCTGTTAATCTTGTAGGAGCTGATGGTTCTGTTGTTGGAGTTATAGTTACAGTTGTTGGTTTTACGTACGTATCTTCATCCGAATCACTTCTAGGCGTTGCTGTTGCTTCATTTGATGACTGGGTTGTTCCGAATCCAACTTTTGCATTAACACTATACGTGTATGATGTATCAGTTGTTAGGCCTGTTATCACAAACGTTAGTGTGTTACTGTTGTTTGTCTCTCCCACCATATGCGTTTTTTCAGAAGAAAACACCCTTACAATTTCGTAACCATCTATTGTTTGCCCATATGTGTTGGATGGTGGAAGCCATGTTAGTCTTATCTCGGTAGGTGAGATTGCAGTGGCAGTTAAGGCGTTAGGTGTTTCTGTATCTGCTGGTTGTACTGCCTGTGTTGTTACTTTGTTGCTTTCCCCTTGAGAGTTAACTGAGTAGACGCGATATGTATACTTGGTATTTTCATCAAGTCCGTCATGGATGAATGACGTTGCAGCACTTTTAGTATTCTCTGTAATTGTTACATAATTTTCAGAACCTGTTTTGTATTCGATATAATATCCTGAGATTTTAGGAGTATTCTTAGCTTGTGTTGGCTCGTCCCATGTGAGTACTATCGCGGTTTTAGAAATTGGTAGTGCTTTTAGGTTGATTGGTTTTGCTGGCAGATTGGATGACGAAGACGAAGATGATGACGACGAAGATGATGACGACGAAGATGACGAAGACGAGGATGATTCTCCTAAACTAAACACTTGAATCCTATCATTGTTTGAATCTGCTACAAACAGTTTTTCATTTTCTGGATCTAATGCAATTCCAGTTGGAGTATTAAATCTCCCATCTCCCGTTCCAGTTCTTCCAAACTCTTCTACAAAGCAGACTCCGTTGATTATCTCATCAGTTCCAGTTGGACAAGTATTGCCATTGATCATTTCAAATATTTGAATCCTGTCATTAGCTGAATCTGCAACATACAATAAATTACTAGTAGAATCAAATGCTAATCCTCGTGGCACGTCAAATTCCCCTATATCGTCACCTCTATCTCCAAAAGCATCTACAAAGCAGACTCCGCTAACCACTTCTTCAGTATCGCTTGGACATGACCCCCTTACCAATTCAAATATGACAATTCTGTTGTTTCCTGTATCTGAGACGTATAATCTATCCTCTGTGCTATCAATTATCATATTTGTTGGTCCATCAAGTCTGTCTCTATCGAATCGCTTTACTTCAACTTCACTTTGAAATTCTCCATCTCTATCTTCATCAAATATTGATATAGTGTCTTTCTCGCTGTCTGATACTAGAATTTTATCCGGGCTTGAATTGTACCATACAATTCCACTTGCTGAATCAAAATATCCATCATCTCCGTTATTTGAACCCCACTTTGCATCAAATCTCCAGCTACGCTCATCAAATTTTTGAATTCTGTCATTCCCTGAATCTACAACAAAAAATGCGCGTGAGTTATCTCTTGTGATGCTAATTGGGTTGTTAAACTCTCCATCTCCGTTCTCTTTTGCTCTGGGAGCATCAGTACTGCAGTCATCGGGATTACTCTCAATCTCACAAAGCTTTCCATAATTGGCCTCGTGTTGTCCTTCATTGTTAAATACACTAATTCTATGATTATTTCTATCTACTACATAGATCTTTTCTCCGTCTTTATCTAATATTACATCTACAGGATAGTCCAATGAATCTCTTCTTTCAGTTGTGCTAAATTCTAGCAGAAATTCTGGCTCTGCATATGCAAATTGTATGAATAATGTTATACAAAATATGAATATAACACCGCCAATTATTTTATTTTCCAATTAACTAGTTTGTTTTTTAAATCTAATAAACAAAATAGTAAATATCATTGTCCATTTGATTAATTGTACTTTACAATATTTTATGATTTTATTACATCTTGATGTATTTTTTGGCCTTGAAGATTATAACTGCAGGTGCTGCTATATACATTCCAACATTCATTAGGATTACTCCGATTCCGTATCCTAATACCTCTGTTTCAGATTCTGCATGTGACATTATGGCCAATGATGACAATAGTGGAGTTATTGTTACTTTTATCATCTCTTTGAATACCGGGTTTGCTCTTTCCATATCTGCAATTGTTGGTGAGAATGAATAGTACAATTGATTAAAACCAGTCATAAATAATGTTCCTGAATCTGTATCCATTAACTGATTGTCTCTAATCTCTCTGAGAAGTTGAACTTGTGGTGCTAACTCTGAACCGTATGCGGCAGTTGCAATTAGACAACCCCCGCTTTTAGGTTGTTCTACAATCAGACAATATCCATCAACAAGGTCTGTCCCTTCTCCACATTCTCCAATCTCTAGTTCTCCGGCTCCATCCTTTGCAGTCATCGCTGCGGGGTCTTCTAATCCCACTGCTTCATAAATTGATTCATACTCTGGATAATTCTCATCAAACCATTCTTTGTATGCCGGTTCACTGTTATATCTATCCACATAACTCTGTGGATCTACTGCCTCATCTACAAACGCCGCTAATGGAACTGGTGTTTTTAACCCTACTGCTTCATAAATTGATTCATACTCTGGAAAGTTCTCATCAAACCACTCTTTGTATGCAGGCTCGCTGTTATATCTATCCACATAACTCTGTGGATCTACTGCCTCATCTACAAACACTGCTACCGGAGCTGATGGTTCGACTTCTGCTACCGGAGCTGATGGTTCGACTTTTGCTACTGGAGACGGTGTTTCTAACCCTACTGCTTCATAAATTGATTCATACTCTGGAAAGTTCTCATCAAACCACTCTTTGTATGCAGGCTCACTGTTATATCTATCCACATAACTCTGTGGATCTACTGCCTCATCTACAAACACTGCTACTGAGGCTGCTGCTCTGACTTCTGCTACTGGAGTTGGTGTTTCTAACCCCACTGCCTCATAAATTGATTCATACTCTGGATAATTCTCATCAAACCATTCTTTGTATGCCGGTTCACTGTTATATCTATCCACATAGCTCTGCGGATCTGCCGTCTTGTCAACAAATGCTGCAACACCTAATTCTCTTGGTTTTTGCGGTTCTGTTGACTCGACTGGTTTTTGCCTCTCTTCTACTGGTTCAACTTGTCCCTGATTAACCGTTACTTGAATAGTCTCTCTATCCTCAACAGGTCCTACATTTACAACTATGTCAAATATGTGTCCGCCTACTTGTGAACTAGTTGGAGTCCAAGAAAACACTCCTGTATTGCTGTTAATTGTTGCACCTTTTGGCTCGTTAACTAAACTATATGTCTCACTGATCTCTGACTCTGTTATGCTTGCTGTAAACGTTAGTCTTTCTGTTGCATCTATCTGCTTGCTTCCAATTGGTTCTAAGATCACATCAAAATTTCCTAGTGTTGTAAGTTTCTTGCCATCATTTATTACTTCAATGATTATGGCGTCATCTTTTTGTGATGTGAACACGTCAATTGTATATGTACCCTTGTCATCAAAATATTCAGATGCTGTTAGAAGTATTGAAAATTTTTTACTATCATCGGTTTGTACTCGTTTTTGTTCAGGCGCTTTGATGCCGGGGCCATCAATAAATACATTAACCCATACTCTATCTTCCTCTGTAACTGTTCCTGAAACAGTGAAACTGCCGTCAATTAAAAACACATCTTTGTCAATCTCTGCATGACTAACTACTGCAAAAGCTGGAACATTTATCATGATTCCCAACCCCATTATAATTACCAAAGAACAAACTGTAATGGTTGTTATTTTTCTACCCACAATGATTTCTTGCGAGCTGAGACTTTTAAAAAACACGTATAATTTTTTCTATTAGTTTGCTAATAAATATTCACAAACTCTACAGATCCAGCAAAAATCTCATGTATACTTTTGCTTTATCTTGTTTTATCTCCATATCATAAAATGTAGGAGCTTTGATCTCTACCTTGAAATTATGTTTTTTAATGTCAAGTGGTTCTCCAAATGCTTTTGCATTGATTTGATAACCTTTTGTATTATTTTGAATATCACACTCTATCCTCTTTATTGCAAATCCTCTGGTAATTAGAATAAATGGTATCTCTTCGAGCCAGCTGAACAAAAGATATCGCAGATCTTTTCCATTAGCAGAAAACTCTATCTGATCCTTCTCTTCTACCGTATCTTTATCTAATGTGATGTTAATTTCTGCGTCAGCTGCAACTAAAAACGCTTCTTTGAGATCTTTTGCCGTGATCTCTACTATGGCATCAGTTGCATGATCTAAAAACTTGTAACTCATCTAAATATTGCCATCATTTGATTAATGTAAATGGTTCTTTTACTGCGCTTTCTCATCTGTCTCGATAATACCAAACATGTTTCCTTCTGTGTCTGCACATTGGGCATACCATCCTACTTTTGGAATTGGTACTTTTGGAACAATTATTTCTCCACCTTGAGCAATAATTTTCTTTGAAAATTCATCAACTGATGAAACAGAGATGGTGGTGGTTATTCCTAGATGTCCCGGAGTTCTGTTTGTTAACCCTCCGTCAATTCCAGGTTCTTTGTCTCCAGTCTTTATCATCCAGTAATTTGTAGGTCCGTCCCATTTTGTAAACTCCCAATCAAAGACTTTGCTGTAGAATTTTTGTGTTCGTTGTATATCATCAGATGGAATCTGAAAATGTGTTATTCTTGGCAATATCTGTTTTATCTACATTGATTATTTAAAAGTACAATATACGGTTGTACGTTTTGTTATTTTCACTTTTGATAAAGCAATTTAATTTACGGGGCACTGTGTTCTAAATCAATCCACCTGTAAGATCATCTGCTGGTATCTTTGTGAACATTTTTAGTCTCACTGTGTTGATAGCGCAGCGCTTCCAAACAATACACTAAATGGTTCACACCACACTAAAACTTTGTTGTATTTGTCTAGATCAGTACCGTCCGGAATCACGTAGTTCTGATTTCCTTGATTTGCCTTGAGTTTCCCTAGACTAATGTAATCTGTTGCTCTGGTATCTGTTGAAAGGTATAGATACAAACCGGGACCGTTGGTAGATCTAAACTCTTCTAATCTTAGTACACTGCTCCCGTCTTCTAATGGTATTGTGTATACAGTTCCTTCTGCATTATGAATTCCGTCATTAACTCCAACAAAGTCGCCTACATATGATCTTACCGTCATCTCAAATTCACTTGATGGATCAGTTATCATCTGATCTGCCATTGTATCACTCATTACTGACTCATCACCCTCCATCATCATCTCCTCATCACCCTCCATCATCATCTCCTCATCACCCTCCATCATCATCTCCTCATCACCCTCCATCATCATCTCCTCATCACCCATCATGGCATCATCGGTTTTTGACTCAATAATGGCACCTTCTGGTATTGCCTCATCAATAGTTGATTCTGTAAAATATGGTGATACTGCATACACTGTAATTCCTCCAATAATTATAATTGCTATAATTGCAATAGGTAATCCCTTACTCATAATCACAATTTGTAATATTACTATAAAACCTGTTCTCCAATTTTGACTCTAATTCCGTATGTGGTATATGTGCAGTTTTACCTTTTTATGTCAAAATAATGCCTCAATAATTTCTAGATTCGTAGAGCCTACAATCCTTCATAGTCATTATAATTACTCGTAAGGTAATTTAATAAGATCTTCTTGTCTGAATTAATTGGAATTCTTTGATTCTCTTCTAGTATGGATTGCAGATCTGCTAGGCTCCCACTTGTATGAGGGTATATTTCTTGCAGCCTTGCTTGAAACAGTCGTTACACCTATTCCGACTCTGGCAGTATTTCCTGCAGCTGGCTTTCTAGCATCTCAACAGGGGATCACTTTGCTTGGCGTCATACCTATGATTATACTTGCTGCTACGGGTGCCACTATTGGAACTTCCATAAGTTATATCATTGCGTTAAAATTTGGACGACTTGTTTTACTACGTTATCTAAAATATATCAAAGTATCTGAAAAAAAATTGGAACGAGTTGAGATTTGGTTTGCGAAATATGGTGATAAAGCAGTATTTTTAGGAAGGATGGTCCCATTAGTGAGAGAATTAATTTCGATTCCTGCCGGTCTATTAAAAATGAGATTCTTAAAATTTTTAATATACACTTTTGCAGGATCCTGTATTTGGTCTAGTATTACTATTTTATCCGGATATTATTTTGGTGAAGTACTGGGACTTGGCATGGAAATATCTAATACACTGACATAGACATAGGAGCCTTGTTTTTGTGTGCGGAATCCCGGTACCTTTGGAGTAAAGTTATGACGACGCAATGTGTCATGTATTCCAGATTCGGTGTATTTTACTCCTGAATCTTTTTTTATTTTATGTACAAGCTGCTTTGGGAAAATACTGTTTTTGACACCTACAAAAAAATTCTCTAATCTTGTGATTTACTATTTTTGTCGGGCGTCTGGATCTTGGTTTTTCATACAATCCTGCAAATTCAAATTCTTTAAATCACACAACTCCATTTTTAATTGCGTTGTAAGATTTGTAAAACATCTGTGCGATTGTTGAAATCGTTTTATCTTTCTTTACGACATTTAACATTGCAAGCATCCGTTCTTTTGCTTTTGGGTTTAATTCCTTCTCGTATACATACATTAATTCCACATTCTGGTTTTCCATGATGGGCGATAAATGTTTCAAGCTATAAATGTTTCTAGTGTTTTTGAAAATTGCAAAGACTTTTTGACTCCACTCTATGGAAAACGCCTCCCAACCTACAATTCACATCTGCACGTTTTTTTGCCTCCTATGGGAGTCGTATGTGACACACTATACTGTTCTGACATTCAGATGGCGTATGATCGTATAGAATGATCTTCGTCTTAGTTTTAAACGTGTGATCTGCCAGATTCTCCATCTTACAGGTGTCTAAATTTCATCTACTTCTGAACTAACTGGAGAGGGTGTGAACTTTTTGTACAAGATAGAACTAAAACACGTGGCAAAATGACTGCCGAGATGTTTATCCATAGATGCGTCTTCTGTGGTCAACTTCTACCACAAAAATTATCATCTTTCCTTGCTGTAAATCCATAATGACCCTGTAACTTCCGACCCGCATTCTAAAAAATGCAGAATCTGCCAGCTTTCTTACGGCAGTAAACGGGTTGTCTGTTATTTCAAGAACACCTTCTCTTACCATTCGGGCCTGTTTTTTGTCTAATTTTTTTAGCTGCTTTACTGATCTCAAAGACCACAAGACATCCCAAGCCATCATTATAGTCCTAGTTCTTTGTTTAGATGTGCAGTAGTATACACCCTGCCTGCCTTGATGTCTTTTATCCCATCTTCGATGTTTTTTATCGTCTTAGGGGAGAGATCATCATCATAATCTCTTTTTTCTACCAGTCTTTGAATTATTTGATCAAATGTCTCATTTGGGTATATCTTTTGTTTTTCCAGGGCATCTTTTGTTCTTTTATTTAGCTGGATTGTAGTTCTTACCATGTTATACTATGGTATGCCATGGTATAAAAATCATATGAGCGACTTCGTCTGTTGCATAATCATGCCTAAAACCTGACTGGTCTCATCAATTTTTGCCATCAGGATCAGGTGCTGTACCACCAAAAGGCACTTGGATCAAGCACGCATTATGCCTATTGATGGTCTTAAAATATCATGTACAGAAACTTGTGCACGTTGCTATATCCAACGATTTGTGTGTTCTATGATCCGGTATAGAAATATCTAAATCACTACTCATCTGATATTAGTCATCTTGGAACTACCACGAGGCATGAAAGATTTTCAAGCAGACGAGAATGCAAACATTGCATATGTTCGCAGCCATTTCGAGCGGCTATCCATTCTGTATGGGTTCTCGTTTATGGATCCCTCCCCAATTGAGTTATTGTCAACTCTGGAGACCAAGTCAGGTCCTGGAATCAGAGATGAAATATATTATTTCAAAGACAAAAAAGACCGAGAGGTAGCGCTACGTTTTGACTTTACGATGGGATTGACACGATATGTTGCTGCTCAAAAATCCCTAAAACTGCCTGCTAAAATATCAGCATTCGGCGGTGTGTTCCGATACGACGAACCACAAAAAGGCAGATATCGCTACTTTCATCAATGGAATCTTGAGGTATATGGAAAAAAGAGTCTAGAGACTGAAGCTGAGCTAGTGGAGATGACATCTCGATTATTTGATTCATTACAAATTAAAAATATCACAATTGACATCAATCACAGAAACCTTGTAGAGTCGTACATTAACCAAGTATTTGATTCAAAAGAGCCAGAGCTGGTAACAGATATTTTACGGGCAATAGACAAAATTGCAAAAAAATCAAAAAAAGATATTCTCGAAGAATTTCAAAAGAAAGGCTATGATGCAGAAAAACTAGAAAAAATTCTGGCATTCTCTCAGATACACGGAAGTATCTCAGATGTAGAAAGAATGTTCGATACGACACAGCTAGAGTCTTGGGATCATTTGCGCTCTCTTTTTGATTCCTTGAAGAATCGGCAGGTGTCCAATGTACGGATCAATTTTGGTATTGTACGCGGACTCGATTACTATTCTGGTATGGTCTTTGAAGTCTTTGAGAATGGCTCTACACTTGGTGCCTTAGCAGGTGGAGGCAGATATGATTCACTGACCAAGGCATTTGACAGAGATGATATCAGTGCTGCAGGAGTTGCAGGTGGTGTAGAGAGAATGATTCTTACAATGCAAGAGCAAAAAGTCATTCCAGATACAATGCTAAGACGTGTTGCAGTGTTGTATGTTAACGAAGAGATGCAAAAAATTGCGCATTCTATTGCATCTGTACTTCGACTACATGGTATCCCCGCTGATATTGACCTGGCAGGACGTAGTATGAAAAAACAGATGGATATTGCATCTGATGCGCACATGTCAATCATTGTAGGTCCTCAAGAAGTTCAGCATGGAAATGTATTACTACGAGATATGAATAATAGAACTGAAAGCCCTGTATCATTAAAACAGCTGACAGATGATCCGAGCACCGTTCTTAATTTAAAAAGGCTCTAGTTAACATCATGATTTCAGGACCTGTAGTAAGTGAACCTACTACCAAATTATGATTATTTGCTAATATTCCTGATGACACATACGGAATTCCATTGTTAATTGAACTTTGCTCTATCTGTACATCCAATAAATTTGCAATAACCTTCATATCTTCCTCGTCTGCCTCTGGATGAATTGCAGCACCCCTGTTATTTGCAACTAGAACCACACCTGTCTGGTTAAACCCTGCAATCTTTTTTTGAATTACCTCTACTCCTAATACATCTGATATGTTCTGACAATCTTGCTTTGATAACCACGGTGATACAACTGCTCCTTTGTCATTTGCACATATTACATTTCCCAATGCATTAAATTTGGTGTCCAGCACTCCGATCTCTAAATCTGTTGACTTTTTTAAATAATCATATTCGTTTTGATACGCAGTGGTAGGCAGTAAAATTCCCTTGTTGTTCATTACAGATAACGCACCAATTAATCGTGTGTTGGCAATTGCTATATAATGAATATCTACCTCAAGGTATTCTGCCAGCTTGTCTGCCTTGGTCTCTGCAAAGCCCATCGGTACAAGCCCTATGGTATCGTTGACACTTATGTATACCCCAAGATTTGGTCCTCGATACACGTCGTATTTGATAATATCCATACCATGAATCATAATCCTTTAGCGTTATGAACGTAAGGGATGTGTTGTCTCTACTAATGATGTATCAATATAATATAGATACGACACTGCCTAACTTTAAATAATAACACTGAGGAAAATCTAGTATGCCAATAGCAGAAAATTTTCCTGAAGGCCTAGAGCCACTTGGAAAAATTAACCTAGATGATGGAAACTTCCATATTATGTGGGGTCCTGGTAGGAATACAAACCCAGATGGGTCTCAGTCAGAAGCATTCGCAGATGCAGATGTTGCAGCAGCCTATACTGCACGAGGAGAAGAACAAGTTCCTCTTGGTGTCAGTGGCACAATGGTTGCAGTCGACTGGGATTCATGTGTTGCAGATGGCGCATGCATTGAGGCTTGTCCAGTACAGGTCTTTCAATGGTACCGGACTGAAAAAGACATTCCTGCAAAAGATGTTGTGGGTCAAACTTTTCAGGGTACTGGAAGTGACGTAAAAGATGAGCGTAAGGATATGACTGATAAAGCAGATCCAATTCGTGAGCATGATTGTATATGGTGCATGGCATGCGTATCCGTGTGTCCTCCCCAAGCTATCAAAGTTGATCAGTCAAATGTGGAAAAACACGAGAGTGCCGCAAAATCGCTCTAGTGAAACGACCTCTAATCTAGAGAAATTTTTACCATCTTTATTTTTTACCTTGTCTTTTACTTTAGTCTCAACTAATTTTCTCTAGATTTAAATAATATTCGAAAATAAGTAAGCCATGGTAGATCTAGTAATACCTGAAGATTTTTGTCAGCATGACGATCCTAAAGGAAAGACAAGCCACTCCGATGGCGAGAATTTCCATTATATCTGGGGTGACGGAAATCCTGAAGGTGCAGCATTCTCAAATGAAGATGTAAAGGCAGCCTATGAAGAAAGAGGCGAAGAACAAGTTCCTCTTGGTATTCACGGCACTACAGTTGCCGTCGACTGGGATTCATGCGTTGCAGCTGGTTCATGTATGAGTGTATGCCCTGTTCAGACATTCCAATGGTTCAGAACCGAAAAAGATATTCCTGCAGCAGATTGTATGGGGGAGACTTTTGATGGTACTGGCTTGACAGAACAAGACGAAAGATTAGATTATACAGACAAATCACAACCAATCAGAGAACACGATTGTACTGTTTGTATGGCTTGTCAAGAAATCTGTCCTGAAGGAGCTATTCTTATTGAATCAGCCAACCAGGAATGGCACGAGAAAGCAGCCGGAACATATGTACTTATGCCATCTGGTTCTTCAAATCCACACGCACACGATTAAAGAATTTTTTCTTTTTTCTCATTTTTTTGTTCCATGTCAACAAATTTTAATCACATCATTATCCAGTAATATTGCAGAGGTCGCCTAGCTCGGTAGGGCGCGGGCCTTGAGAGCCTGTGTGCGCAAGCATACGGGGGTTCAAATCCCTCTCTCTGCGTTTAATCTTTAATATTTGCAATCTCAGCTAACATTGCAGATAACTGAATCTCGTAGTTTGCGCCAACTAAAATTCTATAGTCATACTTTGCAATTACTTGGAGCATATCTGACGTCCTGTTATCTTTTAGTTTGAAAACTGCCGCATTAACATACTTGAGAAAATCAGATTCTGACATTCCATACACTCTGATTAATTCTATCATCTTCTCTCTTGCATCTGATACCTTTCCTTCTAGCGCCATCTTGAGAATATTGTCCACATCACCGGTCTTTGTCAATCCAGCTGACGCTTGTACATTTGCTTGTGTAATTTCACCAAGACTTGCCACTGCCTGCATCAGGTTAATTGCATGCCTTAGATCACCTTGGGAGTAGTTGTAGACTGCCTTCATACCCTTCTTGTCAAATTTTACCTTTTCTTTTTTGGCAATAGTCTCTAATCTGCTAATGACGTCCTCTTCTGAAATTGATGTAAATTTGAATGTGGCACATCTGCTCTGGATGGGGTCGATAATCTTTGCTATATTATTTGCAATAAAGATAAATCTGCAGATTTTTGCAGTATCCTCTATTATCCGTCTTAGGGCAGTCTGTGCATCTGATGTCATCTCATCTGCCTCATCTAAAATAATTATCTTGAATGGAATTTTACTCATTCCTGCAAACCTTGAGAATTTTTTTACCTTTTCTCTGACCATTCCAATTCCTCTGTCATCTGATGCGTTCAGTTCCAGTGTGTAATCTCGTGCGTGCTCGCCTAAAATCTGTCTAGTTATACATAATGCAGTGGTGGTTTTTCCTACTCCTGCAGAACCTGAGAACATCAGATGTGGCATATCTGATGGGTCTTTGATTAGAGCCTCCAAACTACCAATTATCTCTCCTTGGTTTACAACGTCTGCAAGTTTCTGTGGTCTGTACTTTTCTACCCACATACCTGTCTTAACTGACATGTTTTTCTAGGTATACTACCCATTAATAAATCCGAATTGGGTATTTGCCATGTAAAATAACAATCTCAAATTCGTCTTCTTGTAATGATCCTTTCTTGCTTTGTTTTTTCATGCTGTTGCTGCTGTTTCAAGGTTTTTTTACACCTCGCACAAATCTGAATTTTAACTTGGTAGTGGCAGATGCCTTTTTGCAAATCCTTTATGTTACCGTATAGCATTGTACCGTATAGTACGGTACCTTTATAGTATATGTTGGTATAATAAAGTTATGACATCCGCTATAACTTTTGATATTCAAATTCAAAATTACCTAGTAGTTTGTTTACTAAAATTGATTGTGTCGTTGTTTTATTCATCACAGGAAATAGACCATGGATATTGAGAAGACAGAAAAGATCCATTCTATTGGATATCACCTAAAGGATGCCAAAGTTACAGTTAATCAGGATTTCAAATACGATGTTGCAGGAACAAAGATTGAGGGCAAACAAGGTGAGGTAAATAATATGCCTCAATGGATAGGCAAAATTCTCCATGATAATAATCTAGGGGTATTATCATCGCCTGACATGATAACTGAATTAAAACAAGCACTGCAAAAAGAAAAGATGGTAGGCGAATACCAAATATCTACACTTGATCCACATTTTTACATCAAGCTGCGAGAGACCCTAAAAGAACTACATCGTGATGATTTTGATAAAGTTGAAAGTATGATGTTAGAGCTCTTTCGAATGCGAAGAGGTAAACTAGTAAAGCTGGCAGATACCCTTAAACTAAATTCCGAGTTGTACAGGAAACTAACTGTTGAGGAGAGTATATTTTACAAAACAATGCATGATAACAGTACAGAATTTGAAAAACAAATAAGAGGAGATCTAAATGAGCACCGTTCAAGTAAGTGACAACAACAACAATAACTTTACTGATTCTGCATTATCTGATAGAGTAAAAGAGTTTCTTACCAGATTCAAAGACAAAGACGGTAACTACAAGTATGTGGATGCAATCGATAGGATGATGCCAAATAATGCAAAATTCATCATTGTTGATTACAACGATCTAATCATAGAACCACAAATTGAGACTATATTTTCTGAAGATCCTGATAGAATGTTCAATGCTTTCTCAAGGGCAATCAAAGAAGCGTTGCAGATTCGATTTCCTGACTATGCCAAAAAGGTCAAAGACGAGATTCGTGTAAGATTAATCAACTTTCCACTAGAGCGTAGTTTGCGGCAAATAACTGCTGATACTATAGGCCACATCACTAGTGTTTCAGGAATGGTAGTCAGGGCATCAGAGGTAAAACCACTTGCAAAGGAACTGATCTATGTATGTCCTGATCAACATCCGACCAAAGTTGTTCAGATCAAAGGCATGGATGTAAAAATCCCATTAATCTGTGATAATCCTAACTGTAAGCACAGGGATTTTGAATTAAAACCAGAGGCAAGCAAGTTTATCGACTTTCAAATACTCAGATTGCAAGAACTGCCTGAAGACTTGCCTCCTGGACAACTGCCTCATTATATCGATGTTACAATAAGACAGGACTTGGTTGATAACTCTAGGCCTGGTGATAGAATCATTCTTACAGGCGTGGTACGAGTAGAGCAAGAGTCAGTCCAAGGAGTTCAACGAGGCCATAGTGGGTTATATCGATTAAGGATTGAGGGGAACAATATCGAATTTCTTAGTGGACGTGGCCTGAAGACTGGTAAAAAGATAGGCAGAGAGGAGATCTCACCTGAAGAAGAGAAAGCAATTCGTACTCTGGCTCAAAGTCCAGAGGTCTATCAAAAACTAGTTGACTCATTTGCTCCTCACATCAGAGGCCAAGAACTTATCAAAGAATCAATCTTGTTACTGATTGTTGGCTCAAATCAGAGACTGCTGGGTGACGGCAGCAAGATTCGAGGTGATATCAACATATTTCTAGTAGGAGATCCCGGTACTGCAAAAAGTGAGATGCTGAAATTCTGTGCAAGAATTGCTCCTCGAGGTTTGTACACTTCTGGTAGGGGTTCGACTGCAGCCGGACTGACTGCTGCTGTGGTTCGAGACAAAACAGGAATTATGATGCTTGAGGCAGGTGCAGTAGTGTTAGGCGATCAAGGTCTAGTAAGTATAGATGAATTTGACAAGATGAAACCAGAAGACAGAAGTGCACTCCATGAAGTTATGGAGCAACAGTCAGCTAGTATTGCAAAAGGAGGCATCGTGGCCACTCTGAATGCACGAACATCCATTTTAGCAGCTGCCAATCCGATGTATGGAAAATATGATCCGTTTAAAAATATCACAGAGAATGTAAATCTGCCAATTCCACTGCTTACGAGATTTGACTTGATCTTTGTTGTCAGAGATATTCCCTCCAGAGAGAAGGATGAGAACATTGCAAGACACATAATAGCACTACACACACCTCAAGGCACCGACAGAAAATCCATAATCGATATAGATATGCTAACCAAATATCTTGCATACGCAAAACGTTCTACTCCTTCATTGACCAAAGAAGCTGAAGAGAAGATATTGGATTATTATTTGAAGATGAGAAAGGTTGATGAAGAATCAATGATTACAGTTACCCCTAGACAGTTAGAGGGAATAATTCGTCTATCCACTGCAAGGGCACGATTACTGATGAAAGACAAAGTCGAAGAAGAGGATGCAGAGCGCGCAATATTCCTAATTCAAAGCATGCTCAATGATGCTGGTGTTGATGTTAATACTGGAAAAGTTGATCTCGGAGTATTACAAGGAAGACCACACAGTGAGGTCACAAAGATACAGCTATTCATGAATATCCTCCAAGGCCTTGAAGGAGATCACAAGGCACCGGTAGATGAGAAAGTACTTGTAAAAGAACTTGTAAAGAGCGAAAAATTCACAGAGGACCAAGCTCGTGAATACATTAGGCGAATTCATAAAGACGGAACTATTTATGAGTCAAAACCAAACCACTATAACAGAACATGAAAATAAAGAGACTAGCACTACCTAGTACGGCAGTTGATTTTTTACTATCGCAAGGTTTTCAAGAGTTGTATCCTCCTCAGGCAGACAGTGTCAAGTCTGGACTTTTAAATGGACAGAGTCTCATGGTGTCTGCTCCTACTGCAAGCGGAAAGACGCTGATTGCAATGCTTGCAATACTTGGTTTTTTGTCAGGGCGTTCCTCAAAAAAGGACTCTGATGGAAACTATGGCAAAGTTGTTTATCTTAGCCCATTACGCGCGCTAGCTGCTGAAAAGTTTGCCGAGTTTAAAAAATTAGAGAAACTTGATTTAAAAAACAAGGCCAAAGTTGCAATCTCAACTGGTGATTTTGAGAATATTGAAAGAAAGTTACAAAATAGCAACATATTGGTTTTAACCAATGAAAAAATGGACTCTATTATCAGGCATAACACTTCATGGATTGAAGATATCAGGCTTGTGATCTCAGATGAGATACATCTCATAGGGGACGAGACTCGAGGCCCTACACTTGAGATGATACTCACACAACTCAAACTACTAGATACAAGACCTCAGATCGTAGGTCTTAGTGCAACAATTACCAACTCTAACAAGATAGCTACATGGCTTGGCTGTAAACTAGTCAAAAGTGATTGGAGACCTGTCCCGCTATTTGAAGGCGTATGTAGCGGAGGTACAGTCAAGATGAGTGATGGCACCACATTTCCAGTAAAATCCACACTGCAAGGCATGCCTGTTGATTTGGGAGTGCAATCAGTAAAACAAGGAGGCCAATCCCTGATCTTTGCATCGACTCGACCCAGATCTAAATCTCTTGCAACCAAGGCATCTAGTGGGATATCCTCTACACTTGACGAAAACGAAACTGTTCTGCTATCTAACATCTCTAAAAAAATCCTTGCTGATAATGAACATACAGAGACTGTTAAAACTCTGGCATTACTTGTAACAAAGGGAGTTGCATTTCATCATGCAGGATTAAATCAAAAATGCAGGGAAATAATTGAGATAGAATTTCGTAAAGGAACACTAAAATTGTTAGCATCTACACCTACTTTGGCTGCAGGTGTAAATCTTCCTGCAAGACGGGTTGTTATATCTACCATTAGTAGATACGATGTCAAAGCTGGCATAAATGCCCCTATCAGTGTTCTAGAATACAAGCAATTGTGTGGACGTGCGGGCAGGCCACAATATGATGATTATGGAGAATCAATCATTGTTGCAGGAACAAGACCTGTAAGCCATTTAATGAAATACTACATTAACGGAAAAGCAGAGCCAGTCGAATCTAAAATTTTTGAGGATAAATCCCTGCGCACTCACACACTCAGTGTAATAGTCACACACCCCGGAATTAAAAAAGATGAAATTTTGGAATTTTTTTTGCAGACATTTGGTGGTACTCAATCACGCAAATCTACACTAAAGTTTGCAGTCAACTTGTCCTTGCGTTTTTTGTCTTCTTCTGGCTTAATACTTGAAAAAGGTTCAAGGTACGCTGCCACCAGATTTGGAAAAAAGACATCCATGCTGTACATTGATCCCTTGACAGCTACCGAGTTCCGAGATGCCCTGAGTACGGTATCCTCAAAACAAAGACATACGCTGGGATTCTTGCACCTCATTACAGGATGTAGTGAGTTTTTTCCTAAATTTGGACTCAGAGAACGAGATTATGATACTGCTAGTGTCCTCATAGAGAATCATCGCATAGAACAGATAGGACTCATATCAGAGTATGACTGTTCTCGAAGTCTGTTGGCTCTATATGCGTGGATTACTGAATCAAGTGAGGTATTCCTTGCCGATACCTTGGGTATCGAGTCAGGTGACATGCATAGAATGACTGAAAACGCTAACTGGCTTTTATACTGTCTTCGAGAGATAGCAAAATACACCAAAAAAACAGAGTTGCTTGACGAGTTTGATGATTTACAGAAACGGGTATCTTATGGCGTCAAAGAAGAGCTAGTTGATCTAGTACGAGTCAAAGGGATAGGAAGGGTTAGGTCTAGGATTCTCTTCAAACACGGAATACGTGATCTTGATATTTTACGAAAAGTTCCTGTCAGCAGGTTGGCCAAGATTGACAAAATTGGCTCGACTATTGCAGCTAATATAAAAGCAGAATTACGAAAGGTTAGGTAATTGACCGAGCTCATAATCCCTGCTGTAGTCTCATGCACTGTTGCATTTGTTCTAGTATTCTTGATGACACCCAAACTAATCACATTTTTAGAGCAAAGAAATTTTACAGTCAAAGATATAAACAAGAAAGGAGACGTCATGGTTGCAAGGCCGGGCGGCCTATCTATCATTGCAGGAATAGTCGCATCAGAGATAGCACTGTATGTGTTTTTACCACTAACTGAAATACTGGCAGTGACTGCTACAACTTTTGGTGCGTTTGTAGTTGGGTATATTGACGATAGACGAGTAATGGGCGGCTGGTTCAAACCCATTGCATTGGCAATTACTGCATTTCCAATCATGCTACTTGGTACATATGACACCAATCTTGCGTTTCCGTTATTTGGAACGGTACAAATTCCTGTGTTGTATATTGGATTGATAGTCGCAATGATAGTAATTACTGGAAATACGATTAACTCTATTGATGTTCTAAATGGTGTCGCTAGTAGCTTTATGGTAGTTGCAAGTTTTACTTTATCTATCTGTTTATTTATTGTACAAAACTACGAAATTGCAATAATCAGTCTACCGCTTGGTTTTGTCTCACTTGCTTT
Organism: Candidatus Nitrosopumilus sp.; assembly: GCA_965197525.1. Lineage (GTDB taxonomy): Archaea > Thermoproteota > Nitrososphaeria > Nitrososphaerales > Nitrosopumilaceae > Nitrosopumilus. Next base: position 1,779,466 of record OZ240211.1, read on the forward strand.
TTACCGGTATCACAAGAACCCCAGTAGAATCTTCCCTGGTGATTCAGGAGCGCTGGCATTGGGTGCCATGTATGGTGCCATAGCTATTGTAGGTGGTGTGGAAGTTATTGCAGCTGTGGCTTTGCTACCTGCCATCATCAACTCTTTTTTATTTTTGGCAAGTGTCAAAAAAATTGTAGAACATCGACAACTAAAAGTAAAACCAGTAGAACATACTGCAGATTTTAAATTAAAGGCAACAAACCAAAAGACGCGTGTTACTCTACTTAGATTAATCCTTGCAATATCTGGATCATTAACTGAAAGTCAGGCATGTTATGCGATCTTTCGACTGGCAATATTTTCTGGAATCTTGGCAGTGATTACCGCATTTATGATAGGTGTGCGCATTTGAAGGCTCGTATCTATCTATTTCTCTTTGCAATGTGGATTCTGATACTTTTAGGTGGTGGTATTGCAGTCATGATTCTTGGTCCTATATCATTTTCTGGATTCGGATCTGATTCTGTTGATTTGTATGTTACATCAGTTATCAAAGCAGTCATAGCTATAGTTCTAGTTATAATCTGGATCTTGATTTTATCGAAACTAAAGAACTGGATCTTTAGAAGAGAGATTGGACACTAACTGCCATACATGAATATCTGTTTCTTATCGTAGTCTTCCCTACTGATCTCTGTGCTATCGTCTGCAACGGTTCTGTAACATCTTCGAGTGGTTCTATTACCATTTAATCTCAACCCTGTTTCACCTGCGGGCAAAGAATACCTCGATCACTTGACTTTGACATATCGACTATTCGGATTACCGGTGTGCTAGGTTCCGTCATCGCCGGCTCAAAAGTGCCAGACTGCGCTTCATCTATGTCACCTCTACTACCCCTAAACCTAGGGGGCAGCTTGCGTGATATGTTCATGGCAGCGATGATATCCCTGTCCATAAACAAACCGCAATTATTACACGACAATTTACGATGTTGTTGCATGTCCTCTTGGAGTCTCTTTCCGCATTGCGGACACTGCGTGCTCGTGTTTCTTGGGTCTACAAATTTGACTGGTAGCCCGACCCATTGGGCTTTGTATTCTATTTGGCGTTGTAATTCAAAGAATTGCCAGCCGTTCAATCTACGTCTGTACTTGTTACCTTGACCGTTTCCTTTCTTGTAGAGTTTCCTGATTCCTTTTAGGTTTTCTAAAACGATCACGGCTTTGTTCTTGACTGCGTTGTCTACTATATCCTTTGAGATTCTGTGTATGTACTGCTTTGTACGGTTTTGTATTCTTCTCTGTTTTTGTTTCCAGAATTGACTTTTTTTTCTGCGATCATTTCTGCAGAAACCGGATCTGGCGTGTATTGTATTCTCTTTGATTGACAGTAACTTGTTTGTCTTGTAGACTGTCACCTCTTCCTCGTTCCCACACGTGACGTTTCTGAGGTTTCTGTCTATTCCTAATTTCTTGGTGCACTCTATCTCTTTTACTTCCTTGGAAATACAAAGACTGATGTTCAAGGCAGTCAATGAAAACGAACGCACTGCCAAGGCGGGATCAGACAGTATTTTTTGGGTGTGTGAGTTTAACAGGATGTTTATGGGGTTTCTGTTTTTGTATGGGATTGTAAGTAGTGTACCGTTGTGTTTTATGCCGTAACAGTTTGTCATAAAGGGATTTTTGACTTTTGGGTCTCTTACTCTGACACCACGTTTTACTGACTGTTTTCTGTTTGCCAATACTCCAGCAGCCCGTGATATTGCATTGAGTTTGTATGAAGATAGGATGTCATAGTCTATTAGTTCATGATAACACAACATAGACAACTGCTTCATATTGTGAGTGTCTTCCTTTAACCCTATCTTGATACACCGGTTAACCATATCCGTGAATACGCTCATCATATCCATCAGGTCAGAGTTTGGTGTGTATTTTTGTGCTATTGACTTTGTTGCCTTCAACAGCTATCCTATGATTTAGAAGTAATTAATTCTAGTGGCTGTCTGACAGTATGCACTCAGGTCTGGTGTCTGCGTAGGTGCAAAAAACGTAGCATCCTGTAAAATCACATCTAGAAACGAATGAGATCTGAGTGCTTACGTCTGACGATTGAGACTTAATATCTTGTTTTACCACTCGAAGATGTTATAGAACCTCTACAACTAAGAGATCCCGCATCTTTGCATTCTCTCTAATCCTTGTTCTATCAAACATCAAACTAATGACTCTCATCACTTACAAGTGCCACGGTTTCCCGCTTTTGACTATCTTTTCAGGCAGCTTTGCTTTATTATTTTTTAAAAATTCCATCTCTTGCCTCTTGTCTCGTAGCTCGTCTGGTAGCATGATTGGGATCTCTTCAATAATTGGATAAAATCTGGAACACTTTGTACAAAACAATGAACCCGTTGATATCGTATCCTTGTTCTCATTTATGGCAAATAGTTCTAATGGATGATTTTTGTCAATCGGGCATGCCAAGATATCAATCATTGTTTTGTTCATTTCAGACTCAGATAAATTGGACTTCCTTTCTGACTAGATAAAAGTGCAGCTTCGGCAATTTTTATGACGTTTAGCGCTTCTTGTGGTTTTACTATACCATCATGCTCTTTTCTCTGTTCTTTCTCTTTTATTGCATCAAGAAAATTCTGTATCTGTGATAGTAGCGATTCTTGCTGTTTGGCACCGTCATCATCCTCTGTTACCTCTATTGTATAATCACTATCTTTGCCTTTTTTTTCTACAGTTATTTTTTGACTGATAAGATCAGATGATATTACTGCATCAGTGCACACTGCCCTCAACTTGCTAGTTTTTTTTGGCGCAATCCAGTTTGATGATATCACTGCGATTCTGTCATCTTTGTATCCCAACATGATGCTTGACAGATCTTCACTTGTGTGTTTTATCTTGCCAGTCCTTGCAAATACCACGTATGGCATATCCCCAAAGAGCCAATTTGCAGTATCAATGTCCTGGCCTGATGTATCATGGATGATTCTTGCATCTTTTATGTGCAAAGGCGCCTTCTCTTCTCGATGAAATTCTAACATGACTAGACTGCCAAATCCCTCTTCTGCGATAATCTTTTTTACAGTGTTTACTGCAGGGTTGAACCGTTCAATATACCCGCATGTTAAAATCACCTTGTTTTTTTCTGCTAGTTTGACTAGTCTTTGGCCTTGGTTTGGTTGATATGTCATTGGCTTTTCTACAAAGACATGTTTTCTTGCATAGAGCAACTCTTCGACAACGTCCGCATGCGTTGTTGTGGAAGTTACTACAAATGCAGCGTCAAACTCCTCTGATCTTTGCAATTCTTCTAATGAATTGTAATGATTTACAGAATATCTTTCTCCACACTCTTTGCTTTTTTGAGAATCAATATCACAAACAGCGCTTAAAACACCCAATTGTGACAAAATTCTTGCATGATTTTCCCCACATTGCCCAACTCCAATTTGCACTATATTCATCTAATACACCTGAGTTAACCAATGCGCATAGTCATCGTTTTTACCCATTACAATTTCTGTGTATATATCCATCAGTCTTTTCGTCACACTTCCTACTTTGCCATTATTTATAGTCAAACCATCCACTGAAATTACGGGGACTATCTCTGCTGCCGTTCCTGTCAAAAATATCTCATCTGCAATTCCCAATTCACTTCGTGAGATATCTCTTTCAACCATATCAATATCCAAATCTTTTGCAATCTTAGTTACAGCATCCTTTGTAATTCCTTGTAGGGCAGACGATGCTAATGTGGGTGTTATCATCTGCGTATCGCTTACAACAAAAATATTCTCACCTGACGCTTCACTGACATTTCCGTTATGGTCTAGTAAAATTGCCTCATCGACGCCATTTCTCTTTGCTTCTTGGGTGGCTATGACAGAATTTAGATAATTTCCTCCCATCTTTGCTTGTGTAGGGGCAGAACTATCTGAAAATTTTCTCCATGAACTAACTGCCGTTGTTATTCCTCTCTTGTCAAACAAATCTCCAAGCAACATAACCGTAATTACAACATTTATTGGCGATTTGCCAGTTACATGTAGACTTATTCCATTATCCCCTACAAAATAAAATGGCCTGATGTAGCATGATTCTACAATCTTGTTTTTTTTACAAGTGTTTATTATTGCACTAGCCATTTGTTGATCTGAATATTGTAACTCCATATCGTAATACTGCCCTGATCTTCTGAATCTTTTTAGGTGCTCATCTAATCTGAATATGTTGAGGTTTTCCCCATTCCAATATCCTCTTATCCCCTCAAACGCTGATGTTCCATACTGGATTGCGTGCGTTGTAACTGGAACTCTAGCTTTTTCTGCCAAGATAAATTTCCCGTTAAACCACACATATTTTGAGAGTTTCACAGAAAACTTTTATGAACCGTCTATTAATCTATTTTCAATTATTATTATTCATATTCTTAGCTACTAGTAATACGGAAAAATTATTCTGTCATTTGCATATCATAATTAATAAAATTAAAACAAAAACTCTGAAATTAGTTATTTCTATAATTTATCTTCTCTTTCTCTCTTTAACCTAGATGTTTTCTACTAACCACAATTCAAAATTAATCCTTTGACCATCCTTCTTTGGGGAACTTCATTCCTATCACTCTTCTAGTTCTATCCTCAATCTTTGCAAATTTTTCTACCGTCTTCCAGTCTTCTTCGATTATCTTTACAATCTTTTCAGGCACATCTTCTCTCCAAGTAGACTCTTTTTGAAGTGCAGCCTCGTACAATTTTCCTTTAACTGATGCTGCAGACAGTGATTTTCTCTCTCCTATTTTTGGTTTTAGGCCATATGCCTTTAGCATATATCCTTCTGCTTTGTCTCCTGTGTATGAGAAGAATTCCCCTTTTACTCCCTGAAGAATCTGCTTTCTTAATTTCCATGATTTAGGCGCAATCAGCGGAGGCAAATATCTTTTAAACGGTGCCATGAATGCGTAATCGTCTGTAATCTCTATCGAATCTTCAAATACTGCCACTAGCATCTTTTTTCTAGTTTCAAAATTAAATGGAAAGCTTTTACTGTTAATCTCTCTTTGACCATCTCTGAATACTACCGGCATTACTTTTACGGTATCTGCTTGTTTCTTTAGCTCAGAGATAATCTCAACATGTGCATTGGTTAATGGGTTTAGGTGTGCAAGGTATAGTGCTGTAGTCAATTACATCAACTAGAATATATCATCTATTTCAATGGTTAATTTTCTTTCTGAGACGATGTGATAATAGCAATCATCATCATCATCCATACGATTCATCTTTGACTTCAAAACTACCATCTTCGCGTTTGTTGTGTTCTGTGATAAATCCTTTTGGATTCAAAAAGTCCATTACACCATCAATTGTTCCCTGCCAACCACAAACATAGAATATTGTATTCTCTTTTGTTATCTTGTCTCCAATTAACTCTTCAAGTGGGGTTACTCCGCCATCTCTTGGCCTGAGGAATGTTTCAACTCTTCCTACTTGACCTGCCCATGATCTGTTAAACCATTCTTGAGGTCTGCTAATTGCAGCCCTATACTTAAAGTTCCATTCATCTTTACCTCTAGCAATACTCTCATTCTCAAGCTCCGTCAGCAAGTCTTTGTAACTTAGCTCATCAACATAACTTGCACCATGCAAAACTATTATCTCCCGCTTGTCATTTATAGCATGAAGGTGTTGAGCAAAGCTTACAAATGGTGCAAGGCCTGTTCCCCCTCCGATACAGATCATTCGTCTGTCGTCTTTTTTGCCATTTGGTAACTCTTCATTAATTAATAATGCCCTGCCAGTAGGCTTTAGCCAAAGAATCTCGTCTCCTTCTTTTGCATTAAATATCTGTGTAGTCAGTCTACCTGGAAGTGGTTTTCTTACCCATCTGATTACCAGCTCTACGTAATCCCTATTTTCTGGATGGGATGCAATTGAATACGCACGTCTGACTATCTTTCCGCCCTCTTCAGGATTTGGTAGTCCCAGTGTGATGAATTGTCCTGCCTTGTACTCTGGAACCGGACCGTCCTTTGGGACAATTCGTATAATTACGAGATCTTCCTTTAACAGTTGAACATAAGTGACAGTTGCCTTGTTATCTACTACCATAACGATTGAATCAATCTATTCACGTTTAAATATATTGTGTTAGCTGATGTCATGACCTTTTCTTGTCTTGGCGATTCTTTTATCAATTGAACGTAGCAAAATCTGACAGTATTTGATCATTTTAACGTTTTAGTGGCATCTATTTGAGGCATTGTGGGTTAATGTCATCTAGTCAACTACATCTTCATTTGACTGCGTTTGATTCTAGGAATTGTTTGCTGTTCTATGTGAGAAATGCCGGTAAGAGATCCCATCACCATCACCATACAATAAATTATTCTCGATAATTTCAGGTATTTAGATCAACCTAAACTACGTTATCACAAATTAAGACATGCCAAATAATCGCTTTATGGTGATGGTTATTTCACAAACCTCGAATAGTTCAAAATTATTGAGTAGTTGTTGACGTCATAAACAATGTTAACGCAACTTGCACACAGTTGATTTAAATTTACTTGTAAATGCTGATAAAATCTGTCAAGGAATATTAATGATAAATCTCATTATCCTACCATTTGAATATTTCATATGCAAATATGTCAATCTGTGAACAACTATACACCAATGCATTCTTTTAGAATTAAATCCCTATACACAAATTGTTTACAACATATCAAATAGTCTATGCACTGTCTAAAAAACAGAGTTTGATAATCTGAATAAAAACATCATCATCTTCAATCAAATCATTTCAGAGCTCGTATAACAATCAAATAACTTTTTGTACATTTTATTCTGAGATTTGATTATTGTAATATTCGTGTATATCTTCACTGTTCTTGGTTGTACAACTTTTTTTTTTGCCTTTACATCCATTTTGACGAAAACTCCAAAAAATCCATACATGTTACATATTACTTTATATCTAAAAACTAGTCAGTTCATATAATGATGTCTACTACTCATCATCCTAAAAACTGTTTGACGTATCGTTAATTTAATAAAACAAACTATTCTGCAAATTTGACTAGCATCTTGTCACGTTATCCTATGTTTTCCCATGATCGCTAAACGTTAATAACCAATTTTGAGCACTTTAATTTAATCAGAATTCTGATTATTGGGCCGGTCGTCTAGTCTGGTAGGATAGGTGCATGGCATGCATCGGATCGAGGGTTCAAATCCCTTCCGGTCCATTTTCAACAATATTCTTTTATGGTTATGCTGTTTCTAGAACATTATTCACATATTCAAATAGAATAACTGTGTGGCAGGCATGAGTCAACTTGAAACTACAACACTCAAAGATGTTCGGTGCATTCACTGTATAACGTTAAGACACTGACTAGAGATTCTGACGGTCTAATTCTATAACCTATGTTTGGATGGATTTTTGGTGCTTATCTTTTTTTATGTGCAATTTAATATATAAATAGATAAATTTGTCTAAAATATAAATATACTGCATACAAGTATATTTATATGAATACGCGCGAATCGATATCAATACTAGAGCAAGCAAAACATGCGATTGCATTTGCTCAAGAATTGCCCTCTAGTCCTGTCTATAATATAAAGAATTTAGCAAACAATGTTGTACGTCTGTCTGCTAGAACAATCAAAAGACGGATTAACAGTCTGGAAGAATTAGGATTAGCCTACTGCAATCGAGGAGTCTTTACAATTAAAAGAGAAGTAATATCTCAACCTTATACTGTTTTGCAGGACTTGATTCCTTCATTAATTGCACTCAAAAGAGCCAGAAGGTTTGGCAAGTACTACAAACCCACAGATGTCAATTTTATGAGAAAAAATCTTCCACCCCATTCCATTATAACGCTTGATTACAGATCTCATGAATTAACTCAATTCCAAACTCCGCTCAACTTGTATGTCTACGTTGACGATATAGAGGATACCTCCAAATTCCTGAAAGGTCATGGGTTCAGAGAGGGAAAGAGAGGCAATGTAATACTACTTCCAAAGATCGGTTATTTTGAAAATCAAATAGAACGAGTTTTTCTTGACTGTGTTGCAAATGGCGGCAGAAGTTTTTTGGATGCTGCTGCTATCATGCTTACTCACAACGATATGCTAAAGACAAGAGTTCGATTCACTGGTAGTATCATATTAAAAGTTCAGGAGGATACATTCAATGAACCCATTGATTAGAGAAGCTGTATACATTACTCGCGATTTTAAAACTGCGACATTTGTTGGAGCAGTTGCAGTTATGTTACACGTTGGCTTACAACGTCAATCACTAGATTTGGATTTTGTTGTAGCCGAGCAGATTACTTTTAATCAGTTTTTAGATAAAGGATATAAAATAGATAGTAAAAATGATAGAAAATTTACTCCACGAGGATATAAAATTGATGTATATGACAAACGAGAACTAAATGATATTTCATTAAAATACATCATCAATACTGCTACAGCCATCAGAGTCAATAAAAAAGGAACCACTGTCAATGTCATATCTTTGGAAGGATTGATCGTTACAAAATTTAGAGCTGGACGTGATCACGATATCGAAGACCTCATACAATTATCCATCTACTGCAGTTCTAAAATAAATTGGGACGAAATTCAAAATCTTGTCAAAGACGACGTCGAATACTCTAATATAAAACAGACAATTCATCTTTATACTGATTGATAATCAACGTGAAAGTAAGCGTAAATGATCTCATATCTTTGTGAAATGGTATCTCTGCTCCTATTCTAAAGCCCAATGTCGCTTATGAAACAATCTGTGCTGAACATATGTCAAATTATATCCTATTTTCTACTCTTCTAATTCTGAAATCTTTGAAACATTTTCTTGGTTTTAATTATATTTTTTATCTTTAATTAACAACTGTTCAAATTTTTTGTTTTTTTCTATTCAATCTCTAAAAACTCATTTAACTTTAAATTATCCATAAATACAAGCCTTTACATGTCAAATGAAACCCGAGACACCGTCTTCATTGGTAAGAAACCATTGATGGCATATGTAACATCAGCGCTAATTCAATTGGCTAACATACCAACCGTGAGTATCAAAGCTAGGGGACTCAGTATAGGACGTGCTGTGGATGTGGCCCAGATTATCGCAAGGAAGACCGAAAATGCAGGTTACACTATTGGCGATATTACAATCGGTTCTGAGGCACTAGAGTCCCAAGACGGTAGAACAAGAAATGTTTCCACAATAGAAATTGAAGTAAAGAGAGTCGCACCTTAACTGCACTTGACACCTTTTATTCTCTTTTTATATTTCCATATTTTTTTTCCATGTTGCTAAACTTGTCTAATTCCACTAGATCATTGAACTGATCAAAATTTACAATTTTTTGTTTATATCTTGCAGTACTTCCAGTTTTTTTAAGCTCCGCAAGTATTTTCATACTTGCAAATGTATTTGCATACAGAACTGACAGTGGATAGAGAACTATCTTGAATCCCATCTTGTTTAACGACTCAGATGATCTCAATGGTGTTGCACCACCTTCGATCATGTTTGCAACTAGCGGTCCTTTGATCTCTCTTGTTATTTGTTTCATCTCATCTAACGTTTTTGGCGCTTCTACAAATATTGCATCAGCTCCCGTTTTTTTATTCTCTTTACTGCGACTAATTGCTTCATCTAATCCCCTAGTTGCTCTTGCATCTGTTCTTGCCACTATAAAAAAATCTTTACTCTCTCTTGCATCAATTGCAGCAGCTAGTTTTTCTGTATATTCTTCTTGTGAAATTACCTCTTTACCTTGCATATGTCCACATCTTTTAGGCCATCGCTGATCTTCCAAAAACATGCCTGCAGCACCTGCTGATTCTAACTCTTTTACCAGTTTCCATACACTTAATGCATTTCCGTATCCTGTATCTGAATCAACAATCACCGGTACTGACGTTGCCCTGCATATCCTTCTGGCATTATCAACTGTATCTGCTGCCCCAATGAATCCGTAGTCTGGCATCCCAAGTAATGTTGCCGATGTCCCATACCCTGTCTGAAACATTGCATCAAATCCGGTTTTTTGAACAATCTTTGCACCTAGTGCATCATAAACGCCTGGAATTACAAGCGGCTCTTTTGATTTTAATATGTTTTTCATAGTCTTCATAGCAGTTCTCTTTTCACGAAATATTTATAATTTTTAACTACTGTTGTATCTTCCTGTATTGGCTGAATCGACTAGTTCTTTGCTTTGTTGACTATTCTATCTTTATCTCTTTACCATTTTTCTCTGCAGTCTTTTCTTTAATTTTTTCAAGCTCTGACTCTAGGAACTGTCTGTACTTTTGAGTCTCTTCTTTAGTCATGTTGGCAAAATTAGAGTTTAGAATAGAGCACATATCTGTGATCTTTTCTAGCAAATCCATTGCAACGAACCTTCCTACATTGCCTAGTCTGAGCATAACCTCTAGCTGTTTTTTTACAATATCGTTTATCTTGTCTATGTCTTCTGCAGTGTCTGTACCTTTCTTTGTCAGTTTATACCTGCCATCTTCTACTTCCTCAATTAATCCCTCATCAAGTAATCTGCCTAACAATGGATAGATTAGCCCCGGTGATGGTTTCCAAACTCCGTTACTTTGTTCTACTGCATAGTCGATTATCTCTTTTCCTGTACGTGGTGCCTCTTTTATCAACTCCAAGATAAAGTATCTTGAAAATCCTCTAGGCACTGAGCTTCCTACTCTTCTGAACCATTCTGAGATCATCACTAGTAATATCACTAGTGATATATTTTAATATTTCGATTTGAACCATGTCTGACTCAGTTGCCTTGTCTAATAACATAGGTCTTGTGCATTATGGGTCTGAATAGTAGAGTTGCAGATAATGGGGCATTGGACTTTCTCTAGTTTTTTTGAACTAGTCTTGCCTGCTTTTTGTTTTACAATTTCATATCATCATCATTCTTTATTTCAGTGTGATCAAAATGTCTAAAATGATATGGACTGTGTTATAAAATTCACATTTTAAAGTAATTTTGCGTATTCTTGTGGATTTACAATTATCTAGTTTAGCTGTTCTTGATTTATGATATGTGGTCTGTTCATGTCTAGGAAACTATGACCTGTGCCTTTATGTTGTTTTTCTTCAATTATAGTAGAATTTGATAATGTTGTACTTTTCTTGAATTCTTTAGTTTAACTCGTTTGATTTCTTTTTACCATGTTTCTCAATATTTTTTTTATACATTAATGTCTCTGTTATGAGTTCTTTTTGTATTTTTTGCTAGTCATGTTAAATCAAAACATGTTATTTTGCACATGTTTGTAATACAAGACAAGTTTCATACATAGATCTAGATTTGTTATCTAACATGCTTTTTATCAAAAGAATTTATACTGCCTTTTATCATTTTTTAACAATTGTTTTCGTTATTTTACAACAGTTGCAGATAAACCTGGTCATCGATTCTCATATCATGATTTTTTGTAGAACCCGCTCAAATTCTTTTATCGACTAGATCTATTCTTCCATATTCTTTTTTTAATTTTCATAATTTCGGTTTGTCTTTGATAGTTGAAGTATTTTTGCTTGGCTATGCATTAATTATTTTTAGATATCCACTCATCATAACCATCCAGTATTTTATATGACACTTAATTCATGGTTAATACTCTACGTTTAATGTCTCTGTATTACATTATCTGTTTGTCTTTAACGGCCAAATAATTTTAGACACTCATTCTACTATTCATTGTTGTTAACATTATTATCCGAGACTCATTTTCTGCCTCTTCTATAGGATTTTGTTAGTTTACTAGAATCGTTCTCTATAGTATTTTATTACCTTTGAGAATAATTTTGATTTGTCTTGATATATTATCAGAGCACAATAGCATGCATATCGTATGATCATCGGCTGGAAAATAAAACATATAAAATTTCATCTAAATATTCGATTTTCCCTTAAAAATTCAGTAGAATATTTGAAAATGCCATATATTCTGGTTTGTTAGCATGTATCAGTATCATCATCTGCTGTCAATTCAGTTATATGCTATCTTGACAGTCCTCGATTAATTTCTAACAATTACTACATATTTAACCTACATTAAACAAGTTTGACTACAAAATGACTGACTCTATTGAATTTGATCTAATTATCTGCGGTTCTGGGCTTGCTGGCTTGCGGGCTGCAATATCTGCTGCAAAGAAAGCACCAAATCTCAAAATCGGCATTGTCTCAAAATTACAGGTAATGCGCTCACACTCTGTTTCAGCTGAAGGTGGAACTGCTGCCGTTTTATTTGATAATGAAGGTGACACAGTTGAATCCCACATTTATGACACAGTCAAGGGAAGCGACTTTCTCGCAGACCAAGATGTTGCAGAACGATTGTGTGTTGAGATGCCAAAGGAGATCCGTCAGCTAGATCAATGGGGGATGCCATGGTCTAGACGTCCTGATGGACGAATTGATCAGAGAAACTTCGGCGGTTACAGTTTTCCAAGGGCTACATATGCATCAGACAAGGTAGGCTTTTTTGAGATGCAGACTCTGTATGATACATGTCAAAAATTTGAGAATATCGAGTATCTTAATGAATGGTTTGTAACGTCAATCATCCATGACGGAAGGCGTTTCATGGGTGTTACTGCAATAGAGTTGGGCTCTGGCACATTTTACACAATAAAGGGGCATGCTCTCATAATTGCCACTGGTGGTGCAGGCAGATTGTACAGCTTTTCGACTTATGCCTTGTCCTCTACCCCTGACGGTCTGGATATGGGACTACGTGCAGGAATGGCGCTAAAAGATATGGAATTTGTACAGTTTCATCCTACAGGAATTTTACCATCTGGCATATTAATTACAGAAGGTGCACGTGGGGAAGGTGGTTATCTGCTTAACAACAAAGGTGAGCGATTCATGAAATCTTATGCATCAAAACTAATGGAGCTTGCTCCGCGCGATATCGTATCAAGATCCATCATGACTGAGATCAAACATGGTCGTGGATTCAAACATGAGACAGGTCCTGACTGTATGAAACTTGACTTGCGTCATATAGGAGATGAGAAGATCAAAGAAAAGCTCGGAGGTATTAGGGAGATATCAATCAAATTTTCAGGTGTTGATCCTGCAGATGAACTGCTTGACATAAGACCTGTGTGCCATTATATGATGGGCGGAATACACACAGACATTAATGGTACAACTGAGATTCAAGGAGTCTGGACTGCAGGCGAGGCTGCCTGCAACAGCGTTCATGGTTCCAACCGTCTGGGGGCAAACTCAACTTCTGAGTGTATAGTGTGGGGTAAAATTACAGGAGAGATGGCAGTGGAATATATCCAAAAGAGTTCCTCTTCTCTTTCTTCTGAACCATGGCCACATCATCTAGTCAAACTAGAAGAGAAGCGCATCTATGATGGCATATTTAGGGGATCTGGTGGTGCTAATCCTTATGAGATAAAACAACAGCTTACAGATACCATGAATGACAAGGCCTACGTATATAGAAATGAGGCTGATCTCATTGATGGATTAAAGACAGTTCGCGCGCTAAAAAAACAGACTTGGAAGCATGTTGATGACCGAGCCTCTGAGTATAACACCAACTTTGTCAACGTTATGGAACTTGATTCCATGTTCAGGGTATCTGAGATAGTTTTATTGGGCGCAATCAATCGCAAGGAATCCCGTGGCGCTCATGCGAGAATTGACTATCCCAAACGTAACGACGCTAACTTTTTACATCACACACTTGCCTATTATGATCCGGAGGAACCAATTATGAAAAAATATCCAGTTACCATCACGAAGTATCAACCGGTGGAGAGAAAGTACTGATGCCTCCATTAGATGATGACAACCGTGAAGGCATTAAAGGCATGATCAATCCACGTCGTTACGGAATTGAACGTGTTGCATATTGGTTGATGCGTCTTAGTGGATTGGGATTATTGGCATACTTTATTGCTCACATATATGAAACAAGTTCAATTCTGCAAGGCCGGTTTGGCTGGAATGAATTTTTAGCATTAACTCAGACTACTGAAGGGCACCTGTTCTTGGTTCTTGTAATCGGAATGTGTGTATTTCATACCGTAAATGGTATCCGAGTAATGTTGGGACACGGTGGAGTCGGCGTCGGAAAACCTGCAAGGCCTGACTATCCATATGTACCCGCATCTCAGAACTATCGACATAAAATAGGAATCTACTCTGCAATACTGCTTGCAGCAGTAGCAATGATGTACGGTACAGCAGTGCTGTTTGGTGAGTGATATGATACTATTACGAGAGAGCCACATCATGAAGATTCATTACGGAACTGCCTTGGCAGCTGTCGCACTTGTGGCAGTTCATATACTGATGCGTCTCACACAGGGATTTGCAGAATCTCTAGAGTATGAGAGTGTTCTTGCAAATTATAGATTTCTACCATACGCTCTGATGCTGGAATTGATTCTAATTCTTCTTTCAATACATGGATTCAATGGTCTGCGCGTTATCTTGCTTGAATTAAAACAGGGTCCAAGGTATGAAAAAGCCGTATCATACGGTTGTGTTGCTGCCATGATAGGATTAATAGCGTACGGTTCAAGAACGATTATTATGACTAACGCGGGGATGGTATAGCATGGCTCAGGTATCGACTATAAATAATAGCGGCGGCACTAGTGGCGCTTCTGGACAGCAGCAGCAACCAGCAGATCTAATCACACTTCGAATATCCAGATACAATCCAGAACATGATGACTCTCCTCAATTCATGGAGTTTTCTATATCATATGAAAAATGGACTACAGTTCTCGAGGCAATTCTTGAAGTAAAAAAACAATTGGATCACTCAGTAGCAGTCAGATACTCTTGTAGACAGGCAACATGCGGTTCATGTGGCATGATAATTAATGGAAAACCTCGACTTGCCTGCTTTACCAAAATCAGTGAGTTGAATTCTAATGTTGTTACAGTCGAACCTATGAATAATTTTCCTATCATTCGTGATCTAGCAGTAAAGTTTGAGCGATTATTTGACACTCATCACAAGATGAAACCATATCTGATTCATGATGAGCCTGAATTGACAGATGATAAAAAAGAGTTTCTCCAGTCTCCTGAAGATCTTGAGCAGTACATCCAATTTGCTAACTGTATAAAATGCGGCCTATGTAATTCAGCATGTCCTACAATGGCTACTGATTCTTCATTTGTTGGACCTCAAGCACTAGCGCAGGCTTATCGGTATGTTGCAGACAGCAGAGACAAAGGCAAAGACACTCGATTGAAGATAATTGATGACTCTCACGGTATATGGAGATGTCATTTTGCAGGCTCTTGTAGCCAGGTATGCCCAAAAGGTGTTGATCCTGCAATGGGAATTCAGCTTCTTCGAGGCTACATGCTAGGGTTTAAGGACTAAAATACGTACGTACGTACTGTATTCTGCAGTCTTTCTCTTTTCCTTATCTCAACCTAGTTTCTTTGGATTTGGGCTATTGTTTACTTGATTGTTTATCTGCTCTGCCATAAAGTGGTTTGAGACATTAACTTTTACGTCATCTACTCCATCCACCTTTAACAGGTTGTCATGCACGTCTTGGCAGATCTTAAAACCGAACACTGCCGGACAGAATGGACTAGTAAGATGCAGATCAACTTTGACATTACTATCAGCAATATCTACTTCATCAATTAGTTCTAGCTCTACAATCGACGTGTTTATCTCTGGATCTACAATTTTTGATAGCTCATCGAATATCTTTACTCTCAACTGTTTGATTTCTTGGCTCATACCGACAAAAGCGTTGATGCTATATATAACCATTTGAAACTGTTACATAATGTATCGTTCTCGACTTGGTACCGGCCTCAGCGACATAACTTTGGACTATGTATCATCCATTGATGATGACTCTGAAATTGCCCTTTATGACATACTTGGGAGCCAAGCTCACTCTTTGATGCTGTACCAAAACAAGATCATTACAAGAAACAATGCAAAAAAAATCCTAGCTTCATTGGAGAGTCTAAAAGATGTCAAGTTTGGTGTTGCTGCTACTGCTACTGCCACTGATGCAGAAGATATTCATGAATTAATTGAGTCACTAGTTATCAAAAAAGCTGGCATGGTAAGTGGAGGTAGGATGCATACTGCACGATCGCGCAACGATCAAATTGCACTTGATATGAGAATGAAGGTTCGAGACGATGTTAATGCTATTTGCAATTGCTTGCTTGATATGATTGATACACTAGTATGTGCGGCCAAAAATCATACTAAAACCATTATGCCATTGTACACTCATCTTCAACAAGCTCAGGCAGGCCTCTTTTCGCATTATCTATTATCCTATGCCGATATGCTGTTTCGTGATTTTGCACGCCTCTCAGAAACATTTCATCGAGTAAACCAAAGCCCGTTAGGTGCTGGTCCTATAGGCGGTACTAGTATTAAGATAGATAGACACAGTACTGCTGAGATGTTGGGTTTTGATGGATTAGTTGAAAACTCTATTGATGCAACTAGCACACGCGATTTTGTAGCAGAGTATGTAGCTGCCATCTCGATTCTGATGACTAACCTCAGTAAGATATCTGAAGACTTTGTGATCTGGTCCACATCTGAATTCTCTTTCATTGAGCTGTCCGACGAGTTTACCTCTCCATCAAGTGTCATGCCTCAAAAAAAGAATCCTGATATCTTAGAGCTAACACGTGGCAAGACAGCACAGGTCATAGGACACTTGACTGCAGTTTTAACTACAGTCAAAGGATTGGCTTCAGGGTATGGACGTGACTTGCAACAGATAAAATCATCTATCTGGTCTACATCTCGTATATCCATTAGCGCACTGTTAATCATGAGATCCGTTATCTTGACTCTAAAGGTAAATAAAAAACAGATGAGAAAAGTAACTGAATCAAGCAACTTGATTGCCTTGGATATCGCAGAGAGGCTAGTCCAAGAAAATATTCCATTTAGACTAGCCCATAAAATCTCTGGGGCTCTAGTCCAGTCAGCATCGCAATCTAAAAAATCCATCTCAAAGCTGTCTCTCTCTAAAGTAGCAAAATCTGTCGCAGATTCCAAAGTTGACTCTAAACTTGTCTTTGACATTATTTCTACGACAACTGTCGTTACATCTCTTGAAGATAGGCGTTCTTATGGCTCATCAGGATATGATGAACAAACACGAATGATTGCAGATAGAACTATGCAAATCAAGCAGTGTAGGGAAGATGTTTTGGCCAGGGAATCTAAAATTAATTCCTCGATTGCGGATTTACAAAAACAGATTGACGAGATAATTCACTAAATGGTGATCATCGATGATCTTTTGGTAATCTTGTGCATTAGTTCTTCTCAGTACTAATGTATGTGTTTTATTAAGTGTGTTCTTGATGATTAAGGTTTAATCTGTTTACCTGTTATGTGGCAGCATCTGTCTTTGATGTATGTGGATGGATCAAGTGTTACTTGACACACAGATAGTTTTTTCATTCCCTATCAATGGCAGGATATAGACTACGTTTAGCCAGTATTGCAAGATTTGCAGTTATCTCAGAATCATCTTCTGTATATCCAAATATACCTGTATGTGATTTATCGAGATACTCTGGCAAAAGTTTTATTCTCAGTTCTATGTCTGCATTGCGTCCAACAGATTTTGTTTCTCCTACGTTAAGAATAGCAAATCTTCCATTCTGTTTTATGATAAACCCTTTTGAGTGAAAAATCTCGCGAATTTTCACAATAGCATCTACAAAGTTTGATTCCTTAAAATACTCCAGCCAGTTGGCGGAGAGATAATTATCGGATGTACGCGGTTCGAAGGCCATTGGTGACGGATTTCCATCTGACTCTATAGTTCTAGGACTACAATACCGTGACATGTGGTCACTATCTTTCAATGCCATATTATTTATGACTGTAGTTTGTCAATGAATGGTTTGACTGTTCTCAGCATATCATCTGATGACATGAAACCACTGACACTCCATCGTTTAGAGTTCAAGCTTGGATTATGCATGATGGCAGTAAATCTGATTGAAGTGGATGGCAAGAATTTCATCCCTAGAGTATCTTTTAGTCCCGATTGCAATCTCAGATAAATCAATCCTTCATAACTGACGGTAATTTCTGGATTAGGCATCCATGTGTTTTCTATTATATTTTCCATTATGAATCTAGCAGCTATTCTTAATGATTCTATATTTATGGGGTTTCCATCCGACTCTTCGTCAGTGATTTCTTTCAGATCTGTCAGGCGCTTTGCAATGGTTGTCAAACCTGCGGATCGAAGTACGGTGATTATCTCCTCAACACTATTAGAATTAGATATGGATCTGCGCCAATCTAGCATTAACGATACGTCAAGCATCTCTTTGATTCTTGAATCTGAGATGGACTGTGAAATAGGTGGAACCAATGACTCTTTTTCTATATTCAACTTGATTTCGATCATCTGAAGTACTAATGTGTCAATAACAGCAGATAAATCAATTAGATTTGCAGTCGCCTGTTGCGCATTATTATAATGGAATAGGTTTTGGCTCATGTCTGAGAGTGACTGATTTGCTTTTGTGTCCATATGTACCATAAAGTTGTATTTCAAGGAATGATGATTGTTTATCTTATCTGAATCTGTAGGTCGATCCTCAGTTAAAACAGTCTGCACTATTCACCACCCTGTATGAGATTATCAATGATGCGTTTAATATCTTTCTGACGAGATGGCCACTCATTTATCCTTTGAGATAGTAATGCGTGATCTAACTTTCCGTTGTAATGAACATTGCAATTTACAACTACTTCATTGTTCTTGCGAGAGCTGAATACCAAGTTAATTACATACTCTTTATTTGTTATGATAAATTTGGGCATCATGTAAAGTTTAGTATCCTGTGAAGATGTTTTGAGAAATCGTTTTGTGAGCCATTCTTGTGAATTATTACGAATCATAGACACTACACAGTTTAATCCTAATCTACTGTATGGGATGTGAGGAAGTGCTTTGACATACTGGGTGGCTATTTTGTATATTTCACTATTGGCATCTTTTTGGAATGATTCGTTCTGATCCTGCGATATATTTAGGCTGTTGGGTTCCACAACTAACTGGACATTATTGTCATACTTTAAGACTGACAATCCTGGAGTAGTTATGGTTTGAGTTATTTGCCATTTCTCGGGTATTATTTTGTTGTATTTCACAAAGTCGGGGTTGATAATAGATGGATTGTGTTGTTCTGCCAATATGACCACGCTGAGCGAATGAAGTGTGATTGTGTTTTCTTCACTCATAATACATCCGTATTTTTTTGCATATACACGAATTTAAATCGAAGATCATTATAAAACATGTTTTCAAGATAACTCTATGCAACACTTATTTATTATTTATCGAGACTGGATTTTCACGCGTTATAACATCAAATTATGGGCTCACGATCAAAACATGGTAAGCACTGGAAAAACAGGCATTATTACGTTCAATCAGACACTGACTAGGGACCCGTCAAGAATAATTGATTATGCTGCAATTCATAAATTTCGTCATTTGAAAATCAATGATCATTCGACAAGATTTTGACCATTATTAGAAAAATTTATGCCAGATTATTTTACACATAAGAAATGGTTAGAAGATCACTCTAGTGAATTATTGATCTAATCTCTGCCAAAAATAGTACTAGTTATGGTCTTCTAGATCGTGGATGTTTATCTGATTCTAAATCAAATATTATTATCTTTCATTGCAAACTATCTTGAGATCAATACCTTTCCTCCTAGCAACACGAATAAGCGAGATGGTACGAAACGCATTCCGACCTTGATTCTCATGGAGACTATGTGTACTACGAGCATACTTTGACACACAACTACTAGTAGCATAATCCAAAGGAAAGATTGCATATGATTTCTGCATTTTCTTTATGGGTCACACGGGAAGCATCGAATCAAGGTACGCTACCAACAAAAGGCAGTTATCTTATGCGTTATTTAATGAAATGCGTAATGTATTTGATCGCTCAGAAAAATACCTGAATCAGGTAACACAGATCCATTACAAGAGCAACGGATGGAATTCCAACAGATCATAGAGAATGCGGCATCAGAGGACATTGACGACATGTTAAAGGCGATAAAGATGCTGGCAAATTGAGCCAAGTAACCAGATAGTCGTAGACGCCACGCATGCAGAAATTCTGCTAAGGCTAGAATGCCAATTTGTATGCAGCCTGCCAAACGGCAAGTGCATTTTAACAAAGAAAACCCAATCTGGTAAAATGAACAGATCTTCTGCTCCCCTGAATCGGGAAGCAGAAGGACCTGGCCCATTAGCGAAAGCGGGTCTAAAGGGATTCGGACCCTTGACAACCGGATTAAAAGTCCGGTGCGCTACCTGGCTGCGCCATAGACCCTCCTACAAATTTTTCTAACTGTATAATTTAGCCTTTTACAAAATTTTATTATTACAGAAACTTTTAATCTAGCAGTTTGTCTTAGTTTATTTGTGCCCTTGTAGTATAGCCCGGTCTAGAATTCGGCCCTGTCACGGCTGAGACGCGTGTTCAAATCCCGCCGAGGGCGCCATTATCTTTATCCTGCTATTCTGATTCAGTTGATGCTAGTTTATGCTGTTTATTTGCTGGTATTTCTACAAAAGAAGATTTGATGGTTAGTTCTACAAGAATATTAAAATTCAGGCAGTTTCAGTAAAATTTAATGTCTAAAGAAAAGGAAGAATCAGAACCTGTCACTACTAAACCAACTAGCAAACCAGCTGAAAAACCAACTAGCAAACCAGCTGCCAAAAAACCGTCCAGTGACAATGCCGCCACTACTGCTGAACTTGAGACCAAAACAACAGACGCTGCCATAAAAAAAGCAGAAGCCGCATCAAAGGCTCTTCAGGACGCTGAACTAGCAGTCAAAGAAGCGCTTGAAAAAGCAAGGATAGCAAAAGAGGAGGCAGAGGCTGCAGCAGAAGAAGAGTACAAATCAATTGCAGCTGAAGTCAAAGCAGAGACTGCCAAGAAATCTGATTATACCCTCAAGAGACAAAGCGAGGTGATCTTTAGACGTGATATGGGAGAGCCAGAATTCTTTTTAGACAAAAAAGATAGATTCCCCCGACCAATATTAACACAGGCTCAACAAGAATCTCTTACAAGACAAGCTGAGATTCCACGTGACCAAACTCCTGCATACGTACCTGAACATGTTCTTAGTCCAGAATTTGCAGGCCTTTCAAATTATGAACGCGGTGTTGATTCCTTTTTACAAGACAATTTGACAAAACTTGAGAAATTAAAAAATGATCCCAATGCAACTCTCAAAGACATCCAAGATCTCAAAGACGAGATAGCTTATTTAGAATCCTTACATGAAAATTTCTATATCGGAATGAACGTTTTTAGAACAGCCAAAGGTGGACGAGACAAACTTAAAGTATAGTATGTATGTGTGGTGAGATGGTTTGAAACATGTATCTTTTGACGTAATGAATGCACGAGTAACTTTTAAAAATATTCCTTTGCACACTTTGTCAAAATTTACCTTCAAGGATGTAGACGCTGCTTGTTTGGAGTTTCAAAAAATTCCTAGTGTTGATGAGTGTACTATAATCCAAACTGCCAGTAGAGTTGAAATATTTACTGTTAGTAATGTAGAGGATAGTGATTCACCTGATGCACGAAGGGTAGAAGGCAAGGATCTTTTACTCAATAAAATCAAAGACACTTGGGTATCTCTTTCATCTCTGGAGCAAATTGACATTGATCATTTTGATCAAACACTCGAAGTTTACAGAGGTGATGACGCATACCTGCATCTTTTACGATTGGCAACAGGTTTGGACTCGCTTGTTGTAGGGAAGAAAGAAATTTTTGATGAGATAATCAAATCTCTAACTCGCGCCAAGACTGCTGGTACAACTGGTGATATTCTCAACAAATTATTTGAAAATATACTTCGACTAGCAACGCGAATAAGGGATACCACGGAGATAGCCAAGGATGTGCTCTCACTTGGTGATGTTGCCGTAAAACTTGTCAATGAAAAAGCAGGGCTTGATGCTAAAAAGAAAGTGCTACTAATTGGTACTGGGGAATCAGCTGCTATGGTTGCAAAAACCTTGACCCAGATAAACATACCATTTAATGTTACAAGTAGAACTCTCCAACGCGCTACTGGCTTTACATCAATTCTTGGTGGAACTCCTGTGGATTTTTATGATGTCTTGACAGGCTTTGACAAGTACGATATTGTTTTTGTAGCAACAACATCTGATTACTTTTTAATTACCTATGATAGTATTCATCTGGTTATGGAGGAGAAGAAGAAAGGGACACTAATCTTAGATTTGTCAGATCCCAGAACTGTTGATGAAGGAATTACTGGACTTCCTGGAATCAAACTATTATTCCGGGACCAAATTGCAGAAATCTATGATGAGAATGTAAAATCTCGAATAGGTATAGCTCCTGCAGTAGAGAAGATAATTGTCAAAGAACTTCCAGTTTTATCTGCTAGGATGCAGCTAATGGACAGTTAACTGTTATTGTTTTTGTTTTCTCAATAGAAATTGCATTACGGCCTCTCTGGAATAGTCTATTCCGTGCTCTTCCTCATTATGCGTTCTGAATTTATCAACAACCACATCAATCTCTCCATCAGCTATAAAATCACACTCAAATCCATAATTTTTACATTTGAGCTCGACCATACTACTTTTTTAACAAGTTTACAATATAAAAATCCACAGGTACTACGTATGTAGTTGCGTCATCTCTAAAATTATTTTATTGTGTAAGTCACACTTGGTTCATTCCGCCTTTTTATTATCATCCATATGACTCGAACTTTATCCCGAAACTACCATCAGGATTTTTCTCATGTTCTGTTACGAATCCTTTTGCCCCTATTGAATCAATTACTCCGTCAATTGTCCCCTGGTAGCCACAAATGTATATAATTGTATTCACTGGAGTTATCTCTTCTCCTACTATCTCTTCAATTGGCGACAACCCTGTTTTTTTGTTGGGTGTAAAAAATGATTCAACCCTTCCAACATGACCATTCCATGATCTGTTAAAATACTCTTTTGGTCTGCTAATTGCAGCTCTGTACCTGAAATTCCATTGATCTCTACCTCTCTTTTCGCTTTCCATCTCTAGATCAGTTAAAAGACGTTTGTAGCTTAACTCATCAACGTAGCTTGCACCGTGCAGTATTACAACCTCACGTTTGTCATTGATGTCATGGAAATGTTTTGCAAATGCGATAAATGGTGCTAATCCTGTTCCTCCACCTACGCAAATTATTCGTCTGCTGTCTTTTTTACCATTGTGTAGCTTGTCGCTGATCTGTAATGCTGCACCTGTTGGTTCTCCTAGGTACACCTCGTCTCCTACATTTGCATAGAATAATTCAGTTGTTACTCTGCCCGGGAGTGGTTTTCTTACCCATCTAATTACAAATTCAAAATAGTCTCTATTTTCAGGATGTGATGCTATGGAATATGCTCTTCTTACTATCTTCTTCTCTGATGGTATTGGAACCCCTACTGTTAGGAACTGACCTGTCTTATATTTGGGCATTCCAGTCTCTGGTACCAGTCGTATAATTACCAGATCCTCCTTTAATAGTTCCATGTATGTGACTTTTGCTTTTACTTCTGATACCATCAAGTTATTTTTTGTTACTTTGGATAAATACATTTCTGTCATGTTTCATTTCTACAATGTCCAAAAAATAGTATACCCCTTAAAATTTGGATGAAATTCTGGTGGCAGAATCTGAAAGAAGTCAAGGTATGTGAGCCATTACACAAAACAGGATCAATCCAAGAGCAATCATGGGAAGACTAGACGAAGCAAAGATGCGATGGATAATTCGTGAGAAGAGGAAAAGAGATCTCACAAATCGGCAGATAGCAGAATCCATGAAAATCTCCATAATTTGTATCACGAAACTGTGGGCCAGATACGGGTACGTGGAATATGCAAAAATAATATATTCGACACGTATTGGACGGCAGGAAGCTGGCACGCCTGGACGCAAAGAAAACTCTGTAGTGATATCTGTACGCCACAAGTATGCCTGTGTGGCAGTCAAACTTGAAGAATGCATCAGAGATGACAGCGGTGTTCATATACCGCATATGACTATTCACAGTATACTGGCAGAGGATGACTATAGCTAAAAGAATAGGTTCATTCGGATAAATATTTTGCACTGAAATACATAGCTCAAACCTAGCCACAAACCTGCATGGCAAGCACAGAACACGACAGGCTTAAGATGACATATAAAAAAGAAAGGGATCCTCGAATTCGTTCACGAATTTTTGCAGTGCATATGGTATGCGTGTTGAAGAAAAGTGTCAACGAGACTGCCGAAATTACCATGCAGTAATCCAGAATGGGTCACAAAGTGGGTACAAAGATACCGTGAGGGCAAAATAGAAGCCCTTGCGGATCTTCTTAGATCTGGAAGACCTCCTGTCATACCGCAATGCGACATGGACTGCATAATGAAAGATGCAATACAGAACAAGACTACTCCTGTCATGTTGCAACAAAAAATACAACAAGACTATGGCGTGTCTTATCATATAACACATGTTCGAAATATCATGCGCAGATACAATATGTCTCCAAAGGTTTCACAACTACTCCACATAAACCACGCCACAGTATCTCAGGTACGTAACTGGCAGTATCGACTAAATGAAGCTATTTCATGCCTAAAATCCGACGGTTTTACAGTTTGTGTAATGGGTGAAGCAATCTTCATACATGATTCGATGAGAGGACGAAAATATTGGTCTCCAATAGGGACTAGAATCATTACACCATATATCAGAAACCATAAGAGAATTATCGTGTATGGTGTCATCACAGATGATGGTAGGCAGACGTTCAGGACCCATGAAAAATTCAACGGCGATGTATTTTATGATTATGTCATACAACTGCATCGAAAGTGGGGCAAGATTGACATATTGTGTGACAGGGCATCATCACACAAGACACACAAGATCAAAAGATTATTGCGCAACAATAAGAGTATTCGAATCATCTATCTGCCACGTGGTTCTCCATATCTTAATGCCGTAGAGGCTTGTTGGCATATTGGTAAACGTGAGCTACTGGTATCTGAATACTATTCAACGTTTACTGCCATGTGCAACGCAATTTCAAAATATTACAGAACAGTCAGGTTTAAGCTTGATCTGTTTACATATCTGTACAGATCTCCTTTGAAGATCCTAACGAACTTTGTCTCGTAGCTATACATCCAGTCAGAATATTGAACAATACCTTTTCAGAAAACCGATTGCAAAGACTTTTTGACGTCACTCTACTATGTCAAATAAGGGGGGAGGGGGGACTACTTTTCATATATCACAAATAAGGGGGGAGGGGGGACTACTTTTCATATATCACAAATAAGGGAGGAGGGGGGACTACTTTTCATATATTACAATCTACTGTATTAATAGATACACCTAATACCGTCCATTTATTCATATGATAGCATCATGAGACATATAATGTTGGATTTTAATGTATGGCGAGATGAAGTTTTTCGATGCAGAATAATCCATTCCAGGAATCTGCTGCACCGCAGGCAGAATCTAGGTTTGGCTGCTACACTGGTAGCAATCGCTGCGCTGGCAATTGGGATGACGGCAGGGCTCTTGGTCGTGCAGCCTGGGGGCTCGATCGGTACACCCCATGGGATAGGTGTTGGGGGGGATGCCGTTCCAGATGCGTGGCCCCTGTCCAGTGATATCGCATTCACGTGGCTGTTGTCAGGATACGCGTTTGCACAGCTTCTGGAGGACGCGTTTGTAACCACTTGGAAGACCGACTCTGCCGGCCAGTCCATCACCATACCCGTGGGGGGTGCTACGGGTAACTACACCGTGGACTGGGGCGACGGCACCATGAGCGAGAACGTCACGGGAGACCAAATGCACCCGTACGCTTCCGCAGGCAACCACACCGTCCGCATATCGGGCAACTTTACCATGATATACCTGAACAACGACCTTGACAATGCACCCAAGCTTGTGTCAATAGACCAATGGGGCGCCATCAAGTGGGAGTCGACGGCAAGGGCCTTCTACGGTGCGTCCGACATGGTCTACAAAGCCACAGACGTGCCGGATCTGTCTGAGGTGACCGACATGGTCTCAATGTTTCACGACGCCCGCAATTTCAACGGCAACATCTCCAACTGGGACGTCTCGAATGTGACCGACATGAACAGCTTGTTCGAAGGCGCCCGCAATTTCAACCAGCCGCTCAACGACTGGGACGTTTCGAACGTCGATTCCATGGCCAATATGTTCGACGGCGCCACCACGTTCGACCAGAACTTGGGGGAATGGTACGTGGTGCCCGCCGACACGGCATTTAACGCTGGCGACGCGTCACTCAACGTCACCACCATATCGGCCCAAAACGGCTTTCTGGATGACCAGCGTCCTAGGTACGGCATCGGAGCCGGCCAAAACTCGACGCTCTTCAACGTGACCGGCAATACCCTGATGTTCAAGAGCCCTACGGATCCAGGCAACTACAGGGTCAACGTGACCGCGTCGGGCCCTGTCTTCGAGTCCAGCAACAACTGGCGCGTGCTTGGAGTGACGGTATCGGGTACATCCGACTTCGCCCCGACGGCAAGCGCCGGTCCAGACCTTGTTCTCACGGAGGGTGCTGTCTTCATGCTGAACGGCTCGGCCACAGATCCGAACGGCGGCGGGCTGACGTACTTGTGGACTCAGAGTCCAGCGTCCACGGTGGTCGCTTTCAGCGACACGTCCTCGCCCACCGCCACCATCACAGTGCCGCAGGTCACGGCAAACACCAACGTCACTCTCACCCTGACCGCAACCAACACCTCCTTGGCCTCAGCAACCGACTCGCTGGTCCTGGCGATAAGGGAGACGGGCTCAGCATTTCTCACCACTTGGAACGTGACCGAAACCGGCACGACCGTGTCCATACCGACGTATGGTGCGTACGAGATAATCTGGGGCGACGGCAGCGCGGAGGCCGTCAGATTCAACGGTCTCCAGTCGCACTCCTACTCTGCCGCCGGGATGTACCAGGTGGCCATGACCTCTGGCCTCTCAAGGATAGGCCTTTCTGGCTCTGACGCCACGCCGAAGAGATTGGCCTCAATCGACCAGTGGGGGGAGATCCAGTGGACGTCTATGCAGGCCGCCTTTCAGAGTGCCTCCGCCATGACCTACGGCGCGACCGATGCCCCAGACCTCTCCGGTGTGACCAGCATGGTCAACATGTTCTGGGGCGCCACCTCCTTCAACGGAAACATCTCCTCCTGGGACGTCTCAAACGTCGTGAACATGAACAGCATGTTTACGAGCGCCACCTCCTTCAACGGAAACATCTCCTCTTGGGACGTCTCAAACGTCGTGAACATGAACAGCATGTTTACGAGCGCCACCTCCTTCAACGGAAACATCTCCTCCTGGGACGTCTCGAGAGTCACAGATATGGCCCACATGTTCAATGGCGCCACCTCCTTCAACGGAAACATCTCCTCCTGGGACGTCTCGAGAGTCACAGATATGGTCCACATGTTCTATGGCGCCACCTCCTTCAATCATGACATCTCCTCCTGGGACGTCTCGAGAGTCACCGACATGCGCAACATGTTCCGGGACGCCACCTCCTTCAACGGAAACATCTCCTCTTGGGACGTCTCGAGAGTCACCGACATGTCCGGCATGTTCTATCGAGCCACCTCCTTCAACGGGAACATCTCCTCCTGGGACGTCTCGAGCGTCACCGACATGTACGTCATGTTCTATCGAGCCACCTCCTTCAATCAGGACATCTCCTCCTGGGACGTCTCGGATGTAGCCGTCATGCGCGCCATGTTCCAGCGAGCCACCTCCTTCAACGGGAACATCTCCTCCTGGGACGTCTCGAGCGTCACCGACATACGCACCATGTTCCAGCACGCCACCTCCTTCAATCAGGACATCTCCTCCTGGGACGTCTCGGATGTAGCCGTCATGCACGCCATGTTCCAAGGCGCATCTGCCTTTGACCAGAATCTGGGTAATTGGTATGTCGTACTCGATGATACCGTGATATTCAACGCGACTGAGACACTTGCCATAAGGGCACAAAACTCGTGGCTTGACAACCGGAATCCCACGTACGGCCTTGGCACGGGCGGCGACTCGGATCTCTTTGTGATCACTGGCGATATCTTGGGGCGGAACTCTACTGTTGATTATTCTGGCAAGACTGGGTATTCGGTCAACATTACCTCTACTGGAGATTTTGGCACCAGTAACTACCGTATATATGATATAACCGTAACCGGCGAAGACACGATTCCCGATACCGTCCCAACTGTTACGTCAATCGAGAGGAGCAACCCGGTAGCGGAGACCACTTCCGCGCAGACCTTGGTCTTTGCGGTCACGTTCAGCGAGGACGTCACCGACGTGGATGCCGGTGACTTTGCGCTGTCATCGGACAGCACTGGAACAGGCAGCGTGACAAACCTGGTAGGCTCGGGCAGCCAGTACCTAGTGGGCGTCTCGACCACGCAGGACGGCACCTACAACCTTGATCTGGTATCGTCAGGACACGGTATAACAGATGAATCAAACAACCCTCTAACAAACGTGATTCCAACTACAGGTACTGACGAGACGTATACCGTCAATACTGTACCTGCTGACACCACTGCGCCAACATTATCATCAATTGAGCGGTACAATCCATCTACAGAAAACACCGACAGCCAGACGCTGACCTACAAGGTGACCTTTAGCGAGGACGTCACCGGAGTGGACACGACTGACTTTACCCTGTCTTCTGATAGCACGGGCGGATCAAGCTCTGCCCAGTTCACACAGACACGTTCTCCTGCCATTGCCATAACTGCAGCTAACACCATAACAGATACCATTACAGTTACCGGCTCTGGTACTGTTATGTCAGTCTCTGTCGCCGTGGACGTCTCCCACACGTACAAAGGCGATCTCAAGGTTGATCTTATTGCACCTGATGGTACAATCAAGACCGTCCACAACCGCTCTGGAGGCAGCGCCGATGACATAGACCAGACATACACACCAGACTTTGCCGGTGTTTCAATTGCAGGTACCTGGACTTTGAGGATAAACGACAACTATGCAGCTGCAGACGACGGTACCCTGAACAGCTGGACGCTTACGATCAATTCTGGTAGTAGTAGCGGTACGTCAAACCCCGTAACATCGATCTCAGGTTCTGGTGACACGTACCAAGTGACAGTCTCTGCCACACAGGACGGCACATACAACCTTGATCTGATATCGTCAGGACACGGCATCGAAGACGAATCAAACAATCCACTAACAGACGTGACTCCAACTACAGGTACTGACGAGACGTATACCGTCAATACTGCACCTGCTGACACCACTGAACCTGCTGACACCACTGCACCAACATTATCATCAATTGAGCGGTCCAGTCCAGCTACACAAAACACAGACAACCAGACGCTAGTCTACGAGGTGACATTCAGCGAGAACGTCACCGGAGTGGATACGACTGACTTTGCCCTGTCTTCTGATAGCACGGGCGGATCAAGCTCTGCCCAGTTCACACAGACACGTTCTCCTGCCATTGCCATAACTGCAGCTAACACCATAACAGATACCATCACAGTCCCAGACTCTGGTACTGTTACGTCAGTCTCTGTCGCAATAGATGTCTCCCACACGTACAAAGGCGATCTCAAGGTTGATCTTATTGCACCTGATGGTACAATCAAGACCGTCCACAACCGCTCTGGAGGCAGCGCCGATGACATAGACCAGACATACACACCAGACTTTGCAGGCGTTCCAATTGCAGGTATCTGGACGCTACAGATAAACGACAACTATGCCACCGCAGACGACGGCACCCTGAACAGCTGGACGCTTACGATCAATCCTGATAGTAGTAGTGGTACATCAAACCCTGTAACATCGATCTCAGGTTCTGGCGACACGTACCAAGTGACGGTTTCGGCCACACAGGACGGCACATACAACCTTGATCTGATATCGTCAGGACACGGCATCGAAGACGAATCAAACAATCCACTAACAGACGTGACTCCAACTACAGGTACTGACGAGACGTATACCGTCAATACTGTACCTGCTGACACCACTGCGCCAACACTATCATCAATTGAGCGGTACAATCCATCTACAGAAAACACCGACAACCAGACGCTGACCTACAAGGTGATCTTCAGCGAGGATGTCACCGGAGTGGACACGACTGACTTTACCCTGTCTTCTGATAGCACGGGCGGATCAAGCTCTGCCCAGTTCACACAGACACGTTCTCCTGCCATTGCCATAACTGCAGCTAACACCATAACAGATACCATTACAGTTACCGGCTCTGGTACTGTTATGTCAGTCTCTGTCGCCGTGGATGTCTCCCACACGTACAAAGGCGATCTCAAGGTTGATCTTATTGCACCTGATGGAACCATCAAGACCGTCCACAACCGCTCTGGAGGCAGCGCCGATGACATAGACCAGACATACACACCAGACTTTGCAGGCGTTCCAATTGCAGGTATCTGGACGCTACAGATAAACGACAACTATGCCACCGCAGACGACGGCACCCTGAACAGCTGGACGCTTACGATCAATCCTGATAATAGTAGTGGTACATCAAACCCTGTAACATCGATCTCAGGTTCTGGCGACACGTACCAAGTGACGGTTTCGGCCACACAGGACGGCACATACAACCTTGATCTGATATCGTCAGGACACGGCATCGAAGACGAATCAAACAATCCACTAACAGACGTGACTCCAACTACAGGTACTGACGAGACGTATACCGTCAATACTGTACCTGCTGACACCACTGCGCCAACACTATCATCAATTGAGCGGTACAATCCATCTACAGAAAACACCGACAACCAGACGCTGACCTACAAGGTGATCTTCAGCGAGGATGTCACCGGAGTGGACACGACTGACTTTACCCTGTCTTCTGATAGCACGGGCGGATCAAGCTCTGCCCAGTTCACACAGACACGTTCTCCTGCCATTGCCATAACTGCAGCTAACACCATAACAGATACCATTACAGTTACCGGCTCTGGTACTGTTATGTCAGTCTCTGTCGCCGTGGATGTCTCCCACACGTACAAAGGCGATCTCAAGGTTGATCTTATTGCACCTGATGGAACCATCAAGACCGTCCACAACCGCTCTGGAGGCAGCGCCGATGACATAGACCAGACATACACACCAGACTTTGCAGGCGTTCCAATTGCAGGTATCTGGACGCTACAGATAAACGACAACTATGCCACCGCAGACGACGGCACCCTGAACAGCTGGACGCTTACGATCAATCCTGATAGTAGTAGTGGTACATCAAACCCTGTAACATCGATCTCAGGTTCTGGCGACACGTACCAAGTGACGGTTTCGGCCACACAGGACGGCACATACAACCTTGATCTGATATCGTCAGGACACGGCATCGAAGACGAATCAAACAATCCACTAACAGACGTGACTCCAACTACAGGTACTGACGAGACGTATACCGTCAATACTGTACCTGCTGACACCACTGCGCCAACACTATCATCAATTGAGCGGTACAATCCATCTACAGAAAACACCGACAACCAGACGCTGACCTACAAGGTGATCTTCAGCGAGGATGTCACCGGAGTGGACACGACTGACTTTACCCTGTCTTCTGATAGCACGGGCGGATCAAGCTCTGCCCAGTTCACACAGACACGTTCTCCTGCCATTGCCATAACTGCAGCTAACACCATAACAGATACCATTACAGTTACCGGCTCTGGTACTGTTATGTCAGTCTCTGTCGCCGTGGATGTCTCCCACACGTACAAAGGCGATCTCAAGGTTGATCTTATTGCACCTGATGGAACCATCAAGACCGTCCACAACCGCTCTGGAGGCAGCGCCGATGACATAGACCAGACATACACACCAGACTTTGCAGGCGTTCCAATTGCAGGTATCTGGACGCTACAGATAAACGACAACTATGCCACCGCAGACGACGGCACCCTGAACAGCTGGACGCTTACGATCAATCCTGATAGTAAGTAGTGGTACATCAAACCCTGTAACATCGATCTCAGGTTCTGGCGACACGTACCAAGTGACGGTTTCGGCCACACAGGACGGCACATACAACCTTGATCTGATATCGTCAGGACACGGCATCGAAGACGAATCAAACAATCCACTAACAGACGTGACTCCAACTACAGGTACTGACGAGACGTATACCGTCAATACTGTACCTGCTGACACCACTGCGCCAACACTATCATCAATTGAGCGGTACAATCCATCTACAGAAAACACCGACAACCAGACGCTGACCTACAAGGTGATCTTCAGCGAGGATGTCACCGGAGTGGACACGACTGACTTTACCCTGTCTTCTGATAGCACGGGCGGATCAAGCTCTGCCCAGTTCACACAGACACGTTCTCCTGCCATTGCCATAACTGCAGCTAACACCATAACAGATACCATTACAGTCCCAGATTCTGGCACTGTTACGTCAGTCTCTGTCGCCGTGGACGTCTCCCACACGTACAAAGGCGACCTCAAGATAGATCTTATTGCACCTGATGGAACCATCAAGACCGTCCACAACCGCTCTGGAGGCAGCGCCGATGACATAGACCAGACATACACACCAGACTTTGCAGGCGTTCCAATTGCAGGTATCTGGACGCTACAGATAAACGACAACTATGCAGCTGCCGATGACGGTACCCTGAACAGCTGGACGCTTACGATCAATCCTGGTAGCAGCAGCAGTAGCAGCGATACGTCAAACCCTGTAACATCGATCTCAGGTTCTGGCAATACGTATTACGTGACAGTCTCTGCTGTACAGGACGGCACATACAATCTTGATCTGGTGTCATCAGGGCACGGTATAACGGATGAATCAAGCAACCCGTTGACCGACACCGTTTCCACCGGAGCGGATCACACCTACACAGTTGGTGTGTAGTTGGTGGATTATATACATATGTAACTAGTTTGTTCAGGTTGCAAATGTGACAACAATGCACGATGACAGGTTAAGGCATTCAAACTAAAGTGCGCTAAGCACAGTTTCGCATAGGGGTCGATCCATCACTTGGACTACGACGAGGATGTTTTTACATGCATTCAAACTAAAGTTATTTTTACTTACATCATGAAAAAAAAAAGATTTAGAATCACCGATTCTGTAAATCTAATTTTTGATACTGCCATCAATCTGTAGCAGTATCTCATCGAGAACCTTTTGATTTGCAGCAGCAATAAATGACAATCTTGTCTCATAACTCAGATCCCCGTCAAGCGGTTTTAGATCTGCATCTAGCAGTAATCCTTCTGCCTCTTTGATAATTATATAACCTGCAGCAATATCTTGAACTCTGATCTTATCTCTCCAATCAATAAAGATATCCATCACCCCTCTTGCAAACAATGCCATCTCCAAAGCGTTTGCACCAAAGTGTCTGATATGATTATGATTCTCAAATATTGGATATAACTTTCTCACAAGCTCTTCAGTTGCGCCTGACGTATTGACTCCAACTATTTTGTATATTGGTTCCTTTTTGTGCACTGTAATCCGGGTATTGTCAAAAAATGCACCCTTGCCCTTTGATGCCCAATACATCTCTCCATTTGATAGATTCATGATGACCCCGTCAGTGATTGAACTCAGGCTGTTATCTGTTGCAAATGCTAGAGAACTACAAAAGAATGGCACTCCACGTACTGCGTTTGCAGAACCGTCAATTGCATCCATAATGACAAATCCGTCTGGATTCTCTGAAAATTCTACGCGTCCACACTCTTCACCTAAAACCGTACCTTTGAATCCCATCTCTTTTAGGTAGTCAAGAACCGTCTTCTCTGCAACGATGTCTATATTTCGTGAAATATCTCCTCCTGCACCAACGCCAAAATCGCCTGCAGCTTCTTGCGTTCCTGCTAGATCTTTTACATTTTCATAAATCTTTTTTGAAGCCTCTTTGAGAATTTCTAACATATCCACGCAGTCAATCTAGTTAATCGTAATTTAAGTCAAGGAGGATCTGAGGAATTAAGAGAAGAGTTTGTTTTGAAAGCATAAATAACAATCCACAGTCTTAACATTTGTGAGTAGCAAAGACCAGTCAGTTTTTAGCAAAAGGGCATTGATGAGTACAAAACCTGGAAAACAGATATTAATACAGGCCATGTTCAAATCTAAAGGTTACAAACTATTTAACAAATACAAAGATGAGACTGAACTTGAATTTCCAAACTTTGCCCAACGATTTGCACATGGACTATTGCAACAAATAAAATCCGATACTGACCCTAACTCCACACAACAAGCGTTTGGTAATGAAGTTGGTTCAACTGAGATAATACTAAACGCATCTGAGATTGACCCTATAAAATCAAAATTAGAAGACTTGGATGTACTTCAAGATCGAGTCAATCGAATCTTAAATTCCAATTTTGTAAAGATGACGTTTCCAGTATTTAATGCACTGTTTGATGGTGCATCTAATTACTCTGGAAGGGATGATCCTCAATTAAAACAAGATATGGTTGAAGGCCACATTCTTGCCATCGATCTTAGTGAACCAATGGATAGAATTGTAGATAAAGACGAAGATCTTGATTTTCTTGATGATTATAAACTGATGAATCCCTATATTCTAAAACTCGCAAGGGACAAAATCTCAAAGGGCGGAGATCTAGTTCTCAAAGAATTTGAGGAAGGGTTCAAAGATGCACGAGTCGGTCAATATCTTGATGAAAAATTAAAATCACAACCAACAGAGATCACTGATGAAAAAATGATCCTCTCTTACAAAAAATACCGTGCTGTGATGGGCACTGCGGGAAGAAACATGGCGCTCTCTGAACGACCATTAGGTGAGATATTCTATCTAGGTATGGCAAGAGCTGCAGAAGGTGTAGGATGTGGAAATGAGATAGAAGACTCTATTAAAAATGGATTTGTCAAAATTCCTTCTTGGCCGCTTTATTATTCGCTGTTAACTGATGACGTAAAAAGAGGGTTTGAAATTACTTTGGATAAAAGTAATCTGTATCTGCAAGACGCTCGCCTAGCCCTTGAATTACTGCCTGAAGGATTCTCTCATAAAGATTTTCTATCATTTCTATTTTTGACTGTAGAGCACTATAATCAATACTGGTACAACAAACTACAAAAGGCCAACATGTGGTCTGACTTTAAATCTAAACTTCCTAGTCGTAGTAGTAATAATAGCAGTGGTAACATTGATGTGGTCTGAAAAGTACAGGCCTGAACACATCTCTGATATGGTAGGAAATGAACAGGCACGAGCGTCAGTCATTGAATGGTTTACTAAGTGGAAAAAGGGCACAAAACCACTACTTTTAGTGGGTCCCCCCGGAATTGGCAAGACAACTATTGCAAATATTATATCTACACAATTCGGCTATGATACAATCGGGCTTAATGCAAGTGATGCTAGAAGCAAGTCTAGAATAAACGAGATTCTTCTCCCCGTGCTGGGAAATGTAAGCGTGTTGGGAACTCCCATGATCTTCATCGATGAGGTTGACGGAATTCATGGCCGCAGTGATTTTGGAGGGGCAGCAGCACTAGTTGACGTATTAAAGGAACCTACAGTGCCAATCATTCTTGCCGCAAACAGCGATACAGCTGACAAGATGAAGAATATCAAAAAAGCAACCAAGACAGTCTACTTTAAAAAAATTCCTCCTCGTCTGTTACACGTTTATCTTCAAAGCATCCTAAGTAGACAGGGCGTAACACTAAGTCCTGGCTCTTTAGTCAAAGTCATTGATCGTTCCCGCGGTGACATTCGTTCCATGATAAATCTTGCACAATCATTGGTTACTGGATTCAACCCTCAGACTGATCAGTCTTTTGAGAATCTTGACGTTGAAGCTGGCATAAATGCATTCTTTAAAGCAAATTCTATTGAAGAGGCAAAAAGTGTATTGTACTCTATGCAAATTGATCCTAGAAATAAGATTAATGCATTTTATTCAAGCATAATAACCAGCAAGTTAGATGATGGCACGCTTGCCAAATACTTGCAGGTCTTATCTGATGCTGACATACTATTAGGTAAGATAATGAAGACGCAGAATTGGCGATTGTTACGATATCTCAATGATATCCTAATACGTCTATACCAAAAGGACGCCCAAGTGCGTTATTCTCAGTACAATCTGTCTTGGCCGTTACTTAATAGAATTCGTTGGGACGGTGCCAAAATCAAGTCATTATCATCTATTATGGCAAAACAGTTGCATCTGTCATCAAGTGCGTTTGTAACACTGTGCCTGCCTTTTGTTTTATTCTGTATTAAACACAAGACCCTGCAATTGGACTTGGAGGAGACATTTGCTGACATTATCAAAAAAGAGATAGAGATGATACCATGAGCTGGATAAAGATGACAATGAGATTTCCAGGTATGTGTATCGTATGTCACAAACCAGTACCTGCAAAAGAGATTGGTTTTTGGGCAAAAGGATTGGGAGTAAAACATGAAAAATGTGCTGTACCTGATACGCAGGAACTGCAGTGTGGTGTATGTGGTGCATCAGCTGGTTGTGCCATATGTGAGTTCAGTGACGTCTGTGATATTCCAAATGTATCTCAGTCATGTATATGCAAAAAGTGCAGTACGGATAAAAAGGCGTTTGATCTTTACAAAATGGCTGTAAACAAAAAATTCCCTCATCTAAACACTTGACTACAACATGATGTTAATTTACGTGTAGTTATCTCCATTAACATCTGAATATTTGGTATTTTTGAAACTATGCTATGAGAATTCATCTGGAATTTTTAACGATCTTGATTTTATGCTCCCAACTAATAATACAGGAGAACCTCTCTCTTACAAGGTTTATAACCATATTGTGTATATTTTTTGTATGTCTGTTGATGTAACGCCTAAATTGAGAGCGTTATGCGACGTCTTGAAGAATTTTTCTGAGTTTATGGTACTGTTGAGTAAAACGAGTCAAAAACATCAAATGTCAATTGGTGAAGTTGGTAATTTCCGTTCCCTAAACATCTCTCCACAAGATTTAACAAAATCCGTACCCCCTGAAAAGTTAGGATTTGTAATAGGTGCAATGACTGACATGCAGGCACTCACCGAAATGAATAATTTTATGAATTGCACTTCTGAGGAACTTGATGAACTTGGTGATGGATTGGATACGGTAATGCATAAACTTGAACATGGGTTGGAATAGATGGTTGAGATAAATGATTCAACGTTGTCACAGATGGAGGACAATGTCACCAATATTTTTAATGGGATGCAGAATGGTGTATTCAGTGTATTTGATAAAAACATGCCAGAACATAAACAGGAAGACATGATAGTAGATGCGTTGCTACGTCTACGCGATAATGCAATGAATGAGACATTTGAGGATGGTATGGACACTAAATTTAGCATCGGTTTGAGAACTATAATCCAAAACTGCGGCACACCCTCTATTAAAGCACTTGATAAGGCAATGCCGTTGGAGACAACAAGCGCTACGATCATGGAGGAACTATTGAGGCAAATTGGTAATATGGATGATCCTCCTACTCACAAACTCCGATTGGCACTCTTAGAGCGCGCATTAGAGTCTCCTGACTCTCGTATTCGCGATGCTGCTACAATAGGGATGGATGCTATGGGCGATCCTAAAGCAATCCCCAGTATCAAAAAGGCAATCGCCTGCGAACCAGACGAATGGATACGAAAAAATCTCAAGACAATACTTGAACAATTAGAATAATTATCATGAGACATTTCCTACGACTTATAGGCCTACGAGATGGTGTGGATCCCACACCACGAATTGGCTTGGCAATAATGTTCCAGACGTTCATGACAAGAAGATCTTGTATGATGTCCTGTAATAAAATAGAACCAAGAGAAACCTATTTTTTCGATCAATCCCCATCTATATCCTGCACAATGTTAGGCATTCTGTTTCTTTTAAAAGCCCGAATTGACATACCATCCCTGTAATCAGCAGGATTTAGCCTCATAATGTATCTAATCGCATATTTGTGTCTAATTACGGATGATATCTCTTGTATATGTCACCATTACATAATTTTTCTTTTATTCTGTTTAAATTAATATATGAAACTATTTTATCGTACACTGTTATGCACTCTGAAAAGATTGAAGGGTATTCTAAAAAGACAAATACTGCATTACAAGGCGGAGGCAAGGATCGGATTGATGCCCAACATGAAAAGGGCAAACTTACTGCGCGTGAACGAATTAATCTATTACTAGATGAAGGTACATTCACAGAAGTTGATCCGTTAACTACACATCATTATCACGAGTATGACATGCAGAAGAAGAAATTCTTCACAGACGGCGTTGTTGGTGGATATGGTAATGTCTTTGGCAGACAGATCTTTGTCTTTGCGTATGATTTTACTGTTCTCGGAGGCACGTTAAGCCAGATGGGATCTAAAAAAATCACTAAACTAATGAAACATGCAGTTAAAACCGGATGTCCAATTATCGGAATAATGGATTCTGGCGGCGCAAGAATCCAAGAAGGAATAATGAGCCTTGATGGCTTTGCAGATATATTCTATCACAATCAATTAGCATCTGGTGTAATCCCACAAATTACTGCTAGCATAGGGCCGTCTGCTGGCGGTTCTGTGTACTCTCCTGCAATAACTGATTTTGTAATTATGGTCGAAAAAGTTGGTACAATGTTTGTTACCGGACCTGACGTAGTCAAAACCGTATTAGGTGAGGACATCTCCTTTGATGATCTTGGTGGTGCAATGACCCATGGTTCAAAGAGCGGCGTTGCACATTTTGTAGCACAAAACGAATACGAGTGTATGGATTACATCAAAAAACTGATATCCTATATCCCTCAAAACAATACTCAAAGTCCTCCCAAGATTGCTACTGATGATGATCCAAATCGGTTGGATCATAATTTAATCAACATCATTCCCGTAAATCCATTACAGCCTTATGACATGAAAGAGATAATACATTCAATTGTTGATAACAACGAGTTCTTTGAAATTCATGAATTGTTTGCTCCAAATATTATTGTAGGCTATGCTAGAATGAATGGCTCAGCTGTTGGAATTGTTGCAAATCAACCAATACACCTTGCAGGTGCACTGGATATTGACTCTTCAAACAAAGCTGCACGTTTTATACGATTCTGTGATGCCTTTAACATTCCCCTTATCACTCTAGTTGATACCCCTGGATATATGCCAGGTTCCAATCAAGAGCACAATGGTATAATCAGACATGGTAGTAAACTACTCTATGCGTACTGTGAGGCTACTGTTCCTAGAATCACTCTAGTTATTGGCAAGGCATACGGAGGCGCGTACATTGCAATGGGAAGTAAGAATCTTAGAACTGATGTCAACTATGCATGGCCTACTGCTAGATGTGCTGTTTTAGGAGGTGAGGCAGCTGTCAGAATCATGTACCGAAAAGAACTTGATGCATCAAAGAACACAGAGGCACTCAAAAAACAATTAATTGATGAATTTACCGAGAAATTTGAAAATCCATACGTTGCAGCATCGCATGGAACAGTTGACAACGTAATTGATCCAGCTCAAACTAGACCAATGTTGATCAAGGCACTTCAAATGCTTGAAAACAAAAGAGAGAAGCAACTTCCAAGAAAGCATGGAAACATTAACCTGTGATTTGATATGATAGAAAAAGTACTTGTTGCAAACCGAGGCGAAATAGCGTTACGTGTCATTCGAACATGCAAGTTGCTAGGAATTAAAACAGTAGCAATCTATTCTGATGAGGATTACAACTCTATGCATGTAAAACAAGCTAGTGAAGCATATCACATTGGAGAGGCAGCCCCTGCAAGTTCATACCTTAACCAAGAAAAGATACTAGAGGTTATTCTCAAATCTGGTGCTGATGCCGTTCATCCTGGTTATGGTTTTCTCTCCGAGAATGACGATTTTGCAAGATTATGTGAGCAAAACAACATTATCTTTATCGGTCCAACTGCCGATTCCATGAATCTATGTGGAGACAAGATGAAGTGCAAAGCTGCAATGCTCAAGGCTAATGTTCCAACAGTTCCTGGCAGTCCTGGCCTTGTAAAGGATGCAGATGATGCGCTACAAATTGCAAACAAGATAGGATATCCTGTCATGTTAAAGTCGGTGTATGGCGGAGGTGGTCGTGGAATTCGTATAGTTCGTAACGATCAAGAGCTGCGCGATGGCTATGATTCAGTCACAGGCGAATCGATTGCCGCTGTAGGCAAATCTGCAATTCTCGTAGAAAAGTTCCTAGAGAAGACAAGACATATCGAATACCAGTTTGCACGAGACACCCATGGCAACACAGTTCACATATTTGAGCGGGAATGCTCGATTCAGAGACGTAATCAGAAATTAATTGAACAGACCCCCTCACCTGTAGTTGATGAAAAGACAAGAGAACGTGTGGGCAAACTGGTCTGCGATGCAGCAGTCGCAGTTGGTTATACCAATCTGGGCACTGCTGAATTTCTCAGATCTGATGATGGAGAGTTTTACTTTATTGAGATTAACGCACGACTGCAAGTAGAGCATCCAATCACTGAATTTGTTTCAGGATTAGACTTGGTTAAACTACAACTAGATATTGCAAACGGCGAGCCTATTCCATTTAAACAAAAAGATCTCAAGATGAATGGCTATGCAATAGAATGCAGAATTAATGCCGAAGACACTTTTCTTGATTTTGCCCCCTCTACTGGTCCTGTTCCTGACGTACAGATTCCTGCAGGACCTAGTGTGCGGTGCGACACTTATCTGTATCCTGGGTGCTCTGTATCGCCATTTTATGACTCACTTATGGCAAAACTTGTTACGTGGGGGCAGACGTTTGAAGAGTCCCGCACTAGAATGCTTTCTGCTTTAAATGACTTTTACATTGAAGGTGTAGAGACCTCGATTCCACTCTACAAGACAATCCTTGATTCTGATGAATACAAAAATGGAAACTTGTCTACTGACTTTCTCAAGCGCTATGATATGATTAATAGATTAACTGCTGATCTTCAAAAAGAGAGAGAAGATAACATTCAACCGGCATTGGCTGCTGCAATAATTCACTCTGAATACTTTAAGAGCAAAGTGCAGAATAATGCTACTACTGGTGCTACTACTATTGACAACGGCGCTTCTAACTGGAAATATAGATTGGATTGATGTAAATGAATTACAAAATAAAAGATATAGAAGAATCATTTGATGGCCATATAGAGCAGAATCTTGGTAATGGTGCTTACATCATTAAAATTAACGATACCGAACATCAATTAAAAATTACATCTATTAGCTCAAACGGAATTGAGTTTATCTTGGATCAAAAATACCACAAGGCAAAATATCTTGGCAACACTACAAACGAGATGAATCTTGTAGTTAACCATGTTCCTACCACTATCAACTTACATACACACTATGACAGCATTGTCTACAAGAACTCTGGCGGTTCAGCAACTGGTAATGCAGAATTATCACTAAAGAGTCAAATTCCAGGCAAAGTCGTATCTCTGGCTGTTGCACAAGGCGATACAGTAAAGAAAGGAGACGTCATATGCACTTTGGAATCAATGAAGATGCAAGTTGCCATAAAGGCACACAAAGACGGAGTTGTAAGTATGCTTAAAATCAAAGAATCTGATACTATTGCCAAAGGCGACGTTATTGCAGAGATTCAATAGCTGTATTGACAAACCCTGATATCATACAATCAGAACAATGCTCTGAATCTTTTCTTTACACTGTTTAAAAATTCGAAAGGCTCGTTTTTCTTTTTGATGCATGTGATACCAAAGATTGTATTTTGTACATATGTCAAATGATGATGATGGTGGGCTGTTCCAGACTACGATTTGTAAAGATCAAATCTTGTGCTGTAATGAATATTTATCATAACTCTTTTTGGAATTTATCTGATGATTTCTCATTTGACGCAAATCTATAATTCTTGCAGGTTGGAACTATTACTCTACTGCCAATCTTGAACCCTGCATCAAACTAGTGAACTTTTAAGCAACACCCTTCTGCATTTTTGTACTTTTTTCTCTATACCTGCTTATTTACAGAGAAATTTATTATTTTTTTTTTTTTTTTTTTTTTTTTTTGAGAAATTTTGATAATATTTTTAACTATTTCCTTAGTATTTCGTATTATCGTTGAATCAAATTGTACTCTCTATCACCGTTGTTGTCACTATATTGCTATTAGGCTCAATTATTAGCCATACTGCATCTGCTCAATTCCAATCAGGAGGAATTCACAAGGACGGAACATGGTATCCTGGTGAGGGTCTCAAACACGGTGACTTTTTCTCTTATCGCATATGTCATATCGATTACAAGGAATGCACTGCATTTAATCTAGAAATGTGGATTAAAGATGACATACAAGTTGGTACTGAGACTCAATGGTTGACAAAAGTTGTAGTTTATGATGGCAATAAACGTATTGTAGGTGATTTACATCTATCAAAAATTTCCACTGAACCCACTGGTAGTAATGATGAACTGGATCTTTATAGTCGAATATTCAAATCGTCTATAGTTTGGCTATCATCGTTTGCAACATCAGATACTAGTCTTGGAGCAAAAGGTCCCGAAGAGTTTCGTGCTCCATCTTGGGGTAATATTAGCACCATTGGTGGCGTGCAACCATCCCCACAAACTATTGAGATTGTTACTGTTCCTGCTGGTAGCTGGGAGGCTGTAGTAGTGGGTTGGAGAACTGGTGGCTATGAAAGCAAAATATGGGTTGTAGATGACTTCCCATTCCCAGTTCGTGCTTTGACATATACTCATGTTTCAGAAGGAATTCCTCCAAAAGAGTATGAGTTTGAGTTACTATACTATAACGAAAATGTGACTGAAGATCCATTTGAAGGAATCACCTCAAATATTAATCAATTTGAAGCAGCTGGTTGTGATGTAGACCCAGCAAAAGATGTTACCATAAAAAAATCCACAAATAATTTCCAGTATCAAATACATGCATCTTATGGTCCTGAAGATCCAGTTCAAGGTTGTGAGATGTATTGGCTGATCAAATTCCTACAGTCCAATGATGACATGGAGTTTTTGAATCAAGTTCAATACGACTTTTTAGTTGTTGATGATGATTTAAATCCTGTCAGATCAATTGCAACAGAAGAAGATAGACAGTTTCTTTATTCTCCATCAGGACAGGCTCTTGTCACTTTTCCTGTAAAAGAGAATCCGGGTACTGCCAACTATGTGATATGGGTATATGGTTTAGCACCTCAAGTAATTGTTCCATCAGAGGCTGACGATTATCTACAACTAGAAGTTGAGATATTCCCAAATGAT
The DNA here is from genome assembly GCA_965197525.1 of Candidatus Nitrosopumilus sp. GTDB lineage: Archaea > Thermoproteota > Nitrososphaeria > Nitrososphaerales > Nitrosopumilaceae > Nitrosopumilus. The sequence goes on from OZ240211.1 coordinate 1,823,001, forward strand.
AATACCTCTGTTCTTCAAACAGGTGTTATTCCGAAATGGATTAAGACCAATGCAGGATGGTGGGCTGAAGATGTTTTGGATGATCATTCATTTCTGACCGGAATTACCTATCTTATTGATAATGGAGTTGTACGAATACCCCACATATCACAGGGTACTAGCGATACCACTGATAACAGTATTCCTACTTGGGTTAAGACTAATGCAGGGCTATGGGCAGAAGATGTTTTGGATGACTATTCATTTATTTCCGGAATTCAGTTCCTTGTAGAAAAAGGAATCATTACTATTGATTCTTCTTCTTAATTGCACTCAAATTGATACATAAAATGCAAAACTAATGATTTGATATGACAAGTCTCTTTAAACATCCTAAACGTCGTCTGAAAAAATTACTCGAAGATGACAAATACAACAAAGCAGTAGACTGACAATAGCTTAGAATCTTAGTATACTGCCGATCATGATTTATGTTTATTATGAGAAGCAATACTCGATAATTGGTACAACCATTAACAATTTCTTGAAAACATGTGTTTAAATCAATAATTGTGGCATGAGGAAGTGCAAACTATTTTAAGAAATCTTTAATCTCTTGATAATTTGGTTCTTTTAGCGGATCATCTGAGACCCATTTGTATCCGATTGTTCCGTCATTCATGATTATGAATAGTGAACGTTTAGCAGCATTATACCCCTTTATATGAAGCAAGTCTGGCATTAGAACGCCATACTCTCTAATTGTATTGCTGGTATAGTCTGCCAACAATGGAAAACCAAAGTTGTTTGCCTCTGCAAACGCCTTGTTTGCAAATGGGCCATCGTTACTAATTGCAACTACTTGTGCGTCCATATCTGATAATTCTTTCCAAGAGTCCCGTAGTGTGCAAAGCTCAACTTTGCATACGGGTGAACTAGCTGCAACTATAAACGTCAATACTATCTTTTTACCTTTGAATTCATCTAGATTTCTTAGTTTTAAATCAGTGTCCTGCAGCTCAAATCCTGGAGCAACATCCCCTACATTCAACGGCATACTTGCCGTATAATTTTGTGTTATTAATCTTTTTACAAAAACAGTTTTTTGGAGGCTTTTAGAGGAGACACGGTTTTCAATTATTGGCGTTTGAAGGCGTTGTCATCTGTAGGTATTAATCAACGCACACACTCTGTTGACTGTCACCTTTACTATGGATTGTATCTCATATAGTTTACAAATACTTGTTTTATCCAACTCGTTGCTTGTGGCAAGTACTAAAACGATTGAATTATATACATAAAAATTTTTTTCGTGCGTGTAAAAAACAGATTCCTTTGTTGGTAATTTTGAATGAAAACTAGTAGACATTATGCAATGTTTTTTTGGTTGCATGTTACACAAGTCATGATTGTATCTAATTTAACGTTTCTTTGATTTTGGTTTTGGTAAATGTTGGGTCAATTGATATTATTTGATATCTCTTGATGTGGGGTTGATCCTTATTTGAGCTACTCTTTGATATTCTATCAAAAATAATGATGGCTTGGAAAAATCTGAATCTTTGTAATTGTTAGAAGATTAATTACCTTGCATGTAAGTAATTGTTAAAACAATTGTTAGAAAATATTTTGTAATTATACAAACTATTAGAGAGTTGCTCAACTTACGAGTAAGAAAAAGTTAGAAATAAAATTAGTGCGTAAGTTTTGCAGTAATCCGCGCGTAAGTTTCCAAGCTAGGATCTAGTTTTAACTTCTAACAAATTAGAACTTTCTCACAATTACTAAATTTGTTAATTTTCTAACTTTTTGGAATATGTTAGATTGATCAGAAATCATGTATATTGATTTATGTACAATTCTAACTTTTTATCTATAGTAATCAAATCAATTTTGTAATTGTAAACGTCACTAATTCCTATCTGATTATTATACCATGTCTGAAAAACCTAATTTTCACCCTTTATAATATGGATACTTCTTTCACAATTTGTAACAACACCTGACACAAAAATCTTCATAATCTGGACATTCCTCATATGTAAGGATTAATTTTTCTTCTGCACTGGAACATAAATTTCAATAACACTATTTATCCTATCATGCATTATTTTTCTTCTACTCGGTAATCTATTCTTTTTATCACGTTTACCACAAAGTCAAAATTCTGAATCAATGTTTGATCTTTTTCTGGATGAAGATTCTTTTTTATTTCCTCTATGCCGCACTCGACTAGCAGACTTGCTATATCTCTATAATATTTTTTGTACTTGTCTCTGTACTGATCGTCACTATCTTCTTTGGATTTTTTGTATGTGACACGTCTACCAAGATCTTGACGTATTATTCCCTGTGGATGAAATGCAAATATAGAATCTAATAGTTTTTTCATCATATCCAAATTAAAGATATCTGTGGCAAGTTCTCTTTGAAGATTCTTAAACTGTTGTAATACGTACTCCTCTCCTATGAGATTGAAACTTAGAGTAGATCTTACTATATCTGAATTCAGATCCGTGTATTTCTCTCTTATGTATTTTGTATTCTGATCTGTGGATTTGTCTGGAGTAATGTTGGATATTTTGATTACTTCCGATAACAACATAAATGCATCCATAGTGTTTGTTATCTTGCTTCTGATATCCTTTTTTGCCTTGGATAACCTCTTAGTCTCTGTCTTTGACTTGTATTTTACTCCAAATTGTTGGTTATAATGACCCTTGAGAAAATCTAATATCTTTTTTTCAAATTGACTGGGTTCATCACTCATGATTAATATTGGTCGAACTATCTTAAAAATCTACTATATATAACGAGACATTATATTTTACAGAGCATAGTTTGGATTTGCATTGTTAAATCTTTGATTGTTTTCAACCATCTGTTAAATTAAATTGATAAAATTTTCACTCTGGTACATCTTCGAGGAATTTCGTCAAATTGAAACTACTGTTACATTTGAGTGTCAATGTGTTACTTTAGAGGGATGATTTACATGCTTTTGACATGTGTTTTATATGCTTAAATCCTACATTTCTAATGGGTAACATGGGTGAAAATCTTCCAATCCGTATTCATCAAACTTTGGTGAATCTTTTGGGAATGTACACATATGATGATGAAGTGCTGATACTTGAATCTGTTGCCAACGGAATTGACGCAAAAGCTTCTGAAATAAAAATAAATTTCCATAAAGAAGAAAGTAACAATTTCATAGATATACACAATAATGGAGATCCCATGTCCAAATCGGATTTTGCAAATTATCATACGATTTCACTATCCAGTAAAAAAAGGACAGCCGATCGGTTTTGCTGGTGTGGGAGCAAAAATATTTTTAGGTTCACCACATGGCAAAGAGATAATTACAATTACAGGGGATGGTAAGAACTTCTTTCTTTCGAGAATGTATAGGAATAAAAGTGATGTTAAATATGAAACGAGTTTGAAAAATTTAAAAACCGACGACGGAAAACTGGTGCCAAAAAACTATAGACAGTTAAAAGGAACTACATACAAGGTTAAGTTACCAGTTCTAATTTTGAATCATTTACAAGAATACATTGTAGACATAATCCAATTTTGGTTTAATCAAGGAATACTGACAAATAAGTTATCAATCAGCGTAGACGGTAAAAAAATAAATGCATGGGAGCCGGTAGGATAGAAGTTCAAAAGAACACTAAAACACAAATCCCATGAAATACCATGTTACTTTTATATATGTAAGGAACCAATTATGGAAGACCGCCGACACCTGACGTCAGATTTGGAGTACGTTTTGGTTAGATGCATATGCAGATTGTTTAAAATGTGGGTCAGATATGGACTCTTGTACGTGTTATACTTGATTTAATCATCCGTATCTAATCGAGGTCGTATTTTGTTTATCTCATCCTTCATGTTTTGTGGGAGTTGTTCGTATTTTATCGCACCAAACTGTAAAGCCATTAGAACCTGGTGAGCATTTAGTGTCTTGAACTCGGCGCAATTTCAAAATATTACAGAACAATCAGGTTTAATCTTGATCTATTTAAATATCTGTACAGATCTACTCCGAAGATCCTAACGAACTTTGTCTCGTAGATATGCTATTCAGCGTTTACTGTCATGTGCAACGCAATTTCAAAATATTACAGAACAATCAGGTTTAATCTTGATCTATTTAAATATCTGTACAGATCTCCTTCGAAGATCCTAACGAACTTTGTCTCGTAGCTATACATTGTTCATGAAATAAATCAGACATGCTATTTACAAAGATGCGCTTGGGTTTCTTCCAAGTTAGAGGTAGTCTTATGTCATCGGGATGTTCTATGAATTGAAAGTTGTTCTTGTATTTTGATATGCCCTGGCTTGTAATTGCTTTGATAGTTTTTCAGCATAGCAATTTTTACAACCTAGGGATACTGTAGTGCATCCTGTTGTAGGATTCCATGTTGCATTGGTTCATTCAATAGAAGAAATATTTGCCATGTTCTTATTAGATCTGCATCTTACTAAAACCATTCATTAAACAATATATCTTGGAATTTATGGTATTTGGTAGATGGTTGAATTAATTAATAAAATAATGATTGTGGGGATAATTTCTGCAGTAATTATTATTGGCATGATGTCTTCTACAATAAACACATCTTTGTTTGATGATTCTTTAACTTGGGCAGCACTCATAATTTCAATATCTGCCGGAGTGATCATAACCCTAATTGTAGATAAAAAATCTTCAGATTCACATAATGAAGTAGTTGGTGCACAGAATGAAATTTCTAATCTTTTAGCACGTTTAGATGAAACTGATCAAAAACATGATGAAGCATTATCTAAATTAAATCAAAGTAGAATAAAAAATGAAGAATTAGCAAAAAATTCAGTACTTTCGTCTTTATGCTATATCGAATCTATGTTTGATAAATTAATTTCAGCTTTAAAGAATAATCCCTTAACGGGTAAAGACATGAAATTAATTGTAAATGTGCTAGATCATTTAGAATCTCCCTTAAACATAATTGAACAAGCTATACCACAAAGTAGTATTGAATTTAAGAGACATGGAACGGAAATACAAGATATAACTATGCTTATTCGAAGATTAATTATTGCGTCAGTAGCAGTATCTGATGAGGAAGCAAAGAGAACATTTACTTTGATAGAAAAAACTCATCCAAAATTGAAGGCATTGATTCATAAAATCTCTTAAAGATAATAGTTTATTTTCCCTTTCATGTATTGCTGCAAAGAAATAACATTTTTTACCCACACTTGTGCCCCTTGAGGATGAAAATACCGTTTTGGACGAACAAATTTCTCAGTAACTTCCACTTCCCAGACATAAGTTGAAAAAGAATCATCCAAACCATCTAAATTGGAATTATGCAGATGAACAGTTTTTTTTAATTCATCTACATCAAACGGACCTAAATTTTTTTTAATTTTGATCTTGCCCAACATGTTTCCTTGGCTTAAAAGGAGAATTGTATTTCCTATTTTTGATTTTGGTACGGGTTTACTTCTTAATTCCCATCGTTTATTTCCGTCTATTATAAGATCTGCAAAAGGAGATTTTACAATTAATCCGTCCATATATCATCCACTTTTATAATTCTTAATTTTTCTTTCTAACGAACTAACTCTATTTTCGATTACGTCCTTGTCTATAATTGTCAAATCATTCCTAGCTAACTGGGCTAATGTAGATTTTCCTTCATTGTTATCTAGATATTTTTTCAATCCTACAAACATATCTAAAGAGTGCTTCATTAGTACTTGATGTCTTTTGGTTAAATTCCTATAATCTGTTTTTTCTAATGAGATAGGAGATAAGTCAGGATGAATCAAATGTTTCCAAAATTCCAAACAATTTATTAATATTCTAACTTTTTCTTTCCTTCTTATTTTTAACTTAGTTTCTGAGGATTCCAACACATTAAACTCATAACACTTGTTGAGATTTTCACCTTCATTAATTGCATACAACGATAAAATCCTTACAAAACATGCCATGCAGATACCACACATTTTTGAAATCCCTTGAGACGTAGAACAGGACCATGTATATTGAATTAGTTTAGGTTCTTTGCTTGCTAAAATCACTTCCGATTTAGTTAATTCACTAAATGGCATTTCAATTTGGAATTTTTTACCTGAAATTTCTTCAAAAATCCTTGTCCATTCTGAAATCATGTACGGATCTGTCGTTCGTGTAGGAGAAACTAACATTGAAACTGGATAATTTATCATGAAAGGTCCGTTTTCTGGTATTATTACTCGTTTGATGTCATATTCTGCTGCCATACACAGTAAGTTTGTGAGAAATGTTACGCCCCTAACATGCAACAAAGGGATGTCTACAGTACGTTCTAACCCTAAATCAGTTTCAACTTTTGCGTGGTTATGTGGTATGCAATTTTGATAAACTGTTCTTGCAACTCCTTGCATTCTGTTACTGGTTATGGTGTGATTCAACAATCCACATTTGGTTCTATTTTGTTGTAACAATGGAAAAGATGAACTGTCAAGACCGCCTGAGTAGAGACTCACAAAATCAAATGTAGCATCGCCAGGAAAACGTGTTTGTATTCCTGTTTTTGTTCTTTGTGAAAACTTAATTTTTATGACTCTGTCAGTCATAGTTTCATAAAATAACATTATATCGTCTAATTTTACATTAAATCGTTCAGGATCTGTAACTTTGATTTCAATTTCAGTGGAAAGGTGTTGTCTTGCTTCTGCAAGATGCACTCCAATTAGCAATTGTTGAAAATCTAAATATTCATCAGAAATTTTAAAATGTGCTTGATTTTGCCCGAATGTATTTTTTGGGGAAGTGTTAGTCATTTATATCACTTCATCTCCAATTTCGTTTTCAAGTTCTGATAAAAGAGAATCTCCAAAATCTTTATTTTGGCTAGAATTGATAATTGTTTTTAGTTCTTCTATTGTTTTATTTTTAATCTCTCTTACTATTTTCCTAGCTGATTGCGCAGCATTGTGTTCCGCTTCTCTAAGTAACAGATCCCGTTGTTTTCTAACTTCGGGTTTTTCAATTTCTGTTAACGACGCTTCGATTTCTAATTTATAAGCTGAATAAAATGTATTTTTATATAACTTAAAAAAATATTCCTGCTGATCTATTGTCAGCATTAGTTTTCACCTCTATCAGATAATGTGTTGTAAAGTGCTTGACGAATGGAGTCTTTTCCAGCTAATGTTAGGTTTTTCTTAATATCACTAGGTATTTTTGAAACTGCATTACCAGAAATTTTTTTGATTGATTGTTCAGTAGTTGTTTTTGGAGATCTGTACGCAGAAATACCTGCTGCCAAAATACCGGTAATATAATCAGAACCGCCACTTTCTCTTACAGCTTTAGAAACTGTATATGCTGCTTTTTTATAATCGCCTTTGCTTATGTGGCTATCAAGTTCTTTTTTGAATTTTCTAGTTCGAACTTTCGTCCCTCGTCTGGTTAATTTTCTGCTAGGTTGGGTCCCCATAACTTTAATTAAAAACATGCATAAAAATATATAAGTTTTCAACACATCTTGGGATTGTGGAGGGCAGTATGATGAAAAACACTATTGTATCTACTTGTTATATTATAACATACAGAGATTCGGCGTTAGGCTCAATTGCATAACAGCCTCATTACAAATTCCACTTAAATATCATATTATCTATAGAATATAAAGAGGAGACAATATGGGGAAATAGATCTTGAATAGCGAAAATGTCAAAATCACTGTCAGTACGCCATTATTCGGCCTTGAAAATTATTCACATATTGAAAGAATTTTCAAAGTTGAAGCAGAAGAAGAGCCCTCTTCCAAGTTTCGTTTTCAAGAAACAACGTGTATTGAGAACAATCTGATTGTTTTGGCAGAGCAAAATTAATTCGTTAAATTTCTTTCCACATCATTTTTTCATTATGAAGATCTATTGCATCAACTGGCATACTATTGTTTAGTTGATCAACAATCATAGTTCCTACTTGACTAGCTATATTTTGTTGCATTTGTTGTAATATTTGTTGAATTTGTACAGGTACACTTTGGACTAGAATGTCGGGTGGAAGTTGGATTGGAACATTGATGTTGAGGTTAAGCTGTGGCGGAGCCCGTCTAATTTTTTTCAACTGAAGTGGTCCGGAATATTCATGGCATTTGTTTACTGACTCTATACATGCAATAATTGCATTCTTCTCTGTATATTCCTCATGATCGTCGTTATCAAAATAAGCCAAAGGATTTGCAAATGAGTTAAGTTGTAAATCCTCTTCATACTGTAAGAATAAATCCCAGCATAGTTTTTCTAACTCTTTGTCCATATCCTCAACTTGTAATCCTATCTGTTTTGCTTCATGTCTTCCAATAGAATGACCGTGAATGAATGTTCGTTCAGTTAACGTTGCTATTATTTCTTGAATCTTCGTTGTAGTTAATGCAGGTTCTACTTGAGAAAGCATTTTTTTTGCAACTGCTCTAATATGGGAATGTACACGATTCACTTGACCCAGTGTAGGAGGGCTCAATGTATCTGTAAGGGATTTTGTTAATGACGCTAATGCATTTTGATCCGTAATCCCAACTTTATCCTTTATGAAAGATATGTATGATGATACATCTTCTGTACTCATTGGTTTCATAACAGGACTTGTTCCAGGTGGTCCTTTTCCTTTTTGCTCTTCAATCATTTGTGGATCGATTGGACCCAGTTCTCCTTTCCTACTCATTACAATCTTGTCTGCACCTAATGCAGTTAAGGTGGTAGCACTGAATGCTTTATAGGGAATCAATACGTTCAAACTTTCACAATATTCTCTTAGTATGCTAATAATTGGCCATGGGGTATCCAAATTACCGCCTAGTGAGTAGAGATAGAAATCAATTTTTTTAATTTTCTCATCACTGTTCATATTTTTTAGATGTTCGTAAAGCCATCTAATGGAATCACCTGCGATTCTAGCATTTAAAATAGGTCTATCCCCTACAAAATACACTAGAACTTTCGAATCACGATGTGATTCTATTTTCCTTATAATCTCCTTACGTTCGGTTCTTCCCAATTATAGATTTGACTTTAATACCTCTACATTAAAAATCTATAGAATTTATCAGCTAAGCGAAATGTGTTCCAAATCTGATGTTAGGTGGGTGGTTTGGGCTCTCGCATCAGATATTATTCTACCTGTATCTTAAATATCAACATGATTATGGTAAAAAGTTGATTCATCGCACCGATTATGATGAGGATGTTTTTACATGCGTTCAAATTACAGGTAGTTTTTTCTCGGCTCTTGACATAACAAAACACCTCTCGACAGTTAACACGACGAATTATCTCTCAACAAGCTAACAAAACCGAAACAAATACGACTTTATGTCCCTAATTTAACACCTTACTGAAAACTCCCTAATTTTTAAGTGTACCAAAATGTATCAGTTATATGGATCGTTTGAAAGATTAAATCGTGCCCCTATCTGAAGACCAATGGGATAAAGGAGAGACAGACATCATTTCCCAATTAAAATCCGAGATACTAAACATTCTCAGATCAACAAAAGATGCGTATAATGTAAAGGAACTCATGGAGGCACTATCCAAGAATGATGTGAACCTTCCTGACGAGATTGAGGATAGTTTCAAGTCCCATGATGATGGACGATTATTAATTGACCCTCCACATCACGAAGTCGTTCTTGTGCAAGCGTTAAAGGACCTGTCCAATAATGGGATAATCCAAATCAAGAAGATCAACAATACCCAAGGCATGCCTGTTGAGTATTATAAAGAAAATAACTGACTTGCACATCTGGAGAAGATCCACATATCTCCCCTATGTTACACATAGAATTATCTCCCTAAGGTGTTACAGTTCCAAATTCAATAGGTTGTTTCATAACCTTCTCAGTTATGCCCAGACGGTTGGTAGGTGGCAGGTATTTTGCGTATGTGATTTAGAGTTATGAAACACACTAAAGTTCAGAAAATCCTTAAAAAGAGCGTACATAGATAACCTACTGCGTATCCGACTAATGAAGACTTATTAACAGCTTTTAAGAGTTTAGATTATTGCTTTCAGATACAACTCAATCAAGTAAGAATTATAGAATTAAAGCAAATCAAACACACAACGCTGATTGGAAGCGGGCAATAAAATTTGTCGCAAATATTGATGAAAAAATGCCGATTGCAAGCTCTCAAATTTTAGATCTGTCAGAACATAATAGTACATTCGCTTTTGCTACCGAACTACATGTAAATTTTCTGACTTCAGCGATGCCGAAAATTGAAAAACCTCCAGTATATGTCGAATATTCTAACAACCAAGAACATCTAATTTATAAAACCAAACAAATGATAATAGGAGAATTGTACCATATAACATGGAAAGGGCAAGAAATTGCATTACGAAAAACTGAAAAAGGTGAAGTTCAAATTCTAGAGTTGATTTGATAGAAATGGTAAACATAGAAGCAGGCATAAATGCAAAAGTAGTCGGTGGAAAGTTTAAAGTAGTAAGTAGTTATCCTGCAAATTTACTTCCATGTAACTCTCTTGTCGACAAAATAAAATTGAAGAAAGAAAAAACAGTTGTAGTAGTAGTACATACAGATGATCATGGCGAAACATCAATTACTGAAAAAAAGATCGGTGAATAACATGCATGTTAAAGATTTAGCTGAAGATTTTAGAAAAATGGGATATACTCCGTTTACTGTTAAAATTGAAAGACCTAATTTTTATCGACTAAGTGACGGTTCAATATTAAAACTATATTCCATACTCAATGGGATTGAGCTTGATCAAGCTAAACTAGAGGCTATCAGTATCAATGCGCAAAGCATTGTAACTGCATTTATTCCAAAAAATCTTAGAAAACAGCCATCGAATATTGTATACACACAAAAGGATTACATCAAACATATGGATGAGGAAGACATGGCGTTTGATGTGATTTTTGAAGATTTTAACCAATATGATTTAGATGGAAAATTCATTTTGAGCCTTAAGACAACTTTGTCACAAGTTAGTCGTACGAAACTATACAATATACGAGGAGAGCCTATTTATCTGACAAATACTGCCGCTATACCAAAAATTATAAATAAAAAGTAGTAAAATCTCATGATTAATACATGATTTAATTTCAGCTTTTTTTAAAATACTGTTCGTGGAACTAAAACTTTGTGCAATAACAGGTTCTATAATTTTTGGACTGTTCCTGTTAATACCAAGTGTGAACATGCATGAACTAGGGCATGCAGTTGCTTGTGTAGGACAAGGTTTTGAGTTATTTGAAATCAATTTTCTTGCAAGTTATGTAAGATGCTCGGATTCTGGCAATCAACTTGTCGATATTATGGGGGGTGCTACTGGAAGCATTTCCATGTTGTTATTTATATTTGAACGTGTCAAGCACTCACATCATGCTGACGGTGACCCTTCGGGCCCAAACCATAAGGCTCTTGTCCCTTGCATCTTTTTGAGATCTTCCCATTTAGTATCGTCCATGCATCTATGGAATAGGAGATGATCTACAAACTTTTCAATTATTTACACGCGAACTTTGAAACGTCGCCATAACATGATTAGTTACTGATATTTTCAATCTTCTATGTTCGTTTTAATATCTGGATTAAGAGCAATTGGATCTTTTGATGAAAGAATTTTTTTCTTGTACAGAAAATTGATTCTTCTTTTAATAAATCGTTTGTTGAATTTTAATTCTTCATATAATGATTCATAGTTATCTTTGCCATTATATATAGCAAGAATTAACTCTTCATCATAATTCCTTAGGAATTTACCATATTGGTCAAGCAAGAAATTTCTGAATTTTGAATTAGATGTCAGTTTTTTCCTGTTCTTGGGAGTGATTTTCCATAACCAGATTGTGCATGATATGGCTATCCCATAAACTATGACCAAAAAAAGCAATAGAAGATGCATCCCAAATATTCTTGATTCAACTTCATCCTTGCTTAAATACCATGTATCTGCAGTTCTGTCTTCTTCTGAAATCAGTGCATACCCAATACTAGTGTTGTTTTTTCCAACAAACGTTAAACTGCACTCAAAACCAATGGACATTTTTGGAAAATGAATTTTTAGATAGTCATCAGTATCGACGTCATCACTTATGGTTCCTTCAAGACAGAAACTATCGGTCAAATTCATGTTATTTTTCTTTATGAACACATCAACATTTTTTGCCTGTATAATTCCACGATTGGAGATAGCCAATGTTTCGATATGGCGCTCATTGTTTGTAGATTCTTCAATTGGTTCTAAATATAGAGTGGTCAGATATCCAAAATGATTCACTATAGGAAATACAACAACTGCTGAAAGTGTAATCATGATTGCCACTATATTAAGCCATTTTTCCATTCAAATACAACCATGTGCTACATCAATTAAGATATTTCTAACGTTAATCAATATGCACTCAGATCCGGTGTCTGCGTAGGCACAAAAAAAAACGTAGTGCATTATAAAATCACACCTAGAACTAGATGGATCTGAGTGCATACCACACGTTTATGGCAAGTACCATACCTCCTGTTGGAATCATGCCAATGGCAAATGGCGTCCAAATCACAGTAGATGCCATGGGTACAAATACAACTGCTAGAACGACTAAACTACTATTGTTACATCAAATTTATTCATGTGTTAAACTGCGTTTGATTTTTGTGTTTTCTAAATTATTCTAACAAAATAATTGATGGCCCCTGTAGAAATATATGAAAAAATAACAAAGAGATGAAAATCTTCATTGCCGGTCTTGCCTCTTTCACTCATAAAGAAGTTGAAAAACCCTAGTGAAAATTACACTTAATTTTAATAAAGGGTTCCAACAGGTAGATTCTAAATAATGAATTCAAATATCAAAGTATTTCTCAGTCATTCTCACATGGACAAAAAAATCGCTTCTGAACTAAAATCGAATTTATCAAGATATGGATTGTCTGTTTTTCTTGCCCATGAAGATATTGAGGCAGGTGCACATTGGCCATCCAAGTTGTATGAAGAAATTCAAAATTCAAAAATATTTATCATGCTGCTTACTAAAAACTTTCATTCTTCACAATATACAGATCAGGAAACCGGTATTGCAATTGGTTGTAAGAAAACGATCATACCAATTTGTATAGATGGAACAATACCCTACGGGTTTGCACATACTAGACAAGCAATAACCTGTTCGTATCCATTTGAAGAATCTAAAATTGAGAATATTGCAAAAATTTGTAAAATAAAGCCTGTATCTAACAGTTTCTCAGACTTGGATAAACTACTTTCAGAATTAGCAAATTCTGATTCATATGCTGAATCTATAAGGATCTCTTCAAAATTAAAACAATATGGTAATTTTTCAGAATCTCAAATCTTTCAACTTATTTCAGCACTTGACAATCCTCAGGTGTCTTACTCGTATGTTACCAACACGATCATAAATGAGATCCTAGAGGAGTACATTGATAATGCTAGGCCTGCTTTGCGTAGTTTACTAGAACAATATCATGATCCTTCACATCCTTCTCTCAACTAGGATTAAATAAACAATAATCAAATATTTTAATAGTATTATACTGTTCCAAACTAGGGACATTTGTCATTAGTGTTCAATTAGAAACATGTCACAGCTATATGTTTTCCGACTGTTAAATTAGAGACATAAAATTTGAATAGTTAGGTAATAATGGAACATATGTACAGAAAATCCAATCCTAGTACAGTGTTTCTGTGTTCTACACCTTCATATTATACTTACACTTCTCAATTTGTCTATAAAGATAGCTAATAAAACTGAGTATATCTAAAGCGTCTTGTTTGTTTATTTGGTGATCGGATTGAGGTTCATGTTCAACGGGGTTTCGTATTGCTTTCATCAAGCCCATACATAAATACATTAAGCCGTCTTGTAAATTTTGTTCTGTCATAGTTGTGTTTTTATTTAATTTTAATGAGCCATTCTGATTTAGTGCACTAGACATCAATTTACTGCCGTGTTCTGTTACTTTGGATTTTTTTGAAACACATTTTTCAAATGCTTTACAACATTCATCGACTGCATCAAAATAATGCTCTGCTTTAAATTGCGGTCTAGCATTTTTTGCTACTTGACTATGAAATTGTCGCATGTTGAACAAATTGTTATTTTTAATTGTTTTATTGGAGGTTCCTTGTTTTCTAGGAATTGCTTCTACTTTGTTTTGATTATTTATATGGAGAGAACAAGATTTCAAACACTCGTTAAATTTTTTGATAATTTTTTCTTGTCTCTTTGAGTTTCCGATATGTTCTTGAGAATCACATATACTTTCTATAAGTACAAGAATTTTATCTGATCCTGATACATGTTGGATTTTTATAAAGATGTCATGTAGCTGGCTCCGTATTTTCCAAGATGTAACAGAATAATCATCATCTATTTCTTTGAGAATTCTATTAATTTGGGATATTTCTCTAAACTCTTTAACGATGATCTTCGCAAATGCATACAGAGTAGGTGATTTAAATTTCGTTATGTCGCCATTTATCATAATTTTATGTATTATTAACGCTCTAATAACCTCTTTTCATCCCAGTTATAGACGGATACAACGCATACAACATGTTTGCCACAAAACAGAGATATCGGATACATCTGTTAGGTGATGCCAAAAAATACGCCATATAGAATGATGTCAATGATCTAACTATTACCTAGGTTACGGTCCTTGTACAAACGCATCAAAAACAAGGAATCTGCCAGCTGTGCAGAATACCTTGATCTGCAAAAGATGTCACTTCAAATAGCAAATGTGTACGGTTCATCTCACAAGTTGTGTAAAAAATTGGAAAATGCAATTCCGTACACGTTCACATTTTTACTGTATCCGGGTATACCGCTACATAACAATGCAGCAGAGCTTGAGATACGCGACGCATTAGTATTGCAGAGAAACGTGCGCCATCAGTTGTCAGAACCTGGAGGTATGCGTGTCTTTTCCGTGTTGATCTCTATTGCACGTACATGTCACAAACAAGGGTTCTTCCAGCGTGTTGCAGCGTAAAATATGGTTATGAATTCTAACTGGAATCCGTTTGAACCACCGGATCAGTGTCAGAAAAAGATTCCAGTACCAGTAGTTACTGCATAATGTTAAGATAATGATGTTATATGTTATCTGATACCTCAATACTGGCAATTTGCCTATCTGGGTAAACATGGGATCTGAGTGCTTAATGGTAATAGGTTATCTATGTACACTCTTTTTAAAGATTTTCTAGATTTTTGTGCGTTGGCGTACAGCATCAGCTGGGAATAGTGTTTCGCCAAGAAGATGGTTGGACACATATCTATACGAGCTCTATCACTCAGTACCATTCTCCATCCATTCATTAAGGTTAATTGCAGTTAGATCCAGAGCATAAAACTATTATCTGCTAAATGATATATTGGATTTAATTTCATATGATTTAAAGACCAGGTTAAAATCAAAAAACTTCGGATCTTTTTACCCTTTCGCCCTCACTCAGATTCAAGCGTGACTGATATAGGAAAGTGGTCAGAAAATCCATTCTCATCATAAGTTCTGTTTCTGGAAGGACGGCCAAACCTGCGCGGCTTGCCTCTGCGTGCCATCTCAGATGAATTCTCAATTCTCATCGAATCCAGTTTAACTGATAGTCCTGTCTTCCTGCTAGGCAATAGTCCTTTTGAGACCATCATCTGGTCAAGAGCAGATCCTGTTCCTCCATAATAGTGGGTACCCAATCCCTTGGCCATCAGAGGCCACATCAGGTTGTAGAATTTGGGTTTTCTGGCTCTCAGTACTTGTCCCTTATTATTAGTGGCCAGTGCATGTTCCATTACAGAGCGGTTAAATGGCTCGTCATTAAAATCCCCCATTGCGATTACTGCTACGTCTTTTCCGTGTACCTCTACTATTCTCTCATGAAAATATGCCAAGGTTTCACCAGCTATGAGCCTGTAGGGCTCAGACTCAAATGTTCCGCCCATTCTTGCAGGCCAGTGATTCCCCACCAGCACCAGCAGCCTGCCACTCTTCTTTATCTTCAGATTCACCTGGAACAGGTCCCGTGTCGCATTTCTTTTTACAATAAAGTGCGAAAATTTTTCTTTCAACTGAAATAAATCCGCATCGTAGATGAACGCAGTATCGATCCCACGGTTATCCTTGCCATCATAATGTGCAATTTTGTAATTTCTCTCAAGGGGGATTTTAGTAGCTAGTTTTTTCAACACTTCTCTACTCTCTACCTCGCAGACTCCCAAGATGTCAGGCCCTGCACCGTCGTTTATCTGTACTATTATTTTTGATAGCTGTGAGATCTTTTTATTCAGAACAGTACTGTTCCATCCCTTTAACTCCTTTCCAAGCATGCGCTTCAGCTTGTTCCCACGTGGCGCATTTTGAGAATCAAAAAGGTTCTCAACATTCCACCAGGATATACAATATTCTTTCACGCGTATCCTATACACATCATTGTTTTAAGTATTATGTTCAAATCTATCATTTATACCTAATATGCTGTAAGCTAGCTGTCCTTGTTTGATGCAGCTGAAAATAAAAAAGTTGCAGCAGATCCAGCAATGCCTGAAAGAATTGCAATCAAGGCAATGTTGTCCTCTTTCATCGTTACGAGTAAATTCAGCGTATAAAATAATATGGTCGTGGCAATTATTGTCCTGATTAACCGCGTCTGTTTTATAAAAGCCCCTGCTCCTTCCCAACGGGTTCCTTTCTTTGGATCAGTATCTTTTCCTGCAACCATGGTAAGACTTTGCAATACAGAATAAAATATTTCCGGATCACAAACATGTACACTGTCAATAGAACTGGGTAAAACAACATGTTTATTACCGACGCTGTTTACATGATAATTTGTTTTTGGGATATGTTATTTGAATTGAAAAAATACTATGAATGATACCAAGATCATATGTCAAATTTCTTTTTTCAAAAATTTAGATCAACTTGATTTTTTTCAAAGCCTCTGTCAATCCTACTAACATATCTTCCATCTTCTTATGTGAGAAAGTTAGATAAGTAGCACGCATTTGTATGTTGGAGGGAATTTCAACTTTCTCTTCTGCAATAATTATTACGGGCTTGTTAGTTGCCTGCCCAATCTCATCTATCACGTTTTGACTTGAATAAAAAACCTCTTGTCCATTTTTATCTGACTTGATGTCCTTTGTAAGTATGGCTAGTAGTGCGTTTGATTGACTAATCAAATCACTTGCTTGACTACTGGGAGACAAGTCTGCCCTTCCTGTTTCTTTAGCAGAAAGAACGGTGAACCCTAGAGCCTTAAACAACCTACTCACTAGATCATAGAGATTATCATTCTTCTCCTGCATAGCAAAACTGATGAATATTGTAATACCTTCTAAAGAGAATGGTGGCATTCCCTCTTTGAAGGGAACAGACGTTCTCAAGGGCCCATCATCTGCACGATATCTAAACTCACATCTAATTCCTGAATTGCATTGAATAACTACAAGTCCATTTTGTCTCCTTAGTTTGCGAATTTTTACCAGTTCAATGAGTTTAGAGCCAAAGGGTTTTACTTTGTCACGCTTAGTTTCATAAACTATACCTCCATTAGAATCAAAAAACTTTATCGAGTATTCCTGTTCGAGACTGCTTAAATTCACCAATATCATCTCGCTGTGCCCCCACTGCATGTCATAAATTCCGGTTAAATACACTCCTTGACTATCTGACTATCTTATTTTAATGTTGAACAGATCTGTAAAATGCATTTCATTAAAAGTAAATTACAATATCAAATTTTGTTGCTATTTGCAATTTCTTACAAAATTGAGCATACGCTTTAATTGAATACGTTAGTAATGTGAACATGAGCAAACATATACCAAACAACTACCCTGATGTGTCTGATGACATAACAGTAACTCTTGATACTATGTGTTTTATAGAAAAAGAAAAGGATGAAGATATTTCTAAATTATTTCAACTAAACCGTAACGGGTACATTACAATATTTAAGACTGATGTTGCAGATACAGAAATGTCGGAATCCTCAAAAGAGAAAAGTAAAGACATTCCTGAAGATATGGGCGTTGGCCGTGTGTGTCATAGCAGGATTGGTCATGCGATTGTGGGGGGAGAAGATGATTCGCTGTATCAAAACATCATGAACGTTGTTTTTCCTGAAACCAAAGGTGAGCCTCCAAATAAAAATAAAGTTCGTGACGTTATGGCATTAACTGTTCATACTGAGAAAAAGCGAACCGTGTTTGTTACCAAGGATGGGGCAATTTGTAGGGCAAAAGAATCATTAAAAAATCAATTTGGCATTACAGTCATGTCACCTCTTGAATGTGTTGAATACATATTGCAGAAATTCACTTAGATAACATCCAGTATGATATCTATTACTTGAAATTACCAGTTTTAATTCGTAATTTGGCCTAAATTTTTCATCAGCTGTGTTACCACAACTGACATGGAATGAAATCTCACGGGAAAGCAAAACTATCTCGTCAACCTACGTTTCCACCAGAAGAAAATCTCTTCTTCATCATAATTTTAGCTTACACTAGTATTTGTTGATTACTCATTTTTCTGCCAAAGATGGATTCAAGCATTCAACATGGGCAGAGTGACTAAGCACCTAACCATATGTGCTAAGCAGACAAAGAAATTCAGATGGTACAAAGCATAAACCGGCAGACGGCAAGACATCTCGTGTAAAGAGGGTAAAAAAGACTGGAAAAACAAAGAAACAGATTACCCTCAAAAAGAGTGTAGCTGTGAAACAGAAATCCGTTATGCAAGCCAGGACTGCAACAAAACCCTCTGCTACAAGGATCAAAAAAACCAAGGTGGAGCAAAAAATATTTTTTGGGTTGGACCTGCACAAAAAATCCCTTCAGGTTGCGGCTGTAGATCCAAAAGGAAATCTTTTGATGAACAAGAGGATTGAAAACGACTTTAAGATAATCGAGCAAGAGTTTTCAGCGTTTCCAAAAAATGCAAAATATGTATTGGAGTCATCATCCGTGTGGTATGGCGTATACCAAAAACTTGTGAGGGATCTGGATCTTGACGTGGTCATGTCAAACCCCTATCTTACGCGCCTTATAGCAAAATCCAAAAAGAAGACCGACCGGTTTGATGCGCATGCACTAGCAGACCTGCTCAGGGGAGGTTACATCCATGAATCGTATGTCTCGCCTCCAAAAACCGTCGAGGAAAAACGGGCCATACGCTTTCGTACAAGAATGGTACGGAGCAGAACCAGTATGAAGAACATGATCCACGGCATACTGCTCCAAGAATCAATCAAGATTCCAGGACCCACATTTACATCTGCATTTAACAGGGCACTGCACGGCCTGAAGAATTGGAGGATAGATGAGTATCTGCAAGGCATCAGATCCCTCGATGAGCGCATAGGCAGTGCCAATCTTAAGATAAACGACATGGTCAAAGACAACGAATATGCACAAATTCTCATGTCAATACCTGGAGTAGGCAAGTTTACCGCACTTTCCATCGCATCAGAGATAGATGATATCAGCAGATTCCAGAACCCTGACAAGCTAGTATCATACATTGGATTGGCTCCATCAGTGAGAAACTCTGCAGGAATAACACATCATGGAAAGATAACCCATGCCGGTAACGCGACTGTGCGATGGGTTCTCACAGAGGCTGCACTTGTACATAGGATACATGCAAAAGAGACGACTGTCTTGACAGAGTTTTACAAACGTGTTGCAAGAAAGCGAGGAACAGCCAAGGCCATCGTTGCAACGGCGGCTAAGATGTTGCGTATTATATTTTGGATGCTAAAAAAACGAATTACCTTTGCAGAATGTCAAAGACAACGTACAGAATCATGTAGAAATGCAAAGGCAAAGCATTTGAAGAATATAAAGGATAAGAAAAGTGTAAAGAGTAAGAAAAGTGTAAAGAGTGTGAAACAACTTGCAAAAAAATGAATTGCGTATGACTGAATGTCAGGAGATTATGGTTAGGGATTTGCGCGATGTAAAGTGTGAGTTTTTATGCTCGGAGCCTAACTGCGATTAACTCTAATGAATGGATGAAGAATGGTGCTGAGTGATAGTGCTCGTATAGATATGTGTCCAACCATCTTCTAAGTGAAACATTATTCCTAGCCTGCGCTGTACTCCAACGCACAAAAATCCAGAAAATCTTTAAAAAGAGTGCACATAGATAACTTTACAGTCTCGAAACAAATACGACTCTATGTCCCGAATTTAACACCATGTCGAAAACTCCCAAGTTTGTAACAGTGTATTCTAGTCATAACATAGATAATACCAATACTTGAACTGAGTTTGTTGGAATTGATTGAATTTATTTCACTGCTTGTAGTCATCGTCACTATTCAAATATTGTTCGCCAGATATGCTGAGGACATCATACGGAATAAATCACAGAAGAAATCTACCTCGGTACAACTATGTATGAAGTTATCAGAAAAGTGGGAAAGTGACGACATGTTTACAAAAATGATTCTCAAACTGAAAAAACCCCATACTGAGTTCATAGATAAGGATGATAATGTGCACTCTGTTCTGAGTAAATTTGATAACATAGCCTTATTATGGAAAGACAAAACGATAACCGAGACACATGTACAATGGTTCTTCGGGAAGAATATAGTCCGTATTACTGCCAACAAATCCGTAATGAAAATCTTAGACAAGTATCACAACGAAGATGTTAAGAATAACTACAACCATCTCAAGAAACTGTTAAAAGAATCTAAAAGTTGGAAGATATCTCCTTATCCGTCTGAATAATTGCCCTCAGATGGGTTGATACCATAACATTACCTGTTCCATCTCTACGATCCTAATGAAAAATAACAATCTATTTTGTGCGCCAAAATTTACACAAGAGTAATAAAGTACATGATTTTATATACATCCAGTATGAAACCCAGTCCAGAATTTCACTTTAAATTAATAAAACAGTATGAAAAAGTAGTATTTACTTTAAAATAAACAAACAGACTGAGATGTGGCCGATAATTTTCCTTGGAACAGATCGGTAGATGATGCAGTTGAGTTATCAAGGTTGCTGTAAAAACCGATAACTCTGTTCAATCTTAGTCGCTTTTCACACGTCTGTTATTTCGTCTGAATCCGAAACGTAACGGGCTTGGGCGTGTCTTTTGAACCGGAGGTTGACTGTTTTTATGCTGTTTTATTTTTGTGTTGTTTTTGTTTTTGGCTCAATTCCGTATTTTTTAGACGCGCCGCACACCATCGACTCATCACTCTAACATAACACTTCATCCCTCGAATGTACCACTACTTCAAAATCAATGAAATCCCTCGAAGTACCAGAGTGACGAAATGCAAATTATTAAAAGTCCGTGAAAATATATCTAGTTATGGATCACATTAATGTAGCATTTCCAGAAGAAAAACGTCCCATGATGTATAAGATGATGAAGTGGTGGGGAGGGAAGCCACATAATATTTGGTCAGAGTACATAGAACGATATTCAAAGAAAAACGATATTGTTTTGGATCCGTTTTGTGGCCGAGGAGTTGGCGTTATAGAATCTGCAAGACTTGGAAGAAAAGCTATAGGTGTGGATATGAACCCAATAGCAATTTTTCAAACCAAGATATTATCCTCAAAATTAGATATTGACACCTTCAAATTAGAATGGGACAAGATGAAGCAAATATTGGTAGATATTGAAGAGTGTTCTGGATTGTTCCATACAAAATGTATCAAATGTAAACAGAACGCACGACTGGGTACAATGAATCGAGATAATGGAACACCTTATCGAATATTTTACTATTGTAAATGTACTCCAAAGAAAGCATTAAAGAAAGAACCTACATCTGAGGACATTGCGGTGGTTGAAAAATCAGACAATATGGAGATAAAACTTCCATATCCAAAGGACAAATTTCCAAAATCTCAGGCTTTCAAGGTAGCAATAAAGAATTTTGGTGATACGTATGACAAACTTTTCACAAGACGCAATTTGTATGCATTGGCAGTAATTTTTGACCAAATTGAAAAAATCAAAGATAAGGACATAAAACAATTCTTTCAGTTCGCATTTATATCCATGATTCATCTGGTTACCAAAATTCCAAGTGTACGAGAAAACTCAAACCGTGTAATGTCTGGAAGTTGGGGTCGCCCTGGTTTTCTTAAAATGAAAAAGAACATGGAACTGAACCCATTTATCATATTTGAGAGATCTATAGAGGGTAGGCAGGGTGTGATAAAAGGAAAAATGAACTCAAACAAACGATTGAAAGATGGTATAAAATATGCTAAAGAAATGAATGATCTGTCATCCAAAAATAATATATTATTGCTTAATCACAATACCGCAGAGCTAACCAATCTGATTCCTGAAAATAGCGTTGATTATGTAATTACTGATCCTCCATATGGTGGGTTAATTCCATATTTTGATCTTAGTTCAGTATGGAGTATGTGGTTGAAGTTAACCGACACGTCATTTTCAATGCCATTTGATGATGAAATTACAATCGACGATTATAAAGATAAACCGTTTGATGAATATCACAGAATGCTATCATTATGTTTTGGAGAAATCTACAAAGTGCTCAAACCTGGAAAATATATGACTGTAACATTTCATAATAAAAAACCGAAAATATTCAACTCAATCTTAAGAGCATGTCAGGATCATGGATTTGTTCTTGAAAAAATATTATTTCAGATGAATAAAAGAGCTGGAGAGACAGGTGCTTCTAGTCCGTGGGGGACATCAGTCAGTGATTTTTATATTCGATTTTTCAAACCGAAGGAAAAAGTCCACACATTATCAGAATATCTTCCAACAAAATTTCAAATGATTGTAAAGAATGAAGCAAAAAAAATCATAGCTAATCGTGGGGAACCAACAGAAATTTCTGCTATGATACCTC
Source organism: Candidatus Nitrosopumilus sp. (assembly GCA_965197525.1). Taxonomy (GTDB): domain Archaea; phylum Thermoproteota; class Nitrososphaeria; order Nitrososphaerales; family Nitrosopumilaceae; genus Nitrosopumilus. The sequence continues at coordinate 1,845,934 of OZ240211.1, forward strand.
ACATATACACAGAGATGGGAAAATCAGGAATGCGAATAGATTTTACTGGAGATAAACAAATATCCACAATTTTACACGGTGATAGTGACTTTGTAGAAATGCCAAATAAACAATGGTGGTTGTCTACAGATGCGTTACAAAAACACAGGCTTCAAACTCCGTTGTCCGAACGGGTTGAAATAGCAGTGTTGTCAATTTTGCAGAAAAAATACAAGGTGTCTTTTGACGAAGCCCTGCAATCTATATTTGAACAATTTCCAAACTCAATGACGCCAAATACGGAAAGTGTAAACAATTATCTAAAACAATATGCGAAAAAAACATCTGACGGAAAATGGAAGTTGAACCCTGGTTTTGACGAGAATACGTTATCTCGAGAACACACTAGAATGGAAGCCATTTTATGTAAACTTGGAAAGCGTTTTGGATACAAGGTGTGGTGTCCAGACCGTAACAAAGACAAAGAAATGAATGAGATATGCGAAGAGTTTGATTTAGAAATGATTCATGCGGATAGGATTAAACAAATTGATGTATTGTGGATAAGAGATAATGAAGTAAAGTATGCATTTGAGGTAGAAAATTCAACAAGCATAACATCAGCTCTTGAAAGATGCTCACATATCACAAATATGGGTGTGAATAAAATTATAGTGATTCCAAAGGAAAGAGAAACTTTTCTTGCACGAAAGAAGAAAGAACCGATGTTTTTAGATTATTTCCAAAAAGATAACTGGAAAGTGTTATTGTATGATGATCTTGAAAACCATGATCGTGGAACTGAACAAGCATTATTACAGCTGGCACAATAATCAGATTTTTCTAAAATTTAAAAGATATTGGTGTACATGATTTATTTTGAAAGCATATGGGTATCCAAAAGGGTACAAAGGTTTGCTGTCCTGAATAAGTACAATATTGCCAACAAACTCAAAGCCTATGTCCTGCATGAGTTGTATCATATCTCCATGTGCGTTGATCTCTTTCTTGTTTACTGTGAAATCGCTGATTACTATGGTACAATATTTTTTCTGCTTGAGTTTCTTATACAATTGAATCATTATTTTTTTGACTGATGTAAGATACGAGTTGTATGTTTTCTTATTTCCTACATCATTGGCGTCATCAGAATAATATTCAACTCCTTGTCTCGTCTGGCTACCGTCATGTCTTATTCCTAATCCCTTGTTTTTCAATATGTTGTGATATGGAGGGGATGTAACGCAATAATCAATCATATCTAATTTTTTAATAACTTGTAAAGAATCATCATTGATTATGGTGTAATCTTTTTTCATTATTTTGGCCTTGCGAAGTCTCTTTCTTGCAAGTTTACAATAATCCTTATTCAATTCAATACCTATACCAAAACGATTAGTCATACCAGCCGATAATATTGTAGTTCCACTCCCCATAAACATGTCTAGAACACGATCATTTTCCTTTGTAAATAGCTGAATTAGTCGTTTAATATCCTCCGTTAAAAATGGGGCTGGATGTTCAAAGGCATCTTTATCTAGAACGTTTTTTTTACTCGTCCAGACACTTTTTGATAACCGTAACCATTCCTTCCCTGTAAGATTATTGACTTTGTTTCTCTTATCATAGATCCCTCGCTCTCCTTTGTCTATCTTTGATATTATGGACATCTACTCTACACTACCTTTTCTTTTTACTTTATCTAAAAACATATTATTGTTTTCAAGCCAGTATATGACTCTTGTAATATTTGTGGGATTTGTTACATATTTTCCGATCAAACCATCTATGATTTTTATATGGGTTTTAGTAAAAGATGAATAAATTTTCTCATTATATTGTGTTGTTTTCATATTTACTCATAAGTAGATCTATTATTAAAAGACTGATTAACAACGATTCGTAAGGATTTAAGACCGTACCTGAATGTTTACCTTTGGTCATACTTAATTCCACAATCTACGTACATGGATCACGGATTCAACACAAACAATATGGGTACGTCTGGTACAATCCTTCCATACAATGAGTTGCAAACATGGTAGATCAATTTAAAATTTATCAGACAAAACAGTGAACGAATACACAAATAAATTGAAACAATCCGATTCTGAAATTGATCTATTAAGCATAAACACTTGATATAGGTATTTTTCCCATTACTGTGTTTGAGGTAAAATTTGGCATCCAATATTCTTCAAAACAAGGATTATTTTTCCAATAACGCTTTTTTGTTTTTTATCATCAAAAGGAATTGTTATATTGAAGATGTTGGGTTTTACTTGTGAATAATATTTTGTACACAGTAGCTGGCCTTTGTCTCTACCTTAATCATGATTCTAAATCTGGTTTTTACATCAGTTTGTCTATTCTTCTTTACTGAATATCTTTTGCTAGATGAATAATTTGAATAATTCCTTTAATCCATCTAGTATCAGAGCCAGTATTAATTATTATTTTTAACTATTATTTAATTTAATTTTTAATTAATCTTTGATTGTCATAATCACACATTACAGATCTTTAAATAAACATCTTGCTGAAAACTAAGAAAACATTCTAAGGTTGAGCAAAGCAAAATAATAAACTATGTTGCATTTGGACTGAATAAATAATATAATCGTGTTTCTGATATCAAAAAATTCTATAATTTTTTATTTAAATACATGATATATTTTATTTAGAATTATTTATCAGCAGATCAGGCTCAAATTTGATATAGTGTTCCAATCTTTCACTCACTGTCAATCTGTCATACATAAGCAAATCTCTTGACTGTTCCTGTCCTGCAAAATATTTTGCAAGATTTGGATCGTGGCGTGAGATCTTGGTAATAAAAAATGCCCTAAAACTATGTGTTGTTATCTTGTGATGTCCTGATTCATATTTCTGATCAAGTCCTGCTCTCTCTAGATACTTTGTTAGCATCAATTCGTAATGATTACATATGTTTACAGGATTTGCACCTCCTCGGAAAAAGACTCTATCACTATCATCTATTCTTCTCAGAATAGGTATCAGCAATGGTCTCACCTCTTTGCTAAAAAAAGTCACCCTTGACTTCTTTGTTTTTGTAATGCTGGCAGGAACATTTACCATAATTCTCTCCTGAGTGGTATCTAGGTCTTTTTTGCGCAATTGTAGTAATTCTCCTCTTCTTAGTCCACTTGATGACTGTGCCAATATCTTGATTGCATTGTTCTTGTTACTTACTGCCAATATTCTCGTCATCTCTTCTCTTGAAAGTGGGTGTCTCTCTTCCTTAATCCTGTGAGGAAAATTCAACTGCTCTACCACATCCTCTTTTGCGATCTTTATTCCATGATATCTGAGATATGCTTTAAGATGTGAAAACAGTGTAGGGATGCTATTTGCATATATTCTATTACTATTCCAATTTATCCAGTCTTGTAGAGAATCATAGACCAGTTCCATCTCGACTTTACGATATTCTTTTATTGTATCATCTACCGTCCTGTTATACCTCTTACTGCAGAATAACTCAAAATTCCTTATAGATGACTGGGATGCCTTTTGTGTATTGATCGCTTTTGTGCGTATTTTTTCCTCAAAACTCACTCGATCTCTGGTTTTCTGTAAAAAGGTAGACATATATCTAATATCTACCATTCTCTCTTAAAAGTGTGCCTAAAACGATTGAATTATATACAAAAATCAGGGTCAAAAGCTAAATTGGTCGGAGAATTAGCGGGCAATTATAGTACCGTGGTCTTGATGTTTGGATTTGCAATGGCAGCTATGGCTCCAGCGTTACTTATTTCAAGAATGATCTCTCCGCGTAAAAGAAGTAATCCTGTCAAATTTTTACCGATGGAATGCGGTCAAGTTCCGACAGGAGAAGGTAGGACTCATTTTATGATGCAGTACTATCCGTACATCTTGATGTTTGTTGTATTTGACGTTATGGCAATATTTTTGTATGCATGGGGAAGTGCACTTTTAGAAATTCCTAAATCTGCAACACTTCCAATGATCGGATTTTTAGGAATTACGTTTGGGGCAATGGCCTTTGCACTATATCAATCAGGGAGAAGAAGAATATGGTAGTTTTTTATAGATATAACATCTATGAGGAATGGGGATAAAATTGCTAAAAGACTTGGTAACACCAGAGAACGCGAATGTTTTTGTAGGCAAGTTAGGTGATATTTTAGAAAAAGCAATTGATAAACCATTGGGCTATGCCATTAATTGGGGTAGAATTTGGTCGCTCTGGCCTGTACACATTGAAACAGCTTGTTGTAGTGTTGAATTTGGTGCAGCATCTAGTCCTAGATACGATGTTGAAAGATTTGGTATCATTGAAGCGTTTGGTTCGTTAAGACAATGCGATTTAGTAGTTGTTCAAGGAACCATTACAAGAAAGATGGCACCACGTCTAAGGTTAGTTTATGATCAGATGCCAGAACCCAAATACGTCATTGCTATGGGTGCCTGTGCAATTACTGGGGGGCTGTATTTTGATTCATATAATGTACTTCCAGGAATTGACGGAGTTATTCCAGTTGATGTGTATGTTCCAGGTTGTCCACCTAGACCTGAAACTCTTATCCAAGGATGTATGCTACTGCAGGAAAAAATTAAGAGAATGAAGGCTAGGAAGTTTGTATAATGAGTTCTGATTCTAAACCTGTTTCGCCTGATGAAAAACCTGCAGCTAAACCCGCAGCCAAACCAGAACCAAAACCTGCAGCTAAACCCGCAGCCAAACCAGAACCAAAACCTGCAGCTAAACCCGCACCAAAGCCTGTAGCTAAACCCGCAACCAAACTAGAACCAAAACCTGCAGACGTCCCTGCGTTTGAAAAGAGCATTTCTGATAAAATTGTTGAAAAATTTGGTGAAAAAACCAAAGTCGCATTTGTAAAACCAGATAGGGTTAGAATAGATGTTAACAGAGACGATATTCATGATGTAGCTGAGTTTATCCGTGACGGTCTAAACTACGATCACGTCGAATCAGTATCAGGCGTTGATTACCCTCAAGATAACGAGATCGAGGTAGTTTATCATATAGGGTCTTATTCTGATGATTCATTGGCAAGGCAGATTCTGGTATTAGCTACCAGGGCACAACGAGAGACAAATCCAATTCCTGGAAACGATGCTACAGTACTACCAACTCTAAGAGATATATTTTACAGTGTAGAATTTCATGAAAGGGAAGTCTTTGAGATGTTTGGTGTCTACTTTAGTGATCATCCGGATAATAGGCGACTACTATTACCTGAGGACTGGGCAGACCTGCCTCCACTTCGAAAGGACTTTGCAATAAAAGGAAGATAATACCGATGACTGTAGAATTACCACCAGGACTAGCACTCCAAAAAGTTGACGAGAGAATAATGACTCTCAATGTTGGGCCTCAACATCCTGGCTCAGGACATATGCGAATTATCGTACAAATTGACGGTGATTACATTGTTGCATGCGATCCTGATCCGGGATACGTTCATCGTGGCGAAGAAAAGATGGCAGAGTATAGAAACTATATCACCAACATTCCTCATTTGGAGAGACCTGTAATTCATGACTCGTGTAATATATTGTATCCTTATGTATTGGGAGTTGAGGAATTGCTTGGGATTGAAGTTCCTGAACGCGCAAAGTATGTACGCGTAATTTCATCTGAACTAAACAGATGTATTTACACCATGTACTGGCTTGCAATTTACGGAATCTTTTTGGGCCATTCTACAATGTTTATGTGGCCTGCAGGTGACCGTGAACTACTCATCGATTTGATGGAAAAGATGACAGGCGCACGAGTTACACACGCACATTTCGTTCCAGGTGGCGTTAGAAACGATCTTCCTCCAAACTTTGAAGAAGTGTGTCTGCGACAAGTTAACTATTTTGAGAAGCGTATTAAAGAATACGCTGCAATATTTTATGATAATCCAATTCTAATCTCTAGAACTCGAGATACTGGAGTCCTGTCGCGTCATGATGCAATCCGACTTGGAACAACCGGTTCGGTATTACGCGCTAGTGGCGTTGATTATGATCTTCGATTGAAGGAACCATATGACGTCTACGAAGAATTAGATGTACACACTAATGTTATGAAAGAAGGTGACTCTTATGCGAGATCTAGGGTACCATGGCTTGACATGTTGGACAGTTGTAAAATAATTCGTCAAGCCTTACAAAAAATGCCAAAATCAGGATCCGTTAGGGTAAAGTTAAAGCCAAATCCAAAAGGGAAGGGACTTGACTCTGTTTACAAACGTGTAGAATCCGGACGCGGTTCTTTAGGTTGCTATATTGTATCTGATGGAAAACCTGAACCATATAGGGTAAAACTAAGTGTTGGTTCTTTTAGAAATCTGATTGCGTTACCATATCTTCTCAAAGGTGAAAAACTTGGGAATATGCCGTCAGTTTACTGGAGTCTAAATTATTGGCCTGTGGAGGCGGATAGATAATGTCTGTCATCGCACCAAATTTCAAATTAAGTGAATTCATTAAATCGTTAATTGATAACCTATTTTGGATTTTATTGCTGATGGTTATCATCGGTCTTCCAGCTGTCTTTATGGTTCTGTTTGTTATAGAGATGCCTGTAATTGATGGTGAATTACTGACTCCTTTTCTTGCATTGACATGGCTTGCTGACCCGTCGCGTCTCTTGCCTATCGTGCATGCATTTATGGCAACTGATATATTTCGAGTTGTGGTATTCCCAGGATTTGGATTTGCCGCATTGCTTGCAGCAGGTACCATATTTGTAGAGCGAAAGATGCTTGCAAAATTACAGTTACGAGTTGGTCCATTTTATTGTGGCAAGGTAGAGGGCATACTGCAACTCATGGGCGATGGACTCAAGCTCATATCAAAAGAGATTATTATTCCTGCAAAAGCTGACAAACCGATATTCTGGGCAGCACCAGTGCTGTTTGTGGCAACAGCTGCTGCATTTGTTGCATTCATTCCAGTTGCCCCGGGATGGGTCGTTGCAGATGTTGATATGGGACTGTTAGGCGTATTTGCAGTTATCGGATTCTTCCCAATCATTACCATTTTATCTGCATGGTCTGCTAATAGCAAGTTCCCATTCATTGGTGGAATCAGGGCACTATTCCAAATGGTCTCATTTGAGATTCCGTTGATTTTATCTTTGTTGGGCGTAGTTATGTTGACTGGCACCCTGAATCTATCTGAGATTGCAGCCAGTCAGTCAAGCTTTCCATGGATAGTATTCCTTCCTGTTGGGGCTATCGTATTCTTTATTACCATGCTTGCAGAGCTTGAGAGAATTCCATTTGATCTGCCAGAGGCAGAAAGTGAGATTGTAGCCGGATGGTTAACTGAGCTATCTGGTATGATGTATGGCCTTGTTCAGTTGGGTACCTATCTGAAACTTTATGCATTTGCAGCATTGTTTGTTGTGTTGTTCCTTGGGGGCTGGCATGGTCCTATGGTGGTACCTCCATTCCCTGCAGAGCTAATCACAGAAGGTATCGAGTTGGGTCCTGTTACTGCAAATATTCCTGGGCTTCCACTGTTCACTCAAGAGATGCTTAACGGCGCACTTTGGTTTGTCCTAAAGACGGTAGCTGTTATATTCTTTATATTACTCCCAAGAGGCGTATTTCCAAGAATTCGAGTTGATATGCTATTGAGTCTTGGATGGAGCAAACTAATTGGGCTGGCCTTTGTTAACATCTTTATTGCACTAGGATTGCTTTATGCTGGAGTGCTCGGATCGGGAGGATTACAATAATGGGAACTGCTACTGGTATTATCCGTGCCCTAAATTCTGGAATTAAACATATTGCCACTAAGCGATTTACGCTTCGTTATCCTGAGGAGAAACTAAAGTTTGTCGGTGACGGATACCAGTTTGATCCCTCTACTGGTGTTGGAATTGCAGGTCTCAAGGGCCGTCACATGTTGTTTCATGATCATTGTACCGGCTGTCAGCTGTGCTCCATTGCATGTGAGGGCGTGGCAGAAGCCATTGGAATGGTAAAAGTTCCAGAAGAACACAAGCAGAACAAAAAGGCCATTATGCCTCAGATTGACTATGGAAAATGCGTGTTTTGCGGTCTCTGCGTTGATGCATGTCCTTTTTACGCACTTTACATGACTAATGATTACGAACTATCTTCCTTTTCAAAAGAGGGTTTGATTTACACTCCTGCTCAACTGGCTGTAAAACCATATGTTGCACAAGACAGTGAGATTCAGATATCTGATAGAGGTGCAACGCATGGCTGATGCTGTATTTCTTGGACTGGCAGTCATTACAATTGGCTCTGCAATTGCAGCATTGGAGCTACGCTCATTAATCTATGGTTCAATTGCCCTGATGGGTGTTTTGGGCGGTATTGCCGGATTCTTCTTTTTACTTGATGCACCATTTGTTGCCTTGTTCCAGATAGCAGTGTACGTTGGCTCTATCGCTGTTTTAATCTTGTTTACTGTAATGCTTGTAAAGCGGGAGTTAATCTTTAAAAAGATCGAAGACAAGAGACGAAAGTTTGCAGGAATCGGATTGATGCTTGTAGTTATGGTGTCACTGGGTGCCGTCTTTTTGGATTCTGGAATTAAAACTATAACTACTGATGAACCCCCTGTTGATTTTAGAGCTATTGGTGCTGACTTTGTAACATATTATTGGCCTGCACTAATACTGATGGGGTTGATACTTGCAGGTTCTGTTACAGGCGCACTAGTTTTGGCTAAACGTGAGGATTTGGAGAATGACAAGCGAACTAGTTGATTTTACCCTAGTCTCTGTTGCTTTGCTGGGGATAGGAATTTACGGTCTAGCAGTAAAACGTAACTTTATTCGAATGCTCTTTGCAGTCGAAATCATTATCAATGCTGCAAACTTGAATTTGGTGGCATTTGCCAGATTCTTACCTCACAGTGGCGGACAGACTATGGCGTTATTCTCAATTGCAATAGCCGCAGCCGAGGTTGCAGTAGGACTATCTTTAATCATTGTTGCTTATCGTATGTATCAAAATGTCGATATTGCAGACTTTAGGAGCTTGAAGGGCTAATGGAATATGCATTACTACAGGCAGTCTTCTTGCCTCTATTGTTATCCCCTGTGGCATATATCATTGGACGAAAGATGGGTCCGACACCTGCAATGTGGTTTACATTTGGACTTTTGTTGTATACTACCACTCTTGTCATTCATTCAGCACTTTCAGGCACTGTTGAGGAGCACTATCCTTGGACTACACAGTTCGGTGAGTTTGGATTCTTACTTGATGGTTTAGCATCACCATTTGCAATAATGATATATGTTCTATCTACCATCCTGGCATTGTATTCTAAACCATACATGGTACACAAATTCCACGAACAGTTCAAAGAAGAGAATGGTATTGATGTTGCTGCTACTGCTACCGGTGATGTTGCAGACAGCAGCAGCAACAATAGTAGCAGCAGTAGCAGCAGCAGGACACAAACATCTCTAGTAGAGTCGTCTGCTCTTACAAATTACGTCAATGCCAAATCCGGACTGTATTTTGCATTATATCTGGTATTTGCAATGGGAATGCTAGGGACAGTCCTAGCTACAAACCTCATTGAATTTTATATCTTCTTTGAGGTTATGCTCATCCCTGGTTTCTTTCTAGTTGCACTTTGGGGTGATGGTCCGCGAAGAAAGATCGGTCTAATGTTCTTGTTTTGGACTCATACCGGCGCAGTTGTTTTGTTGTTGGGATTTTTGATGATCGGTCTGACTATTGGCAGCTTTGATTTTGCAGACATCTCAGAATCTGAGATCCCGCCTGATATTGTAATGCTATCTGCAGTTGCTATTACCATAGGGTTGGGAGTAAAGCTGGCAGTATTCATGTTCCATATATGGCTACCATACGTTCACGGTTCTGCCCCGACACCAATTAGCGCGCTGTTGTCACCTGCCATGATCGGTATCGGCGCTTATGGTATATTTCGATTAATTATAGAGTTCTTACCCTCAACATTTGCTGAATTATCAATATGGTTCCACATTTGGGGTCTTGTAACTATGATTTATGGTGGGGCAATGGCATTGATGCAAGATGACCTAAAACGACTGTTGGCATACTCTAGTATCAGTCAGATGGGTTACATCCTGTTTGGTATTGGTTCAATGTCCGTACTAGGGCTTGCCGGAGCTGAGATGATGTATGTGACACACGCAATTGGAAAAGGCATTCTCTTCATGATGGCAGGCATCATCATAGTAAAAGTGGGAACCCGCAGCATCTCAAAACTTGGAGGGCTGGCAGGAAAGATGCCGATAACTGCTGTGTGTGCAGTGATTGGCGCATTGACCATAATGGGCGTTCCACCAACTAGCGGTTTTATGGGTGAGTGGGTATTGTTCTTTGGTGCATTGGAGACTGCAATTCATGACGGCTCTACACTGCGTGCAGTAACATTTGGTCTGGGTCTTGTTGCGACTGTTCTTACAATGTCTTACATGCTGTGGATGCTAAAACGTGTGTTCTTTGGAAAGACGCCTGAGCATCTTGAGAATGTCAAAGAGGGAAGCTGGTACATGACTGCACCAATGATGGTGCTTGCAGGATTCTCAATAGTTGTTGGAATTTATCCTGACATATTCTTCAATACAATAATTCCGTATATGGGTGGAGTGCTGGGGGCGTAATGAATGGCTACTGAAGTTTTAGGAATATCATCTGAGATGGCAGTAGTACTTGCCGGATGGCTAGTATGGATACTGCCGTTTGCAGCAGCGCTAATCATTCCGGGGATTGCAAAATTCTCAAAACATGCCACTGGATACGTTGCAGTAGCGTTTGCTTTGATGAGCGCTCTGTCTGCTGCAACTCTGATTCCTGTTGCTTTGGATGCGCATGAGATACACCATCAAATTATGTGGATAGATGCAATAGGTCTGGAGGCAGGCATCTTGGCTGATCCGCTCTCCATAATAATGACAAATGTTGTTGCTTGGATATCACTTCTCATCATGATATACAGTACCGGCTATATGAAAGGCGACAAGGCCATCCCACGATTCTGGTTCTGGATGCTGTTCTTTATTGGTTCAATGCAGTTGATTGTACTCTCTGATAACCTCCTTCAGGTATTCTTTGGTTGGGAAGGTGTCGGACTGGCATCATACGCGCTTATCAGCTTTTGGTACCGTGATAAAAAGAAGGATCACGTAGGTACCGAGGGACGCACTGTTCTTGGAATGCTAGACTATTATTCCCCTACACATGCCGGCATGAAGGCGTTTATCATGACCAAAGTGGGTGACGTGATGATGATAGCAGGCATGCTGTTGATATTCCTGTTTGCAGGCACCTTTGGATTCAGGGAACTAGTAGGTGATACTGCGTGGGCAACTACGATGGCATCCCAAGGCCTGCTTGTTCCTGCGTTTGTCTTGCTGTTTGGCGGCGCAATAGGAAAGTCCGCACAATTCCCATTAAATGAATGGCTGTTAGAGGCCATGACCGGCCCTACTGCCGTATCTGCATTGATTCATGCAGCTACCATGGTAAAGGCAGGCGTATTCTTGGTAGCCCGTATAGGCCCTATCGTATTTGCACTAGGCGCCGCAGGCATCCTTGCAGATCAGTTCTTTGAGATTGTAGCTTGGGTTGGCGCAATCACTGCGTTGTTACTTGCAACACAGGGAATGGTTAATCCTGAAATTAAAAAAGTACTTGCGTATTCTACCGGTTCTCAAATTGGCTATATGATGATGGCCTTGGGTGTTGCAGGACTTGCCCACCAGTACGTCGACGGTTACACTGCAGGATTCTTCCATCTTATCTCGCATGCAATGTTCAAGGCATCCCTGTTTATGGCAGCCGGTTCGCTATTGCACATTGTAGGTTCCAGGTTTATGACTGATATGGGTGGTCTGCGTAAACAGATGAAAAAGACATATGCGTTTATGTGGGCAGCAGGTCTTGGCCTGATGGGCGCACCGTTTATCACAACTGGATTTTGGAGCAAGGATGCGATATTTGCCGCAGTATACGAATCAGGCAACGAGTGGGCATTGCCACTGTTCATTATTGCCGTACTGACTGCAATTATCACGGCATTCTACACAACACGAATGATCGGTCTGGTATTCTTTGGAGAAAAGAGCGAACACATCAAGCACGTAGAAAAAGATGGAGGACATCTAATCCATGATGCACCAGTATCCATGTGGATTCCATACGGAATTTTAGCCGTACTGACCATCGGAATAGGCATTATTGGATTATCAGCAGAAGAGGGGCTGCACCATCTCTTTGAAGAATACCTAGAGGAGTCATTTGGCATTCACACAGAACACGTTTCCATGCAAGCATCATCTATCTTGCCTGAGTTCTTACAAGGCCTCAATCCTGTAGCATTGGGTGCCTCCCTAGTAGCGTTTGCCACTGGAATTGGACTAGGTTACATATTTTACATTGGCAGATGGGTTGATCCCGTAAGATTTGTCAACTCTAACATCTTCTTTTACTCAATTCATAAACTCTTCTTGAACAGATGGTATCTTAATGCAATCGTATACTGGTGTTTTGTTGTAGCACCACTATGGCTTGCAAGAGGCGTGTTTAGATACTTTGAAAAGACAGCTATTGACTATGGTATGAACGGCGGAGTTCAGAAAGCAGTTAGTTGGAGTGCAAGAGTCATTCAAGGAACTCAGACTGGAGTATCGCAATCGTATCTATTTGTATTTGGAGCAGGATTACTATTTGTAGTCTTGATATTGTTGATATAGGTGATTTATGGCATGTTAGAGATTACTTCAACCCCACTGGTCTTAATTGCGATTCTAGGAACAGTCGGCGTCGTTCTTCCAATAATTAGTATTGCAAGAAAGGAACAGGGTTCTAACTCATTTTATGCCGTAATTGCGTTTGCTGCATTAATTGTATCGATGGGTTATGTAGGATACCAATTCATCAGTGATAACGTTGCAGCCGGTGCCCTATTCTCAGATGATGTGATAGCAGATGATGCATTTGGCGGATTCTTTGCCATTGCAATGTTAATTGTCGCAGTCTTCACTACCGTTGGCTCCTTTAACTATATGCGAAAGCATAACTCCCCTGCTGTATACTATTCGTTAATTCTGCTTGCCACAATAGGTATGGTACTAGTTGCGTATTCGACTGATCTTGTAATGCTGTTTGTGGCATGGGAACTCATGAGTATCCCAACGTATGTTCTAGTGGGCTACATGAAGAAGAATCCGAGCTCAAATGAGGCTGCTTTAAAGTACTTTTTGTTTGGCGCACTCTCCTCTGCAATAATCGTCTATGGCATCTCAATTGCATACGGCCTGACAGGCTCTACAAACATTGGCGAGGTAATTGCAGGCTTTGCAGCACTCGATTCATCGTTGCTGCCGTTGGCGCTACTCTCAGTTGGAATGTTTATTGCAGGATTTGGATTCAAGATGGGTCTTGTCCCATTCCATCAATGGCTTCCTGATACTTATGATGGCGCTCCTCCACCAATCACTGCTTTACTTGCCGCTGCAACCAAAAAGGCAGGCTTTGCAGCAACAATACGTATCGTAATTCTTGGAATGGTAGTTCTGAATCTTGATTGGACGCTGGCGTTGGGTATCCTGGCAATTATGACCATGACTGTAGGAAATATTGCAGCAATTATGCAAAAGAGCATATCTCGAATGCTTGCATATTCCAGTATTGCCCATGCAGGATACATTCTGATTGGATTGGCAGTAGCACCCCACAGTTCGCTTGGTCTGCAAGGATCGCTATATCAGATTATGAATCATGCAGTAATGAAGGGAGCTGCCTTTATTGCAATTGCAGGAATTGTTACAACTCTTGCAGTAACGCATATTGACAAGCTCAAAGGTCTGGGACGACGAATGCCCATTACTGCACTTGGTCTAGTCATTGCGTTGTTTGCACTAGCTGGCGTTCCTCCACTATCCGGATTCTGGAGTAAGTTGATGTTGTTTGGCGGTGCTTTGGATGCAAGCTCTGTATTGTGGTGGGCTCCATGGCTTGCAATTGCAGGCGTTCTAAACAGTGCACTGTCACTTGCGTACTATGGCTGGCTTACAAGAAAGATGTACTTTGAGGGTGAGAACGAGAAGCGTGTTAAAGAACCTAGATCCATTATTGCAGTTATGATATTCTCTACAATATTCCTAGTAGGATTCGGCGTGTATCCTGAACCATTGATTCAATTCGTTGAATTTGCAGCACCTGTTTTAGGATTTTAAATGGCGCTGTCTAGATTTTTCCCGGAAAATCACCCCCGATAAGCTTGAAGATCGTGCCGCAACCTGTTGAAATTCTTATTGATCAAAGATCCCGATGCCATGCTAATGTCAAAACGATACAGACATGACAAGCAAAACAGGCACAGCAGTAGCAGTAGTAATAGTAACAGTAGCAGCATGATTCACACATCAGAAAATACAAGATACGTCAGTGCCGAAACTATGTGGCATATGAGGTAAGGCGCAGAAACGAGGGCAGAAAGATATCGGCGGGACCAAGTCTCAAAAGACTGATCCTCGCCGGATGGAAGGACGTCTCTGAACACGAGCTGCCATACTGTTGTTGTTGTTGTTGTTGTTGTTGCTGTGTGTGCCTGCCGGACTGCGAGTTTAGGAGGAGGAGAAGGAGAAAGAGAGGATGAGGAGGATGAGGAGGAGGAGGAGGCACTCGTACAGGACGCACGTGACATACATGGAATTGCATCCAGGTACGGTAAGCATGTGCGGCCTAAAGGATTCCATCAAAATCGTGGCTGCAGACTGTCTGCTGCACTATCAGGTAAGACGGATATTATGATGAATTTTCTTCTGGCTCAATCCTGCACCGACGCAGATGGCACGCTTGCAGGCGACTCGTCGGGATTCTCCATAATGAGGTAGACATAGGAACCAAAGCTTAATGTGATGATATATGTTGGCAGGAAATCCCAACCTTGATGAACTTTCGATTTCAAGTTTTTTACACAAGATAAAAACCTGTTCAGATTAAAGATCTAGTAGTGGTTATTGCATAATGTCATTTTGATTGAAAAATGAACAGCTTTTTGTCCAATACTGCCAATAATCTCTAATGTGTACTTACTAGCCTAAGACTAGTTTAGATGACCTCTTTGTTATATGATGACTGTTTTTAATACTGAGTGTGAATTTTGTAATTCTTTCAAGTAGTGTTGTTACTGATCCCAATCAAGACAAAGCACTTGGTAAAACTTCAAGTTGTCAAAAATACGATAAAAAAACCTTCAGTCAATTATCGTATCGTTGTTTACAAAATAATGGTGAAAAATAATGACAAATTATATTAATAATAATAGTAACAACACTGGCAAGTACATTTACAGGAACAATAAAAACAGATTCTGTATACGTGACATCCAATTCTCAAACTCCTCTCTGACTGCAATATTGACTATAGTTGCTTTAGCTAGTCTGAAGAATGTTGTTGTGGTGGTGTGGGGGGGGGGGGTCTGAGGAAGAGAAGAGACGGCAGAACCCTTGCAATCACGGCGCTGGCGCTTGTGATGGCGGCTGGGCTCTTGATCACGCAGCCTGGGAGCTGGACTGGCGCGCCCCTGGATGTCGATACTGCCGTTCTGAATGCGTGGCCTCCGTCCGGTGATGCCGTATTCGCGTGGCTGTTGTCAGAATATGCGTTTGCACAGTCTGTAAATGTGGCACCTACCCTGACACCTGCAGGTCATATCAACACCACCAGCCCCGGCAGTTCCCTGCTTGACACACCGCAGAGCATAGCCGTCTTTGAATCCGGGAACAACAGATACGCAGCCGTCAAAGCGGTCCATGGCGTCCAGATATTGAACATCACAAACCCTGACAACATTACCGCTACAGACAGCATTGCTGATGGTGGTAGCCGCGTGCTTTTTGGCTCGGGCTACGTAGATGTCTACATGTCAGGGAACAATCACTACGCAGCCGTTGCAGCAAGAACTGATGACGGCGTCTCGATATTTGACATCACAAACCCTGCCAGCATCACACTCGTGGGTCAAATCAAGGACAATACCAGCATCAGACTTGAGGGCCCACGCGGCATCGACGTCTACGAATCTGGAAGCAGCCGCTACGTGATAGTTGCCACAGATGAGGAAGACGGCGTCCAGATACTGAACATCACAAACCCTGCTAGTATTACTGCAGCAGGTAACATCGCCGAAGATGACGATCTCGAGCTTGCCAACCCATACGGCGTCGAGGTCTACAAGTCCAACGACAACATATACGCAATCGTTGCCGGAAACAGTGACGACGGCGTCCAGATACTGAACATCACAAACCCTGCCAGCATTACTGCAACAGATAACCTCGAAAAAAGTGGAACTACCCAGCTTGATGGCGCGCGTGACGTTGCCATCTTTGAGTCCGGGAACAGCATATACGCAGCCGTCACCGCAAGCAATGATCACGCCGTCCAGATACTTGACATCACAGACCCTGCCAACATCATCGAAGCTGACAGCATCAGAGATACTACCAATCTTCGAAGCGCGTGGGGAATTGACATCTTCGAGTCCGGTGACAGCCGCTACGCAGTCGTCGCCGCCTCAAGCAGCCACCGCGTCCATATACTAAACATCACAAACCCTGACAGTATCACCAAAGCCGGCAGCATCGTCGACACTAACGACCTCATACTTGAAACTCCTATCGGCATCGCAGTCTTCGAGTCAGGTGGCAGCCTCTACACAGCCGTTGTCTCACAAGCTGAAAACGGCGTCCAGATAATAGGTCTGGGGGTGATGTCAGCAGAGATGGTTGTTCCTCCTATCCCTCCTACCAACACCCCTCCTACAGTTACTACAGGTCCGGACCTGCTCGTGACCAAGGGGCTGTCAGTCCACCTGACAGGGGCCTCTGCCGCAGATGTCGACTCTGATGATGTGCTCTCTTATTCATGGTCACAAAATCCTACCGGCACCGTCACTTTCGATGATGCAACCTCGCTTAACCCTACCGTTACAGCTCCCTTGAGCGGTACTGCCACCTCTGTTGCACTGACACTGTCTGTAAATGACGGCACAAATGATGCCGTAACTGATACTATGACACTGACCATACAGGACCCTCCCCCAAGCTTTGTCTCTTCCATCCTCAACTCCACATCAGGCGCACTTGCAATAACTTTTTCAGAGGACATCGATGTAACACCTGCCACAAACGTTGTTCCGGCCAAGATACACATAAGGGAGTCTGGTAATTACACAGGCGGCGGGATAACCTTGAATGCAGCCGAACTTGACACTACAGTTGATGGTACCACCATATCGTTTGCATTGAATGCATCGCGTCTTGCTACAGTTGTAGCACTGACTGTGCCGGAACTGACGATCGAGCCGGGGGCAGTACAGGATACGTCCGGCACCCTCATCGACGGCACCTTTGACGTCTCCACCGCTGTCTTCGTCGACGCCACCTCAATCTCAGCCAAGGAGGACGCTCCAAGAGGTCTGGCGTTCTCAAGCGACGGCACCAAGATGTTTGTAGTAGGCTATCAAAATGCCGAGGTACACAAATACACGCTATCTACCGCCTTTGATGCATCCACTAGAAGTTTTGTTGATTCCTTCACAGGGCTCATAAGCGATGAACAACAGCCGCAAGACGTGACATTCTCGAATGACGGCACCAGGATGTTCGTATTGGGCAATGAGAACGACGAGATACACGAATACACGCTGTCCACGGCCTTTGATTCACGCAATGCAGTCCGAGCTAGCGCCACCTCAATCTCAGAGGAATCTAACCCGCTAGGCATGGCGTTCTCAAGCGACGGCACCAAGATGTTCGTAATAGGCAATAGTGGCATGGATGTAAACGAATACGCCCTGTCCACGGCCTTTAATACAACCACTGCAGTCTTTGTAGATGACACCTCAATCTCAGGTCAGGACCCTGTTCCGACAGGCATGGCGTTCTCAAGCGACGGCACCAAGATGTTCGTAATAGGCAATCAAAACGACGCCGTAAACGAGTACGCGCTGACTACCACATTTGATGCCTCCACCCTAACCTTCGTGCATGCCGCCGATGTCTCGCAAGAGGAATTAGGCCCACAAGACGTGGCGTTCTCAAGCGACGGCGCCAAGATGTTTGTAATAGGTAGTGCTGGAGACGACGTAAACGAGTATACATTAAGCTCAGTCTACCCAATTACCGTGATCTCCGCTGCAGACGCCTTTATCACCACGTGGCAGACGACTTTAGCCAACCAGCCAATAAAAATACCTGTAGAGGTACATTCAGGAAAAGACTTTATCATAGATTGGGGTGATGGTAATACAACCACAGTAACTGCTAACGGCATACAGTCACATACATACGCTACAGCTGATACCTACCGAGTCACCATGACTGGTGATCTGTCACGGATAAATCTTGGTGGTTCTGGCTCTACACCTGCGTTACTTCACTCAATTAACCAATGGGGGGACATCAAGTGGTCTAGCATGAATGGTGCATTCGGTGGTGCTACTACAATGACCCACAACGCCACTGACACACCGGATCTATCACAGGTTACTGACATGTCCCACATGTTTAACGATGCCCACGCATTTAACGGAGACATCTCTACCTGGAACACCTCGTCTGTTACCAACATGTCCCACATGTTTAACGATGCCAGTGAATTTAACAGAAACCTCTCTACCTGGAACACCTCATCCGTTACCAACATGTCCTACATGTTCACCTCTGCCAACGACTTTAATGGAGATCTCTCTACCTGGAACACCTCGTCCGTTACCAACATGCGCGACATGTTCTCATTTGCCGCTGTATTTAACGGAGACATCTCCGGCTGGGATACCTCCTCAATCACCTCCATGTCCCACATGTTCGATGGTGCCGCCGCCTTCACGGGTGACCTCTCTGGATGGAATGTCTCACAGGTCATCACCATGTCCTACATGTTCTCGGACGCCCAATCATTTAACGGCGACCTCTCCGAATGGGATGTCTCACAGGTTCAGAGCATGCAAAACATGTTCTCGGACGCCCAATCATTTAACGGCGACCTCTCCGAATGGGATGTCTCGAAGGTTAAATACATGGACTTTATGTTCCGTGGTGCCTTTGGCTTTGACAGCGACATCTCCGAATGGAACGTCTCACAGGTCACCACCATGTCCCACATGTTCTCCTCCGCCTTTGCCTTTGACAGCGACATCTCCGAATGGAACATCTCAAAGGTTACCGACATGGAAAACATGTTCTACTTTGCCACCAGTTTCGACCAGAACCTGGGCCCATGGTACATCGTACTTGATAACGATTTCATAGATTTGAGGGATGCCGACACCACCACCATAGGCGTCATCTCCCCGCAGAACTCTGCGCTTGCAGGCCAGAACGGCGCGTACGGCATCGGTCAAAACCATGACTCTGACATGTTTGAGATTAACGGCACCAGCCTTGACATCAAGGCAGACGCAGACTATACTGCAAAGACTGATTATACCATCAACATAACCTCCACCCATCCCTATGGAACCGACAACCACCACCTAGTTGATGTGACAGTTACCGAGTCAGTCGATCCTGCCACGACGTTTGTCACCACCTGGCAGACCACCTCTGCCGGCGAGTCCATAACCATCCCAGTGGGAGATGCCACGGGCAACTATACTGTACACTGGGGCGATGACAGCACCAGCACACACATAACTGATGCTGACCACACATACACACAGGCCGGCAGTCACACGGTCAGCATATCGGGCGATTTTACCCGGATACACCTTTTTGATGATGCAAACAACGCAGGCAAGCTCGCATCCATAGACCAGTGGGGCGACATATCGTGGACTACGATGCAGGATGCATTCAGGGGCGCGTCTAACATGGCATACAACGCCGATGACGCCCCAAATCTATCCGGGGCCACCTCTATGCACTCCATGTTCCGCGACACCTCCTTTAGCGCCGACCTTTCTACCTGGAACGTATCATCAGTTACCGATACGAGCCGGATGTTCCAGAGCAGCTCCTTTAACGGCGACCTCTCCGGATGGAATGTCTCACAGGTTCAGAGCATGCGAAGCATGTTCTCCGATGCCTCCTCCTTCAACCAGCCCCTTGACACCTGGAACGTCTCCTCAGTTACCAACATGGCCTACATGTTCTACGATGCTGGCAGCTTCAACCAGGATCTGGACACCTGGACTGTCTCAAGTGTTGAGACTATGGAATACATGTTCGGCTCCTCATCCACCTTCAATTCTGTCTTCAACGGCGACATCTCTACCTGGAACGTCTCCTCAGTTACCAACATGGAATTCATGTTCAATCATGCCTCCTCCTTCAACCAGCCCCTTGACACCTGGAATGTCTCGCAGGTCCAGAGCATGCGAAGCATGTTCTCAGGCGCCTCCTCCTTCAACCAGCCCCTTGACACCTGGAACGTCTCCTCAGTCACCAACATGTCCAACATGTTCTACAATGCTGCCAACTTTGATCAGAATCTGGGTCCATGGTACATTACACCGGATTCTGTAGACTTTCCTTATGTTGACTCACTTAACGTCACTGATATAACGCCCCAGAATAACGTACTTGCAGGACACAACCCGGTATACGACATCGTAGCAGGTGGTAACTTTACACTGTTTGAGATAGTGTCCGGTTCTGACACTCTGGCATTCAAGGCAACACCAACCAGTAACGGTCTCCATCAGGTCAACGTGACTGCCACTGGAGGCTCTGTCTTTGAGAGTGGCAACAATTACCACATAATGCAAATAACTGTATCTGACATTCTGACAGATAATACTCCACCCCGTGTTGCCTCCATACTGCGTGATACTCCTAGCGTTGCATCCACACCTCTTACTACACTAGTGTTTAATGTCACATTTAATGAACCAGTAACCAATGTGAATGATGATGACTTTACAGTAACGGGCACCGGCACAGGTACAATATCTGGCGTATCAGGTTCTGGTACATCATACCAGGTGACAGTCACAGTAGCCGCTGTTGGAACCATCGGCTTGGATATCGCATCAGGACACAACATACAGGATGCTGCAAACAACGGTCTGACTGACCTGACAACGACTGGCTCTGATGAGACCTACACGGTAACAGACAGTACTCCGCCTCGTGTTACATCCATACTGCGTGATACTCCTAGCGTTGCATCCACATCTGCTACCACCCTGGTGTTTGCTGTCACGTTTGATGAACCAGTAATCAATGTGAGTAATGCCGACTTTGCAGTAACGGGCACCGGCACAGGTACAATATCTGGCGTATCAGGTTCTGGTACATCATACCAGGTGACAGTCACAGTAGCCGCTGTTGGAACCATCGGCTTGGATATCGCATCAGGACACAACATACAGGATGCTGCAAACAACGGTCTGACTGACCTGACAACGACTGGCTCTGATGAGACCTACACGGTAACAGACAATAACTCATTTCTGACTACGTGGGAGACTACTGCGGCCAACCCCGCAGTAAGTATACCTGTAGAGGTACATTCAGGAGAAACCTTTACCATAGATTGGGGTGATGGTACCCCAACTGCCACGGTCAACTCTAACGGCACACAGTCACATACATACGCTACAGCTGGTTCTTATCGTGTCACCATGACTGGTGATCTGTCACGGATAAATCTTGGCGGTTCTGGCTCTACACCTACACTACTTGACTCAATTAACCAATGGGGTGACATCCAGTGGTCTACCATGAATAGTGCATTCCGTGGTGCCAGTGATATGACATACAACGCAGCTGATACACCGGATCTATCACAGGTTACTGACATGTCTGACATGTTCAGACTTGCCACCGCATTTAACGGGGATATCTCTGACTGGGACGTCTCGTCAGTTACTGACATGTCCTCCCTGTTCTCTGGTGCCAACGCATTTAACAAAAGCCTCGTTGACTGGGACGTCTCGTCAGTTACTGACATGTCCAACATGTTCTACTTTGCCCGCGCATTTAACGGGGATATCTCTGGCTGGAACACCTCGTCAGTTACTGACATGTCTCAAATGTTCGATTCTGCCGACACATTTAACGGAGACATCTCTGGCTGGAACACCTCGTCAGTTACCAACATGTCTGGCATGTTTGACTTTGCCGAAAAATTTAACAGAGACATCTCTGGCTGGGATGTCTCCTCAGTTACCAACATGGACGACATGTTCGACCATGCAGATGACTTTGACCAAAACTTGGGTCCATGGTACATTACACCGGATTCTGTAGACTTTTCTTATGTTGATTCCCTCAATGTCACTGATATAACTCCACAGAATGACGCACTTGCAGGACACAACCCGGTATACGACATCGGAACGGGCGGCAACTTTACCCTCTTTGAGATAGTGTCCGGTTCTGACACCCTGGCATTCAAGGCAACACCAACCAGTACAGGTGTATATGATGTCAGCGTGACTGCCTCTGACGGCACAGTTTTTGAGGATGGTAATAATCACCGCGTCATCCGGGTAACTGTATCTGACATTCTGATAGACAGTACGCCACCTCGTGTTGCCTCCATACTGCGTGATACTCCTAGCGTTCCATCCACACCTCTTACCACACTAGTGTTTAATGTCACATTTAATGAACCAGTAATCAACGTGGATGCTGCTGACTTTGCAGTAACAGGCACCGGTACAGGTACAGTAACTGACGTATCAGGTGATGGTACATCATACCTGGTAACAGTCACAGTAGATAATGTTGGAATAATCGGCTTGGATATCGCATCAGGACACGACATACAGGATGCTGCAAACAACCCTTTGGACAACCCGACACCGACTGGCTCTGATGAGACCTACACGGTAACAGACAGTACTCCGCCCCGTGTTACATCCATACTGCGTGATACTCCTAGCGTTGCATCCACAACTGCTACCACCTTGGTGTTTAATGTCACATTTAACGAACCAGTTATCAATGTGGGCGTTGCTGACTTTGATGTAGCAGGCAACGGTACAGGTTCAATATCTAACGTATCAGGTTCTGGTGCGTCATACACCGTAACAGTCACAGTAACCGGTGCTGGAACCATAGGATTGGATATCGCATCAGGACACGACATACAGGATGCTGCAAACAACCCTTTGGCCAACCTGACACCGACTGGTTCTGATGAGACCTACACGGTAACAGAGACTACGGTACCAGACAGTACTCCGCCCCGTGTTACATCCATACTGCGTGATACTCCTAGCGTTGCATCCACAACTGCTACCACCCTGGTGTTTGCTGTCACGTTTGATGAGCCGGTAACCAACGTTGATGCTGCTGACTTTACGGTAACAGGCACTGGCACCGGCACAATATCTGGCGTATCAGGTTCCGGTGCATCATACCGGGTAATAGTCACAGTAGATAATGTTGGAATAATCGGCTTGGATATCGCATCAGGACACGACATACAGGATGCTGCAAACAACCCTTTGGACAACCCGACACCGACTGGCTCTGATGAGACCTACACGGTAGCAGAGACTACGGCACCAGACAGTACTCCACCACATGTTGTCTCCATACTGCGCAACACCCCTCTCGCTGAATCCACAACTGCTACCACCCTGGTGTTTGCTGTCACGTTTGATGAGCCGGTAACCAACGTTGATGCTGCTGACTTTACAGTAACAGGCACCGGCACAGGTACAATATCTGGAGTAACAGGCACCGATACGTCATACACCGTAACAGTTACAGTAACTGATGTTGGAACCATCGGCTTGGATATTGTATTAAACCACGACATCAAGGATACTACAAACAACGATCTGACCGACCTAGCACCTACCGACAATGATGAGACCTACACAGTCACGGTAACAGACAATACTCCGCCCCATGTTGCCTCCATACTGCGCAACACCCCTCTCGCTGAATCCACAACTGCTACCACCCTAGTGTTTGCTGTCACGTTTGATGAATCAGTCATCAATGTGAATGATACTGCTGACTTTACAGTAACAGGCACCGGCACAGGTACAATATCTGGCGTATCAGGTTCAGGTGCATCATACCGGGTAACAGTCACAGTAACCGCTAGTGGAACCATAGGATTGGATATCGCATCCGGACACGACATCAAGGATACTGCAGACAACGATCTGACTGACACTACAGTGGTAGGCTCTAATGAGACCTACATAGTCAACCAGCTACCCGTACTGAATAATATCCCATCACAGACTGGAGATGAGCTTACACCCCTCACGTTCACTGCTGAAGCAACTGATCGTGATAACGATCCCCTGACATACTCCCTTATCGGGACGATACCTGACGGTGCCACGATGGATACTAATACTGGAGTGTTCTCATGGACGCCAACTGAGACGCAGGATGGCATCCACACCGTAACCGTACAGGTCTCTGACGGTAACGGCGGCGGCGGCACTGACTTGCAGGACGTCACGATAACTGTAACTGAGGTAAATCAGAATCCTGTACTTGATTCAATAGGTGGACAGACCATAGATGAGACAGACACACTCAAGTTTGATGCAACAGCCAGGGACGACGACATATACCAAGGCTCTCCTAACTCCCTGACATTCTCACTTGGTGACGGGGCAGACAGACCACGCGGTGCATCAATCACCCGTGACGGCTCGTTCTCTTGGAGGCCTGACCAGTCCCAGGACGGCGTATACTCTATTAATGTGACTGTCTCTGACGGCCGGGGCGGCACCGCATCCGAACTGGTATCAGTTACAATAAATGACATAGCTCCGCGTCTTGTATCGGTACGGGGATCTGACTCTTCTATAACGTTGACATTCTCTGAGCCAGTTAACACCCGCGGAACAGGCTCCGGCGGATTTACAGTATCTTCTTCTTCTTCTTCTGGTAATACAGTCACAGTGGAATCCATCACCGGAAGTGGCACCGACACCCTTACGTTACTACTTGATGGTCCACTGTCTCGTGGGGACACGCTCTCATACGACAGTAGCACAGGCGATATTGTAGACGAGTTCAACAAAGATTTGGAATCATTTGTTGATGCTGCCATACTGCTCAAGTCCAAAAAGTCAGGTACCGCACCACCGTCTGTGGATACACTTGAGATAAACGGCCAGAGTTACAATGCTCAAAACAGGGTAAACCATAATGCCACGCCGCTGGAGGTTGCAGTAGATCAACCCATATCCATAAGTTTTACGGCACACGACAGACTTGACATACTCTACTTTGCAGTATACCTGAACCTTCAAGATGACGACATGTCATACACGAACAGTGATACGTACGTGGAATACAACAGAGGTCAAACAAATATCACTGATCCTCAAGACTTGCTGTCAGATGCCTCTCTCACCGTGTCAACTGACCCTGATGATTCCACTGAGAAGACAGTCACACTTGATATCACGTTTGCAGAGCCAATAGGGAATACCAACATGGTAATCAGGACTTGGAATGCAGACAACGAGTCTTCAATCGTCATAATCGTTGATGCACTAAATGTCATACCCATGGAGGTGGATCCAGAGCCACAAGTAACAGAGGTGGACCCAGAGCCACAGTTACCGGCAGTACCTAATCCAGAACCTGAGACTGAGACTTTTGCTGATGACTTTGACTATGACCGTGCATTGTTTGTACTGCGCATGTGGTCTGGATTTGAATCTGAGATAGCAGATGACAATCAACTGTTAACTGTCATGGGCCTGACTCACATGGGAACAGACATACCTGCCTGGGTCATGACTGATCTTGCACCACTAGTGGTAAAAGAACTGATAACCCTAGACGAGTTTAGAGTTGCATTAGAGTACGTGATGGGAAATACCTGAAGAAGCATCTAGTTTTTCAGATCGTATGCATGTGCAACAGACAGGTTGTACATATCCTTGCACTCAGTCAGTGTCTTATGTATCTTCTCGGAGATGGCGGAGTCCTAGCAAAAATCTAATTTGTATGTAAGTATCAACAAACAAGCATTCTCTTTAGATTCTAAAAAGATTGTTAATGAGTCTAGTCTACTCAAGTATATAATCCCCTTGATTATCTTGCTTGATTGAATTACTTTTGCACTCGTCTGTACCTTATTTTTATCTGATGTTGAATCCAAACTACTTTCAAGTTAACTTGGTTGTTTACAGCTTGAATGATGCAAATTTTATTAGATTATACAAATTCGCCTTTGCATCGCTTTCTGGAATTTTTCTTAAACTGGTTTTTGCCTGCTCTGAATATTTCTTTAGCAATTCCTCCATCATGTTAAACACATCTCTTGGATCGGAACTTTTTTTGATTAGCAAGTTAAACAGCTTGTCTTCATTCTTCCAATCCAACAGGTCATCTCGAATCTGATACGCTATTCCTATATTCTTTCCATACTCTGTTAATGCTTCTATCTGTTCTTCATCTCCGTTTGCAATAATTGCTCCTATCCTTGCCGCTACTTCAAACGCAGTCGCTGTTTTATACTCGATTACTTTGAGATAGTCATCAAACGTTACATCCTCACTGGTCTCTAACCTACTCTCAATCATCTCTCCTTCACTCATCATCATGGCAGTAGTTGCCAAGTCTTTTGTAATTCTGGCGTTGTCTAACTTTGATGATATTGCAAGAATCAATCCTAAAACAAAATCTCCTGTAAGCACACTTGTGTTATAGCCATATTTTATATGAAAAGGATCTTTCTGTCTTCGCATTGTCTCATTATCAATGATATCGTCGTGAATAATTGACTCCATGTGCAAAAATTCGATGGCACACGATGCCGTTAGCGTGTTCTCATCCATCTTGCCGACACATTCTGCTGCCAAATTCAAAATAACTGGTCTAATTCGCTTGCCGCCTTCAAGGGAGTATCTTAATGGCTCGATAAACTCTGACTCTGAATAAATAGCTAATTCGTTTTCCAGAGCTTGGTCGATCTTTTCAATATATCTTCCATATGATTCAAGTAAGGGATTTATCTCTACATTCTTTCTATCCAATATGACCCTCATCAAAAATTTTAATTGTTAGTAAATAAATCTTAGGCAGTATCTTCTGTAGATGCCAAAGATCTTGTATACAGTCTCTTTTGTTAATGGAGAAATCTAAGTGCTCCAGCCGGGATTTTCATCGTTTGATTTTGAACCCGGGATCACTGCCTTGAAAGGGCAGTATGCTTGACCGGTCTACACCACTGGAACCTATAAAAAATCTGTTCTTTGACCATAAAATCTTTTGTAACTCGCAAAGATTTTTTTAATGGTAGTATTGTTGATGAATCATGAATATAATAAAAAAGATTGATGACATTATTGAAGAAAATAGTTTACTAAAACACAAGTTCTATCAGATGTGGTCTGACGGCAACCTGACTCTGGATTCTCTTGCAGGCTATTCCAAAGAATACTTTCAACTCGTCAAGGCAGTCCCTTCTTTTATGACCTGTATTATTGATGATTCATCTGATGAGTCTGTATTGCCAGAGTTAATCGCAAATCAGCAAGAGGAATTTGATCACATCCGACCTTGGGTTGCATTTGCAGATCAATTAGGAGTGTCAGAAGCCGATCTAACATCGTATCCTGGTTCTGATAAAACGTGTCAAGCAGTATCTGATCTGAATAATTTGATGGATACTTTTGATGGCGGTTCTTGTGCAATGTATGCATTTGAAAAAGAAATTCCTAAACTCAGCCAAACCAAACTTGACGGATTGGCAAAATTCTATGGAATTACAAGCGATGCTGCAACAGAATACTTCAAGCTTCACACAGAGGCTGACATTAGACATGCTGCATCATGGAAAAAGATACTTGAAGGATCGTCTCTTGGTTCTGACCGACTACTAGACATTACAGAGCGTTCCGTTGCTGCACAAAACCTGCTGCTAGATAGTTGTTACGAGCAGTATTGCAGCTAAACTAGCAACGTTTTTTATCTGAGAAAAATTTCATCTGCATGGGGGCCCGTAACTCAGCTTGGTAGAGTAACCGGCTCATAACCGGTGAGCCAAGGGATCGAAGCCCTTCGGGCCCATTATTTCCAATGTGCGGAGCCGCAAAAATTACGGTAGGCAAGACAACTAAAGTAAGACTATTCTTTGACTATGGCATCGCTTGAGTGATCATTGTTGTATCTGGAATCATTCACATACGAGTTTTCAAAGACATCAAAGAGAATCAACGTTTTATCAGGACATCATAATAAAAAACAACGTGTGCCTTTATCTCATATTTGCATGCTCTAATTGCAAAATACATTTTTTGTGCATGATGATACGATGATATAATTTGTTAGAGTCCTGAGATGGATGATAATTGTAAGACAGATGGTATGAATCAACACAGACGTATAATTCTAGATGACATGCCCAAAAAAACGTCTTTGGCCTTGAGTAAAAAACTATTTGTTACCTATGATGTAATGTATGGCATGCAATCACTAAAATCCTTTGCCGATCAAACTATCAAGAAAGGCAGAGAAGATATCAAGAATTTTGATGAATTCAAAAAAATACTGGATATTCTAGGCGCAAATGAAAAACCAACATATCTAAAATATAAAACCCATTCCAACACATGAGCGATATTACAGCAGATTCAATCTTTACAAATATTCGAAATGAGGACAAACATGAAAAATGCAAGCATCTGATTAAATCCATAGAAGATAAGATGGGAGGAAAGATAAATGCTATTTTGGTAAACGGCTTGTACATCTGGACATACACCACATACTTGCACGGGTAAGGCATCCGAAGACAAACGACAAACTGGAATGGCTGTACGAGGAGATCGAGCGTCACCTGTACAAGTTTGAAGACGAATCTGCAGAAAGGTGAGGAATATGATGTTCAGTCGAGATGTATACTCCTTTCAGGATCCTACGTCCTCATACGTATATTAGAAACTAATATACTGTAGATACTCTAACACATGCCATGGACAAGACACTCCCGGCGTTTATTGAGTTTTTAGAACGTCATGATTTGGTAGCGTTTGATATTGATGGAGAGAGCGAGGATCAGTTTAACAACAGACTTAAGATACAAAAATACGTGTTTCTATCAAAGAAATTCGGCATGCCGTTTACTTATACATTTAACATGTACATGTATGGTCCATACTCTCCTTCCCTCACAACAGACTATTACGAATTAGCAAAAGACAACGATGCAAAAATAAGTAACTCTATGGCGCTACCTGTAGAGTTCAGACAAGATGAGTTTCTGACATCTTTGAAAAACGACCCCCAATGGCTTGAGATTGCAACCACGCTGATAGATCGAAATCATGTAATTCACAGTCGTGACACTTTGGTAAACAGGGTCTACCACATAAAATCTCATTTCAATCTACAATTCATACATTCCGTATTGGACGATCTTGTAAAACATAACTTAGTCAAGACATCGTAGATTATATGCTATCTTGTATGATCATCTCCACGCTACGTTTATCGTTATCTCTCAACTCTTTTTCAATGTCTTCAATTACCTGATTGCCAATTAATTTAGAATCACTTGTGAAAAAAAATTTAGAATTTGGATCGGCGAGCGCATGCGATACTATCATGGTGTCAGTTGGATCCAAATCCGTTTTTGACGATAATAGCGTCATTATATCAAAAGCCTCCTTGGGTGGAGGTTTCATGTTATCACTACCTATACCATACTTGTCCATTTTACTGTATAATTTTCTTATAATCTCGGACGGATCATTATTTTTTTTCGTTATTACTGCTATGGATTCACCTAGTACAATCTGAGATATGATAATGTGGTACGTGTTGTACCGAAGTCTCGATAAAAATTTGGTTATATCGTGCGACGGTTTCTTTGTTAATTCTATCAAATAAAACGAATCAAGGTATACTATGACAGATGGCACAATTCATGCATGTCTTTCTACCATATCATTGTATGGATGTAGACGCAAATGACTAACGGACATAATTTTCATGTACTACAAGGAGAGAATGGATACATAAATTATCCATTTCATGTAACTAATCTCCCTTTAGATGAGAGAAAGGTGACACCAAATATATGGCTAGGTCCACAGGAAACAAAACTACTGTTCATTTTAGAGACGAAGAAAATGAGTGTCTTTGCCTTTGATGGTGTCAGAAGTATTCTTGAAGGAACGGATTTGACTATCTGGAATGTAATTGAAGGATTAAAAAAAAGAAGAGATTACAACTTCTGCCTTTGCAAGAACGTCTGTCTGCACCAGCGTTATGGCACTGGATGGTCACATACCGTTAGCGCGACTTGTGGCAAATTTCGGACTGTTGTGAGTGCGGGTTTTTTTAGCTAACGCAGTAGCATCTGACATTCTTTTCTAGGCATATCTGCTATTTCAGTTAGTTTTAAAATGAGCTGTTTTAAAATTAACTGGCTGCAATGAAGAATCAGAGTTATATCTGAATTGATGATTGAAAGGCATTTGTCTGAGCTGCCATCTAACTTTTTATCTGCGTTCTTACTTTTTCTAAAATAGTTTTGTCTATCAGATTCTGTTCGTGCAATGCTTCTGTGATCTGTAAAATATTTAAAATTGCATGCATCTTTACGCCTACCTCTGATAATGCATCTTGTGCCCCCTGCATTCTGTCAACAATAACGTATGCATGTTTTACTGTTACTTTTGCATCTTTGAGTATATTTACTGCGTTTACAACCGAACCTCCTGTTGTTGCAACATCATCAACCATTACTGCGTTGATACCTTGATTGGGTATTACTCCTTCCACTGATTTTGATGTGCCGTAATCTTTTGGTTTACTTCGCACATAGATTAGGGGTTTTAGTGTCTGAGCAGCTAACGCAGTTCCAATTATTAATCCTCCCGTAGGAACTGACACAATCGTGTCAAATTCATCTAATCCGATATTTTGTATAATCTCGCTTTGAAGATATTTTATCATGGTTCTAAATTCATGAGGATAGCTAGGAACTAGCCTCAAATCTACGTAGTATGGACTCTTTTTGCCACTAGCAAGCGTAAATTCACCGAACTTTATGATGCCTTTTTGATGTAAAAATACTGCAAATTCTTTTACAAACTCCATAATGTTATCAACTACACTTGATTTATTTTAGTTTGTATTGTATACCAAGCATGCCTGAAATTTGGTTAAACTATGGTGTTACAGATGTTGTTCTGGATATAAAAACAGAGAATTTGGAACATAGGATTGATTCTACAGGCAAAATTTTAGATGATGATGCCATAAACGAGAAACTAAACACGCTTGATCTGTCAAAACCAATGGACCTTGTTGTATTACACAACTCTAAAGCAATTCAAAAGATAATATCGTCCCTGTTTTTACTGTGTGAACAAAAATCAAAACCGTTTCCAAATATTCTAGCCGAGAAGGGCATATTAAATCTGGTACAATCTCAAATGCCTGAAGGGAGCTCAATTAGCGAATTTGATATGGGCAGTAGAAACAACAACAGTAGCGATGCAGGTAATAACAGTCTCTCAAACTCTAATCTTGTGTTTATGGGCGAGATGGAGTTTGACGGACTGTTTGGATACAAGACTATTGCCACACGTCTTGTCAAAAAATTCAGCCAAGAATCCATGCTTTTAGCATACGCAAAACGACAAGGCAACCTTCCTGCTCCTGGTAAATCTTCTGAGAGTCTGGCTGAGGCAAAAAAGTTTACAGATAATTTTGAGATTCAAGGCATTGAGCTAGTGGCAAACTCTGATGGCATTGTGGATTTTACAATAGATCATCCCTCAAAGACTATTGCAACAACAACCAAGGTTTTGGAGTCTCACGGAGTCAAGGATATAGGTCCACAACAAAAGACGATGGTAATCAGTACCGGTAAAGATTCAAGCAATGATACCCTTGGTAACTCTCTCTCCTCTTTGTGGAACTGTTTTAATGCAGTCAAAAAAGACGGTCTTGCAATCTTGGTATCTGAATGTAAGGGTGGTTTGGGTTCTGATGCGCTTCAACAATACATTGAAGGTAGATTAACTCTTGAACAGCTGCGAAACCCCACTCGATACGTTGGTGGAATGGAGGATCTGCTATTCTTATCTGAGATTAGAAAGAACTTTCAAATAGGACTAGTCTCAATTCTGCCTGAATTTTATACAAAGAAACTCGGCATGATCCCGCTGGCTGGAATAAAATACTCACTTGACTATATCCTTAAAACGCAAGGTGCAAGACAAAAAGTCAGTATCGTTACTGACGGTGCTAGACTCTTGTTAAGGTAGGATGCCTGATAACAGATCATGTGGCAGCGGAGCACACAAAATTGCCAATCCTACAATTCCAATGTATGCCAACTTTCTATTCCTTGAGAGTGGTGAGATATCATCAAGCGGCGTAGCACTGGGATTTCTTAAACCCATTACAAAGATCAAGGCTGCCATCAACCAATAGTTTAACAGAACTAGAATTACCATACTTGCATAGGTGGCGTATTTGTGCAGTTTTACACCTAGTAGCGTTCTTGCCATGTGCCCACCATCTAACTGCCACGCAGGCAACAAATTCAAGAATGTAATCAGGAATCCTATCCATGCTGCAAACATCACAGGAGTCAGGATTATCTGCTGTTCTGCCCCTCCTTTGCCAAACAATGCCAAGCTCGCAGTCATTAGTAATGGCTCTCCCCAATCCCAATCACTTAACACATCATTTCTAAATAATTCATTTGCAACTCCGGGTTCTAAAACCGGTGCTGTATAAGCTCCATACATCGAAACTATTACTGCGATGATCAACCCTGCAATAGGACCTGCAATTGCAACATCAAACAATATCTCTCTGTTAATTGTCAATCCTTTTGACTGGATAAACGCACCAAATGTGGGGATGCCAAATATCGGTATTCCAGGAATAAAGTAAGGCCAAGTTGTCTTCAATCCATGTATCTTTGCTGCAACAATGTGTCCCAACTCATGCACTCCCAAAATTCCCAGCAGTGATACTGTATAGATTATTGCTATCTCTAGGGGCTGACCTATTGGTATTATCGAATTTGTCAGAGAAGCTCTATGATATCCATCAATCATTACAAATGCTATAACGACTGCAAACAAAATACGTGGAGTCCACGTGGCACTCATCCATCTTCCCTGTTTTTTTGGCGTGAATTTTTGTATCATTACATAAATTTCTACATCGTTTACTTTTTGCAAACTACACATATATCTCATATTTTCCAATCTTTTTGCCAGATTTTCAAACTTTGATTTAAAATCCGCATCCTCTATCCTAAACTCCAAGGAGAATTCCGTCTTTACAAAGTCACTGACCTCAAATATGGAATTGACTATGGCGATTACGTCTTCCTGTGAAGAGGGGTCTTCTTCCATACTTGTGGTCGTTTTCATCCATTAATGATCTTTTTGTTTAAAATTAAATATTGATGGTTTTATAGTCATTATATAATGCAGGTAATTCTCAGACAGCTAGGCAACTGTGATATACGACGAGCAGGGCCAAGCGATCTAATCTCAGTCATGGAGATCAACCTAAAGACCCTGCCTGAACACTATTCTGATTATTTCTATGAGAGCCTGTTATCAGAACTCCCTGAAGCGTTCTTGGTAGCAGAGATTGGCAACAAACATGTCGGATACATCATGTGTAAGACTGAATTTGGCTTTTCGAATTTTAAAAAATTAGGCTTTGTTAAAAAAGGCCACGTGGTTTCTATTGCGGTTCTTGATGAGTATCGTCGTAAAGGTATTGGCAATGCGTTAGTAGAGGAATCAGTCAATGGTGTAAAGATACGAAACTGTGATGAATTTTATCTAGAGGTAAGGTGTAGTAACATTGCTGCTGTCAGGCTATATGAGAAACTCGGATTTGCCATTAGGCAGCAATTAAACGCATACTATCGAGACGGCGAGGACGCCTATCTTATGGCCATCGAACTAGATTAGTTCAAACCAATAAATAACTCACAAAAAAATTATTTTATATGAACAGACGAAAAGGGGTCGGAATTACTATTTTTATACTGTGTATAGGCGGCTTTTTTCTTTATGCGTATTTATTAATGCTGTCTGAGTGGAGTCCCATAGTATTGCAATTGTCTGTCTTGATGATTGCAGGCGGAATCTTGGGGGTAGTTGCATGGATTGGTTATGTAATGGCAACAACAAAGCCGTCCCCTGCATCAATTACATCTGATGATTAGGGCAATGGAACAAGAAGACACTACTATTTGAAAATTTTTACGTCAACTACTGTCTGATAGTATCGTGGACCTACGGGTCTTACTATCTTTGAGTATAGAATTTCTGATTTGACAGGTGTAATATCCATATAGTGTTCTTCTGAGAGTCTGCCTGCATCTGATTTCTTGTCTGCATGAATGTGTGAGTAATAATGAATAACACCGCCATCCTTTGTCGTATTGATTGCAGTCTCTAAAAACTCATCTGATCTCTCAGGCAACAACATCAATGTTCTATCTGACTCTTTGATCAGTTTGTTTTTGATGATCTCTGCCGTATCACCGTTTATTGACACTACCTGACCTCGCATCTTCTTATTTAGTTTGATGTTTGCCTCACACAGTCTTGATGCCACAGGATTGATATCAAGACTATACACCATACATCTTTTATTTTTAGCAGCCATTATGGAGAACATTCCAACTCCTGCAAACATGTTAGTAACCACCTCTCCGTCCTTGACTAGATTTGCTATACGTTCTCTCTCAGTTGACAATCGGGGTGAAAAAAATGCGTTTTTTACATCCACTCTGAACCTGCATCCAAACTCTTTGTACTCTGTCTCTGTATTGTCCTCTCCTGCAAGAATTTCTAGACTCCTTGTACGAAAATCTCCCTCTACTGCTGTACTCTGGTAAAACACGCTCTTTGCTATGCTTACCTCGTCTAGCAGTGTCTTGCCAATAATCTTCTTTTTTGATAACAGTGGCTCTGGAATTCTAATAATAATTATATTGCCAATCTGATCAAATGCTGAAACCAGCTCCTCTCTCTCCTTTACCGTTAGAATATCTTCTAGTGCCTTTTTTAGCATTCTAGTCATCGTTTGTGATGCTATAACATCAAATATAATTTCTAGGCGACATTGTTTTTCAGTCTTTTTTTTTGCTGATACGATAAATACAGCCGTTTTTGTACATCAATTCTTGTAGTAGAAATTTCCAGTAATCTTTTGCTCTTTGTCTAATCTGCTCTCTAGTTTATTTACACGTGGTCTCTGACTTTTTTCATCTCTTCTAAATGATATATCAAGTGATTTGAGAAATCTATTCATCGCATCTGATTTTGGCATTGGCGATGTAGCAGTTCCTGATATACCTGACACGCCTTCAAAGATTATCATCGTATCTGATACTAGATCCATCAGTTGCAAGTCATGATCAATTATGACTGCAGATCTTCCAAAAGAACGCACAAACTTTTGCAGAAATTTTGCAATAGCGATTCTATCTTCTACATCCAAAAACGCAGAGGGCTCATCTAATGCATACAAGTCAACTTTCTGTAACAGACACGACGCAACTGCCACTTTTTGCAGCTCTCCTCCTGAGAGATTCTTTATAGATTTGTTGTAGAGTTTTTTAATCTTCAACGGATCTAGTATCTGTTCTTCTTGCATGCTGCCCTCAATCGGATCCTCGTTTACTTTCTCTAATAGTGATATGACTTCCACATCGAGATTATTTTGAAGATATTGTGGCTTGTATGCTATCTTGATCTTTTTATCAATACTGCCTGTATCTGGTTTTTGAACTCCTGCAATCATCTTCATCATGGTTGTTTTACCTAGCGCATTAGCACCCATTATGCCTAAAATCTCTCCTTTTCTTACCTGACCTGGCTGAATTTCTACTGAAAACGAAGGGTATCTCTTCTCTAGTCTTGGATATGTGACAACTTCACTGTCTTTTTGAAATATCTCAGTAGTTGACGTTGAGACGTCAAATGAGAATTTCTTGTCCCGAAACCTTACATTCTCGTTTGGCAGATACCCGTCAAGAAATACGTTGATTCCAACCTTGGTTGATAAAATATTTGAGACGATTCCATATGCTGCTGGTTCTCCGTATAACACCTCTATGTAGTCACTTAGGAAATCCAATAACGTTAGATCGTGCTCCACTACCATTACACTCTTCCCAATCCTTGCCAAGTTTTGTATGACTCTTGCAACTCCTGTTCTCTGAAAGACATCATTGTATGATGACGGTTCATCAAAAAAGTAAAACTCTGTATCCTTTGCTGCAGCAACTGCTACTGCAATTCTTTGCAGTTCTCCTCCACTCAATTCCTTTAAATCCTGTTCCATGGAGTTTTGCAATCCTAATTCTCTGATCAACTCTCTTGATACTCCTCTCTGATCATATTTGTCAAGTAACTCATTTCCTGTTCCGTTAAACGCCTGTGCAATCTGATGAACTTGTTGCGGTTTGATTGATGCTCTGATCTGGTTTTGCTGTATCTTTTCAAAATGCGCTTTGAGCTCTGTTCCGCTATAATATTTTAAAATCTCATCCCACTGTGGCGGATTGTCATATCGTCCCAAGTTTGGTTTTAGGTTTCCTGATAGGATGTTGACTACTGTACTCTTTCCCATTCCGTTTCTTCCTAACAGTCCTACAACCTCTCCCTTCTTTGGCGTAGGCAATCTGTAAAGTCGAAATGAGTTGTTTCCATATTGGTGAATTTTGTCAGTTGCCAGTTCGCTTGCCAGGTTTACTATTGTTATTGCATCAAATGGGCACACCTTGACACATATTCCACACCCATTACAGATATCTTCGTCAATCTGGGCCTTTTTTGATTCTTCATTTAGAATGATACATTCAGCACCTGATTTGTTGACTGGACAGTACTTTATACACTCTAAACCGCATTTTTTTGGTTGGCACAAATCCTTGTCTAATACTGCTACTCTATGTGTCATGTTGTAACTGGATATCTTCTTTGTTTTATACCTATTTTGGGCATTATGGGAGATGATCTGCTACTCTAACTGCATGTCTTGTTATGTTCATAGGCATGCTTGAATCTTACTTGTAAGTGGCTACCATCTTGAGGCAACAAGTCAGCATACAGTCATGCCTTACTTGTTTTATCATGTAGAGCATCCATTTGACGCATAAGATGTGCTTGGATTTTTTCTTTGTGCCCTATACAAACCAAGAGTTGTATGCACAGTCTCTGCATACTGGCAGTGCTTGCACATGTCAAAGAATCGGTCCAAAAAGTCGCCATAACCGTACCAAAACGTTGTGCTTCTCAGAGAATTAAATCTCTAGGTTTGACAAAAATAACGCACTCATACTTTTAAATGCCTTTTCTGTGTAGACTTGTTGGAATTTGCGGTTTTATTTCACACGGTTTTATTTCATGCAGTTATGAGAAACTCACATTCTCCACTTTACCTCCACATCTACAAAAATGTTGTTTTCGATGCGTTTTTATTCATAAATTATGATGATTTAGGAAAAAATACATCCCATCTACTGATTTAAGGAAGAAAAAGCTATTGATATTTTTTATGATCTCTTAGATATTTTGATACAAACCATTTCACAAAAATCATGCTGTTGTTTTGTATCTGTGACGCCTCTAATTTTTTAATGTATGTGAGTTTTTCTTTTGGTAAGATGTTCATTAAAGGGTATCCATTTTTGTGTAAAATTAGCAACATCAACAATCTACCAATCCTACCATTTCCATCTATGAACGGGTGTATCATCTCAAATCTTTTATGAAATATTGCAGATAATATCACTGGATTTAATTTATTTTTATTTTTAGAGTGCCATTTCAAAAGTTTCTCCACATCTGGAATCACATCTGCCCACAATACATATTCTGTTTTTCCTCCATACACAGCAACGTCTTCTCGTCTAAAACTTCCCGCATTATTTGTGTCTGTTTTTTCAAATAGTTTTTCATGCCAATCAAGAATTAATTTTTTGGAAATGTCGGATTTTATTACAAGTAACTCGTCAAATATTTTTTCTATTTGTTTAACTTCTATAATATGCTCTGTTGCAGTGTCTTTTGGAGATAAATTGTATTCTAGTAGTTTTTTTGTCTGTCCGTATGTCATGGTACTGCCCTCTATTCTTTGCGTACTGTAGATGTGATGTATTTTGAATTCATGATTCTCAGATTGTATGATTTTTGGATCTACTGCAATGATACGCTTTGAATAATTATCACGTATTTCCTCCAATAATGGGATGTTCTCTTTTGCAAACATCTCTTCTTCAAATCCTAGTTTGATTGAACCAATGTTTTTTGGGATTTGTTTGCCAAGGTATCTTTCATGTAGAGTTTTGCCTGAATGGTAAATCAAATAGTAATAATACTCATTTCCGATTTTTCTTTTGATTATTGAAACCATATGATTCTTTACCCAACTAAACGTTTTATCTTTTTTAAAATTATAAAATTATGTTGGGTAATAATTTAATATTATTGATGTTGAATCTTGAGAAAATCGACCCACATACAAGTCGACGAAAAGCGGAGAAGATGTGAGTTGTATCTAAAGATCAAGTGGAATAGAAAATACCTCTTTACCATGCTTGATTTAAAAACAGGATTCTGGTTATCCCATAGTATCAGCACCCAAGGTAAGTGATGATGTAACTTTGATGTTTAAAGACATCAAAAAGAAGTCAGGTATGGTGCCTGCCAACCTAATCTCTGGGGAGGGGCTGCAAATTTTCATCATATCTGAAAGGAGCAATACAAACCAGAGCTTTCTGCACAAGAAAGCAGAACACCAGCCTTTTTTTTTGGCTCTCAATAACCCCACAGAACCATTTTTCCTAAATTTTTTATATCTTTTAATTATGGCAAAACTATGAAATTATTTATCAAGCAAGCCAAGCGGTCAGATGCTACAGAGTTCTATCGATTAGAGGCAGAATGTTTTGAGATGAAACGGGATGGTGACGCAATATATTTTTGGGTACCGATGCTCGATCATCAGTTTTGTTTCAAGGCTGTCATTGATGATAAAATAGTTGGAGGTATCATAGCAATGTCTACCAAAAAAGCGGGCACTCTATACATAAATTCTTTATTTGTTGATCCAAAGTATCGTGGACTCAAAATAGCTAATAAATTATTAAAAAAAGTTTTCTCCCTGTCACCAACCAATAATATTGTACTGGAGATGAATCCTGAATTCAAACATCTGTATGCATTATACACAAAACATGGATTTAAAAAAACACACTTTTCAAAAAACCACTTTACTGATGGCGAAGATCGTATCTTAATGTTACGAAAACCATCCGTATCTTAGGGATTGTTGCATACCAAACGCCTATACAGTATTTATAAAATTATTTCTATAAAATATCTATAATCAAACATCTAAAATATATAATTAATGTGTATATGACTAGATATCTTATTTAGAGTTAGATGATTTTGTATGTTACCGGTATTTTATTTTCCATTTATTTGCACATTGATCTCAAAGCTCTAAAACCAATCTCTTGTTACATTGATTTGGTAGTTATTCCTCCAACGATTATAATATCATTTTTAATGACGTTCAAAAAATATCTCTGAACTATTTTTCTCTGCTGATTTTACATACTATGGCTTACTCAGACTATATGCTATAATTGATATGAACTATTTGCTAAATACACGAGATTTAGACGAACAGATTGCAGATTGACAGCTTGGCATAATTTACTATTCTTGCGTGACTGACTAGTTGTAACACACAATCTAAATCTAAAATATCTAATCTTTGGTAAAACGTGCTCAATTTGATACTGGTTTACAGATATCTAATGCGTCTGAGACTATTGTTCTGTCCTGCGTTATGTTAATAGGTACGAATTTGGCATAGAAATTCAAGCCGGCCATAGCGTTAGGGTGCGACCCAATCCCTTTCCGAACTTGGAAGTCAAACCTGATGTCGCCGTTGTGCTACTAAGATGCGAGAGCTCTTGGGAAGCAACGGTGCTGGCATTCTTCTTCAATCTTTTAATATCTGCATTTATCCCGTTCTATTATATGAAAAATTGTACAGTCTGTGGCCAAGAATTTTCTGACGATATCCGTTTTCTAAACCATATGATGGAAAAACATGGTTTTAGGAATCCAAATGTTGGCAAACCTGATCGAAATAGTAGAGGATACTAATTCACACTATATCTTTCTCCATCAAATGACGTTGCATCCAAACTCTCAAGACATGTATCATATGTTCTATGATCACAGCGTCCTGTTATGACATTTAATTATTAGTATCGTCAAATACAGTCATGAAGCAGTATACCGCGCTTGTCGGGATAGGAATCGGGGTAATTGGATTGATGGCAGTTATGTTTGGCGCAGATATACTCAAGCTGTCAGTGGCTACACAAAAACACGACATATTTGTAGATCCTATCATTGACAAACAAAGTCTGTTTGTGATGGGTCGAGTAACAGTACAAAACACAGGTTCTGAACCCCTTACCAATATTCACATTAATTTTGGAGACGGTGATACACTTGATATCGGGGAACTTCGAGCCGGACAGAAGATAATCGTATCGCCTCCGCCGGATAACTCTATGGAATTTGTAATGATCAATGCTGACAACGATGTCTTTGTAAACAAATCTTACCGAGAGCTGCCAAAGATGGTGGGCATGATGGGTTCTTGACCGATGCCTATTTGCATCTAACACAAAAATGTATATTACACCAATGTGACTGTTGCAAAAAATGTAACAAAGCATCTTGTCGTGTGTTTTGATGACTTTTTTTGATCATAAATTCTGAATATAGTCTAAAATCAGTCTGACTCCAAAACCAGTAGCTCCACTGGGATTGTATGATTTCTGAGTTGTTGCTGACTGTGTCCATGCAACTCCTGCAATATCGACGTGCACCCATGGTGTTTTTTCAACAGCGTTTCTCAAGAATGCAGCAGCAGTAATGGTTCCTGCCGCTCGTCCCATTCCGAGGTTTTTCATATCTGCAACATCTGATTTTATCATATTTCTGTAATCCTGAGTTAGAGGGAGTTCCCATACTTGTTCTGTGGTTCTCTTCGATGCCTCTGTAATTTTTTTGGTCAATCTTTCATCATTTGATACAATTGCAGCAATGTCATTTCCTAACGCTATGATGCACGCACCAGTTAATGTGGCAAAATCAATTATTGCTTTTGGAGCGTAATGCTTCTCACCGTATGCTAGTGCATCAGCTAGAATTAGTCTCCCTTCAGCGTCAGTATTTAGTATCTCAGCTGTCTTTCCACTGTATAATTTTATAATGTCTCCGGGTCTGTATGACTCTCCACTTGGCATGTTCTCCACTGATGGAACAATTCCTACCATGTTGATGGGCAGTCTCAATTCTGAGACTGCCTTCATTATTCCAAGCACTGTGCATCCCCCGCATTTATCAAACTTCATCTCATCCATCTTTTCTCCCGGTTTTAGTGATATTCCACCGGTGTCAAACGTTACTGCCTTGCCTACGACAACTATTGGTTTTGCATCCTTTGGTCCATGGTTGTGCTCTAGTATTATCAGCTTTGACTCGTTTTTACTCCCTTGCCCTACTGCTGAAATTCCTCCAAAACCCTTCTTCTTTAATTCTGGCTCTGAGACGATGCGGCACGACATTGACTTGTTTTTTTTGGCGATATTTTTTGCAAAATTAGCTAATGTGCTAGGTGTGCATTGGTTTGGCGGTAAATTGGCAATACTTTTTGTAAATATTGCACCGTCTGCAATGATCTCAGCTGCTCTTACTGTCTTCTCTGAAATGTCTTTTTCTTTGGAAGAAGAAGAAGAAGAAGAAGTCACAATTGTTAGATCAGGCGACTTTTCAATCTTTTCAGTCTTGAACTCTTCGAATTTGTATAGTGCCATCTTGCAGCCTTGTATAATTTGAGTTACTGCTAAATCTTGTTGCGTGACAGTATCTGAAGGCACAACTATGGTAAAATCTTTTAATTTTAACTCTCTTGCTTTTTGTGCAATCTTTCCTGAGACATTCATTATAGTATCTCTTGTAATGTCTTTCTTTTTTCCTATCCCTGCAAGCAAAATTCTTTTGATGCGTCTTTCTTTAGGTGTAGGGATTATGCTCAGCGTTCCTAGCCGTCCATTCATATCTTTTAGCGTCTGATCTACTGCAAGAGATGTATCCTTGGAATCCATTCTCACTGACTCTGAAACTTTCTTGGAATTTTCTAGTACGAATTCGCACCAAAGGCTTGTTTCTACCTTTACAGAACTGCCTGTTTTAACTTTCATACTGATTTAACAATTTTTAGTATTATTTAACTTACTAGCATGCGTATATGATATTTTTTTACTGTTTGTAAACAGACTAGCAGATCTTACAAATACCGACGTTACCGTCTTACAATCCTGATTGCACGTGCTGTCTATTCTAACGGACTCTGTCTTTTCTCTCTTTTTTGATAACAGTATTGATTTTACTAGTGGATACAATGCCGCTCTTCCTCCACAAGCTCTTTTCTCATCAATAAACCAAAACATCTCTAATGCCGATTCGTCTAAAATCTGTTCCCTTATCTCTTCTCCTAATTTTGAGTAATGCCCTATTATTGTAATCTTGTTTTTAGCAAAAAAGTTAACAAATCTTGCAAATTTTGTACACAAATAACACTGATTGTCATACAATACAATTGGAACATTATCTTCAATATCCATGATATTGTATCGCATCTATCAAATTAAAATTTTTACCACCACAACTTTGCATTACGCTTAGTGTGGTAATCGTCTGATGTGATTAATCACATTCATTCAAAATATG
The DNA here is from genome assembly GCA_965197525.1 of Candidatus Nitrosopumilus sp. Lineage (GTDB taxonomy): Archaea > Thermoproteota > Nitrososphaeria > Nitrososphaerales > Nitrosopumilaceae > Nitrosopumilus. The sequence continues at coordinate 1,888,684 of OZ240211.1, forward strand.
TAATAATACAGTAAAACCTTGCAGAAATAGATTTTTATTCAATTTACAAAAATATTGATAGTAGATATGAGACTTAATTATTGCCAGATTAAACAAAATGTTCTCAAGGCTCGTAAACTAGTAATTAAAGGAACCAACGCTGCAGGCTCTGGTCATCCGGGTGGCTCCTTTTCCATGGCAGAGATTCTAGGGTGCCTGTTTTACAAACATCTGAAATTTGATCCTAAAAACCCTCTATGGGAGGACAGAGACCGACTGGTACTTTCTAAAGGTCATGCCTCGCCCGGTTTGTTCTCTAATATGGCAGTCGCAGGCTATTTTCCGGACTCTGAGATTGATACACTAAGACAGTTTGGTAGCAGACTACAGGGACATCCGGATTTGAAATGTCCAGGAGTAGAATTCTGTGGCGGTTCTTTGGGGACCGGATTGTCATATTCCATTGGGATTGCACTAGCTGCAAAAATTGACTCCAAAGATTATCATGTGTATACTATTGTAGGAGATGGCGAATGTGACGAAGGTCAAATCTGGGAGGCCGCAATGACTGCTGCAAAATACAATGTTGATAATCTCACTGTATTCCTTGATAGGAATTTTATTCAACAAGATTCGTACACTGAAAAAGTTATGCCGCTTGACAAAACACTCCAAAGCGATGATCTGTCTGAGATGTGGAATGACTCATCGCGATGGAGAACAGGTGACAAGTGGCGATCTTTTGGCTGGAACACCATTGAGATTGATGGGCATAGAATCGAGCAAATTGATGATGCCATTAAAAAAGCAAAAAAACTCAAAGGCTCACCTACCATAATAATATCTCGCACGACAAAAGGAAGATCGTTGGAGCATATGGAGAATAATCCTCAATGGCATGGCAAAGCTCCTGATTCTGACGTACTCCCTATGATTAACCTGGAGTTGGATTCTCAAATTATGATTGCACCCTCTATTATTGCAGGCGATATGACAAATCTTGAAAACGAGATCAAACGTTGCATACATGGAAAAGCAGATCTTATTCATCTTGATGTAATGGACGGCCAGTTTGTCTCAACGAAGACTTTTGATCATGCAAAGATCAAACAGCTTCGGAGTCTGACTATTATTCCATTTGATACTCATCTGATGATCAACCAACCAGTCAAGCATATCCAAGATTACATTGATGCAGGCAGTGATATTATTACAGTTCATGCCGAAGTTACAGACGAGTCAAGTTTCGGGGAGATCTGCGACACGCTTAAAGCAAATCAAGTAGGTGTAGGTTTTGCCATTAATCCTGATACTGAATTACCTCAATGGTCTTACAAATTTTTATCTTCAATTGACCAGTTAATTGTAATGTCTGTTGTGCCTGGCAAATCAGGTCAAAAATACATTGAAAACACGCATGCAAGGATGAAGAGTCTATCGCCTCTTTTACAAAAATATGGTTTTTCGGGACATATTGAGGCTGATGGCGGCGTTAACGCTGAAAATATTGGTTCAATATTTGCCGATGGTGCACGTGCTTTTGTTGGTGGTGGCGCAATAATTGGGCAGCAAGACATTTTATCTGCGATTAATAGTTTTAAAAGCCAAGTTCTAAGATCCAAACGTCGCAGTCTGCTTGATACTGCACATGATCTTGGCGGCGCTGATTTAGTTAACAAATGGATTAATTTACACACAGTGGATCAAGATCGACTCACAATCAAAGAGATTGCACAGGAGGCCAAATACATTTGAATGAACCTGTCATGACTGATATGCGCTCTGCATACTCTAAATCTTTAATTGAACTTGGTTCAAAGTACTCAAACCTTGTTGTTTTAGGAGCCGATACTACTAATTCACTTAAAACTTTTGCATTTCAAAAACACTTTCCCCATAGATTCTTTAATGTTGGAATTGCTGAAGCAAATCTTGTAACTATCTCATCTGGATTGGCAATATCTGGAAAGATCTCTTTTGCAAGTACCTATGCAATATTTCTGCCGGGTAGAGCAGTTGATCAAATTCGTAATAATATTGCATATCCTTCCATTTCTGGTAAAAACGGTCTTAATGTAAAACTAGTCTCATCTCATGGTGGTCTGTCAGTCGGACCTGATGGTGGCTCACATCAGCAATTAGAGGATATTGCAATAATGAGAGCAATTCCAAACTTTCGAGTCTTTATTCCTGCTGATACAGTCGCAGTCTCTGCACTGACTCGTTTGATGGCAAGTGAATATGGGCCATTTTACATGAGAATGGCACGATCTAAAACCCCTCTTATTCATACTGATTCTCAGGATTTTCAGATAGGTCGTGGTATCACACTAAGGGACGGTTCTGACTGTACCATTGCTGCTTGCGGCATTACAGTACGAATGGCCTTGGAGGCAGCTGATATGCTATCTCAGAGTGACGGCATATCTTGCAGGGTCCTAGACATGTTTTCTATAAAGCCAATCGATAACCAAATACTTGCCAAGGCAGCAAAGGAGACTGGATGCATTGTTACAGCAGAAGAACACAACATTATTGGAGGAATGGGATCAGCAGTTGCAGAATCCGTCTCTGAGTCTTATCCTGTTCCCGTTAAGAGGATTGGCGCTTTAGATATGTTCGGAGAGTCTGCACGAGACGATGAGATTCCTCGACTATTGGAGAAGCATGGCATAACATCTTTTAATATGGCACAACAAGTCAAAAACATTAGGAGCAAAAAACTATGAAGATATTTCTTGATACTGCGAATCTTGAATCTATAAAACGATTCAACGACATGGGATTACTAGACGGCATTACAACTAATCCTTCCTTGTTATCAAAAGAAGGAGGAAACCCAAAAGATGCTATGGCAGAGATTACAAAAATTATCGCAGGTGATGTAAGCTTGGAAGTTGTCAGTACGGATTATTCTGGAATGATGCAAGAAGGTAAGCGTCTTTGTGAATATGGAAAAAATGTTGTAGTCAAAGTTCCTATGACTGGTGACGGTCTCAAAGCTTGCAAATCTCTTTCATCTCAAGGAATTCCGGTTAATGTCACTTTGATCTTTTCTGCAAACCAAGCTTTACTTGCCGCAAAAGCTGGTGCAAAATATGTTAGTCCATTTATTGGAAGATTGGATGATATAGGCCAAGACGGAATACATCTAATTAAGCAAATTAAAGAGATCTTTTCTCATTATGATTTTAAAACTATGATTCTTGTTGCAAGCGTACGTCATCCGATACATGTAGTTGATGCTGCAAAGATTGGAGCAGATGTAGTGACATTGCCTCCTACAGTTTTAGACAAGATGTTAAAGCATCCGTTAACTAACATCGGTTTGGAGAATTTTCTTGCAGATTGGGAAACACTAAAAACTAAAAATAATAGCGATATACAGATTTAACTCTGTTTTTTGCAAGATTATCTGAATCAAACATATACACAAAAATTAAAAAATAAAAATAAATAACAAAAATGAAAAAAGCAGTGCTTATTTACTTGTACCTTTGTTTCTACTCTTTCTAGAACCAGTTCCTCTACCTGTAACTCTGGTCATTCCTTCTGTCGAAGGTCTTGCCTTTGGTTCAGGCATATCTCCTAGTCTTCTCGTTCCAGTTCCTCTACCAGTATGAACCATTCTGTTTGCAGCAGCTTTCTTTCTTGCAGCTTGGATCTTTTTAAAATCGTCTCCAGACCATTTTTTAGGATCGTCGTCAACTTCAATAGTTCCAGTTCCTCTACCGGTCCGAATTCTTATTTTAGCCATACCATTGATAAAAACAACTCGTATTTATCTAAATCTCATTGTTGTAATTAATCAAAATATCCTCAATTTGGTGATAAATTTGTCTTACTATCTCTGATTTGAATCGGTGTTATCTTGATTTGTACCCGCACTGTTTCTTTTGTCTATTTACGCTGTTTAATCTTAGAATTTGAGGTGCTGTAACTTGAATGTATGTAAAAACACCCTCGTCGTAGTACAAACGATGGATCACGGTGATCTCAATGGTATAATGAAAGTATGAACTAGATACTATACAATTGGGTCAGAATTGTGGCAGGTTACGAAACAAGCTATACATAACACAAATGTTATATAACACAAATGTTATATAACACAAATGTTATATAACATAAATGTTATATAACGAAATCATTATATAACAAATATGTTATAAAAAAACATGCTTTCATGTATTATTGGCCCACCAGTTTCAGGAAAAGAACATTTTGGAAGAGACAGTGAATTAGAAGCAATCTGGGAGTCTGTCAAAAACGGAAGTGTTTTGCTAGTTTCCCCAAGAAGATTTGGAAAAACAAGCCTTGCCTTCAATGTACGGGATTTTCCAAAATCAGGCTATCGTGTATTTTATTTAGATGTTGAATATCTAGATCGTCCAGAAAATTTCATCGTGGAGATAATGGACAAAACAACGAGTCTAAAAGACACCAAAACCAAATTCATGGAGGGGCTCTCCTCAATTTTAAAAATGATTGAAGAGGTAGGGGTAATGGATGTCAAATTAAAATTACGAGAGTACATAAAACCGGATTGGGAAAATAAAGGAAACCATATTTTTCAAAAACTGACAGCTGAAAGTGAACTTAAACCTATTTTTATTGTGGATGAGCTGCCTTTGATGATACTTAACATGATAGACAACAACGATAATGGAATCCAAATAGCAAAATTATTTCTAAATTGGCTACGACAGCTTAGAATTAGTTATGACATACGATTTATTATTTGTGGATCGATAGGACTTGATCAAGTGATAACAGAGTGCAATGCAGTGGATACAATCAATGATCTTAAACGAATTATGGTAAATCCACTACCTGAATCCAAATCTAAAGACATGATTAAACAGTTGTTTGAGGGACTGAATATTTCTGTCGATGCAGAAATAATTCAAAAAATTTATGAGCAGGTAGGTGTCGGTGTACCATTTTTTATTAAAATAATGATACAGGCAGTTGTTAATGAAATGAACGAAAATGAATCCAAATTATCTGTAGATATAATTGAAAAAGCATACAATGAAAAAGTGCTAGGGGTAGGCGGAAGATGATATTTTGAACATTATTTTACAAGACTGGGTAATTATCATAAAAATGGATTGGGAAAAATAGCAATGTCAATTTTAGATCATCTTGCAATTCATCAGGTAGTGTCTTTGGAAGAATTAAAACAGTTGTTTTTTCGAATAACTAAATCCAATGATGCCACCAAATTTAAAGCATTGGTAAACAGATTAGAAGGTGATTTCTATCTAACTGTGGATACTTCCTCTAGAGACTGTCGTTTTTACACCAAAGTTTTAGGAGACTTGTGGAGGAATAGGCGAGGACTATAGATCATGTTCTACAAATTTACTCCTGATTTAATGTCTAAGGAAGATTTGGAATACATTTCTACTGGAAGGGAGAAGACAGTGGCCAATATCGTCAAAAAGCTTCAAAATTCGATTTCAAGTAATTTAGCTACACATATCTTACTAGTAGGCCAACGAGGAATCGGAAAAACACACACGTTACTACAAATATATCACAAATTAAATGAATTCAATAACTTTACAACTATACGGTTATCTGAGGAAGAATATTCTGTAACAAGTGTCGAAGGTTTACTCAAAAGAATTTTAGAAGAGCTTGACGTTGAATTTGATGAAAATAATGTTGAAGCGACCGCATTAAATGCATTTAATAACCTTAAAAATCAAAAAAAATTTCCAGTAATCTTTGTCGATAACTTACAAATGTTATTTGAACAAATGGGAGATGAGTTACCAAAGCTAAGATCTATTTTACAAGAACATAATCCCTTTTGCATAGTCGGTTCAGCCTTGACAGTATTTCATGAAATTTCCTCACATGATGAGCCGTTTTATAATTTTATGGATGTAACATTTTTGAAAGGACTGAGTGTTAAAGTAATGAGAGCGTTAATTAAAAAAAGATTTGAACGTGGAGGAGAAAAAGAACTGCTTGAAAATTTTGAAAAATACACAAAACGAGTTAATGGGATACGCATTCTTACTGGTGGAAACCCTCGGTTAACTCATGCTCTTTGTGAGATATTACTTCAAAAACATTCATTGGCAGATTTGGAATCCAATCTTCTTGAATTACTGGATCAACTCACTCCATATTATCAAGTTCGAATGGAACAATTGCCTGTATCTCAAAGAAAGATTGTGGATACGCTGTCTCAAGAAAAAGGACCGATATCGCCCACAGAACTGGCACAAATAACTAAAATGGAAGTAGCAAGTGTGGTCACCCAATTGCGTCGTTTAGAAAATAACGGCATAGTAGAGGCAATAAAATTTAGAGATAAGAAGAAAACATCATATCAAGTAACTGAAAGACTATATAGAATTTGGAGAGAGATGCGTTCCCCAATTGGTTCAAAAAGGATCAGTTTGTTTATTAATTTCTTAAAAATTTGGTACACCAGAAAAGAAAAACTTTTTGAATACAGGCAATTCTCAGATAGATTTTTTGACATATCTGCACATTCTGAGGAAGACGCTAAAAAGCGTCTTGTTTACGCATGCTACCTTTTAGCTACTATGCCTGATATGAAAATTCTTGATTTGGAAAACACAGTGCAAAGATTTATCTTCTTAGGAGATTTTGATTCTGCACTCCTTGAAGTAACAAATATGGAAAAATTTAACAAACAAATGCCTGATAAGATAGTTTCTTTGGCAGCTGAACTATCAATAGCTTATGCCAGGTATTTTCTATCTGAGGCATCTGAAAAATATGGACATCTAAGCGATGCTGTAAAGAAAAGAGATCTGATTGAAAGCAAGTTAATGAGAATCACTAAAAAGTATCAAAACAAACCAGATTCTAAGGAACAAAAATGGCTTCATCAAATGTATCACAAACTAACATCATACTATCTACAAAAAAATGAACTAGACAAGGCTGAAAAATATATTAATTTATCTATGGCCGTAATTAACTATTCTTGTCCTTCATCTATGATAGAAAAATCTAGAATGACGATCCGCAGAAAGGATTTCAAAAAAGCTCTAAAAATATTATCAGAGATTCCGAAAGACAAAGTTGGAAGGGACGTGAATATTTTACGGCTTGGATGCTTAGGGGAGATCAACAAAGTCCAAGATGCTGAAAAAACAGCCATTGATTTGATAAATAGCGGTTTTGAAGATTTCTTTAGAATTCTTGATGCAGTAGGAGGCGCAAACGATCTCGGGTTATTATCAAAAGTAGTTGATACCACGTTTGATAATTTGTCAAATTTGGATGAAGAGTCACAAAAAAAACTTGTGCCAGAAATTGCTAGAGATATTACTCATTACGCAGCTCATACAATGGCAGAAAACAAAAATAAATTTACGGAAATGTTGTTTGATTCATTAGAAACACTTGCACGAAGATATACAATCGATGCATATTTCATATCATTATTACCTGTTACAGAACTGGTTAAAGATGATAAATTGGAAAAAGCTATTTTGTTTATGGATAAAATCCTAAAAATAGATTCTTTTTCTGAAGAATCTGTGTTGCCGATCAATCTTGCATTAAATTATATTAAAACAGAAAATTCAGATATCTTAGAAAAAGTTCACAAGGAATATAGAGATTTAATTACAAATATGATTTTAGCGTTCTCCCCCACCACCAAGATTCCCCAGCAAATTATAGATTCACTGCAACAATAAAGATTTAGTATAACCGCTGGGTAATTTTTGTGATCTGATCGTACGTCAATGCCTATGATATGTCCAGAGTGTAAAAACAAGTTGTGGAATGAGAGGAAAAGATGAGAGCCAAGAAACAATCTAACCCAATTGGGAGTGGGTGTGTGCGTGTCAATACTAATTCAACCAAATAGAAGAAATTCTACTATGGCGATAATTTAGACATGTCAACAAAACAAACCTAAGATTCATACCAATAATTCGGGGTTTTTGACTTTCTTGGCTTGTTGCACAACATGCTCAAACCGTAAGAAATCAGTGAATTTATGCCTAAAATCAGAGTTATGTAGCAAACATGTTTATCTTTTTGTCATTTTACACGTCTTATCCAACGCGTTTTATTTTAACTCGTTCTCCAAACGATTAACTATCTCTAAAAACCTCTCCTTGCTCTTTTGTAGCAATACTTGAGGATACTCTTTAATTGTAAATACTAGTTGTTGTCCAAAGCTTGGAGGTATGACACCACCTGAGGTCACTGTCTGCTCAATTACATGATCTTTGGTTAATGTACATATTATCTCCTCATACGAATCGTCTTCTTCTTCTAATACTATTCTGTAAAGTACTATGGGTCTGTCAGTCTTTGCAATAATCTTTGACCCCTTCTCTAGTAACACCTCTAGTTGTTTTACCTGCCATGTATCAAGACTGATCTGTTTTACCATACAATGTATGACATCTATTTCTATTTAACCATGGCATAATCAATTATTTTGCATCAAAATCATGAATTGTGACAAGAATATAATATAAAGAAAATGTGATTTGGTATCTATTACATATCAAGTGCTCTAGAATGTTTTTGCGTATGGGGTCTCTCACCTGGATACTTTCGTCTCATGTGTCCTGACGGTCTTCCATATATTAGCTCCAGGAACCATGATTCGTGTTCAACTTCCTCACTTAGGATGTCTTTTGCAATATCATATGTTACTGGATCCTTTCCAAAGGTCATGTTACATATCTTGTTCCAGTTAACTATTGCACCTTGCTCTGCCTTGAGGCATTTTTCTAGAATTGCCTTGTGATCGGTTGGGTTTTCAGGAAGTTTCAAAAAGTCACAGCCAGACATCTTGATGAATTCAGTTGCATCATTTGGGAGGGTGCCACCCAACTGGTATATTCTCTCAAGACATGACTCAAAGTGACTGAGATCCTCTAATCTTGCATCCTCGATGATTCCTTTCAGTCCTTCCCCTTCCATACCTGTACAATGTGCCCGTAGGTTGGTAAAGTAATAGTATGCAGTAAATTCAACTGCCGCATTCTTAACTAGTTCTTTTACCAATTCGTCAACATCCACGCCGTTCTGTTTTAGAACGTTAATTCCCACAACGTTTTGATTTGATTCAACCATTTACTCTTCAAAATTATAGTTGTAATAAAAATATTGCATTTATTATGGGATTTCTTCTATTGATATTCTAATCTTTTGCCCGTCAATGTCTACTTGTTTGTATTCTTTGCAAGTTTCTGTAAAATTAACCTGTTTTACTCTGACTAGGAACGCTAACTCCTCGGATCTCTGTTTTATCATGTCAAGTGATTCCTCCTTCAAATCCAAAATTGACGCAACCTCCAAAACGTCAGTAGGCGTATATCCTCTCTCTTTTCTTAATTCCTGCAGTCGTCGTGCGATATCTTTTACCAATCCTTTTGCAATCATATCTTTATTTCGTAATGTTGAGATTATTACAATATAGCCGTCTCTCTTTGCTAGTGCAAAATCAGTATCAGCATCAAAGTCTAGTACAAAATCTTCTGTATCAAGTGAAATCGTGTTTCCATCTATATCAAAGTCGTATCTGCTGTATTTTTGCAATGATGATACAATCTCTTTTGGTGATGTCTTGTTAAATATTTCAACTAATCTTCCCATGTGCTGTTTTACTTTGGGCCCTATCTCCTTTCTCTTTAATTCTATCATTGGTTTGATGGGCAATCCTAACCCTTTGTCTAACTCTATTATCTGCTCTAATCCTGTCTTGGAGTCATTATCATCATCATCATCGCCATCTTTTACCTCAATAATACTAAAGCCCTCTACATTTAGTTGAGCCTGCAGTAACTCTGATAGTGACTCTAGCTTGGCTTTTTGGCCTTTTTTTACACAAATCTGTGCTTTATCAAGTGGCCATCTTCTCTTTAGTTTACCCTTCATTCTTGCAGCAGCTGACAGTGATACAACATTTGTCATAATATCAAATGCCTCTTCAATCTCTTCATCCACTAGTTCTTCTTGGTACAAAGGCCATTGTTCAAGTAATATGCTAGGCTTTCTCTGGAATACTGTTTGGTAAAAGTATTCGCTGGTAAATGGGCAGAACGGATGTATCAACACGTCTAACGTCTCCAGTACTATATTCAATACCGCATATATTGCAAGTCTTCTGTCTTTTTGAGATTCATCCTCATTCCACAACTCTCCCCTTGTAATTGGGATGTATGTCTTGCTTAGAGTATTTATTATAAAGTCATCTATTGCTCTTGCGCTCTCATGAAATCTACTAGTTTGGTTTTTTTCAGTCATCTTTTGAATTAATTTTTGCAGTTTTGATAGTAGCCAAATCTCAGGAGGAGTCAACAATCCTTTCTGTTTGACCCACTGCATCGTGTAATCTTTGTTGAAATTATCATATTGACTATTTTGTTTAAAGTATAGATGCAGGTTAAACAGTGTATCAATCACTTGGTAGGGTCTTAGCATCAACTCATCCGTACTGAAACTTAGTTGCTCTATCGGACTTGCTTTCCACATAAAATAGAATCTAATCAAATCTACTGGATATTTTTCAAGCAGCTCTTCTCCTTCCAACACATTTCCCTTGCTTTTGCTCATCTTACCTCCTTTTTCATCTAACACATGACCTTGAAATAAAAATGCCTTGTAGGGAGGTATTGACGCATTGTTTAAAATTACATTCTCAATTAGTAATGTGTATGCCCATCCTCTGGTCTGATCGATTCCTTCCGTGAAGAATGGTGCAGGTATATCTTTTGTGTATTCGTCCTCAGTCAGTGATGCGTATGGAGCTGCACCGCTGTTGTGCCATGTATCTAATACGTATTCCTCTCTTTTTGTATTTACTCCATTGCAATTCTTACATCTTATTGTAATGTTGTCAATCCACGGTCGGTGTAATTCAAAGTTTGGACCATCAGGCAGCTTGTCTGCTGACTTTACTATGTCCTCTCTTGTAAAGAACCAGTTCTTTTCATTACAGTCGTTGCAGTCCCACACAGGTAGGGGACAACCCCATACTCTCTCTCGTGAGATGCACCATGGGTGTCGTTCTTTGATAATGCCTAGGAACCTGTTTCTTGGCTGCTCAAAAAAGTATTCCACGCTTGATGCTGCATCAATTGCTTTGTCTTCTAGCCTGTCTAATTTGTAAAACCATCCTCGCCTTGCAAGCCATACGATTCTGTGGTGCGATCTCCAGCATAAGGGATACTTGTGTTTGATTCTGCCTATCTTCACTAGTGCATTACAGTCTTTTAGATCTTCTACTATTGGCCTGTCTGCATCTCTAACAAACATCCCTTGGTATTTTTTTCCTGCTTTTTGCGTGAATTTTACCTCGTCATCTATTGGACTAAAAACCTTGACATGGCGTTTGTTTGCAATCTTGATGTCCTCTTCTCCGTTTGCAGGGGAGAGATGAACTAGACCGCTACCTGCACTTACATCAACAAATGGTTCAGATATTGCAACATGATAATTATCTGCTTTGGCATGCTCTGCTAGTTCCGGAATCAACTCTAACAACGGATGGATGTATTTTTTTCCTTCAAACTCTGTCCCCTTTGCAGTCTTTAATATCTGATAGTCCGTAATGTCCATCTCTGCCATACATTCTTCTAATCGGGTCTTTCCAATTACCCATGTCTCATTGCCTACTTTTACAAAGGCATAATCTTCCTTTGGTTGCAGTCCCACCATTGCGTCAGTTACCAGTGTAAATGGCATTGTAGTCCATACTATCAAAAACACATCTTCTTCTTCATCAACTAGCTTTACCTTGTAGTATAGCGATGGATCCTTTACTTCCTCATATCCTTGGTTTACTTCTGCATGACTGAGTGATGTCTGACAGCTTGGACAGTACGCTATTACGGTATAATCTTCTTCTAAAATTTTATTCTCGTATGCCTTTTTTAGAACTTGCCACTCTCGTTGAATAAATTCGTCCCTAAAAGTCCAGTACGCTTTCTCGTGATTAAATGACATTCCAAGCAAGTCATCAACTTTTACCCATATCTCGTTGAATCTCTGCACGACTTTTTTACACTCTTGTACAATCCTTTCTACCCCAAATTCCTTGATGGCCTCGGTTTTTCCTCCTTTTACTCCTAGCTCTTTTTCAACTTGTAGCTCTACTGGAAGTCCCTGCGTGTCCCATCCTCCATTAAATTCGATCTTCTTTCCTTGTAGTGTGTTGAACCTGTACCAGAAATCCTTGATTACCCGTCCTCTTAGGTGTCCTGCATGTGGTATGCCATTCATGGTGGGTGGACCTTCAATGAATCTGATTGTTTCAGGTTTGTCTGATGCAAAAATTTGCTTCTCCAAATCAATTGATTTTATGTATTGCTTTATCTGTGATTCAACTGCCTTTGCATCAAATTTGTTTGCAAGTTCCATCTAGATTTTGATTTATGTGTGGCATTATAAAGCTAAATTGTCGATGATACACAACAGGTTGCTGTCATCAGAAACAGTACCACACTGTTAAAAAGTCGAGATTTTAGTGATATGGCACCTTGGTAGTTCTTGTCGCCATCGTGGCAGTTACTCTAGTTTGTACTTTTGATTTTCTTATTCTTGCTGTTCTTGCCGTCATTGTATCATAAATCAAACCCTCACAGCATATTTTTAAGGGTATTTTAAAAAATCTTGAGTATGGGCAAAACTAAATTTCTGATTGTAGGGGGTGGAGGACGTGAGTGTGCCTTTGCACTCAGACTTGTAACAGACACACAACTATACGCTGTTATTAGTCATGATAACCCTCTCATTGTGGATTGTGTTAAACAGTCAGGTGGCAGATATTTGATTGGTGACGTAAATGATCCTCATGTGGTTTTGAATTTTGTCAAAGAACATGCAATTGACTATACTTTTGTTAATGCTGATCAGCCATTGGCAAACGGCGTAGTTGATATCTTACTTGAGAATAACTTTAAGGCTATTGGGGGAACAAAGCAAGCAACTCGTATTGAATGGGATAAAGTATATTCCATTGAAATGATGCAAAAGGTCTGCCCTGAATTTACACCATTTTACAGAATTGTCTCAAATACTGCTGAACTAAAAGATGCCATATCAGAGTTTGAGTCTCTTGGGCTTGATATAGTGGTAAAACCTCAAGGACTTACAGGTGGCAAGGGTGTAAAAGTAATGCCTGAGCATCTTCTCACATATCAGCACTGCTCTGATTATGCCTCTCTACTTCTTGAGAAGAATCAGGATGAACAGGTTCTGCTAGTTGAACGATTAGACGGCATCGAGTTTACCATCATGGGTATTACTGATGGCAAGAATCTCGTAATCTCTCCTGCAAGCTATGACTATCCATTTAGGTATGAAGATGATAAAGGTGCAGGAACTGGAGGTATGGGGTGTTTTACTAGTTCAGAGAAGAAACTTCCGTTTATGAGTGATAAAGATTTGGATGACTGTCGATTAATAATGCATAGGATAATAGACGAGATGAGATCAAAGAATCTCTTTTTCAACGGTGTCCTCAATGGTGGGTTCTTTAAAACTAAAAAAGGTATACAATTTATGGAATTTAATGGTCGTTTTGGAGATCCTGAAGTACTAAACATCCTGAGTGTTCTTGAGGGGTCTTTTTCTGATTTGTTAATACACATTTGGAACAAGACACTATCTGATGATGTGGTCTCTTTTGCTAAAAAAGCATGTGTTACCAAATATTTGGTTGCAAAAGAGTATCCTGATCCCAGTAAACAAGCAACATCTTTTACTCTTGATGAAAAGGCTATTGCTGATCTTGGTGTGACAACGTTTTTTGCCTCTTGTATAAAAACAGACGAACACAAATACGAAACATTGAAAAAATCACGAGCTATTGCATTTGGTGCTGTCTCAGATACCATTGATGATGCCTCATCCTTGGTAAACCAAGTTATTGACACTTATGTTACAGGTGTATTGGAGTACCGACGTGATATTGGTTCTAAAAAGAGCTTACAAAAATTGGAAACAATTAACGCAGGCCTGATTTTATAATAGACTAGTATTATTTTTTGTAACTTGCAACTTTGTGTGCATGTGTATTTTTTAGGATTGTTATTGCGTCTTGGAAATATTATGGCGCCCCATTATTTACTGTAGTGATTCTTGCTTGTTTTACTAGTCTGTATTGTTCTATTCTCAGTTACTATCCAATCAATAATAATATCGTGCTCTGAGATTGGAATTTTTTTTACAATTTGTTTCTCTAGTGTAAGCGAGATTGTTACTGTTTTATTATCTGCTAAAAATCTGTCATAGTATCCATGGCCATAACCCAGTCTGACGCCTGTAGGAGTTATCGCTACGGTGGGTACTAGAACTACATCTAGTTTGTTGTCTGTCTCACAACTGTCTTTAGGCTCCATTATCCCAAAATTGCCTATCTCTAGGCTTGAAAAATCAGCAATCTTTCTAAATTCCATGTCTTCTTCTCTTGTTTTTGGCAGGAACACCTCTCTTCCTTGACTGAGCAGCTCTTGGATGATGTCCTGTGTAAGAATTTCACTTCCTATCGGATAGTAGACCCCAATCTTTTGAGCGTTTTTGAATGCGTAAACCCTTTTCAATTTTTTCTGTATTCTTTCACTTGCAATCTTCATTAGATCAAAAGACGTGTTGTCTCTTTTCTCTAATAGAAGATGTCTTAGTGATTCTTTCTCAGGATTGTCTTTCAATTTTAATACCCAAAGATGCCGTTTTCGTTGTAATTGTAGCTGCTGCTGCCGCTGTAACTGTATTTTTTAATAGCATTGCAACAGTCATTGGCCCTACTCCTCCAGGAACAGGTGTTGCAAAAGATGCTTTTTGAATTATCTGCTCAAAATCTGAATCACCAACTAGTTTATCCTGATATCGTGATATTGCCACATCAACTACAACTGCGTCCTTGTTTATCATATCAGGTGTCAGTGTAAATTTTGCTCTATTGCCAACTGCCGTAATTACAACATCTGCCATTTGGCACAATTCTGTTAGATTTTCGGTTTTGGAATGGCATGTTATGACAGTTGCATTTTTTTCTAGCAACAAGTGATACAAAGGTTTTCCAACCAGGTTGCTTCTGTTGATTAACACTACATTTTTTCTCTCTAAATCAATTCCATGGTAATCAAACATCTCCATTATCCCTAACGGTGTACATGCAATTAATGACGCCCTTCTCATTGCAAGCAGTCCTGCGTTGTGTGGTGTCAGCCCATCTACATCCTTTGATGGCAATATCTTTGATATTGCATCAAACTCGTCTAACTGTTTGGGCAGTGGCAGCTGAATCAGTATTCCGTGTACTGACACATCTGAGTTTAACTCTTTGATAATGTCAGTTAGTTTTGCTTGGGTGGTCATGGCATCTAACTTGTAATCCTTTGTTGTTATTCCTACCTCTTGACATGCCTTGTGTTTATTTCTGACATATGTGGCAGAGGCTTGGTCTTCTCCTACTAGTATTGTTGCCAAGCAAGGAACAACATTGTGCTTGTTTAACTCTTTTACGTTCATTTTGATTCGTTCCTTGACTGCCTTGGCGATAACTATACCGTCAATCCTAATCCCTGCCATATACTGATCTTAGTTTGTAGATATTTAATTCTTGGAGAACTCACATACTATGCACTCAGATTCCATCTAGTTCTAGGCGTGATTTTACAATGTGCTACGTTTTTTTGTGCCTACGCAGACACCGGACCTACGCATACCACTCGCTCATCGAATATTTTATTAGTGTATTGAAAAAAAAAAATACTGTACGCTTGATATGGTTGGTTTGCTGATATATACTAATCACTATCAAACCCGTCCTCTGATTAGACGCAACAGTCGGAGGATGCTTTTTATCATCTGCATTAAAATATTCGTTGCTCAGATAGCCTAGTCTGGTAGGGCGTCTGACTTCTAATCCGATCATGTTGCGTGACGAGGGTTCGAATCTCTCTCTGAGCGTTTTTGTTATGCTGGATTTTCTTTGTGAAGGCTCGCATTTTGAATCAGCACAACCTTTTGAACCTGCGTTCACTAATGTATGTAATCCCAATAAATATCTGTAAAGCAATTAAATAATGGCATCTTTGCTGTTTAGAGTATGTTTGTAATGATGGC
Organism: Candidatus Nitrosopumilus sp.; assembly: GCA_965197525.1. Taxonomy (GTDB): domain Archaea; phylum Thermoproteota; class Nitrososphaeria; order Nitrososphaerales; family Nitrosopumilaceae; genus Nitrosopumilus. The sequence goes on from OZ240211.1 coordinate 1,904,758, forward strand.
AAAAGTGAAACTAAATTCAGGTGTAGATGCTCAGTTTAAGAGTTGGTTCTCCGAATCAAACAAGGCATTATCTGCATTTCCTGGATTTATCTCTAGACGATTGTTGCAATCAGCTGACGATGGCAGTTATACAGTAATTGTAGAACATGAGAGTAAAGAGAGTTTTATCAAGATGCATCAGAGTCCGGAACATCAAAAAGTTCATCCGATAGGCCGTTCTTTTATGAGTGCTGATCCTATAAAACAAGCATACACACTGGCAGCATCATAAATTGAAACTCGAGTTTACTTTAGATTCATATCTTGACAAGATTAAAAACAGCGATTCCTATTTTTACACTTTTATAAACAAAGATAGCTTGGCTGCAGGTGTTCTAGTGCTTGAGCCGGGGGACACAGATACACAAACACCTCACGACAGCGATGAGGTGTATTACGTCATCTCAGGTGACGGGTTTTTAAAGATTAGAGACAAAGATTACAATGTTGCAAAAGACAAGTTATATTTTGTAAAACAGGGAGTAGAGCATTTTTTTCATGGTAATAAAACAGAGTTGGTAGTATTGTATTTTTTTGGCAGACCAGATGATTCTGATTAACTGATAACTACTCTTCCCTTGATAACCCTGATCTTTTTTCTTGCAAAGAGATCTATTGCCAGTGGGTATATTCGATGCTCTTCTTTTAGAATCTTTGCTGATAACGTCTCCTCTGTATCGCCTTCGTTAACTTTGACTATTGATTGTACTATTATTGGACCTGTGTCTACTCCGTCATCAACAAAATGTACTGTACATCCTGAATACTTTACCCCGCGCTGTACAGCTTGTCTTTGTGCGTTTAGCCCTGGAAACGATGGTAGCAATGCAGGATGCATGTTCATTATTCTATTTTTGTATCTCTTTACAAACTCTGGACTAATGATTCTCATAAATCCTGCAAAACATACTAGACCGTTTCTTGGAGTGACTCTATATCTTGACAGGATATCTATCAATGCCTTGTCATACTCTGTTCTGTCGCCTTTGAAGTCTTTACTCTCTAGAACCTCTACTGCCACGCCTAATTTCTTTGCAATTCTTATGCCTGCTGCATCTTGTTTGTTTGAAATAACTATTGTAGGGTTGATTGGAATCTTCTTTCTCTTTACTGCCTTTAGAATGGATTCCATGTTGCTTCCACGACCTGATATCAGAATTCCTAAATTTAACAACTAGTTTTTGTGTGCTGTATCTATAATTAATGTATATGCCGATTTTAGCTTTAGACTCTCCATCCATGTTTTATCTTGTGTGAAGAGCAGTTCGTCTTTCTGTATGTAAAATGCACCGCAAGTAAATGCGTCAGCATTGGGATTATTGGAAAAATGACTGCGATGTCTAACAAAGGAGATGCTGTTATTGATGGAAAGTCAGGAGAAAAGTCCGATGTAAATAAGAAAGTAGACTGTTTTCTGATTAAAGTTTATTGGAATGATCTGAAACTATCAACGTATGCAAGCCAAGAATTGCCAGGATGTGATATGGCAGTATGAATGAATCTGTAGTAGAAGATCTAGAATCAGCTATCCGTGGAGAAGTGATGCTTCAAGATGAGATCAGACAGTTATACTCGCTTGATGCAAGTGCATACCAGATTGTCCCTGACGTAGTTGTGGTTCCTACAGACGAAGACGATGTGGTCAGTGCAATCACGATAGCCAAGAGGACTAGAACCCCTATTACGCCGCGAGGAGCGGGCACTGGACTGGTAGGAGGTGCATTGAACACAGGCATCATACTTGATATGAAGAACTTTGACACAGTCAACGTCGATGGGAGTAGAGCTGTTGTAGGTGTGGGTGTGCGCAAAGGGCGGCTTGATCAGATACTTGGTAGGCACGGGAAGATTTTTGCCCCTAATCCGTCAGTAGGCGCGTTCTGTTCTATTGGGGGCATGCTGGGAAACAATGCTGGAGGAAGCAGGAGTGTCAAATACGGCAGCACGGTAGACAATGTCACAAAGGTCAGATTTGTAGATGGAACAGGCAAGACTGTCACCCTGCCAGATGACAGACAGGTAGGGGAGAAGATCCTAAAGATTGCAGGTTCTGCCCAAATAGAGATGTTTCCGCAGGTGACCAAGAATTCTTCAGGATACCGGCTAGACAAAGTAAGGACTATTGATGAGACGCACAGGATTCTTGTTGGTTCTGAAGGAACACTTGGGATAATTCTGTCAGCAGAATTATGTCTGATAGACGAATCTGCGTACAAGCGTCTCTTTGTACTCAGGTATGACTCCCTTGCAACTGCCATGTCTGACTGCGTCAGGATCGTAAAGACTGGGCCGTCGGCTTTGGAGTTCGTGGATCGCCATGTGATCGAGAAGATGAATGTGGAGATAGGTCAAGATGCCGAATGTATCTTACTAGTAGAATATGATGAGCATATTCGAGACGATGCAGAAATTCTCAAAACATTCACAGGCAGAATCACGGCAGATTTGGAGGATGCCGCAGAGATAGACTGGTGGTGGAACCACAGGAATGCCGCACTACACTACAGCATGAGTGCTGTGCCGCTACAATTGCGTACGCCCCACATAATTGATGATGCTGCCGTGCCGTTAGAAAGAATCAACGATCTATTTTGCATATTAGATGATATAAACAAAAAGTACAAGACCAGTACTATCACGTTTGGACATGCAGGAGATGGAAACATCCATGCCCGCCTCATCTTGGATAACATGGATACCAAGATCCTCAAGAGGATAGCAAGTCAATACTATGTGGGTATCAACCGTCTGGGCGGCACCATTACTGCAGAACACGGAGACGGATTTGTATCATCAGAGTTTGTCAGGAGACAGTATGGCCACCTAAACTACAAGGCATTTCAGGAAGTAAAGCAGATATTTGATCCGTGCAACATACTAAACCCTGACAAAAAGATAACTAGCAAGAGTAGCATAGTAGAGAATCTGTTATTGTAACGCGCCTTGTGTATTAAGAGAAGTCTCTGTCTCTTTCTATTGATACAGTATAGTACGGTTTGTCTGCCCTTCTCTTCTTTGATACAGTAGTTGTAATCTGTGCATCGTCTGCTATTATTAGCTGTCTGTCGTGTCTTATCTCGTCATTATTTTTTAATTTAGGATCAACTATCAAGCCGTTATTCTCGGGTGGTGATGCCTGCAGCACCTCAAAGACTCCTCCAGTCAAGTTGTCTAAATCTCCAAGATAGTCAGGCCTGTCTATCCTTGTTTCAGGATTGGGGTCATAGACTGTCAACTCTAGTTTTATTGGGCCTTTTAGATACTCACCTTTCAATTTTTTACTTTCCTTGTATGCTCTTTGTCTTAGATTGACTACCAGCTGAATTTGATTATTGCCAGCAGACCACAGTGACGGTTTGGTTTTCTTTGGAGGTTTTCCTTCTACTCTAAATTCAATCTTGTCTCTCTTTCTTAGAAAATTCATCTGATATTCTTATCTCGATTTGTATATGTCATAATAATAATATACGTCTACTGTCTTTGCATTTGCTTGTTTATTGATTCAAATGTGTTGCCACTCCCACAAATCCCAGGATCAAAAATAGTTTGATCTCTAGCTAATATTTGACAAACTTTTAATTTATATCAAATTCATTCTTCTTGTCTTTCATTGTCACCGAAAGTCAGCATGACAAAAAATGGAATCTTGTGTGTCTTAAAGACCGGGCGTGTAAGCCTTGATCCGAAAAACGGTGACATGACTGGGATCAACTTTGTATCTCACGCTCATTCTGACCATCTTCCCTCAAGAAATAGTGGTGGTACTATGCTGTCATCCATTGAGACAAACGAGATTGCAAATTTGCGCGGCTTTAAGATGAAGAATCACGTGGATTCACTTGATGATTTTTCCTTGATTGATAGTGGACATATTCTTGGCGCAAAAGGATTACTATTTGATGATATCTTTTATACTGGTGATATCTGTACCCGAGATCGTGGATTTCTCAAGGGTGCCAAGATTCCTGCATGCAAAACTCTGATTACTGAATGCACGTTTGGGTTGCCAGAGTTTGTATTCCCAGAACTCGATGTCGTATTAAAGCAGGTAAATGAGCTAATATCTGAACTTTATGCAAAGGGCATTCCCATAATTTTAATGGGTTATCAATTAGGCAAGGCGCAGACTATCACCCAGTTCTTTGATCACTGGGGACCTATGTATCTTCATGATTCTGTAAAACATATGAATTCACTACATCGCAAATTTAATGTTCAAATCAAAGATGGTATTGGTCATACTCTTGCAGAGGAAAAGGGTCTACTGGACCAAAAGCCTTGGATTATGGTTGCTCCGTTAATGTCTAATAGGAGTAAATTTGTTCAAGAGATGAAATCCAAATACGGTGCAGTCACAATTGGTTTTAGTGGATGGGCCCAATCGCAAAAATTTTCTTTTGGACGGTGTACTGATTACTCTTTTCCCATAAGTGATCACTGTGATTACAATGAACTAGTAGATATGGTTAAACAATCTGGCGCTGAACAAGTGTATACTATACATGGTTTTGTCAATGAGTTCGCAGAAGATCTTGAAAAAATCGGTATTAGTGCACGACCATTGCTGAAAGAAGATTAGTCGAGTACTCTTATTTTATATATTTACTACAGTTACAATCAGTAGCTAAACATATCTCTGTGTTTCTGATATGATCGTGTGAAAAATGTTTACACTCTTCGTTTTTGCATGTTCTTCTCTCTGTCTCTTTTTTTACTACCGCTTGAGCTATCTCGTTTGCCTTGTCTTTTGAAAATCCTTTCTTATCAATGTAAAAATGAACTACTGTATTGTATAGCAGATCTGGTTTGAATGGTTTTTCTAGCAAGATTATCTGATTAGATTACCCCTTTCATATATAAAAATACAATGACCGGAAATATATTTGAAGCATCGATTTTGAGGCTAACTTGTGTTTATTGCCAAATCAATCAGATCTATTCTTGTGTATCTATGTGAAATGGACACATCAAAGTTTTGATCCTATTTACACTTGCTATTAATTTTTTTTATATTTGGTATCCTGCGTTAGAACAAGTGTACACAATACTAAATAAATAAAATAAATCAATGCTGATTCTAGATATATGCTTGTACTTTTATTTGGTCGTTTGCATAGAACTAACCGACTAAACTAAAACATATACAACAAACTAGATTGTCATAGACGCATTTGCTGCAATATCTAACAAGTGATGCTGTAACTAATAGAATTCTATCTTTTGGATCTTCTCATCTGCCAGATATCTCTCTTTAACAGTATTGCCTCTTTTTATTCCCTCTTCTAAAATATGTCCCCTTGTGGCAATCACACTTACATGATTCATCATTACAAAATCCCTTACCATCTTCTAGCATATCTCTATTACCACTTCATCATATTTGAAACATTAGTCTTTTCGAATATGTTTTGACAGGTTATTGAAATTTCACTCAGATTTGATCTTGAAATATCTATAATACAGCCCTGCCAAGTTGCTGTTACCTGATTCTTCTTGTCATAGATGATAATCAAAGCGAATATCTTTGGTGTGGATAAGAATCAAAAGCTTGTGGAGACAACAAAACTTTCCATGCTTCTTAAATAAACAGCATCACTGAAAGAAAGAAGATTGCCTAGTCTTTTTGATAGTAGTATCGACATTGGAAACAGCACGGTAAAAAAATTCCTCAAGACAAATTACCAGAAGAACTCAGATTAAACGATCACATGCTCATACTGAACTATCTTTTAATCATACCACTTTGAGAGAAATCTTTATCATGGTAAGGAGATATCTAGGCGTGGAATGGTGGTGGTATTATCAAGAGCGCAACATGGTAAAAAAATGATCAGATGGTAAAAAAATAATGACGAAGCAAATATTAAATATCCACTTTGAGACAGTATGTCATGAAACAAGCGGTGTCATTAACTCAATACGGTAAGATCGTATTGACAAAGGATCAAATTGACGAAGTTCACACGTTCAAAACAAATTTACAACATGGCTCTGCCGATATTTCCTTTGAGGGTTCTCTCATAGAGGGCACAGCATATCTTAAGGGATTGGCAGAAATTGTGGAAGCTACTAATCACTCATAACTTCATCACTCAATTTTTGAAGTTGTAAAGAGGTCAGCATGTCTTTATCTTGGATTCTCTACGTTTTCTAGTTGATGTCCTGAATCTGGATGCTGAACCAGAGTTTGAGGTGATTGATGACTATACTAACTCCCATGAATCCATGCCATTTCCGATCACGTATCATATAGATTACGATAATGAGCGGTTGTATCTAATCTCAATTGAAAAACATTTGATCAAATAGTATTATAATTGAATCCTAAACTGTTAAAAAGGGTATTAGTGGCAAACGCACTAAAGACATGACTCATGAAATTTTAAAAAATCCAACTGGACTAATCGAATTTACCCTAAACAGAGGTGAAAGGGTGACTGCAGAATCTGCAGCTATGGTATACATTCAAGGCGATATTGAAACTGAAACCAAGATGCGAAAAGGCGGTTTTCTTAAATCGTTAAAGGCTGCAGCGCTAGGTGGCGAATCATTTTTTGTCAATGAGTTTATTGCACACGATGATAACTGCAAGTTGGGATTAACAGGGAACATGCTTGGTGATATTGAGGTCATTCCAGTCAGTGATGAATTCATTGTCCAGTCAGGTGCATTTGTCTGCTCTACTGGTGACTTGACACTTGATACGCAGTGGCAAGGATTTTCAAAGGGGATATTTGGCAGCAATCTGTTTATGCTAAAGACAGTTGGCTCTGGAGAGATGTTTGTCAATGCGTGGGGTGGAATTATCAAAAAGATCTCGAATCTGGTCAAAAAATGATAGTTGACAACTATCAACTAGTAGCACTAAGTTCTAGTGCAGAGTATAGGGTGACAAAACACGGTAGTCTAAAGACAACTTTGTTTGGTGGGGAAGCCCTAGTAATTGAGATTACCGGTCCGGGTACAGTATACCTGCAGACTAAAAACATCATGGAATTTACAAGGGCAATAATTCCATTTTTGCCCAAAAGACACTAGCTGACAATGGTTTAGAGCCTGACTTGCAGGATTTTATTAATTGAGACTTGAATATCTGTCTTTTAGACCATGTTCTGAATCTGATAATATCAACTTGCAAACAGATACTCTTGCATCTTACTTTAAAATTACGCCTATGTCCATCAAATTGGTGTGGGTTGGACCTGTAATGATGTTGTTTTTTTGTTTTTGAAAATATCTTCCCGAATCGCTATTTTTTAGAAATTCTTTGATTGTATCTGTATCTACTTTGACATTATCCGTAATTGCTCCTGCAAAGACAGAGTTACCGTCAATACCGTCTGTACCAATAGATGCTATGACCATCCTGTCTAACTTTTGAGTATTCTTTAGCATTCTTAAAACTAGTTCTTGATTTCTTCCGCCCATTCCTTTTCCTAAAACACGAAGCGTTGTCTCTCCTCCAAAGATAATGCAGTCATTCTCTTCATTTGCAATCTCTTTTAGAATCTCTTTGACTGAGTCTTTGATATCTCCAAAAACCTGCATCTTGTAGACTGTACACCCTAACTGTTCTGCAGTTTTCTGCATTATTCTTAGACAGTCATTGTTGTTTACTATTATGTAATTATCCATCTTTGTTTTTTTAGGCGTCTCTCCGTTTTCTCCTAGCTCTTCTCCTTTTTTTAGAACTCGCAATACGTCTGTGGGAATCTTTGATCTTATCTTGTACTTGTCTATGATCTGTAGCGCATCTGCATAGGTCGTATCATCCATGTATGTAGTTCCTGATGCAATAGATGACAGATCATCTCCTTGAACATCTGACATTACCAAGCCTATTCCTGCACATCTCATATTCTGAATTAATCTGCCTCCTTTGATCTTTGATAGATGTTTTCTAATACAGTTGAACTCTTGAATTGTGGCCCCTGATTTTAGCAGTACGTCAGTTACGTATATCTTATCCTCAAGCGTAATGTTGTCAGGCATTGCAAGAAGAGATGACCCTCCTCCTGAGATTAAAAAAATTACCAACTCGTCTTCTCGTCTATTCTCCACAAACTTCATCACCTCTTTTGCGGCCTTTACGCTTGTTTTGTCTGGTTTTGGATGCCTTGAATTAAAAATATGAAATTTCTTTCCCTTGATTACTGATTTAGAACCCTTGGGAATTACAATAATTCCGCTTTTTATAGGAACAACGTTGTTTATTGCCCTAGTCATTGAATCTCCTGCCTTCCCAAACGCAACTGTATGGATGGCAGAATACTTTGTCATATCCCATATGTTGCCACCAATCACTATTTTAGTTGGTGTAACATACTTTGAGATGATCCTCTCCGGATCTGCTGCCTGCAGACCTGACTCTAAAATCTTTAAAACTGCTTCTCTATTTTTAGTCGTTGCAAGCTCTTTGTAATTCTTAATAATCATACCATCATCTATGAATTGTAAGATATAATAATAATCAATATTGTTGTTGATTTATGCAAACAGTACGTATTCCAAAAGTTATTCATTTTGGAGAAGACGCACTTGGTCAAACAGAGTATCCTAACAATGCCCTAGTTGTCACAACTGTTCCACCAGAACTATCTGATAAATGGCTGGCAAAAATGGGCATCAAAGACTACATGTTGTACGATCAAGTAAAACCTGAACCCTCAATTGAGGATGTCAATACTGTTATTTCCCAATTCAAAGACAAGGACCCATCTGTTCTTATAGGACTCGGTGGCGGAAGTTCGATGGATGTAGTAAAATATGCTGCACCTGAGATGAAAAAAGAGAAGATCTTAATTCCAACAACGTTTGGAACCGGTGCTGAAATGACAACTTATTGTGTCCTGAAATTCGATGGAAAAAAGAAGTTGTTGCGTGAAGACAGATTTTTAGCCGATATGGCAGTAGTCGATTCGTATTTTATGGATGGAACTCCGGAGCAGGTTTTAAAGAATTCTGTATGTGATGCGTGCGCTCAAGCTACTGAAGGATATGATAGCAAGCTCGGTAGTGACTTGACTAGAACACTATGCAAACAAGCATTTGACATTCTCTATGATGCAATCATCAACGACAAACCAGAGAACTATCCATACGGTTCCATGTTATCTGGAATGGGATTTGGTAACTGTTCTACAACACTGGGGCATGCTTTATCATATGTGTTCTCAAATGAGGGTGTACCACATGGGTATTCCTTATCATCTTGTACTACAGTCGCACACAAACATAACAAGTCAATCTTTTATGATCGATTCAAAGAGGCTATGGATAAACTTGGATTTGACAAGCTAGATCTCAAAGCTGACGTCTCAGAAGCTGCTGATATCGTAATGACTGATAAAGGTCACTTGGATCCAAATCCAATTCCGATATCTAAAGATGATGTAATACAGTGTCTAGAAGATATCAAAGCAGGAAGTCTGTAAAAACATCTTTGCTTTTTTTTATTTATTTTTTATATTCCTACAACAATCTACGAAATCAGTACCTTGACTAAACTTTTTATTCTAAGACTCTCATGGAAAAGTACGTGACTGAAAATAAACTAAAATTTGGTATTCAAAACGGATTAAACGTTGCAAGAGCAGGCTATACTGAGGATCAGATCCTGACTGCATGTATGTTAGCTGACAAGACTGGATATGACTCCATATTCTATATGGATCATACCAACGTCCCACAATGGAAGAATGCCATAGTCTTGGATCCGTGGGTTATGTTATCTGCAATTGCTGCAGTAACCAACAATGTAGAACTTGGAACATGTGTTACTGATGCCATCAGACGTCATCCGTCTAACATTGCACTAGCTGCCATTACACTTGACAGGGTCTCAAAAGGCCGCGCAATACTCGGAATTGGCGCAGGCGAAGCTCAAAACCTCAAAGAGTTTTGTATTCCATTTGAAAAACCTGTTTCAAAATGGGCAGAACAGATTGAGGCTATTCATACATTATACGATTCAACTCCTGATAATACGGTCAACTATACGGGCAAATACTATCAACTAGAGGGCGCATGTCTGCAGGCACCTCCGATTAGAAAACCCCGTCCTCCTACATATATGGCAGCAGGTGGAAAACGTACACTTGCGTTAACTGGAAAACTTGGAGACGGTTGGCTGCCAATAGGATACACTCCTGAACTCTTCGAAGATCACGCAAAGCAGATAAAAGCATCCATGGAGAAGAACAACAGAACGCAGGATGAGAAAGACAGATTCCAATATGCACTTGATATTGATGTGTATTTCTCAGATGACGCAGAAGCATCATGGGCACGAATGAAAGAAGCAGTAAAGGTCAGTCTGTTCAAGCCTGAGGTCTTACGAGTCCATGGACTAAAGGATATCGAGGGATTTGACTTTGTGAAATACTTTACAGAGTATTCAATGTCAAATCAAGACTGGATTGTACAGATGAGAGAGGCTGCAACAAAGATACCTGATGGCATAGCACGTTCGTCAACTGCTGTTGGTACACCTGAGGATGTCATTCCTACATTTGAGAGATTCATGGATGCTGGCGTAAACCACTTTGTAATCCGATTCTGGGGCAAGAACTACTTTGGCTCCATTGACAAGTTTGCAAGTCATGTGATGCCTGTACTACGAGAGCGTGCCAAAAAATAAGCTGTAGAAAGCCATTTACATTACTGCTTTTAATAGAGTTTGTTGGAGAACATTGATAATACTGACTATGATGATGATGGCGATTTTTCTACTCTAGTCCAAGAATGTATTGACATCCTAGATGAAAATGTTGATGTTTTGGCAGATATCGAGTTTGACCTTCGACATGAGCATGAAGATGAAGACGAGTTGACCCCTAACATACAACTGCACGATCTATATGATATGGCAGACGATGCTGCAGAGTCTGCAAAACTCAAGCGTGCCGAATTCAGCTTCTCTCAAAGACAACTTGACAATCTATGATTTGTGCGGTCTCTTACTTTTTGTAAATGATTTTGATCGGCGTCTGTTTTTCTGTTTTTCTAACCTCTTTCTCGTACGCTCTGTCGCCTTGGTTGATCCTTGAATGACCTTTGTCTTGCTGCCATCCTTTAGCATAATCTCTTTTCCCTTGAATCTGAACTCAATATCTCTGCACTTGACATAGTATTTCCTAAGACAGAAAAATATCCTGTTGTTTGTCCCGTGCATCTCTTTTACTTCTCTTGATTTCTTTAACTCGTTTAGAATATTTCGTAGTACGCCCTTGTCGATATCTGTGATTCTATGCAACTCTCTGAACCAAATGAATTTTGATTTAGAACCCCATTCCTCCAAGACATCTAACGTTTTACGCATGTCTGTATCTCTTTGTATTTGAATGTCAGTATCTGCCACCATCATCTATACAGTCTTTTTTATCCCTCATTTATAGTCCGTTGCATAACTCATCATACCTATCATTAAAATTACTAGATCCTTCTAGCTACCAACTATCCTTACAAAATAAGCATATAACCTAGCTATTTACTCAAATTTTATTCTGTAATCATTCTTTAAAATGATCTATAAAGTAACCATATGGCCAAACAAGCCAAAAAACGAACCAAACGAAAGATAAATTACGCACAACAGGATGCCAAATACATCGCCCAGGGTAAAGAGATGGGCAGATATATCGAAGAGATCATGAAATCACAGATTGAAAGGGACAAAAGCGGTTTTATGAAAAACTGTGATGGGATGACTAGACTCTTACTTGCAGCAGAAGAATATCACAGAAATCCACTCGTGTTCTCGAATGATAAAAAGACATCATCATCATGACATAATGGCGATTATACGGATGAAGTGGCGCTATGTTGTGAAAAGCGTCTTACACTGTTGTAGATATCTATCTTTAGTCTGATCTCATGAATGATGTTTTGCATGGTAATAGCTTTGACTGAATGCCCAAACATTCGTTTGAATGTAGAGAATGTAATCTCTACTAACCATCGCCTGCTGTAACCCGCCTGTTTCTTCCATTTGTTCCTGTTCTTCTGACGATCTTCTGCGCTGATCTTGTCCATCTCTTTTGGATTGGTAGTATGCCCGCCTAACTGTTCTAGTATTGCACAATCGCGGCTTGTATGCAGATATCTGCCATTCTCATCAGATGTGCACTTTGCATTGTTTCGTATTCGTATATACGGGGTTATTCTCATGGATTCACAGTAATCAAAGATCTCTTTAGAGTCATATCCCCCATCTGCACGCATCTCAACTTCGATATTTGGTCCACGACCACCTTTTGTCATATCTTCCATCTCTTTACGACGTTTTTTCGGATCTATTCCAAGGCATACTAGTGCGTCATTTATCATCAGAATGCATTGAGGAGCATCGCCTGTATGCTCATCAGTCACTCTAAAGGCAAGTATCTCTTGAGTCTCTTGACTTGTCATTATACTGAGCCTGATGAATCCCAGCTTTGTTTTGTATTTGTGATGTCTCCAAAAACTATAGTCAGAAGGTGACAGACCCGTACCATCTGGAACTAGCTGTACAAACATCCCCTTTCGCTCTATTTTGATTGAATATATTGATGGCAAGAGATCTATCTTGTTTACCCTTCTGCACAGTACCGAATAATCAGGAGTTCTCTCTTCTCCTATCTGTTTCTTTACCATTCCAACACATTTACGATAGGTTGTGTCCAAAATAAGCTTCAAAATTGCAATCTCCTTTATCATACTATTCGTATATTTGAATTTTGCACCTTCTTTTCCTTTGTTCATATCTGCAAGCTCTGCACGTTCATCATCAACGGATGCAAACTTTGGTTGTGCCATTTCACCAATATGGATTTGCACTGTATCATTATGGGTATGGTCTATCTTCTTTTTAGTACGTTTGGGGTACTGGTTATACGGTGAATTTTTGGATTCGTTCTTCTTCTTCTTTTCCTGTTTTCCAACACTTTTCTTGGAATTCTTCTTCTTTGTTTTTAACATCAAGATACGCTCTCAAAATAATTTTAAAACGATATGACTTGAAATTTCACAACATAGTTTGTTGTATTTATATACTAATTCTGAATTATTAATTGACTGACTGCGGTAGTAGTTAGAATATGGGTAGGAATAAGGAGTTATGCAACGGACTACTAATTTGGGAACATAATCGACTAAATTTTAGGCACATTTCCATCTACTAATGTTGGGAAAAAATATTCTATTAGTTGATATTTTTAAACTTGATCTGTTATCCTAAACTATAATTATAAAATCAATATGACAAGCAGGCGCGTAACATAATATGGTGTATAAAAAGTGGGCTATTTTTACGGTCTCATGCGTTTTATTTCTCGTTTCATCTTCTGTCACTGTGTCCGCATCTGCCACTACTTATTCTACAACAGGCGCGTTTATTACCACATGGGAGACTACCTCTCCAAACGAGTCGATAACTATCCCTGTGGGTGGGTTCAGCGGCAATTATACCGTAAACTGGGGCGACGACAGCACAGATACAAACGTCTCGGGGGATCGGACGCATCTATATTCCGCACTTGGCAACCACACTGTCATCATATCGGGCAATTTTTCCAAGATATATCTGGGTGGTGATCAGAACAATGCTGCCAAGCTGAGGTCTATCGACCAGTGGGGCTCTGCTCAGTGGACCTCTATGGAAGGTGCATTCAAGGGAGCATCCAACATGGTTTATCGCGCAATTGATTCCCCAGACCTTTTGCGCGTCACCAACACGGCCTCCATGTTCCACGACGCTGTTATCTTCAACGGTAACCTCTCCGGCTGGGATGTCTCACATGTCACCTACATGTCTAACATGTTCAAAAATGCCGACTCCTTCAACGGTAACCTCTCCGGCTGGGATGTCTCACATGTCACCGACATGTCTGACATGTTTCTCAGTGCCGACTCTTTTGCCGGCAACCTCTCCGGCTGGGATGTCTCATCTGTAACCGACATGTCCCGTATGTTTTGGTTTGCAACCAACTTTAACAGTGACCTCTCCGGCTGGGATGTCCAATCGGTGGAAAACATGGGTGAGATGTTTGCTTTTGCATTTGTCTTTACTAGCGACCTCTCCGGCTGGGATGTCTCACGCGTCACCGACATGCGTTATATGTTCCAACACGCATTTGTCTTTACTAGCGACCTCTCCGGCTGGGATGTCTCACGCGTCACCGACATGCGTTATATGTTTAATGACGTCGCCAACTTTACTAGCGACCTCTCCGGCTGGGATGTCTCACGCGTCACCAACATGCGTTCTATGTTTCATGGCGCCGACTTCTTTAACAGCGACATCTCCAACTGGAACATTACTAGTGTTACAGACATAACAGGCATATTTAGCAGTAACTCTGCTTTTGTTCAGAACCTTGGCAAGTGGTATATCGTGTTAGACGATGCTACTATTGATATGGACGATATTCCTAGGAGGGCATATATATTTCCACAGACTGAGGCGCTTACAGGCGGCGAGCGCCCTAGTTACAAAATGGGATCCGGAGACGACTCGGGCTCGTTTCGTATTATTGCCCGCAACCAACTGTGGATGAATTTGACCCCTGATAGAGACTTGTACACTGTCCACATTACTTATGGCGGATCGCTTGGCACCAACAACCATCGTGTATATAACATAACGGTGACCAACGTAGACCCTGATTCTGCAACCGCTCCAATTGTCACATCGATCACAAGAAGCAGTCCCTCAGATGCAACAACTAGTAAGCAGGCACTAGTCTTCAAGGTCACGTTCAGTGAGAATGTCATCGGTGTGGACGCCAATGATTTTGTACTCTCTTCAGAGAGCACTGGAGCAGGTAGCGTGGTAAGCCTGAAAGGCTCTGGTAGCGTGTACTATGTGACAGTTTATGCCACGCAGAGAGGGACATACAACCTTGATCTTGTCTCATCTGGCCACGGCATAACAGATACTGCAGACAATCCCCTAACCAACACCGTCCCCGCCACCGGAACAGACCACACATATACTGCCAACATTGCAGCTGCAGACACTGCTGCCCCCACACTTGCATCAATCCAGAGAAGTAATCCTGCCGTCGCAAATACCAACAGCCAGACCCTGATATACGAAGTGACCTTCAGTGAGGATGTGAAAGGAGTGGATGCATCTGACTTTGTTCTGTCTTCTGATAGCACGGGTACTGCTGCTAATTCTGTAACCTCCATATCTGGTTCTGGCAGCCAGTACTTTGTGACAGTCTCTGCATCAAGTGATGGGACATACAACCTTGATCTTGTACAAAACCACGGCATCGAGGATTCGGCAGATAATCCTCTAACTGATACTGCCACCACTGGAGTAGACCACACCTACACGGTCAACACAGTACCTGCTGATACCACAGCACCAACACTCACATCAATTGAGAGATACAATCCTGTTGCTGCAACTACTGACAGCCAGACACTAGTCTACGAGGTAACCTTTAGCGAGGCAGTGACCGGTGTGACACAGTCTGACTTTGTTATGTCTTCTGATAGCACGGGTACTGCTGCTAATTCTGTAACCTCCATATCCGGTTCTGGCAGCCAGTACTTTGTGACAGTCTCTGCATCAAGTGATGGGACATACAACCTTGATCTTGTACAAAACCACGGCATCGAGGATTCGGCAGATAATCCTCTAACTGATACTGCCACCACTGGAGTAGACCACACCTACACGGTCAACACAGTACCTGCTGATACCACAGCACCAACACTCACATCAATTGAGAGATACAATCCTGTTGCTGCAACTACTGACAGCCAGACACTAGTCTACGAGGTAACCTTTAGCGAGGCAGTGACCGGTGTGACACAGTCTGACTTTGTTATGTCTTCTGATAGCACGGGTACTGCTGCTAATTCTGTAACCTCCATATCCGGTTCTGGCAGCCAGTACTTTGTGACAGTCTCTGCATCAAGTGATGGGACATACAACCTTGATCTTGTACAAAACCACGGCATCGAGGATTCGGCAGATAATCCTCTAACTGATACTGCCACCACTGGAGTAGACCACACCTACACGGTCAACCAGTACCTGCAGACAACACGGCACCAACACTCACATCAATTGAGAGATACAATCCTGTTGCTGCAACTACTGACAGCCAGACACTAGTCTACGAGGTAACCTTTAGCGAGGCAGTGACCGGTGTGACACAGTCTGACTTTGTTATGTCTTCTGATAGCACGGGTGGTTCTGACACTGGTACTGGTACTGGCCAGTTCACTCAGACCAACTCACCATCAACTGCCATAACAGGTGCTCAAGATGTTACTGATACTATAGCAGTGTCTAGTTCTGGAAATGTTGCATCAGTTTCAGTTGACCTAAACATTACTCATACATACATTAGTGATCTAAAGGTAGATTTGGTTGCCCCCGACGGTACAATCGAAACATTACACAATCGTTCAGGCGGTAGTTCAGACGACATAATATCTACATACACACCAAGCTTTAATGGCACCTCAATATCAGGAACATGGACGCTGAAGATCAACGACGACTATCCGTCTGCAGATGACGGCGTTCTGAACAGCTGGACACTCACAATTAATTATGGTGATACCACCGATGTCCCCAATCCTGTAACCTCCATATCCGGTTCTGGCAGCCAGTACTTTGTGACAGTCTCTGCATCAAGTGATGGGACATACGACCTTGATCTTGTACAAAACCACGGCATCGAGGATTCGGCAGATAATCCTCTAACTGATACTGCCACCACCGGAGTAGACCACACCTATACGGTCAACACAGTACCTGCTGATACCACAGCACCAACACTCACATCAATTGAGAGATACAATCCTGCTGTTGCAACTACTGACAGCCAGACGCTAGTCTACGAGGTAACCTTTAGCGAAGCAGTGACCGGTGTGACACAGTCTGACTTTGTTATGTCTTCTGATAGCACGGGCGGTTCTGACACAGGTACTGGTACTGGTACTGGCCAGTTCACTCAGACCAACTCACCATCAACTGCCATAACAGGTGCTCAAGATGTTACTGATACTATAGACAGTGTCTAGTTCTGGAAATGTTGCATCAGTTTCAGTTGACCTAAACATTACTCATACATACATTAGTGATCTAAAGGTAGATTTGGTTGCCCCCGACGGTACAATCGAAACATTACACAATCGTTCAGGCGGTAGTTCAGACGACATAATATCTACATACACACCAAGCTTTAATGGCACCTCAATATCAGGAACATGGACGCTGAAGATCAACGACGACTATCCGTCTGCTGATGACGGCGTTCTGAACAGCTGGACACTCACAATTAATTATGGCGATACTGCCGTTACTGTCCCCAATCCTGTAACCTCCATATCCGGTTCTGGCAGCCAGTACTTTGTGACAGTCTCTGCATCAAGTGATGGGACATACAACCTTGATCTTGTACAAAACTACGGCATCGAGGATTCGGCAGATAATCCTCTAACTGATACTGCCACCACTGGAGTAGACCACACCTACACGGTCAACACAGTACCTGCAGATACCACAGCACCAACACTCACATCAATTGAGAGATACAATCCTGCTGTTGCAACTACTGACAGCCAGACCCTAGTCTACGAGGTAACCTTTAGCGAAGCAGTGACCGGTGTGACACAGTCTGACTTTGTTATATCTTCTGATAGCACGGGTACTGGTACTGGTACTGGTACTGGCCAGTTCACTCAGACCAACTCACCATCAACTGCCATAACAGGTGCTCAAGACGTTACTGATACTATGACAGTGTCTAGTTCTGGAAATGCTGCATCAGTTTCAGTTGACCTAAACATTACTCATACATACATTAGTGATCTAAAGGTAGATTTGGTTGCCCCCGACGGTACAATCGAAACATTACACAATCGTTCAGGCGGTAGTTCAGACGACATAGTATCTACATACACACCAAGCTTTAATGGCACCTCAATATCTGGAACATGGACGCTGAAGATCAACGACGACTATCCATCTGCTGATGACGGCGTTCTGAACAGCTGGACACTCACAATTAATTATGGTGATGCCGTTACTGTCTCCAATCCTGTAACCTCCATATCCGGTTCTGGCAGCCAGTACTTTGTGACAGTCTCTGCATCAAGTGATGGGACATACAACCTTGATCTTGTACAAAACTACGGCATCGAGGATTCGGCAGATAATCCTCTAACTGATACTGCCACCACTGGAGTAGACCACACCTACACGGTCAACACAGTACCTGCAGATACCACAGCACCAACACTCACATCAATTGAGAGATACAATCCTGTTGCTGCCACTACTGACAGCCAGACCCTAGTCTACGAGGTAACCTTTAGCGAAGCAGTGACCGGTGTGACACAGTCTGACTTTGTTCTGTCTTCTGATAGCACGGGTACTGGTACTGGTACTGGTACTGGCCAGTTCACTCAGACCAACTCACCATCAACTGCCATAACAGGTGCTCAAGACGTTACTGATACTATGACAGTGTCTAGTTCTGGAAATGCTGCATCAGTTTCAGTTGACCTAAACATTACTCATACATACATTAGTGATCTAAAGGTAGATTTGGTTGCCCCCGACGGTACAATCGAAACATTACACAATCGTTCAGGCGGTAGTTCAGACGACATAGTATCTACATACACACCAAGCTTTAATGGCACCTCAATATCTGGAACATGGACGCTGAAGATCAACGACGACTATCCATCTGCTGATGACGGCGTTCTGAACAGCTGGACACTCACAATTAATTATGGTGATGCCGTTACTGTCTCCAATCCTGTAACCTCCATATCCGGTTCTGGCAGCCAATACTTTGTGACAGTCTCTGCATCAAGTGATGGGACATACAACCTTGATCTTGTACAAAACCACGGCATCGAGGATTCGGCAGATAATCCTCTAACTGATACTGCCACCACCGGAGTAGACCACACCTACACGGTCAACACAGTACCTGCAGATACCACAGCACCAACACTCACATCAATTGAGAGATACAATCCTGTTGCTGCCACTACTGACAGCCAGACCCTAGTCTACGAGGTAACCTTTAGCGAGGTAGTGACCGGTGTGACACAGTCTGACTTTGTTCTGTCTTCTGATAGCACGGGTACTGCTGCTAATTCTATAACCCCCATATCCGGTTCTGGCAGCCAGTACTTTGTGACAGTCTCTGCATCAAGTGATGGGACATACATGGTCGTTATAGTTTAGATACTTTACAGAATATTTTCTATTACGTTTACCAGTTTCCATTTTTTTAACTTCTGTAAAATTCACGTCAAGATCTTTAATCTTCTCTTTTAGTAAAGATTCTAATTCATTGGAGATATCACTGTTGCAAGTAAAATCACGATCTTCTGAAAATCTTACATCTGGAAAATATATCTTTTTGAGTGCAGTACCTCCCTTAAACACCATTTCAGATATTTCTGAAAATTCTGAAATTACAAACAACAAGACAGTCGCAGAATAATCTTTTTGGATAGTTTCTGCAAATACACCATACTTGCCACCCAATGACTTCATTTCATCTACATCCATTTCTAATACTCCATCCAGCCAAGTAATTCATCTTTTGTTCTGTTAAGTATTAATCCATATTCTTTTGAATACGCAATTCTTGTTTTTGCAGTAGTAGGATCAAGAAAACTGTAAGGATATCGAGTTATTTCTTTTCTTATTTTTTCAGACAGATTTTTTTCTACATCAAGAACAGTTAACAGATAACCCAATCGACGTAACACTACATTAATCCCAATTTTTTTGGATAGTTGATAAACTTCGTTCCAATCAATTTCTTGTCGTATATTCCACATTGCTTTTGTCACTTCTACTATACCGCCACAGTATTCGGGGTGAGTTAATCCATCAACAATTGTTTTTTCTTTTGAAGATATGTTAAAATAACTATTTTTCCCTGTTATGTGTTCCACATACCCAAAAAATTTCTTTTCTGATATGGTGACAAATTGGAATTTTTGATTTCCAAATTTCAAGATGCGATTTTTCTTTCGTTTTGGAGTAGCAACGAAAACTGTGTAAGGTATTTGTTCTGTCATGTCCCAAAAATTCATTGCAGTCCAAAATCCAACATAGTATTCGTCAACTAGTTGAGGTACAATTAACCAAGGATCCTCAGACCAATATCCCTCGGGACCGGCTCTTGTAGGGATAAGGAGATATTTTCCATTTTCGATTTCTTGTAATCGTCTCTTTTTTTTCAGCCCTCCAATTACATTCCAGACAGCAGAATCCGTTCCTTTAAGAATATTTCTGGCATCATTGAAGGTTGTGGGATCCCGAAAGTAGTTCGCCCCTCTTCAAAACTTGGAGATGTTTGCATGTATGATGTTCTAGAGTGATGTATAACTGTCTTGTGCTAAATCCTACTGTACAATTCATGAATTTTATTCATTTCCACTCCACGCATGGCAACTATTCAAAAAATTATGCATAGTATCCACTACTAAGGACAAAACATCTGTTTTAATGTCATAATGCTATTCTGCACTGTACTCTTGACCTGTTTGACTATCTGTCACCGTCTTGCCAGCAGGCGGCATCTTTCTCTTAAATGCCTGTACCGGAGTCTCTAGATTGTCCCAGTCAAGTGACATATGCGGTCTGTTGTAGTTGTACCATTCCATGAACCGTTCCACGGGATCCTTTGCAGATGCGGTGTAAAACGGTCCTCCTACACTAGAGTTCTCTGTTGTACCACGTCGAGTCTTGCCAGCTGAGGCATCTTCAAAGTGGCGTAGTTTGCGCTGTATCTCTCCGTGCAGACGTTCTAGTTTACCATTTGTCTGTGGATGTCGTACACGTGCCAATATGTGTTTGATGTCAAGTTCCACCAGTCTTTGTTCAAATTTGGAGGCACCCTTCTTCTTGGCCTCAGACTCTGTGGCATAGAACTGGGTACCGCGATCTGTCAGGATTGATGCAGGCTTGCCGTGATTTTTTATGGCCTCATCAAGTACCTTTAGGGCGTTTTCTGTAGTTGCCTCTGCAAATACACCAAAACCAGTCACAAAACGTGAAGCGTCATCCTGGTAACATATGAGCCATCTGCCATCGTCAAGATGTTTGAAATCAGTATGCCATAGGGAATTGGAGTAAGTTCGTTCCCACCTAACCCACTTGCGCCTCTTGCTCTTGTTTGGACTGGCATCTACATAATCTGCATCTTTCAATACTTTGTGTATAAAGTTGTGCGCAATATACATTCCTACAGATGATCTTATGACGCGCTCCAAGGTTGCAGCTCCTCGAATCTCGTTTGCTATTGCTGAGAGAATCACCGAGTGTTCTAGTCGTCCGGGCGCACTCTTTTTGGGTCTTCCCATTGGGGCAGGATACACTATCTTGTCTGCATCTTTGTATCTCTTGTGCAGCTTTTGAACCCATCTGACAGAGACGTTCATCTTTGCTGCAATCTCTCTGTTACTGGCAGTATTCTTGCGTTTTTCTCTGATAATCCATTCCACTTTGGACAAGTCAAGTTTTTTCATTACTCGTACTCTCCGTCTTCCTATATAACGCCACACAGTAGAGCGTCTCCATCTGCGGACCCACACACCGCTGTTTCCAGTAATGGACAAGTTGACTGTGTCTTTCATAGATTTTACATGGGATGCCATGCCGCTGAAAAAATCAGTCATGGAACACGCCCACCTAGGCTATGAGCCTGATGTGAGGGGTGAACTACTTTCAGGACAATACAGGCATCATTGAAGGTAAAGATACTCATTTTCTTCGTTTCCAGACTGAACAGTAGTTTTGTTTCCTGCGGTCCTAGTCGTATATCCTGTGTCACCATTCTCTCCTCTAAAGAGAGATTAGTCAGTTAGCTCAGAAGTAGATGAAATCTGGACACCTGCCAATGGAGAATCTGTGGCAGATCACATGTTTAAAACTAAGATGAAGATCATTCCATACCATCACACACCGTCTGAGTGTCAGAACAGTATAGCGTGTTACATACGATTCTCACAGGAGACAAAAAAGCGTGCAGATGTGAGTTGCAGGCTGGGAGGCGTTTCCATAGGTCTGTTGATGTGTCTCAGGAAGCGACAGCAGAAATCAAATGCGGTGTTGTTTGAATTCGGTGTTACAGCAGACAGTCTAGTGGGTTATTGCACATATGACATGGTAGTGACAATGTCACAACAAGCAACATCTTTGGAACCAGCAAGAGAGGCCCCGGGCGGCGGTTCTTCATATCTGCCGTTCCATGGAAGAGTGTACATCATTATAATTATCTTCATGTCAGTCTGCGTGATTTTAGGATAGATGCTCCTGCTACCTGATACGGATTGATTGTTTGTCAGCTCGGCGTTTGCAAGAACCCAAGAGTTGAACAATACAAGTGAATACATAAAACACAGCGTCCGGACAGTGACGCTCCTGCTGCGCGTTCTTACCCTTTGGTTTTCTACCATTCTAAAACCCGTCTCTATCATCCATCTCTCAGCGTAGCGTTTGACATCGATGTCAAATCTGTTTGTGGCAAACGCAATGTATTTTTCTTCTGGTTTTTCCACACAAGATTTGTTCTTGCTCTTCTTCTTGCTCTTCTTCTTGCGTTCCGTTATGTGCATTACATACTCTACGTAATCGTTCTTGGATTTTGCTATACGAAACATGGATATTGCAGGACGCTCTCCTCTGGAAAACTCCTCAATGGCCCTTACGACATTGGCCGTGTTGACGCATGGAATCAGATAATCCACGCCTAGATCTCTTAACACCCTGATGACATCAGTGGAGAAGAACTCACGATCAAGCATGACTGTTCCAATCTTGGCACCTGTTTGCCTGCACATTGCAACTGTCTTGCGCACATAACATGCCGTATCCTCAAGTGCAGGCATGTGCAATAACGCAAGTGCCATCTGCATGCCGGGCTTGATACACTGCGCTGCAATATACCGCTCAAAACTGCCCGTCTTGCCCTTGCTCTTTGAGCGCACCAGTTCGGCTCCGTGCTTGCGATCCCAGCGTCGTATCAGATGCATATCTATGGCAATGTCTATTCGTTTTCCTGCAAATAATCCAAGCGATTGCAATCTGTCAAGATTGGCAGACATGGCCTTTTCAAGTGACTTTGTCATGCCGTACGGATCAACCCTTAGACAGATGTTGGAAATCCACTCCCCGCACGGATACTCGCGGTGGCCTCTTGCAAGCATGTATGAGACTGTCTTCCATCTACGTACGGCCGCAGTATATCCGAATATTGAGACGTCAAGTGCTGCAGCTCCCATCATGATGGCATGAAAGACAGCAGGACCATATCTTGCGTTGGATTTTTTGGAGAACGGGATATTTGGATTGAACACGTCTTCTACATCCCTCATGACAGATGCACGCTGTCGTGGATTGTTTGCAAGACTGCGCTGCATGTTCTTTTTTAAGAGTGGGCTGTCAGTCATCTGGTACCACACCCCTCATCTCTTTACTTTGGTTAGATCTTTGTGCAAAACATATGCACCAGCTAGTTTAAATCCAAATTTTGTTAGTTTAAAGTAGTGTTTGAGAATCCGTTCATGGTGGTTCATTGACGGATCATCTTACACTTTTTATTTAATATGCAATGTTGTATGTTTTAAAACAATTGCTAAATATTCCAGTGGTCTGTGCTACTTGTGACAATCTTCATAATACTTGCATACAATCATCCGATATTCTAGTTACTTCTGAGCTAACTGTTAGTTACATAAAAGTTGTTACATAAAATATATATGACTTATGTATCTCTTCTCTCTTGCAGTAGATAGAATTGTACTTTTTCCTAAATCCAACGTGACATTGACGGATCATCTTACACTTTTTATTTAATATGCAATGTTGTATGTTTTAAAACAATTGCTAAATATTCCAGTGGTCTGTGCTACTTGTGACAATCTTCATAATACTTGCATACAATCATGTACTGTTAGTTACATAAAATATATATGTATGTATCTCTTCTCTTTTTGAAGTTCATGACTACAATAGGAAAATTTACGCTCAAATTTACATTTCATAAAACAGATAGCGATGATTAGATGATATTATGTGCGTAGATCAAAGTTGCTATTCCAAATGTGTGTCCTATAGATATATGTCGATAGTAACCCACTCTTAGGTGATGTGATTCATTTGGTCATATCTGTAGGACATACTCCTATTCCGAATCTGATTTATAAGATTATTTCATTATTGATGTATGCAGTTAACCAAGATTCTTCAAATCAAATCGTATGACAAAATAATCGAATTTCTCAATGAAGAGCACGTAGGACGTGTATCAAGCATTGATAAAAACGGATTTCCTCAAATCATTCCAATGAACTTTGTGTTCCTTGACGGTGCAGTCTACATGCACTCCCACACACGAGGTGAAAAACTCGATAACCTTACCCAAAACAGCAAAGTAGGCTTTGAGGCAGACAGAGAACTGGAATTCCTGCCTTCCTATTTTGCAGATCCTCATGATGCGTCTCTTGCTGATACATTGTACATCAGTGTCGTAATCAAGGGAACGGGTACCATTGTTTCTGACAGGGAAGAGAAGACTGTTGCCCTAAACGGATTGATGGAAAAGTATCAGCCTGAAGGACGATACGACCCTATCGAACCTGATATGAAGGTTTTAGATGCTGTAAGCGTCATCAAGATAACTCCAAAATCCATCTCAGGCAAATACAAGATTGGACAACACATGAGATCACAAGATCAGATGGACTTGGCGCAAAAGATCTTAGAGAGGAACTCTGCTACTGCACGCACCACTCTTAAAATTATGGGCTTTGAGCTAGTTGATGGCAAATTAAAACTGGTTAAATCTCCTCTGTGGTAAATTATTACTATTCTGAATATTGTGAACAAGGATATTTAATCCGTTTTTACATTATGTATATATTGGAACAGATACAAAAGTTTGAACTCATATCTGATTATACGCCTACAGGTGATCAGCCTCAAGCAATTAATGCCCTAGTTGACGGTGTCAATAAAAAGACCGTTCAAACACTAGTTGGAGTTACCGGAAGCGGAAAGACATTCTCTATTGCAAATGTCATTGAGAGGACCGGAAAGAATACACTTGTAATCTCTCACAACAAGACCCTTGCAGCACAACTTTATGCAGAACTAAAACAATTCTTCCCAAAAAACAACGTGGGATATTTTGTGTCTTACTATGACTATTATCAACCTGAGAGCTATATCCCTCAGACAGACACCTACATTGAGAAGGATACCCAAATCAACGAAAAGATCGAAAAGCTACGACTAGAGGCAACTGCCATGCTGTTGTCAGGAGAACCTACAATAATCGTATCAACCGTATCCTGCATCTACTCACTTGGAAACCCTAGTGACTGGGACAACTTGGCAGTTACACTTTGTGTCGGTGATGAGATAAAGCGAGACGACTTGATACGGCGATTCGTTGATGCACGATATGAGCGAAACGCAGTTCAAATTGCGCCGGGAAACTTTCGTGTAAAGGGGGATACCATCAGTATTACACCTGCATACTCTGAAGATCTAGTTCGAATCTCCATGTTCGGCGACGAGATAGAAAAGATTACCCTGCTTGATCACGTCTCCCTCAAGGAGATAAAAAGACTGACACAGATACGCATCTATCCTGCCAAACACTATCTTATTGCAAAAGATGTACGAGAAAAGGCAGTCAAATCCATCAGAGACGAGCTAGAGGATCGTTTGCCTAAACTCAACGAGTTAGAAAAACAACGACTAGAGATGCGTACCAACTACGATTTAGAGATGATCGAAGAGTTAGGATACTGTTCCGGCATTGAAAATTATTCACGACATTTTGATGGAAGAGAACCAGGACAGCAAGCATTCTGTCTGATGGATTTTTTCGGCGATGACTATATTTTAGTCATTGACGAGTCTCATGCGACGTTACCTCAATTACACGGCATGTACAAAGGTGATCATTCAAGAAAAGATCAACTAGTCACATACGGATTTAGACTGCCAAGCGCGTTTGATAACCGTCCACTGAAATTCGAAGAGTTCGAAGAGTACGTCAAAAACACCATCTTCGTTTCAGCAACTCCTGCAGACTATGAGCGAAAGAAATCTTCCCAGATAGTAGAACAACTAGTGCGTCCTACAGGATTGCTTGATCCTTTGATTCACATCAAACCTACAAGAGATCAGATGGACGATCTAATCTCAGAAATTCAAAAAAGGGCCGAGAATTCTGAGCGCGTCCTTGTCACTACATTGACTAAACGAATGGCAGAAGACTTGACTGACTATCTCTCAAAAAAACTAGTCAGGGCAAGATATCTGCATTCAGAGATTCATGGCCTTGAACGTACTGAAATCATTAGGCAGTTACGTCTAGGAGAATTCGACGTTCTAGTTGGCATTAATCTGCTTCGCGAAGGGTTGGATATTCCTGAAGTATCTTTGGTTGCAGTATTTGATGCAGACCATGAAGGGTTTTTGCGAAATTTTACCAGTCTGGTTCAGACATGTGGCAGGGCCGCAAGAAACGTAAACGGTTCTGTAATAATGTATGCTGATAAAATCACTCAATCTATGCAAAACACAATCAATGAGACTAGACGTCGTAGAGAGAAACAGATTCGTTACAACACAGAACATGACATCACTCCTCAAACCATAAAGAAATCAGTTCCCGAACAAGAAATAGTACTAGATGATGCCAAACTCAAATCCACTCATGATCTTGCAAACGACATCATAAACTTGGAAGCGCAAATGACTATTTATTCCAAAGAGTTGGATTTTGAACATGCAATAGAGTGCAGGGATAGAATAAAAAGAATAAGAAAGGAGATTAAATTTAAAGATGGCAGAAAGTAAACTAAAGATTCGTGGGGCGCGACATCATAATCTCAAGAACGTTGATATTGATATTCCAAAAAACAAGCTAATAGTTATCAGTGGACTTTCAGGGTCTGGCAAATCAACACTTGCATTTGATACCATATATGCAGAGGGTCAAAGACGTTACGTAGAATCTCTTTCAGCGTATGCGCGGCAGTTCTTAGAGATGATGGACAAGCCAGACGTTGATTCTATTGAAGGTCTGTCTCCTGCTATCTCTATACAACAAAAAACTACCAGTAAAAATCCCCGCTCCACCGTAGGAACTACTACTGAGATATACGACTACATGCGATTGTTGTTTGCACGAATAGGCGTTCCCTATTGTACCAACTGTGGCAGAAAGGTATCGACCCAGTCAATAGAGCGAATATGTGATTCTGTCCTAAAGGATTTTTCAGGAAAGAAGATACTGGTGTTAGCACCACTCATACAGAGAAAGAAAGGAACATACGAAAAACTATTCGAGCAAATAAAAAAAGATGGCTATCTGCGAGTGCGTCTAAACGGTGATATTCTAAACCTTGATGACTCAATCCCTCCGCTTGACAGGCAAAAGTGGCATAACATTGAGATTGTAGTTGATAGAATCACTGTAGAGAAATCTGAACGATCTCGATTGTTTGAGGGGATACAGACTGCAATTACTGCATCAAAGGGAGATGTAATGATAGCTGCTGAGAAATCCGAAAAAATCTTTTCGCAAAATAATGCCTGTCCTTACTGTGGATTAACGGTAGGTGAGTTAGAGCCCAGATCCTTTTCATTTAATTCTCCGTTTGGTATGTGTAAAACTTGCAATGGTCTTGGTGTAAAGATGGAGTTTGATGCTGACCTAGTCATACCTGATAAAACAAAATCAATTTTGGACGGTGCCATAATTCCATGGAGTGGAAGATTCTCATCATTCAGACGTCAAGCATTACAAGCCGTTGGGAAAAAATTTGGATTTGATTTGATGACTCCCATTAATAAAATAAAGCCACAATACCTTCAGATTATACTGCATGGCACATCTGATCTTATTGATTTTAACTATCGATCAAAGTCAGGGGATATGTCATGGCAGCATGTAAATACATTTGAGGGCGTATTGAAGAATCTACAACGCGCCTTTATGGAGACTGACTCTGAGTCAAAACGGGAGTGGCTCAAACAGTTCATGAGGGACACTCCTTGTACTGCGTGCAGTGGTCAAAAACTAAAACCAGAATCTCTGGCAGTAAAGATCAACAAACTAGGAATAATGGATGTATGTAACCTATCCATTGACCATTGCTATGATTTTTTTTCTACTTTGAAACTAACTGAAAATGAGCAATACATAGCGCGAGATATTCTCAAGGAGATCAAAGAACGCCTCGAGTTCTTAAAAAATGTCGGACTAAACTATCTTACACTGAATCGCCTAAGTTCTACCCTGTCAGGCGGTGAATCCCAAAGGATTAGGCTGGCAACCCAGATTGGTTCTAACTTGACTGGCGTTCTGTACGTACTTGATGAGCCTACGATTGGGTTGCATCAGCGTGACAATGCACGACTGATTAAGACGCTAAACAAGTTGAGAAATCTGGGAAATACAGTCATAGTTGTGGAACATGACGAGGAGGTTATACGAAGTTCAGATTGGATTGTGGATTTGGGACCTGGTGCCGGCGTTCATGGCGGAAGTGTTGTCTTTGAGGGGACTGTGAACCAAATTTTGCGAGGACGCAAATCAATAACTGGCAAATATCTCAAGGAATCGTCTCTGATCACTCTGAGTGACAAAATTCGTAATCCTTTTGGTTCTTTGAATGTAAGGGGTGCATCTGAGAACAATCTCAAAAATATAGATGTACAAATTCCACTCGGTCTATTTGTATCCATAACTGGTGTCTCTGGTTCTGGTAAATCCACATTGATAAATGATATCTTGCTAAAGACACTTGAAAGTCATTTTTACAAATCAAATACAAGACCTGGACGCAATGCCGGTATTACTGGCATTGAAAATATTGACAAGGTTATTGCAATTGATCAATCTCCGATTGGAAGGACGCCACGTTCGAATCCTGCCACATACATTGGCGCCTTTACTCCTATTCGAGAGTTGTATTCCAGTACTGCATTATCAAAAGAGCGGGGGTATATGCCTGGACAATTCTCTTTTAATGTTCCAGTTGGCAGATGCTTTGCATGTGATGGCGACGGCGTAAAAAAAATAGAGATGCAATTCCTCTCTGATGTTTATGTAAAGTGTGATGAGTGTAAGGGAAAGAGATACAACACCGAGACACTGTCTGTGCTGTACAAGGGGAAAAACATCTCAGATATTTTGGATATGACAGTTTATGAAGCATTAAACTTTTTTGAGAATGTTCCTGCAATAAAGCGAAAACTGCAGACCGTTTATGATGTAGGATTGGGCTATATCAAGCTAGGACAATCCTCTACCACACTGTCAGGTGGTGAGGCGCAAAGAGTAAAACTTGCATCTGAATTATCAAAACGTGGTACTGGAAAGACATTTTACATCTTAGATGAGCCTACGACCGGCTTGCATTTTGCCGACGTCCAAAAACTACTAGACGTCCTTAATCGTCTAGTGAATCTTGGAAATACCGTAGTTGTAATAGAACATAACATGGATGTAATTAAAAACTCTGATTGGTTAATTGACTTGGGACCTGAGGGCGGTGATGAGGGCGGTCAAATCGTGGCTACTGGCACGCCTCTAGATATTGCCAAAGCTCCCGGAAGTTACACTGGCAAATACCTGAAAAAACTCTTGAAAAATGGCCTTTGATATATCCAAACTCGTCATTCCCACAGATCCTGGAATCTACCTGATGAAGGATGCTGATAGCACAATCATCTATATCGGAAAGGCAAAAAACCTGAGGAACCGAGTCAGGACTTATTTTAACAAAAACCAAAATTACAAGACTCAGAAACTAGTGGAATACATATCTGATATCGAGTTTGTATTAACTGACAATGAAAGTGAGGCATTTCTCTTGGAATCAAATATGATAAAGAAACACCGTCCCAAGTTTAACATCGAGTTAAAGGATCAGCAGAGATACACATATCTTCGTATTTCAGATGAGGCGTATCCCCGTCTGCTGGTTACAAGAAGAACTCGAAATGGAAAGTTCTTGGGAAAAGGAAAGATTTTTGGACCATTCACACATGGCAGCTCAAAGTTACTTACCATCGGCACTCTGAGAAAGGCATTCCAAATCCGAATCTGCAAAACCCTTCCCAAAAAAGTCTGCCTTGAGTATCATTTGGGAAATTGTCAAGGGCCATGTGAATTCAAAAATGCCCAAGAACAGTATCCTAAACATGTTGCAGCGTTACAAGACGTACTCAAGAATACAAACCAATCTAAAATCTTTACAAAAAAGCTGACAGAAGAGATGCAACAAGCAGCCCAATTACAGCAATTTGAGCGCGCAAAAGAGATTAGAGATACGCTAGTTCGACTCGGAAGTCTTCAGAGTAAACAAAAAATGGAGTATGTTGAGAATTCTGATGAAGAGTACTTTGGAATGGGAGTCAAAGCTGACTCTGTCACTGTTATGAATTTCAGAATGGTCAATGGTGTGATAAGGGATAGCGACAAGTTCTTTTTTGATCTTGTAGGCGATAACTCTTTTTCCAATTTTCTGTACCAGTATTACTCTACCCATAAAATTCCCAAACTTATTCTTGTAAGTCATGTTCCTGCAAATAAAGAGTTGTTGGAATCTCTGTTCTCAAAACAATCTGGTTTTTCTGTAAGGATACTCTCTCCGATTAGGGGCAAGAAGAAAGAGGTAATTGATCTTATCTTGAAAAATATTAATCTGGCTCATCTAAAAGGAGGCAATCCTGGACTAGTAGAACTAAAAGACGTACTGCACCTTCCTGTCATACCTAATGTCATTGAATGTTTTGACATCTCTAACCACGGAGATGATTTTGCAGTGGGTTCCATGTCTAGGTTTGTTGATGGGACTCCTGACAAGTCAGGTTATAGGAAATTCAAGATTAAAACAGTATATGGACGAAACGATTTTGCAATGATTGCTGAGATAATAAAAAGGAGGTATTACAGGTTGCTAGAAGAGCACTCTGAACTTCCGGATTTGGTATTAATTGATGGTGGCAAAGGACAACTAAATGCCGCTCTGGATTCACTGGCATCGCTTGGATTGAAATTGCCCTGTATCTCTTTAGCTAAAGAAAATGAAGAGGTTTATGTTCCTAAAAATAGGAGACCGGTCTTGATTCCTAAATACAAATCATCATTGAAGATATTACAGTATGCTAGAGATGAAGCCCATCGATTTGGTGTGACGTATAATAAAACAATATTGCAAAACAAAATAAGAAAAGGAAAATCTTCTCCCGATTCATCATAACCCCATCAGTATCTTCAAATACTGCATGTGAATGTGCTCTGCAACATGATTAGAGCATTGTTTGAAAAATCAACTAGTTATTTTCTAAGATCCAGTGTTTTGTACTCACAGCCCTGCGGTCCGCAGTATTTTCCTACATAGACTGCTTTTGGTCTGTATAGTGCAGGTTTTGGTGCTGCTTCTGCAAATTTTTCCTCAATGATGTGTGCTGCCCATCCTACCACTCTTGCGATTGCAAATATTGGAGTGTTGAGATCTACTGGTATCTTTAGCATGTAGTAAATGGAGGCGCTATACAAATCCACGTTTGGATAAATGTCCCGATTTTTTTTGGCTTTCATTTCAGATATGGTTGCAGTCTCTATTGCCTCTGTTAAATCAAACCACGGCTCTTTGGTTTTTTCTGCTAGTTTTCTTGATAGCTCTTTTAGTACCTGTGCTCTTGGATCGTACGTTCTATACACTGCATGACCCATTCCCATTATTCTGTGTCCTGCTGCCATCTCTTCTGTGATCCAATTGTTAACCTTGTCAATATGCTTAATCTCTAGTAACATCTTCATCACTTCTGTATTGGCTCCACCGTGAAGCTCTCCACTCAATGCTCCAATTGCCGCACTGGCAGCAGAATACATATGCGCTCTAGTTGACGCAACCTGCCTTGCTGTAAATGTTGATGCGTTAAACGTATGATCCGCGTGGAGAATCAGGCATACGTCAAAGATCTTCTCAACCTCGGGATCCGGCTTTTCCCCTGACATCATATACAGAAAATTTGCAGCATGGCCTAGTGATGAGTCGGGGTCTACTAGATCTAGCCCGTTTCGTATTCTCTGCCAACTAGCGATAATTGTGGGAACTTTGGCTATCAGGTTGATAGCTTTGTCATAACTGGCTTCTTTGCTTGAAAATTCTTCATCATAGTATCCTGCAAGTGCTGATACGAATGCCTGAAGCATGTCCATTGGGTCTGCATCCTTTCTCCAGTTTCCCATGTTTTTTTGCATCTGCTTTGGGATGTATCTTGCCTCGATTAGCTTTGTATTGAATTCCTCTAACTGCTCTTTTGTTGGCAGGTCATCGTAAATCAGTAGGTACGCAGTTTCCTCAAACGATGATTTTTTTGTAAGATCCAAAATGTCAAATCCACGATAAATAAGCTTCCCTTTCTCCCCATCAATATTTGAAATTTTTGTATCTGCAACTTCAATTCCACGCAGGCCGATATTCTTTGTTTCCATATCGAACATTATACATACGATTAATTATATTTTGTCTAAAATATGGTATAAATTTAGTAATTAGTCTATTCTTTCAACTTTTGATACTAAATATTCAATTTTCATTAAAAATTAAATGACTCCTAGCGAGCGTAAACAACTGAAAAAACTGGATGATCTGATACTGCACGCATCATGTCTTGAACTAAAAAAAATTCAGGCAATTGACTACCAAACCCAGATGGAATGCGTACCATTTTATGATATTTATCTTGATTCTAGTTCACTAGTTAGTAAAGCTGCTACACGTTCAGTTAAGAAACCTTGATTCTACATTCTTCATTTAAATGAGGGTCTTTAATTTTTTAATCTATATTGGCATCATTATCTAAACCCAAAAAAGCTGCATCCAAAGTTTTGAAGTCTCCTGCTAAAAAAACAGCGACCAAAACAGCAACTACTAAAAAAACCTTGAAACCGTCTGTTAAAAAAACTCCTACACAGAAACGAACCAAGATAGTCTGTATATCTCACAAGGAAGATGCCGATGGAATTAGTTCTGCAGCATTAATCAGACAGGCTTTCGGCGGTGATGCAATTCTAGTTGATTATCCCGGTCAGATGGATGCATTAACCCAAGTCCTCGATGATCAAAAATTAAAATCGTTATTCATATGTGATCTTGGGTTGAGTAAAAACACACAGGATCAATTTGTTGATATTCTAACCGCTCTTAGAAAGAAAAGAGTCTCAGTTACCTATATTGATCATCACGACATTGATCCTACTGTTGTAGCATCTCTAAAAAAGATCAAAGTAAAGATTATCCACGATATCAACGAGTGTACTGCTGTACAGGTTTACAATGCATATGCCTCTAAATTAAATGATCATGCATCCTTTATTGCTACATGTGCTGCCATTACTGATTATATGGAAGATAGGCCTATTGGCTCAAAACTACTTCAAATTTATGATAGGCAATTTGCTTTGATTAGCGCTACTGTTCTTACTTATAATATAGTGGGACATCAGAAAGACCCTGATTATTTACAATATCTAGTTGAGGAATTAGCAGACTCTAAATTTCCACACGAGATACCAAACACGTTTGAATTTGCACAAATTCAGGTAGAAAAACTATCTCAGATGATTGCCAAAGTAAAACAGGGATTAAAAAAGATGAAAAACCTCAGCCATATGGAAATTTTAGATGCCGGTGCAAGTGGTGCAGTTAATTTTGTCATGGGTTTGTCTGGAAAGGATGTAGGAGTTGCCTATAAAGAACGAGTTGACTATGGCATTTATGCCGTTTCAGTTAGGGGTTCTAAAAACTGCCAGGTTCATTTGGGCAAAATTGTAAACGTTTTGGCAACTAGTCTTGGCGGTTCTGGCGGCGGTCATGATAAGGCATGTGGTGCTGTAGTTCCAAAGGCTAAAATCAAAAAATTCCTCACCGAGTTAAATAAACAAATCAAATAACTGGCACCTTTTTGTGTTTTTGACTACTGAATAAGATTTTTGTATTAATGTATTAGTTAATTCTCGTTGGTATTATTGTTATATGTATATACATTACTAAATCTTATTACTTTGTTCGTCTCAGATGATTTTTCTATTTCTTTATTATTGTTATTTTATTCATGGCATTTCATTATACTATGATTTTTGTACATCCCAGTGATGTCTATGTACGCTATACTTGAAAATCCATTAATAATTTCCTAACAATTTATAACAATTTTTTAATATTTTGTAAACATGAGTTATTTTGTATTGAACTTAAAAATTCTAGTCATACTCATAGCAGCTGGCTTGGGGGTTGCTGTTATTGTTGGTGTTGCTACATCGTCTTTGGTACCTGGTGACTCTATAACTGACACTGCCAAAGAAACCATGCCTGATACTACCAAAGAAACCATGCCTGATACTACCAAAGAAACCATGCCTGATACTACCAAAGAAACCATGCCTGATACTACTACTGCACTCCAATCTGACACCATGAATCTTATATCCACGGAATTTCCTCTCATGGAGACTAATGGCGTTAAGCACTTGATCCCACTTGAGAAGATAAGAGGCGGAGGACCTGAAAAAGACGGTATTCCATCAATTGATGATCCTATGTTTGCTCCAGTTTCTGACTCTGACTTTATTTCTGACTCTGACACTGTCCTTGGATTACATATTAACGGTGAGTCAAAAGCATATCCACTCTCTATACTAGTCTGGCATGAAATTGTAAATGATGCCGTAGGCAACACCCCTGTCTCTGTGACTTATTGTCCTCTATGTTATACTAATCAGGTCTTTGTGCGAGTAATTGACGGTAAAGTAGTCGAGTTTGGAACGTCTGGCAAGCTATACAATAGCAATCTGTTGATGTATGATCGACTCACCGATTCGTATTGGAGTCAGGCACTTGGATTGGCAGTCAAAGGTGAACTGAGTGGCTACAAATTAGATTTGGTACCATTTGATGTGATTACTTGGGGTGATTGGAAGTCATTACACCCTGATACCGTTGTATTGACAACTGATACAGGTTTTATTCGTCCCTATGATGTTGATCCGTACGGAAATTATTATACTGAACCTCGAATAATGTTCCCGGTAGAACATAGGGATGATCGACTCCCTCTCAAAGAGATAATTATTGGATTTCAACATGATGGTGTATACAAGGCATATGCACAAAATGATATAGAATCAAATACTGTCATCAATGACTCCATTGGTGAGAATCCGATACTCTTGGTGTCATTATTCTCGCAGAACTCTCGTTCCTTTGAGCGAACACTTGACGGCAATGTTTTAGATTTTGTTCTCCAAGATGATGCGATCATCGATGTACAAACTAGCTCTGAGTGGAATTACGACGGATTATCCATATCGGGTGAATACGCTGGAGAACAACTAGAACGAATACCAAACGAACCAGGGTTCTGGTTTGAATGGGTAGCCTTTCATCCTGATACACTACTTTACGGTGATGATCTGTAGATGAACCCTGTTACCAAGGCCGTCATTGCTGGAATATTAACCATCACAGTCTATCTATCTGTAGTTGTAATTACCACCCCTGCACTTGAACCACTAGATGCTGTCAATGCAGCATTTCAACTAAATTCCATTGTAATTATTGGTATGGGCGCTGGAATTGGATTACAGATATTCCTTTCTGAAAAAAGCAAGTTGTTAGGATGTAATATTGGTATGAAACGAAAATCTCTTGGAGGAGGAGGTACAGGAAGCACAGCTGCTACATCTTTCTTTTCATTCTTCTCTTTGATTCCTTTAGGATGTTGTGGCTGGTGGCTGTATGCGTTGTCTTTACTTCCAAGTGTAGTTGGAACCGGCGTGTCTGCTGTATTAATCGAGCACAGCCAGGTTTTGGCATATCTGGGATTGGTAATAGTTTTTGGATTTGCAGCACTAACTGCTTACAAGTTAAAACGCGCATTACTATACAAAAATCTGTCAATCAACCTTGACTGATATTGCAACAAAATCACCTTTTGTTCCGCTAAGTGCCGATGCGATTTTAGCCAAAAATCCGTATTTTCTGCTTCGTAGCTTTACTACCTCTGTTGTCTTGTCTTTGCCTAAAATTTTTGCCGTACCTGACATCCACGGTCCTGAGATTTTTCCCTTCATAAGGTAGATGGAATTGTACTTAAAATTTGGCTGATTGTGTTCTCAAATTTGATGATGTAGAAATTATGACGGTACACACACGATATTGTAAACTCGATGCCGCTGCCTGAAACTGTCATGGCATAGGTAGAAACTCAAAGTAGTTAGTCTCACAACAGCTTACTATTCCAAAGTAGTGCTTTACAGCAAACAATCCATAAATCTCCTCCATTAGGATGATAGAAGAAAGGAATAAATCATAACGTCTGGTATAAGAGGTATGACCATACCGGAATCTGAGAAATGTGTAATCCAAGAAATGATCAGAGTCGTCTTTGCTAGAATGCATACCCGTAAGAATCGTCGTAATGTTAGCAAAAAGGATGTATTGAAGATCTTGTTCAAAGCAAAACAATCCCTACCTGATAATAATCCAATCAAAGACTCACTGCCATACTACTGGTACAGGGATGGACCATACTCTACTTTGATATATGAAACTATTGATCATCTCATGAAAGATGGCATGATCTCCAAGTCAAATAGCGGATACGAGACGTACCACTTTGATCGCGACAGGATAAATATTCCGTTGTCACATCCAGATGAGCACATGAACGAAGCAAGGGACGCTATAAGCGACGTTGTCGATAGATTTACCCACATAGGCGCGTTAGTAAATGACGTTTACCAAGAGGCTCCATATGGATGGTACAACACATACAACCTTAAATTCAAAATACGCTTTAACGATTTTTGTGATAAAGCAGTCGAATATAATACTTCTACAGGACACACACGTGAGGATATACTACAGGCTCTAGATGATACTGTAATAGACTTTCCACAGTTCCCCGGCTTTCCAGAATTACGGCGCACGTTCATGAGATTCGCAAGACTCCTTAACTCGTTTTTGAGAACGGACGACTGTATGAAACACAAGGATGTATTTCCAACCTTCAAACTCCTATCTAATTCGATTTGGAACACGTTTGCATATGGTGTCCGCATTGAATATCACGACGACTACTATGACAAAGAGATAGATGGCTGGACTGAGAAATACAATAAAGCGATCACTACACTTGATGCAGAGATACTTGGCTACCAGGACAAGATTGAACAAGTATCATCATATGAGGTAAAGATTGCCTCTCATATAACAGATATGAAAAAGCATCCTGAAAAATATGAATTTACTAAATTAAACCTAGATCACGTCCTTAATTGATTTGACATATTCATGGACTCGCAGCCGCTATGGACAATTGATGAGTCTAGAGAAATAAAAAAAAGCCGGAAGAAATACAAAAGCGACAAGCCAGTGTGTAATGCATTTCAAAATTACATCAAAGCACTGAGCAATGAAGTAGATCCTACTACTATAGCATATGAAAAGAACAAAGATGACATCTATATACTCAGACTTACAAAATCAGTTCGTCTGTCATACTGGATAGATGATAAAACAAAGACAATCTACCTATGTAAACTCGGAGATCATAAGGAAGTCTACGGATACGATTAGCACGCGCAAACAATCAGCAGTATGTAATCTAATTAACATACAAGCAACCTCCTCCTTTGTTCCATTTTCTCCTGCATTTACAACTTTATTTTCTTTAAGAAGATCTTTTAAAACTGGTAATATAAGAAACACCATCATGCTGTATCCCTTATCACTTGCCCTAGATGCAGACATAAAAAGTAGTGGAATTCGCATAGTCACCGTAATCTGCATCGTGGTAGCTGGCATGTTTTTTGACATGCTGTAGTATTTCCATTGTATAACAGGCTTTGGCATATGTGGGATTGGTAATAGTTTTTGGATTTGCAGCACTAACTGCTTACAAGTTAAAACGTACATTACTATACAAAAATCTGTCAATTAACCTTGACTGATATTGCAACAAAATCGCCCTTTGTTCCGCTAAACACCGATGCGATTTTAGCCAAAAATCCGTATTTTCTGCCTCGTAGCTTTACTAGCTCTGCAGTCTTATCTTTGTCCAAAATTTTTGCCGTACCTGACATCCACGGTCCTGAGACTTTTCCCTTCATAGAGCAGACTGCAAGCTTTACTCTCTGGTTGTTCCTCAAACGTTTTATCTTTCCTGTATGCTCTCTTGTCACTATGATAATTGAGTTATCTTTTGTGATAAACCATACAGGCGTTCTGACTGCCTGATTATTTTTCTTGTATGTCTCAAGTGATACATATTTTTCCTCTCTGATCTCCTCTGGATTAAACATGCTGTACATAGTCTTCTCTAACATTAATAGCTAGTCGTTAATTGCAAGTCTTGTTATTATTTAGATTAGCGGTACTGCTGCTGTGATCCCATTCTCTAATCTCATAACCTGATCTCTTTTTTCTCATTATCTTCTTTACTTGCCTATAGGCTAACACTGGAAGAATACAAAATCCGCATCCTATCTGTGAAATTGAACAACAACAAAGACACTGACACATTCCTTTCTCGTGATTACATTCTGGACAACTCTTGCTTTGCATCACTAGTTATAGCTCTAATACCTATTTAAGAAAACCACCTACTGCTAGGAGAATTCCACAATGGCGTCTATCTCAGTCATTGAATCTAGTGGTAAACCTGCAGCTCCTAACGCAACTCTTGAATGCTTGCCTTTTTCCCCAAATATCTCAAAGAATAGATCAGAGGCTGCATTGATAACCTTGGGATGCTGTGTAAACTCTGGTACAGAGTTTACATATCCTGACAGTTTTATTATTCTGACTATTCTCTCCAAATCCCCCAACTCTCTTTTTATCTGAGATAAGATGTTAATTCCGCACAATTTTGCTGCTTTTTGAGCAGTATCCAAGTTATCATCTGAAACTTTTCCTGTAAAGACAACTTTGCCTTCTTGTACTGGTATCTGTCCTGAGATAAAGAGTAGATTTCCAGTAGTTACTGTAGGGATATACGACCCTGCAGGCGCAGGAGGATCTTCTAGTCTGACTCCTAATTCTTTTAATCTCTCTTCAATCAACAGTAATCTTGTTTTTTTGGATGATTTTAGGTTTTGGAAATTTAATGCTTGTATTGATGTATCGACAGACAGTATCTCTCAGATAATCTTCTACCCCTCAATCTTTTCTGAGTCACTCCTGCAGTCTGTAATTAACCGTGATGACATATTCTCAGCTGACACAAATCAACAAATTACTTCGTCTCTACCGATTGATCCTGCCTCTTTATTTGAGATTCTAAATCTCCAATGTATTGATTTTTTAATAGTTAAAAATCTACAAATCGTATGTCCAAGTACTCTCTTGGGGGATGGAATCTATCAGAGCTGGCCCAAGACCCAAAAAGCCCTGAATTCCAAAAACAGATTCAAGATTTAGAGAGACAGGCAAAAAAATTCGAAAAGACTAAAACCAAATTAGACTCAAAAATACCATCTCGACAATTTATGGGTATCTTGCGACAGATTGAGTCGATCTCTGAAAATATGAACAAGATTGGAGGTTACGCATCGTTGTTGTACGCTTCTGATACCCAGTCCGATGAGGCAACATCTCTGATGACTCGAATGTCAAAACTAGGTTCTGAAATTTCAAATAAAATTTTGTTCTTTGATTTGTGGTGGAAGACACAGATTGATGACAATAATGCAAAAAGACTCATGGCAAATACTGGTGAGATCACTCAGTATCTATTACACAAGAGACTGTTTGCAAAATATGCGCTCAGTGAACCCGAAGAACGAATAATCAACACATTGGATGTTACCGGCGTCTCTGCACTTGTAAAACTGTATGATAAAATAACTAACGCATTTGAATACAAGATGAAGATTGGGAAAAAATCCAAAACTATGACAAGAGAAGAACTCACTAACTATGTTCGCAGTACCAGTCCCAAAATCCGTGAGACTGCATACAAGACCATCCTTGACAAATACTCTGAAAACAAAGGAGTGGTAGGCGAGATATATCAAAATATTGTTCTTAACTGGAGGGATGAGGGAATAGAGATTCGTGGGCACAAATCTCCAATATCGATGAGAAACATTGCAAATGATATTGATGATAAAACCATTGATTCATTACTTTTAATGTGTAAAAAAAATTCTAACGTGTTTCAAAAGTTCTTTGTCCAAAAAGCAACGATGCTGAAGATGAAAAAGTTACGCAGATACGACTTGTATGCGCCAGCTGCTGCTAATATTAAAGAAAAAAGTTATTCTTATGATAAATCTGTAAAACTAGTCTTTGACTCTTTTGCAGCATTCAGTGACACATTAGAAGAGTATGCACGAAAGATATTCCAAGAGAATCATATTGACTCTGCCATACGACCAGGCAAGCGAGATGGCGCATTTTGTAGCACACTCACGCCTAAAATAACTCCTTTTGTACTGGTAAATTTTACAGGCAAATCCCGAGATCTGTTTACACTAGCTCACGAATTGGGCCACGCAGTTCACAGTCAGGCAGCTCAAGATAGATCAATTCTTGTTCAGGATGCTCCGCTGCCTCTAGCTGAGACTGCATCAACATTTTCAGAATTATTGCTGTATGATCATCTGTCTGATAAAATTTCAGATAACGAGAAAAAGATAATGCTATCTGAAAAGATTGACGATTTGTATGCAACAATACTGCGACAGTCATTTTTTACAATCTTTGAAGTTGATGCCCACAAGCAGATCAGTGCTGGAACTACGGTTGACGAACTATCCCAGACATATTTACAAAATCTCAGTGCCCAGTTTGGGAACTCTGTAGATATTTCTGAGGATTTTGGAGCAGAGTGGAGCTGTATTCCACATTTTTACCATACGCCGTTTTACTGTTATGCCTATTCGTTTGGAAATCTGCTTGCGCTATCTCTATTTCAAAGATATAAAAAAGAAGGTAAAGATTTTGTTCCTGCATATATTGACATTCTTGCCGCAGGTGGTTCTAAAAAGCCTGAGAAACTATTGTCAGAATACGGCTTTGATATCAGATCGCCTAAATTCTGGCAAGAAGGATTTGATTATGTGCAAGATCGAGTCAAGGCACTCTCGACTTTGACCTAAACTTTAATCGATATTCAGATTCAATGCGTATTATGATCAGTCGTATACTTCTACTTTTTCTCTCAACTCATATTGAATCTTCAGACTGACAATAATTCTATAACCTATTTTGTACATCTGAAGTATTATAGAACATTATGAAAGTAATATTCTGATCATTAAATCTAAATACTATCTGCTACCCATATGTTGGAAATGATAGCTTTTTGTTGATGATTTTCTCACATATGGCAATGTTCTTTATGCTATCTGGATCCTGTTGATCTGCAATCCATTCACACAATTTCTTTATTCTGTGAGCTGCTAGAGGATTTCGTAAGTTGATAATCTTACGACTGAACTGCTTTGAATATTCATAAGGCCATCGAGTCATTTTCCAAAATACTGTTATTCGTCGACGTCTAAACTCTTGACGTTTTTCATGCCCAATTCACGAAAAATCTCATAGTCAGCTACATACTCTGCGTCTCTTTCTGTCCACTCACATGATTCTGTTGTGAAATCCATTTCTTCATCAGTCATGACTTATTTACAAAATCCCTGTTAATTAAACCTCCGATCACGGGTGGAATGCTCTTTTTACCGATTTCCTAGACTTCTATACGTTGGAATATCACATCATCTAGAAATAATGCTCCGCTCAGAAGATGGCCGGACCTAATCTATACGTTCTATGCCATTTGATATCCTTGCCAGTTTTCACTAAAAACCTAGTCTCCAAACACGTTTTGTCTTGATGCCATAATAGATAT
The DNA here is from genome assembly GCA_965197525.1 of Candidatus Nitrosopumilus sp. Classification (GTDB taxonomy): domain Archaea; phylum Thermoproteota; class Nitrososphaeria; order Nitrososphaerales; family Nitrosopumilaceae; genus Nitrosopumilus. The sequence goes on from OZ240211.1 coordinate 1,946,732, forward strand.
TGGAATATTTTCTGGTCTATTGAATGCATTAGTTTCATTATGGGCATTCAGCTCCAGCTGATTTTCTGCTACATCTTTTTACATCTGCCGTATCTGTTCCAGTCGATTATACTATACATTCTATTAACTTGCGTTCATTGTATTATATTCTCATTTTAATCTTCAAAATATCTATACCATTACTGATTCTTATTTATCTTGATATACACCTTTTCTCCAGTATTTAGATTGTTCTGGTATACGGTTCTTGTCTGGTATCCTTGGTTTTGAAGACATCTATCTAAAACAGACACCCATGGCAGTGAATGTCCGTTGTTTAGCTTTGATTCAACTATGACGTTCATCATATTTGCCTCAAAGTTGACGTGTCCTGAACATGTAATCTGTAACACTGCATCCATCATCTCAATTATGTCATCCAATGTCTTTGATTTTAGTATGACTCCGTTGTTCTCCAATAGTTGAAACATATCCGCTTTGGATTTTTTTGCTGTCATAGAAGAGTTGAGAAGATACATCAAACCATACTGCTTTACAACCTTGATTACCTTGTAAATCTCCTGGGCTTCTGACTGCGTCATATCTGCTAGGGCCTTGGTTTTAGTCGCATTCTTCCAAATATTTGAAAAAGCCTTCTCTTGGTTTATTCCTAGGATATCAGTTGATGAAAAAACTGCCACCTTGCCGTTATCATCATTAATTAGTAGCAACTCTGCCTCATCGAAGATAAAGCAATTTTGAGCAATCTCTGACGCTCTAATCTCTACACCGTCTGGAATCATTCTGTATGCGTTAGAGCATATCTGTGTTGGTGAAATAACTACCTTGACATCTATCTTGCGGCGTACCACTGTTAGCAACTGTTCTTTGCATTCAGCTAACAACCCCAAACCTCGTTGGCCTGTCATTATCTTTATTGATGATTTTGAACCCTCGATCATTGTCTGAAGCTGTGACAATACTTTGTTTGCACTCAGATGAAAGTATCTTTTCTCTTCTGAACCTCTTGACTTTCTGCTCTCCTCACTTGCCTTCTTTAGGTTGGAGATTAGCGTATTCATTGCATTTACCTTGTTGATCTGCTCATGGATTACTTCATCAAATGCGTCTTCTGGCGCGATTGCAGTGCACATTATAGGTTTGCTCTTGGAGATGATGACTAGTCTCTTATTTTCTAATTTGAGTAATGTTGGGTATACTTTTGTCCTTGGAATCTCTGAATAAAATGCTAAATCGCTTGCAGTTATTGTGCCTTTTGCAATTAGTGACACATATGCTTGTGCTTCATACTGGCTTAGTCCAAACTCTTCTAAACTGACTGTCAGAGCATGTCCATTGACCATATTCTTCTTTGATCTACTATTAGGTAACATCAAAAGCTAAATTCCTTTACATAAATGCTCAAAAAAAATACAAACTGTAACTCTCAAACATGTAACTATGGTTACTGAATTAATTGTTACAACGTCCTCAAATACAAAATTGTCTACTAGTAATTATGCTAATAAAATATAGTACTGTATCTCCTCCTTCTCCTTTGGCTGTCCCCGACATATCATCGTCTGTGACTCTAGCTCCTCGATTGGAATATGCTATAAATACACTAGATACAGTTATTGAAACTATAACTGATAGGGCACAACAGCAAAAAATATCAAATATGTCCGCCACCGTTGCCATGACTGCTAATTTTGATGAACTGGACAAATCTCAAATTGATGCCCTGAAACTAGAGTATCGATTGCTTTTCTCTTTACAAGTCCTCTTACATGTAAAGGAGAGCACTCAAAAAATATCTCATATAAGCGTCATTCCTGAAATTCTGCTATTGACTATTCCTATGATTAGGACTACAAGCGCACGGCTCTTTGATGTTCTGCCTCATTGCAGTAGCAGGCTATCTGAAATATCCATGCATCTAGGTAGCGTTGTGCTTGATTCTGCCTTTCTTACGACTGCAAAATTTGATTTCAGTCAGTCGAATTCAGAGATGTCTGCTTTACATGATAAAGTAAAATTGATAGTTAACTCTAAACTAAATAAGCAGTATCCTAATCTTGATTCTTTTAAACTAGATAATGTATGACGATACTCAGCTCTTCTTCTAAACGTGATCATTTAAAGGACGTGTCTCGTATTCAGGCACTTACCTCCAAGATTGACAAAAGACTATCTGAGATCAATTCTTCTTCTTCTTCTCCTATTAATAACGCCAAAGTTGAGAGCCTTACTTTTGAGGAACTACAAGATTTGGATAAGATTGTAAGTGTTGCAAATTTCATGTTGTGCAAGTACTCTGACAAAAAAGACATGCGTTTGATTCTAAAACACTTTAACTCGATAATATCAGAAGCAGCCGACTCTCTAAGCGAGTTAGATGATGAGATCTCAGAACTAATCATATCCGCTGAAGATTCTATAAATAGAGTAAAAGACATACACGGCCGCATCTCTGACAAGTCTGATTTTAAAAAGCAATACAGTGATGGACCAGACTATGATGCGCATGAAACTTGTGTAACTAATTTAACCAATCCTGTGATAGAAGTTAACACATCAGAATACCAAGAAAATCATTCAGATGATAACAAGTAGGTAATTAAGATGAGTTTAGCCCCGCAAGAATTAGAAAATACCGCAAGCAAATACGCATCTGAGGCCATCAAATTTGACTCTCAAGGAGCCAGAGGCATGGCAATTACGCACTATCAACATGCCATTGATTCACTAGTAAAACTATTACAGCTATACCCTAGTAGCAAGTTAAATCAAATTTACAAGGACAGATGTAACTCTTATCACAACCGAATCACTGCATTACAACAAGCTCACGGAGTGGAACCTGCAGTTGATCCAAAGGCATCAGATGATGAACAACAAGCATCAGTGAAGAGACAAGCAGATGAGAATGACTTTGATGACTTGGTAATGAAAGAGAAACCCGATGTTACATGGGATCAAGTCATCGGCTTGGATGATGCTAAAAGCGCTTTGCGCGAATCAATCGTATACCCTACTAAAAGACCCGATCTATTTCCACTTGGGTGGCCAAAAGGCATGTTGCTTTACGGTCCACCCGGCACAGGTAAAACCATGCTTGCAGCAGCTACTGCAAATGAGATGGACGGTTATTTTATCAACGTCGATGCATCATCGATGATGAGCAAATGGTTAGGTGAGGCTGAAAAAAATGTCTCTAAACTATTCACTTTGGCAAGACAGTACGCCGAGAAGGAGAGCAAACCTGTAATCTTGTTCGTTGACGAGGTTGATTCACTGTTAGGAACTAGAAATAGCGAAGTAGGAGGAGAGGTTAGAACCAAAAATCAATTCTTAACTGAGATGGACGGTGTCAACGGTAAAGGAAAACAACTGATGCTGTACGTGGTCGGTGCAACAAACAAACCTTGGAGTCTTGACTGGCCTTTTCTTAGACGATTTCAAAAGAGAATCTTTGTATCTCTCCCAACACTAAAGGCAAGACAGAATCTGTTTGAACAGTATACCACTCCTCTGCAGATGAACTGCAATGTTAGTAATACTGAACTTGCCAAATTATTTGACGGGTACAGTGCAAGTGACATAAAAGATGTATGTCAAGCAGCACAAATAAAGACAGTTCACGAAATCTTCAACTCACCTGACTATCATGAGCCTGTAGAAGGTGAGGAACCAATACAGCCAAGAGAGCTGATGTTGTCTGATTTTAAGGATATCATGTCCAGAAGAAAGCCTAGCGTCTCACTTGAGATGGAGCGTGCCTATCACAAATGGAGCGAAGAGTTCCAAGCACTATGATCTGGCCTGAACGATTTTTTAACTCACAAAACTTAAATTCTCAATAACTCGAACACAACGAGGGTCACAATTACTATCAAAAAATCAAGCCACGCAAAAAAGTTCGGAAAGCTGATCTTTGATGATGGCACTGTTATTAATGGGGAAGGTTTTGGCTATTCTACAACCGTTTTTGGCGAGATTGTATTTAATACTGGTATGGTAGGGTATACTGAAGCCCTAACTGATCCATCATACAATGGCCAAATTCTCACATTAACGTACCCTCTGGTTGGAAATTATGGGGTACCTGATCCATCCGTCATAGATGATTCCGGTATTCTGGCATTCTTTGAGTCTGACCGAATCCAGGTTCGTGGTCTGGTAGTTCACGAACTATCTCTTACTGCAAGTCATTGGAATCTCTCCATGACTCTGGACCAATGGCTCTACCATGAACGAATCCCTGGAATCTCTGGAGTCGATACACGTCAATTAACAAAGAAACTCAGGACAGGGGGTGTGATGATGGCAGCTCTTGCCGTCTCTGATACGGAGATAGATGTAGATAAAGTAAAGACACAGCTCCAATCTGCCACTCATTATGATTCAGAACAATTCATGGATATAGTATCAACAAAGCATGCGCGAACTTTTGGAGATGGCGACAAGTCCGTAGTTGTCATTGACACTGGTGCAAAGAATGCAATCTTGCGAAATATTATAGATATTGGTTACAAAGTAATATTACTCCCTTGGAACACTACATATGAGAAGATAATGTCCTTTAATCCTCACGGTGTAGTGCTTACTAGTGGTCCAGGCGATCCTCAAAAATGCCCTGATACGATAACTACTGCTAAAAAGTTAATTGAGAATAATGTACCGACTCTTGGAATATGTCTTGGTGCACAAATTATTGGTATTGCAGGCAACACTGATACATACAAACTAAAGTATGGGCATCGTGGACAAAACAAACCATGTGTAAATTTAGAAAATAATCAAGTGTATGTTACTAGTCAGAATCATGGATATGGAATAACACCAGAATCTCTTGCAAAATCTGACTTTAATTTATGGTTTACAAATGCAGACGATAAAACAGTTGAGGGAATAAAACACAAGACCCAAAACTGTATTGCAGTCCAGTTTCATCCAGAAGCTGCACCAGGTCCTTATGACTGCAAATTCGTCTTTGAAGAGCTAAAACATCTTATGGAGGAAAAAGCAACTGCCAAAGAATGAGTCGTTAAAAAAGATTCTTGTACTTGGAAGTGGGGCCATTAAAATCGGAGAAGCCGGCGAAAGTCGCTAAAACGACCGTCAATTTGACTACTCCGGAAGTCAATGCCTCAAGGCAATACACGAGGATGGACTGAACAGTGTTTTAATCAACCCAAATATTGCCACAATCCAGACTGATACTAGGTTTGCAGATCAAGTGTATCTTCTGCCTGTAAATGCAGAGTATGTAGAGTCAATTATCGAAAAAGAGAGGCCAGACGGAATTATGCTGGCATATGGTGGACAGACTGCTCTGAACTGCGGGGTTAACCTAGATGAATCAGGCATACTCAAAAAATATGGCGTCAACGTGCTTGGTACCCAAATACCTGGAATTAAAAAAACAGAGGACAGGCAGCTATTCAAAGATGCCATGAATGTATCCCGGGTACCTGTACTGAAGAGTAAGACTGTCACTAACTTTGATGGATGCAAAGAAGATTGCCGAAGAGCTGTCATATCCTGTAATTATTCGTGTTGCATATACACTTGGAGGTAGAGGCGGCGGCGTTGCCTATAATGAGATTGAACTCCATGAGATAGTTGAACGAGGTCTTAAGGCAAGTCTTGTGGGACAGGTACTAGTTGAAGAATACATCGGACACTGGAAACAGATAGAGTACGAGGTAATGCAGGATTATGATGGAAACAACATAGTTGTGTGTAACATGGAGAATGTCCTTTCGATGAAAGCCCATACCGGTGACAACATTGTAGTCGCTCCGTCTCAAACAATTGACAATCACGAATATCACATGTTACGCTCTGCTGCATTACGTGCCACAAAATATGTTGGAATTGTAGGCGAATGCAACATTCAGTACGCTCTTGCACCCGACTCTGATCAGTATGTCGCAATTGAGATTAATCCTAGGCTGTCACGTTCATCTGCACTTGCAAGCAAGGCAACAGGATATCCACTTGCATACATGTCTGCTAAAATTGGATTGGGGTATAATCTATCTGAGCTTGAGAACCGTATTACCAAAAATACTACTGCTTGTTTTGAGCCGTCCCTTGATTATATAGTGTGCAAACACCCACGATGGGATTTTGCAAAATTCGAGCTGGTAAACAGAAGTCTTGGACCCACGATGAAATCAGTTGGTGAAGTAATGGCAGTGGGCAGAACATTTGAGGAGTCACTCCAAAAAGCAATTCGTATGCTTGACATAGGAAATGACGGCCTAGTCTTGAATCGTATAAATGGGCAAAAATATACTGAAGAGGAGATAGAGTACAAGCTGTCTCATCATGATGACTATATTCTTTATTATGTGGCCATTGCACTAAAGATGAACGTATCCATTAATCGCATCTATGAGTTATCTGTCATTGACCCTTGGTTTATAGAAAAGATAAGAAATATCGTCCAAGTTGAGGCAGAGTTACGGGATTCTGAGACTCTTGATGAGTCTTTGCTCTGGAAGGCCAAGAAGATGGGCTTTGCAGACAGGCAGATTGCACGTGCACAAAGCAACAGAACCCCTGATGAAATCCGTACTTTGCGAAAAAAGTTGGGCGTGACTCCTTCTGTAAAGCAGATTGATACGCTATCTGCTGAATGGCCTGCAGTAACGAATTATCTTTATCTAACTTACGGCGGAGACTCTCATGATGTGGTAATTCCTAAAGACGAGAACGGAATCATCGTGTTGGGGGCAGGACCATACCGTATAGGAAGTAGTGTTGAGTTTGATTGGGGTACTGTAAACATGGTCTGGGGCCTGCAAGAGAATGGCAAGCGTTATGTCTCTGTAGTGAATTGTAATCCTGAGACTGTATCTACTGATTATGATATCTGTACAAGACTGTACTTTGAGGAGTTAACTGAGGAGCGAATCTTGGATATAACCGAATTTGAGAATCCTCAAGGTATAATCACATGTGTAGGCGGACAGACTGCAAATAATCTTACACCAGGACTTGCACAACATGGCGTAAATATTATGGGAACAAGCGCACACGATGTTGACAGAGCAGAAGATCGTTCCAAATTCAGTGCAGAACTTGACAAGCTTCACATACGACAACCACAATGGCAGGCCTTTTCAAACATTAATGAAGCAAAATCCTTTGCAGATACTGTGGAATTTCCAGTACTTGTCAGACCATCATATGTTTTATCAGGTGCAGCAATGAAGGTTGTATGGTCACAAGAAGAGTTAAAGACGTATGTTAAAGAAGCCACAAACGTCTCCCCTGACCATCCGGTTGTAATATCAAAATTCATGCTAAATTCGCTTGAGGTTGATGTGGATGGTGTCAGTAACGGCAAACAGGTCGTGATTGGTGCAATCGTGGAGCATATTGATAGTGCAGGAGTACATTCAGGAGACGCAATGATGGTCATTCCGCCATGGCGTCTTAGTAATAAGATAATTGAGATCATCAACGAGTATACCAAAAAGATAGCACTTGTCTTTAATATCAAGGGGCCATTTAACCTGCAATTTCTGGTGCATAATGACAGTGTATACGTCATTGAGCTAAATATTCGCGCATCACGCTCTATGCCGTTTGTATCAAAACTGGTAAAGATAAATTTGATATCTCTTGCATCAAAGGCAATACTTGACAAACCACTACCTGTAATTCCTGAAAACAAATGGCAGAAGATTCACAATTACGGCATCAAAGTTCCTCAATTCTCTTTTATGCAGCTGCAAGGCGCAGATATCGCCTTGGGTGTTGAGATGCAGTCTACTGGTGAGGCTGCCTGCTTTGGCAGCGGCTTTTATGATGCACTATCAAAGGGATTGACATCTGTAGGGTATAATCTTCCTGACAAGGGTTCTGCACTTGTTACTGTGGGTGGTGCCCAAAATAAGGAGCGACTAGTTGCCACCATTGCCAAACTAAAAAATCTGGGATTTAACATTTTAGCCACTGAGCACACTGCTGAATTTTTTGAAGAGAAGATAGGTCAAATCCAGATTGTTCACAAGATATCTGAGCCTGAAAGAAAACCCAACATCTCTGATCTGCTATATCAGCGAAAGATTGACTTTATTATCAATATTCCTAGCACCTCTACCCTTGAGAAGTATGTTGGGATGCTTGAAGATGAATACCAGATTAGGAGAAAATCCCTTGAGCTGGGCGTTCCTGTATTGACTACTATCGAATTGGCTGACTCGTTTGTAAATACACTTGAATGGCTTCGGCACAACAAAACCACCAAAGAACCGATTGAATCATATGACGTGTATGATTAACTAACCCGTTGTTTTTTAGATGATCAGATTGCATAATGTCTAAACATGTATGTATGTATCATATGACATCTAATGATCAATATGATATTATTATCATGTCTGGCAGTTGCGTACCAATAAAACTTGTATGTTTAAATGACCCGTGAAATATCTGACTCATTTCCTATGATTACCCCATCCAATGTGATAATCTTTGCTTTTGATATCGTTTTGATTTTATTAATGATCGGCGATATTGATCTTTTGTACAATTTTTTATGCGTAGCATAAAAATATTTGTTAAATGAAGGCACTATTGTAATTTCAATCTCTCCCGTCTTACTTGGAAATATATCCTCTTTTTGGGTCTTAATTGAGATCCATACCCTCTGCCCATTAATCAAAGAATCCTCTTGAAAAAACACTGGATGCAGATGGCCCATAATGATTTTATCCACATGCGCAAAATTTTCTGACGGCATTGTATGTCCATGTGTCAGTAGAGTATTTCCTTCTACCATCCCAGCTGAACTAATCATTGATATTCCATCTGGTACCAATCTATGGATATTTGCATCGTGATTTCCTGGTATCAATGTCACGTCACATTTTTCTTTGATACGTCTGAAAAATAATGGAACCTGTTCCCATTCAATCTTTGATATGTTTTTGATGCCTGTTTTTACATCTCCTAACAAGATTACAGTGTCTGGCTTCTCTGAATCTATTATCTCTGTCAACTCTTGGACTAGTTCACCTGTTGCCAAATTTTTGCCTGTAAAAACCTCATTTGCTATCATGTTATTCTCAAACCCAATATGAATATCTGTTATTATGAGACTCTTTTTTTCACCTTCTAAAATAAGAGCCGGTTTTGATGGAACTATTCTTGTCTGTAACACCAAAGTTATACCGTAGTTGTCTGTTTAAATTTTTATGAGTAATAAATCTGATCGAATCGAACTAATGGCCTCTGAGAGGCGTGTAAAATTACATGTATTTGAACCAACACAGAGAAAGATTTGGACAATAGTTGGAAGAGAGAATGAACACTGGATTGATCCTGATTCTGATTATTGCTCCTGTACGGGATTTTATTTTGGCAAGCTGCATGGGAAAGATACGTGCTATCACTTGGAATCTGCACGACAAGCTATAGCCTGTAACTCTGTTGAAAAGATTGTCTTCTCAGATGATGAGTTTGTTGACTTTCTGTCAGGACTGTTATCTGATATGCAACTAGTGCGCAACTAGCTGAATTGCCATCTTTCTCTAGGGTGATATATCGTCATCACAACACGATTTAGTGGCAATCCCTTGTACCATAGGCATAAGATAAGAGATCAAACTACTTTGCGCAAACTTGGTTTTTTTACTAATTCTGAATTAACTGATTTAATAGGGTTCTGTGTAATCGTCGTGATATGGAATAGAGTTGTCGGGACGTGTGCACAATGAACGGTGATTCCAAATGATAACAGAAATAAGCCCAATATTCGGTTTGAGTTTGTTGGAATATCTAGATTTACTCGGAGTAGTTGGTTTACTTACCGTCATGTTCACTGCGATTTTTCTATACGTGTCAACAACACGAAAATCAAAAATAGAATCTGCTAATATTAGTCTAAAATTACTTCAAATGGGTAGAGAGGACATATATCGCAAAACATTCGAATCAGAAAGGATAAGCAGGAAATCAAGGATCTTTTACGCTATTATGAATATGTTCTGAGAGGCGTGTAAAATTACATGTATTTGAACCAACACAGAGAAAGATTTGGACATTAGTTGGAAGAGAGAATGAACACTGGATTGATCCTGATTCTGATTATGAGGAACACTCATACCAATCCAGCTTGACGGGATAATATCAGATACCGACGTCAAGACGGATCCCATATTTTGGCAAGCTGCATGGGAAAGATACGTGCTATCACTTGGAATCTGCACTGACAAGCTATAGAACCTGTAACTCTGTAACAAATGAGAAAGATTGTCTTCTGATGCAGATGCTTATGAGTTACTGTATTTGCATGACTTTCAAAACCCCCGTGTCCGGACTGTTATCTGATATGCAACTAGTGCGCAACTAGCTGAATTGCAAACATCTTTACTCTAGGGTGATATGATCGTCATCACGCAACACGATTTAGTGGCAATCCCTTCCGTTACCATAGGCATAAGATAAGAGATCAAACTACTTTGCGCAAACTTGGTTTTTATGTACTAATTCTGAATTAACTGATTCTCAATTGCCGTATCGATCATCTGATTGTACAAACACACCTTTCCGTATATCTCCGTCTTGACGTTTTCCCATTTTGGCCATTATAGACTCCCCTAATAGTTGAACGTAGAGAACGCAGTCTCTACTGACGTGTGCATATTCTGCCGTTCCTTCTTTTCCTTGCGCAGATGAACTTGGTTCTGACTTTTTATCTATTCTCAAAACTGATCGAACCCACAGAACATGCAAGTTTCCAGCAAAATAATTCAGTGGTTTGATCTCGTTTTTGTTGCAGTAGTTGTAAATATCTCGTGTATCATACGCACCATCGGCTGCAGTTGGTTTGGTATCGCCATGTTCAGACATCTCCACGTTTGGTGATTTTTCTGCGTTTGCAAAAGCTTGTTACTAGTTCTTCAAACTGCGGGGAATCTCCACACTTGTCGTCAACATAGATCTTCTTGGTTTTAGCATCTACACCGACATGCAATGAATCCGCGCCTCACTCATTTTTCTGCCATCCAGTCGCCGCGGTTTGTAGAAGTTCTGCAAACAGGCTTATCTCGGTTCTCGTTTTGCCGTCTGTAAACCATGCAGCGGCAGTGTTAATTACGTTGTCATCATTGTAAGTTGAGTTTTGTCATCCTTTTCTGAAATGCAGAGTATGTAGGCGCATTTTCCTTGCCGACGATTGCCTCTGCCACACCCTCCAACTGTCTGTATGGGATACCGGTGGCGTTTCGGAACAGAACAGCTGCTGCAACGCACGCGTTTGAGAATGTAAACGGGTGGCCTACCTTTCCACAGTTCATCTTCTCAAGCCCCTGCACCATGAGCTCCTCGTTTATCTGAAGCATAAAGAACTTGGAAAAAGTTGCATTCGTTTGAACTGTAAGATTTTTTAGTACCATGGCCTAGTTTGTCTGGAAGGATTTTGGTCAGATTGATATCTTTGACAACGCACCTCTCTGCAATACAGTTTTCTATTGAAAGTGTTTGATACAACGTTATGTTGCTGAGTCTGATCTGATTTTGGAAGACGTGGTTGGTGATATTGAGTTATGAGTTTCTTAAAGACCGTGTATTGAGTTATGTATTCCACATTCATGGCAGAAATTTAAAATTGATGTATGAGAATAACGAGATAAGAGAAGTTTTTGACAAAGCTATACAAAAATCAAATTATAGCTATGTCAATCTACATAATCTCTTTTTAAGAATTGACAATGATCTATAATCCTGCATCGTCAGGTCCCTTGTCTTTTGAAGCCTGTTTTACTACGTCCTCTTCTCCACTGAACTTCTCCACTACTTCAATAACATCATCAGTGTCATCTTGCTCATTACTGTCATCATTCTCAGAGCCCTCATACGAGTCTTCCTGCTCTTCCTCATCATATTCAGAATCTTCCATAAATTTATAATCAGACAGACAAATATAAGTTAACTATTACCACGGTTCAGTGTAGATGTTGAACAAATCAAATGTGTAGATCTAACGCACACGTTCCTTGTTCCAATACGGAGACTTACATTTCTTATTGTTGCAGTTTTTAGGGGATTCGTTTCTGCTGTACCAAATCTCATTACATCTGTTACACCCGTGTCGCCAATATGCACCATCGACTTTCATGCTCATACACTCTATACCAATTAGTAGTATATAATTGATTCCCATATCTACCTAAAACCCATACTAATATATATGGGTAATAGGTATAGTATAGTATGAATCAAGTAAAAGTGATTGGCTATGATGAAGCCGTGACAATCATATCTGAGGAAAGCAGAGATGATGTAAAATTACCTAACAGGTATCTGAGCCAATCACTTTCTTTTCTACTTGGTTCTATATTAATTTTCGAGGGGTCTTACACATGAACGCAAGAGCACAAAGAGCCAAACAAATTATGGAATTGGACAATCATGCAACCCAAATCATAGGCGAGAACAAGTACAAGGTAAAGTCACAAACAATCCCAGACAGATATTATACAATTTCAAAAACTGATGAGGGATTGGTATGCAACTGTCCTGACCACATAAAGAGTAAGTCCGACTGCAAACACATCAAAGTGGTACTGGAATACTGCAGGAAAAACGTCTTTGATCATGATAGGTTTAGAATCATGGAAAGATCACAGCTCAAACTATGCAAATACTGCGATTCAGGAAATATTGTAAAGAGAGGGATTAGAAAAACCAAGAAAGGGCAATCAATTATTCAAATGTACTGACTGCAAAAGAACATTTACAGCCAACTTTGGCTTTGAGAAGAAGCAGTTTGACGAGAATGTCATTACTGGAGCTTTGCAGATGTATTATTCAGGAATGTCAGTAAGGGATATTTCAAATCACTATGAGATGATGGGTACTGAGGTTAGTTTCAAGACTATCTACAACTGGATTGAAAAATACTCCAAGATGACATCTAACTATCTAAACGAAATAACTTCAAGAGTTGGGGACTGGTTCCGGGCAGACGAGGTATGGGTAAAGATTGCAGGAAATCAAAACTATCTGTTTGCAAGTATGGATGATGATACCCGTTACTGGTTAGCCTCCGACCTAGCAGACAACAAATTCCAACACAATGCAGACAACTTGTTACACCTAACCAAACAACAAGCTGGTAAAACTCCCAAACACTTCATTACAGACAAACTGCCCGCCTACATGAAATCATCCAAAAAAATATTTGGCAAAAAGACACATCACACTGCAAATGCAGGAATCAGAAGTAAAAAGACAGGTCAGAACTTTCATCCATCAAATAACAAGATGGAAAGGTTGAATGGCGAGATCAGAGACAGAGAAAAAGTGTTCAGAGGTCTCAAAAAGATGGATACTCCTATGTTGGATGGTATGAGAGTGTACTATAACTACACAAAAAAGCATGGTGCACTCAAAGGACAAACTCCCGCAGAATCAGCCAAGATTGAGGTTGACGGCAAGAACAAGTGGAAGACTATCATACAGAATGCGAGTCTACATAAGGATAATTCGATATGATGGAAGCGCTGCGAGTGGGATTCGAACCCACGGGATGTGGACCATCAATTATTTGATAAATAATCTCCCTTACCAAACTAGGAAACCGCAGCACATTGCCAATCTTTTCATATTAAGTAAAAATGTTCTGGGCTGGTCCACACCATTCTATTTAACCCAGAACGTTTAGTTTGACTACAAGTCAAACACGTCAAGACGTACATTATAATTAGTATATCATATATTAAATCTTTATGCTACCGATTTAGTCTACGGTAACAATTCCATATCACGAAGATTACACAGAACCTTTAATAGAATATGTTAATAACTAGAAATTTTTTGTACTAGTATGGATACTGATAAACAAAATTCTGAAATAGAGAAAATTGCAAACCTGATGATTCATGATGGCCTTTCTGCTGATGAGCAAGACGCTGCAAAATTGGAAAAATACCGGGATCAGATCAAAGAAGACTGTAATGTTGATGATGGAAAGGCTATGAAGATAGTTTATGAGACGTTGTTGTATAGAAAATTAAAAAATTCTGATTCTGGTGATGTTTTGGAAAAAGGCAACGAGTTCGGTGCCGGATTCAGCTAATCTGTCAATCAATCAATCTATCAATCAACTAGTTACCCTAGAGGCACGGTTGTGATATCGTCTTTTGAAACTCCTTTCCAAAGACCTATCATTCCTTCTGCTTCGACTTTGTCAACTTTGCTAATCTGTTGAATCTTTATGTGATCAGGATTTGGAGGCATCCATAACATGGCCATGTAATCACCTACATTCCCTACCTTAGTTGGCAGTGCCATGATAATCTTGTCTGTTGCAAATCCATTTGCAGTTAATGCATTTGTTGCTTTTTCTTTCAGATCCATTCTTCCGTGCAGGAATAGGTAGATCTCTTTTTGCGTGTCAATCTCTGACATAATTTCTCTAATTTTTTAAACTAAATCAACCTTTCTTAATTTTCTCTCAGAAAAGGGTTAAATTAGAACATATACGAACCAAATTTGTGAAGATCATTACTATAGGCAACAAATCTTTTGTAACTAGCTTTCAGTTGGCTGGCATACCTGGAAAAATCTTCGAGGATCCTCAGGAGGCTTTAGGCGAAATTAAAACATTGACTGACGATGATAATGTAGGTCTAGTTTTGGTGAGTGATGATATTACAGAATCAATTAGTGACGAATTAACTTTGCTTCGTTCCCAGAAATCTACTCTGGTATTTGCCCTGCCTGCAACAGGAAGTGAAAAAACCGAGGTTGACTATAGGGCAATGCTCAAGAAAATTCTTGGTGTATAATCTCTCTGCTTCGTGCCCAGAAATCTCGTTATTATATCACGTTTTACAGATTGACGTTGATAGACATGATTTTTTGTTATACTGGTGTGGGCAGTAATATGAGGATATCGATTGGCATAGTGGATACTAGTGGCAATTTGTAGTAAACACCATTCTTAATTGATACATATGTCTGGCGTTATTTTTTAGATTCAGCTATTATGATATGTATCTATAACAACAATCCTTCTTTAGGGTCCGTTACATGATGATGACTGTTTTACATTGATTCTATTATTACTCTAATCCTTTGTTAGTTCCAATCACTTCATAGCTGGAAAAATCATACGCAATTTTGTAGACCTGCTGGAATCCTTCAGAAGAATAGCCTCCAACATACAAGTATCTATTCTCAGAATCTGCTGCAATACTTGAAACAGTCAGATCAATTCTTTGCATGTCTTCCCATGATTCCCCCAAGTCATCTGACCTCACTATTCCAAATGTCTCTACTGATGCAAACAATGTGCCTCCTTCATCAAATGCCAACGCAAAAACACCCATTCCCTTATATCCATCAAGAAGTTCCCATGTCTCTCCTCCATCAGCTGACTTGAATATTCCTTTTCCAGTTCCTGCAAAAATTAACTGTGATTCATCAGGAGATATTGCAAGTGCAGAAACATACTCTGGATACACTAATGACTCCCATGTCTCTCCCCCATCAACTGTTTTAAATAAGCCTCTTGCTGCACTATCAAAACCAATTATAATTTTAGGATCATGTTTGCTTACTGCCATTGCATGAAAGTCCACTGGAGGTTCTATTACATTTGACACAAGCTCCCACGTAATTCCTCCATCATTACTTTTAATCAATCCAGTGTTTCCTCCAGTTGCTGGATGACCGCTTGCATACAGTGGGGCCCCTGAAACGTATGGTGCACTAAATGCCATATAGTCAGCACGTATCTTGTCTACCTTTACCGGAGGTTTGCCGTCAATACTCTGGTAAAAGTCACCATGGGATGCAATATACACAATTGAACGATTATCAGGATCAAATCCTAAACCGTGAACATGACGCCAATCAATTATTTTAGAATCATTAGATTTTGTGTTATCATCATTTGTAGTAGGATCTACAAACATAGATGAGCTAGATAGCAGTAATGCTACAACAACAACAGCAACAACAACTATGGCAATCACTATACCACTCACAGGACGTTTGCCTCTGTTAGGATTATCATCTTTAGATTGCCTTGTCATAATCTAACCATCAACTTGATCTATTGTTACAATTATTTTTAGAGTGTCATATCTTAAACCTATCAGAATTCTCCATTTTTGATCATCGTTATGATTTTGCACACTCATAGTTTTAACTCTGATTCAGATATAAAGCTGTTGAATACGGATTTTATTTCGCCAGCATCTATGTCAATTTCTTTGGAAACCCGTTCAAGATCATAGTCACTGAATGCTGCTAGTACCTTGTTAATTTTATCTTGAGTAATTAACAAGGCGACAGATTTTTGCAAATGTTTTATGTTTGTATCGGTATGCCAAATTAATGCATAAATATCTGCAATATCTTTGATCCTTTTGTGATCTTTTGTTCTTTTTAAAACCCAATTTAGTTTTGTCGCAAGCATTAATTCGGGATTTGGAAGTAGAACCTTTACACCAAATGCAGTAATAGTCTTGTATAGTTTTTTTTCAAAAATTTGAGTAATCATGGGTTCATCTGCAGGAGTGACTCCCAATACATTGTGTATTTTGTCCGGTACTCGATTTACCATTAAATCCACATAAAAATGAAATAAATTATACGTAGGTATTCGCTTACTTTCTTCTTCAGTTAAAGGTTTCATTGCTTCGTGGTGATATATCTGAACCATTCTAAAACCTTGAGGAGTAAACCCTATTTTTTTCAGCGCAATTATTGACTTGTTAAACAATGATTTTTTTAACGAGTTTTCATCTTCTTGAATGCTAAAATAAAATCCCAGATCAATGTCTTTTGAGCCATGATATTCTCTTCCGTGCATTTTTTTAAAATTTTTATTTACCAGTAAGAAAACAGCCCATCCACCCAAAAGACATAATGGGCTAGGGATGCTGACTGCAACTGTTGACAGATTGGTTTTTGATATGTTGATCTCATGCTCACTATACAGCATTCATTATCACCTTATTCATCAACATTTCACCAGATTCTACACACACTCCGCCTTCGTTGTACAAGTCAAGAATTATTTGTGGAATCGAAGATATGCGTAGTCCATCTCTCTCAAACGAGTTATAGAATGCATGTTCGTTGGAGATTATGATTCTGGTATTTCCTTTACCTACTAGGCCGTTCTTTGCCAATAGTCTGTGCCATTGGATTTTTTCGTCAGGTTTTATATGAAAGTCAATTCTAGAAGGGAATAGATAATTTTGAACTAAATTTTCTGCATAATATGTTGTCAATGCATACTCTAGTTTTGTTTCTCGTAATACTTTTATCGGATTTTTAATTAGATAACTAGTACTCTTGTATGGCGGCTCCCACTTCATCCATAGTTCAAGCAAGGGTTGAAACTTTAAAATTCGTGTTCCATGTATAATTTTTTGTTTCTCGAGTGTTTTTAAAACCTGATGTGTCCATGGATACTTGTTTTCAGAGAGCTTGGCAATTCGGTATTTGGTCAGATGGCCTTCAGGATGGTTCAATAGTACTCGTATCAACCTTGATTTGATGGCACTCTTTCTTTCACTGTTTACAAACGTATTATTTTTCATTAAATACTCTACATAGAATGATATATCATTTTTATTTAAATATATTGGAGATTAATGATATATGCTCATATTTCAAGTCAATCCAAAACGTAAAATCTGAAAAGAGGTCCATGTATGTTCCCATCTGAGATGCAAAACTAGAGCAGTTTATTATAAGGAAAGACATACCGCAGATGCATAACCTGACACCGAATCTTGGCAATGACATGGGCCATTCTAATGAAACCGATCAAATCCGTGTACTTTTTGGTGCAAGAGGTTAAGGGATTACACGAACAAGAAGTGTAACCTGCAAGACAAAGCAAGAGTCACAGTGAAATTTATCAATGCCAGTTAGGATGAAAAGCATGATCCACTGCATACTGATCCAAGAATCAATCAAGATTCCAGGACGTACGTTTACATCTGTATTTAGTAAGATCAAGTCACGGAGTCCAGAATACTGTACTTTTATTATTTCATGATACTGTACAATGAATAGATAATCGTCAGGACAATGCTTTCTGACGGTACTGAAAGACAGAGTGACGTGGCCATGCTTGCATTTAAGATGCAGTTGGAATCACGTCCGGTGCGCTAGCCCAAACCGCCTACCTGACATCAGATTTAGAACACGTTTCGCTAGCTGTAATTATATTAAATCAAATCTTCTTACGGCTGTCAACAAAATACTGTACTCTATCTACTTATAACCAAATTTCTAATGCTCTACCATGAAAACCGCATCCGTTACCGAACCATCTGTTATCAAAGTCAATGAAACACAGCTACCCAAGTTGGGAACGCATGATATCTTGGTACAGATGCAAGCATGTGGAATCTGTGGCTCTGACTTGGAAAAAGTTTTCGGGCAGTATGGACAACCATCAATGCGTTTGGGTCATGAGCCGTCTGGAATTATTTTAGATGTTGGCTCTAGTGTAACTGAATTTCAAATAGGTGATAGAGTGTTTACTCATCACCACGTTCCTTGTTATGATTGTCATTTGTGTAATCATGGAAATCAAACAATGTGTAAAAAATATTATGATACAAATCTACTACCTTGCGGTTTATCTGAAGAGTATATTGTTCCTGCATGGAATGTTTTACATGGAGGTGTCTTGAAAATATCTGATTCCACTAGTTATCACGAAGCAGCAATGATAGAACCGTTAGCTTGTTGTGTCAGATCATGGACTAAACTCTCTTACAACGAAGGTGATTCGGTAGCCATTTTTGGTGTAGGTCCTACTGGTATGATGCATGTGATGTTGGCACATATCAATAAATTTTCAAAAATTTTCTGCTTTGATGTCAATAATTTTCGATTGAACTTTGCCAAAAAATACAATATAACTGATTCAATTAATTCTACTGATAAACTCAGAAGACAAAAGGTTTTGGACGGTACTAGCAATCAGGGTGTTGATATAGCAATAGTTGCCACAAGTAATCTTACAGCACTAGCTGATGCACTAGACATGGTTCGTAAAGGCGGTACTGTGATGATGTTTGGTGTTCCCTCAAAGGGAGCAAAATTAGATCTTGACATGAGTACAGTTTACTCAAAAGAGATAACCCTCGTTACAAGTTATGCTGCATCAGATTCGGATACCCAAGAGGCACTACGTCTTATTGAATCCTCTCAGATTGACGTCAAGAGTTTGATTACTCACACGTATACCCTTCATGATTCTCAGAAAGCATTTGACCATGCACGTAGTGGCGATAATGCCATGAAAATTATCATTACCAAATAATACACTTCAATATTCTTGTATTTTTGATGTTTCACACTGTTCTAATATTTAGTATCTACATAGTAGATTACTGTACTATACAAGACAATGGAACAATCACTCTTGTTTTCAGACAAAGCAATTGAATAATAAAATATCCAAAACGTAACGATTCAGATTCTCTTAAATTGAGGCAATGCCTACTCGTTTTGATCCATATTAGATCAAGTATGCCAGTGTATTTTAGCAGTATTTTTTAATTGTGGTATTTAGAAAGATGATCCGTGAATTAATTTGTTGCATAACTCCGAATCTCAGGCACGAAATGCCTGTTCTTCAGCAACCGTCTAGGCACGTTTGAGTGGGTTGTGCAACAAACTACCACCCTGCTCATGTTTTTATACGACTATCCCCCATATATTATGAGGGGCTAGAATCGGAAATACTCAATACCGATCTGGGCTTCGAGTCCTTCAGTGAAGTAACGTCAAGTTACCAATCCTTGATGCCTCTCACACCCTGCTGTATTCCCTGAATGCACTGGTGTACTTTAGGACAGTTTATGCACTTGATTCAATAGACTATGCTCTGTGATCAGACTCCAAATTTCTGATATAATTTTACATTGGATCGGACATTAAGAGGCACCGAATCGCTAGAGGGCGATCCGGCGACCTTTTCCCTTGTCTTGACCTCTCCTGCCGTGAGTTCAGGGGTTCAACATGTTGACCCCTGTCAGGGAGATCCATCTTACCCACTTTCGTGCTTGTTACGTGACGTTTGTAGGTTCTGAGCAAAATTTTAGTTTAACGGCTTTAACAGTTAGTTCAGAAGTAGATGAAATCTAGACACTTGTCAGATGTAGAATCTGTAGCAGATCACATGTTTAACACTAAGACGAAGATCATTTTATACGATCATGCGCAATCTGAATGTCAGAACAGTATAGTGTGTCACATACGATTCTCACAGGAGGTAAAAAAGCGTGCAGATATGAATTGCGGGTTGGGAGATGCTTCCCTGGTTGTTAGATGATGCAATAAAATCAACGTATGTGTCCACGTGGTTTGAGAAAATTTTTGGATTCAGGCACAAATTTAACACACTATGCGAACATCTCTTATTTTTCTAGGCACAACATAAACACATACTTTTAAAATAATTGAATAATTGCTAAATATTTTAGTGATCTGTGCCGCTAGTGACAATCTTCATAATACTTGCATACAATCATCCGATATTCCAGTTACTTCTGAGCTAACTGTAATGATACACACTATTTTATGGAACAGCAGATGTGAAGAACCGCCGCCTGGGGTCTCTCTTACAGGTTCCAAAAATGTCACTTGTCGTGACATCGCCACTACCGTGTCATATCTACAATAACCCGCGAGACTGTCTACTATAGCACCGAATTCAAACACTGCATTTGATTTCTATCGTCGCTTCCTGAGATACATCAACAGACCTATGGAAACGCCTCCCAACTTGCAATTCACATCTGCACGCCTTGAATTTTGATTTTATTGCGTTATCTAACAACTATGGCAAGCCTCCCAACCTGCAATTCATATCTGCACATTTTTTTGCCTCCTGTGAGAATCGTATGTGGCACACTATACTGCTCTGACATTCAGATGGCGCATAATCGTATAGAATGATATTCATCTTAGTTTTAAACATGTGATCTGCTACAGATTCTCTATCTGACAGGGGTCTAGATTTCATCTATTTCTGAGCTAACTGCTTTCTCCAAAATCCAAATAAGAAACGCTTAAGAAAGGCATATCTTGTTTTCAATAATACTGAAGCATTATGGATTGGGGTCTCAAAAACAGGATTTCTAGTATAATTAAACCACAAGACCGTCGTGCGTTGATGCTAGCAGTAGATCATGGGTATTTCTTGGGCCCAACTGAAAAATTAGAAAATCCTCGCAAAGTAATCAAACCGCTTTTAGAGTATTGTGACTCTTTAATGCTTACACGAGGTGTCCAGAGAACATCAGTATCTCCAAACACTGACACTCCTATGGTGTTACGCGTATCCGGAGGTTCTAGTATTATAGGTGATGATCTCTCTCAGGAGGATATTACCGTGTCAGTCGAGGATGCAATTAGATTAAACGCTAGTGCCCTTGCAATGTCCATCTTTGTTGGCTCAAAATACGAATATCAAACTATTACAAATCTTGGAAAATTAGTTAATGAAGCAAACAAGTACGGCTTGCCTGTTCTAGCAGTTACTGCAGTTGGAAAGGAACTTGGTAAAGATGCCCGTTATCTTTCATTGGCGTGTAGAATAGCCGCAGAACAAGGTGCACATATTGTTAAAACCTACTATTGTGACGATTTTGAAAAAGTCGTTCAATCATGCCCCGTGCCTATAATAGTTGCAGGAGGCAAGAAGATTCCAGAGCGCAATGCATTACAACTAACATACAACGCAATCAAAGGTGGGGCAGTAGGTGTCGACATGGGTAGAAACATTTGGCAGTCAGAACATCCAGTATCCATGATTCGAGCAGTCCGAGCAATCGTTCATGAGAATCTAAATGTTGATCAGGCTTTCAAACTGTACAAAAATTTAGTCAGTAAAGAACCAAAAAATATTGGAAATACTCTGAATCAAAACAAATCAAACAAGTTTAAACAAAACAAACCAAAACCTCAGCCAAAATCAATTACAAACAAACCAAAACCAACCACAAACAAACCAAAACCTCAGCCAAAACCAAAACCAACCACTGAAAAAGCTAGCACAGACAAACCAACCACTGAAAAAGCTAGCACAGACAAACCAACCACTGAAAAAGCTAGCACAGACAAACCAACCACTGAAAAAGCTAGCACAGACAAACCAACCACTGAAAAAGCTAGCACAGACAAACCAACCACTGAAAAAGCTAGCACAGACAAACCAACCACTGAAAAAGCTAGCACAGACAAACCAACCACTGAAAAAGCTAGCACAGACAAACCAACCACTGAAAAAGCTAGCACAGACAAACCAACCACTGAAAAAGCTAGCACAGACAAACCAACCACTGAAAAAGCTAGCACAGACAAACCAACCACTGAAAAAGCTAGCACAGACAAACCAACTTTAGACTAAACGTAATCAAACTGATTTAGACAAATTAACTAAGCAAACCAAATACATACATACATAATCTCATCTATCAATCTTTGATAGATGAATATGCGCAATTTTCCATGTTGGCTGTTTTACTAGTACAAACGTTGCCCGTCCCATAATTGTCATATGTTCGCCGGTGTATGCTTTGTTATCAACTAGCATTCCTTTTTGAATCAATTCCAATGCCACAACTGCTGTATCTCCAAATAAGCTGATTTTTGGATTTTTTATCTCATATGAATAATCTGATATACTTATGAATCGCAACTCTTCAAGTTCTATTGTAGTTTTGTAATCTTTGAGATCGTATGGTGGCAGATCACTAAAACTCGAGAATTTAGGATCGTTTAGATGAATATCTTTTAATCTTGATAGATCTTTTGTTATTCCTGCTTGAAATAGCGTCTCTACAACACTTATGATCTCTGATTTATCGCTCAAAATACCCTGCTTCTAAATAAATAAAATATCTCTTTAAGTCTTGTGTAAATTTTGCAAATCTGATTAATTTTTGACAAAATGAAGAGATCTGCTAATTTTACAGAATCTTTGTGTATAAATACAGGCAAAATATGATTATTCTTTAGAAAATCTTTATTAATTATCTTTTGTTAATTTTCTTGGATTACAATGAACACGGAATTAACGCGATTACTTGATTACAACTCGTCGGTTGTTGTTGTTGTAGTTGAGCTGCTGTAAAACACACTCTAAATTTACTAGATTAAAATTATGGTGATTGATTTGATTAATGAAATGGAAACTATGACAGGTGCAAAAGCCTTGATGACTGCTATGGAAAAAGAAGGCGTCAAACAGGTCTTTGGATTGCCTGGTGGTGCAAACCTTCCCTTGTATGATGAATTTGCCAGGTGTAACATTAGACACATACTGGTAAGACATGAACAGTCAGCTGCTCACATGGCAGATGGCTTTGGCAGAGTCAGTAGGAAACCCGGCGTCTGTTTTGCCACATCAGGACCTGGCGCCACCAATATTTTGACTGGTATTGCAACAGCCCAAGCTGATTCAGCACCTATGGTTGCTGTAACAGGCCAGGTACCTGTTGATATGATTGGTAGAGATGCATTCCAAGAGAGTGATATAATCGGAATGGCAAACCCTGTAGTAAAATATGCCTTTCAGCCACGTGCAGCTGCTGAAGTTCCTGAAATGGTAAAAAAAGGCTTTTTTATCGCAGAGACCGGAAGACCCGGACCCGTATTGATTGATGTCCCAAAAGATGTACAAACAGGAGAAGCACCTATGGTATTTCCAGATGAATTCAAGATTCAGGGGTATCATCCTTGGGCGGATCCTGACATAGTAAATGTTGAAAAGGCAATTGATATGTTACTACATGCACAAAAACCAATCATTCTAGCCGGAGGCGGTACGATCATATCGTCTGCATTTGCAGAGTTACAATCAATTGCAGAGACACTCATGATTCCTGTAGTTACCACTTTCAAAGGCAAGGGCGCCTTTCCTGAAACCCATCCATTGTCACTAGGTCCAATAGGAATGCATGGCCACGCTGAAGCCAACAAAATGATGACTGAGGCTGACTGTGTATTGGCAATCGGGACTAGATTCTCTGATCGGTCAGTGGGAACATTTGAGACATTTGAAAAGCGGTTGAAGATTATTCATATGGACGTTGATCCTGCAGAAATTGGCAAAAACCAAACAGCTCAAATTGCTGTAATTGGGGATGTACGTGTAAATTTGAGAGTAATGGTAAAGATACTTTTACAAAAGGCCATCAAAAAAACAGATGAGAGTCCTTGGCTCAAACACGTCAAAGAAACTAAATCTTACTGGAAAGAGCATTTGAAACTACACCCGGGTGAGATGGGTGCTGCCAAAATCTTGCGTAAACTTCGTGAATTACTTCCCAAAGAATCTATTGTTACTACTGAAGTAGGACAACATCAAATGTGGGCATCACTATTCTATGATGTAATTCAACCAGGTACATTCTTTAGCTCAACTGGTCTTGGTACCATGGGTTGGGGATTCCCAGCTGCAATTGGTGCCAAAGTAGCAAGACCTGACGTCCCTGTTGTGGATATCGCAGGTGATGGGAGCTTTTCTATGACTGAGAATTCACTTGCAACTGCAGTGTTAGAGGATATTCCTGTAATCGTATTTATTTTAAACAACTCTGTATTAGGAATGGTTGCGCAATGGCAGAGAACCTTCTATGGTAGACGAATGATTGGCGTACAGCAAGATCAATGTCCTGATTATGTTAAACTAGCTGAATCTTACGGTGCTCAAGGAATCAGGGCACAATCCATGGACGAACTTGACCAAGCAATCAGGAATGCGCTAAGCAGCGATGTTGCCACGGTGATTGATATCCCAATTGATCCTGAAGAAGACGTGTTGCCATTTGTCGCCCCTGGAACTCCGTTGACTGAAATGGTACTACCGTCGTGATGATTGATTATGTGGGCAATTCTCTCTATTCTAGTTGAAAATAAACCAGGAATCTTATTCAAGGTCACACATCTATTTAGATCTAGAAATTTTAATATCGATAGCATCTCAGTGGGAGTGACTGAGAATCCTGATTACTCTAAAATGACTATTACTACATATGGTGATGAAAAACAGGTGGCGCAGATAGTAAAGCAGCTTGACAAGATGATTGATACTGTCAAAGTTGAGCATCTAGATCAGTACCAAACGATATACCGTGAACTATGTCTCTTCAGGATTAGCGTTAATACCTCTGATGACAGTATGAAGATTAATCAGCTGGCAAAGGCATATGGTGGTATAGTGCACGACGTCAAAAAGACATCTCTTGTAGTAGAATTGACTGCCACACCTGATCAGATTATTGCATTTGAAGAGTTGATAAAACCATTTGGAATACTTGATGTCGCACGAACAGGTGTTACTGCCTTACAGAGGAGCAAAGAATGAAGATCAGAATATTTGACACTACGCTAAGGGATGGAGAACAGACTCCTGGAATTTCCTTGTCACCTATCCAAAAACTCTCAATTGCAAAAAAATTGGACGTGTTAGGTGTAGATGCAATTGAGGCTGGCTTTCCAGTAATATCTTCAGGTGAGATGGAAGCGGTACAGATGATTACTGACGCTGGACTGTCTTGCGAAATTGCAGGACTGGCCCGAACTTCCAAAAAAGATATTGATGCTATAGTTGATGCCGGTTTGAGCTATGTACATACATTTATTGCAACTTCTGACATTCATTTGCAATACAAGCTCAAAATTACCAGAGAACAAGCACTTGAAAAAGCAGTTGATGCAGTAGAGTATGGAAAATCTCGAGGATTGCAGGTAGAGTTTTCAGCAGAAGATGCTACAAGAACTGATAAAGAATTTCTAAATACCGTATTCAGTCAAGTGGCCAAAGCAGGAGCTGATAGAATTGATATTCCTGACACTGTGGGGTACTCTACTCCTGAATACATGGCAGATATTACTCGTAATGCAATAAAAGCTACCAAACTCCCAGTAAGCGTTCATTGTCATAACGACTTTGGTCTAGCAGTTGCAAACGCATTATCTGGAATCCGTGCAGGCGCGTCTTGTGCCCATGTTACTGTTAATGGAATTGGTGAGAGGGCAGGTAACGCATCACTTGAGGAGCTATCCATGGCATTGCAATGTTTACCATATGATGATAAATATGAGACTAACATAAAATCAGAGTTAATCTATGAGACATCAAGATATGTCTCTCGTATTGTAGGAATTCAGGTTCAGCCAAACAAGGCTATTGTGGGTGATAACGCATTCGGACATGAATCCGGAATCCATACTCATGGCATCCTAAATAATCCACTCACTTATGAGCCCATCAGTCCCGAACTAGTTGGACGAAAGAGGCGATTACAGGTTGGCAAGCATGCTGGAATTCACGGAATGAATGCCATGCTTGCAGACTATGGCATCAAGCCCTCTCCAGAACAATCCAATCAAATTCTTCAGCACGTTAAATTGCTAGGCGATCAGGGAACACAGATTACTGATGTAGAGTTGCTATCTATTGCAAATGACATCCTAGGTGATTCAGGAATTAAACAGATTGTAAAGCTGACTGGATTCTCTGTGTCTACTGGTATTGGAACAATGCCTTATGCCTTTGTAAAACTGAATATTGATGGTGATGACTTTATAGGAACTAACTATGGTGTTGGTCCGGTTGATGCAGCACTCAACGCAATTCAAAAGATTACCGGAAAGATCTCCCCAATGAAGATCACCGACTATAGTTTGGCATCAATTAGTGGCGGTTCTGCTGCATTGTGTGAGGTAACTGTTAGTATAGAGGACATCCATGGAAATACAATCTCTTCTAAATCAGTAGGAAACGATATTGTGACTACTAGTGTTCATGCAGTCATTGACGGTGTTAATAGAATCATGCTCAAAAAAAGAACACAGAAATGATGATGGTGATGATGGTGATGATGCACAAGACCGACAGACAAGTTCTAAATACTGATGAGGTTGTTCCCATACCATGTATAAAATTTCACTGATTACCGGTGATGGAATCGGTCCTGAACTATCAGAGTCTGCCATCCCTGTGTTAAATACGATTCGTGATAGATACGATTTAAAATTAGATGTTGTGCCATTATCTGCCGGAGATAAGGCCTTAGCTGAGACAGGGCATGCACTACCCATTGATACCATTAATACAATAAAAAACTCTGATGCCTGTATCAAAGCTCCTGTTGGCGAGTCAGCAGCTGATGTAATCGTGGTGTTGAGGAGGATGCTTGATCTTTATGCTAATATACGACCTGCAAAATCATATCCACACATGCCCGCATTAAGAGATGATATTGATATGGTGATAGTCCGAGAGAATACTGAAGATCTATACATTGGCAAGGAATTCAACATGGGTGATTCATCTGTTGCATTACGGGTGATCTCAGGGAGTGCTTCTAAAAGAATCGCAAAGTATGCTTTTGAGACTGCAACCCAGCGCAACTCGGCAAAAAAAGTAACCTGTGTTCACAAATCAAACGTCATGCGTATAACTGATGGCATGTTTGCAGATTCATGCAAAGCAGTATCAGAAGAATATCCTGATATTGCATTTGAAGAGATGTATGTTGACGCATGTGCCATGAACTTGATTCGCCAGCCTGAGCAGTTTGATGTTATAGTGACTACAAACCTGTTTGGTGATATACTGTCTGATGAATCTTCTCAGGTAGTTGGTGGGTTGGGGATGGCACCAGCTGCCAACATTGGAGAAGACTTTGCGTTATTTGAGCCTGTGCATGGAGCTGCATTTGACATTGCAGGCCAAAATATCGCCAACCCTTCATCTTTTTTGTTATCCATCAAGATGATGTTTGATTGGCTAGGAAACAAACATAATGACAGTCGGTGTATCGCAGCTGGTAAAAAATTGGAATCTACAATATTTGATCTGGTAAAGACAGGTGTAAAAACTAAAGATATTGGTGGTAATATGAGTACCAGCGAATTTACCGCACATATCACAGACAATCTTTAGTTATTTTACATCTGTGTATACATTCAGGTCATTTTAACGGAATTTATGTTTTTTACAAAATGGCGGTTTTACAATCCTCCGCCTGTAATTTCCCCAAGCTCTACTTCGTATCCGCTTGGGTCTACAATGTAGACTGATTTTGAACTCTCCCAGTCCACAACTCCGCCGTATAGAATTTGTACGTTATTTGCTTTGCATCTATCAATCACTTTGTCAAAATTCTCAATATTGAATCCAAAGTGTGCAATTCCTCCTTCAGGCGACATGTCTGGTATCTCATACATACAAAGCTTGATGGAATCATTTCCTATGATCACTGATGGCACGTCTGCCTTGTTTGGGTTCTCTTTTTGTTTTATCTCAAAACCAAAAAGATTCTTGTAAAACTCTACACTGTCCTTCAAATTTTTTACCTTCATGTTTACATGATCAATTGATGTTGCGTGCAGCTTACTCATGATACAGTATATGTATGCGATTTGCATTATTTAATTTTTAAATCATTGGCACGATTTTATGTTAAATTAATAAATCAACGAGATACATGGAAAACCGCTGAAAACAGGACGCTTTCCTAACATGATGTGTTTTCCAAACCTTTTGCTCTACGACGCAGAACAGAGGCTTCTCGTTACTATTACTATGTCAAAATTGTATTTAAGTATAATCTAAGCTAGGTTGCATGTGCTCACGTCGATACATACATTCACATTTGTGGGCATTGTGATCTTGTCATACGTCCCATACATGAACTCCCAGTAGATAAACTATTATAAAATCAACATCTTTGAACCCTGTGGCCAAATGCTGTATCTGTAAACTCGTTCCAGGCACTCTGAAAATCTCTGATGGCAATCCAAAATACAAAGGCAAGCCCATCTGTAAAGAGTGCCAAGGGTATCGCAGGCTGCTCAAAGAGACAAAATAACTTACTATGTCTCTTGGGTCTTGTTCTTTGCAGCCCACTGCTCATACATCTTGATCAACTCATCTACGTCGCCTCCTTCTTCTGAATACGTCACTATTACCCCAAACGTTCCTTTCTTGTCATGGCCTCTTGCAAAATATCCCCAAAAAGAATCTGGCAACTTTACAAAGTTGTTTGAGTCGTGTGATACACCAATCAAGTTATTTCCTATGACTTCTACTACTTTTTTTGCATCATCTTGATTAATCATGAATATTTGAGATACCCATACAATAAAAATCTGAATAACTTATGGTTTTAGTCTGTCAGGATCCCTTGGATATAACACGACTTCGCGAACATTGTCAATTCCAATTAATGTGGTCATTAACCTGTCTAGTCCCATGCCCCAACCTGAATGTGGCGGCATCCCCCAGTCAAATGCTTTGAGATGATCTGCAAACTGTGCAGGATCCAGCCCTTGTTCCTTTAGTCTATTTTTTAGCATCTCTGGGTTGTGGAGTCTTGTTCCGCCTGATGATAGTTCCAAGTATCCGTACTGCAAGTCAAATGAGCGTGACAATGTTGCATCATCATCTTTCTCTCTGATGTAAAATGGTTTTAATTTCATTGGCCAGTCAATCAAAAAATAAAATCCTGGATGGTTCTTGCCTATTATCCTCAGGTGTGAATCCAACAAATCATCTCCGAACTCTATCTTTTCCTTCTGCTCTTTTAATTCTTCAATACACTGTGTATATGTCACCCGTTCAAACGATGACGATGGCACATTGATTGTGTGTCCAATCAATTCCTGCTCTTTTTTGCAATTCTCACTTGTGTATTTATACACTGACATAACTAATGACTCTAACACATCCATAACGTCATTGTAATCCATAAATGCTGCCTCTACGTCGATGCTGGTAAATTCAGTCAGGTGCCGTCCAGTATGTGAGTTTTCTGCTCTGTAAAAGTTAGATATCTCAAACACTCTCTCCAATCCTATTGTCATCTGCTCTTTGTATAGTTGTGGGCTTTGAGCAAGATATGCCGTCTTTCCAAAATAGTCTAATGAAAACAGGTCAGCCCCTCCCTCACTTGCACTGCCTATTATCTTGGGTGTTGTTATCTCTATGAATTTTTTATCAGCTAATGTCTCTCGTAATATCTGCAATACATGATGACGCAGCTTGAATATTGAGGCAGTCTTTTGATTTCTCATATCAAGTGCACGATGATTTAACCGCGTATCTATATTGCTCTCTAATCTGCCAATCGGGTCTACTGGCAATGGGTGGATAGCTTTTGCCAGTACCTCTATGTCTTCTGCCTTTATCTCAAATGCAAAGTCACGTGCTTGCGTCTCTTGTACAATCCCCTTGACGCTGACCACACTCTGACGGTTAATCTCGTCTAGTTTGTCATTTAACTCTCCTTTGATTATGACTTGAGAGATTCCTGATACGTCACGCAGTGTCATAAATGTCATCTTTGCCAACTTTCGAAGATCTTCAATCCATCCGCACAATACTACCTGTTCTCCAATCAATCCCTCTGTCAATTCTGAAACGTCATGGGTTTTTACAAAAGTTGTCATCTTTTATCCTCAAATTCTATCTCCATGTCAATGTTTCGAAGATGTTTGACCATTTTTATGACTCTTTCTATATCTATTGGAAATTTAGTAGTCCATCTACCTGATATCACTACCTTGGTCTTGCTGCTACCTCCCCTCATCCAGACTTTGTTAACTGACAAAACCTTGGTTGGGAAGAACAAGTCTATTACAAGCTGATCATTTGTCTCTTCTGCCTCTACTAGCCAAATCTTTCCCTTGAACTGTTTTTGTAGTATTCCATATAGCGTATGACTTTGTCTGATTGCCATAATGTCATTTTTGGCAAATGATAGTATGAAATCGCCGTCAAACTCTCTGCAAGAAT
The DNA here is from genome assembly GCA_965197525.1 of Candidatus Nitrosopumilus sp. Classification (GTDB taxonomy): domain Archaea; phylum Thermoproteota; class Nitrososphaeria; order Nitrososphaerales; family Nitrosopumilaceae; genus Nitrosopumilus. The sequence goes on from OZ240211.1 coordinate 1,977,531, forward strand.
ACAACGTAAAACTCTCAAATACCTTGTTTGATTTTCCAATCCTTCCAAGATTCATTGATGCATCAACGTCTGCTTTTGTTAATTTGCCTGACTTGACTTTGTCTTCGCATTGAGGACACAGCACTGAATTTTTTGCGTCAAATATACAAATCGGCAGTTTCATCTAAACCAGTTTAGTTCTGATAATGTTGTTTATATCCCTATACCATCCTACAGATTTTAAATTCGTAATCTTTTGCTATCTCGTAGCGGCCTATTGAACTGATCTCCTCATCTGCTGTTCAAATCCGATGATGCATCTTTACAACTAGTAAATAATCCCAGTACGTTTAATCTATATCATCAATGCAAAACAATAATTTGAACCTGAATCAAGGGGAATCATGGCATTCCTGACAATTGATGGACTATCATCGCAGTACGCCTCATCGCACGGACCAGTATACGCAGTTGATGACGTAGATATAGAACTAGAACCCGGAGAATCCCTGGGAATTGCAGGTGAGAGTGCGTGTGGGAAGAGTACGTTGGGGTTGTCATTAATTCGAATGCTTGAGGGTGGTACAACCGCTGGCAAGATAATCTTTGATGGTGATTCAATCTTGGATATGGATGAATCCGTATTTGATGACAAATTTAGATGGAAAAAAATCTCCATGATATTTCAAGGTGCCATGAATTCACTGGATCCTGTATTTACAATCAACCAACAGTTTACTGAGATTTTAAAACAGCACCGTTTTGAGGGCGATTCAAACAAATTAATCTCAGACTCAATGAATGCAGTTTCACTTGACAGTAATGTCTTAAATAAATACCCTCACGAGCTGAGTGGGGGAATGAAACAGCGAGTAGTCATTGCAATGGCACTGCTATTAAAACCCAAACTTGTAATTGCAGATGAGCCTACCACCGCACTTGATGTTCTTATTCAAGCCCAGATTATCAATCTACTAAAATCCTTAAAAAAGGAAGGCATGTCATTTATGCTGATTACCCATGATTTAGCAGTACTATCTGAAATTGCAGAAAAGATTGGTATAATGTACGGAGGTGAGATGGTTGAGTTTGGTACTGCAGAACAGATATACAACAATCCTCAACATCCATATACTCAAGGACTTTTGGAATCCATTCCAAGATTGAAAGGCGATGCTCCAAAATACATCAAGGGTGTTCCACCTAGTTTGTTTGATGCCCCTACAAAATGTAGATTTATCGACAGGTGTCCGTTGGCTATTGAAAAATGCAAAGAACGTCCACCTAAATTCAAAACTGATACTGGCTATGTCAGATGTTGGTTGTATGAAGATAAAAAATAGTTTTATTTCGATCTGCTGACGTATTGTTTTTTGATCTTTTTTAAATAAATTTTTTGTATCTGTGCAATCTCTTGTTCTGCTACGTTTCTTGAAATTATTTTTGCATAGTTTCAAAGATCCTGATTTTCCTGGGTTTTTTCAAATTCTTCAATCTTCTTTATTGTGTCCTGCTCAAATTTCATAATCTCTCTTAGTTTTTCACTAATCTCTTTTATCTCCATTTTTTTATAATTTTGAGTGTTCGTTGTTCTGTCGTTAATATTATCAATTAGTTTTTGAATATCTTGCATGGTTTATGACTTGGTGTCCTGACCCATTGTTTTTCAATCTTTATCTCAATTGGCCATAACACGTTAGTGAGGGTAACTGTGGCTGTTATGAGTTATTTCTTACAATTGGCAGACACGCATCTATGATTCTCAACATCTCTGATCTGATTACTTTTTTGTCTATTGACACCCAGACTCTTGATTTTTTGATTGCAAATGATATGGTCTGAACTTTTTTTCTCTCCTCCCACACAAATTCAATCTCTCCTAAATTCTTGTCAAAGAATCCTTCCAAGTCAGTCTTCATGGCAATATGTGAGAATTGATATCGTGTATTCTTTGCGTTAAGAAGCGGAACTAGGTCCGATCTTCGTTTATATGCTTGCAGGTTGCCACTCTCTCCTACCACACCTACAAATCTGATAAATGGACTAATGCTTGCTACAGCACTACAAATCACATCAAACTCTTTTTTTGTCAATCACAAGAATTAAAAATATATGATATTTTAATGAATTGTCTCTGTGTTGGTACATGTTTCTTTACTATATGAGTAATTTTAATGGTATTATCACAACACTCATCTAACTATAAAATGTAAGTATTCAACAGCACAATAATAATAATAACAAATAACTGTTGGATTTCAGAATCTTCACTATTTCATGATCCTAGCTCAGTTAAATAAAACATGTAAATAGTCTGTTTGTGGATTTTGTAGATTTGTTCCCGTTTGCACCCGAAGTGGGATATCTAAGTTTGTCCCTAGTTAATTTTTTTGGTTCGCTGATCCCGTTTGTTCCATTGCCAGGATTTCTGCTTCTTGCGACCATGGCAGTAGGCGATCAGTTCGATCTTCATATCTTGGCCATATCGTCTGCTATTACTGCAACTGCTGCAAAACAGATTATATTTTATGTCAGTTATGGCGGCAGGCGAATCATTACAGAAAAGACCAGAGTCAGGATACGTCCATTTGAGAGACTTGTTAAAAAATATGGTGCAGCAGCAGCGTTTGCAGCAGCAGCAACCCCCATCCCTGACGATCTAGTCTATGTTCCATTGGGACTAGCAAGATACAATCCTAAACGATTCTTTGTTGCGACTCTGACAGGCAAACTTATTCTCAGCTATGTCATTGTGTTTGTCTCTCACTATTTGGGGCTGTCCCTAGTCGAGCCGTTTCTTGAAAACGTGGATGATGCGACTCCAATATACATTGGAATAATCATATTTGGTGCGCTAATGACTACAATTGTGGTGCTACTGCTAAGATTGGATTGGGCTCGAATTCTTGGTAGGTTTGCACCGTGGACTCTAGATGAGAACAACGAGGATTAAATCCGAATTTTAAAATTCCATAGTTTTTCTGTAGCTTGACTGATACCTACTCTTGGCGATGCAGTTATGCCGTCTGCTTTTATTCCTTTTGATATACATAATCCAGAATCTTTTGTTAAATCAGTGCCATAATGCTGTTTTGTAATTTTGAGTGCTTGTGTAAGCTTTGCAGGCCCATTTGTCAGATTTTTAAAATCCACACCGCCCCTGTTTTTTTGCATTATCTCTATTCCTTTTTCAGGCTTAATTGCACGAATCAACACTGCGCCTGCAGCACTTTTCGGATCTCTTGCCACTGCATTAAAACAAAAATACATCCCATAGGTAAAATACACATAAGCTGATCCTACATCCCCGAACATTATTCTGTTTCTGTCTGTAATTTTGTTAAATGCATGACTTGCAGGATCATCATTATGTCTGTATGCTTCAGTCTCTGTAATTATTCCTGAGATTTTACGTCTACCAATCTTTCTAATTATCCTCTTTCCTAGGAGGTTTTTTGCCACATCGACTGTATCATGCAGGTAAAACTCCCTAGGCAGTATCGTATTCAACGTCTATTGGTATCGTTTTGTTATTTTTTAACTCTGTGATTAAATCAAATAGTTTTAGAATGTCGTCTTGTAATACGCAGACTAGCTCTTGGTTGTATATTGTAGCTGCTGGATGCAGGGTAAGAAAATACAGTTGATTGTCTTTATGTGCTATTTTACCTCTGAATTTTGTAATCTCTGCACCCCCTAAAAGCGATTTAAATGCCGTATTTCCTAAAATACAGATTATCTTTGGCTTGATTATTGATATCTCTTCTTTGAGATACTCTTTACATGTGCTCCTCTCTGTTGTAGTTGGAACTCTGTTCTCTGGAGGTCTGCACTTTACAATATTTGTAATGTATACTTTGTCTCTTGGGATTCCTGCCTTGTCTAATGCTAATGTTAGTTGTCTACCTGCTGCACCTACAAATGGCTCCCCTCTGGCATCTTCGTTTCTTCCTGGCGCTTCTCCTACAAAGATTACATCTGATGTTACACTGCCTTTGCCTGGAACCGCATTCGTTCTAGTCTTGCAAAGATCACATTTTGTACATTTAATGACGTTGTCTGTAACATGTTTGAGTTCTTGATTCTTCATTTTATCCTCTACGCACAGTTTTTCTTAATCGTTGTTGATTTATTGCTTTTGATCCTGAGTTATGTGAAGTCATCGGAGGCTGAAATCTGTTGAATATGATGGGTTTGTGCAAAGCACTGACTTCGAGGTCTGGCCTTCACACGAAATAATCTGATATTTTAAACGACTCTGATTGTCACAAACTGTAATGAGTTCAATACCTTCAGATGTACTGAAACTAATATCGGAACTGACTCGTTGTTATGAAAATCTGACTGATGCGGTAAAGAAGGAAAACAGAAAAAAAGCACTAGATGCAACGACTGATGCCATACACATTGAATTAGACATTTCGAGTTGATTATGAATGTATACTAGAATTTTGGTGTAAAATTTGGGATTATGTATATAACTACGCGTTATAAAAAAATAGATATGACGTGCAAACTGATACTCGCACTGCCAATCGGCATCTTGATTTGTGTGGTTGTGATATTCTCAGTTGAGGGATCGTGCCAAATCCTTATCTGCTAGAATCAAGCGGGCTAGGAATCCAATGCTGTAACGATCACGCATGCTACTATGACATAGAGTGGATGGATCTTAGAACGCATTCCAAGAGTAGGTGCAGACAAACATCCTATACCTGACAAATGGAATTGGCGTGACGATCTCTTAAACTGATTGATATTGTGTATTCTGTTTCTAAAAATTGTGGACTATGTAGATGGGCAGACAAGACATGCGGATCTGGCACACGAAGGCGATGATTCCATGACAACGTTAAAAATTTAATCGAGTCATACAAAAAATACTGACCGCGTCAATTCTCAAAGTAATTAAAGGGCTTTACTAGTAAGGAATCGATAAAGAATTTGCCAAATATTGTAGTTGATACCAGTGTTATCATCAACGGTCAGATGATGTCCCAGATCGAATCCGGTTCTCTTAGAAATTCTAAAATTATTATCCCCCAAGTAGTATTTGACGAGTTACAGTCACAGGCATCACAGAAGAAAGAGAAGGGGTTCCTCGGTTTGGAGAAGATCAAATCTCTCAAATCATTATCTGGCAGTTACGGACTAGATATCACCATATCTGGCATACATCCTTCATATGATGATATTCTCCTATCCTCTAATGGAAGAATAGATTCTCTGATAACTGATTTGGCAGAAGAAAACGACGCTACTCTGTACACTTCTGACCGGGCACAACATCTAGCTGCCCAAGCCAAAGGTATTCCTACAGTATTTCTCAAAACCCTGATTGAATCTGACACACAACTGGAATTTCTCAAATTCTTTGATTCTAATACAATGAGTGTTCATCTAAAAGAGGACCAATATCCCTTGGGGAAGAGAGGAAAGCCCGGGTCATTTACCCTAGAGCAGCTCAACAATACTATCTTATCCAAAGAGTATCTAGAGATGGTATCTTCTCAGATTTTGAATCTTGTAAACATCTCTGACTCTAGTACATTAGAGATATCCCAACTTGGCGCATATGTAGTCCAACACGGAAACTATCGAATAGCAATCACCCATCCTCCGTTCTCTGATTCCATTGAGATTACTATAGTCCATCCCATCGTACAACTGTCAATTGATGACTATGAAATATCTGACAAGCTCATGGAACGGTTCTCTGATCGTGCAGAAGGCATCGTTATATCCGGTGCCCCAGGCTCTGGGAAGAGTACGCTTGCATCAGGACTGGCAAACTTTTACCATAAACGTGGCAGGATAGTTAAGACGTTCGAATCCCCTCGCGATCTACAAGTTGACTCTGGCGTGGCTCAATACGGTAAACTGGATGGAAGTTTTGATAATACCGCTGATATCTTGCTGCTTGTACGCCCCGACTATACGGTATTTGATGAGGTACGGCGACGGGAAGATTTTACAACGTTTGCTGACCTGCGATTAACTGGGGTAGGGATGGTCGGAGTAGTCCATGCAAATTCTCCCCTTGATGCAATTCAGCGCTTTATCGGAAAGATTGAGCTTGGTATGATCCCAAGTGTCTTGGATACTGTAGTATTTGTAAAAGATGGCATGATTCACAAAATCTATGATCTGGAACTCAAAGTCAAGGTACCTACAGGCATGACTGAATCTGATCTTGCAAGGCCTGTCATCGAAATAAAGAATTTTCAAGATAACGTCTTAGAGCATGAAATTTACACATTTGGAGAGGAAAATGTTATTGTGCCAGTTGAGAAAAAGATTGACAAGACTGGAATTCAAAGCCTGGCTGAACAAAAAATCAAAGAGATCTTTATGCGGTATGACAGTCAAGCAGAAGTTGAGATACTATCCAATGAACGAGTACGAGTCCTAGTAGACGAACACCGAATTGCACCCATCATAGGGAGAGGAGGCTCAAACATCAGCGCCATTGAAAAGTCTCTTAAAATACATCTTGATATAGTTCCAAAAAAATCCTCAGATGATGCCGGTAACCATAGTTATAACAACGAATACAACCATAACAATACACATAATCATTCTAACAACCACAAGTCCGTACCATCTAACCACCTGCCTTTTACATTCTCAGAGACAAAGACATCTCTGTTGTTTGCCATTGACAAATCTTATGCTTATACACACAGTTCCGTCTTTGTCAATGACAAATACATCTCTTCTTTCCGTGTAGGGAGAAAAGGACAGATCAAAATTCCAAAACGCTCAAAGTCTGCAAAAGACATTCTAAATCTTTCATCCTCAAAGCACGATATACAAATAGTTCCTAAAGATTCTTAAAGTTCTCTATAATCTTTGGGTCTGCCTTGAGAAACGTAATGAACTTTCGTAGCTGTTTGATAGTCTTTGGATTAAGATGATGCTCTATTCCCTCAGTGTCCTGATTTGCAGTATCAAACTCTACTCCTAGAATCTCAAAAAACTCCAAGAGTATCCCGTGTTTTTGCCGTATCCCCTCTGCTATACGTCTACCTTTATCTGTAAGATTGATACCGTGATACTTTTCATATTCCAAAAACCCGTTCTCATCTAATCTTTGTAACATCTTTGTGACGCTAGGTGCACTAACGTGCATGTATCGTGAAATGTCAAGTGTGGTAGCATACCCTTTTAACTCTACTAACTCTGAGATTATCTCTAGATAGTCCTCTTCTACTCGCGTACTAGAACGGGTTCTCTCTGTTTGGTGTGCTGCCTTGATTGAGTCTAATCTCTTTGAATCCTTGGCTTTCATTTTTATGTAATATGTGGGATGAATCTAGTATATTTTGTTGTGGGAATTATATACATGAGTAATCATCTCTCATGTCTTTTCTTGGCGCTCTGAAAAAATCAAACGGCTTCTCGTCAGAAGAACCTTCTCTGGTTGACGGATTCAAACCGTCCCCGTTTTTGCGCCTATAGACGACCATCCCGGCCGCCTTGGCAGCAATGTTGTATGCTGCGTTGACGTCTGCGTTTGTTTTGTAATTGCATGTTGTACACTCAAACCTACTTTGAGTGATACGTGACTTTCTGTCCATTCTACCACATAGACTGCACGTCTGCGAGGTGTAACGTGCGTTGATGTCTATTAGTGGGCTACCGTGTTTCTCACAGGAGTTTTTTATTCTGGTTACAAGTGCACCAATCCTGGAATAGCGCATCTCTCTGTTCAATCCCTTTTTGTAGGAACCGCCTCTTTTTGTCATGGCCTTCAAGTTCAATGTTTCTAGGGCTACCATATCAGCATCTTTGGTTATCTTGGCAGCAGTCTCTCGCTCAAAGTTGTCTTGGCGGTTCATAATTTTGCGGTATTTGCGATTGATACGTCTTGATATGTCTTTGTAGGTTCTAGAGAATTTACGTTTCTTTGAGCGTTTGGTTTTTAGTTTGTCTATTTGATCACCTTTGTGACGTCTTGTATCCTGTGGTAAGTCATGAAATTCAGATGATTTTGATGGCAATTCCATAACAGTTGCAGGGTGTACGATACCAACATCCACACCTCGTGTAACAGGATTGGCTGGTAATCCTCTTACGGGCGTAGGCACTGCTATCTGTATGTGCAACTTGTATGTGCGTTGGTATGGTTTGGTAAAACGGCTATGCTTTTTGGTGGTCTCTACAAGCATAAAGGATCGCATGTCCCCTGCAGGCAACGATTCTTTGAGGCAGATGGTTCCTATACCTGGCAAGTACAAGGAATCATCAGGACGATAACGTGGAGGATCATACGAGACAAGGGTGCGTTGCCGTGTCTTGAACAGTGTAAGAGGATTCTTGTAACCTTTGCGTGTACGGTTGGCAGACAAAAATTGCAGTACTGCATCACGTCCTGCAGCAGTATATGGACGTTGAATGGATACCTTGACATTTAGACCTAGACGTCTGCGTACCTTGATAAGTTGTTTCCAAGAGTCAAATTTTGATGGAATTTCGTTATTCTTTTGGTTGGAATCATATGCATGTGCAACAGACAGGTTGTACACGTCCTTGCACTCAGTCAGTGTCTCATGTATCTTCTCGGAGATGGCGGGGTCTTGGTAAAAATCTAATTTGTATGTAAGTATCAACAAACAAGTATTTTCTTTAGATTGTAAAAAGATTGCTAATGAGTCTAGTCTACTCAAATATATAATCCCCTTTATTGTCCTTTTCTAATCTTGTATTGTCGTAATGGTAGTGTTTTTGATAGATGATTTGTACTGTGTAACACGCATTACCAGTATTTCTGCCTAATTAAAACACAAGTCCGGGTATTGCATCGTACTTTGATATCTTGTTTTGTTATGGTATGGGTGAGCTTGTCGCATTATCATTTACTGTACCGGCCATGCGTCATTGTCAGGACATATTGACTCTAATCATATTTGATTTTGTTTAGTTACTCTTTGTTGACTTGAGTGTTATCGTAGTTGATCTTTGAATCTTAACTAATTATTCACTAATCAACATTATGGCAGATTCATTAAAAAATCGGCTCGATGAGTTAAAAAAGATATCCTCATCTGCACAACGTAGGGCAACCCTGTACAGTGAGATTACTAGTATTGATGATAAACATACTGCGCGTTCACTAAGTGTGTTACAAAAAGCTCCTGCCCCTGGCAAGAAACTCCAAAAGATTGGATTTTTAATGTTGTGGGTTCCTGAGCCTACTGGTGTGACCTGTGCGATAGGGGGACCTATGATCGTTGCAGGGCGATACCTTGATAAAAAATACAACGGCTCAACACTTCACGATATCGGTGCTCAGACCAAACATACGGTCTCATCGATTCGAGACTTTAAGAACACTGTAATGTGATCATTCTTTTAGGTTTTTAAAAGGAGTACGGTAAATCAGTGCATGACTACAAGAGCTCAGGCGTTGGTTCCAATCACCATCGCAGCAGTGATTATAGGTGTTATTGGCCTGTTGACTCTTCCAAGTGACAGTAAACTAGAGTCTGTGGCATTTCCTATGGGTACCATTACAGTTGATGGGATTCCACTACAGGTCCAAATCGCAGACTCTGAACCTAGACGTACACGTGGGTTGATGTTCCAAGATCCATTACCATACGATCAGGGAATGATCTTTGTATTTTCAGAACCTGGAATTTACTCATTTTGGATGCTGAACCTACAATTTCCTTTGGACATTATATGGTTTGATGCTCAAGGACGCGTAGTACACATAATAGAGGATGCACCGCCTTGCAAGACTACCGTGGAGCTTGTGGCATGCGAGAGTATGGTTCCTGACGTTGAGGCGTTATACGTCCTTGAGGTAACCTCTGGCTTTGTCAAGGAGAACAACATCACTAAAGATTCTATGCTGAGTATAATCTCTATATAGTACTGCAAAACCTTATCTTGGAATGTATCTCACATGATTATAATGAAAAAGATGCCCCTACTTGTCATTATCATTGTTGGAATTATTCTAGCTGTATCCTTGATCTCGTTTTATTCTACATCTACATCAGTCAGCGAATCAGATGATGTAAAACCCATTAATTTTATCTATTTTGACATTGATGAGATTTATGAAATTCTTCTCGCAGAAGATATTCTCATATCCACCCCGATTCCCATAACTGATCATACTATAGATCAGTACTGTTCATATATTGACAGACAAAATATCAAGAGATCCGTACCTTACTGTCTTACCACTGCATTGATTAATCCTGATGGTACAGCATTGGGAAATCTGAACATGGGAGGAAATCCGATCACCCCTGTAGTTGCATTATCAATTCTTGAGGTTCCGTCACTTGATTCATATTCTGATGAGGTTGCATTTGTATTTCAAACCATGATTGATACACTTGTCTGTGACTGTTGGGCTAGTCAACAACCGGGTGGTTTTGAATCAGTATCTGCATGGATTGACGCTGCCAAACAAGAGCATATCAAATCTCCTCAAACCACTTTAAAATCAAAGATTGACGATTTGGCCCAAAAACAGATTGTCTTGGAGATTACTGCCATTGAGGATTCGTATCTCTTTACATTTGTTATCATCGTGTAATTAAATACTCTAAAATTCATTGGTTGTTAATATAATGATTGATCAGCTATGGCTTGTTCCTTTAGGGTTTGCAGCCGGAGTATTAGGCTCGATGCTTGGCTTGGGTGGCGGAGTGATCATTGTGCCTGTACTGACATTTTTAGGATTCTCGCCTACTCTATCTGCAAGTAATAGCTTGTTTGCTGCCTTGAGTAACGCTGTGGGTTCTACCATCTCGTATTCTAGACAAAAGCGAATTGACTACTCTCTAGGCATAAAACTTGGGCTGCTTTGCATTCCTGGAACCATTTTAGGTGCCATTATCTCAGATGACGTATCTCCTGCTCTTTTCAAGGTTTTGTTCGGCTTGCTGATGATTGCAATGGCAGTGTATATCTTTTTGAAAAAACAAGAGGGCGAATCCCGGGAGAAGGTTCTCTCAAAACAGATAATGATTCTTGCTGTAGGTTCTAGTTTCTTTGCAGGGATAATATCCTCATTTTTTGGAGTTGGTGGCGGGGTTGTCTTTGTACCCTTGATGGTTATTGGAATGGGGATGGCAATAAAGAGAGCTGCCCCCACATCTCAGCTAATACTGTTATTTGCTACTCTATCTGGAGTTACGGTTCATAGCTTATTGGGGCATCCTGACTTTCTTCAAGCCGGTCTGCTAGCTGCTGGTTCTTTTGTTGGTGGATTGGTGGGTGGGAGATTATCCTGCAAGATTAAAGAGAGATCTCTGAGAATTCTCTTCTTTGCTGTATTTTTGGTAATTGCTGCAAAACTATTTTTTGATTCTACAGTCGAGAGTACTACCATACTTGGTTTTTAATTTGAATATTTTTTTATGGGTATTTATTTGAGTCAAGCAATTGCACTGATACACAAAATAAGGCATTCTAAACTGTTTACATATACATACATCTGTAATCTATCTTGGTGGCTCTTTTTTGATTTTATAGATATTCTTTTTTGAGATTACTATAACTTGATCATCTCTGTCTGTTCCCTGATAATCAACTACAATCTTCCCGTACTCTTCATCGATATCCTCTTTTGCAGAGACCGTGAACTTTAATTTCAAGACTTGATCAGAGTAAAATGGTTTGAGAAACCGTGTGTTTCTGTTCTCCCATTCCGAGTCCCCGTCTGTCCCGCTAAAGATTATGTGATTTCCGTATATCTGACTCAGTCTTGTAAACTCTCCTTCCATCCTTGATAGTATGGCTCTTCCTGAGATTAATTTTTGCTCGCCATGTCTATTGCTGTCTTCTAAAAATGCATTTTTTACTCTGGAGAATCTGAGATACTCTTCTAACTCTTTTTCTGATATGCTACACGTTGAATAAAACGCATCGCCTACCCTGAATTCTGAGAATTTTTTCATTTTTATCTTGACTCGTCAACGCAAAAGATCACTTCTGATGACGATGATGCCGAGGATGACGAATCATTAGATGTTAGCAAGTTCAACACATCTGCAATTCTCTGGTTTTCAGGCTCAGAGCCTGTCACTGAGCCTGGAAATACCGTAAATAGCCTGATCTTTGATGCTAACACATCGCTTAACTCTTGGTTGAGGGTTACTGTAAATGGTCGTAACGCGCCTCTGAATAACTCTACTTGGGCTCTTTGTGTTCCGGTCACCTTTCTTCCGATGGGTAAATCAGGACCTATCACCATGATTGCACCTTTGGCATCTTTGTAAAGACGAGGATCCTCGTCTCCTCCTGGAACGAATTGGTTTAATGCTCTTTGCGTTACATTTGCAGGCGTAGTTACAAATTTTGCAACTAGGTTGTCCCATTGGGTCCTTGACTGTTCTGTTATCTTTTCTATTTTAGGCACTTGTCCTGTAACGTGAACCACTGCTAGTATATCGCCGATGTTAGTCTTTGCAGTATCTAGCCATCTCTGTACCTGATCTTTGTCTGCTATATCGACAATATGTGAATGGAATTTACTACTAATGTACTCTTGGAGATGTGCGGGTGTGGACTGTGAGATAAAGCATGCTACCTTTCCTCCGTTCTTTTCAACATGCTGCGCTAAAAATTCTACTCGTTGTGCATCAGTCTCTGCTGTTGCATCAATTGTAAAGACCACTGCCCTTCCTGCAAAGTCTGGCTGGTTGACTAGAGGTGCTGCTGTAGTTTTGATATGTGGTTTTACTGGATAAAACACTCTGTCTCCTGGAATTACTTTGCCGTTTAGAATTTTTGCTATCTCATCATCACATAGATTCAGAACTGATTCTGAAACTTGTCCTTGTGATAGAAACTCTTGATTTGCTATCATATGTGACGTATTTTTTTGTATCTTTTCAGCTATAATCTGAATCTTGTCTAGCAGATTCGTAAATGTAGTCTCAAGTTTGGCTGAATCGTTTTGCTGTGTTGCTAGTTTTTGTGCAGCGGTTTTGATTCCATTTTTGATGACATCCTCGTTTTCCCCTAAGAGTGGCAGTAGTTCTTTGTTTGCAGCATTTACCTGTGTAGGATTCAAATCTTCAAATCCACTTACTCTCATAAACTCTGATGCAGCTTTTGGATATACTGTTTTGTAAATTCTATCAGAGTGAACAGGGCCAGGATTTGTTGCAATTGAGATAATCCCTCGTTCTGTCAATTCCCATGACATTAGCTCTGCCAATCTGTTTTTGGCTCCTTGGGATGCAGTGTATGGAGTTCTAAACCTGTATGGTCTTTGTTCTAGTGGGCGTTCTTCTGTAAAGAATGTTGAAATTGTTATAATCTTTCCGCCAGATTTCATTACCTTTAATGCTTGAACTGATCCCCAAAAGGTTCCTGTAAGATGTATATCAACAGTACTCTTAAAATCATCCATAGACGCATTAGCAAAACATGTTACGGGACCTGAAACTCCTGCATTGTTTACCATATAGTCTACTGTTACATTATCTTTGTCTAGTGTATCAAACATACTATTCATTGCCGTTTCATCACCCACATCTACTCCTGAGAAAATTCTGACTGATGCTTTGCTATCTCTCTTTGAGATTATTTCTTTGAGCATTGTTGATGTTTCTTCTAACGGCTCTCTTCTTCTTCCAAGGATTATCACACTTGCGCCATTTTCAACAAACCTTTTTGCTATGGCCTGACCTATACCGGTCCCACTCCCGGTGATTAGTGCAGTTTTATCTTGGAATTTTAACATAGATGATCATTGACAATTCTCACAATATTTATTTTGATTGGTCTGATGACCTCCAAAAAATTAGCCGCAATTAGTTTTTTCAAATTGTCTAAAATGGTAGAACATTCTAGTTCTAAGAGTATATGGAAATCAAAACTTGGATGATGCTTTTTGTTCCAATTTCGTATCTCTGAGAACATTACGTAGCAGTAACTCAAAAAAAGTTCTCATCTAATACTCGAGTATCAAAATGATGATAATTTGACATGACGTATTTTTGATATCTTTATTTGTGGGTACAGTTGACGTTATTTATGCACGATACAGAGCCTGACACATTTGTTTATCAGACATGGCCTGAAAAGTTCAGCGATATGCTCAAAGAGATAGGCATAGATTCTGAATCCAAAGAGATTGGTACTGATGATGTTGAAAAAGATGATTATTATAGTAGATATTTTGCTCAGACACCTAGAATGGTAACTAACAGGGGATGCATTGATATTAAAAAATCAAATATTGATGTCATACAGATTATTCAGAAAGGATGATTGGTAAATCATGCAAGATCTTAATCCAAGTCCATGGGGTGCATTAGATAGGTTTCAAGCTCACTTTATTGTCAGAAAAGAGGTTGGACGCAGGTTTAGTGACTATCTTACAAAGACTCAACTGCATACTCAAGGACGCTTTGGCGCAAAGACCATAGTCAAGGTTAGATGGACTGGTTCTGGTGCCCTGACATCCAAACTCAACGAAGATGACAAACTAAACGAGTTACTTGCTAAACAATCACTCAACGATGCCACAATCCATGTGGAGCCCACTCCGGGGGCTGTAAGAATTAGAGGTAAATGGGACAATCATATTGCCTTTGGAATTACACGAGAGCTGTATGACATATATGATACCATTGCAGGACACATTAAATCTATCTAGCTAGGCTCTCCACCAATCCAGAGCAAGAAAATCTACCTTGTCTTTACCTTTTGGAATCGCTAAAATGAACTGTTTTTTTACTGTGGTTGCAAGTCTGCCTGCAAGAACTATGCCAGTTGATGTAATCGTCTCATTTCTTGTATACACCTGAATCAGAAACGGTGCGTGATCAATGCCTGGACCTTTTTGATAAACTGCAAAGTCGCAGCCGAATTTTATTCCTGGATTAATTATGTATCCTTTGTCTCTGAAATTTTTGTAGACCATATACTTTTTCCCAAACTCATGAACCTCTTTTTTACACATTTCAGTTAGCTGCTCTGCTGTAATCTTTTGTTTTGATCTTGTGATTGTGATCTTTTTGTTCTCTAAAAGGTACAATCCCTCAATAAGATCTAAAACTAGTGGCGCATCAATCTCTTCAATCTTTGGTTTTGGTATTCCTATTGGTTTTCCATAATATCCTTGACTGAACAGTTTACGTGAGTCCTCGATATCCCACACTATAATTCTATTCTCAATTAATTCACACTTCATTATTTTTGTGATGCGTCATCTGTCTATATGAACACTCTCTTTATCCATGTATCTGTAAATTAAAAATAAATTAAAGTAGAATGATATCGTACTATAGGCTTAGTGCAAGCAGTATAAAGGAATCAGATACTCTTTGACACTTGTCTGCCATCTCTTCTATTCCTTCTATCACGTCTTTTATCAAAAGCAACTCTTTGGTGTTAGTTACTTCAGTTAAAAGTTTCAACGTGGCTTGCCTATATTTGATATCTATCTCTCTCTCAATTGTCTGCGTCTCTTGAGCTAACTCTATTGCATTTGCAGTATTTGTGTTAAGACTTCGAATGATCTCATTTAGTTTATAGACCTCGTCTACAACTAGTTCTATTAGTTTTGTAATATCTTTATCTAGATTTGCGCTCTTTAGTGTGGCTATCTTTACATTTGAGAGTTTGAATGAAATGCCGGTAATATATCCTGCAATCTCATCCATAGTATACGCAGTGTTCAGAAGATTCTCTCTGTTCATTATCAATCCGCCTACATCTGCAACTTCACGTGTAATCTTTCTTCTCAGGTTCTCAACCTCTTCTTCTATAGTTGAGATCTGCTCTATCGTGCTTTTTATTCCTGCTTTGTCCCTCTTCATCATTAACTCAGGCAGGGTCGCTAGCTCTCTTGATGCATTTAAAATTCGATTGATTTCGTCTTGTAACACTGCTATAGCTTTTCTTTTTGCTTGAACTTCAAGCTCTCCACTATACATAACAGAAACCAAAAAACTGTTTGGTAATTTAAATGATCTATGAATACATTTTGGTCAATCTATATTAGATTTTTCTCATGCGCAATTTTTTTCTGCCCCTTGTATAGTGCTATTACCTCCTCATTGGTGGATGCATCCTCTGCAGCCTTTTCATCTCTTATCTTTCCTGTAAACTTTGGAAATC
The DNA here is from genome assembly GCA_965197525.1 of Candidatus Nitrosopumilus sp. GTDB lineage: Archaea > Thermoproteota > Nitrososphaeria > Nitrososphaerales > Nitrosopumilaceae > Nitrosopumilus. Next base: position 1,993,611 of record OZ240211.1, read on the forward strand.
TTAATGCCAGTCCGGCATCTTTTCTTATCGTATCCCTTGCTGCCTTGTGAATGGGGCTGAGTGTAATCTCTGACGCTACTACCTCTATTACTAGTTCTGGCTCAAACCAGACGTCTGCTTCCATCTCGCTATTGATACGAGGGTTTTTCTTTATGGTCACTTTGGAGTGTAGTATCTGATATAGTTGGTCTAGTGACTCATCCGTAAATCCGGTTCCAACTTTGCAGATACTTGCAAACGTATCACTGTCCTGATCGTATGTTCCTAGCAGTAGTGTTCCATAGTTTCCTGTTCTTCTGCCCTTACCGAAGAATCCTCCAACTACAACAAGGTCCAAACTATCTCCTAACTCGTTTCTGTATTCTCGCTTTAGTTTCAGCCAGTGACTACCTCTTGAACCTGCCTGATATGGCTTGTCTAGCATCTTTAACATCAATCCTTCGCATCCTGAGTTGATGCTATTTTCCATAAACTCTTCGATACCGTCTTCATTGTCTAGTATGCTCATAGGAACACATTTTGCAAAACTGTCTTCTTTTATGCATTTCTCTAACAGATCTCTTCTATCCTTGTAATCTGATTCTAGGCAACTCTTTCCATTACAGTATAACACGTCAAAGAAATTAACTGTAATTGGGTATTCTGTAACTGCTTTTTCTATCTTATATTTTCTTCTTCTATGCATTAATTCCTGAAACGGTAAAAACTCTCCGGTGTTCTCGTTTATTGCCACTGCTTCTGCCTCTAAAATTATGTCATCTGCATTGATGTGTTTTGGAATCTTCTCTATAATGTCCGGATAGTAACTTGAAATATTCTCCAAACTTCTTGAAAACAATACCACGTCGTCTCCCTTTATGTGGAGTTGAACCCTCTCACCATCTAGTTTGTACTCTGCTGCAAATCTGTCTCCCATCCTTTCAATTATGTCTTTTTCAGTTTTTGCCCTGTCTGCGAGCATTGGTCTGATAGGATTGAACAAAATAATCTTAAATTCTCTTACCTCTTGCAGACCTTTGGTGGCTACAATCTCTGCAACTTTTCCTAGATCACTTGATACGTTGTATGCATATTGTAACATGCTGCGATTTGATTTCTCTTTTGTGAATGCTATTGCCAATGCATCCATTACGGTATTTTCTGCAATTCCCAATCTTAGGGTTCCTAACAGTATCTTCAAGACATAACTTGCTTCTAATGGGGTTGCATCGTTTAACAAACTTGATATGTATTTCATTTTCATGTCTTGTGAACGCATCCCTTCTAATTTTGCAATCTTAAACAACGTATCGTATACTCTCTCAATAGTAATCTTTTCAACTAGGAATGTTGTCTGTGCCTTTTGTTCTAGAATCACTGATGCTGCATGTCCTAGGTCCCCACTCTTTTTGTATTCTTCCTCTATGCTTTTTACCGGGATTCCTGATGATTTAGAGATTGATCTGATCGCTAGTTTCTCTGCTACTCCTAACTCAATACCTTCAAAATCAGGTCGCAGTTTTCCTTGTATGAGGTATACAATTTTAGCAATTATTTGATGGGGTGTCTTTTCAAACAGTTCTACTAAAAATTGCGTCAGCTCTAGCCTCTTTCTTGTAGACTCCATCTTGTAAAAAGAATCAGCTAGAATAGAGAATTCCATTAGTTATTCTTAGGTTGTATTGGCTATGTTAACTTGACGATATTTTTTTCTTTTTAAAATAATATTGCATATGGAAGAGATATTGCGTGCACAACGTAGTATGATGTTTTGTATGTTTTGCGCTTTTGTTAATATGGTTATGACGATGACTGTGACGGTGACAATGACGGTGACAATAGCAATTATTACTACTCTTATGGTTATGACGATGATTATGATGATGATGATGATTATGATAATGCCAACAATATGCTAATTATCTGATAACAATCATGTATTAGGTATTTATTAAGAATATCTCCTTACGCTGTTGAATCCTAGGGAGATCATTATTGTACTGTTATCCCACTGCAATTTTTTGATGTAAAAACAATCTTAAGAATCCGATTATGTAATATATAACTGGAATAACTCGTTATTCTTTATCTTTGTTTCATTCATTATTAATTACAAATTATCAATCTATGTAAAAACCAACTTGTGACACTCCAAAACACCTATGTTAAAACATCCGGGCACAGCCACGCGTGGTTTCCATTTGGCCTTCGATCCACGCCTACAATACACGTGTATATTTTTAAAGCTATCGCTAGGAACAAAACTGCAACGGATGTGTGACCGGCTGGCTATTCTGTGCCCTGCATAGACTGTCGAACACTGTTCATTCTCTTCATCTTTCTGCCATATCTTTGTACATTGCGTGACTTGTACGGTTCCCTGAAGGTCAGTATGGCCCAAATGATTCGTATCATCTTGTTTGCCACATGTGTTACTGTAATCACATGTTTGCCGCCATGTCTTTTTTTGCATCTCTCATAGAACTCCTTTAACTTGTCATCGTGTCTTGCTGCCACGTTTGCTGCTTGAATAAGTATCCAGTTTATTCTTCCGTTTGCTGCCTTTTTCATGCGGCCATGATGTGTTACATCACCTGATTGGTAGACGGTGGGACACATGCCTGCCCATGAGACCAAGTGTTCGGGGGTTTTGAATCTTGATATGTCCCCAATCTCTGATACGACAAGCATTGATGCAAATACATCCAGTCCTGTCATGCTCATAAGCAGTCTTGCATCATCGTTTACTGCGGCCTGTTTGTCTATCTCTGTTTCGACATTTGTTATCTCTTCTGTGACATGTGCAATTCTTTTGGCACAGTTCTTCAGTATCAGGTTGTCGTTTGGTCTTTTCAGTTCTGTATGTGAGAGCAGTCCGATGGCTTTTTTGCTGTACATGTTTGAGACGTTCAGTCTTACATCGTACTTGTCAAGCAGACCGTGTGTATAGTTGATAAGTGCAGTCCTTGCCTGGACCATGCTTATTCTGTACCTGAGCAGCTCTCTGGCATCACGCAACGCAGATGGCGCCACATAACACTGGGGAATCATCTCTACACGAAGTATGTTGGCAATCTTTCGTGCATCGATGGGATCCGTCTTGACGTCGGTATCTGATATTATCTTCATCTTGTAGGTGTTGGCAAGCTGGATTGGTATGTCGTGTTCCTCAAATGCCTCAAATGTCTTGAGCCACATGTTTCCTGTAGTCTCGCATGCAGCACGGCACTGCCCTCTTCTCCTGCCGTACTCTCTTTTCATCCTGCCTGCAAACTCTTTTGCGTCTTCTAGCGTATTGTCATATGTAGTTTCCTCTAGTATTCTTCCCTTGTCATCCATGACACATACTACGCATTTTCTCTTGCTAATGTCTATTCCAATATTTCTCATCCTTTTTATCACCTCCTTGCGGATTGTTTTTGATGGATCGGAGGCTGCAATCACCTATCAGTGCGCGAGGCACAGGAACGCAGCAGCTCGGATTGCCCCATTCAAACTAAAGTGCGCGAAGCACATGTTTCACAAGGGGTCGATCCATCATCTAGACTACGACGAGGATGTTTTTACATGCATTCAAACTACCGTTGCTTAAACTATGCCAAAGTATTTTTTCAAAAACTTTCTATTAGAAACTAATTTGTTATATTAAACAGGTTTGAGACGATCAATTCGGCAAATTCAATCAAACCCTTACATCCAAACTACATTATGTATTTTTCCCCTATTATACATACAAGTCACACTTTTTAATTAAAATATTTATCTTCCAATTCCTTTACCGGTTTATCTTGTCTGAGCATCTTTAAGATATGAACATGTGTATTATTTAACACATCGTATCTTGACTGGATGTAAATTTACATCAAATGTATCTAAAAATTGTTGGTTTATCTGCCATCGGAAGCTCAGATACCAATGCAAAGTTGTACAACGGGTATTGTTTTTTGTACTGTTTCATAAAACTCCATGCCACATCATGTGTTTTGAACTTTATTCTTATTCCATCGATATGACTCTTCTTTCCGAACACGTCAAATGGGACAACCAAGTATTCTTTTGGGCGATGATGTGGTTTTGCTTTAATTAGCCACGTTAGTGCAAATATAAACACTGCTCCTAAAATAACGTATTCACCTGCAATTTTGAAAAATGTCATGACTACGCTTGGAATTGTTTGTCCAAACAACACCGCTACAAAATTTGAAAACGAGATGACTGCTAATGCCGTAAAAATATACGTCTTCCAATCAAAGACCTTTTCAAATGTCTTCATCCTATCAACAGATTATACGCTTTTGATTTAACTATTTCCTACAATTTGCCTGAAATCTTGTCTATTAGTCTGGATCTTCGTAGTTTTCTCTCTTTTCATTACTAGTATTATTGCTACTATCTTCCATCGACTTCATTTTGCTTTCAAGAATGTTCATTCTGGCTCTGTATCCTTCGGCGTACTCTAACTCTGATGGCACAAGTGTTGCAGGATGGATAAATCCTTGACTTCTCATTGCCATTGCCTTTTTTGTCGCAATCTCTCTGATGTAATCCCAGTCAGGTGTTGAGAATCCGTCAAATGGGCCGGTCAACTTTCCGTTGTGCATGCTAAACACTAGTGCTTCCACAATCGGAATACAGAAATTAATAGTGGCAGCAGAGTTTAGCTTTACAGGCATCAATGGCATGTTGTGACTACCTCTTGTATTCCCTGCAACATAGTGGGGATTGTTAAACACACTGCCTACCTCTTCTGTTGCCGGAAAGTTTTTTTGTGTTCTAACCATGCAAATAGGATCATCTTTTCCAACATATGTTCCTGCAATGTTGTGTAACCTGTCAGTTGATGCATCTAGAATTGGTTCTCCATCTTGGGTGTATACAGAGTCCACAACATATCTGCCAGGGTACATTAGTGCCGCCTCTATCGTTGGCTTGTCTTTCCACAACTCAAGTTCAGCAATCTGGGCCTTTTCAACGTCCATTATGTGCATTTTAACACCTGCTGCAAGACTCTTGTTTACAATTAACCCTGTATTGCTTAATGCATCAACGAACATTCTGTAAATTGGATAGTTGAACGCTCCAGGTTCTGTCTTGTCTGCTGCAAATACTGTAAATGCCTCGTTGGGCCTCTCCTCAAACTCCATTTCCGCAACTCCTGGCCCCATCCCTTTTACATTACCTGAAAATGAATCTTTTAGCAAGTCTTGTCCTGCACCGTACAGCCCTTCCTCTTTTGCAACTCTAGTTCCTGCCATAAAGGCATCCCATGCAAGCTTGTGAATCTGTTGATTGTCTACTCCATGTGTGTGTGACATTACAATATGAGTATCGTCTCCACAATATCCAATATAGTGGTCAATTAGCAAATCCGCTGAGTTTTCGATGGTATCTCTAATTGCTTTTATTAGTCCATCGCTTGGTTTTGTATGTCCTCCGACTCCGCCTACATCGGCCTTGATAACTGAAACTGTAACCTTCATGAATCCTATCTTTTTCTCTTTGATTTATGTGCTTTTAGATCCTGCTAATTTGGCTGTCTTATCTAACTTTTTTACAGGAATGTCCTGTTATGGCATCGTAATCTGACTTTACAGATTTGTTGATTATTCAGATATGTAATTAGTTGAAGATTTCTTGAATTTTAATCAAAAATTCACAACAGTAATAAATGCCCTCAATGTGGCTTTTGATATGGCAGATAAACCACATTTGAACCTGATTGTAACAGGTCATATAGATAATGGAAAATCAACAACTATGGGACATTTCTTGATGGATCTTGGAGTTGTAGATGAGAGAACAATTGCAGCTCATGGGGCTGAATCCGAGAAGACCGGAAAAGGTGACACCTTCAAGTATGCATGGGTTATGGATAATATCAAAGATGAAAGAGAAAGAGGTATCACAATAGATTTAGCTTTTCAAAAATTTGAGTCTAGCAAGTACTTTTTCACACTGATTGATGCACCAGGTCATAGAGACTTTATCAAAAACATGATTACAGGTGCTTCAGAGGCTGACGCAGCTGTTCTGGTCTTGTCAGCTAAAGAAGGTGAGACTGATACTGCAATTGCAGCAGGCGGTCAGGCAAGAGAGCACGCATTTTTGTTGAAGACTCTAGGCGTAAACCAGATTATTGTTGCAATCAACAAGATGGATGCAGTAGATTACAAGGAAGACGCTTTTAATGACGCCAAAGCCAAAGGTGAAAAACTAGTACGTTCTGTAGGCTATAAAGTAGATCAAGTACCATTCATTCCACTCTCTGGGTGGAAGGGTGATAACTTGGTTAAGAGATCTGATAATATGTCTTGGTACAAGGGCAAGACACTGTTAGAAACATTTGATGATTTCAAAATCACTGAAAAACCAATTGGCAAGCCATTACGTGTTCCAGTTCAAGATGTTTACACCATTACAGGCGTTGGCACTGTGCCAGTAGGTAGAGTGGAGACTGGAGTGATGAAGACTGGTGACAAGATTGTCGTAATGCCTTCAGGCTCTCCAGGAGAGATAAAATCTATTGAAACTCACCACACTGAGATGCCATCTGCTGAAGCAGGTGATAACATTGGTTTTAATCTGCGTGGTGTTGAAAAGAAAGATATCAAGCGAGGTGATGTGTTAGGTACTCCGGACTCACCACCAAGTGTTGCCAAAGAGTTCAAAGCACAAATTATTGTTATTCACCATCCAACTGCAATTGCTCCAGGATACACTCCTGTGATGCATGCACACACTACCCAAGTTGCAGCAACTGTTACAGAGTTTCTCCAAAAGATTAATCCTGCATCAGGCGCAGTTGAAGAAGAGAACCCCAAATTCCTCAAAGTTGGTGATTCTGCAATTGTCAAGATAAGACCGGTAAGGCCAACTTGTATTGAAACTTTCCAAGATTTCCCAGAAATGGGTAGGTTTGCCCTGCGAGATATGGGCGCAACTATTGCAGCAGGTATTGTCAAGGAAATTACTGAAGAGTACAAACCATAGGCGGATTTTATGACCCAAACTGCCCGTGTTAAACTCACTTCAACTAGTCTACCAAAATTAGATGGCGTATGTGGTGAGATAATGGGTATTGGTAAAAAAACAGGTGTAAAGGTAAAGGGTCCTACTCCATTACCTGTAAAACGACTACACGTTGCCACTAGAAAATCACCTTGTGGCAGTGGTACTGAGACATACGAAAAATGGGAGATGAAGATGCATAGAAGAATCATCAACATTAACGCTGATGACAAGGCAATAAGGCAGCTTATGAGATTGAAGATCCCTGACGATGTCTATATTGAACTATCCCTGACTTGATTTAATTTGGTATCCCTTAAATTACAGATGTTTTGATGATAAATATGGTTGATGAAGATACTAGTAGCACACAAGGACAAGACGATTATGATATTACTGATGCAGAACCTGTTGTTGAGGAATTTGATGTAAATTATTCTTGTTTGCGATGTGGAACAGTCGTCTCTAATACTGAACTATCCAGATTACCTGAGATCAAATGTATTTGTGGGTTTCGTGTATTTACAAAGGTCAGACCTCCCGTAGTTAAGACAGTAAAAGCAATCTAGATAATCTATGTATATACGTTATCTGTATTTTTCGTAACTGTGTTCTCTTTGTAGATGCGTTCTCATATCCTCCATGTTTGAAAAATACCTTTCACACTCTTTACAGTCGTACTGTAAATCCTTTCCATGAACAATCTGTTTGTGATTCATGAGCTGTTCCTCTTTGGAAAACTTTCTGTTGCATATATCGCATTTAATTTTTTTAAAAAATGGTGTCATGCTATCCTAACTCTGCTTTCTTTTCGTCCCAACACTTTCTGCATAGTTGGCCTTCTATCTTCCAGCCTCCTTTTGGGTTGTATCTTATCAGTTTCATCTTTGTTCCACACAATGAGCAAAAGTTTTTCTTTGTGGTGTGATCTTCTTCTTTTTTCTCAAAACACTTCTTGCACAACAAGCCTTCCATATCCCACTGCCATCTGGGTTCCCACAAATCTGTGATCTTTTGCGTCGTACCGCATACGACGCATGGTTGTCGTACCTTTCCTTCATAGTACTCTTTTGATTTTTCAAAATGACAATCGCCGCATAATGCCCCCTTTATGTTCCACTCTCTCTTTGGTTTGTGTTTGTGCTTTAACTCTTTTTTGCAGATGGCACAATATGCTAGTTTTTTACTAAATAATCCCATTACACTGTCTAATACGATACAATCTCTACCTGTAAATAAAATTAATGATGGTGAAGATTTAAGAGTTTAAGATCTTCTCGAGTGCCTGACTTGCATTAAGCATGCCGTTTCTTTGGGCATATGACTCGATCATCTCGTACTGTTTCTGAGTAAAGCAAACTGGCATTGAGCGCTTTTCCATATGTTCTGTCATTATTTTTAGCTAATAACTTTTTCTTTTTGCGGTTCTGTGTAATCTTCGTGATATGGAATAGATTAAAGCTGTAGGCTAAATCTTTAGTCTAAATCATTATACTAATTGAATTTATATACGGTATATAATATTATAAAGTGCGTTTCGGCGTGTTTGGTATGACATGTTGTCAAACTAAACGTGTTCGTGGATAAGACAAAAAATCCCTAGGAGGACATCCACAACACATTTTTACTTTAAATATAATCTAATTCTTGCCAAGTTAAATTAGTCTGGTCGAAATTGGCTGTCTTAAGAACATCTGTCCTCCTAGGGCACGTGGGTTCAAATCCCACACTTGGCGCTTCTATCACACTGAGTTATCCTTGTGTAATGAGGCGTTTTGAATAATAGTTTTCCACTTGCTCTTTCCATCAACTATGATTTTAGCTGATTCTGCTGGAGTTTGTCCTTTCAATGCACCGTGTTTCTTTGTGTAATTGTAGTAAACTCTCATACCATCTAGAACAGAAGTATCCATTTTTTTAAGACCTCTAAAGACTTTCTCACGGTCTCTTATCTCGCCATTCAGTCTTTCCATCTTGTTATTTGATGGATGAAAATTCTGACCTGTTTTCTTGCTTCTGATTCCTGCATTTGCAGTGTGCTGTGTTTTCTTTCCAAATACTTTCTTTGAGGATGTCATGTAAGCTGGTAATTTGTCTGTAATGAAATGTTTGGGTGTTTTACCAGCTTGTAATTTAGTCAAATGTAACAAGTTGTCAGCATCGTGCTGGAATTTGTTATCTGCAATGTCTGATGCCAACCAGTATCTAGTGTCATCATCCATAGAGGCAAACAGATAGTTCTGACTTCCATTGATTTTGACCCATACCTCGTCAGCCCTGAACCAGTCGCCTACACGTGGGATTATTTCGTTTAGATATGTTGATGTCATCTTGGAGTATTTTTCAATCCAGTTGTAGATAGTCTTGAAACTAACCTCAATTCCCAGCATCTCATAGTGATTTGAAATGTCTCTTACTGACATTCTTGAATAATACATTTGGAGAGCCACAGTTATGATGTTCTCGTCAAACTGTTTTCTCTCAAAACCAAAGTTGGCAATAAATGTTCTTTCACAATCTGTACATTTGAATAATTGATTTTTTCCTTTCTTGGTTTTTCTAATCCCTCTCTTTACAACATTACCAGAATCGCAGTACTTGCATAGTTTGAAGTGTGCCCTTTCCATGATTCTAAACCCATCATGATCAAAGACGTTCTTCTTACAGTATTCCAGTACAACCTTGATATGTTTGCAATCCGATTTTCTCTTTTCGTGGTCAGGGCAGTTACAAACTAATCCATCATCAGTTTTGGTTATGATGTAATACTTGTTTGGAATGGTCTGTGATCTAACCTTGTATTTGTTCTCGCCTATGACTTGGGTTGCATGGTTATCCAATTCCATAATCTGTCTTGCTCTTTGTGCTCTTGCGTTCATATCGTTAACACCTCAAAAATTAATATACCACAAAAAGAATCAATAGATGGCTCAGAGCAAAGCCTATTCATCACGAATTGGCTTTCAGACTTAATCTGTTCAGGATTAGAGCCTTTATTTTTCATCATTAGATCTTATGCGCAGACCATCAATATTTGAAATTTTGATCTAATGTGCAGAATTGTATATCGTTTAGATTAAATACTCAGACTAAAGACTCAAGCAAATTTTCCAAGCAATTGCTATTGGCAGTTGAAAAAACTGTCTGAATTTTTAATCAAACTATCATATGCAGTATCGGGCTTGATCATGCATATGATGATTTGGCTAGGTATAGGATAAGATGTTTTTTGTGGTAGTGTATGTAGATTCATGCGCATCCTTCCAGCACTGCAATGTGCACGGTTTTCTCTTCAGAACATGGCGCCTTTTACATGGGAGAGAGGGGGGTGGACAGTCACGTTCCAGTCAATCAACGTCCCCCACCTGTCATGTGACGGCGGGCCCTTGTCAATCCTGTCCCATAGCAGGTGCAGGTTTACCAGTCCTGTGATCACGTTGAACTCTTTGTTGAATTCGCTTATGGTACCATCGTACGGGTCTGTCAGACGCGCGTAGCGCTTGAGTCTACCTATGGAGTGCTCTACTAACACCCTAGTAGAGTTGACCAAGTGATTGTGCTCCTTTTGTTCTACAGTCAGGGTCCTATGTTTCTTGGATCTCTTGTAGGGGATCATCAGCGTCACCCCGGACAGATCCTTGTCTGTTCCCTGATAGCCCTTGTCGACCCAGATGCGAATCCTGTCCTCTTCTGGAAGGCTGCCATCGTGCATCGATTCCTCCCATCTGCCAAACGGCATGGGATCTTCTCTGAGCAGCGTGATGTCGCCTGTGGAGCCCACAGTGCTTTTTGATATCCCAACTATCACACCCTCGGCATTGGCGTAGACGTTGGTGTTGTTGGTGAACTGTTTTTTCTTTCCTGAATACCTCATGCGCCTGACGGTCTTCTCTGAGGGACGCTGCACCCTGCAGTGCGTGCCGTCCACAAAGAGATCGCCTCCGTCCTGCCCCGGTACCATCTTCTTGAACTCCTCTTTGGTCTCGCACCCGGCCATATCTTTTGAGATGTTTTTGGCCGTGGGAAGCACCACTGTCAGTATCCTGTCCATGACCTTGAGGTACCTGCACACGGTTGTCTGATCCACACCAAAGATTGCTTGCAATGTTCCCTGCGTAGGGTTGTCTTTTTTGCGGACAAGGGCAAGCAACAAGGCGTGCCTGAGGCGCAGCCTGCATCTGTTTCCGGGATCTGATGCCCTGGGTGTATCGTCGTGGAATAGCGGCATCTCGCCTGAGGCAGTTACATACGCCTCCACCCGCTTCAAAATATACTTGAACTCGTCCATGCTACACAGGGTTGCAGAGTGCAGATTAGACTCGTCTGATATAATGCCATCAAACACTTCTATCCTGTGCAGGTCTGTGCCTGCACCTGTTTCCCATTCAGACTTTCTGCTGTTCCACAGACTGCGCTCAAGGCTCAATTCCTTGTCTTTCTGCCCCAATTCCTTGTCTTTCTGCTTTAGCGATTTACTGAGCCTTGCATTTTCACGTGCATGCAGTAGGGCTTTTTTCTTCATAATTATGCTCGATTTTTTGAGCATTCGGTTCTCCTCTTCCAACTGGTCTAAAGTGCGCCTTACCATGTACTACTTTGCTTGGTCGATATTTATGCCCGTCAATTACAAAATTTTGATGCGTAGTAAAATTCGATTAATCTGAAAAATCATTTTTTGGTTGAATATGCATAAGATCTAATGCTAATTATTGTATCGAGTTTTATTCTGGTATCTTGTTTTTATGAAACAACTGTGAATGTGGAAAGGTAGTATCCTGAACCAAATATGTATCCGTCATACTGTTCTAGATAAGAGCGTTTTTTCTCTTCAAAGTCTGTTCCTGGAACATTATATACATATTCTACCCAAACACCGTTCCCGTCGTTTAGTTCTGATATGATCTCTTCTGCCGATTTATTTGCATGATCACTGAAGAACAGTGATATATTTCCTATAATAGTTGGAAATCCTCCATTTGCTACTATGGTCTTGGTGTTAGGATCAATAACAAACGGATAATGTGGATTCAGGCCTTCATCAGCTTGTGAGTTTATCTTGAAAAATGCACTCTCCTTGTCTAATTTGTATGTCTCTATGGTACTTTTAACTATGCCTTTGACTTTTTCATCTCCTGAATAGTAATAACCTGCGCCAAACAGATAACCGTCATACAGTTTGAATACATTATGTTTTAAAGTCATCTCACCTGCCGAAGGGTTTGGAAAGATGACGTATTGACTGATTGAATCTTTGTCACCACCCTCTAAACTCTTTACAAACTCAGAATACACCACATCTTGATTTGCAAAAGATGTTTTTCCTACAAGATCTGGGAATGCTCCATGTGCCACAGTTATGTTGTTATCTGGATCAATAACAAATGGATAGTGGGATGTAACGTCTGTGTACATTGCATTGATACTATCAAATGTGTTGTCTTTTTTGTATAGTTCAATGGCGTTATTTATGATGTTGTCTATCTTTTCTCCAACTGGATAGTAAAATCCGGCGCCAAAGATGTACCCATCATGCAATACAAGCCATGAACGTTTAAGTCCGTCATCGTTAGTTGCCGGATCGATAAATACGTAATCTACCCATACCCCATCATTATCGTCGTTTTGCAGACTTGCCACGATTGCATCATATGGCTTATCTGCGTAATCGCCTAGGATTAGTGATGGTATTCCAACTCTGTCTTGGTTTGCACCGTGTGCTACAATGTACCTAGTACCGGGATCCAATACAAACGGATAGTGTGATACAAGATTCTCAGCTAAGCCGTTAATGTTCTCAAACGCCATTTCTTGGTCAACATTATACATGCTGATGGTCTCATCGACTACATATTTGATCTCTGACTCTGCGGCATCGGTAATTGAATATATTATACTAGCATACGTTTGGGTTAGAACAGGGTCTAGACTGTATCCTCTATTTACTAAAATGTTGTATGCGTCTACAGATATGCATACTGGAGTTTGAGAATTCCTTATGTACAGGTCTCTTGGAGCGTTACACTGTATTTCATCAATTGACGTTCCATCTCTGAGCTGTTGGAATGGAGACGGATGCATGTCACTTGTGGCAGTTTCTGCGTATGCTGTTATATTAATAGAAGCTATACTGGTAATTAAAATTGTAATTATAACTAGCGACATGAATTTGAAACTTAAGAATCGTGATAATTTAATCATAATTAAAATTAATCTTCAAGGTTTTAAATTTTGTTGTTTTTGGATTGCATATGTTTAATTTATGCTATTTGCAGGACGCAATGTTTCTGATACCGTTCTCTATTTGACACATACGGTGTTTGCCATAATCAAATGCTGTTCTCTCATCTCAATGATCTGCATTGCATTATATACAAAAAAAAACTCGTCACTTGTTATCAAAATTCTAATGACAACCCTGCAACTAGTTTGATTTCAAACTAGTCTTGACCAAAACATAAAAAACCGATTCGGTGTTTTGTTAAAGGTATAATCTCTATATGTACATTTTACTGTTGTTGTATCTTTTGGCAAAGTATCTTACCATCAGCAATGATACGGCAATATTTACTATAGTAATTATTGCCCCTGCTGTACCTTCACCGTAAAACTGAGTTTCTTGTGATAGGTAAAATGATGCTCCAATCCCTGCTCCTACTACCATCATAGTTATACCTGCCAAAACCCAAAACTTTTGTATTCTCCATCCTGCATAGATTGCCAAGAATGGAATCAGTGAATATACCATCATTCGTGTTACATTCACTTGTTGTTCTGGTGGATTTAACATCTTGATTTAATATTGTTGTTTTGACTGTACTCTCACACTGTTAATTTAGCTTGACTATGTCGCATCTTTAAATTTACAATAGCAGGCGTGTTTGATAATTCCAAATCATCATTTTTGCATTGATACTAGCAATGGGTCAGGCTTGTAGCTTGACTATGTCGCATCTTTAAATTTACAATAGCAGGCGTGTTTGATAATTCCAAATCATCATTTTTGCATTGATACTAGCAATGGGTCAGGCTTGTAAAATTCGCCGTGTGCCTCAGCCAATCTGTTTAACTCCTCGACAATTTTTGTGATGCCTGTCTCCTTTGCGGTATCAAATAACGGTTTTTTCAAACCTAAACCTAACTGTGCTGCTCTCTCTATCTCTGTAATATCACTTGCCTTGTTTGTAACAAGCCATGCTGCATTGTTTATGATGTTTGCAATAATCTGAATTGGATTACATCTGTCTGCTAGCTCTTCTGAGAGTGCAACTCGCTCGTATTTGTCATCTGAATACTTGTAGTATCCTTGGCCTGATTTCTGTCCTAATTTCTTTGCATTGAACATATCCTCAACTACTGGATGTGGGTTGATCACCTTTTTATCGCGTAGATGCATCTCTGTAGTGGCCTTGTGTATTACATCCATGCCCGTAAAGTCTGCTAGCTCAAATATTCCCATCGGAAATCCTAGTTTGAACTTTACTGCCGAATCAATCTCTTCAAGCGTTACACCTGTTCTATCTTTTACAAAACATGCTTCATGAACCATTGGAATAAACAGTCTGTTGATTATAAACCCTGGAACATCTCTTCTGCATACTACTGGTTCTTTGTTGACTGATTTTACATATTTTAGTGTCAAGTCAGTGATCTCTTGCGTTGTCTTTTCTCCAGGGATTACCTCTACTAGTTTCATTAGTTGTGGAGGATTAAAAAAATGAATTCCTATGAATTTTTCAGGACGTGATGTCGTGTCTGCTATCTCTGTAATTGGCAATGTACTTGTATTTGATGCAAAAATTACGTGGGGTGGTGCAATACTATCCAGCTCTGCATAAACTTTTTTCTTCAACTCCATTATTTCAGGAACCACTTCAATTACCATGTCTGCATCTTTAACTGCCTGACTAAGATCCACTATGGGTGTGATGTTTGACAAGATAGCGTCTCTTCTCTCTTGTGTAATCTTTTGTTTGGAGACCATCTTGTCTAGACTCCATCTTATCTTTTCCATTGCTTTATCTAAGAACTCTTCTTTGATGTCACGTAACACAATGTTGTATCCTGCAGTTGCTGACACTTGGGCAATTCCGTGACCCATTACCCCCGAACCTAAAACTGTGATGTTTTTTATTGTCATATCGGTTCAACTATAATATCCCTTATAATTTATCTGAAAATCTTCTGTCGGTGTTGAGGTACTATACGCCTTTATTTTTTAGACTAGGTGTAACTCAGATATTTCCAATCTCAAAAATATGCATGTAATCTGATTCTGCATTCAAATCATCAGGCTTTTCTAAACTTGATAGATTGACAGTTATCAGAGGGCATATCACGTATATTCTCAACTCTCAAAAGTCAAATGTTGCTAATTTTATAGTATTGTGAAAATTTTATTTACTGCGATCGCTTTTTTACTAGTTCTGAGAAATATTTTTGTTGAAGATAGCAATAGTATACAACAAAAAACATGTTGATGAAAATGATGTGATAAACGTCTTTGGTATGGTGACTCAAGAGCACTATAGCTACATGACTGTCGAAAAGGTAGCAAAGTCCTTGGAGAAGGGCGGTCATTCTGTGAAAATTATTGAGGGTGGGATGAACTTTATCGAAGATATGAAGGATTTTATGCCCAGAGTCGTCTCAGGTGACAGACCTGGTATGGTCTTTAATATGGCATATGGCATTCAAGGGCAGAACCGTTACACCCATGTCCCTGCAATGCTTGAGATGTTAGGAATTCCCTATGTTGGTTCTGGTCCTGAGACACACGCAGTAGTACAAGACAAGGTAATGACTAAGATTGTGTTGCAAAAAAACAATCTACCAACACCGGGTTTTTGGGTATTCTCTACTGCTGATGATACATTTGATGATCTCGTATTTCCAGTAATTGTAAAACCCAAGATGGAGTCTACATCGATGGGGATGGAGGTAGTTGATAACTGGGATGATCTACGTGAGGCAGTAAAAAAACAGCTGGAAAAATACTCTCAAGACATTCTAGTAGAACAGTTCATTCCTGGCAGAGAGTTTGCAGTTGGGTTAGTTGGTAACAATCACGACATTGAGATCTTGCCAGTTACAGAGATGGATTTCAAGGGAGATCCGAATCGCATTCAGACTATAACTGACAAAAAAGAGACACCTGTAGATAAGATATGTCCTGCGCTATTAACTGAAGATCAGATTCGAGAAATTAACAACATATGCCTTACAGCATTCAGAAAGCTTGGATTAAATGATTTCACACGTGTGGATTTGCGAATGAGTGAAGAGGGGAAATTTTACATTCTTGAACTAAATTCTATGCCAAGTCTTGGATTGACTGGTTCTTTTTATACGTCTGCAAAAACTGCGGGTTATACATATGATTCTTTAATCAACAAGATATTAGATGTTGCAGCACTGCGATATTTTGGAGACTCTCGCCAGCAAATTCCTTTATCTGCTACTACTGCTACTGCCACTACAGAATCCAAATCAATACGCTCTGTAATCCGCAGTCATATCAGAAGCCATCTGACCTCTTATGAGGCATTACTTGAAACCATTGTCAATGTCAATTCTAGCGTAACTAACATTGATGATGTAAACAAGTTAGGCATAATGCTGACTAAACGTCTCAAGCATCTTGGCTTTGATGTCAAGGAACATCACCAATTTGATGTAGGGAACATACTTTATTTTACAAATCACACCTCTGATACCAACGACGTCCTACTTTTAGGTCACCTCGATACGTGGTATACCAATCAGGATTTTACTCCCTTTTACAAAATTGGAAACAAGTTATACGGTTCTGGCATAGCAGAAGCCAAGGGTGGATTGGTTACCATACTGTCTGCATTGCAGGCATTACGGTTTGCACGAACCCTAAAAAAGATAAAATGCGGCATACTGCTCATAACTGATGATAGCCTAGGAGGTCGTTTTAGTAAACATTTGGTACATGATACTGCTAAAATCTCAAATCATATCATCGAATTAAAATGGGGTCTTGAGAATGGCGGTGTGGCTGTATCCTGTTCTGGCTCTACTCGTTATCACATTGATATGACGCATATCCGGTCACCAACTGAGACCATCAAGGATTTGATTCCTGACATGTGCAAAAAGATTGTTCTGTGGAAGAGCATATCTGGTGACTCCCCTGATGCAAGAATTACCATCTCTGAGTTTCATGCAACAACATCATTTGGCAGATCTCCTCAGTATGGCAGATTAACTTTGGAGTCAAGATATGTAACACACGAGCAGGGATTAAAATTCGATTCTGAACTACATCGAATCGCAAAAAAGAGAGACAAATCTAAACTTGATATTCATATCTCAAAACAAGTAACACGGGATCCCCTTGAAGATTCTGAAAACACTATGAATTTTTACGAGTTAATTCAAGGAATCGCAGTAGAGTCTGACATAAAGATCTCATCTAGACATAGATATGCAACATCTAGTCTATGCGATGTATTACAGGATATCCCCATGATAGGTTCTATGGGTCCAATAGGTATAGACTTTAGGACTCCTAATGAGCATATTCTCAAAGATAGCCTAGTTGACAGGGGTGTATTGCTGGCACTAGTGTTAAACAAACTTGCATCAAATGGAAATAATAAACATTGAACATCTCTAAGATAGAGTCTTCTTTTACTCCAACTCTGAACAAAAAATGTTCTGTTGCAAAAAAGGGTATGGTATCGTCTGCGTTTCCTAATGCTACAAAGGCAGGAGTTGAGATGCTAAAAAAAGGAGGCAACGCAGTTGATGCAGCATGCGCAGTAGCCTTGACGTTGGGCGTGTGCGAACCTCAGGCATCAGGAATTGGTGGCCAATCCATGGGAATAATACATATGAATAACAAATCATATGCAATTGATGGTTCTAGTCGTTCACCGTCCCTTGCACACTCGTCTATGTATAAAAATAAGAAAAATCGCTATCTTGGGTACAAGTCAACAACAATTCCCAGTACAATATCTCTGATTGGATTCCTGCATGAACATTATGGGAGGCTCGAATGGCAAAAGATAGTCGCACCATCAATTAGGATTGCAAAAAAGGGGTACAAGATCACTTTGCTTCAGAACCACCTGCAAAAGCAACAGCTAGAAAACTTTCTTTTGATTCCTTCAAAGTCAGGTGCCAAATATTTCCTCAAAGAAGGCGTTGTTCCATACGATGTTGGGGATAGATTCATTCAAGATGATTTAGCAGATACTCTGAGCACAATATCTGAATTAGGTTATCGTGTGTTTTATCATGGGAGTATTGCAAAAAAGATTGCTAAAGACATGAAAGACAACCGCGGTCTTATTAGAGAGGAAGATTTGTCATACGCCCCTGAACCTATATTGCAACCGCCGATCAGTAGAAAGTACCGACATCTTCTCGTAGTTACTCTGCCCCCTCCTGCTGCGGGCAGTACATTGTTACTTACATTGATGATGTTAAATCACCTACCCTCAAGGTTTTTGCGTAGTTCGAATCCAAGCTCATATCATTTTGTCGCAGAGACCTTTAGAAAGGCATTATTGCACAGAGCTCAAAACCCGTTTAATCGTCATACGTATGATCAATTTTCCACAAATAAACTGCATTTGCAAAGATCGTTTGCAAAACAGATTGCAGATTCCATCCATGATTCCATGGATGCTACATTGCCCATGATGAATCCGTTCTTTGGAGGTGGCGATGACACAACGCATCTCTCAGTAATGGATGATGAAGGTAACGCTGTAGGTATTACCCAGTCAGTCGAACTTGCATATGGTTCAAAGGCAGCAGCCGATGGTTTGGGGTTTTTGTATAACAATTACATGTCAGCATTTGAATTTACAAACCCTAACCATCCATATTACATCAGACCAAATTCCATACCTTGGACTTCAGTCTCACCTGCACTGATATTTAATGACTCTAAACTCTGGATGGTGGTAGGCAGTCCTGGAAGTCAGCGGATATTTTCATCTGTAACACAGTTTCTCTCAAGAATAATTGACGGCGCCCTACCAATGAGTGATGCCATTGAACGTCCCCGATTTCACTGCTCTATAGGCGGAACAGTCAGTGTTGAGCAAGATGGATTTCGTAACGAAATAGTGGATTATCTTAAGGATATGGGCTATGATATCTCAATTAAGGACAGATACTCTTTTTATCACGGCGCAATTCATGCAACAATGAAGTTGCAAACTCTGGATGGTTTTCACGGGGTAGCTGAAGTGCGCAGAGACGGAACTGCTGAAGGTTTGAATTGATTATGCAACGTAAATTTGTAAAATCATCGCCGTTGCCAATTTTATTATCCATTCCGCATGGTGGATTAAAAAAACCATCCGAACTAGTTGATCATTTATGCATTACAGACAGGGATCTATTTGACGATTCTGACGCATTTGTATTAGACATCTATGATGTGGGTGATACAGTCGCACGTGTAATTAAAAGTGATATTGCAAGAACCTTTGTTGATCTGAATCGTTCTATCAATGATATGCCTCCTGCAAATCCTGACGGTTTAATTAAAACTTCCACATGCTATTTGAAACCCATCTATCTTGATGGCATGGAACCCTTTGATGACTTGAGGCGCCAATTGGTTCATTCCTACTATATGCCGTATCATAGAGAGATTCAAAAAAGTCTAAAAGAATTTGATTTACAATTATGCATTGATTGCCATTCCATGGCATCAGTTGCACCTGATATATCACCTGACAGGTATGATGATCCTGCAAGACCTCTGTTCTGTCTGTCAAACAATCGTGGACAGACATCAACACCACAGATGCTTGAATTGTTAGCTGAATGTATATCTGAATCTTTCGGTGTTGACAAATCTGATATTGTACTGAACTCTCCATTTTTAGGGGGTCATATAACTAGAACATATGGCAATAATCCCGTTCCTTGGATTCAAGTAGAAATGAATCAGGCGATGTATCTTAACACGCCTTGGTTTGATGCAGACACCATGCATATTGATTCAAAACATATTACGAAATTAAACAAGCAGTTTGAATCCTCGCTTGTCATGTATTGTGACCGTTGCGATTTCTGACTGTATGGTATTGCAGCTGAATCGTCTACTTGGGATATTGTTGTATACGATATCTGTGATGATTATGGTGCCTCTGACTAGGAATAGTAGCCATGACCGTGGTCTCAAATGGCATTTACTGGCAAATATCGGGGGTCTGATGTCCTATATTCGCACTGCACTGTGCCAGAAACCACACCTCTTCTCAAATTTTAGGCTGGGTTTCTCTGGATTTCATAGTATCATTTTTAACGTATTTCTAATATTGAGTAATTATGGGTTTGTTTAGTCGTAAAAAAGATCAAGATACGAAGACCAAATGTGACGTATGTGGGACAGAGTTACACGATCCCGAGCGCCTCAAAAGACACATGAAAAAGGCGCACGGCAATGTACCTGCAAAAAAATTAGATCCCAATGCAGGTGATGGCGGAACTTGGTAATCATACTAGTAGCAGTGGCAAGTGAGGATAATAGGATTGGAGATAAGCTCTAGTCAAAAAGCGGTCCTAGTATTTGGAGGTGCCTTTGTTGTTGCAGGGGTTGTTTTGTCAACTGTTGTTTTCCCTTTCTGGAATCTTATACGTGAGGATGTCTTTGAAGATGTTGTAATCTTGACCAATGACAATGGTACATGCTATGTTGAGACCCTTGATGATATTCCAAAAACCATTGATAACTGTACTCTTAATACAGGTGACAATGCTACTATCCGGTACGGCGAAGGTCTTGCCTGGGGCACAATCATCTTACCATAATAGTTAATATCGCTTTATTCCTAAATGATATGATGGATTGTATATTTTGCAAAATTGTATCAGGTGAAATTTCTTCTAAATTTCTCAAAGAGACTGCCCATTCTGTATCACTTCTTGATGCGTATCCTCTTGCCCGAGGACACACACTTGTTATTCCTAAAAAGCACCACCAAAAAGTCCAAGATATGTCTGATGTCGAGAATACTGATCTGTTCTTACTTGTATCTGAGATGGCATCCAAAGTAGATACCATGACTGGTTCTTCTACCCTGATTGCCATTCACAACGGCAAGCAAGCGGGGCAAGAGATTCCTCATGTCCATGTACACCTAGTTCCTAGAAGTGATGACGATGCTGCAGGTCCGATTCATAGCATGTTTGATGCCTCTCCACTAAATCTGTCACAATCCGAGTCTGATCATCTGTATGATAAACTCAATTTAATGAGGGAATAACTTTTCATTTGTCTGCACATTCTCTACCCTGATTGCTTTTGTAGGGCACGTCTCTGCAGCATTCATTATCTTGTTAATTCCTTCACCTTTTTGGTTGATAACTGTTGATTTGGGGTTTGCCTTGGCACTCTTGTCAATCTCGAAAACACCGGGTGCGATAATCTCACAGCTGCAACAGCCAATACACAAACTTTTATCCACACCTACCAAAAGATCCGGCTGAGTCTTTGGCTCCTGTGCTTTGTCATATTCTCCATTCTTGCCATCAGCGCGTGCACGGGCATTATACTCCTCCCAAAATTTTCTCTCATACTCTTTCCAAAAGTTTGGATCTCCTTCCTCAAACTCTCGGGTGTATTTTCCCCAATCCTGTTGTGGGATATCTTCGTCATCTTGAGGGGCACCCCATTGCGAGTTTCTTCTAAAGTTGGTTTTTGGGTTTTTTTGAGTTGTATCTTTTTGTGTTGGATTGTTCCTATTACTACTATTACCTATTTCACTGTAATTTTTTTTGAGATGGTTGTATGCTTCTGTAATTCTCTTGAATTCGGCATCATCTTCAGCCTTGTCCTGATTTCTGTCCGGATGTACCTCTAATGCCATCTTTCTATATGCTGCCTTTATCTCGTCTTGAGATGAACTAGAGTCAACATTCAAAACTCGGAGTGCCTGATACGTATTCACTACATAGTGTTGTTTCTCGTATATTAAAAATAATTCCCTAATCTTTCAATGTTTTACCAATTTTTAGAGTAAAATCTCGTCATCCTGTCTCCATGCAGGCTGCACAATGCATAAAAATTTCAGATTCTCAGAACCTGTATTCACTATGAACTGTCTGGAGTTTGGCAGGATATACACTCCATCACCCTTCTTGACATGCTGTGTCTCACGGTTGACGGTTAAATCTCCACTGCCATCGAGGATATAGTATATCTCAGATGATCTTACCATCCTGTGAGGCTTGGTCCTCTTTGATGGTTCTAGTGTGAATTGGGCTATACTGTAATTGATTCCATTTGACGTGTTCTCTGGACTAAAATACTGTTTTATTCTTGTTCCTTCTTGTCCTTGAATGTCTTTTATCTGGGAATTTTTACGTACTAGTGTCATTCTCTAGATGATCTTTGTAACCATGCTCTTAAAATCTGATTCATACCACTCTGTTTTGTATACTGCATTCTTTTTTGGCAGAATGTTAATTGCAATATGTGAAAACTCGACATCTTTTTTAATCGATCCATGTGTATGAAGCGTCTTTGCTGGAATATGCACAACATCCCCTTTGTTGATGGTTATCTTGTCAGTTCTCTTGATCTTAAATTCAGTCTTGTTTTTTCCATATCTTCTAAAAATTTCTAGGCTTCCATTCCCTTTGACTCCAATCAACACTTGTCCACCGTCATGGTAGTGCAGTTTTGTTCTTGATCCTTTTTGAAAATGTACATGATACATATCCTGACTATCTAATTTTATCTTTCCAGATAGTACCTTCATCCATGTCTTTGATGTAAACCAATCTGGGTTTACATCTCTTTTGTCGTTTGTACCTTCAATGTTTGTCTTTTTCATTATTGATTCACCTGTCTGTCTTTTGACCGTAATTTTATGGACGTTATCATATTTGATCTTCTCACTTGGTTTCTATTTTTATAGAATATTTAGGTTTAGCGTATTACATGCAGCAGTATCTCTACACGTGTTTTATTCTGTCTATCGTTTTTATGGACGTTATGCTACTGGTGTATTTTTTCTGTCTTGTTATTTTTTGAATGTTTGTTGAGTATGGTAATTTCATATTCTTATGGCTTTATAATTTTACCAGTCTTCTAAACTCTGCATTATCGTATAGTTTTTCAAAAATAGGCTCTTCTTTTGCCCAGTTTCTGATTGTTTTTGGCTCTTTTGATACTGATTGTTTTAGCAACTCTAATGCTTGCGGATATCTGCCTAGTGCCGCACTACTGCGTGATTTTGCATAAATAATGTTTACATTATTTTTGTACTTTGATAAGATCTTATCAAATATCTCTATTGCTTTCTCATGTTTGCCTAGTTCTGCTAACTCTATTCCTTTGTGAAAGAATGCATCCATGTGACTAGGATGTTTTCTGTACACCTGTTCAAAACAATTCAGTGCTTCTTCATGCCTTTTCATTTTGCCTAAAATTATGCCTTTATAAAATAACGCGTTTGGTTTTCTTGGATCTATTGTAATGGCTTTTTCTAAAACTTGTATTGCCTCTTCGTTTTCTCGAAGTTTGTCTAATAACACTCCTTTGTTAAAATACGCTGATGCATTCTTTGGGTTAGCATCTATTGCCTTGTCATAGCATTCAGCTGCTGCTTGAATATTCCCGTTCTCTGCCATTGCAATTCCTTTGTTGTTGTATGCTTGGGAATCTTTTGGGTTTATGTCTATTACCTTGTCAAAACACGTAATTGCGTCACTGTATTTTTTGATGCTGTTTAGCGCAAGGCCTTTGCTAAACAATACTGAACTGTTCTCTGGCTCTTGTTTTAGCACTTTGTTGTATAGTGAGATGGCCCCCTTTGGCTGATTCCTCTCCATCAGAGATGTTGCGTTATAC
Source organism: Candidatus Nitrosopumilus sp. (assembly GCA_965197525.1). Taxonomy (GTDB): domain Archaea; phylum Thermoproteota; class Nitrososphaeria; order Nitrososphaerales; family Nitrosopumilaceae; genus Nitrosopumilus. The sequence continues at coordinate 2,017,450 of OZ240211.1, forward strand.
ATCAAATCCTCTACATTCTCTTTTGAGCCAAATAATCCCATGGTCTATCTACACCGTGTATTCAATGCTATCTTTATTGCTAATGAAAGTTTGGTTTATAATCACTCTTTTGTCCCGTCGCATACTCATCATAGCAATCATTGCTGTCATCATTCTCATATTATCACTCTTCTCCTTCTCCCAACGCCTTGAATTTTTTGATAGCCTCTTTTGCCATCTCTTCTTGTTCTTTAGCTGTCGTGTCTACTGTGGGATCTTCGGTGGCATATGCCTCTTTGTTGTCTTTTTTCTTCTCTCCTCCTCCTATTTCCATACCATCCACTATAATTCATTTTATAAAAATCATTTTTGTTTGGTCGGGATCCCACAGACTAGCAACGCTGTAAAAGGTTAGGTCGTGTGCCTATCAATCTGCATCTCACACTGAGAACGTAACCTCTTACGCAACGCTAGCCTTAAATTTTATATAGATATCATATGATGTTACCATATGTTTGCTAGAAGCAATACTGTCAGTAGTAATTCTAATAATGTACAAGCCGAGGTTTTGGATGTTTTTGACACATTTGCAAAGATTGTGCATTTTAAGCCTAATTGTAACGTGGGGGGGGGGTGTGTGTTCAAAACCAAATTGGAAGAACCGATTTGCAATGATTGTGCATTTTAAGCCTAATTGTAACACAGCATACACGCTTGCCATCCTCATACTAACGATACTGACAATCCTTGCAGTGTCAGGATCTATACAACATGTCGACGAGTCCGGTCAGGCCATAGTACTTAATCCAAAATCGTACCCGCAGGTAGGTGGTCATTGGACAGTGGATCTTGACCTATCTAGTGGTGGGAATCTCGTAGTTACAGCTGTCGATGGCACATACTTTGGAGATGACATTGGGTTTGCTCGCATGTATGGCCAAGACAACGCAGACGCGCAACCGTCATACCAAGATGACGGCACGGTGCGATTTGACGACATTGCTGCAGGATCGTGGCATTTTGAGGTGGTAGTATACACAGCTGGAAGACACGACATGATATTCAAGTTGGGTGACAGTACTGCACATGCAAGCAACAATGCGCTGATACCCGGAGCGTTTGTCACCACATGGAAGACTACTTCTGCAAACGAGGAGATAACTATCCCCATACGCCCGTCCTCCTCAGGTAATTATATTGTTACATGGGGTGACGGCAACGCCACCACACATACAGGTCATGCCACCCATACGTACGTTGGGGCAGGCAACCACACCATCAGTGTATCTGGTAACAACCTTGCCATGCACTTGTCCGATGACCCAAGTAATGCGGCAAAACTCGTATCAATAGACCAGTGGGGAGACGTACAATGGAAGTCTATGACTCGCGCGTTTTATGGAGCGTCAAACATGATATACAACGCCGTCGACGTGCCGAATCTCTCGGACGTGAGGGACATGTCATATATGTTCGCCTCTGCACCATTGTTTGACGGCGACCTCTCCGAGTGGGACGTCTCGGACGTGAGGAATATGAGTTACATGTTCTGGGAAGCTCAGTCCTTTAACGGAAACATCTCAACTTGGGACGTCTCGAGAGTGACTAATACAAGAAACATGTTCCAAGGCACCACCATCTTCAACGGCAACCTTTCTGCTTGGGACGTGTCGCGTGTCACCGACATGGGAGGCATGTTCCACCGCACTCCTGTCTTTAACAGCGACATCTCTGGGTGGGACGTATCGAACGTGAAATCCATGGGATATCTGTTCAAGAACGCCTACGACTTCAATAGCGACATCTCCGACTGGGACGTATCGCGCGTCACCAACATGGAGCGCCTGTTCAGCTTTGCCTACGACTTCAATAGCGACATCTCTGCCTGGGACGTGTCGCACGTCACCAACATGCAAGGCACGTTCAATCATGCAGACTCATTTACCGGTGATATCTCCGACTGGGACGTATCGCGCGTAACCAATATGAGCTACATGTTCTGGGAAAATCAAGCCTTCAACGGCAACATCTCCGACTGGGACGTATCGCGTGTAACTGACATGAGCTGGATGTTTGACCGTACTCACGTATTCAATGGCAACATCTCCGACTGGGACGTATCGCGCGTCACCAACATGGACGCCATGTTCAGAGGTGCTACCGCCTTTGACAACGATCTGTCTGGATGGGACATATCGAGTGTAACCAACATGAAAAGCATGTTCTTAAACGCCCCCGTCTTTAACAGCAACATCTCCAACTGGGACGTCTCTAACGTCGAGTCCATGAATCAAATGTTCAAAGGTGCCCAGAACTTCAACAGTGATATCTCCGACTGGGATGTATCGAGTGTAACTGACATGGAAGGCATGTTCAACGAAGCCTTTAAATTCAAGCAAAACTTGGGCGACTGGTACGTAGTGCTAAACAACACCGCGGTAAATATCGACGACGTTCCAGGAGTAATCGGAACTATATCTGCGCAAAACCTGTATCTTGGCGGCCAGAACGTGACGTACGGGATAGGAACCGATGGCAATTCGACTTTATTTGAGATTGCAGACGACACCGGTCTGAGCATGACCGTATCGCCGACTAATTCTGCCTACACAGTCAACATAACATCCACCGGTTCCTTCGGCACCACCAACCACCGCGTCTACACCATAACGGTACCCGCAGGTCCTACCAACCCGGTGCCTGTCACCTCGATTACCTCCGGGGATGAAGTCAACGGCAAGACCTATGACAATCTTCAATCCCCATACTTCATCACTACCGTCAAAATCGGCTCCGGGACGTACGCGCTAGTCACGGCATCCAGTGGTGGCAGCGGCGTCCAGATAATCGACATCACGGATCCGGCCAACCCTGTGCCGGAATCGTCGTTTGATGATGATGATACTGTCACAGTCGACGATGTTAGCATGACCTTTGACAAGCTTTACGGCTCCCAAGGCATCGCCACGACCACTATCGGCTCCAGCACGTACGCGATAGTTGCCGCATTTAAAGAACATGGCGTCCAGATAATCGACATCACGAATCCTGCCAGCCCCGTGCCAGTAGCATCGTTTGGTGACGGGGACACTGTCACAGTCAACGGCGTCAACAAAACATTTGACAAGCTTGAAGGTGCGTTTGGCATCGCCATGGCCACGATCGGCTCCAGCACGTACGCGCTGGTCTCGACATATACTGACGACGGCGTCCAGATAGTCAACATCACGAATCCTGCCAGCCCCGTGCCAGTAGCATCGTTTGGTGACGGGGACACTGTCACAGTCAACGGCATCAACAAGACGTTTGACAAGCTTGACGGCGGGGAAGGCATCGCCACGGTCACGATCGGTACCGGCACGTACGCGCTGGTTACAGGATACTACAGCAATGGCGTCCAGATAATCGACATCACGGATCCGGCCAACCCCGTACCTGCCGCCTCGTTTGGTGACGGGGGCAGAGTCAGCGGGGTCAGCAAAACCTTTAATGAACTCCGAGGTGCCAACGGCATCACCACCGTCACGATCGGTACCGGCACGTACGCGCTGGTCACGGCATTTGATGATGACGGCGTCCAGATAATCGACATCACGGATCCGGCCAACCCCGTGCCTGCCGCCTCGTTTGGTGACGGGGACACCATCGGCGGCAAGACATTTGACAAGCTTGACGGCGCATTTGGCATTGACACGGTCACGATCGGTACCGGCACGTACGCACTAGTCGCTGCAGTTTTCGACAGCGGCATCCAGATAATCGACATCACGGATCCGGCCAACCCCGTGCCTGCCGCCTCGGTCGGCAACGGAGACTCTTTTGACGGCAAGACCTTTGACAAGCTCACCGTCCCCAGAGGCATTACAGCTGCCACGATCGGCTCCAACGCGTACGCACTAGTCGCTGCATTTCTGGTTGACAGCGTCCAGATAATCGATCTGGGAGAGACGCCAGACATTACCGCTCCTCCACCGGACGACTCTTTTTCCACCACTTGGCAGACCACCTCTGCAGACGAGACGATAACCATCCCGGTCAACAACGCGATGGGTCTCTACACAGTGTATTGGGGCGACGGTAATGTCACCACGTACGACGGCGACGCTACCCACACGTACGACTCGGCCGGCAGTTACACGGTAAGCATATCAGGCAACTTTACCCACATATACCTAGCTGGAGACTCGGACAACGCAAAAAAACTCGAGTCCATAAACCAATGGGGGAATATGCGGTGGGAATCCATGCACGGGGCATTTTATGGGGCGTCAAACATGATATACAACGCCACTGATGAGCCGAACCTCGCTGATGTGACTGACATGAGTGGCATGTTCAACGGCGCCTCATCGTTTGACGGCGATATCTCCTCATGGGACGTTTCTGATGTGACTGACATGAGTGGCATGTTCAACGGCGCCTCATCGTTTGACGGCGATATCTCCTCATGGGACGTCTTTGGCGTGAATGGTATGAGTGGCATGTTCAGCGACAGCACCTTCAACCAGGACATCTCAGACTGGGACGTATCACACGTCACCGACATGGACGGCATGTTCAGCGACAGCACCTTCAACCAAGACATCTCCGACTGGAATGTCTCCGGCGTCGTCGACATGAGTTACATGTTCAGCGACAGCACCTTCAACCAGGACATCTCAGACTGGAACGTTTCATCAGTCACATACATGGAAAACATGTTCAGCGACAGCACCTTCAACCAGGACATCTCCGACTGGAATGTCTCCGGCGTCGTCGACATGAGTTACATGTTCAGCGACAGCACCTTCAACCAGGACATCTCAGACTGGAACGTTTCATCAGTCACATACATGGAAAACATGTTCAGCGACAGCACCTTCAACCAGGACATCTCCGACTGGAATGTCTCCGGCGTCGTCTACATGAGTTACATGTTCAGCGACAGCACCTTCAACCAGGACATCTCCGACTGGAACGTTTCATCAGTCACATACATGGAAAACATGTTCAGCGACAGCACCTTCAACCAGGACATCTCCGACTGGAATGTCTCCGGTGTCGTCTACATGGACGATATGTTCAACACTGCCTCTGTTTTCAAGCAAAACCTAGGCAAATGGTACGTTGTGTTGGACAGTATTGTAATAAACGCCGAAGACGCTCCAGGGATAGTTGGAACCATATCTACGCAGAGTCAGGCGCTTGATTACCCCGCTCCCACGTACGGGATAGGAACTGGTGGTGATCGGGATTCGTTTAAGATCACCGGTGGCTCCGACCTGAACATGGCTGTATCTCCAGACAAGCCCAATTATATCGTCAACATAACATCTACGGGATCCTTTGGCACATCCAACCATCGCATCTACAACATAACTGTACTCCCCTCCTCATCTGCCAACCTCCAGTTCTCAGATGATTCGTTTGTCACCACATGGCAAACCACCTCTGCAGATGAGACAATAACCATTCCAGTCGGAAGCGCTCCAGGCAACTATACAGTGTATTGGGGCGACGGCAGTGTCACCATGCATATTGGTGATGCCATCCATACGTACACATCTGCCGGTAACCACACAATCAGCATAACAGGTGGCTTTACCCTCATAAATCTGGCAGGCGACATGGATAATGCAGCCAAGATCATATCCATAGATCAATGGGGGGATGTGCAATGGGAATCCATGCAAGGAGCGTTTCGAGGTGCATTAAACATGAGATACAATGCCACTGATGTGCCTGATCTATCCAGAGTATGGGATACATCGTCAATGTTCCGCGATGCCGCCGCCTTTGATGGTGACCTGTCCGGATGGGATGTCTCTAATATGACTTATATGTATGGCATGTTCTACGATGCTACTGTCTTTGACAGCGATCTGTCCGGATGGGACGTTGCAGATGTGACTAATATGGGCAGTATGTTCAGGGGCACTGCCTTGTTCAACAGCGATCTGTCCGGATGGAACGTCTCAGGAGTGAATAACATGTACAGCATGTTCAGAGGTGCTACTGCCTTTGACAGCGATCTGTCCGGATGGAACGTCTCAGAAGTGACTGATATGCATAGCATGTTCAGAGGTGCTACTGCCTTTGACAGCGATCTGTCCGGATGGGATATCTCGAGTGTTACAACCCTTGGTAGTATGTTCAAAGACGCCTCAACATTCATGCAAAATCTGGGCAACTGGTACATTGTACTGGACAGCACTGAGATACACGACGAAGACGCTCCAGGGATAGTTGGAACCATATCTACGCAGAGTCAGGCGCTTGATTACCCCGTCCCCACGTACGGGATAGGAACCGGTGGTGATCGGGATTCGTTTAAGATCACTGGTGGCTCCGACCTGAACATGGCTGTATCTCCAGACAAGCCCAATTACATCGTCAACATAACATCTACGGGATCCTTTGGCACATCCAACCATCGCATCTACAACATAACTGTAATCCCATCTGTCAACTTCCCGTTCTCAGATGATCCGTTTGTCACCACATGGAAAACCACCTATGCAGATGAGACAATAGCCATTCCAGTCGGAAATGCTACAGGCAACTATACAGTGCATTGGGGTGATGGCAATGCCACCACGCATATTGGTGATGCTATCCACACGTACGCATCTGCAGGCAACCACACAATCAGCATAACAGGCGACTTTACTAGAATAAACCTGGCAGGAAACTTTACTAACGCTAAAAAACTTGTATCCATAGACCAATGGGGAGGCATACGGTGGGAATCCATGAATGGGGCGTTCTTCGGGGCGTCAAACATGGCATACAACGCAACTGACGTACCGAACCTTTCCAAAGTTACTGACACGTCATTTATGTTCGGTTCTGCCTCCTCGTTTAACGACAACCTTTCTGACTGGAATGTCTCACGGGTGACTGACATGACTGGCATGTTCAGTCAAGCCTCCTCGTTTGACGGCGACATCTCAACGTGGGACGTTTCTGATGTGACTGACATGACTGCCATGTTCAATCTGGCCTCCTCGTTTAACGGCAACCTTTCTGGATGGGACGCCTCTAATGCAAAGTCCCTAGACGGCATGTTCAGTGGCGCTCGGGACTTTGACGGTGACCTGTCCGGATGGGACGTCTCGGGTGCAAAGTCCATGAGAAGCATGTTCAGTAGCGCTCGGGACTTTGACGGCGACCTGTCCGTATGGAATGTCTCAGGTGTGACTGACATGACTGACATGTTCTCCAATACATCTAATTTCAACGGCGACCTGTCCGGATGGGACGTCTCTGGTGCAAAGTCCCTAGATGGTATGTTCAGTGGCACTCGGGCATTTAACGGCGACCTGTCCGGATGGGACGTCTCGGGTGCAAAGTCCATGAGAAGCATGTTCAGTGGCACTTGGGATTTTGACGGCGACATCTCAACATGGAACGTTTCAGGTGTGACTGACATGACTAACATGTTCAATAATGCCTCTGTCTTTGACGGTGACCTGTCCAGATGGGATGTTTCATCAGCCATTTACATGGACGGCATGTTCCTAAATGCTATCGCATTTAACGGCGACCTGTCCGGATGGAACGTCTCAGGTGTAAAGTCAATGAACGGCATGTTCTTGAATGCCTTAGTCTTTGACGGCGACCTGTCCGGATGGAATGTCTCAGACGTGATTTACATGGACAGGATGTTCAAGGGCGCCATCAACTTTAATCAAGATCTTTCTACTTGGGATATCTCATCAGTTACACACATGGATGACATGTTCAATGACGCTTCAGCATTCAAACAAAATTTGGGTAACTGGTATGTAGTGTTGAACAGTACTGGGATACACGTAGACGACGCACCAGGTATAGTGGGTGGCATATCAGCGCAGAACTTGGCGCTTGACCGGCAGAATCCTACGTACGGTATAGGCGATTGGGAAGATTTTGACTCATTTGAGATTGTTGGCGACTCTATTTTGAACATGACAGTGTCGCCAGACAAATCCCATTACACGGTCAACGTAACCTCCACTGGAGACTTTGGTACATTCAATTACCGCATCTACAACGTGACTGTGACAGGTATTGACACCATAGTCCCGACTGTCATGTCAATTGAGCGGTACAGTCCCGTTACAGAAAGCACCGACAGCCAGACACTAGTCTACAAGGTAACCTTTAGCGAGGCAGTGACTGGTGTAACCCAGTCTGACTTTGTTCTGTCTTCTGATAGCACGGGTACTGCCGCTAATTCTGTAACCTCCATATCCGGTTCTGGCAGCCAGTACTTTGTGACAGTCTCTGCATCAAGTGACGGCACATACAACCTTGATCTTGTACAAAACCACGGCATCGAGGATTTGGCAGATAACCCTCTAACTAATACTGCCACCACAGGAGTAGACCAGACATATACTGTCAACACGGTACCTGCTGATACCACTGCACCAACACTCACATCAATTGAGAGATACAATCCTGCTGCCGCAACTACTGACACCCAGACACTAGTCTACGAGGTAACCTTTAGCGAGGATGTGACAGAGGTGGATGCTGTAGACTTTGTTATCTCTCAGGACAGTACTGGGACAGGCAGTACAACCTTGACTGGTTCTGATAACGTGTATTACGTAACAGTCTCTGCAACTCAGGACGGCACATACAACCTTGATCTTGTACAAAACCACGGCATCGAGGATTTGGCAGATAACCCTCTAACTAATACTGCCACCACAGGAGTAGACCAGACATATACTGTCAACACGGTACCTGCTGATACCACTGCACCAACACTCACATCAATTGAGAGATACAATCCTGCTGCCGCAACTACTGACACCCAGACACCCAGACACTAGTCTACGAGGTAACCTTTAGCGAGGATGTGACAGAGGTGGATGCTGTAGACTTTGTTATCTCTCAGGACAGTACTGGGACAGGCAGTACAACCTTGACTGGTTCTGATAACGTGTATTACGTAACAGTCTCTGCAACTCAGGACGGCACATACAACCTTGATCTTGTACAAAACCACGGCATCGAGGATTTGGCAGATAACCCTCTAACTGATACTGCCACCACCGGAGTAGACCAGACATATACTGTCAACACGGTACCTGCTGATACCACTGCACCAACACTCACATCAATTGAGAGATACAATCCTGCTGCCGCAACTACTGACACCCAGACACTAGTCTACGAGGTAACCTTTAGCGAGGATGTAACCGGTGTGACACAGTCTGACTTTGTTCTGTCTTCTGATAGCACGGGTACTGCCGCTAATTCTGTAACCTCCATATCCGGTTCTGGCAGCCAGTACTTTGTGACAGTCTCTGCATCAAGTGACGGCACATACAACCTTGATCTTGTACAAAACCACGGCATCGAGGATTTGGCAGATAACCCTCTAACTGATACTGCCACCACCGGAGTAGACCAGACATATACTGTCAACACGGTACCTGCTGACACCACTGCACCAACACTATCATCAATTGAGCGGTACAATCCAGCTACAGAAAACACCGACAACCAGACGCTGACCTACAAGGTGATCTTCAGCGAGGATGTCACCGGAGTGGACACGACTGACTTTGCCCTGTCTTCTGATAGCACGGGCGGATCAAGCTCTGCCCAGTTCACACAGACACGTTCTCCTGCCATTGCCATAACTGCAGCCAACACCATAACAGATACCATTACAGTTACCGATTCCGGTACTGTTACGTCAGTCTCTGTCGCCGTGGACGTCTCCCACACGTACAAAGGCGACCTCAAGATAGATCTTATTGCACCTGATGGAACCATCAAGACCGTCCACAACCGCTCTGGAGGCAGCGCCGATGACATAGACCAGACATACACACCCGACTTTGCCGGTGTTTCAATTGCAGGTATCTGGACGCTACAGATAAACGACAACTATGCCACCGCCGACGACGGTACCCTGAACAGCTGGACGCTTACGATCAATCCTGATAGTGGCAGTAGTAGTAGTAGTGGTACATCAAACCCTGTAACATCGATCTCAGGTTCTGGCGACACGTACCAAGTGACGGTTTCGGCCACACAGGACGGCACATACAACCTTGATCTTGTACAAAACCACGGCATCGAGGATTCGGCAGACAATCCTCTAACTGATACTGCCACCACCGGAGTAGACCACACCTACACGGTCAACACGGTACCTGCTGATACCACAGCACCAACACTCACATCAATTGAGAGATACAATCCTGCTGCCGCAACTACTGACAGCCAGACACTAGTCTACGAGGTAACCTTTAGCGAAGCAGTGACCGGTGTGACACAGTCTGACTTTGTTCTGTCTTCCGCTAGTACGGGTACTGCCGCTAATGCTATAACTTCCATATCCGGTTCTGGCAGCCAGTACTTTGTGACAGTCTCTGCATCAAGTGACGGCACATACAACCTTGATCTTGTACAAAACCACGGCATCGAGGATTCGGCAGACAATCCTCTAACTGATACTGCCACCACCGGAGTAGACCACACCTACACGGTCAACACGGTACCTGCTGATACCACTGCACCAACACTCACATCAATTGAGAGATACAATCCTGCTGCCGCAACTACTGACAGCCAGACACTAGTCTACGAGGTGACCTTTAGCGAAGCAGTGACCGGTGTGACACAGTCTGACTTTGTTCTGTCTTCTGATAGCACGGGCGGTCCCGACCCAGGTACTGGTACTGGCCAGTTCACTCAGACCAACTCACCATCAACTGCCATAGCAGGTGATCAAGACGTTGTTGATACCATATCAGTGTCTAATTCTGGAAATGCTGCATCAGTTTCAGTTGACCTAAACATTACTCATACATACATTAGTGATCTAAAGGTAGATTTGGTTGCCCCCGACGGTACAACCAAAACGTTACACAATCGTTCAGGCGGTAGTTCAGACGATATCATAGCTACATACACACCGAACTTTAACGGCGCCTCAATATCAGGAACATGGACGCTACAGATCAACGACGACTATCCATCTGCAGATGACGGCGTTCTGAACAGCTGGACACTCACAATTAATTATGGTGATACCCCCGATGTCCCCAATCCTGTAACCTCCATATCCGGTTCTGGCAGCCAGTACTTTGTGACAGTCTCTGCATCAAGTGACGGCACATACAACCTTGATCTTGTACAAAACCACGGCATCGAGGATTCGGCAGACAATCCTCTAACTGATACTGCCACCACCGGAGTAGACCACACCTACACGGTCAACACGGTACCTGCTGATACCACAGCACCAACACTCACATCAATTGAGAGATACAATCCTGCTGTTGCAACTACTGACACCCAGACACTAGTCTACGAGGTAACCTTTAGCGAAGCAGTGACCGGTGTGACACAGTCTGACTTTGTTCTGTCTTCCGCTAGTACGGGTACTGCCGCTAATGCTATAACTTCCATATCCGGTTCTGGCAGCCAGTACTTTGTGACAGTCTCTGCATCAAGTGACGGCACATACAACCTTGATCTTGTACAAAACCACGGCATCGAGGATTCGGCAGACAATCCTCTAACTGATACTGCCACCACCGGAGTAGACCACACCTACACGGTCAACACGGTACCTGCTGATACCACAGCACCAACACTCACATCAATTGAGAGATACAATCCTGCTGTTGCAACTACTGACACCCAGACACTAGTCTACGAGGTGACCTTTAGCGAAGCAGTGACCGGTGTGACACAGTCTGACTTTGTTCTGTCTTCTGATAGCACGGGCGGTCCCGACCCAGGTACTGGTACTGGCCAGTTCACTCAGACCAACTCACCATCAACTGCCATAGCAGGTGATCAAGACGTTGTTGATACCATATCAGTGTCTAATTCTGGAAATGCTGCATCAGTTTCAGTTGACCTAAACATTACTCATACATACATTAGTGATCTAAAGGTAGATTTGGTTGCCCCCGACGGTACAACCAAAACGTTACACAATCGTTCAGGCGGTAGTTCAGACGATATCATAGCTACATACACACCGAACTTTAACGGCGCCTCAATATCAGGAACATGGACGCTACAGATCAACGACGACTATCCATCTGCAGATGACGGCGTTCTGAACAGCTGGACACTCACAATTAATTATGGTGATACCCCCGATGTCCCCAATCCTGTAACCTCCATATCCGGTTCTGGCAGCCAGTACTTTGTGACAGTCTCTGCATCAAGTGACGGCACATACAACCTTGATCTTGTACAAAACCACGGCATCGAGGATTCGGCAGACAATCCTCTAACTGATACTGCCACCACCGGAGTAGACCACACCTACACGGTCAACACGGTACCTGCTGATACCACTGCACCAACACTCACATCAATTGAGAGATACAATCCTGCTGCCGCAACTACTGACAGCCAGACACTAGTCTACGAGGTAACCTTTAGCGAAGCAGTGACCGGTGTGACACAGTCTGACTTTGTTCTGTCTTCCGCTAGTACGGGTACTGCCGCTAATGCTATAACTTCCATATCCGGTTCTGGCAGCCAGTACTTTGTGACAGTCTCTGCATCAAGTGACGGCACATACAACCTTGATCTTGTACAAAACCACGGCATCGAGGATTCGGCAGACAATCCTCTAACTGATACTGCCACCACCGGAGTAGACCACACCTACACGGTCAACACAGTACCTGCTGATACCACAGCACCAACACTCACATCAATTGAGAGATACAATCCTGCTGTTGCAACTACTGACACCCAGACACTAGTCTACGAGGTGACCTTTAGCGAGGATGTAACCGGAGTGGACAAGACTGACTTTGCCCTGTCTTTTGATAGCACGGGCGGTCCCGACCCAGGTACTGGTACTGGCCAGTTCACTCAGACCAACTCACCATCAACTGCCATAGCAGGTGATCAAGACGTTGTTGATACCATATCAGTGTCTAATTCTGGAAATGCTGCATCAGTTTCAGTTGACCTAAACATTACTCATACATACATTAGTGATCTAAAGGTAGATTTGGTTGCCCCCGACGGTACAGCCAAAACGTTACACAATCGTTCAGGCGGTAGTTCAGACGATATCATAGCTACATACACACCGAACTTTAACGGCGCCTCAATATGAACATGGACGCTACAGATCAACGACGACTATCCATCTGCAGATGACGGCGTTCCAGCTGGACACCACAATTAATTACACCGCCGATGTTCCCAGTCCTATAACCTCCATATCCGGTTCTGGCAGCCAGTACTTTGTGACAGTCTCTGCATCAAGTGACGGCACATACAACCTTGATCTTGTACAAAACCACGGCATCGAGGATTCGGCAGACAATCCTCTAACTGATACTGCCACCACCGGAGTAGACCACACCTACACGGTCAACACGGTACCTGCTGATACCACTGCACCAACACTCACATCAATTGAGAGATACAATCCTGCTGCCGCAACTACTGACAGCCAGACACTAGTCTACGAGGTAACCTTTAGCGAAGCAGTGACCGGTGTGACACAGTCTGACTTTGTTCTGTCTTCCGCTAGTACGGGTACTGCCGCTAATGCTATAACTTCCATATCCGGTTCTGGCAGCCAGTACTTTGTGACAGTCTCTGCATCAAGTGACGGCACATACAACCTTGATCTTGTACAAAACCACGGCATCGAGGATTCGGCAGACAATCCTCTAACTGATACTGCCACCACCGGAGTAGACCACACCTACACGGTCAACACAGTACCTGCTGATACCACAGCACCAACACTCACATCAATTGAGAGATACAATCCTGCTGTTGCAACTACTGACACCCAGACACTAGTCTACGAGGTGACCTTTAGCGAGGATGTAACCGGAGTGGACAAGACTGACTTTGCCCTGTCTTTTGATAGCACGGGCGGTCCCGACCCAGGTACTGGTACTGGCCAGTTCACTCAGACCAACTCACCATCAACTGCCATAGCAGGTGATCAAGACGTTGTTGATACCATATCAGTGTCTAATTCTGGAAATGCTGCATCAGTTTCAGTTGACCTAAACATTACTCATACATACATTAGTGATCTAAAGGTAGATTTGGTTGCCCCCGACGGTACAGCCAAAACGTTACACAATCGTTCAGGCGGTAGTTCAGACGATATCATAGCTACATACACACCGAACTTTAACGGCGCCTCAATATCAGGAACATGGACGCTACAGATCAACGACGACTATCCATCTGCAGATGACGGCGTTCTGAACAGCTGGACACTCACAATTAATTATGGTGATACCGCCGATGTTCCCAGTCCTATAACCTCCATATCCGGTTCTGGCAGCCAGTACTTTGTGACAGTCTCTGCATCAAGTGACGGCACATACAACCTTGATCTTGTACAAAACCACGGCATCGAGGATTCGGCAGACAATCCTCTAACTGATACTGCCACCACCGGAGTAGATCACACCTACACGGTCAACACAGTACCTGCTGATACCACAGCACCAACACTCACATCAATTGAGAGATACAATCCTGTTGCTGCAACTACTGACAGCCAGACACTAGTCTACGAGGTGACCTTTAGCGAGGATGTAACCGGAGTGGACAAGATTGACTTTGCCCTGTCTTCTGATAGCACGGGCGGATCAAGCTCTGCCCAGTTCACACAGACACGTTCTCCTGCCATTGCCATAACTGCAGCTAACACCATAACAGATACCATCACAGTTACCGGCTCTGGTACTGTTACGTCAGTCTCTGTCGCCGTGGACGTCTCCCACACGTACAAAGGCGACCTCAAGGTTGATCTTATTGCACCTGATGGAACCATCAAGACCGTCCACAACCGCTCTGGAGGCAGCGCCGATGACATAGACCAGACATACACACCAGACTTTGCAGGCGTTCCAATTGCAGGTATCTGGACGCTACAGATAAACGACAACTATGCCACCGCAGACGACGGTACCCTGAACAGCTGGACGCTTACGATCAATCCTGGTAGCAGCAGCAGTGATACATCAAACCCTGTAACATCGATCTCAGGTTCTGGCGACACGTACCAAGTGACGGTTTTGGCCACACAGGACGGCACATACAACCTTGATCTGATATCGTCAGGGCACGATATAACTGATAAATCAAGCAATCCACTAACAGACGTGACTCCAACTACAGGTACTGACGAGACGTATACCGTCAATACTGTACCTGCTGACACCACTGCGCCAACACTATCATCAATTGAGCGGTACAATCCATCTACAGAAAACACCGACAACCAGACGCTGACCTACAAGGTGATCTTCAGCGAGGATGTAACCGGAGTGGACAAGACTGACTTTGCCCTGTCTTCTGATAGCACGGGCGGATCAAGCTCTGCCCAGTTCACACAGACACGTTCTCCTGCCATTGCCATAACTGCAGCTAACACCATAACAGATACCATCACAGTTACCGGCTCTGGTACTGTTACGTCAGTCTCTGTCGCCGTGGACGTCTCTCACACGTACAAAGGCGACCTCAAGGTTGATCTTATTGCACCTGATGGAACAATCAAGACCGTCCACAACCGCTCTGGAGGCAGCGCCGATGACATAGACCAGACATACACACCAGACTTTGCAGGCGTTCCAATTGCAGGTATCTGGACGCTACAGATAAACGACAACTATGCCACCGCAGACGACGGTACCCTGAACAGCTGGACGCTTACGATCAATCCTGGTAGCAGCAGCAGTGATACATCAAACCCTGTAACATCGATCTCAGGTTCTGGCGACACGTACCAAGTGACGGTTTTGGCCACACAGGACGGCACATACAACCTTGATCTGATATCGTCAGGGCACGATATAACTGATAAATCAAGCAATCCACTAACAGACGTGACTCCAACTACAGGTACTGACGAGACGTATACCGTCAATACTGTACCTGCTGACACCACTGCGCCAACACTATCATCAATTGAGCGGTACAATCCATCTACAGAAAACACCGACAACCAGACGCTGACCTACAAGGTGATCTTCAGCGAGGATGTAACCGGAGTGGACAAGACTGACTTTGCCCTGTCTTCTGATAGCACGGGCGGATCAAGCTCTGCCCAGTTCACACAGACACGTTCTCCTGCCATTGCCATAACTGCAGCTAACACCATAACAGATACCATCACAGTTACCGGCTCTGGTACTGTTACGTCAGTCTCTGTCGCCGTGGACGTCTCCCACACGTACAAAGGCGACCTCAAGGTTGATCTTATTGCACCTGATGGAACCATCAAGACCGTCCACAACCGCTCTGGAGGCAGCGCCGATGACATAGACCAGACATACACACCAGACTTTGCAGGCGTTCCAATTGCAGGTATCTGGACGCTACAGATAAACGACAACTATGCCACCGCAGACGACGGTACCCTGAACAGCTGGACGCTTACGATCAATCCTGGTAGCAGCAGCAGTGATACATCAAACCCTGTAACATCGATCTCAGGTTCTGGCGACACGTACCAAGTGACGGTTTTGGCCACACAGGACGGCACATACAACCTTGATCTGATATCGTCAGGGCACGATATAACTGATAAATCAAGCAATCCACTAACAGACGTGACTCCAACTACAGGTACTGACGAGACGTATACCGTCAATACTGTACCTGCTGACACCACTGCGCCAACACTATCATCAATTGAGCGGTACAATCCATCTACAGAAAACACCGACAACCAGACGCTGACCTACAAGGTGATCTTCAGCGAGGATGTAACCGGAGTGGACAAGACTGACTTTGCCCTGTCTTCTGATAGCACGGGCGGATCAAGCTCTGCCCAGTTCACACAGACACGTTCTCCTGCCATTGCCATAACTGCAGCTAACACCATAACAGATACCATCACAGTTACCGGCTCTGGTACTGTTACGTCAGTCTCTGTCGCCGTGGACGTCTCCCACACGTACAAAGGCGACCTCAAGGTTGATCTTATTGCACCTGATGGAACAATCAAGACCGTCCACAACCGCTCTGGAGGCAGCGCCGATGACATAGACCAGACATACACACCAGACTTTGCAGGTATTCCAATTGCAGGTATCTGGACGCTACAGATAAACGACAACTATGCAGCTGCCGATGATGGTACCCTGAACAGCTGGACGCTTACGATCAATCCTAGTAGCAGCAGCAGTGATACATCAAACCCTGTAACATCGATCTCAGGTTCTGGCAATACGTATTACGTGACAGTCTCTGCTACACAGGACGGCACATATAACCTTGATCTGGTATCGTCAGGGCACGGGATTATTGACACGGCAACCAATCCTCTTACAAACACTACACCTACTGATGCTGACCATACTTACACCGTCAGTACCACAGGTTGAGGACACACCATATAGATGCTTGAACGATTCATAAGTGATATAGCGAGTATTTTATTTTGTGTTTTAAAAGAATTTGGTTATCCATGTATATAATTCCCGATCCATACTTCGATAAGCTTAATTTGGATCACATCCAATCTCTACTATTGTCATCTGATGATATCATAATCCTGAATTATCTTGCAGAAAAGGTACATGTTCATCGATGGCCTCAGGATTCGCCTGTCTGGGATCCTGCTATGACAAACAGGCTGGATCAATCCATTAACAAAAACCCTGACAAAAAACACATAACAATCAAAGACAACACACTGTTAATTGAGAATTTTACGTTTCGCTCTCTTTGTAACATTGGAGTGTCAGTTCCTTTCTTCAAAGAAGAATGCACCATGATTCTAGAGGCTCAATTCTGTGATCTCTATGCTCATATTCACATAACTACACGCTCTGAAAATTATATCGATATCTTTCATCAATTAACCACTTGGAAGAAAAATCTAATCTAAGACCTTCTGGTTATTTGTTGTATATTTTAAAAATTCTCAGATGCTGTAACCATATCTTTGATATCTTTTTTTGTATGGACATCTGATATTGCCCCCAACTTTCCAGGCAAAAAGAATATTCCATCGCTTGCAATCATCTTAAAATGATATTTGTGTAGCATTCCTTGATCACACATTGCAGCATGCTCCGAGTTTGTTATCTCTGTTATCCTGTCTTTTTTAAAATGGGTCATAAACAATGAACCCTTTCCTGTGGCTATGACTCTGCCATCAAACACCTTTGTTAACTCTTTTCTTGCAAAATCTCCCAGTGAATTAATCTTTGAATAAATCGATCTCTTTGATCCTAGTCTGTACAGCGTGTTATACCCTGCAGTCATTGATGCTGGATTTGCAGAAAACGTTCCGCCTCCAATATATGCTCGTTCTGATTTCTTCTTATTTTTATTATTTGTCTGCGCATGGTTCATAATCTCATCTTTGCCGCATATTACCCCGATTGACATTCCTCCTCCTACAATCTTCCCTAACGTGACAATATCAGGATCCAAACTCATGGTTGGATACAAACATCCATACCTAAACCTAAATCCGGTAACTATCTCATCTAAAATAAATATGGATTTGTTCTTTTGAATAAATTCCTGTATGCCTTTGAGATACTCCTTTGTCGCAGGTATACATCCACCACCGCCTAAAACCGGCTCAATTATGACCCCTGCCAACTCTTTTGAATACTTTTTCAATATTTTTAGAGACATTTCCAAATCATTGTACGGAATTGATATGATGTCCTCTTCATTTGTCATTCCCCTGCTCTCTGATTCTGTAAATGGCCAATTAACACTCTTTAACAGGTCAGATGTATATCCGTGCCATCCTCCATCAATCTTTGCAATTATCTTTTTGCCTGTAATGGAACGCGCCAATCTGACCGCATACATTGTTGCCTCTGTTCCTGATGTGACGTATCGAATCTTTTCTGCAACAGGGACTGATTTTGAGATCAATCTTGACAGTTCCATTGTCTGTTCATTTACTGTTCCATACATCCAACTCTTATCAATTTGTTTTTTTAGCGGCTCTCTAACACTCTTTGGGCCATGTCCCAATATCAAACTCCAGTGACCCATCCAATAGTCTGTATACCTGTTATCGTCCACATCTACTAATTTTGTTCCTTTTGATGCCTTGGTTACAAATGGATATGGTTCATAAAATCGTATGTTATGACTTACACCGTCTACATGGATCTTTTCAGACTTTGCAAATATTTTGGCAGATGTCCTAGTCTTCTTTTTGTACTCTGAGATGTGATTCAAAACCATTTTGTGCAACAATAACTATAATTTTAATCATTGAATTTCAGACGATTTAGTTGGGTATTTGCTAAATTCTGCTCTACTCAAATAACTATTCAATATCTTCTATAGCTTCGCGTATAGTTTATATGGATTCTGAGAACACCACTTTCTGCATACGTAACGCAATAGGCGGCGCTTGTGATGAAGTATGGTATTATGCCATTTTGTGATTCATGGGCCTCCAGTTACGCATACAAAATGAGGATCTGATCAAAAGATCAAATCTGAGATGTGAAGATTATGTGCATCCGTCAATTCCAATTTAGTACAAATGTACTTCAATAATCAAAATTTAAAGCAGAATCCGGTTGATCCTGCCGGACCTGACTGCTATCGGATTGATACTAAGCCATGCGAGTCATTGTAGTAATACAAGGCAGACGGCTCAGTAACGCGTAGTCAACCTAACCTATGGACGGAAATAACCTCGGGAAACTGAGAATAATGTCCGATAGAACATTATGCCTGGAATGGTTTATGTTCCAAATGATTTATCGCCGTAGGATGGGACTGCGGCCTATCAGTTTGTTGGTGAGGTAATGGCCCACCAAGACTATTACAGGTACGGGCTCTGAGAGGAGTAGCCCGGAGATGGGTACTGAGACACGGACCCAGGCCCTATGGGGCGCAGCAGGCGAGAAAACTTTGCAATGTGCGAAAGCACGACAAGGTTAATCCGAGTGGTTCCTGCTAAAGGAACCTTTTGTCAGTCCTAGAAACACTGATGAATAAGGGGTGGGCAAGTTCTGGTGTCAGCCGCCGCGGTAAAACCAGCACCTCAAGTGGTCAGGATGATTATTGGGCCTAAAGCATCCGTAGCCGGCTCTATAAGTTTTCGGTTAAATCTGTACGCTCAACGTACAGGCTGCCGGGAATACTGCAGAGCTAGGGAGTGGGAGAGGTAGACGGTACTCGGTAGGAAGGGGTAAAATCCTTTGATCTATTGATGACCACCTGTGGCGAAGGCGGTCTACCAGAACACGTCCGACGGTGAGGGATGAAAGCTGGGGGAGCAAACCGGATTAGATACCCGGGTAGTCCCAGCTGTAAACTATGCAAACTCAGTGATGCATTGGCTTATGGCCAATGCAGTGCTGCAGGGAAGCCGTTAAGTTTGCCGCCTGGGAAGTACGTACGCAAGTATGAAACTTAAAGGAATTGGCGGGGGAGCACCACAAGGGGTGAAGCCTGCGGTTCAATTGGAGTCAACGCCAGAAATCTTACCCGGAGAGACAGCAGAATGAAGGTCAAGCTGAAGACTTTACCAGACAAGCTGAGAGGTGGTGCATGGCCGTCGCCAGCTCGTGCCGTGAGATGTCCTGTTAAGTCAGGTAACGAGCGAGATCCCTACCTCTAGTTGCCACCATTACTCTCAGGAGTAGTGGGGCGAATTAGCGGGACCGCCACAGTTAATGTGGAGGAAGGAAGGGGCCACGGCAGGTCAGTATGCCCCGAAACTCTGGGGCCACACGCGGGCTGCAATGGTAACGACAATTGGTTTCAAATCCGAAAGGATGAGGTAATCCTCAAACGTTACCACAGTTATGACTGAGGGCTGCAACTCGCCCTCACGAATATGGAATCCCTAGTAACTGCGTGTCATTATCGCGCGGTGAATACGTCCCTGCTCCTTGCACACACCGCCCGTCGTTTCATTGAAGTGAGCTTTTAGCGAGGTGACGTCACATTGGCGTTATCGAACTTGAGGTTCGTGACAAGGGAAAAGTCGTAACAAGGTGACCGTAGGGGAACCTGCGGTCGGATCACCTCCTTAGATATGGAAAGTGTACGGATGCACTATTCTTCACATTGAGTCATCGATGCAATGCATCACGAAAGTGGTGTATGAAGGATGTAGCAGGTCTCTGCCAGGAGACTTGCAATGATCGTCGTGCATAGTCGTGTAATATGTGGCTGAATATACTGGTGTAAAGACGCCAATAGGTGGATTGCTAGGCTTGAGGAGAGACGAAGGACGTGGCAAGCTGCGATAAGCTCGGGGTAGGCGCACGCATCCGATGATCCCGAGATGTCCGAATGAGTATCTCACACATTTGTGTATTCCAGTACAATAGTATTGGAAGTCGAACCGTGGGAATTGAAGCATCTTAGTACCACGAGGAAAAGAAATCAATTGAGATTTCCCAAGTAGAGGCGATCGAAAAGGAATGAGCCCAAACTGAATCCTTCGGGAGATGTGGTGTTTTGGTATGATAATATGGAATCTCAGAGTACAGCTGAAGTGATCTGAAAAGTTCTGGCATAGAGGGTGATACCCCCTTAAGCGAAGTACAAAGAGTCCTAATCATACCCGAGTAGTTGTCCTTGGTAGTGGGCAATGAATATGGGTGAAAGTAGCATCCGAGGCTAAATATCTCTCAAGACCGATAGTGGACTAGTACCGTGAGGGAAAGCTGAAAAGTACCCCGGAAGGGGGATGAAAAGTGCATGAAACCTATTGGTTACAGACGTGCATGGCGTGAAAGGTATTTTTTTCATTTTGGAGATTCTAGCAATAGAGTTGAAGATTTGATACTCAAATTATCGACGTCATGCGTTCCGTCTCGAAACACGGGCCAAGGAGCTAACTGTCATGGCAAGCTTAAACCTGTAAAGGAGTAGGCGAAGGGAAACCGAGCTCTCGCAGCTTTGTAAAAAGTCAGGAGAGGCGTGTGAAAGTGCGTAGAGTCATGGCGGCTAGGCTAGAAGCCAGTCGATCTATTCCTGAGCTAGATGAAGGCGGGCGAAAGCCCGCTGGAGGTCTTAAGACGTTCTGACGTGCAAATCGTTGTTGTGACTTGGGAATAGGGGTCAAAAACCAATCTAGACTGGCGCTCGCTAGTTCCAACCGAAGCGTCTCGCAGGGCGTGCTTTGTGGAGATAGCGTTTCCGGTAGAGCACTGATAGAGAGGCGCGGGGGAGAGATCCCTCACCTCTCATTCAAACTCCGAACGGATACGCATTGTAGAAGCAAGGACACGGGTTCATGTGGCGTAAGGCTCATGACCGAAAGGGGTTTAACCCAGACTGAAGTTAAGGTCCCCAAATTTTTGCTAAGTGTCAAGCTAAAGAGCGTGTTCTCGCCAAGACAGCAGGGAGGTAAGCTCAGAAGCAGCTATCCTTTAAAAAGTGTGTAACAACTTACCTGCCGAGGGAGGATGCCTCAAAAACGGACGGGGCTAAAGCAAAATACCGATACTTTAGATAATCATCAGCAGATGATTCGTGGTAGGTTGGCGTAGTGATTGGGTCGAAGCAGGGCGATGACGTCCTGTGGACCGGTTTCTATTGCAGATCTTGGCGGCAGTAACAGCATAGTATAGTGAGAATCTATACCACCGTAAGCGCAAGGGTTTCCAGGCAATGCGTTATCAGCCTGGAGGTAGTCGATCCTAAGGTTTACCTAAACAGAGTAAATCGAATGGGAAACTAGTTAATATTCTAGTACCTTGCATTTAGCGTTTGATCTATATGGTTCGCTTCCGGATAGGGATTGTATAACTATCGTTGTATCTAACTATTCGAGGGTCAGGGAGTGTTGTAATGACGAGAACTGATCCGAGGTAGGAATGGCTTCGCGTTAGCGGAGTTTTCTCGAATCCAGGAGACCATGAAAGACCGTGTAGGTAGCAAGATGCAAGCTCGTACCCAGAACCGACACAGGTGCGCTGGCTTAGAAAGCTAAGGTGCTACGGGTATACCGTATGGCGAGGGAATTCGGCAAATTAGTCCTGTAGCTTAGGTATAAGGGATGCCTGCAATCTTCATGAGGAATGGGGATCGCAGGTTGCAATGACAAGGGGGTTTCGACTGTTTAATAAAAACACAGGCGACTGCTAGTCCGAAAGGATTTGTATAGTCGCTGAATCCTGGCCGGTGCCGGTACCTAAAACTTGGGTTCAACCGAGCTAAGGGCCGGTTAACGCCGGGAGTAACTCTGACTCTCTTAAGGTAGCCAAATGCCTTGTCGGGTAAGTTCCGACGCGCATGAATGGAACAACGAGAGCCCCACTGTCCCCGCCTACAACCCGGTGAAGCCACATAAGGTGGACGAACAGTCCATCAACTTCCATCGGGGAGAGAAGACCCCGTGGAGTTTTACTGCAGCTTGTGCTTGTGGTATAGTAAGAATTGCACAGGGTATCTGGGAGCCATGCTTAACATTCTCCGGGATGTTATGAAGCAACGATGTAACACCAGACTCTTTTTGCAGTACCACTTATCCAGTGAAGACCGGAGACACGTGCAGGTGGGCAGTTCGGCTGGGGCGGCACCCCTTTGAAAAGATATCAAAGGGGCCCAAAGTTGAGTTCAAACGGGGCAGAAATCCGTTGAAGAGGGCAAAGCCAAAAACTCGACTGAATGGATTTCCAAACGCACGGAATTCATAGACGAAAGTCTGGCTTAGCGATCCTTCGTGTGCCCACTATTGGGGCCCGGAGGTGACAGAAAAATTACCCCAGGGATAACAGGCTCGTCGCGGGCGAGAGCTCCTATCGACCCCGCGGTTTGGTACCTCGATGTCGGCTTTTCCTATCCTGGTCCTGCAGCAGGGGCCAAGGGTGTGGCTGCTCGCCAATTAAAAGGGAACATGAGCTGGGTTTAGACCGTCGTGAGACAGGTCGGTCTCTGCCTGATGGAAGCGTGAATAACTGAGGGGAAGTTGCTCCTAGTACGAGAGGAACAGAGCAGCGTGGCCACTGGTCTACCGGTTGTCTGATAAGGCAGGCCGGGCAGCTAAGCCGTTTAGGCTAAGTGCTGAAAGCATCTAAGCACGAATCCTATCCCGAGACAAGTTATTCTTTCTTTAGATGAAGGTCGGCAGCAAAATACTGCGTTGATAGGGAGGTGGTGTAGATCACAAGCTTCGGCGAGTGGTGAGCCAGCCTCTACTAATAGACCAACACATCAGTTCAGCCACTTACATAGAGACTATGCGCGATGGATCATTTTTATTCATTCATCCATCATATCATAAAATACAATATACACGACTTGTACGATGATTTCATTTTTAATCATGTTTAGCGGACGCTATGCATTTTTTTAATAATGATATGGAATTTTTATAGGACAAATTTTATTTCAAACCATGCTAGCTGATGCTATACACAATTCTTTATTGCGCATTAATTTTTGTAAACCTACTTTCCTCAAATAACGTTGCTGCAAGTACTACATACTACAACCAAAGATATAATGTTGCCAGCTCTGCCAAAAACTAAAAGAGTATCTTGACTGTTCTATTATTTGTATTCCAAATCTAATCTTTGATGTATCTGTCTCCTGATACATCATCATCATCTATTCCTTTTATCTTTACAACTATTGTGTCTCCCAATTTGTTGAAAATACGCTGACGTTTCTCATTAGTTATTATCAACCCTAAAATGAAATCTACTGGTAATAGAATTGTTTTTCCAAAACTGCTTAACACCACTCCTTTCAGGGTTGGTCTATCTCCGTTTATATCTACTACCATTAAATTCAGTGCTCTTTTTCCAATACTTTGACCTTTTACATATTCTAAAACCGTCCAATAGCTAAAGAACGTAATAACGTATGTCACTGATGATACGTTTTCGACCCATTGGCTCTCATCGCTAATACTGTTACCAAATATTACTTCAATTATGAAAATATTTACCATGATCAAAATCATTAAAATGATCATAAAGTCAACTATCCATGCAAAAAATCTGTCTGTCCATTTTGCAATTATAATATTTGAATCATTGTAACGATCTGTGCTACTCATACCCATTACTTTCTCATTCTATTAATAAAGTGTCTTGATGCTATAATGTTGAATTTTGTTTATTGATGCCATTCTAATCAAGAGTATTACGTACATGCGTGGTGGTGGAATAGTACGATAAATTTCAAAAACAAATACAAAATTCTGCCTTGTAAACGGGTGTTGAGGAGCCACATCTAAAAATTAATAGTATAATTTCTTAACAAATTTAGAAATAACTGTGGCATCTATCAACCCTCTTGAGTTACTCTTGTGGACGTTTCGACGAAATGAAAGAGATGTAGTGAATCTTTATACCTCTCTCTCGCCATTGATGCAACTAGCTACGGGCAGCTCCATGCTTAATTTTGGACTCTGGTCAAAAGACCATTACGAGCCTGTATCTGCTCAAAACAATTTATGCATGGTATTTGCAGACATGGCCAAACTATCTTCTGCACACCGTGTAGTTGATGTGGGTAGCGGGTTATCTGCACCATCTAAGCTATGGCGAGATACGTACTCTAATATTCAACTCTATGATGTGAATATTAATTTCAAGCAACTGGCATTTTCTGGAACGCAACCAAACATCGAGTTTCTTAATTCCACCTCTACAAATCTCCCTTTTGCTGATAATTCTGTTGATCGTGTGTTGGCCCTAGAATCTGCACAACACTTCAAACCACTGTCTGGTTTTATCTATGAATCTAAAAGAATTCTAACAAAATCTGGACTGCTTGTCATTGCAATCCCTGTAGCTACCAATGACACGTCTCTAAGAGATTTGGGACTCTTAAAATTCACGTGGTCCTCTGAGCATTATAGTCTAGATTATATTAGAGACTTAATTACGTCTTTTGATTTTTTAATATCTGACGAAAAACTAGTTGGTCAAAATGTGTACGAACCTCTTGCTGATTATTATGTTAAACACCGCTCACATCTAAAGAAATTAATTTTGCAAGATTACGCTTCCTATGTTGAACGCATCTTGTTTAAATCATTACAAAAAATGAAAAAAGCATCTGAATCAAAGATAATTGATTATGCTTTACTACAGTGTCATCTGTAGTCTGTTCTACTACTTGATGGATATAGCCCAGTCTATTTTCTATAAAATGATCTTTTGATTTATTTCTTCCATTGTTATTTGTCTTATCAAATCATGTTTGTTATGAAATCTTTTTTCAACAGTCCTGCTGTTATTACTATATTACAATCTAATACCGGCCAACTAATATGCATCAACTGTATGCTCAATCATAATCGTTTTATTCATGTGATCTATGCTACCTAGATTCATATTTTGTTGTATGGGCACTATATAGTTGAAATTGGCTAAGTTTTTATTTTTGCTATCCAAACCTATTATATCATGACTGATATTAGTCTAGAACTGTATCGTAAAAAATGCAATCAACTTTTAGCGGAATCTGAGATTAGATTCGCAGGTATTGTTGATACGGATGGCAATATAGTTGCAGGAGGCTTCAAAGAGGGACTTGTACCACACGAAGGCGATGAGACTCGTCTTCAGGCATTCTTGGAATTTGTATCTAAGATATCTATCAGAAAAGATTACGATAAAAGCCTAGGCCCAATCAACTATCTTGCAGCCAGACGTGATAAAGCTGTATTGATAAGCTTTCCATTTCCGGTTACCCATATCTTGTTGTTAATCTCTGCCGAACCAACTGCTAATATCGAAAATCTTGCAACCAAAGTCATAGAAATATTCACTGATACTGCCTCAACTTGATCAAAAACAAAGCAAAACAAAACAAACTACAAGCCTTGACTATGCTCTGATACTCTTCCAGGCATCTAATCCGTCTCATCTAATATACTGAATCTGCATATATCATCTTAGTTATGATATACTTTTAATTTGGCACTCTCAACTGATCATTGAATTGAAAGCTACGTTTGGCGCAGGATGTTTTTGGCATGTTGAGGATCTGCTATCTAAAACCCACGGTGTAAAATCTACCACAGTAGGTTATGCAGGCGGACAGCTCTCTGATCCCACCTATGAGGAGGTCTGCACTGATAACACCGGACATGCAGAAGCAGTCCAGATAGAATTTGATCCCTCTGAGATCTCTTTTGATCAATTACTTGATGTGTTCTGGAATAACCACAACCCGACAACCTTGAATCGTCAAGGTCCTGATATGGGACGTCAATATCGCTCAGTAATATTCTATCACAACGAAGAGCAAAGAGAGATTGCAGAGAAATCGTGTCAAGCACTTGACCGATCAGGAAAACACAAAGACCCAATAGTCACTGAAATTGTTCCTGCTCCCATATTTTACAAAGCAGAGGAATATCATCAAAAATATTTCAAAAAACACGGGTTCTCTTAATAGCAGTTAGTTTACAACCACTACTGGAATCTTTGATGTATGTATAACATATTTTGATACACTTCCAAAGAACATTTCTTTTGTAGCGCTCCTTCCACGTGGTCCGATGACTATCATATCGTATTTGTCTTTTCCGTGTGTATGATCAATTATGTTGTATCCTGCATCTCCATTTAGAATCTTTGAATCAAAGACTATATCATTTTGTGCCGCTAGTTCTTTTGCCTTGTCCATCACTTCATTTATTTTTGCAATATGCTTGTCTGACACCTCTCCTTCGCCCTTGAATTCTGTGTGTGAGGGTACGTGCAGACTGTATATTCCGGTGATTGTTGCACCACAGTTCTTGGCAAGTACGATGGCAGTCTCTAAGCCTTTATGGGCATTCTTTGAGCCATCAAGCGGCACCAAAATCTTGGTGATCTTTGTTTTCAGCATCATCGTTATTTCCATGGATTTGATCTTAAAAAACATATGCCATTGCTAATAACTCGAAGATTTGGCAACATCGTTGAATTTCCTTGATATTAACTAAATTTATCTAGTCATCTTATATGCTGTTATGTTAATGGAAGAAAAATTCCTATGTATTGATGGGAATAAAATCCGATATCTTGCAGCCGGAACATCAAAAAATACCCTCGTATTGCTTCACGGGTTGGGCGGCTCAGCTGAGAGATGGCTTCCTGTAATCCCACTATTTGAAAAACACTTTCATGTTATAGTGCCTGACATCATCGGATTTGGATACAGTGACAAACCTATAGCCGATTACACGCTTGATTTTTTTTTGAGATTTCTTGAACGTTTTTTCAAGGCAGCCCGTATACCTAAACCTTGTATAATTGGCTCCTCTCTTGGAGGACATCTTGCAGCTTCCTATGCTGCATTACATCCTAAAAGCATCAAAAAACTTGTTCTGGTCTCTCCTGCAGGAACAATGAAGAGCTCCACAAAATCCCTTGATGCATATATAATGGCTGCCATGTATCCCACTAGAAAAAACACTTCTCTTGCATTTGAGTTAATGGAAGGCTCTGGAAAGAAAATTCCTGATTCGATTATCGATGAGTTTGTAATACGTATGAAACTCCCCAATGCAAAACTTGCATTCATGTCTACAATCCTAGGAATGAAAAGTTCTAAATCCATTGTGTCTGAACTTTCTTCTATCTCCACGCCGACCTTGCTTGTCTGGGGCGTCAATGACAGTGTTATTCCAATTGAATTTTCAAATGAATTTGTCTCCGCAATTCCAAATGTCACATTTCTTAAAATAAAAAATTCCGGACACACTCCATATGTAGAGCATCCTAAATTGTTTACAAATAGGGTGCTGCAGTTTCTAAATGACAGCTGATGACTGCATCTGCAAATGACTGGTTGCTATTATTAGCTGATTTGGGATTATTCTAGTTCATGCATACATAATAAAACGAGAGTCTGTTTTAATTCTGCACAACGAGTCCGTCTATTTTTTTCCAGCCCAATACATTCTTAATCATTCGTTATTCATTATACATTTCCTCTTCACATTCATAAATTAATTCTATCCAGATTCAATCATTTGAACTGTTTTAACCTATAAAATATTACATACTTTTTTTTTCTACGTATTCTAGACTGTTTATCGCGGTATTGTCTTTGTAATTGGTTCTGGATTCTTATTTGATACCAACCAAAATGTCATCTGTTTTTGTATCTTTGTAGTGGATATTGTTGTACCAAAGAAAACATGCTCTTTTTTTACATCTTTGAGTTCATTTAAATATGGTTAATTCCATTCATTACCTATGAGCGGTAACCAAAACCTATACGATCCTTCTGAGATGTTCAAATCTTGGATACGTAAAAGCGGACGTGCGCAGGCCGAATTTGTAAAAAATTTCGGTTCTCTAATGTCAGCTCAGTCTAACAAGGCATTTGATCCATTAGAGACACTAAAAGGCGTTTCTGAGAGCGCAAGACAGACTCAGTCAGCGATGATCGATAGCGTATCATCTATGCAGACTCAAAGCATGGATGCAATGCTAAACATCAGCAGATTACTGCCCTCTTTTATGAATTGGGGTGCTTACAAGACTACAATTAGTAGTAATGGAAGAATCTCAATACCTGAAGCCGAACGCAATGCACTTGGTCTAGGCGATGGTGACTTGGTACAAGTTATTATCCTACCAATCGCTAAGAATTCAAAAAATAAGGAGGTGAAACAATGAGTAAAAACGAAACAACTGCAAAAGTAGATTCTACACACAAATCAAACAACACAACACAAAAAACAAATTCAGCACAAGTAAATTCTCGTGATATATTTTCAATATACAGAGAGAACGTAGACAAACTCTTCAAGAGTATTAGACAATCAGTACCGCAGTATCATCAATCAATTACTAATGTACAACAAGAATACCTGCAAGCATACGAAGGCCTGCTATATTCTGCAATGTCATTACAGAAAGACTATGCAAAAAAGACCGGTGTTATATCCACTATTCCTGATGCAACAGTCCAAGTACTAGAGGAGACATCTAATGAATTTGTACATGCAGCTAATATACAAGATCAAATCGCACTTGCAACTATCAATGCAACACAACAAAATATCAAAACATTCAATGATAATGCAAAATCATTTGCTGATTTAAATAGAAACATTCTAAAATCTTGGATCTCTGCATTTAACACAACAAGAAACTAGATAAGATTTTTTTCCTTTATCTTTATATTTTTTTTTTTTTTATGATTTTTCTGCAAGCCATTTTCCAAGCTCGGGCAAAACCTTTTTCTGTGATAGCGAACTGGCAATCATTCCCACATGCCCTGTAGGGTATATTCTCAGTGTTTTATCCTCGCTATTTATTGCATAGTGTAACGGCATGCTACATTCAGGCGATACTAGATGATCTCCTACTGCAATCTGTGTGAATGTTGGCATGTCTATCCTCTTTAGGTTTACGTGATCGCCTCCAACATACATCTTGTTCTGAACTAGGAGGTTGTCCTGATAGATGTCCTTTATCCATTGTTTGAACAACTCCCCCGGAATTGGAGGTGTATCTCCTAACCATTTTTCTACTCTGAGAAAATTATCTACAAATTTCTTGTTGTTGATATTTTTAAAGAATTTAACGTATTTTTCAAGACCCTGCTCAAAGGGTTTTAAGACTGAAAAGCAGTAATACATGAATTCAGGAGGCATGTTCCCTATGGTCTCTACCATCTTCTCTACGTCGATGTTCTTTGCAAGGTTGCTGATTACTGTGGTATCGCGCCATCCGTCAATGACTGGTGCTGTTGCAATATAGTTTTTGACGCTCTGCGGATGAAGTGCCGTATACGCTGTAGCAATTGTCCCACCGGTACAATATCCCTGCAACGATATGCTCTCAACTGATGATTCATCTTTTATATGCTCTACATAAGAGTCAAGATATCCGTTGATATAATCATCAAAATCCAAGTATTTGTCCATGCTTGTTGGCGTTCCCCAATCAAGCATGTATACATCAAATCCTTGTTTTAGCAGGTTTCTCACCCAACTCTTTTCTGGCTGGATATCCAGTATATGATACCTGTTGATTAACGCATACGATATCAATAACGGTGTCTTGTACTGTTTTTCTGTAATGGGTTTGTAGTGGAGTAGTCTGGTCTTGTCCATCTTTTGTACTATGTCATATGGTGTAACCTCTAAAGTAATCTCATCTGGTGCTGCAACTAGTTTTGGAGCCTCTATGATGTTTTTACCAAATTCTAGTATCTCCTCTACAATTCTGGGATCCAGATTTGGTTCACTATTGTGCATTGTTTTTTACCCTTTTTTCTTTTTTCTGTTTTAACTCTAGTTTTCTGACCCGTTTTTTGAGGGTGTGAATCTCTTTGTATACCTCGTCAATCTCTTCTTTGCTTGGGAGATTAACTGACTGTAATACTACATTTGTGATGTTATTCCAATGTTTTGTCAACTCTAACTCTTTTGAGACTAGCTTTCCATAGTTTTCTCCAAACTTTTTTGAATCAAACAACTCTGTGAAATCATTATCAAAGATATCTATCCATATTCTCTTAAATGCCTCTAGATGTTCAGCATCTTGTGGTAGCTTTGGTACCTTTTGGTTTACCTTTTTTTGGGCATTCTCCCATGTGGCTGCCAGTTGTTTGTAATATTCTGTGATGTATTTGTTAAATCCAATCAAATCCTCATTAATCTCAATTAACTCTGTTGTAACTTTTTTAGAATTTGTGGCAAATGCCCTCATGGGACCTGTTGATGCTAGTGCCTGCGGCTTACTTGACATCAGATGTATGATATCTGTCCAAAACAGTGATACGTGTTTGTAGTAATCAATTACATCCTTTGATTGATTTGGCTGCATACGTTGTTTAAGATTCCTCGCAATAAATAGATCACGTGTTAAATTAATTTATGAATGGCTCTACTAGTTTTGTTGGTGTGTTAGAGCGTCTTGTAACTTGATTCTCAGATGTTAGGTGATGCTCTTAATGGCAGATGCATATTGGAGGATGGATGAGTGGCCGTCTGTTCATTTGAATTCAAAAAACATGGTGAGGTGACGTTCTTTGATACTGTCTTGGGTGTCAGGATGATATACGGGTTTGATGCAGAGTTTGACAATGTTTGTTTTTTAGTATTATTGTGACAGGATTTTAATTTCTTGAGTTTTTTTTATGTGTGAATGATGCATCCCTACAATAGTTAGAGTGAATTCAATCAAATGGCATTTGTGCGAATAAGAAAAGTCAAACAAATGATGATATCTCTCAAACTTTGCGGTTCTGATATTGGATACTGTTGTGGTAAGTGATTTTTCAGGCTAATTCTGGATTATCTGACCTTGATGAGACGCTTATGAGCGGTGTGATGTCATTCTTGATGGTGCCAAACACATCTTGATATATGTGTGGATTGTTAATCCGTTCACATCTTAGTTGGTTCGTACGTTGGTGCATATGGGCCTTCTGATGGGGGGGGGGGGGTGGTGGTGGAGAGGAGGGGAGAGGAGGAAAGTTATCCGACAAAGCATGTCCTCCATAGAGTTTTACTATCTTGTGTGATAAATTACACTATCGCTTTTTTGACTTAGAGATCTGCGTAACCATTATGATCAAATCAGAGACAGCACTCTTACGTGAAGAGTTATCCTGGCTAGCTAAAAAACGTGAGAAGAATTTTAGTCACAATCCTTATATAATAATCATTTTTTTAGTGCTGTCCACAAATTTCAAAATTACTACTAGCACCATTATTAATTTACATCAAAACCAGTTGTGGGGGAGGAAGTAGAAGGTTAATCTACTTATTTGTATTGGCTGCGATCAAAGAACATATGTCACTTGACATTATCAAATATCTTGACTTCCGCAGATACTTGCAGTACCAAATACTGATCCTAAGCATCACGCTTTTGATATCTGTCAGTATGTTGACTGCAACACAGCTGGATATGTTTTTAATGGACGAGTTAGATTCACTATACGATACTGTATATACACCAATTCCAATATACGCATACGCACAATCGCAAACCGATGACCCATTTCTAACTACGTGGGAGACAACTTTGCCCAACCAGACAATAAGCATACATGTAAGTGTACATTCAGGAGGAACCTTGACTATAGATTGGGGTGATGGTAGTACAGCAACCTCTGTAATTACTAACGGCGTACAATCACACACATACGCTACAGCCGGCTTATACCGTGTCACCATGACCGGAGACCTGTCGCAGATAAATCTTGGTGACAGTGACTCTACACCTACGTTGCTTCACTCAATCAACCAATGGGGAGACATCCGGTGGTCTACCATGAGTAGTGCGTTCAGAGATGCCAGTAAGATGACCTACAACGCCACTGACGCACCGAATCTATCACAGGTTACCGACATGTCCAACATGTTCACCCGTGCCAGCGCATTTAACGGCGACCTCTCTGACTGGGACACCTCCTCAGTTACTAGTATGCGCGCCATGTTCAGCGAGGCCAGCGCATTTAACGGCGACCTCTCTGACTGGGACATCTCCTCAGTTAAAACCATGTCAGACATGTTCAACTCTGCACGTGAATTTAATGCAGACATCTCCGGCTGGAACACCTCCTCAGTTACTACCATGTCCTACATGTTCCAAGATGCTAGAGCCTTCAACCAAGACCTCTCCACCTGGAACACCTCCTCAGTTACTACCATGTCCTACATGTTCACCTCTGCCTTCAAATTCAACGGCGACATCTCTGACTGGGACACCTCCTCAGTTGTATACATGCGCTACATGTTCTCCGCTGCTAAAGCCTTCAACCAAGACATCTCTAGTTGGGATGTCTCCTCAGTTACTTCCATGTCTTACATGTTCAACAATGCCAATGCTTTTAACCAGAACTTGGGCCCCTGGTACATTACACCGGATTCTGTAAACTTTTCTTATGCTGATTCACTTAACATCACTGACATAACGCCACAGAATGGTGTACTTGCAGGACAAAACCCCACATACGCCATCGGTACTGGTGGCGACTCTTACCTGTTTGAGATAGTGTCTGGTTCTGACATTCTGGCATTCAAGGCAGTGCCAACTAGTATCGGTGTGTATAATGTTACCGTGACTGCCACTGGAAACTCAGTTTTTGAGAAGCATAACAATCACCACATGATACAGGTAACTGTATCCCGCATTCCGATAGACCCTGACTTATTTGTGACTACATGGAAGACAACTTCACCCAACCAGACAATACGCATACCTGTAAATGTACATTCAGGAGGAACCTTGACTATAGATTGGGGTGATAATGGCACAACAACCACGGTAAATTCTAACGGCGTACAGTCACACACATACGCTACAGCTGGCTCTTATCATGTCACCATGGCTGGCGATCTGTCACGGATAAATCTTGGTGGCAGTGGCTCTACACCTACGTTGCTTCACTCAATTAACCAATGGGGAGACATCCAGTGGTCTACCATGACTTATGCATTCAGTGGTGCCAGTAAGATGACCTACAACGCCACTGACGCACCTGATCTATCACAGGTTACTGACATGTCCCGCATGTTCAAAAATACCTACGCATTTAACGGAGATCTCTCCACTTGGAACACCTCCTCAGTTACCAACATGGTCAATATGTTCCAAAAGGCCCACAAATTTAACGGAGACATCTCCACTTGGAACACCTCCTCAGTTACCAACATGTCCCGCATGTTCGAAGAGGCCCACAAATTTAACGGAGACATCTCTGACTGGAACACCTCCTCAGTTACCAACATGGCCGCAATGTTCCAAGATGCCCCCAAATTTAACAGAGACCTCTCTGACTGGGACACCTCCTCAGTTAATACCATGTACTCTATGTTCAACGGTGCCCACAAATTTAACGGAGACCTCTCTGACTGGAACACCTCCTCAGTTTACGTCATGAGCCACATGTTCCAACATGCTAGAGTCTTCAACGCAGACATCTCCGGCTGGAATGTCTCCTTAACTGGCTCCATGAACTCCATGTTCTTACATGCCCGCGCATTTAACGCAGACATCTCCGGCTGGGACACCTCCTCAGCTGTATACATGCGCAACATGTTCTACGCTGCTAAATCTTTCAACCAAGACATCTCCGGCTGGGATGTCTCCTCAGTTTCCAACATGTCCCTCATGTTTACCCGTGCCGATAAATTTAACCAGAACTTGGGTCCATGGTACATTACACCGGATTCTGTAAACTTTTCTTATACTGATTCACTTGACGTCGTTGACATAAAGCCGCAGAATGGTGTACTTGCAGGACACAACCCAACATACGCCATCGGTACCAGTGGCGACTCTGACCTGTTTGAGATAGTGTCTGGTTCTGACACTCTGGCATTCAAGGCGGCGCCAACCAGTACAGGTGTGTATAACGTTACCGTGACTGCCACTGGAAACTCAGTTTTTGAGAAGCGTAACAATCACCACATGATACAGGTAACTGTATCTAGCATTCCGATAGATGATAGCTCATTTCTGACTACATGGGAGACGAGTTCTGCAGGCCAGGAGATAAGCATACCTGTAGAGGTACATTCAGGAAAAAACTTTACTATAAATTGGGGTGATGGTAGCACAACAGCCACAGTAAACTCTAATGGCACACAGTCACACACATACGCTACATCTGGCTCTTACCGTGTCACCATGACTGGAGACCTGTCACGGATAAATCTTGGTGGCAGCGGCTCTACACCTGAGTTGCTTTACTCAATTGACCAATGGGGCGACATCCGGTGGTCTACCATGAATGGTGCATTTCGTGATGCCAGCGAGGTGATCTACGACGCCACTGACGCACCAAATCTATCCCATGTTACCGACATGTCCCGCATGTTCCAAGATGCCAGTAAATTTAACGGAGATCTCTCTGACTGGAACACCTCCTCAGTTACCGACATGTCCCGCATGTTCTCCTCTGCCAGCGCATTTATCGGAGATCTCTCTGACTGGAACACCTCCTCAGTTACCGACATGTCCAGCATGTTTGCAGGCGCCAGCGCATTTAACGGAGACCTCTCCACTTGGAACACCTCCTCAGTTACCGACATGTCCAGCATGTTCACCTTTGCCAGCGCATTTAACGGCGATATCTCTGGCTGGAACACCTCCTCAGTTACCGACATGTCCAGCATGTTCACCTTTGCCAGCGAATTTACTGGAGACATCTCTGGCTGGAACACCTCCTCAGTTACCACCATGGCTGCCATGTTCTTCAGTGCTAGCACATTTAACGAAAACCTTGCCACTTGGAACACCTCCTCAGTTACCGACATGTCCAACATGTTCCTCAATGCTGGCGCATTTAACGGTGATATCTCTAGTTGGGACGTCTCCTCAGTTACTGCCATGTCCAACATGTTCAACAACGCCAATGCATTTGACCAGAACTTGGGTCCATGGTACATTGCACCGGATTCTGTAGACTTTTCTTATACTAATTCACTTAACGTCACTGACATAACGCCGCAGAATGGTGTACTTGCAGTACACAACCCAACATACGCCATTGGAACTGGTGGTAACTTTGATCTGTTTGAGATAGTGTCTGGTTCTGACACTCTCGCATTCAAAGCAGCACCAACCCATAACGGTCTCCATCAGGTCAACGTAACTGCCACTGGTGATTCAGTTTTTGAGAATGGCAACAATCACCGTATGATACAAGTAACTATATCTGGCATTCAGACAGACACCACTCCGCCTAGTATTACCTCTATACTGCGCAGCACTACTATCCCTGAATCCACATCTGCCACTACCCTGATGTTTGATGTCACGTTTAGTGAACCAGTCATCAATGTGGATGCTGCTGACTTTACCGTATCAGGTACCGGCACAGGTTCTGTATCTAACATCTCAGGTTCCGGTTCTAGTTACATCGTCACAGTAGATGTAACATCAAACAGTGGTACAATAGGATTGGATCTTGTATCAAACAACCATGGCATCATTGATTCTGCAGGTATTGCGCTAGCTGATACTAGTCCTGACCCTGACGAAACCTACACAATTGACACTATCTCTCCCTCATTGATATCCATAACTAGAAACTCACCTACAACTGAAACCACATCTGAAACCAGTCTTGACTTTGCAGTTACATTCAGCGAACCGGTAACCAATGTTGGTCCAACTGACTTTGTGTTATCTCCTGTCACTGGCGCAGGTGCAGGTGACATAACCGTCTCTTCTGTCAATACATCATCTTACGTGGTAACAGTTGCAGTTACTACTGCAGGCACCATCAACTTGGATGTTGCATCAAATCACGACATAACCGATACTGCAGGCAACTCCCTGACAACTGCTACTGCACCTGACCCGGATGAATCCTTCACAGTTGACACTACACAGTTTACACCGTCAGTTAATACTAACACCCCATCACCTACAAACCAACAGTCAATAACATTCAAGGTTGACTTTGATGAACTAATTGATACTACCACATTTACTGAATCTGATGTATATGCATCTCAAGGCATTGTATCTACACCAACCACAGATAACAACCAAACATTTGAATTCACAATAACGGGACTTACTGCTGGTCCCCTTGTTGTCTACATTCTTGCTGACTCTGTAGATGATCTTGCACAAAACAAGAACTTGGTCTCAAACACAGTTACAATCACCATTGATACCACACCTCCATTACTCTCATCTATAACCAGAAGCTCACCTACATCAGAACTAACCTCCCTTACATCACTTGAATTTGCAGTTAACTTTAGCGAAGACGTAACCAATGTTGGTCCAGCTGACTTTGTATTATCCACTGTTACTGGCGCAGGTACAGGCACCATAACCGTCTCTTCTGTCAATACATCATCCTATGTGGTAACAGTTGCAGACGCCACTGCAGGTACAATCAACTTGGATGTTGCATCAAATCACGACATAACCGATACTGCAGGCAACCCTCTGACAACTACCACTACACCTAACCCAGATGAATCATTCACAGTTGACACTACCCAGTTTACACCATTCATCAGTACTGATACTCAATCACCTACAAACCAACAGTCAATAACATTTACAGTTGACTTTGGCGAACCAATTGATACTACCACATTTACTGAATCTGATGTATCTACATCAGACGGCACTGTCTCTGCACCAACCACAGATAACAACCAAACATTTGAATTCACAATAACAGGACTGACTGCCGGTACCCTTACCGTCTCCATTCCTGCTGACTCTGTAGATGATCTTGCACAAAACAAGAACTTGGTCTCAAACACACTCACGATCACCATTGATACCACATCCCCGTCACTCTCATCCATAACCAGAAGCTCACCTACATCAGAACTAACCTCCCTTACATCACTTGAATTTGCAGTTAACTTTAGCGAAGACGTAACCAATGTTGGTCCAGCTGACTTTGTATTATCCACTGTCACTGGCGCAGGTACTGGCACCATAACCGTCTCTTCTGTCAATACATCATCCTATGTGGTAACAGTTGCAGACGCCACTGCAGGTACAATCAACTTGGATGTTGCATCAAATCACGACATAACCGATACTGCAGGCAACTCCCTGACAACTGTTACTGCACCTAACCCAGATGAATCCTTCACAGTTGACACTACACAGTTTACACCATCAATCAGCACTAGCGTCACATCACCTACAAACCAGCAGTCAATAACATTCACAGTTGACTTTGGCGAACCAATTGACCCTTTCACATTTACTGCATCTGATGTATCTGCATCTCAAGGCACTGTCTCTGCACCAACCACAGATAACAACCAAACATTTGAATTCACAATAACAGGACTGACTGCCGGTACCCTTACCGTCTCCATTCCTGCTGACTCTGTACACGATCTCGCCGAAAACAATAATCTAATCTCCAATACCGTTACAATCGAGGTTGGTAGTGCAACACTTTACGTAACGTCCATAACTAGAAGTTCACCAACTTTGGAGATTACATCTGATGCTACTCCTGTATTCTTAGTCGAATTCAATACTGATGTGCAAAACGTTGATCAAAGCGACTTTGAATTGTCACCGGATAGTCCAACTGATGGTTATTCACAGACATTTATGTATACCAGTACGCCATCCCTTGGTATAGTACCCCACAACACAGACAAGACAGACACCATCACAGTCTCTGCATCAGGCACTGTCTCTGCAGTATCAGTTGCAGTAGACATTACCCATGACTGGAGAGGTGATCTCCTAGTACAACTCGTCTCGCCTGACAACCAAATAGTAACACTGCACAACCGTGCAGGCG
The DNA here is from genome assembly GCA_965197525.1 of Candidatus Nitrosopumilus sp. GTDB lineage: Archaea > Thermoproteota > Nitrososphaeria > Nitrososphaerales > Nitrosopumilaceae > Nitrosopumilus. The sequence continues at coordinate 2,056,561 of OZ240211.1, forward strand.
GTTCTGCAGACAACATCGTAGAAACATACACACTTGAATACGACGATGTCGTCTCAATTAGCGGCGACTGGCAGTTACGCATGAATGACAACTATTATCTAGATTCTGGAGTCCTCAACTCTTGGACTCTTACACTCGGTGACGGTAGTACTACCATCAATCCTATTTCATCAGTAACCGGGTCTGGCAGCCAATACTATGTAACAATCACGGCAATTACATCGGGAATATACAATTTGGACATAGCACAAGATACCGACATTGTCAATTCTGCAAACATTCCTTTGACTAGTCTTGTTCCTGCTAATCAGGATCACTCTTATAATGTCACTATCGTAGTTGATAATGTTAAACCAGTAATCACATTAACAGATTCTATCGTGGATACGATTCTTGGCACCCCATACGTTGATGCAGGTGCAACATGTATTGACGACACCGACGGCGATATCTCTCAATCTCATATTCAAGTTGATAATCCTGTCAACGCCAACATAGCTGGAACATATACTGTGACCTTTACATGTGACGACAGTGCCGGAAACCCTGCTGCGCCAATCACTAGAACAGTCAACGTCATAGACACGCCACCAACTATCACCTCTATTACCAGGTCTGATCCTGCAGACGCCTCTACTAACGACACACCCTTGAATTTGCAGTACTATTCAGTGAGGCAGTAACAGGCGTCAGCACAGATGACTTTGAGTTATCCCCTGACAGTCCTGCGTCTAATGCCACTCAAACACTTGTGTATACCAGTACGCCATCCCTTGGTATCGTACCCCACAACACAGACAAGACAGACACCATCACAGTCTCTGCATCAGGCACAGTCTCTGCAGTATCAGTTGCAGTAGACATTACCCATCCATGGAGGGGCGATCTCCTAGTACAACTCGTCTCGCCTGACAACCAGATAGTAACACTGCACAACCGTGTCGGTGGCTCTGCAGACGACATCACAGAAACATACACGCTTGAATACGGTGATGACGTCTCAATTAGCGGTGACTGGCAGTTGCGCATGAATGACAACTATTATCTGGATTCAGGAGTCCTCAACTCTTGGACCCTTACACTCGGTGACGGTACCAACTCTGGCCCCATCACATCAGTAACCGGGTCTGGCAGCCAATACCTAGTCACAGTCTCGGCACCAGAGGCGGGCACATACAACTTGGATGTCTCCTCAGACAACAACATTGTGGATTCTGCCTCTAACTCGCTATCTGGCCTTACTCCTACTACAGGAGATGATCAATCCTATACTGTTACCTCTTCAATTGACAGAACTCCGCCAACAATTCAACTGGTAGGCCAATCCCCTGCCGATACAGTTCTTGGCACCCCATACGATGATGCAGGCGCAACATGTACTGATGTAGTCGACGGCGATATCACATCTCAAATCCAGATTACCAATCTGGTAAACACCAGCCTAGCTGGAACATACACTGTGACCTTTACATGTGACGACAGTGCCGGAAACCCTGCTGCGCCAATCACTAGAACAGTCAACGTCATAGACACGCCACCAACTGTTACCTCTATTACCAGATCCAACCCTGCAACCATCTCTACTAATCTCAACACCCTTGAATTTGCAGTACTATTCAGTGAGGCAGTAACAGGCGTCAGCACAGATGACTTTGAGTTATCCCCTGACAGTCCTGCGTCTAATGCCACTCAAACACTTGTGTATACCAGTACGCCATCCCTTGGTATCGTACCCCACAACACAGACAAGACAGACACCATCACAGTCTCTGAATCAGGCACTGTCTCTGATGTATCAGTTGCAGTAGACATTACCCATCCATGGAGGGGCGATCTCTTGGTACAACTCGTCTCGCCTGACAACCAGATAGTAACACTGCACAACCGTGTCGGTGGCTCTGCAGACGACATCACAGAAACATACACGCTTGAATACGGTGATGACGTCTCAATTAGCGGTGACTGGCAGTTGCGCATGAATGACAACTATTATCTGGATTCAGGAGTCCTCAACTCTTGGACCCTTACACTCGGTGACGGTACCAACTCTGGCCCCATCACATCAGTAACCGGGTCTGGCAGCCAATACCTAGTCACAGTCTCGGCACCAGAAGCGGGCACATACAACTTGGATGTCTCCTCAGACAACAACATTGTGGATTCTGCCTCTAACTCGCTATCTGGCCTTACTCCTACTACAGGAGATGATCAATCCTATACTGTTACTGCCACTACGCCATAATTCCATCTTGCCCAATAACCTTACGTATCAAATAATAAGAACATTCAAAACATGATGACTGTAGCACTAAAACAATGCATCAATATGATTGATGCATAATACTGGATAAAAAGATCTTCCCTGCTACAATACCTGTCTCTTTTGCCTGGTTTAAAATCTTGATTGCTTGGTGTTTGCTTTTCTCACTGAGTTTTACGATGCTTGCAATCCTTGCAACTCCCTTTACTGGGTCTACTACTGGCATCTTTAGTTCCAACTCTCTGTAAATTAGTCTGTAGCATCTTGCAACATCTTTTCTTCTAATGTTTATCCCATTGGCAATATCATCCAATGCCCTTGGCGTTTCTGTGTTTCTGCATGATGCATAAAGACAAGCCGCAACTAGGCCTTGAATGGAACGACCTCTGACTAGCTTCTTCTCCATTGCTTTTCTATAGATGTATGCAGCTTTTTCTACCACTACGTCAGTTAGTGCAAGTTTGTCCTTTAGCTTGCCCATTTCGTTTAGTGCTTGTCTTAGGTTTCTGTCAGATGATGTGTGTGTCTGCGTCCTGCTGTCCCATGCTCTGCGCCTCTCAATGGAACTCTTTACCCCTGCAGACAGCGGCCTTCCTGTAGAATCTTTGTTTGCGGCTCCAATCACAGTTGACAAGCCCATATCATGCATGGTCAACGATGTTGCAGCCCCTACTCTGGTCTTTGTTGTCTCGTCATTTGCGAATGAACGCCATTCAGCACCTGCATCTGCAATTTTTTCATTAATTACCAATCCGCATTTACTGCAAAATAATTCCCCTGTGTTTTGGTCCGTAACTACTTTTTTATCTCCACAAGATGGGCATTTCGAACCTATTGATCCAATTTTACTTTTAAACATGGTGAAAAATAATAGTCATATGCCCCATTATTCATTTACTCCAATTCATAAAATGTCATCTTGTACCACGGTATTATTCTAGTTGTTTGGAATGACTCTTCTTCTTCTTCTTCTTCTTCTTCTTCTTCTTCTTCTTATTGTTAAATCAATTTAACAGACAATATGCATATGACGGAGCATATTCAGGATACATGATGTTATCTTGGTCATCATTATGTGTAAGACCAATTGAGTGACCTAGCTCATGCGTCATGATATATTCTACACTGTCTACGTCATACAGTTGGAAACTACCATCGCATTTGTAATCCCCTAACACTACTTCTACTACGCCTTTTCCAAGATGTGCATGTCCTAGAACTCCTTCTCCAAGATCTCGAACTACCCAAGTTATCCATATGTTTGCCTCGTGTTTGATATCTGTAACGTTGAATTTTATCTCGGCCTTGTTCTCTTCTGCAAACAATTCCTGACTTTTCCAAAACTCAAATGAATTCTCTAATGTGCTAATATGATCTAATGGCAATCCTGATGGCTGTCTGTTGATAAATACATTATATGTAACGATGTATACATCATCTATAATCTCATATGTTGGGTTGGGAAATCTCGCCGATGATATTTTTACCTGTTCTTCAAAATTCCATTGTACGTAGTCTCTGAGGAATTTTTTTATGACGTCATTACTGGGATTTGAGTATTCTATGTACCTCTTTTCCTTTAAAATGTTATTTGTTACGTCTCTTAGATACTGTTTAAAAATCTCAAATTCTTGGTCTATCTCTCTTTGTGATTTTTGAAACTGTATTTGAATCTCTGCTGGACTCTTTGCAATGATATGTTTGATACCGTTTGAGGCAAACTCTTCGTCACTGACTTGATTTTCAGACCATGACTTTGTATATCGTCTTATCTCCTCTAGCGTGATTCCATCCTTTGTTATCTCGTATGATGTAATTGGCGGAACTTTGATGATGTTGTTTTCAACTAGATATGCAAATGCTCGCACAAACTCTTTAAAACTTGTATCTCCGCTTGTCCACCATCCTGCGACAGTCTTTACCCACTCTGGGATTGATGTTTGGTATTCTGGGATTGATGTTTGGTATTCTGGGTTTAATCTTGCAGGTTTTTCTGTGGGGGTGTATGGGTATTTCGTGATTGTTTTACTTATGATGTCTTTGTAGTTGTTGATTGTCACACTGTCAGGTTTTTGGTTTGATGCCTCTTCAAAGTATGATGCCGATTCTTGGTACTCTCCTAGATTCCCGAACCCTACTCCCATTCCTATTAATGCTGTTAGGTCATCTGGTTTGTATTGCAACACCTTGAAGAACTGTTTTAATGAATTCTCATACTCTTGTAGGTTGCTGTATGCTATACCTTTCATATTTAGTGCTTTAATGTTATTTTGGGAGACATCCAAGATGTCATCGTATATTGCTATGGCTTCTTTGTATTCTCCCTCTAGTAGATGGTTGTATGCCTGTTCAAACATCAACTGTATGCCTTGATTGTTGTCAGTTTGGGCGTATGATGTTTTGAATATTAACGATGATGATGATGCACCCAAAACCACCAGTAACACAATGACTACAATTCCGCAGAAGACGCGGTGAGATTTTTTTGTAATAGTCTTCATGTATAATTTTTTTTACATACAGTATGATAAATCTAACCGTCTAGTTTATGGTGTTTTTGGCACTTGGATTTCATTATATCTAATATCTGCGTGTTAAAAAACATGATATTTTTTTGTGATTTATTTGCATATCTTGGTAACATAACTCCATATATGAAAATCATTCCAGAATGACTAACTCTATAAAAACAGTTTTGACTCAAATCCTGCTGTAAGTATAATATTGATTCCTATAACCAATGTTATGCCTGCTATGATATATCTTAGATATTTGGCTGCAAGTTTTATTTTTGGCAATAACATAAACGATATTCCTAAAACGCCACCAGCTAGGGCCATTCCGATTATGCTGCCAACACCAAACAGTATTAAAAAATAAACTATTGTGTCAAAACTACTCATGGTGGACGCAACTATTGCAACAAGACTGCCACTTCCTGCAACACCGTGAATACATCCTATGATATATGATTTATGTCCATGTGTGTGTTCTGTATTATGTACATGAGGATGGGTTGAGATACACCGTTTGCATGCTTATGTGGATGGTTGTGTTCTCGCATTAGGGTGCTTTTATTTGTAACTGTTAAAATCCCTAACATTATTAGCATGACGCCTACTAGAATCTCTGCACTAAGAAAAAAACTCTCTGATATGCTAAGTGATAGGCCTGCAATTAGAAGACCTATTATAATTGTGGTAAATGTATGTCCTGCTCCCCATAGCACACCTCTCAGAGAGGAGCTGATGATCAAATTTTTTAGTTTTGTTTTTTTAGGCTGTTGGTATTGTCATTATTGTCACTGTTGTTGCTTCTTTTGTCATCACCATCTTTGTCTTTCTTTAACACCTGGGTAGATACTGCACTGATATGATCAGGCTCAAAGGCGTGCACTAGTCCAATCATCAGACCTGCAATTACTATTAAGAGGGGATTACTTGCCTGTAGCATCTCAACTAATGCATTGATCACTGTACCATTACTCCTGTATTTCTGTTGATGCTACTACTAGTACTAGTACTGAAGAAAATATCTATCAATGCATACGGGTATCGTAGCTGGTATGATGTTGTCACTATTATTACTATTTGTGGTAATAGTAAAAGTTACCTCTAGTCGTGTCATATCGTCATTTTACTATGTTTATAGAAGATCTATTTTTGCACTTGCGTCATCATAATCTGATGAATTCATAATGATACAACAAACAATTCAAGATTTTGTTTACATCCGTCCCTTTTATCTCAAGCATGGTTTAATTTGTAGGGTCCATTTACAATCCATCTCATCTTTAATCTGGAATCTGTTTTCGAGACAGTATTTTATACGGGTAACAATCTGCTAAATCATGATTGAGTCTGGCCGTCCTGTCAAAGACATTGAAATAAATTCTGAGACATCAATTGAAGATATCTTTGCAGAACTGTCCCAGTCGGGAGGATTTGAATCAGTAAATCTCTCTGATGGGTTGAAAATTCTAACAGATATGATATCTGATGAACAATGTCTTAGGTTCATCTCATTTGTAGGCGCTGTAGTGTCCACCGGATTGCGTGGTATCATAAAGGATATGATAAAGAACAAATGGTTTGATGTTGCAATGGTAACATGTGGTTCACTTGATCACGATATTGCTAGGCATTTCTCACATTACAAGGAAGGTTCCTTTACCATGGATGATAATGAATTGGCAGACCAAAATATCCATAGATTAGGCAACGTGCTTGTACCTATGGACAGTTACGGTCCGCTCATTGAAAAAAAGATGCAGATGTTCTTTGAGGAAGAGTATCAAAACGGTGTCAGGGAGATGACTACTGCACAAATATGCAAGATGATTGGAAAACACTTGGGAGAAGATTCGTATCTTTACTGGGCCTATAAAAACAACGTTGATGTTATAGTTCCGGGAATAATGGATGGCGCAGTAGGAAATCAAATATGGCTTTTTGCCCAAAAACACAGTGATTTTAAACTGAATTTGCTAGGTGATGCAGACCTGCTCTCTGGATTGGTATTCAAAGCAAAAAAATCAGGCGCTTTTATGATTGGAGGAGGAATCTCCAAGCATCATACCTTGTGGTGGAATCAGTATCGTGAAGGATTAGATTATGCATTTTATATTACAACTGCCCAAGAGTTTGATGGCAGTCTTAGCGGCGCACTAGTCAGAGAGGCAATATCTTGGGGCAAGGTTACACAAAAAGCAAAACAGGCAACATTGCACGCTGAGGCAACTACTGTCTTGCCGTTTATTTACGCAGCCCTTGTCTCAAAGCTGAAAAAACAAATGTAAAAACCTGACACTCATTGCTTTTGAGATTCTGTTTTTATCTTTATGTATAGTCATTAATGTAATTGCTATAGTTCAACCTTTTGGAGTTTTGGTATTCTACCATTGCATTTAGACTCTAAAAATACAATTTGAAAAGCTAAAAAGCATCACTGGTACACCATAATCAATTGACTTACAAGTTTAAGCGCATCATGAGTTCCATGCTATTTTTTGTTTTGGCTGGACTCTGTGAGCTGGGTGGGGGATACTTGGTATGGCTTTGGTTGCGTGAGGATTTAGGGTTTGTACTAGGCGCAATTGGCGGGTTTGTATTATTCTTATATGGTGTAGTCCCCACATTGCAGAAAGTCCCATTTCACAGGGCGTATGCGGCTTATGGTGGTGTGTTTATTGTAATGGCAGTATTGTGGGGTTGGTTGATTGACGGAATATCTCCTGACAATTCTGATATTCTTGGAGCCATGATTGCAATAGTTGGGGTTTTGATAATTTTTTATTATCCTAGAGAAAAAAAGGAGGTCAAACCATTTGGTTGAAGAAGAAGTAAATCTATTTGCTTTTGGACTGTTCTTTTTTGCAGCATTGCTAGAGATTGGCGGCGGCTACCTTGTATGGCGATGGCTGCGTGATCACAAGGGCAAGATCTTGGGCGTCATTGGGGCTCTTGTCTTGTTCTCTTATGGTGTAGTGATGACATTACAGCCTACAACCTTTGGCAAAGCGTATGCAACTTATGGCGGAATCTTTATCGTTGCATCACTGATGTGGGGATACTGGATTGATAAAAAGAGGCCAGACAGATTTGATATTATTGGCTCTGCAGTAGTGTTGATTGGAGTTGCCATCATGTTTTATTCTCCTCAACTACCATTTGATATGATCTAGTTCCTTTTACCCGTGATTCTAATCCCTGATACCTGCATCTTGTAAGAAAATCTTTAATTCGTGCCTCAACACATAATTTTATGTTGACAAACATTGGTACCGGCCAGAGAATCTATGATTTACGTAAAAACATTCAACAGTATCAGCGTGATTTAGACCAATTAAACAGCAAACCTGTATTGGAACTGCCCGAACTTGTATCTGCCACAAACGTGCTGCGCTCAAACGAATACCTGTCTCAGGTAAATGAAAAAAAGACCGAACTGTTATCATTATACGGACAGTATTCACAATCTTTGGAAGAACTACTTGCATCTGTCTTTGCGATACAACACGATCTCAAGGAGATACTAAAGGAACAATCCTCTCTTCTCTCTGATCAATTGGCGGTGAGACCTGGCTCCAAACCAACCGGTGCGCCCAGACGTCGACTAAAATCAAAACCCAAGAAAAAACCAGCAACAAAATCCAAACCAAAACCAAAACCAAAAACTCGACTCAAATCAAAACAAAAATCCCGAGTCAAGAGAGGCTAAGTCTATTCTGATACGTGTACCACATCCCCTGCAATTACCTTGTGTGTTTTGTTGTTTTTCAATAATACTATCAGTGCTCCATCCTCATCAATTCTAGATGCCCTTCCTTTGATCTTTTTCTCACCGGCATCTGTATTCAATTCCACATTCTTTCCAATCGTTGATGATCTTGCTGTCCATTCTGAGATAATTTTTTTGGTCTGTTTTGCACCAAGCAATTTGTAAACCTTCTCCAGCTCTGCCAAAAAAATCTGCACAAGTTGAATTGGTTTGATATTACTTTTTTGTCCGTCAAGTGATGCCACCCCGTAGAAATTTGGGGTCTCTTTTAATGATTCTTCAATTTGTTGTACATTTACATTAAAATTTATACCGACTCCCAAAACCAAACTCTCAATTCTATTTGATTCTAGTAATACATCTACCAACATGCCTGCTATCTTTTTTCCGTTCACTGTTAGATCATTTGGCCATTTTAACTCTGGTCTTATTGCACACGTCTTCTCTATTGCTAGTGATAGTGCAAGCGATGATGCTATTGGGAATAACGTTGCCATGGAGACATCAAATTTTGGTTGTAGTATCACGGATATCCAAATACCTCCTTTTGGAGAAACCCATCGTCTTTTGTTTCTGCCTCTCCCACGTGTCTGTTTTGCTGCAACGATTACTGCGCCATCATTTGCCAAATCTTCTGCCATCTTTAGTGCCTGATCTTGTGTGGAGTCAATACTCTCAAAATAGTATGCCGTTTGCCCAATGGTATCAGTCTGCAAGTTTGAGGTAATCTCCCACGGTAACAGCATATCAGAGCTAGTTAACAGTCTGTAACCTCTCTTTTGTTTTGACTCTACGGTGTACCCCAACTCTCGAATCTTTTTGATATGCTTCCATACTGCAACTCTACTAATTTTCAGAACATCGCTTAGATCCTGTCCTGAAAGATACTCTGTGTCATGAGCTTGTAAAAACTTGAGTACTCTTACTAGGCCTGTATTATCGCGTGAACTGTAAATCAATTATCATCTGTATTCGTACCTAGTATAAATACACATTAGAATCCGACATCAAAGTCAAATCCGCCACCACCACCGTCATCCATTCCTGCATCGCCACCACCACCATCATCTGCTCCCATGTCTGCGCCTTCTGGCATGTGTTCTGGTGCAACAAAGTCTGACATCGCCATACCCATCATGCTAAACATCATCGAGAACATTATCATGTCCATAACCCCAAAGAACATCATTGTGGGCAGAATTGATTTATTATCCTTCATCTCTTGCTTTAGTTTCTCCTTGTCGCCTGCCTTGTAGAATGTTGACATTTGATTCCATTTTGTTCGCAACTCGTAAATGTAAGCATCCACCTCTCTGGAACCTTTCTCAGTGGATGTCATCTCCACCTTGGTTCCAAACAGCCCCTTTTTCTCCTCTACTTTTATTAGTCCCCGATTCTCTAGATGCTCTAAAATCAGGTTCAGCTCTTCTGGCTCAACCTGTGTCATTTTCTGAATCTTGTTAAATTTTTTAATTCCATGTGCTATGGCCCCTAGAACTATCACCTCTTTTGGCTCTGAATCCATATCTTACTGTTTGAGGAGCGTTTAAAAAATTTTTTGCTTGCTGATTTGGGATGGATCAGACCATGAATCAAATAATAATACTCTACAACTCTACATACCTGCCAAGTCATTATCCAAAATCTATGCTCATAAATTATATTTATTATGAATAATTAGTTATTCTGTGGAAAGGGATCCCTTATCTGATGAATCAGTTCGTAACATTCTCTTATCATGCAAGACGATAGCTGTGATAGGAATGTCTAGGGATCCATCAAAAGATGCGCATCATGTACCAAAATATCTCTTTGAGAACGGATATGACGTCATTCCTGTAAATCCCTCTGCTGACAAAATTTTAGACAAGCCATGCTACAGCTCTATCTCTGATGTGCCCCAAGACATTGACATCGTTGATATTTTTAGACCCTCTGAACAAGTTTTACCGTTTGTCCAAGCGGCAATCAAGAAAGAACCAAAAGTAATTTGGCTGCAAGAGGGAATCCATAACACAAAGGCAGAAAAGTTAGCAAGCGAGGCAGGAATCCAGGTAATCTTTAATAGGTGTATAATGGTAGAACATCAGAGGTTACTTGATGCCTAGCTTTGAAGATTTCTATTACGATGTAATCGAACTTGCAAAAAAATACGAGAGTCAAAATGTGCCATTAAAGATAGAGCGAGATCCTGACAGCGATACCATTAAGCTGTTTGGTGAAAATATTACCCCTGCAACTAGAGCAAAAAATGGACTTGTTGATATCTCTGAACTTGTATATACGACTGCTGAACACCATCCGTACTGGCATCTATTATCTAGTTGTTCTGATGTCGCTGATGTAATATTAGAGAGATGGAATGACTCTCTATCCTCTAAGAATCTATCTGATATAGACTGGGCTCTGATGAATCTGACTGATTCGCTTGATAAAATCAAGAAAAAACAAGATGATGATTTATGATGGTTGCATATCTCTCTCTTTTCAAGTCAAAAAGTAACTGCATCATTATCGTACAAAAAACAATACTCTAGACGTATACCAACGATGAAAAATTAGCGTAATATTTTCTCATAACGTCCCGATTTGGCAATACGATACACTCAACACACATTGATTATGGGTAACGTGGCTGGCTGATTTCATGTTTCAATCTGTACAATACGTTTCAGGTAGATCTCCTCGGCAGACGCCTGTTTGCATGCACCCAGACCGAAATCTTCTGGGTGTAGCCTCATGAGACTGTGGACCAGAATCAGAGGATCATTTGAGGATCCCTGTGACAGGCATGCCCGGAGTGCGCATGACACGCTGGAACGAGTGCGCAGCAGTATGCGTGGCAAGTACAGTGATGATTTGGACAACGCCAAAACTCAGAAAATCTTTAAAACGAGTACGCATGGATACCTGCGCCGTTAACTGCGTATCTTCTCACAACCTAGAACTGATAAAAGAAAAAACAGATTTCAGGCTACGATTCGAAAATTTGCCAGCACAAAAGAGGTGCCATGTGATATCAAGTCAAAATACTCAAGATTTCGGCTGCCTTGAACATCTTGGTTCGTCTGCCGGTGCTCATTTCCTCTAGAATGCCGATTTTTTGAAGTCGTTCAATTGCCAGTTTTGCTGACGGATATGTCACATTGAGAAATCTTTTGGCTCTGGGTATGGTCACTACGGGGTTGGCAAAAAGATGTGACATTAACTGGGTTGCGCTTCCTGATGCTTTTGCTGATCTCAGTTTGTCTTCATATCTTGTTCTCAAATCCATCAGATGGCGGATGTTTTGAATCGCATCTGTTGCCTGAATTATTACACCTTTAAGAAAAAATTGTATCCACTCTACCCAAGCTTGATTCTGACTGACACCTAGCAGGTGCTGATAGTATTCGGTTCTGTTTTTTTCAAAATATGCGCTAAGGTAAAGCAGCGGCATGCTGAGAAGATTTCTTTCAGCCAATATTAACGGAATTAGCAACCTTCCAATTCTCCCGTTCCCGTCTGCAAAAGGATGTATGGATTCAAATTGATAATGTATGAGTGCGCATTGAATCAGAACTGGTATTGCCGGCGAAGGCGACTGAACGAATTTTTCAAAGTCAAGCAGTACATCATGGAGTTTTTCTGGCGCAGGCGGAACATACATTGCATCCTCAATTTGTGAGCCCGGCGTACCAATCCAATTTTGGATTTTTCTAAATTCACCTGGTGTTTTTTCTTGACCTCTTACATTTTTCATCAAGATACCGTGCGCATCTTTAATCATTTTGATACTGACAGACTCAGTCTTAACTCTTTTTAGACATGTATCTAAAGAACGGATATAATTTAGCACCTCTAGGATTCGCTTTCTACCTGCATCTTTTTGCGAATCTTTTTTTTCTTCAGCTTCATATTCAAAAATATCCATCATGGTTGCCTGTGTACCTTCTATTTTTGAGCTAAGTACGGCTTCACGTCGAATATATGGACGGATTAAAAGATTAGGGTTTGGAATTAATTCTCCTATTCCGGACAGCTGTCCTAATTTTGTATGGGCCTCCGTCGCAAGAGTGATTGTTATGGGATCAAAATCAGTTATTGGTGGAAGCGTATTTGGCAAGAATGTCTCATCACCTTCATCACTTTGGACGAATATGCCATTTGATTTTGTAAATGCGGACTTGTCCATTCAGAAGATCCTTTTTAAGCAGTTAAGACAATAAATGTCGTTCTTAGTATAGAATGGTATACTACGATCATTTCTTAGTATAGAAAATGCCATTATTCTTTAATAAGAAAAAACATTATTAAAAAAGATTGCTGTGATTTTAAGCCATTTTTTAGCCACTGCAAACATGCCGGTGCGGTTGCCAAAAATGTCTCATCACTTTGGACGAATATGCCATTTGGTTTTGTAAATGCGGACTTGTCCCCATTCAGAAGATCTCTTTTAAGTAGTCAAGATAATAAATGCTGTTCTTAGTATAGAATGGTATACTACGATCATTTCTTAGTATAGAAAATGCCATTATTCTTTAATAAGAAAAAACATTATTAAAAAAGATATAGCAGTTTTAGGCAGTTTCATAATGGCAAAAGAATCTAAAAAAGGCGTATTTCACGCCTAGAAATGCAAGTATTTACCCTTGTAGTAGAGGATGAATCGTTTTTCATACGTGACAGAACTGAAGGGTGCAGATATTGGACTCTGGTAGGCACACCCGTCATGGTTCCCTATGTTGGAAGTCATGATACCGTTACCGCATACGGTTCACTTGCCACAGACGGCAGACAGTTTTTCAGGACGTACGATCGTTTCAACGCAGCAACATTCGTCGAGTATCTCAAGTCCATGCACTGATGCTTTGGAAAGATTGTGGTAATAGCAGACAAGGTAGCACCCCGCTGCACCAAACTGGTAGAAGATTTGCTAAGAGAAAACAGCAAGATCAAGATCATCTATCTGCCAAAAGGATCACCGTATCTTAACGCAGTTGAGGATGCTGGCACATGGCCAAACAAGCATACTTGTATCAAAGTATTACAAAACAAAGCATGACATGCAACACAGTATATCTGAATATCTTAGAACCGTCCGACATTCTCTGGACATCAAGAAGTATCTTGCCAGAAAGTTTGAATACATCCTGACGAACTTTTAATCATCACTATATATCCTCTGCACAAGACACAAAACCCCTTTTTGAATGATTTATTTATCAACTAAAATCTGTAGAGTCATGGCAATTCAAAAATGGCTTGCAATTGCTAGCGTTGGTCTATTTGCAATGTTTGCAGGCGAGATAATCTCAGTTTACAACTTTCTAGCTACTAACACTACTACTGCTAGTGATTCTGACTTTGCGATATCCTTTGCAGCTGATCCCAAACTGTTGCAATTCATCTCAATTGGCGTAGCCCCTGCAGGCATTACCGCTGCTGTTGCATTTATCATGTCGCGCCAGTATGGATCAAAACCGATTGGCAGTCTGATAATTCTTGGAGGCGCAATCCTGTTTGTAGGAATGTTGGTATCGTATAGTATACTTGGAGATATTGGCGAGGAATACCTTACAACATCTGTTCAAATCACTCCGATTGTGTTTATGGCCCTCTCGCCAGTTGTAATGATATTTGGAGTATTATTGCTACGACCTAAAAAGAGACGCCCAAAAAAAGAGTTCTTTTAGGGTTTACTACTATTATTACCATCACCATCACCATCATCATCACTATCCAATCTCAACTGATTGCCAGTATGTCTAAATCCCAACTTTTCATAAAATGGCTTTACATCATCAGTACAATCCAAAATTATCTTGTAACAACCTCTACTCTTTGCTACCTCCAATAGATATTCTATAATCTTTCTACCAACTCTCTTTCCTTGAAGGTCAGTTCTGACTGCTACATCCTCTATATGTCCTGCAATCCCGCCATCATGGATGAATTTGGATTCAATTAACAGTGTTGATGTCCCAACTACCCTGCCATCAATCACTGCAACTGCAACAATATGGTATGGGTTGGGGTTAATCTTTTCAAATATTGCATATGCCTTCTCTGGGACTATCTTGCTACTATTCTGTCTCAAAGCATCAAGTGTCTGCAGAAACCCATTTTGGATATCTTCTCTTTTTAGCTCCCTTACTGTTACCTTGTTACTCATATCTTGCCCAGCTTCTCAATCTGCTCTTGATATGCTTTCTTGTATGATGTTTTATCACCAATATCAGTAAACCCTTTCTTTGTTATGAAACTTGTTACCAGTCTTTTTCTGCTGATAATCTTCTTTATCACATCATCCATTCCGTACGGCTTGTTTTTTGGGATTAGGCAAAAGATCTCTGGTTCCATGACGTAGCATCCCATGTTTACATTAGCCCTTACCTCTGGCTTTTCATTCCATTGCGTGACACGTCCGTTCTTGGCAGTCTCAATGACCCCGTATGGCAGTCTGCTACTGTACTCATTCAAACTTATGGTTACAAATGCTTTTTTTGTAATGTGCTGCTTTATCATATTCTTAAGATTGAAATTAAATATGGAATCGCCATACATACAGACAAACGTATCATCGATGAAATCTTCTGCAGTCTTTAGTTGTCCTGCAGTTGCTAATGGCTTGTTTGAGACTGCATATTCAATGTTCACTCCAAAACGACTTCCATCCTCAAAGTAATCCTCTATTGTCTTTCGAAGATAACTTACACACAATACCACTGATTTGATTTTATTGCGTTTTGCCCATCCAATAATGTGTTCTAAAATTGGTTTTTCACCTAGTGGCAGCATAGGTTTTGGCAGAAATGTGGTATATGGTTGAAGTCTTGTACCTAACCCTCCTGCTAGAATCACTGCCTTCATAATTTGTACTTAGAATATGACTGCTATTTATGTTCAAGGGAATTGATGCTCCCCACTACCTCACAGAATTTTTGCGAGTTTCTCTAAAACGTTTTTTGGCGTCTCCCCAAATACTATAATCATCGGCTCTTTTCCAAAATCCCCTTTGTGAAATATGACATCTGGCGCCATTGTCTTTATTCTATGTCTCTCTAATCTTTTGATAGCACAGTTAATCCCCCATCTTATCGTTGAACCGCCATTTTTCACATTGGCAGGCTCTTGTGCCCTATCATAACTTGATACAACTAGTCTTGACTTGTTAATTTTTGATATGATGGTATCATGGTATCTTAAATTTACTGCAGAACGTATCTGTGGAAACTTTTTGTTCATTGCAAGCAATGCCGTTGCAACATGTTTTGAGCCTCCGTACACGAGTTCTCCTGCCACGATTACATCTTTTTTTGCCTTGACTATTCTTCCTGATATTCCTAGGACATCTTGTGTCGTCCTTGGTCTATTCTTAGAGTATACAAAATTTGTCTGGCATTCAGGTATATTCTTGTAAATATCTTTAATATCTGCGAACTCGTTGATTGCAACTGCTAACTCCAAAGCAATGACATCTTGATTCCCAACATTGGTAATCGTAATTCCTTTACCAATATTTTTGGCATTCTTTATAGAGTTATACGTAAATTTTTTTGCAAATTTTGCCGCCTTGTATACTGTTGCACCATCTGCAATTGCCGATATCATTGCAGCAGAATAATTGCATCCGCTCCCGTGATTGATATTTGAGATTTTTTTGCTTGGTATACTGTGTGTACTACCATCTCTTTCTAAAACGAAATCTATTATTTTTGCACCTTTGCTAATGCCTGTCACTATGACATTTTCTGCACCCATACGCTGTACTGACTTTGCAATATTGGATATTGCTGTATCGTTATCCTTCCTGTCATCATCTTTCAGATTAGTTTTAGTTAATATCTCAGCCTCTGTCTGATTTGGTGTAATAACTGTTCCAAGTGGAACAATATACTTTCGATAATCTGCCATTGCCTCTCTCTTCATCAGTATGCCGCCCGTAGTTGATTCTATTACCGGATCCACCACTATTGGTACGTCACATCCCTTCAGCTGTCCGTACAATATCTTGATTACCTCAGAGCTATACACCATTCCAATCTTTATTCCGTCAACCTTAAAGTCAGACATTATGGCATTCATCTGATTCTCTAGAACTTTTTTTGATACCTGTTGTACCAACCCGAAATCCTTTGTGTTCTGTCCTGTGACTGCTGTTATTACAGTTAATGGGTGCGCATTTAACTCTGTAAACGTCTTGATGTCGCTCTGGATTCCTGCACCTGTAGTTGGATCAGACCCTCCTATCGATAATAAATTCATAATACTGTATCTGTTGTCTGCATTAATCTGTTTTTCTTTGGGCATCAAGATTTCATACCGTGTCGTTTTGTTGTTTTTGCACGATCATGGTTCCTGTGATTAACTAACATCTTCATTTCACAGGGGGCGCTCTATATCGATTGTCTGTCGTCACTCTGCATTCATACATTATAGCACTCTGCCTATCTACCATCACATCAACTTCGCGATTGTTTAAATCAGGTGAAAACATAGATTATACCATGGCAACCCAGATGAGTGCAGCAAGACGTGGCGTTGCAACTGATGAGATGAAACAAGTTGCAAAAGACGAGGACGTCTCCATTGACTGGCTGGTCTCAAAGATTGCGCGTGGGTCAGTCATTATCCCAAACAATAACACTAGACTGCAAAAGATTCACAATGTAGGGATCGGACGAGGCCTTAAAACCAAGGTTAACGTCAATATCGGAACATCCACTCTTAATGTAAACATTGAAGAAGAGATTCAAAAAGCCAAAGTCGCAGTAAAATATCACGCAGATACCATTATGGACCTCAGTGACGGAGGCGATGTTCAAAAGATACGACAGACCCTGTTGGCTTGTGCACCGATAACTTTTGGAACCGTCCCAATCTACGAGGCTTACAACTATGGCATTCAAGTTCATAAGAACCCTCTGAATCTTACTGAAGATGACTATCTAAACGCATTTGAAAATAATGCAAAAGATGGTGTCGATTATACCACCATTCACTGCGGCATCACAAAGGATATTGCAAAACGCATCCTAAAAGTTCAAAGATATGGCGGCGTTGTAAGCAAGGGCGGAACAATTACTGCTGCATGGATGCTAAAACATGACAAGGAAAATCCGTATCTGACCCACTATGACTATCTGATGGAGATTGCAAAAAAATATGATGTTACATTCAGTTTGGGCGATGCACTAAGACCCGGATCCATACTTGATTCTCATGACGAATTACAAGTCCAAGAGATGATCAACATATCGCAGTTAACAAAGCGTGCGCACGAGCACGACATCCAAGTAATGGTTGAGGGTCCCGGACACGTTCCATTAAATGAGGTTGCAGCAAATGTACGATTGGCAAAATCATTGATTGGTGATGTGCCATACTATGTTCTAGGTCCTTTGGTAACTGATATTGCCTCAGGACACGATCATATTGCAAGTGCAATAGGTGCTGCAGTATCTGCAAGTGAAGGCGTCGACTTGTTGTGTTATCTTACCCCCTCTGAGCATCTAGCGCTGCCAAATGCCGATGAGGTAAAGGCTGGATTGATTGCGTATAGAATTGCAGCTCATGCAGGCGATCTAGTCAAACTACGTGAAAAAACAATAAAGTGGGATATGGAAATGACTCAGGCACGACGCACTCTTGACTGGGAAAAGCAGCTAGCTTTGTCAATTGATCCTGAAGAGGCTGCAAAAATTCATAGCCGTACAGGTCAGCATCCTGGTAATAATGTGCCATGTACCATGTGTGGTGGTGCATGTGTCTACATGATGCTACCACAGCAAAAGAAATATGACAAAGAAGAAGAAGAAGAAAACAAAAATCTGAATATTATCAAACCCTAATCATACACACACAAGATAGGACACATCTCACTCATTGTAATACCGTTCATCCTTTACATTTTTTCTAAAATGTGTATATGCTATTTTTACAATACTTTGACCATCTTTGTCATTTTCTTGTATGAATCTGTAATGTCTGTATGTTCTGACAATCTCTCTTGGCATTCCTTGATATAATCTATTACCTCTTCAGTCTTTGATTCTTGCACTGATGCAAGCAGTCTGCCAATATCCTTCCACAACTCTTCTGCTACCCTGCGAATCTCTGGATTTGCAATGATCGTCTCAATCAGTTCAGGAGATTCTGTCATTATACTCTCAGATAATACTTTTTGCACCTTGAATGTGGTACCTGACATCTTTTCTGTCAAATTCATCTTTTCATCTTTTGAGATTATGTTTGCAAAGACGAGATTCATCAGGTGTGTAAGTCCTAGAATCACTGCAATCTTTTTGTCATGCTCTGATGCATCAATTGTTACAAAGTTTGCTCCCTTGAACAGCTCCTTTGTCACTGTCAATTCTTTTTTGGCGTCTTTGATTGGGACTGAGATTATATTCTGACCATTTAATGTCTTTGTTCCAGGACCAAACATTGGATGTATGCAAATTGGATTGATCTTTGCTGGCATCTTTGATAGCGATGTGACCACTTTTGATTTTTCAGATGATATCTCTATGAGATATGTGCCACGTTTCATCTCTTTTGCAATCAGCCTGATAATCTCAGGTGTTCTCCTAGTTGGTGTACACAGCACCACATAGTCTGCCTTTAGGATTCCTCCTACTAGTGACTCTACTACTGTGACATTCTTTCCTGTAATCTTTTTTTCTGAATCATATCCTGTTACTGCAAACCCTTTGCCTAAAAAATATTTTACAAACCATTGGCCCATCTGTCCTCCTGCCCCAATAACTGTAATTGATTTCATTGGTCTTCACTACTTGTTATCATGCTTTGTAATATGTCCATCCCATCTATCAGTGTTTGCTTGTCCTGACATGCTGAAATCCTGATAAAGTTTCCATAGTGTCCAAATCCTTCTCCTGGAGCCACTGCCACGCCTCTATCTAATGCATCTAGAGCAAATTGGCTGCCATCAAATCCCTTCTGTCTGATACCTGCAAACAGGTACATGCTCCCATCAGGAACGATAAAGTCCAAACCCATTTTTTTTGCCTTCTCCACTAGTACATCTATTCTGTCCTGTATTATCTTTGTATTCTCTGATGTATCTGCCTTTAATGCCTGCATGGCAATATACTGTATTGGTTCAGATACGTTTGTAAGACACAGTGCCTCTAGTCTTGCCATCTTTTCAATAATACTTGCATCTGCAACGGCATATCCTATCCTGAATCCTGTCATTGCGTGAGATTTTGAAAATGATCCCGTTACTATACTCTTCTTGTAATTGTAACTGAGAACGCTCTTTGGAGGCGTCTTTGCATATTGGTAGTATATTTCATCACTTATTACGTACAAATCATTTGCCTTTGCTATATCCATAATATCATCCATTAACTTTTCATCAAGTATTTTTCCTGTTGGATTATTTGGATAGTTCAATATGATCATCTTTGTGCCGGGATTAACTGCACCTTTAATCTGGTCCAACGACGGTGTCCATCCACTCTCTGCAGTCGTTTTGATGATTCTTGCCTTTACTCTTGCATTTGATGCACAATCCTTGTATGCAGGCCATGCTGGTTCAATCACTATCATCTCATCTCCTGGATTCAACAATGTGGATATTGCAGCAAATATTGAGAATCTTGCACCTGGACTGACTATGATATTCTCCGGTAATACATTTGCACCAAATTCTTTAGCTATATGCTTTGCCAATGCCTCTCTGAATGCAGGCATCCCGGTTGCTTGGCCGTATTTTAAGAATCCCTCATCATATACTTTTTCTAATGACTCCCGTACAATGCCAGGTGGTGAAAAATCAGGTTCACCCACCTCCATGTGTATTATCTTCTTTCCTTGCGCTTCAAGCGTTTTTGCTTTCAGAAAGATCTCCATATGGGTTCCTTTTTTTCTTGATTGAACTCTGTATGACTCATCTAAGAGAAAGTTCAAAAATCTTAGTGCGAGACCCTCATCTAGTCCTATACTGTCGCATCGTTTAACTATACTTCTGCGAATGTTATCCTCTTGCGCCTCGTCTGTGATATCCTTGCCTGCTCTAATCTTTGCTTGGCCTAGCTCTTCTACCATGTCTGTCCTGACCTGTAATAGGTCAACCATGTCTAGTGTCACCTTTTTTATCTTCTCACGCATTTCGTCAATATCTGACATGTTATAACACCGGTTTTATTGCACCTGCCATCAGTGCATGGTCTGCTATGGTTAGTGCCACAAGTGAATCCACTACCGGCGGTGCTCTTGGAACCACGCACGGATCATGCCTTCCTTTGACTTTGAGTGTTGTCTCTTCTTTTGTCTTGATGTCTACCGTTTTTTGTGTCTGGGCAATAGATGACGCAGGTTTAAATGCTACTCTCATGGTTATTGGCATACCATTTGATATGCCTCCCAGTATCCCGCCAGAGTTGTTAGTCTCAGTTACTATCTTTCCTCTCTTAGTCGTGTATAGATCGTTATTTTCTGAACCGTATAACTGCGCACCTCTGAATCCTGAACCAAACTCTACTCCTTTGACTGATGGGATTGAAAATATTGCCTTACTCAAGTCCGATTCCAATGATGCAAATATTGGTTCTCCCAATCCTACAGGAACATTAGTGGCGACTGATTCTATTATTCCTCCAATGGAATCCCCTTTACTTTTTGCCTCCAAGATACTTGCCCTCATCTCTTTTGCTATATCCTCCTCGGGACATCTTACCTCATTTTTGTAGATTAGTTTTGCCATTTTTCTATCAAAGGGTTTTCTCATTCGTATCTTTCCAATCTGCGATGTAAACGAGTTTATCTCAATCTTTAATGTTGATTCAAGCAATTTTTTTGCTATTGCGCCACCCATCACGTGAGTTGCAGTAAGCCTTCCTGAGAATCTGCCTCCGCCTCTATAATCATTGAAATGGTTATACTTTATCATTGCAGGATAGTCTGAATGCCCAGGCCTTAACTTTACTTTTAAATTCTCATAGTCTTTTGATTTTTGATCACTGTTCCAAATCAGCATTGTAATTGGTGCACCGGTTGTGTATCCCCTGAATACTCCTGACACAATCTCAACTATGTCTCCTTCCTTTCTTTGGGTTGATATGATATTTTGTCCGGGCCTTCTTTGGTCTAACATCACTTGAATATCTTTCTGGCCAATCTCCAATCCTGCAGGACACCCGTCTAGTACAGCACCCACTGTCTTTCCATGACTCTCACCAAAACTTGTCAAGATCAGACTATGACCTATGGAATTTCCTTGCACTACTTTATTGTAACTTCATCATTTATAATTTAATACTGTAAATCTAGTCTTTGCAAAGAATTACGCCAGTTTTAAGATACCATGCATGGATATATATCAGTAAAATTACTTTGGGATGATATCATGGCAATGATGACAGTTGCAGAAGGCGATCTTGTTCCAGAGTTTGAAGCACTTGATACTCAAGGCCAAAAAATCAAGTCAAGCGATTTACATGGCACAAAATATGTAATTTACTTTTATCCCAAGGACTTTACACCCGGATGCACTATACAGGCAGATGAGTTCTCGCGCGATTATGAGAAATTCAAGAAAAACAGCATTCAGATCTTTGGTATCAGTCCTGATGATATTGACTCTCACAAGAAATTCTGTGAAAAGATGAAGATCAAATATGTCTTATTGTCAGACACTGATAAAAAAATATCTCAGTTGTTTGGTGTTTGGGGAAAGAAAAAATTCATGGGCAGAGAGTACATGGGAGTTACACGAAGTTCGTTTCTTGTAAATGAAAAATCTGAAATCTTTAAAATATATCCCAAAGTTAAGCCTGCGGGCCATTCGCAACAAGTGCTCAATGACTTTGTGAATTTAAATAAATAAATAAAAAGGTTGAAAATTTAGAAACCTTTTGGAAGTGTGCCTCTAGAAGCTTTTGGTTCCTCGACTTTTGGTTCAAAACCTTTTGGTAATACGCCGCGTGTTTGTTGTGTTTGTGCTTGCGCCTTTGCTTCGTCTGCAAGTTGTTGTTGGTATGCATTTTCGATATCTATTTTTTCTTGTTCAAGTCTCTGTAAATATTCTTCCTCATAGCTATCTAGTTTCTCTTTTCTGGATCTATTATCTTCACTTGGTGGCGGTGGTTGTTGACTTGTCTGTTGTGTCTGCGCTATTTCTTGTGCTGGTTCTGGTTGTTGTTGCGTTTTTGCAACAGTGCCTTCAACAGTTAGTGGAACACCACTAAAGCTTCCAAATGTCTTGTCAGGAGGGTGGTATGCCAACCTTGGTCGCGTTGCAAAGTATTGGTTTGATGGTTGTGTGTATCCGGTAACTGCCACCTTTTGACGATTCCAATCTTCAGTTGGAACTGTTCCTACCGGTGCAGTTAATCTAACAAAGTATCTGTTAGGAGCTGGTGAATAACCGGTAACGTTTGTTCTGTACTGATGGAAGTCAGTTGTTGGGGCGTTTCTGTATGCGTCTTCTAAAGCCTCTTGTACTGTTGCTGGTGGTTGTGATGCTGCCTCCTCTGGTTTTGCTACCTCTGCTGGTTCTGGAGCAAGAGTCTCAAATCCTTTGGGCAGAGTGCCCTTGGGTTTTGCTATCTCTGCTGCAGGTTCTTCGGTCTTGGGTGTAGTTTCTACAGCGGGCTCTTCTTTGTCTTTTGCTGTGGATTTAGGTTCGAGCTGATCTGTTAATGCTGTTAACTTGGCTTCTAGATCTTTGATTTTAGCCTCTAGATCTTTGTTTGTAGCTGTCTTACGTTTTGTTGCCATTCATTTGACTGACTATGTTATCGCTTATTTACATTGTGATCTTCTATAATTTCCTAAAATTATTGTCAAAATTCTATATTTTATTATAAAAATTTTAATAATTTTGATATTTTATTATATGCTGCTAATATTATAATCAATCAGGCTCCCAAAACTGCATGATATACATGCAATTATTACATCTCCATATCCTCATATGAATACCATCGTCAATACTTGCAACATATTTTTTGTTATCTGTCTTGATAGTCCTTGGAATGTAATTTAGTCCATTATTCTCAAGCCATTCGTTTTGTTGACAGTTCGGACATTTGATTTTTGGTGGCATGTACGGTACTATGGTATAGAAAAGAGTCAAAGAAAAATATTGCTATTTGCAATTATCATGGAATGCAATAACTTGTCACAATGTGTAATTGCTATAGTCAGATATACCGTTTCAAATTTGATCCCGCCTATCAGTTTTTGACGTTTTTTTATGCATTTTATGAATTTTGTAAATATTTTACTTTGCTAGTAGGAGTGGCTTATCAAGATATCAAGATTTTTACTCTTGACTTGTTTGATTCTTTTGTTTTTGTGTATTAACATAATGATTTGTAAACATATTCATACAAACATGCAGTGACTGTGACGAACATATAGTGTTTTTCTTATCTCTTTACAAAATTTGATTTTGTGTATATTTCTTGTACAAAAATCTTTGATTAATGTGGCAAATAAATCTATTAGCAATATTTCAGTGTCATGCAATTAAAATTCTTTTTAATATTCGCATCATGCTAGTTAGTATATCAAGTTTGTAAACGACAAGATATTGATATAGTGTCTATGCCTATATCGATTATAAAAAATATGTTAAATTATAGAGATTATGGGTAATCAACCATAATATTTGCATAATATATGATTTCATGATATATGTTGTATCTTACAAACACGATAAGATAAAGTAAATGTATACACTCTGATCCACTGTTTTTTTAGGCACGAAAATGTCAATATTTTTGTAAAAACATACATAGTCAAAAACAAGATTTGATCACCTGCAATTAATTAATTGCTAAGTTTAAACAGATTATGCATAATCTATATTACCCATAACCTCTTATATATAAAATAATTATTTGATTTATGCTTTTTATGCGATTTTATTTTGATCAAAGATAACCAATCCTACACACAATGTCATTAAGTGATTAGAAAAGAAAAGATAATAATGTTGTTGGTTTGAATTAGTATCCTTTTGGTAGTGTGCCCTTTTGTTTTGGTTTGGCCGTTTGTTGTGTTTCTACAACAATGCCTTCAACAGTTAGTGGAACCCCACTAAAGCTTCCAAATGTCTTGTCAGGAGGGTGGTATGCCAACCTTGGTCGCGTTGCAAAGTATTGGTTTGATGGTTGTGTGTATCCGGTGACTGCCACCTTTTGACGATTCCAATCTTCAGTTGGAACTGTCCCTACAGGAGCAGTTAATCTAACAAAGTATCTGTTAGGAGCTGGTGAATAACCGGTAACGTTTGTTCTGTACTGATGGAAGTCAGTTGTTGGGGCGTTTCTGTATGCATCCTCTAATGCCTCTTGTACTGTTGCTGGCGGTTGTGATGCTGTCTCCTCTTGGTTTGCTACCTCTGTTGGTTCCGGTGCTGGAGCAGGTTTCTCAAAGCCCTTAGGTAAGGTTGCTTTTGGTTTTGCTACCTCAGCTGGTTTTGGTTCCGGTGCTGGAGCAGGTTTCTCAAAGCTCTTAGGTAAGGTTGCTTTTGGTTTTGCTACCTCAGCTGGTTTTGGTTCCGGTGCTGGAGCAGGTTTCTCAAATCCTTTGGGCAAAGTGCTTTTGGGTTTTGCTACCTCAGCTGGTTTTGGAGCGTCTGAAGTTTTGACGTTTTCAGATTTAACTGTCTCTGATTTTTTGTCTATCAAAGTACCAAGTTTGTTTATTTTTGCTTCTAATTCAGCAATCTTGTTTTCAAGATCTTTTTTTGTTTGCTTTTTAGCAGCTGCCATGATTTGGTTGATTCTATAGGGGTTTATTTACATTTTGATTTCAAATACCTGAACACGATCAAGTTTTATACGTTGATATAATATACAGTATATCATGGACGACTTTGAAAAAGAGTACCCTGAATTTGACTGGAAGAATACCCCTGCATACAAACATCCGGGAGGTAGAAATTGCCCATGTCCCAAACACGAATACATTAGAGAGCAGATAAATTTTACTAGACAAGTAAACCAAAAGGGTCAAGAACCATCCAAAGTTACCCTAAAGTTTTGTCCTGATCACTACAAAGTGTACTATGAGGAAGTAATTCCTTCGATGCCGTTCAAATACAAGCTTTTAACAAAAGTAGCTTTAAAACTTGGAGCGATTCAAATCGAGCAGCTAAAGTATATGGAATCAGAGTTATGCTTTTACTGTAAATTCGGGTCTGGTGGTCATGACAAAAAGAACGAACTACCTCCAATGTAGTCTGGATAAAATTCTGCAAAACCAAAGTTTACCTGTGTAGTTAAGTGTTATTGTTAATACAGCTAACCCCGAATTACCTCAAAAAATCACTTATCACAGCAGTCGTATCCAATATCAGAACCACAAAGTAAAGGACGTTATCATGCTTGATTCATGATTCACACAAATCTCATCTAGTTGAATTTATTCTAACTATTGCATGGATGATGATATACAGGTAATCATTATCGATGAATTATATCAAAATATGAGTATGGCATCAGCTATGAAGATATCAGTGAAATTCAAGACGTCTATGACAAATACGGTGATGGCGGCGGTGGCCTCGGCCGTGATTTTGAGCTATACGAGTAATCCAAAGTTAGCAACAACAGCATATGTTTTAACACGAGTTGTGTCGTATGTGTATTAGAATGTTGGTTTGCCGTGTATTTGTTAATTGCATTAATTATCACCACATGTTAAACAACAAAAGCGAATAAACAAAACAAAATACACGCGCGCCTGTCTTGCGACTGCGTGTCTTGGCCCTCATACTCTCTAGCTTGGCATAGTAACCTGTCTCTATTCCCCGGCGCGCAGAGTATATGTCAGGATCTAATTCTGGAGTGCTGATGGCAAATCCGATATATTCATCCTCTGGTGCAGCAGCAGCAAAACACGCCGATTTTTTGACTCGTCTTCTCTTCTTTATTGATAAAAAGTAGGATTCTTCTTTCCCGTCTACACTTTTTATCATATATTCTGATACTAGGCCCCTGTTGTTTTCTGCAAACTCCCTTAATGCATCTTTACTGCGGGGGTGTTTTTGGCAGGAATGACGTAATCGATGCCTCTTTTCTTTAATTCCCGTATGGTCTGCACTGCAAAGAATTCTCTATCTGGCAGTACTGCATGTATATTGATTCTGGTCAACAAAAGACTGTCAAAAAGTATGTCTCCAACTGCCTCAGGGCCTGAAACCAGAGCTGGAACGCGCTGTTCTGCCAGGTTCAGACGTATGCCCTTATTTATGCACTGGGCAGTTATGGTTGCTCAAAGGCATTTGTCCCATTTTTGCTCTTACCGGGTTTGAGTTCCAGACCAGGCATCCTGCCATAACGTGCTATCTTGTACATATCAATTGCTATCACAAGTCCTTTTTTTTGAATCATGTTCATGATGCGTAACGCGTCTATCTGTTCAGAGACTGACGGTGAGGCAAACCAAGACATTGCATCAGACTCGTTTATGGATGCAAGCACGGTACGAAACCACTCGTCACTTGGATGAACGCGATTTACTTTGATATTGTTTGCAATATGTGCATCTCGTAACCTGTTGGCTGTACTCCCAACTGATGCGTCTAGTAATGCAGCTTGTGTCATGCCTTTGTTCAGATCAGATATGTCATATGATCAGTATGCCATGCAGGAAGATATACAACACTGTTTAGTGTGTTTTCCAGAGATGCGTTTATCTGGTTATAGACTGGAGGATTATTTCTTATGGCGCGTTTTAGTTGATTTTTGTTGGACAAATTAAAACCACTGTCGTCCCGGTTCATTTTAGTTCCTCCAAAGGACACGTTACACATTCTGAATGTGTGGGAATCATCATTGATGCAGATGACATCCATTTTATCCCGTATTCTGTAATCCGTATGCTGACAGATTCCAGGCATGTATACAAAATATAATTTGCCATGATTGACCTGACAGTAAAGAAAAACTTTCTGACACCCTTGAAGAATTTCCTTGTGAGTGATATTTGATGTGTGTCTTTTCATTGTGATGATTGAAGGGATCTCACACCATTAGTTTTTAATCTGCAATATCAAACAATGTATACAGTTTACCCATTTAGATGAGATTGTATCTCTAACCGGTCATAGCATAACCCAAATTCGAGTATCAATGCAGTGTTAATCGATAATTAGGCTGGTTTTGGGTAATTCTGGGTTAGCTGGTCTTTAATTTTTAATATACATGGGATCACAGCACCTAGCATCAATTTGTATACTGATAATCAAAAGTTTATCTGTATGTAAATTTTACTGGACTACAAACCGTATTGGTCACATCATGCTAAACTTATGTATGGACACAAAACCAGAAGATCTTAAAAAAGCTGCATCTATAGTAAATGATTTTGATAATAGGTGTTCATGTAATCCCTTAATCCGCGCCTAACTGCAATCCACATAGATCTTCCCATAGACACAAGTCAAGATGGGACGTGAACTTGTTGATTTTGTATCCCAAAACAAGGATGTGAGGATGTTATACCTGCCAACTGCCAGAGCTTGACGCCATTGAAAAATACTGGCATTAGGCAAAACATGACACTGATGTCAGAATATTATACTACGTTTGAAAATATGCGTCACGTGTTATTTTAAGACATCAGGACATAGGAACCAAAGCTTGATGTGATGAGATATGTTGGCAGGAAATCCACGACCTTGATGAACTTTTGGTTTCAAGTTTTTTACACAAGATAAAAACCTGTTCAGATTAAAGATCTAGTAGTGTTTATTGCAAATGTCATTTTGATTGAAAAATGAACAGCTTTTTGTCTAATACTGTCAATAATCTCTAATGTGTACTTACTAGTCTAAGACTAGTTCAGATGACCTCTTTGTTATATGATGACTGTTTTTAACACTCTATGTGACTTTTGTAATTCTTTCAAGTAGTGTTGCTACTGATCACAATCAAGACAAAGTACTTGGTAAAGCTTCAAGTTGTCAAAAATACGATAAAAAAACCTCCAGTCAATTACCGTATCGTTGTTTACAAGAGATATGGTGAATAGTCATGACTGCAAACTATGTTAATAATAATAACAATACTGACAATGTTACTGCCAAGAATAGCAAAAACAGACTCTATACATACAATATCCCATTCTCAAACTCCTCTCTGACTGCAATATTGACTATAGTTGTTTTAGCTAGTCTGAAGAATGTTGTGGGGGGGGGGGGTGTGTGGTCTGAGGAAGAGAAGAGACGGTAGAACCGTGGCAATCGCGGCGCTGGCGCTTGTGATGGCGGCCGGGCTCTTGATCATGCAGCCTGGAGGCTTGACCGGCGCGCCCACTTGGGACGGCGGTGTTGCCGTTCTGAATGCGTGGCCTCCGTCTGGTGATACCGTATTCGCGTGGCTGTTGTCAGAATATGCGTTTGCGCAGGTTCAAGACAGCACCCTCCCAACCTTTGTCTCCTCTGATCTTCATGCGGGTACAGGTGTGCTGAGTATTACCTTTTCAGAGGACATAGACGCGACGCCCAAAACAGAGGTCGATACATCCAAAATACACATAAGGGAGTCGGGCACATACACCGGAGGTGTGACACTGACTGTAACAGAACTTGATACCAACACAGACGGCACCACGATCTCGTTTACACTTACTGCGTCGCACAATGCAACTGTCGCGGGGCTGACCACACCCGAACTGACCATAGAACCCGGGGCGGTAAGTGACATTGCCGGAAACCCCATCATGAGCACGTTTGATGTCAGCACGGCATCCTGGGTTGACGCTACCTCCGTCCGAGCGCAGGATGATAATCCGTCAGGCATGGCATTTTCAAGCAACGGCACCAAGATGTTCGTGGTGGGTAATGATGGAAACGACATAAACGAGTACAACCTGACCTCCCCATGGGACGCCTCCACTAGGACCTTTGTTGACGCTACCTCCGTCCGAACGCAGGATCATACTCCGACAGGCATGGCATTTTCAAGCAACGGCACCAAGATGTTCGTGGTGGGTAGTGCTGGAATCGACATAAACGAGTACAACCTGACCTCCCCATGGGACGCCTCCACTAGGACCTTTGTTGACGCTACCTCCGTCCGAACGCAGGATTTTATTCTGACAGGCATGGCATTTTCAAGCAACGGCACCAAGATGTTCGTGGTGGGCGAATTCTATAACCACATAAACGAGTACAATCTGACCTCCCCGTGGGACGCCTCCACTAGGACCTTTGTTGGTGCCTTTGACGTCTCGGGGCAGGAGGCTGTCCCACAAGGCATGGCATTCTCAAGCGACGGCACCAAGATGTTCGTGGTGGGTAGTGCTGGAATCGACATAAACGAGTACAACCTATCCTCCCCGTGGGGCGTCTCCAATGCGGACTTTGTAGACGCCTTTGACGTCTCGGGGCAGGAGGCTAGCCCACGAGGCATGGCATTCTCAAGCGACGGCACCAAGATGTTCGTGGTGGGTAATGACGGCGTCGAAATAAACGAGTATGCATTAAGCTCAGTCTATCCAATTACCGTGATCTCCGCTACAGGGACGGACGCCTTTATCACCACGTGGCAGACGACTTCAGCAGGCGAGTCCATAACCATTCCCGTGGGTGATGCGACTGGCAACTATACTGTACACTGGGGTGATGACATCACCAGCACTCACATTACTGATGCCACCCACACGTACGATTTAGCAGGCAACTATACAGTCAGCATATCAGGTGATTTTACCAGGATAAATCTCGGTGGAGACACTACGATGAACGCTGACAAACTAAAGTCGATAGAGCACTGGGGTGATATATCGTGGACCACAATGCAGGATGCGTTCCGGGAAGCAACTAAGATGACATACAACGCCACTGACACCCCCGACCTTTCGGCCGTGACTAGCATGCAGAACATGTTCCGCCACGCTGAAAAGTTCAACGGCAACCTGTCTGACTGGGACGTCTCAGGCGTGGAGAACATGGACGGGACGTTCCGCGGCGCCTCAATCTTCAACGGCGACCTCTCCGGCTGGGACACCTCCGGCTCGAACAACATGCAGAAGATGTTCCAAGCCAATCAGCACTTCAACGGCGACCTCTCCGGCTGGGACACCTCCGGCGTGACCAACATGCAAGACATGTTCAGCGCCGCCTCAGACTTTAACGGCGACCTCTCCGGCTGGAACGTCTCTGCCGTGACCAACATGAAAGGCATGTTCCTCAACACCCTCAACTTCAACCAGAACCTCTCCGGCTGGAACGTCTCCAAAGTGACCGACATGAGAAGTATGTTCAATACCGCCATCTCCTTCAACCAGAACCTCTCCGGCTGGGACGTCTCAAACGTTACCGACATGGACAACATGTTCAACGGCGCCTCAATCTTCAACGGCGACCTCTCCGACTGGAACGTCTCCAAAGTGACCGACATGAGTGACATGTTCTCCAACGCCATCAACTTCAACCAGAACCTCTCCGACTGGAACGTCTTAAACGTTACCGACATGCACAACATGTTCACCACCGCCACGGACTTTGACGGCGACATCTCCGGCTGGAACGTCTCCAAAGTGACCGACATGCAATACATGTTCAACGCTGCCGCGTCCTTCAACGGCGACATCTCCGGCTGGAACGTCTCCAAAGTGACCGACATGAGCAACATGTTCCTCGATGCGCTTTCCTTTGATCAGAACCTGGGTCCATGGTACATTACACCGGATTCTGTATACTTTTCTTATGTTGACTCACTTAACGTCACTGACATAACTCCACAGAATGACGTACTTGCAGGACACAACCCGGTATACGGCATCGGAACAGGCGGTAACTTTGAACTGTTTGAGATAGTGTCTGGTTCTGATACTCTGGCATTCAAGGCAGCACCAACCAGTATAGGTGTATATAATGCCAACGTGACTGCTACTGAAGGTACAGTCTTTGAGAGTGACAATAATTACCGCATGGTACAGGTAACTGTATCTAGCATTCCGATAGACCCTGACTTGTTTATAACTACGTGGGAGACCTTTTCTCCCAATAAGTCCATAACCATTCCCGTTGGAGATGCGACTGGCAACTATACTGTACACTGGGGTGATGACAGCGTTACCACTCACATAACTGATGCTACCCACACGTACGCTACAGCAGGCGACCACACAGTCACCATATCAGGAGACTTTACCAGAATACATCTGGGTGGGCATTCAGTTCAAAACGCAATTAAACTGCAGTCGATAGACCAGTGGGGCAGCATACAATGGGAGTCCATGAACGGGGCGTTTTCCGGGGCGCTATCCATGACATACAACGCCACTGACACGCCGGACCTCTCCGGGGTAAGGGACACATCATCCATGTTCCATTCTGCGGATGCTTTTAACGGCAACCTCTCCGACTGGGATGTCTCAAAAGTGACCAACATGAGAGGCATGTTCCAGTCCGCCGACGTCTTTGACGGCGACATCTCCGGCTGGAACGTCTCCTCAGTCACCAATATGGAGAACATGTTTACCAGTACCCCCTTTAACGGCGACATCTCCGGCTGGAACGTCTCCTCAGTTACCACCATGGCCAACATGTTCAACGACGCCTCGAAGTTTAACGGCGACATCTCCGGCTGGGACGTCTCCTCAGTTACCATCATGGCCCGCATGTTCAACGACGCCTCGAAGTTTAACGGTGACATATCATCTTGGAACGTCTCACAGGTAACCAACATGAGCCATATGTTCAACGATGCCATCTCCTTTAACCGGGATCTCTCCTGGAACGTCTCCTCAGTTACTAGCATGAGTGAAATGTTCCACGGTGCCTCCGACTTTGACGGTGACATATCATCTTGGAACGTCTCTGCAGTCCAATACATGTTCCGCATGTTCCGCGATGCCGACTCCTTCAACCAGAACATATCATCTTGGAACGTCTCCTCAGTTACTAGCATGAGGGAGATGTTTAGCGGCGCTGATGATTTTGAGCAGAACCTGGGACCATGGTACATTACACAAGATTCTGTAGACTTTTCTTATGTTGACTCACTTAACGTCACTGATATAACGCCACAGAATAACGTACTTGCAGGACACAACCCGGTATACGACATCGTAGCAGGTGGTAACTTTACACTGTTTGAGATAGCGTCCGGTTCTGACACCCTTGCATTCAAGGCAACACCAACCAGTAACGGTCTTCATCAGGTCAACGTGACTGCTGCCGGTAGTTCAGTCTTTGAGAATGGCAATAATCACCGCATGGTACAGGTAGCTGTATCTGGCATTCAGATAGATAGTACTCCACCTAATCTTATCTCTATATCACGCGACACTCCTAGCACTGTACACACATCTGCTACTACCCTGGTGTTTAATGCCACGTTTAATGAACCGGTAACCAATGTGGGTGTTGCTGACTTTGCAGTGACAGGCACCGGTACGGGCACGGTATTCGGCGTATCGGGTGATGGCGCGTCATACCTGGTAACGGTCACGGTAGGTAGTGATGGAACCATCGGCCTGGATATCGCATCAGGACACGACATAACCGATACTGCAGGCAACCCCCTGACAACCACCGCTGTCACACCCGACCCGGACGAGTCATTCACCGTTGACACCGCACAGTTTACACCGTCAATCAGCGCCAACGTCACATCGCCTACAAACCAGCAGTCTATAAAATTTACAGTTGACTTTACTGAGGAGATTGACCCTGCCACATTTACCGTATCTGACATAGATGAATCTCAAGGTACCGTCTCTACACCTACCACAAACAACAACCAGAAGTTCACATTTGAGATAACGGGACTGGTCGAAGGTATCCTTACAGTCTCCATTCCAGTTAACACTGTGGATGATCTTGCACAAAACAAGAACATTGTCTCAAATACAGTTACAATCACCATTGATACCACTGCCCCATCACTCTCATCAATATCTAGAGGCTCACCTACAACAGAGCTAACCTCTGACACATCACTTGAATTTGCAGTCGACTTTAGCGAATCAGTAACCGGAGTTGATACATCTGACTTTGTCGTATCAGGTAACGGTACAGGTTCTGTATCTGGCATCTCAGGCTCTGGCTCTAGTTATACCGTCACAGTAGGTGTAACATCAAACAGTGGTACGATAGGATTGGATCTTGTAGCAAACAACCATGGCATCATTGATTCTGCAGGTACTGCACTAACTGATACTAGTCCTGACACTGATGAAACCTACACAATTGACGCCATCTCCCCATCATTGACATCCATAACTAGACACTCGCCTACAGCTGCAATCACATCTGAGACCAACCTTAACTTTACAGTTACATTCAGCGAACCGGTAATCAATGTTGGTCCAACTGACTTTGTGTTATCCTCCGGTACAGGCACCATAACCGTCGTACCTACCAATGCATCATCCTATGTGGTTACCGTCGCAGTTGCCGCTGATGGCATTATCAACTTGGATGTTGCATCAGGACACAACATAACCGATAACGTGGGCAACCCTCTAGCTGCCACCGCACCCAACCCGGACGACTCCTTTACAGTTGATACTACACAGTTTACACCGTCAATCAGCACCGACACCGCATCAACTACAAACCAGCAGTCGATAACATTTGAAGTCAACTTTGGCGAGCCAATCAACGCTACCACATTTACTGCATCTGACATAGATGAATCCCAAGGCACCGTCTCCGCACCTGCCACAACCGACAACCAGAAATTCGTATTTGACATAACGGGACTGACAGAAGGCCCCCTTACAGTCTCCATTCCAGCCGACACTGTGGACGACCTTGCAGAAAACAAGAACCTGGCATCCGACATACTCGAATTCACCATTGACACCACCGCCCCGTCGCTCTCGTCAATATCCAGGGACTCGCCTGCAGCAGAGCTGACCTCCGAGACATCACTTGACTTTGCAGTTGATTTTAGCGAATCAGTTGTCAATGTGGACTCAGATTACTTTGTGTTATCCTCTGGTACAGGCTTTGGTACAGGCGACATAACCGTCTCTACTGTCAATGCATCATCCTATGTGGTTACCGTCGCAGATGCCACTGATGGCATCATCGACTTGAGTGTTGCATCTGTCCATGACATAACCGATATTGCAGGCAACCCTCTAACTGCCACCGCACCCAACCCGGACGACTCCTTTACAGTTGACACTACACCGCCTGAACCGTCAATCGACACTGACACCGCATCACCTACAAACCTGCAGTCGATAACATTTACAGTTAACTTTGGCGAGGAGATTGACCCCGACACGTTTACTGAATCCGACGTGGATGTATCACTCGGCACCGTCTCCGCACCTGCCACAAACGACAACCAGACGTTCACATTTGAGATAACGGGACTGGCTACCGGCAACCTTACAGTCTCCATTCCAGCTGGCTCTGTGGATGATCTTGCAGAAAACAGTAACCTGGCCTCGAACACGCTTGCAATCGTCGTTGATACCACCGCCCCGTCGCTCTCGTCGATAACCAGAAGCTCACCCACGGTGGAGGTAACCTCCCTTACATCACTTGAATTTGCAGTTGATTTCAGCGAGGCAGTAACCAACGTGAATGCTACCGACTTTTCAGTGACGGGCACCGGCACGGGTACCATATCCGGCGTATCGGGTGGTGGCGCATCGTACCTGGTGACAGTCATGGTAGGTAGTGATGGCACCATCGGCCTGGATATCGCATCAGGACACGACATAACCGATACTGTAGGCAACGCTCTGCCAGCTGTTGCTACACCCGACGACACGGAAGAATCATTCACGGTTGACTCTACACGGTTTACACCGTTAATCAGCGCCAACGTCACATCGCCTACAAACCAGCAGTCGATAAAATTTACAGTTGACTTTGGCGAGCCAATCAACGCTACCACATTTACTGCATCTGACATAGATGAATCCCAAGGCACCGTCTCTACACCTACCACAAACAACAACCAGAAGTTCACATTTGAGATAACGGGACTGGTCGAAGGCACCCTTGCAGTCTCCATTCCAGCCGACTCTGTGGACGATCTTGCACAAAACAAGAACCTGGAGTCTGATCCAACCACAATCATCATTGATACCACTGCCCCATTACTCTCATCGATAACTAAAAGCTCACCTACATCAGCACTAACCTACCTTACATCGCTTGACTTTGCAGTTGTCTTCAACGAGTCAGTAATCAATGTCAATCCAGCTGACTTTGCAGTGACAGGCACCGGTACCGGCACGGTATCCGGCGTATCAAGTAATGGTGACGGTGCGTCATACACGGTGACAGTTGCAGTGGATAGCATTGGAATCATCGGCCTGGATATCGCACCGGGACACGACATAAGGGATGCCGCACAAAACAGTCTGGTCGACCCGACAGCGACCGGCTCTGATGAGACCTACACGGCAGTAGACGACAGCCTGTTTCTGACTACGTGGGAGACTACTGCGGCCAACCCGATAGTAGGCATACCTGTAGAGGTACATTCAGGGGAAACCTTTACCATAGATTGGGGTGATGGTAACACAACTGAGGTAAACTCTAACGGCGTACAGTCACACACATACGCTACAGCTGGCTCTTACTGGGTCATCATGGCAGGCGATCTGTCACGGATAAATCTTGGCGGTTCTGGCTCTACACCTGCACTGCTTGATTCAATTAACCAATGGGGTGACATCCAGTGGTCTACTATGAATAATGCATTCCGTGGTGCCAGCGCAATGACTTATCACGCCACTGATACACCGAATCTATCACAGGTTACTGACATGTCTGGCATGTTCAGACTTGCCACCGCATTTAACGGGGATATCTCTGGCTGGAACACCTCCTCAGTTACTGACATGTCCCACACGTTCTCTGGTGCCAACGCATTTAACAAAAGCCTCGTTGGCTGGAACACCTCCTCAGTTACTGACATGTCCAACATGTTCTACTTTGCACGCGCATTTAACGGGGATATCTCTGACTGGAACACCTCTTCAGTTACCAACATGTCTCAAATGTTCGATTCTGCCGACACATTTAACGGAGATATCTCCGGCTGGAACACCTCCTCAGTTACTGACATGTCTGGCATGTTTGACTTTGCTGAAAAATTTAACAGAGACATCTCCGGCTGGAATGTCTCCTCTGTTACCAACATGGACGACATGTTCGACCATGCAGATGACTTTGACCAAAACTTGGGTCCATGGTACATTACACCGGATTCTGTAGACTTTTCTTATGTTGATTCCCTCAATGTCACTGATATAACTCCACAGAATGACGCACTTGCAGGACACAACCCGGTATACGACATCGGAACGGGCGGCAACTTTACCCTCTTTGAGATAGTGTCCGGTTCTGACACCCTGGCATTCAAGGGAATACCAACCAGTACAGGTGTATATAATGTCAACGTGACTGCCTCTGACGGCACAGTCTTTGAGGATGGCAATAATCACCGCGTCATCCGGGTAACAGTATCTGACATTCTGACAGACCGTACTCCGCCCCGCGTTGCCTCCATACTGCGTGATACTCCTAGCACTGAATCCACAACTGCTACTACTCTAGTGTTTGCTGTCACGTTTGATGAGCCAGTAACCAACGTGGATGCTGCCGACTTTGAAGTAACGGGCAACGGCACGGGCACAGTATCTGGCGTATCAGGTGATGATGGTGCGTCATACCAGGTGACAGTTACAGTAGATGGTGTTGGAACCATAGGATTGGATATCGCATCAGACCACGACATACAGGATGCTGCAAACAACGATCTGGCCAACCTGACACCGACTGGCGATGATGAGACCTACACGGTAACAGACAGTACGCCACCCCGTGTTACATCCATACTGCGTGATACACCTAGCGTTGCATCCACAACTGCTACCACCTTGGTGTTTAATGTCACATTTAACGAGCCAGTCATCAATGTGGGTGTTGCTGACTTTGATGTAGCAGGCAACGGTACAGGTTCAATATCTAACGTATCAGGTTCCGGTACGTCATACACCGTAACAGTCGCAGTAACCGGTGCTGGAATCATAGGATTGGATATCGCATCAGGACACGACATACAGGATACTGCAAACAACGATCTGGCCAACCTGGCACCGACTGGCGATGATGAGATCTACACGGTAACAGAGACTACGGTAACAGATAATACTCCGCCCCGTGTTGCCTCCATATTGCGCAACACCCCTCTCGCTGAATCCACAACTGCCACCACCCTGGTGTTTGCTGTCACGTTTGATGAACCGGTTACCAACGTGAACACCGCTGACTTTACAGTAGCAGGCAACGGCACGGGTACAATATTTAACGTATCAGGTTCCGGTGCGTCATACACCGTAACAGTCGCAGTAACCGCAGTTGGAACCATAGGATTGGATATCGCATCAGACCACGACATACAGGATGCTGCAAACAACGATCTGGCCAACCTGACACCGACTGGCGATGATGAGACCTACACGGTAACAGAGACTACGGTACCAGACAATACCCCGCCCCGTGTTGCCTCCATACTGCGCAACACCCCTCTAGCTGAATCCACAACTGCTACTACTCTAGTGTTTGCTGTCACGTTTGACGAGCCTGTAACCAACGTGGATGCTGCCGACTTTGCATTAACGGGCACCGGCACGGGTACAGTATCTGCCGTATCAGGTTCCGGTGCGTCCTACGAAGTAACAGTCACCGAAGCCACTGTTGGCACCATCGGATTGGATATCGCAACAGGACACAACATACAGGATGCTGCAACCAACGATCTGACCGACCTGACACCTACCGGCAATGATGAGACCTACACAGTCACGGTGGTAGACAATACTCCGCCCCGTGTTGCCTCCATACTGCGCAACACCCCTCTCGCTGAATCCACATCTGACACTACCCTGGTGTTTGCTGTCACGTTTGATGAATCAGTCATCAATGTGAATGATGCTGCTGACTTTACAGTAACGGGCAACGGTACAGGTACAATATCTGGCATATCAGGTTCCGGTGCATCATACACCGTAACAGTCACAGTAACCGCTAGTGGAACCATAGGATTGGATATCGCACCAGGACACGACATACAGGATGCTGCAACCAACGGTCTGACTGACACGACAGTGGTAGGCTCTAATGAGGCCTACATAGTCAACCAGCTACCCGTACTGAATAATATCCCATCACAGACTGGAGATGAGCTTACACCCCTCACGTTCACTGCTGAAGCAACTGATCGTGATAACGATCCCCTGACATACTCCCTTATCGAGCCGATACCTGACGGTGCCACGATGGATACTAATACTGGAGTGTTCTCATGGACGCCAACTGAGACACAGGATGGCATCCACACCATAACCGTACAGGTCTCTGACGGTAACGGCGGCGGCACTGACTTGCAGGATGTCGCGATAACTGTAACTGAGGTAAATCAGAATCCAGTACTTGATTCCATAGGTGGACAGACCATAGATGAGACAGACACACTCAAGTTTGATGCAACAGCCCGAGACGACGACATATACCAAGGCTCTCCTAACTCCCTGACATTCTCACTTGGTGACGGGGCAGACAGACCACGCGGCGCATCAATCACCCGGGACGGCTCGTTCTCTTGGAGGCCTGACCAGTCCCAGGATGGTGTATACTCTATTAATGTGACTGTCTCTGACGGCCGGGGCGGTACCACATCCGAACTGATATCAGTTACAGTACGTGACATAGCTCCGAGTCTTGTATCGGTACGGGGATCTGGCTCTTCTATAACGTTGACGCTCTCTGAGCCAGTCATATCCAGTGAAACAGGTCACAACGGATTTACAGTACTCTCTTCCTCCTCAAATAGTACAGTCATAGTGGAATCCATCACCGGAAGTGGCACAGACACCCTTGCGTTACTACTTGATGGCCCACTGTCTCGTGGGGACACGCTCTCATACGACAGTAGCACAGGCGATATTGTAGACGAGTCAGGCAAACCTTTGGAATCATTTGTTGATGTGGCCATAATACTACTCGAGTCCAAAAAGTCAGGTACCGCACCACCATCTGTGAATACACTTGAGATAAACGGCCAGAGTTACAATGCTCAAAACAGGGTAAACCATGCCACGACACCGCTGGAGGTTGCAGTAGACCAACCCATATCCATGAGTTTTACGGTACACGACAGACTTGACATACTCTACTTTGCAGTATACCTGAACCTGCAGGATGATGATACATCATACACAAACAGTGACACATACGTGGAATACAACAGAGGCAAAACAAACATAGTTGATCCTCAAAACCTGTTGTCAGACGCCTCTCTTACCATATCGCCTGACCCTGATGATTCTACTGAGAAGACAGTCACACTAGGTATCACGTTTGCAGAGGTGATAGGGGATACCAACATGGTAATCAGGACTTGGAACGCAGATCGTCAGTCTTCAATCGTCATAATCGTTGATGCACTCAATGTCATATCTTTGGAGGTGGACCCAGAGCCCCAAGTAGCGGGGGTGGACCCAGAGCCCCAAGTAACGGGGGTGGATCCAGAGCCACAGGTACCTGCAGTACCTAATCCGGAACCTGGGACTGAGACTTTTGCTGATGACTTTGACTATGACCGTGCATTGTTTGTACTGCGCATGTGGTCTGGATTTGAATCTGAGATAGCAGATGACAATCAACTGCTAGCTGTTATGGGCCTGACTCACATGGGAACAGACATACCTGCTTGGGTCATGACTGATCTTGCACCACTAGTGGTAAAAGAACTGATAACCCTAGACGAGT
Source organism: Candidatus Nitrosopumilus sp. (assembly GCA_965197525.1). GTDB lineage: Archaea > Thermoproteota > Nitrososphaeria > Nitrososphaerales > Nitrosopumilaceae > Nitrosopumilus. Next base: position 2,096,826 of record OZ240211.1, read on the forward strand.
TTAGGGTTGCGTTAGAGTACGTGATGGGGAATACCTGAAGCATCTAGTTTTTCAGATACTATTTTAAAAAATCTCATTGATGATTCTTTTTTTTTACATTTACAAGCGGCGTTATTCCAGCTTTGAACCCAAAGTCGACGAAAAGCTCAAAGATCAGATCGCACGCCGCTTGATGAACAAAGAACGTGATACAAACACGAAACACAGCAAAAACAAGAGACGTTGCAAAAACAAGTCCCAACTACAAGAAATGAGGACGCCCGCCGGATACTACAAGGAATACGAGCCAAGGAGGGGTCGCAAGGGAATTCGATCCGGAGGCATAGATGATCAGGTGGCAGAAGGAGAACCACGAAGAGTTTGAAGACGTACCACCAGCGCAGCATAATAGTCCATGTTCTCGTCGTTCAAGTCATGTTCACTGGTGTGGTTTGCGCAAAGACACTGCATGCCCAAAGACTGCTACTGCCCAGGTGCGTCTGCTACAACATGCTGTCGTGATGGAATGATGAAAAAATGCATACCATGCGCCTATAACGTGTGCTATGTGTCTTTGCGCGATTCTGGCACGTGATGCATGATCTCATGCTCCGATCACAGGAAATTCAATCAGATGGACGGAATCAAAACCAATAAGACGCGTGTAAAAGAACATCAAATAGGTCTGTAGAACTAGGATTTGGACCACGTCATGCAACTATAGTAATAGTAATAATAATCATAATACTTGATTACAAGCACTGATAGACATACCTCGTCTTAAAACATACTAGGACCATGGCCAAAATTGCGTTAGGCTTATACCTTGTCAACATGTAAACCCAGCATAACATGATAAACAGCATACGTGATTTTATAACCGAACTTGAAAAACATGGAGAGCTAAAAAGAGTAAAGACAAACGTTGATCCAAACTTGGAGATTGCAGAGATTATGCGCAGAGGGATGTATGCAAACGGCCCTGCAATATTTTTTGAAGATGTAAAGGGATATGATATGCCCGTTCTAGGAAACGCGTTTGGTTCTATGAGGCGGTTGGAGATTGGGTTGGAGATGACTGATTTTACAGAGATTGGAGCGCGCATTGCTGATATGACAAGGATGGATATTCCAACAGGGTTACTAGGCAAGATCAAAAAACTTCCTGAACTCTCAAAGATGACTGCATCATTTCCTAAGATACAGTCAAGCGGACCTGTTACTGAAGTTGTATCTACAAATGCATCATTTGACGACCTTCCAATTCTGACATCATGGCCTAATGATGCAGGCAGGTTCATCACTTTGGGACTAGTTGCAACAGTGCATCCTGAAACCAAAGTGCGAAATCTTGGAGTCTACCGAATGCAGATAATAGATGGCACTCATGCGCTAATGCACTGGCAGAAACACAAGCGAGGTGCACACCATGGTGATATCTCAAAGGACAAGGGTGAGAAAATCCCTGCAGCCGTCATTATTGGCAGCGAGCCTGCCACGATATTCTCATCAATTGCCCCCGTTCCAGAAGGCCTTGACAAATATCTCTTTGCAGGAATAACAAGAAAGGAAGGAATCCGCACTGTAAAGTGCAAAACAATTGACTTGGATGTGCCTGCAAACGCTGAGATAGTTTTAGAAGGATATGTGGATCCTTCAGACACTAGAGATGAGGGTCCGTTCGGCGACCATACCGGGTATTATACACCTGTAGAACCATATCCTACATTTACGCTGACAGGCGTCATGCAAAGAAAGAATCCCATATACGTCACTACCGTTGTTGGAAAACCCGTTCTTGAGGATGCCTACATTGGCAAAGTCATAGAGCGTTCATTCTTGCCATTGATTCAAATGTTTCATCCAGAGGTAACTGACTTTAGCATGCCTGCCGCTGGCTGGTTTCAGGGGTTTGCCATCATATCAATTAAAAAGAGATATCCGGGTCAGGCCAAAAAAGTAATGATGGGGCTGTGGGGAATGGGACAGCTATCTCTTACAAAGATGTTTGTAGTAGTTGATGACGACATTAACGTTCATGATATCAACGATGTACTTTGGGCAGTTACTACACGAGCAGATGCTGCACGAGATACTACCATAATTGACAATGCCCCCACTGACACTCTTGACCCCGCATCACCACTTGTCAATTTTGGCTCCAAGTTGGGAATTGATGCGACTCAAAAGACTGCAGAGGAGGGTTATACCAGAGAAATTCAACAACAAGTCAAAGTAGATGAGCATACAAAGAACCTAGTTGATTCTAAATGGAATGACTATGGTTTGTGACAAGTTATTGCGTCATGCACAAATCATGGTACTCGTGGTTAATTATTCTCAAAAATACCTGTACTAGGATTATACGACGTTAACTGGATTGTAAAAGTTATCACGTTCTTCAACCTTGTATCCTATCTGATGAATTGCGTCTGTAATCAACTGGTCAGTCAGCTCTGTAGAGCGTGCACCCGTACACGATACGACCTCTTCGCCAATCAGCGTTCCGCCAAAGTCATCGGCACCATACTGCAAGGCAAGTTGAGCCATACCGACCCCGTTTGTCAGCCATGAGGACTGAATATGTGGTATGGAGTCATCAAATATCAGCCTTGATATTGCAATCATCTTTAGCAGCTGAATTCCTCCGGTTCCATACTCCACTATGCCCTCTTGCTGCATCAATGTATTGTTTGGCTCAAAATTCCACGGAATAAATGCCATAAACCCATTGGTTTTTTCTTGCAGTTTTACAATTTTGAAGAAATGATCTACGATATCGCTGTTCTTCTCCACATGTCCATACATCATTGTCGCAGATGCAGGTAATCCCAACGTGTGTGCTTCTTCCATTATTCTAATCCACTCAGCGCTAGAGATCTTTTTTGGACTGATGATATCCTTTACTGAGTCAGTCAAGATCTCGGCACCTGCCCCCGGAATTGATTGCAAACCTGCATTCTTTAATCTTGACAATACTTCTTTTGTTGATGTCTTCTCAACTCTTGATATCATGTCAATCTCAGATGTAGACAATCCATGAACTCCTACTAGTGGGAATTTTTCCCTGATCATTTTAAATGCGTCCTCATAATATTCTATGCTTAGCTTTGGATTATGGCCTCCTTGAATCAGCACTTGGCGAATCTTAAACATGTCCCACGATGTTTTGACTCTGGCTTCAATCTGATCCAATGTCAGTGTATAGGCATCATCAGCGTTGGGGGCCCTGTAAAACGCGCAAAATTTACAATCAGTGATACATACATTGGTATAGTTTAAGATAATGTTGTTAACAAAGGAGGCTTTGTTGCCAAAACGTTTTCTTGTCAGGTGTCCTGAAACAAGACCCATGAGATGAACGTCATCTGATTCTAAGAGCCTCAAACAATCGTCAGGGTTTGGTCTGTTGCCATTCAAGGCGTTCTCCAGGATATCGCAGATATCACTCTTTTGTATCTGCTTTGTAGTTTGACTCATATAATAAACAGCAACAAAATTCCTATTTAATCGTTGAAAAAACTCAGTTGATGTTACATTCTGGTAAAGCAACCAAACACACCGTTTTACAAAGACGCTATTTTTAAGTATGGCACAAAACGAGATCAAATCATGGTATCAGGTAATCAGATTAGATTAAACAGAATTCTCAGAAAAGGCAAGATGCTTTGTATCCCAATGGATCACGGAATCTCAAATGGTCCTATTGAGGGTCTTGCAGACCCATTACCTACAATCTACAAATGTGAAAGACAAGGCCTTACAAGCGTCATCCTTAACAAGGGTATCATCAAGGCCTTGCCTAAACCCACCAAAGCAGGAATCTTGGTTCATTTCTCTAGTAGTACATCACTATCTCAGTCTCCGAACAGAAAGATGCTAACTGGCACGGTCAGAGAGGCAGTCGCAATGGGTGCAGATGGCGTGTCTCTGCACATCAATATTGGAGGCAAAGAAGAACCAGAGATGCTAGAACAGTTGGGAATGACTGCAGATCAATGCCATAGATGGGGCATGCCTCTGCTGGCAATGATGTACCCCCGAGGTGAGAACATCAAAAATCCTCATGATCCAGATATAGTATCTCATGTTGCAAGAATTGGGGCAGAATGCGGTGCAGACATTGTAAAGACATTGTACACAGGAGATGTCGACTCTTTTGCAAAGATTGTAAAGAGTACACCTGTTCCAATTGTTATTGCAGGCGGTCCAAAAGCAGAGACAGACATGGATGTTCTTCAGATGACATACGATGCAATGGCTGCAGGTGCAGCTGGGGTGACATATGGCAGAAACATTTTTGCACACAAAACACCTGAAAAGATGGTGGCTGCACTATCTGATATCATATTTAGAAGATCTACTGCAGAGGATGCGATAAAAAGAATTGACTGAGGCAAAAGAGCTAATAATCTTACCAAAGGTATCGCAAACCAATCTGGCCAATTTTCTTGCACAATTAGAACAAGAGGGGATAAATATGGTGTACGTTGATCCAAAAAAATTAAACAAACACAAGAAGACAAAACTAAAAACACTATCACAATCACCTGCATCTGATTATATCATTTTAGACAAAGGGGTAAAACCACGAGGTAAAAAAGTAGGACGAACATTCAAGGTATTGTCAAACTCTGACATTGAGGATATTCTGACTGCAGCTAGGAAAGGATTGGACTTTGTCATAGTTGAGGTAAAGGACTGGAAGATAATCCCGCTTGAGAATATTATTGCCAAACTACACAAAATTCACACCAAAATCTTTGCAATTGCTCGTAATGCAGACGAGGTACGCAAGATGTTCTCAATACTAGATGTGGGCGTTGACGGCGTGATACTCTCTGCGTCATCAATTAACAAGGTACGAGAAGCCATGCTCCATTTGGGAACTAGACACTTTAGGATGCAGACAGCTAAAATTACAGAGATAAAACCTGTAGGTGACGGTGAGCGTGTGTGCGTAGACACTGCATCCATGCTTCACAAAGGTGAGGGCATGTTAATTGGAAATCGCTCAAACTTTCTGTTTTTGGTCCACAACGAATCTGTGGGATCATCATTTACGTCCCCAAGACCATTTCGTGTAAATGCAGGGGCCGTTCATTGTTATACGCTGTCCCCTGACGGAACAACAAGCTATCTCTCAGAGGTTGAGACTGGCACAGAGGTGCTGATTCTCAACTCTCAGGGTGATGCAAAAAGGGCAACAGTGGGCAGATCAAAGATTGAACGCAGACCCATGCTTATGATAAAAGCCGTTGCAGGTGACGAAGTAGGCGGAATCATAGCACAAGATGCTGAGACAATCCGCTTTGTAAAACCAAATGGCAAACTTGTATCAGTTACACATCTTAAAAAAGGTGACACGGTCATGGTGCATGCAAAACCTGCAACAGGAAGACATTTTGGGATGGAAGTCTCAGACGAATACATACTGGAAAAATGAAATACAAGACGTGTGTATCAATTGCAGAGGACACTCCTGCCAAAACAAAAAAGCGGTTGTTAGCTGCACTAGACGAGTCAGACTATGCTGAGGTTAGATTTGATTTTCTGTTGCCCAAACAGGTTCCAGATACTTTGTCCCTTATCAAACCGCACATGAAACGAGTTGTATGTACGTTACGACCTGATACTGAGGGCGGACGGTTTCCAGGCGATGAGGATGAAAGAATCGCAATCCTTAAACTAGTTGCCGAATACAACCCGTTCCTTTTGGATGTCGAATACAACACGCTAAAAAAAAATGTTGCACTAGTTAGATACCTCAAAACAACTAAAACCAGACTGCTTGTATCATGGCATGACTTTAAGCGAACGCCTGTGTCCTCTGTACTGTACAAGAAGATAAAAGCAATGAGTGTATTCTCATCCTACGTCAAGATAGTCGGTACTGCTAGAACAATCGATGATTCTACACGTATGCTTGAGCTATACGCTCAAAAAAAAGATATTAAATTGATATCATTTGCGATGGGTGATCTGGGACGAGTATCCCGAATTCTGTGCCTGTATATGGGCAGTCCATATACGTATGTCTCTTTGGGAAAGGCAGTAGCTCCCGGCCAATTCAGTGTCAGAGAGGTTAGAAGAATACTAAATCTGAAAAAATAGCGTAAATTGAGAGTTTAAATCAATGGTAACATTTTGAAAATAATATGAAGAGATCCTTTGCAGTAATTGGCGATCCAATCGATCACTCACTGTCACCGCATATCCATAGCGCAGCATTCAGAGAGCTGGGAATTGACTCGTCTTACATTGGATATAGAATTCCAAAAGGCGAGTTGGCAGAAGGGGTTGAAGGTCTCAAAAAAATAAAGATTGACGGATTTAATGTTACGATACCGCACAAAGTGGAGATGATGAAATATCTTGATACGATGGATCAAACATGCAGTCTGATTGGAGCAGTAAACACGGTTACAAACACAGATGGTACTCTAAAGGGATACAACACTGACATGGATGGGTTCCTAGAACCGCTCAAACACAGAGACCTAGTTATTGCAGATGCCAAGGTTCTTCTCATCGGCGCAGGCGGTGCTGCGCGTGCAATAGTTGCAGGATTTGCAAAAGAAAAGGCATCCCGTATCACGATTGCCAATAGGACACTATCTCATGCAGACAGTCTGGCCCAATTTGCAAAAACCATACATCTTGATGCTCTCACAACAGAAATCAATGACGCAGGTGACCTGGGAAACTACGATATTGTAGTTAATGCCACATCAGTCGGTCTTCACGATGAACAAAGCGTTATACCCATGAGTAGCAGCAGCATCACTGCCAAAACTATCGTTTATGATATAGTATACATGCCAATTAACACTGATTTTATCAAAAAAGCAAAACAATCCGGGGCAACTGTCATTTATGGCTATGAGATGTTATTGAATCAGGCAGTCAGAGCATTTGATATTTGGCATGGGGACACCGGTATGAAAGCACCATATAAGGCTATGAAGCGAGCATTACTAGGAGGGTTTTGATGATATGAAGGTTACAGCTACTGTTCATGGGGCAATATCGATAGTAAATGCGATTGCCAACTACAAGGGCGCAACCATGGGAATAGCGCTAGAGGTCAAGGCAACAGTTGAGACCAGTCCTGGTAAGGGGATATTAATCCGGTCCAAAAACAAGAGCCTGAGCTCTCGCCTGATTGTAAATACTATCAAACAGCTAGTACCTCAAAGAGATTTAGAACAAAACAAGATCACAGTCACACTTGATTCTCAAATTCCTACAGGATATGGCCTGAAAAGTTCCAGTGCAATATCGTCTGCAGTTGCATTGGCATGTGCCAAGATATTCAAGCCCAAGTTAACTGATCAGCAGATAATACTGGCAGGAGTTGATGCGTCAATAGAGTCAAAAGTGAGCATAACCGGTGCCTACGATGACGCATGTTCCTGTTACTATGGAGGATTTAATGTTACTGACAATGCAAAAAAGAGACGTATTCACTCTGAGAACATATCTGAAGATCTTGTTGCCGTTATATTTGTCCCAAAAAATCGAAGACGAGGCAATCTAAAGAAACTCAAAATCCTGTCATCTGTGTTTTCTCATGCATGGGATCTTGCAAAAAATAAGGATTACTGGAATGCCATGAACATCAACGGATTGGCAACTGCTACCTTGCTAAATTCCGATCCCAAGGTAGTCTCTGAGTTAGTCGCAAAAGGGGCCATAGGGGCATCAATCTCAGGCAACGGTCCGTCAATTGCTGCTGTCACTAAAAGAGGTAACGAGGCTGCCATCAAGAGAGTTTTCTCTGCATTACCTGGCGATATAATTACTTCGAATATTAACAATGTAAAGGCGCAAGTTCATGAAATGTAAAATAGATAAATCCATAATCTCTGGAGGTATTACATGTCCTCCAAATAAGAGCTATACACATAGAGCAATCTTTTTGGCATCACTTACACATGGACACAGTACGGTATCTAACGTATTGTATTCTGCAGATACTATGGCTACCATTAATGCATGTAAAAAACTTGGTGCGGATATTGACATTGATGGTTCAATGGTACGAATTGCTAATCCTATAGATGTAAACGTGTTAAATGATATAGTTGAAATTGATGCTGAAAATTCGGGAACTACAATCAGGATTGCTTCAAGTATTGCCAGTCTGTTCTCAAACGAGATTATATTGACTGGTGATGAGAGTCTTCAAAAAAGACCGATGCAGCCGCTTTTGGATGCCTTATCTGAGATGGGTGCACAATGCAGTTCAACTGATGGCGGAAGACCTCCAATCAAAATCAAGGGCAGAATTACTGGCGGCGACGTGAGTATCTCAGGTGATCTATCCAGTCAGTTCATCTCCGCGTTGTTTATCTGCGCCCCGCTAACTGATCGTGGAATCAACATTGCCATAAAGGGGAATTTGGTATCAAAACCGTACCTTGATGCAACAATTGCCACAATGAGAAAATTCAAGGTGGCAGTAGACACGCTGATTCCGTACAAGCGGTACAATATATCCCCTCAAATATACCAAGAGACTGTATTTACTGTTCCAATCGATTCATCTAGTCTTGCCCTCTTACTTGCAGCTGCTGTTCTAGTAGGCAGGGACGTCACGATAAAGGGTGATGTTGGCGACCTGCCGCAAGGTGATGAGGTTTTTATTGATATTTTAGAAGAGCTTGGTGTGACAATTGTTATTCAGGATGACCAAATCAGAGTACGAACGCCTGATCTGCTGAAAGGCGGAAGGTTTGATCTGAATAACTCGCCTGACTTGTTGCCTCCTCTGGCAATAATGGCACTGAATGCTAGTGAACCGATTCAGATATTCAATGTAAGACACGCAAGAGTAAAGGAGACAGACAGAATTGCAGTACTGGCGCAAGAGCTTGTCAAACTTGGACTGTCAATTAAAGAGAATGATGATGGGCTGACTATCAATGCGGCACCTGATATATTATTATTACAAGGTGCCAATCTTGATGCCAAAGGGGATCATAGATTGTTTATGGCGTTTTGTATTGCAGGTATGTATGTAGGTGATACTGTTGTCACTGATCCAGAATCAGTCAAAGTATCCTATCCTGATTTTATTGAAGATATGAATGGTCTTGGTGCAAATATGAAGATCTTTTAATTCTAGTTTAATGACGCATTTTTGCTATCTTCTATTCTCCCACTCCTGCACATACACAATCTATAAAACACCTATACCCGCTTATTTTCTAGTTGAGAGTTAAAAACATGTCGTCAACATCTGCCATGGTAACACTACTTGCCGGAGATGAAATTCATACAAGTAGCATTGTAAAAAAATTCCTTGATATGTTGGACTTGGAACCAGGACGACCATTTGTTGAAGAATGCCTCAGATTTTGGCCTCATTACGATCATCTGGTAAAAAACAGAAAATCATGCATACTGAACCTGGCCTGCAATGCGATTGCAAATGGCCAAATCTGCCAAGTAATCGTCCCTGGTGCAGGATTTGACACACTCTCAATAGAGATACACACACGTCACACTAACTGTAAGATATTTGAAATTGATGTCGCAAACATGGATACAAAAACCGAGATGTTACAGCATATCAATCCATCAATATCAGATTCCATCCGATGTATCACTTGTGACCTATCCGATCCCAAAGCTGTTAGGACAAATCTGATAGAGCATGGCTGGGATCCTGCCAGACCATCGCTTATGATTCTTGAGGGCATATCTTACTATCTCTCTGCAGAAACACTCTGGAAGACGATTGACATGCTGCAGAGCAAATCTCAAACGAGTAGAGTAATCATGGAATACCTTATTCCGTACGATATGATCCCAGATACCATGCGTCCAATAGCACGGTATCCGTTTGACCGGATTGAAAACGATGCCGATCTTGACTATATCACCAAATACAATATATCTGATATTACCACACGCGCAAAACGCATTGGCGGTAGAATTTTGTATCACTATAACATGGAACGAATGCAAAAAGACAGGATGCCTGGCAGCACACTGTTTTGCCCTCCCAATACGGGGTGGATTGAAGTATGCATGTTCTCTGTCTGAGTTTTGCTTGCGTTCTTTTGTAGCAACTAGGTATGTGTCAGTCAGTATATTTTTGCCCTGCATATGCCGCTGGTATATTAGATTTCATGCGCATTCCATTTGATTTGTACTGATAGATTTAGATCATACACAATCATCCTTGACTGGCGCAAAAATACATCGATTACATGAGATTGCTTCATTCATGGTCAGGTGTGGGAGTAATCTCATACAAGAGGATGAGTACACTATTCAGAGTGTAAAATCGTATTATTTCATTGCAGCAGCAACAATTTCTAAAACTTTTTTTGAAACTTCATCAAATGGCGGTGGCGCATCAGGTAGAAGTGGTCTTAAATCAGTAATCCAATCATTTGCTTTCTCAGGCAGTCTTTCTTTGAGTTTATTGATGTCAAAATCCTCTTTGTAAACAGATTTTATTTTTAACCTAACCATATTAGGATTAATTTTTACACCTTGCTGATACAGATATTGGATATCATATAGATGCCTTGGATGTTTTGTGTATGTGATAGCCCTAATTTTTTCAGCCATTATCTCTTCAAGAGGCATTACAGGCACGGAAAATACGTTTGAGAAGGTCTCATAGAAATGCAATATGGGTTTGGCGGAATGGTTCATCAAAACGTCTTTACGCAGGCTCAAATCGACCTTGATGCTTGTTCTAGCACCGGTGGATTGATTATACTTTACTTTGAATTTGACACTCTCATTCTTCTTTTCCAAATCTGTTATTTCTGTAAACGCTACATCAAGATCTTTCATATTATCTTTTACAAAATCTAGAAAGTCATCTGAAATATCCTTAAAACAAACAAAATCAAGGTCTTCAGAAAACCGAAAATTTTCAAAATATATTTTCTTTAATGCTGTGCCACCTTTGAAAAGCATTTTATCTAATTTTGGAAAATTAGCAATTACTGACAACAAGTTTGTTAATGCATAATCTTTTTCCAATGTTCCGAGTGGTATCTGATACTTGCCTGCTAGTTTTCGGAGTAATTTCTCATCCATTAATAATCCATCCAACTAAGCAATTCATCTTTTGTTCTGTTAATTATTAATCCATATTCTTTTGAATTTCCGATTTTATCTTTGCTTGTAGTAGGATCAAGATAATGATATGGATTTTTTTTTATTTTTTCTTTAGTTTTTTCTGAAATTTTTTCTTCAATGTCAAGAACAGAAAGCAAATAACCTAATCGTTTTAGAACTATATTAATCTCCACCTTCACTGACATTTCTAAAACTGAATTCCAGTCTAATTCTTTTCGTGCATTCCACATTGCTTTAGTTACCTCTATAATCCCTCCACAGTATTCAGGATGCATCAAGCCATCCACAATTGTTTTTTCTATGGAAGAAATATTGAAAGATTCTTTTTTACTTGCTTTCTGTTCAATAAAACCAAAGAATTTTTTCTTTGATAGTGTTACAAATTCAAATCTTTGGTTTCCAAATTTTAGATTTCGTTTTCTTTTGGTTGTTACAACAAATACAGTATAGGGTATCTGTTCGGTCATATCCCAAAAATTCATCGCAGTCCAGAATCCAACATAATAAACATCAATTAGATGAGGAACTATTACCCAAGGGGATTCAGCCCAATGTAGTTCTTGACCTGCTCTTTCTGGAATTAACAGATATTTGCCTCTCTCTATTCGCTGTAATCGTCTTTTCTTGGTCAGATTCATCAGAACGTGTCTTGTTGTAGAGTTGTTAGCCTGTAGAATTTTCTTGGCATCCTCAAAACTAAACACACTAGTATCCTTTTCTGCTAATGCTAAGAGAAGCCTATTTTGAAGCCCAATGATTATATTTTGTGTCACAGTAATTCACCTATAATCAATTATTGTTACATAAAATATATAAAGATTATATTTTGTGTCACAGTAATTCATCTATAATCAATTATTGTTACATAAAGTATAGGTCAGTATAGGGCAGGCATGCCCCCTCTCCATATAGGTCATGATCATCGTCAATAAGTAAATCCAAGATCAAAATCTACTCCTAAACCGGTTCTGTGAAGTTATCGGGGGTTACCTCCATAACTCGACTTTGACATATCGACTATTCGGATTACCGACGGTGTACTGGGTTCCGACATTGCCAGACTTCGTTTCATATATGTCACCTCTACTATCCCTAAACCTAGGGGACAGCTTGCGTGATATGTTCATGGCAGTTATTATATCTCTGTCCATGCATAATCCGTAATTAGTACACGACATTTTACGATGTTTTTGCATGTCCTCTTGGAGTTTCTTTCCGCATCTTGGACATTGCGTGCTCGTGTTATTCAATAATTATGTTATAATTCAATGATGTTTATTTGTATTTTAGGCCTCTATAGCACCCGATAACTTCACAGAACCCAAAATTGTTATCACATACAATGCTTGAGGACTCGTCTATAATTGTCAATATGGGCTGCTGTATTGACAAAGAGGCATGTCCCACGCTATCTTCTCCAGATATTTCCATGATTAACTGGAATATACCTGATCCTAAAGACCGATCATATAATGACATCAGAAATATACGTGATCAGATAAAAGAAGACATAATCAAATTGATCACATCATTAGAGGCAAACAGATGAAACAGTACGCTAACTGGCAAATTTTTGCAGTCGAACTAGTCGGAACCTTTTTGCTTGTAGTCTTTGCTACTGGTTCGATAGTTTATGACGCTAAAACATTTGATGGCAGCCTTGGAATCCCATTTGAAGCCCTTGCTCCATTTATTGCACTGTTAATTGGTGTTTATGCATTTGGGGGTATCTCTCTTGCACATTTTAACCCTGCAGTCACCATAGGATATTACATCACAGGACACATTACAAAAATTCAAGTGATATACTATTTTGCAGCAGAGTTCATCGGTGCATTTCTAGGCTCTTTGTTTGTTATGTCCTTTGTAGGTCAAGACGCCAATCTTGGTGCCAATGCTCCCAACCTTGACTTTTCAATATTTGCGATCTTTCCAGTCGAGGTCCTTGCATCCTTTATGTTGATGGCCGTGATATTTTACGTAGTATATACAAAAGGTCTGAGAGGGTTTAGCGGTGTTGCCATTGGAGGTATAGTCGGACTGAATATCTTGTTTTTAGCTACTGTCTCTGGTGCATCTATGAATCCCGCTCGTGCATTGGCCCCTGCTTTGTTGTCTGGAACATTTGAATATCTTTGGTTATACTTGACTGCGCCATTAGTTGGTACCATCATTGCTGCATTTTTATTCAAAAAACGATTTCAGATTCAGAGAGACACAAATTACTAATAATCATGACAACTCCCACTATCTAGATGCCAGACAAATCTGAGAAGCTGTTTGATGTTGCAAAGCAAGTAATCCCTTCAGGAGTTAACAGTCCTGTTAGATATTTTGAGCCATACCCATTTTTTACCAAAAAAGCAGGCGGCGCATACATTTGGGATGTGGATGATACTCAATACATCGATCTCTGTAATGGTTATGGCGCGCTACTTTTGGGTCATAGTAGAGAAGAGATTACCTCATCTGTAGTAAATCAGCTATTCCAAGGAACTTTATACTGTACACCTACTGAATCTGAGATCGAGCTCTCAAAACTAATAGCTGGAAATTTCCACTCGATTGACAAGGTAAGACTAACTAACACTGGTGGCGAGGCTACTATGACTGCAATAAGACTGGCTCGTGGTTTTACAAAAAATAAAAAGATAATAAAATTTGAAGGATGCTATCACGGTGCACACGACTCTGTATTGGTACGAGCCGGTTCAGGTTCTGCACACAACGGTATTTCAGTGTCTGACGGCATACCAAACGAAACATCAAGAAACACACTGGTGGTAAGATACAATGACATTGAAGATCTACAAGATACCATAAACAAAAATAAAGATAGTATTGCAGGCGTTATAGTCGAGCCGGTTCTTGCAAACATGGGTCTTATTCTGCCTAAACCACGGTTTTTGAACACTCTGCGCAAGATCACAAAAGAGAACGACATTCCATTAATTTTCGATGAAGTAGTTACTGGTTTTAGAATGTCTCCCGGTGGTGCTCAGCAGTACTATAACATCAAACCCGACATCACAACGCTTGGAAAAGCTTTGGGCAACGGATTTACAATATCTGCAGTAGGAGGCAGACAGGAGATAATGGATTTGCTCTCTCCAGGCGGTAACGTATACCAAGCAAGTACATTTGCAGGTAATCCTGTATCAGTTAGTGCTGCAATTGCTTCAATTAGGACAATTAACAGAACCAAAAACAGGCTGTACAAGAAACTTGAGAGGTTTAATCAGTATCTGTCTTGTGCTCTAGGTGACATGTCTACTGATATGGGTATCCCGCACCAAATTAACCATATATCATCCATGTTTCAGATCTTTTTTAGTAAAGACCAAGTAACTGATTACACTACATCAAAGAACGCTGATGCCATAAAGTTTCAAAGAATGTTTCATGTCCTACTACACAATGGTGTGTTTATTGCCCCATCGCAGTTTGAGGTATCGTTCTTGTCTGATGCGCATACACGTATCGATGTGGATAATATACTTGATGCGTATAGTCTAGCATTAAAGTCGGTGAAGAGTTGAAGCAAAAATACATCGTAGGTGCAAGAGGAAGTATGCTATCTATATCGCAAACACAGCAAGTCATATCACAGCTACAATCTGTACACCCTGATTCTGAATATGAGATTAAACCAATCACTACAAAAGGCGATGTTGATACCAGGGCACTCTTTACCATTGATGCAAAAGGAATATTTGAAAAAGAGATTGACCGGAAAGTTGCGCAAAAAGAGATTGATTTTGCAGTGCATAGTCTCAAAGATGTCCCATCTGCACTTGATGAGACTCTTGTCTTAGCATCGATTCCAAAACGTAAAGCAGTAAATGACGTGATCATTACCTCAGATGGTTCTACACTGTCTGATATCGCTCCTGATTCTGTCATTGGAACAAGCTCTCTGCGACGTGCAGTCCAGATTTCAAGGATTAGGCCAGATGTTATCGTTAAACCAGTTCGTGGGAACATTGAGACTCGAATAAAAAAGATATCTACAGGCAGCTATGATGCAGTAGTACTTGCTCAAGCAGGAATCACTAGACTGGGATTGGCTGATATAAGATATTCTCCCTTGTCTGTTGATACCTTCTTACCGTCTCCAGGACAGGGTGCAATTGCGATAGTTGCAAGAGCAGACGCCACGCAAACCATTGAAATGCTCAAAAAAATTGAGGATGTTGATTCTCGTTTGGAGATTCAGGCAGAGCGCTCCCTCTCAAAGTATGTTGATTCTGGATGCAGGTTTCCATTGGGTGCGTATGCCAAGTCTGATGGTGCAGACATGACGCTGTCAGTATCGGCATTCTCAGTTGATGGAAAAGAGTCTTTACACGTTAAAATGACTGGGAACAAAGATGACTCCATGTCAATTGGCAGACGTGCAGGAGAGGAATTACACTCAAAAGGAGTGAATAAACTTGCATTAAATTGGAGAGCCAAGGTAGAAGAGTGGAACAAGACATGATAAAGAATCAGATGACTGCTAAATCAAAGGACAAGGATGCCAGTAAAAAGACAGCTGTATCTAGTAAGACGAAGAAGGAGAAGAAGAAGAAGAAGAAGAAGACAACTACGACTATGAGGAAGAATAAAGGCAGCAGCAGCAGCAGCAGCAGCAGCAGCAGCAGCAGCAGCAGCAGCACCACCGGCAAGGTATATCTTGTTGGTGCCGGTCCTGGTGATAGTAAACTAATTACGCTGCGGGCAGTTGAGCTTATCCGAAAAGCAGATGTCGTTTTGTATGATAGGCTTGTAAGCAAGAAGATCATATCAATGATTCCTAAATCCGCTGAAAAGATCTACGTAGGACGAGCAGTAGGTGATGATACAACTCATCAAGATACTACAAACAGTCTGATGATACAGTATGCCCAATCCAAGAAAAATACAGTCAGACTAAAGGGAGGCGATCCTATTATCTTTGGACGCGGTGGTGAGGAAGCAGAGTTTCTTAAAGAGAACAACATATCTTATGAGATAATCCCGGGAATCACATCTGGAATAGGCTCTGCTACTTATGCTGGCATTCCACTTACACATAGAAGACACGCATCATCTGTCGTCTTTGTCACAGGTCATGAAGATCCTGAGAAGAACAAAGAGCGTGTGAAATGGAAGAATCTTGCGCGTGCAGTAGATACGATTGTAATCATGATGGGGCTATCACGAATTGACATAATCTGCAAACAGCTCATATCAGGTGGTATGGCAAAAGACACTCCTGTTGCTGTAATTCAAAATGGAACTACACATAAACAAAAGATGGTAAAGGGCACTGTTACAAATATTGCAAAAAAGGTTCGGGATAACAATATTACTCCTCCAACTAATATTATTATTGGTGATGTGGTTCATATGTCAGATGTTATAGGAGGATGGTGGAAACAGTAATGCTTGCCGGAAAGACTATTGCCATTACCCGTTCACTTGAAGATTCAAAAGAGTTTATCTCACTTGTAAAACAGAACAATGCAACACCTATAGCATTACCTACCATTGAACTAGTAAGTAAAGGCGAACAAATTGTAGATGAGTTTCTAGAATCTATTGCATCGTACAATCCTGACTATTCCGTATTTATGAGCTCAAAAGCAGTAAAACTTTTGTTTGATACTGCCAAAAAAGTCAAAAAGATAGACAATCTCAAACTAGCAGTAGCAAACACAATTGTTGTATCGGTAGGGCCCAAAACATCCATTGCCCTAGAGTCAGAAGGAATAAAAGTAAATCATCAGCCCACAACTTTTTCTTCAGTTGGCATCGGTGAAGTTTTTACTAGAATTAACGCAGTTGGAAAAAAAGCAATCATTCCAAGAAGCGGTGCCTCCACCCCATTTCTCAAAGAACTGTTATCCAAAATCGGTATTGACGTCTTGGAGATTCATCTGTATAATGTATGTGCATTTAGGGATACTACTCAATGGAATGGCTTCCGAGAACTATTCTCTCAAAACAAGGTTGATGGCATCATATTTACAAGTGCATCATCAGTTAGGGGATTCTTTGAGATACTCTCAAATGACTATGATATTGACGGCTCTGACAATAATAATAATAGAGACACACTATTACAAAAGCTTGAAAAATCACTCATAGTCTCTATTGGACCCTTTACATCTGACGAACTAAAAAAATTCAAAGTCAAAAATATCGTTGCCCAAGTTCATACTGTATCAGGCGCATTTGATGCAGTTAATAAATCACTTTTTTAGTTTTGAAGATCGTACTGCACACATCAAAACCAAGTCTCTGATGATGGTTTTGTCAATAAGTCTAAGGCGATAATGGTATGTCTCTAGTTGCACATTAGTTGTAAATGTCTCGGGTTTGAAACAGTGTAAATTTTAAAAAAAATAATATGTATATATTTATAAAAATTTTACTGCATTTCATTTAATTTTACAAGTTCTTTTTCTAAACGTTCTAATTCATCTCTTATCTTGTTGGCAAGCGAATACATTTCATGTTGTTCAAACGCAATAATTGCCGTCTTTGTATAATTTATTTTGTCATTTAGTTTTTTCTTTTCATCCATGTAAGAATCGTATGCCATATATATACAAGCAATATTATCTATTTAAAATATTAATTGTTATTTGTATTACATATGTTTAATTAAACAACATATATTCACATTTTAGAATTTTATCATGTTTACGTTACTTGCTCTTGAGCTAGTTTTTCTTTTAAATTTTTAATTTCTTCATTTCCGGCATTCACCATATTTGATAAACCGTGTTCCTCAAATCCCTTGATGTATTTTTCAATACATTTTATTTTGTCTTCCGTTGTAACCATAACAGTATTTGTGTTACAATATTTATAAATATTTTGAAATATGGTTCTGCTTGTATTGTCCAGAAAGTAGTTCACCCCTCACATCAGACTCATAGTCTAGGCAGGCGTGTTCCATGATAGATTTTTTCAGCGGCATAGCATCCCATGTAAAATCTATGAAAGACACAGTCGGCTTTTCCATTACTAGAAACCGTGGCATGTGGATACATAGGTGGAGACGCTCTATTGTGTGGCGTTATATGGGAAGATTGAGAGGTACGCGTTGGAATTCATTTACTGTAATTTAGGCGAATGTGATCATGGCGATCCTGACAACAAGAAGAATAATATGGAAAAAACGTATGAATTGACAAAGATGACGTATATAGAATGCCATACAAACGTCAATTCTATTTAAAGATAAAAAACCTCAAATTCAGTTGTTAAAAAAGCCTTTTTATAGATTCAAGATATACTGTATGAACTAATTGTGATAGATTTACAATGTTAATTTACGTAAATCTTCAGAATTTGACGGATTTGTTTAGCTCTGCCTATTTTTCACGATCTATTTATAATATAACGGGGTTATCTTCAATATGACAACTGAAAATCTAGATATGGATTATTCACAATATGATTTTAAGGACTCTACAGAGATGTACGTCCACCTTAGCAAGAAAGGCCTGTCTAAGGAAACTGTAATTAGTATCAGTAAGATGAAAGATGAGCCACAATGGATGCTTGATTTTAGATTGCGCTCCTTTGAAATTTTTATGGAAAAACCAATGCCTACTTGGGGTGGCGATCTTAGTGTTATTGACTTTCAAAATATCTACTACTATGCCAAGGCGTCTGAGAAGGTGGAGAAGAGCTGGGATGACGTGCCTGAGAATGTTAAAAACACGTTTGACAAACTAGGCATTCCAGAGGCCGAAAAGAAGTTTTTGGCAGGTGTTGGCGCACAGTACGAATCTGAAGTCGTATATCACAGTTTAAGGGAGGATTTGGCAAAACAAGGTGTTCTCTTTTTGGATACTGATGCTGCACTAAAAGAACATCCTGAGATGTTCAAAAAATACTTTGGTAAGATTATTCCTCCAGAGGATAACAAATTTGCCGCATTAAACAGCGCAGTATGGAGTGGCGGCTCATTTATCTATGTACCACCAGGTGTCTCAGTGGACATGCCATTACAAGCATACTTTAGAATTAACGCTGAGAACATTGGTCAGTTTGAGAGAACTCTGATAATTGTTGATGAAGGTGCAGAAGTACACTACATAGAGGGATGTACTGCTCCTGTATACTCTTCTGAATCCCTGCACTCTGCTGTAGTCGAACTAATAGCTCACAAAGATGCAAAACTGCGATACACCACAATCCAAAACTGGAGTAACGATGTTTACAATCTTGTGACTAAACGTGCCTATGCATATGAGGGAGCAACAGTAGAATGGATTGACGGAAACATTGGCAGTAAACTAACTATGAAGTATCCGGGTGTATATCTTTTAGGTGAGCGGGCATACGGTGAGACACTGTCTATTGCATTTGCAGGTAAAGGACAGCATCAAGATACGGGTGCCAAGATGGTTCATCTTGCACCACATACTACGTCCAAAGTCACATCAAAATCAGTTAGCAGATTAGATGGACGTTCTACGTACCGTGGAATGCTCAAAGTTGCAAAAGGTGCTACAAATGTAAAGTCTACTGTGCGATGCGACGCACTACTCTTAGACGATACATCAAAAACTGATACATATCCATACATGGAGATTGATCAGGAAGACGCAACTATCACCCACGAGGCAACAGTTGGAAAGATTGGTGATGATCAAATCTTTTATCTTATGAGTAGGGGATTCAACGAAGAAGAAGCTCTGTCATTGATCGTCAACGGCTTTATGGAGCCATTTACAAAAGAACTCCCAATGGAATATGCAGTAGAACTGAACAGACTCATCAAACTAGAGATGGATGACTCTGTAGGGTGACCACTGGTTTTGATTAGATATGTCCCAAGAACTACTCTCAAGCATTAGCGCGTCTCACATCGATGAGATCTCATCATCTATGAATGAACCTGACTGGCTCAAAGATTACAGAAAGGCATCATTGTCTGTATACAACAACCTGCCAATTGAGATCTCCCCACTTTACAATAAATACACTGATGTCAAAAAGATGGATATTACAAAGGTGTCTCTCTCAATTACCACTGCACAAACAGTTCCTAGTTTCCTCAAAAAACGACTCGGCGAACTAGAAGACGAGATATGCATCATTCAGATTGGAACAAACATTCACAGAATCAACCTGCCTGACTCTCTAAAATCCCAAGGATTGATAATATCTTCAATATCAGATGCAATAAAACACACACCAGAACTGGTAAAAAAAGCACTAGAGGCCTCAAACTCTAACGCAGACAAGTTTACTGCATTAAACAATGCAGCATTTAACTCTGGCGTGTTCATACATATACCACGCAATGTTACTGTGGACCGACCAATCCATATGTTGCTGTGTCTCTCAGAAGACGGCCATTCTGCCATATCTCGCAATATCATATTTGCAGATCAAAGCAGCAAGGCTACCATAGTACAAGAGCTGTACTCGCCTAACATACAGACACAGCAGGCATATCTAGAGTTGCTAAACACCACAGTTGCAGGCAACGCAAACCTAGATGTCACCACTCTTCAGATGATGGACCAACACGCAGTCACCTTTTCGACTAGACGAACCGATCTAGCACAAGATGCTAGTGTAAACTGGTACTCTGGTCTGTTCGGTTCTATGCTGTCTAGATACAATATAGAATATTTCTTAAATGGAACAGGCGCATCATCTAATGACTCTGAAGTGGTCTTTGGGAACAATGATCAATCTTTTGATATTCATACTGCAGTGAACCATGAGGAACGTTCCACTGAGGGACGCGTAGTTGAAAAATCCATCCTTCGAAACAAGTCAAAATCTCTGTTCAAAGGAATGATTAGAATAAAAGAGAATGCTACAAAATCAAACTCATTTCTGTCTGGTCGCTCCATTCTGTTAGATGAGGATGCCAAATCAGATGCAATCCCTGGCCTTGAGATCTTTACCAACGATGTAAAGGCCACCCACTCTGCATCAGTTGCACAGATTGATGAAGAACAAATATTTTATCTAAAGACCAGATGTCTTAGCCACGAAGAGGCTGAGAGAACTATAGTTGAGGGGTTCTTAGAACCGCTATCACGAAAGATGTCATTTCAGGTCAGAGCTTGGATAGCCTATCTCATTGAATCAAAGTGGGAGAATAAGGATCTAACTATTAATACTGATGAAGAGCTAGCCAAGTTTGTTGAAATTGAAGAGACACGCTACAATGAGGATGCTGAAATCGAGCAGCATTACAAGTATAGGTGATTCTTCTGCCTGAATGGATTAAAGCCTGTACGTTACAGCAGGTAAAAGAAGGTCAACTATTTGGTTTTGTACACAACGATACCAAAATCTTGATTGCAAATCTAAAGGGAAAGATACACGCAACTGATCTAATCTGTACACATGCAAATGCAGATCTGTCTACTGGATTTCTAAGTGATGAGGGTGTCCGATGTCCTTTGCATTTGTCTGTGTTTAATCTGGCAAATGGAGAACCTCAAAACCTTCCTGCCGAAGTGCCTCTTAAGATATACAATGTCAAAGTCCAGTCTGATGAGATTTATGTGGAGGTATGATGGTATAATGCAAAGTACAGAATCACTATTTGAAAATTTGAAAAACGATTTTCCAATTCTTAAAAGGACCGTCCGTGATAACAAACCCTTGGTGTACCTAGATAATGCATCAACAACCCAAAAACCAAATCAGGTAATAGATGCAATCACTTACTATTACCAAAATCATAATGCAAATATTCACAGAGCAGTTTATGCACTAGCTGAAGAAGCCACTCATGCATATGAGGAGACAAGAGACAAGATTGCAAACTTTGTAAACATCAAGGATCGTCAGGAGATAATTTTTGTTAGGGGAACTACTGAGGCAATAAACTTGGTTGCATATGCTTGGGGCAGATCTCACATTCAAAAAGACGATATTATCGTCACTACCGAATATGAACATCACAGCAACATTGTACCGTGGCAGCTATTAACGCAAGAGACAGGCGCCAAACTAAAATACATTCGTATGGACGATGACGGTGAGCTAATCTTAGACGACCTCAAAGAATATCTTGACACAGGCAAGGTCAAACTAGTAGCGTTTAGTCTAATGTCAAATGTGCTTGGCACTATCACTGATGCAAAAAAGATAGTTCAGATGTGCAAGGCTGCTACAATAGCAACAACAACAACAACGCCTGAAGGAGGCAATAACCATATCCTTACACTAATTGACGGCGCCCAAGCAGTCCCCCACATGAAGGTTGACATTGCAGATTTGGGATGCGACTTTTTTGCCTTCTCTGGGCACAAGATGTTGGGTCCTACCGGCATTGGTGTGCTGTGGGTTAAAAAAAAGGTTCTTGAGACTATGGTGCCATTTCATGGAGGCGGTGATATGATAAGAGAGGTTCACAAGTACGAGACTACTTGGAATGACCTGCCATACAAATTTGAGGCAGGTACTCCCAATATTGCAGATGTTGTAGGACTTGGAGCAGCCATTGACTATATCAATAAAATTGGAATCAATAACATTCGAGAGCATGAAGTAGAGTTGACAAAATATGCCATAGAGAAACTGTCTGCTGTAAAGGGTCTCCACATATACGGACCAAAGGATATATCAAAGCGCGGCGGCGTCATATCTTTTAATTTTGCAGACGTGCATCCCCATGATGTTGCACAAATTGTTGATGCGGAGGGTATTGCAGTACGTTCTGGCCATCACTGTGCCCAAGTATTGATGGAAAGACTCAACATTGCTGCAACATCAAGGGCTAGTTTTTACATATACAATACCAAACACGACATTGATGTTCTTGTAAATTCCTTAAATATTGTAGCAAAGGTGTTCAAGCTATGACTGCTGCCTCTACTGGAAGCGCAGACATATATCATGAGATGATAGTTGATTATTCTCGCAATCCTGTAAATTATGGACAAATCGAGAACCCTGATGTAACTTTTCATGACTCTAATCCGTTGTGTGGTGATAGTATAGACATCGATATGAAGATAGACGATAACCGAGTCACCGACATAAAATTTCATGGCAAGGGGTGTGCCATATGTATGGCGTGTTCCTCTGTATTGACTGAGATTACAAAGGGGAAGACTCTTGATGAGACAAGGGATATTGACAAAAATGATGTATTAAGTGAGTTGGGTCTTGAACACCTACAAGCTGTTAGAATAAAATGTGCTTTACTTTCACTAAAAGTACTCAAGTCCGCTCTTTATACATACATTGGAGAACATCTGAGTGATAATGATGGTGATGATGGTGCTCAAAATGCAGACCGACTAAAAGAAGAGGCAAAAAATCTCTATTGATGATGATGATGATGATGGTTCTACATGAATGATTTTACTCCCAAAATTCCAATAATTCTTCAGATACGTAAAATAATCTTTGAAAAATTCAACGATGTAAACATCAACTTTACAAACGATGAGATCTTTGAGATAATCAAAAAAGACGCTGATATCCACCCATCATGGATTATTGATGATACAGAGTCATTTTTTAATGATATTTGTCGTGCTGGTCTTGTTCGCAATATTGCACAAAATTTTACCACAATCTGGCTGAAACTCTTTGATCCTGTAGAAAAACTTCACTGTAACACCTGTGATTATGATGTCTGTCTTGGTATGTCAGAAGACAGAATATGCCCAAACCCTTCGTGCAAATCCTCTATCTAGATCTGTACCTTGATGCTGCATCTTCCAACGCTTTAATCATTGGCAGTTTCTCGCCTGTAAGATATCGTACTAGTGCACCGCCTGCCGTACTAATGTGGTTAATCTTTGAATCTAATCCCTGTTGTTTTAGCGCTGTAGTGAGATGACCTCCACTTACAATTGTTGTAGCCATAGAGTTTGCAACTGCTTTGAGTAACGCGTTTGTTCCATAGCTGAATTGCTCATTCTCAAAGAATCCCGCAGGTCCGCTGATGAACACAGTTCCTGCACCGGCGATTAGTTTTGAATAATGGTTTACAGTTTTAGGTCCCAAGTCAAAAATTCTGTCCCCTCTTAGCATCTCTCGTACATCCATCTCAATCCTCTCTCCATCCTTGTCAATTGCAATATCCACAGGCGTTGCAAATACATCCGGATATTCTCCTATCAACGAGTGCGCTCGTGCGACAACCTCTTCTTCTCTTTTAAATCCCAACAGTGATTTGATTCTGGCTTGCGCGCGCATAAACACATTTCCAATGAGCCCCGTTAGCAACACGTGATCTGCTCTGCCATTTTGAATCAGCAGTTTTATGGCCTCTAACCTGTCTTGAATCTTTGAACCGCCTAGCACTATCACATGTGGTGCTTTGGCAACTGTCATTATCTCATCCAAGTTTCTTACCTCTCTTTCTGCAATTCTTCCCGCACAAGCTGGTAACACTTGCGCAAATCCTACTATTGATGGGTGTGACCTATGTGCACTGGGAAATGAGTCTAACACGCACAGGTCAAACAAACCTGCTAATCTTGACACCATTATCGTCTTTGCTGCATTCTCTGGGGTAAACTCGTAGTTCTCCTCAGCACACAGTCTGAGATTATCCAATAGCAATATCTCGCCATCTTTTAAATTCTTGATTGCATCTTGTGCGGCAGCACCGATCGTATCCTCTACATATTTTATCTTTCTACTAGTCAACCTCTCAAGTACTTTGGCATGTTTGTCCATTCCTGTATACTCGTTGTTTCCAACCCTGCCCTGATGTGATCCAACTACCACTTTGGCCTCTTTTAACGCCTGTATGCTCTCAATGGCCTCCTCAATTCGATACGTGCCTAAAATCTCATGCGTCTCAGGATCCATCGGGCAGTTCATATCTACTCTTAAAAAGACCGTTTTGCCTTTCAGATCAAAATCATCTAATGTGAGTACCTTCACAGTTTGTCTATTGTCTACTTGGTTAAATTCTTTAAGACGGCTACAATCTTGTTTGTTGTCTTTTTTCTGCCTTCCTTGATGTTATACCTAGTACCAAAAATTAAAAGACGTCTATTTGGAATCATAGTAATTGCAAAACTGGTTATTTGATCTAAGGTCGCGTACCTTTGTCATACTCGTAGTGGTCTTTTTATTAATCACTGCTATTGTATACTCTGGAATCACTGAAAGTTTTGATCAAGGTGTGGTCTTGTTCTTCTCTGAAGAGGTTGTAGGTGATCCTGTACTGGATACTACCATGCAGATCATCACAGAGGCAGGTGACGGTGTTACCATGCTGGCAATTGGAATATTTGTTCTACTGATTCCTAAAACCCGTAGAATAGGCATCACATTGATGATTCTGATTGTACTCTCTACGCTGTTAACCGGTTACATCAAGTGCGGCATTGACCGTGACAGACCTGATTTTGAGTATGAGGGCATACCATTTCCGGTATCGGTAAGCCAGGATACATTTGCATTGTTTTGTGATGGTGGATTTAATGCCTCATATCCATCCGGTCATGCGGCACGTTCTATGCTGTTTGCAGTAATCTTTGGTTATGCCATCTCTGAGAGATTCCCACGCGGTGCGTATCTTGTGTTGCTATACCCTGCATTAGTATCTGTGAGCAGGTTGTATGTATTGCAGCACTATCCAATGGATGTGATTGGCGGGACCGTAATTGGGGTGTTGCTTGCAGGCGTGATAGCTAAAAGGACCAAACTCTACAAAATTTTTGACAAATCAAAAACCTAACTCACGTAACGTACTATTATCTATCAACACTATTGCATAATGCTTGTCGTCATGATGATATGTCCAATATTTGATATCTCTGCTCTTTTTCTGCTCCCTGAGCCTGTATGTAACTCCGGTTGTTATGGTGTATCCAATTCTTTTTGCAGTCCTGGTTTCTTTTGGCATCAAAACTTTGAATCCTGCTTTCTCTGTCTTAAATCCCAACTCTGCCATCCTTTCTACTGCTGCCTGCGCCTCTTTTTCGTTCTCTATCTCAAACGTCTCTAGTATTGGCAGGTTCTTTGGATGAAACTCCATACTGTATCCATGATTGATATTTTTTAAATAGGTTATTGCCGCTGTTTTAATTAGAATCAACCGATCCATCGTCGTTAAATCAACCACAATCAGAATTTTACCGCCTGTGTTATTTTTTTTGTGACTGTTTGTGTCGTACTTTAATCCACGTATCATTACGATCTCCGTCTAACTGATCACAATAAAAGCAATTGATCCGTCATTACTAGAGTTGATTTGTTGAATGAACAGTGAGAGAATACCAAGATCAGAACAAAAACTGTGGCTCTGGTAGCAAACTAGAAACACTATACGCCGTACATACACACCATTATTAACACTAGTCTAAAAAATAATTAAAACGGTAATGCAGTTATTATGGATTTATTTCCATGGTACCAAATTTACCTTTGGTCAGTGCTACTTCCCCTCTAAACTCATTTGTATATCCGTTTGTAATGACAACTTCATCATTAGTATTCACTTTTTCAATGTCGTCGCCCCACAACGTGAGTTTCATTTCGTTGTCTTCACCTTCTCCATCAGATATGACTGCGTCACAAACCTGAATCGTTCCTCCGCTCTTGAGATTTACGGTCCTAGGATCACTTTTGCTTTTTACTCTTGCTTTGACATTAACTCCACTTCGCATTGTTTTTGCCTGTGAAATTGGCATTGATTCTGTCATATTGTTTTGAAACAATATAGCACGATTATAAGCTTTTGTGAAAACGATTTTTCTATTATATAACAATTAAATCGATTTCGGTAGATGGAATTGTACCTAAAATTTAGTCGATTATGTTCTTAAATTAGGACAATTTGATGATGATGTAAAATAGTACTGCACCAACACCATGGTATGGCGGCTGCAAAAGTTACGGCATCAATAGGGACGGGCTTGTGTGTTCCAAGAAGACAAACCGTATGAAGAATTTCAGTATTATCATCTTGTATGTTATAGCAACGTGCACAAGTTTCTGTACATGATATTTTAGGCTGCTTTTCAAACATAAGACTGGTTTTTTTGAATAAAATGGTTCAAATCCTCTATCTCATGATCTAAAAAATACATGCCGTGAAAATGCAACTACGTGACTTGCAAATGGTATAGATCATCAAGCATTAAATTTCTTAACGAGTTCTTGTAGATATTCGGTAAATCTGTCTATGAATCCATTGAATTCTTTTTTATCAATCTCTGCAATCAACAACTCTTCTTCTGCTCCCCATTCGAATACATTGCCTTTCTTTACAAGTTTCTTTTTTTCTGCAAAATTATTTCGAAATCTTTCATAGTGCTCCAATGCAAAGTTAATTTTTTTGATTACGCACTCTTCCATGGCTTCAGGATTTACTCCAAAATTCTTGGAAATTAGATACACATCCAGAAAATCCCTTGCCTTGATTCCTCTCCTAGTTAACAGTGCTCTGATCTTTTCGCTCAGGATTTCCTTTACATCATATAACCCAAAATGTATCTCTGAGGAATATTCATCATACTCGTCAAACACACCTTTTAGATCTCTGTGCTTTCCTCCAATCAAGCTTTGCAGGCTCTTATTTTGTTGTTCCATGCATAATTCATCCATAAAATTTACCTGCACCTTCAAATCTACATCCTTTTTAAGAACTATTCCGTTATAGTGAATATGAAACGTGGTTATTCTGCCACGGTTGGTTAACTCTACATATCTTCTATCACTTTTATCCCATTTAAAATCAAGATCTCGTTTGGCGGCTATTCTTTCTAATATTCTTCCAGTCTGTTTCAGCACCTCTTCTAAATACCTGATAGTCTGACCTGATGTTTTTCCAACGAACTCTCCCTGTCTTTTCCAAGTAAAGTCAAGATCCTCGGAGAATCTATAGTATCCAAGATAACCTTTTATCAGACAGGTTCCACCCTTGAACAGAAAATTGTCCACAAAGTTTTTTTCACGGGATAGGTCGGCAAGTATTTGATGTAAGACGATGTCTTTCTCAATCTGTTCTTTTCTTGGAATTTTTTCTAATGCTGAGATTTGATCGATGAAATTCGAGTTCATTTAATCAACGCATCCACTATCTTTGTAACTGATTTTGGATAGTGTTCAAGATATCCAAATATCTTTTTCTGAGAAATATTTTCAGCCCATTCAGACACATCCATCACAATTCTTTCATCATCTTTTCCTTCTTGCTTCCACAAATAAACAAAGTCCAAAATTGTTTTCTCTGGATCAGAGTAACATAGAAGGCCTTCTTTCTTTATTCCAAAACCAAATAACTGTGGGGCAAGTTTGATAAATTTGAATTTGCGTTCTGCAATCTTGATTGATTTTTGCCGGAAGATAGAATCGCTGATTACTTTATCGATTACAAAATATTCATGCGTCATACTGTTCAACTTCAATGCGGATTGAAGGCTAAAATACCAGTTTTTTACGCCCTTCATCTCAAGACCTTTTGCAACTAGTTCTAGATGGTTGTACTTTCCACTTCCAAGCACCAATCCTTCGGGTGACCTAACATAAAATATTCCTTTGAAGATCCTAGTTAGGTGGCCTCGATGAACAAAGTTTGTGACGGTTATGTCATAATTCAGATGCAATCTTTTGCAGTAATCTTTGAGAATCTCAGAGGTGACAAACTCCTTCTTCTCTATCCATAACTTGTTGAGTAACTTGCTTACTTTCAATTATATCACAATCTTTCACTATGTGATAGTTTATGATATATATAATAATCTTTCACTATGTGATAGTTTATGATATATATCACAATCTTTCACTATATGATAGTTTATGATATATATCACAATCTTTCACTATGTAAAATGTTATAATAGTCATGAAAAAAGTTTTTCGCTATCACAGTAGGTGAGATGTATCTAAAATCTAGTCGATTACGTTCCCAAATTAGGTCAACCTGATGATATAAAGTAATGACTGTACCAACAACAACATCATGATGTTGCAAACGCATGTTAGTCTTGGCCGTGCAGACGTGTGTGACGGTCATGGAAAGGATACGTATGTCTTGTAACATGAGCGCATTATTTTAGGCAATATTTCAAAATGGCAACGGCAAGTCATGCATAGTATTCGGACTAAAGATCCGGACAAATTTTCTAAAAAATCATTACTGGTAGTTGAAAAAACTGTCCGGATCTTTAATCAGATTACTATGCACATGTGGCGTGCCGTTCACATCAGCGTCTGTCACTGGGATAGGGTACGGCTACTGCAAAAGTTATGGCATCAGTAGAGACGGGTTTGCGTGTTCCAAGAAGGCAAACCGTATGAAGAATTTCAGTATTATCGTCTTGCATGTTATCTTTGTCTTGAGATTGTCAGGACATACTCGCTGCTGTAGATATGGTGCCAACATCTGCGCGTTGAACAAAAGGATGATGTCATGAATAATAACGACACGTGTATGGACTCTTGCTTGCTAGTTGTTCTATGTTTCCTGGATTCTATACACCTGTACCATGTATCTATTATTGATCATCTGGACCGATACGCCTCTACAACGCTTCGGCCCGTTCATCTCACCGTGTTTGAATTTGCATGCTGTATCAATCGGAACGTTGATGGCAAACATGTGGATTACTTTTTCCTCTCTCTCGTAATCTTCTTCTAAAATGTTCAGTGTGATCTTTTCCTCTCTCGTGTCTCCGCCATCTGAGATCATGATATGCTGTGAGACTGTACCTCTTTTACCTGCCTTGGATTTGTTTATGGTCTTCTTGACGCCCTTTGTATGCGTTGCAGGTATCAGAAACTGCACATTTTTGGATCAGAGTATGTCTATCACATCAGCAGAAGAACATTTCCTGTCCAGTCGATGTTCTAATCCTGATATCCTTGTTTGTACACCCATCAACGAATTTTGAGATTATGTTCTGAATCTTGTCTCTCATTCTGACCGGTGTTGTTTCCTCCAGAAATGCTCTAGAACCGCCGTCTACTGTACAGTTGATGGCAGTCAAGCAGTCGAAGACGTGATATGTTCCGTTCTTGAACTTTGAGATGATGGTGTTGAACATGCTGTACGTCTTGCCATATATTAGAAATGGTGTATTTGTCAATTACCACATCCACACGAGTTATGAACATGCCGTGTATTCTCGTCTCCGTCCTCATTACTGTGCAGTCTACCATCTTGTGGTAGCGCGTCAGCAGCAGTCATGCCTGACTTGTTTTATCACGTCGGGCATCCATTTGTCGCACAATATGCGCTTGGCTTTTTTCGTTGTGTCCTATACAAACCAAGCGTTGTATGCACAGTATCTGCATACTGGCCGTACTTGCCCATGTCAAAGAATCGGGCCAAAAAGTTGCCATAACCGTACCAAGACATTGCGTTTGTAAGAGCATTGAATCTTTGAGTTTGACAAAAACAATACACTCATAATTTTAAATGTCTTTTATGTGTAGACTTGTTGGAGTTTGTGGTTTTATGTCATGTGATTATGAACACTCATACTCTCCACTTTAACCTCCAATATATACAAAGATGTTGTTTTTGATGCGTTTTTATTCATAAATTATGAGGATTTAGAAAAAAAATACAATTCCATCTACTGAATCTACAAACAAACATGACGTCACAAGAGGCTGATTATATCTTGCCTTGTAATTAAAGATACTTGCAAATAGATCACTTGGAAAAGCCAAAATGCTCGAAATATCTGTAACCTCTTTTACTCTACTCAAATAGCAATTGAGAAATATCGGTTATTCTGCACATTAATTGCAGAGGTATCGAAGCCCGGTCAACCGAGAGGGACTCAAGATCTTTAATATAAGAAATCCCTTCTTTTAGGAGTTCGTGGGTTCAAATCCCACCCTCTGCACTAATTTCATCTTGAATCTTCTAAAACTACATTGCTACTGTCTTTACCTTACTTACAGAATGGTGTAGAATCTGTTTATGCATCTGAGCTACCTGCTCATCCTTAAATGACAGATTGCACCTAAAACATTTCCATACCATCTCAGACACACTTTAAACTCATACAAATTGCTTATAAAGATATTGAACAATTGATCTTATTCGTTATAATACCTGATCATTGTTTTATAAAACTTGTAACTTTTACATGTTTTTCGATTATAATTGAATTATTTCGTTGTTTAATTCTGACACAAGGGTTTAGAAACAAAACACGTTATACTATAACACGATGACTGATTTTTTTGATACATTTGCAGAGTTTTCATATCTGGGAATATTCTTTGTTTTGGTACTAATCAATGCAGCCCCTATCTTGATGCCTCCTAGCTGGATTGTTCTTGCATCTTTTTATCTCATTGACCCTACTCTGGATATCATAATTCTTGCTATGGTTGGTGCAACAGGGGCTACCTTGGGAAGATTTACACTTAAACGAATAAGTGGGTTGTTTAGAAGATTTGTTGGAGAAGAACA
This sequence comes from Candidatus Nitrosopumilus sp., assembly GCA_965197525.1. Taxonomy (GTDB): domain Archaea; phylum Thermoproteota; class Nitrososphaeria; order Nitrososphaerales; family Nitrosopumilaceae; genus Nitrosopumilus. Next base: position 2,128,276 of record OZ240211.1, read on the forward strand.
AAAATCCAATCTTGACATAATTGGCAGTTACCTAAATAAGAAGAGATACGGCTATCTTGCAGCTTCTTTCTTGTTTGGCGCAACCCCGCTCCCAAGCAACATACTTTTTATCACCTATGGATTAATGCGTGCAAAAAGTCTTGGAATCTATGTGGGGTTCTGGCTTGGTAGAACCATCTCGTATGCTATAATGATCTATATTGGAAACATCGTACTGAGTCCAATCTTGGCTATCTTTGAGGATCGCCTCGTTGGGATTTTGCTAATTGACGGTGCAGGCATAGGTCTGATTATCTTGTTTGCATCCATTAACTGGACTGTACTTATCACTGAACGCAAGATCAAGTTTGTCAGACCAAAGATATGGAGGCTCTGATGGAATCAGTCACGTCTCTTAAAATTCAAGTAAAAGATACCATGTCAAGTAATCGTTATGATGCAGCTCATGACTTTGCTCATATCATGCGTGTGTACACAAATGCTCAGAGCATATGTAAAGAAGAAAAACAAGCCAACGAAAAACTTGTTCTCTATGCAGCACTGTTACACGATATAGTGTCATATCCAAAATCTGACAGACGATCCAAACTTGCATCATCTCACAGTGCCCGGCAAGCAAAGCAAATTCTAGCAGATTATGATACTGATTTAAACCAAGAAGACGTCAATATCATTTGTGATGCCATCTATGATCACAGTTTCTCACAAAACAGGGTTCCAAGAACTATCGAGGGCAAAATCCTTCAGGATTCTGACAGGTTGGATGCACTAGGATCCATAGGCATTGCAAGGGTATTTGCTACAGGCGGCTTGCTTCAAAGACCGTTTTATAATACAGATGATCCATTCTGTAAGATACGCACACCTGACGATACCGTTTGGACAGTCGATCATTTCTTTGCAAAGTTATTCAAGCTTGAAGGGTTGATGAATACGAAATCAGGAAAAGCAGAGGCTGAGAGGAGAACTAGAATCCTAAAAGAGTTTCTGAATAATCTAAAACAAGAGATCATCTAGAATTTAGCCATAATCAACGTATCTGTCGTATCGCTTCTCTATCTCGTCGTTTGTCCCATTCTTTATCTTTGCATACTCGTCGTTTTTTCTCCATTCTATATACTTGCAAATATCTGCAAATGCCTCATCATCTTTTGGATATGACTCAAACACTGGTTCTACTAGTCGCAGATACTCTACTACCTTTTCTCGAAATTCTTCTCTTGTGGGTTTTTTGATTCCGTTCATTCTAAACCATACTACACTCCAGCTTGCACCTACAACATGTGGCAGTAAATCAAATGCTCTCTGAATCTCAAAGCGTTCGTCGTTTCTCATGATCCCTGAAGAAACCTTGCAGCTGATTTTGCAAAATACGTTACTATCATGTCAGCCCCTGCCCTCTTAATAGAGTACAGAATCTCTTCTGTAATCTCTTTTTCATCCAAGTAACCTAACTGAGATGCTGCCTTGACTAGCGCGTATTCTCCTGAAACGCTATACGCTGAAACTGGAATGTTAAATCTTCTTCTTGTTTCTGCAATTAAATCTAAATATGATAACGCAGGTTTTATCATTACAATGTCTGCCCCTTCATTAATATCTGATTCCACTTCTAGCATAGCTTCTCTTGTATTTGTATACGGCATCTGGTATGTCTTCCTGTCTCCGAATTTTGGAGCACCGTCAGCGGCATCTCTGAATGGTGCATAAAAATTAGAACGATGTTTGGCAGAATGTGACATTATGGAGACATCTGTGAATCCTTGATCATCTAGCGCTCTTCTTATTGTAGATACCTGGCCATCCATCATTGCAGATGGCGATACTGTGTCCACTCCTGCTTTTGCTTGACTGACTGCAATCTTTCCTAGTATGTCTATGGTACTATCATTGTCAATCTTATTTTCTTGCAAAACTCCGCAATGTCCGGAAGATGTAAATTGACACAGACACACATCTGCCATGATTACTATATTTTTACCAAAATTTTCTCTAATATTTGATATTGCTTTTTGCACAATTCCATCATCATCCCACGCTGATCTGCCTAATTCGTCTTTTGCAGTCGGAATTCCAAAAAGCATAACTGCCGGAACTCCTAAATCCGTGATTGTAGCAATCTCTTTATTTACATCATTTAATGGCAGTCTCTCAATATCTGGCATCGGTTCTATTTTGATCCTATTTTTTATGTCCTCTTGGACAAATATTGGAGCAATGAAATCTTTTGGAGACAAATTTGACTGTTGAACTAGATTTCTCATATTTTCTGTAGTTCTCATTCTACGCAGCCGTCTTCTCGGAAATGACATCTGGTAATAACTCTGCTCAATATTATAATAATTCTTGCTACTACTTGTCTTGTGTTTTGTAGTCAAATAATTCAGTTGCCATCTCCACTATCTCCTCTTTACCTTGTTCTGATGCTCGTCTGATGTTATTCATTGGAGTTGAAACTATGCTCTCTACAATTGCTTTTGTCAACTCGTCGATTATCTTGATCTTTTTATCGTCTGTCTCATCGAGCATCTGCAGAGCTTTTGTCAGCTCTTTTGTTCGTAAATTCTCAATATTCTTAAACACGCTCTTTACCATTGGTTCTGCATCTAATCTTTTCATTGAAGCCTCTAATACTGACACCTCTTCGTTAATTATATTTTCAACTATTCGCACCTTGTTTAGCCGCGCATTCATGTTTTTTTCAACCATCTCTGCAATTTGGTCCAGATTCATAAGCTTGACTCCTCTGATCTCTGCAACTTTCTCATCAACTGTTCTTGGATTTGACAGATCAAGTATCATCATTCCGTTGTTCTTGTTCTTCATTGCCTCTACTATTCTCTGATTTGTGACTAGAAAATACGGCGCAGTAGTTGCAACAAACAGTATGTCATAGTTTTTAAACTCTGATAGCACGTCTTCGAATTTTATTGGGGTTCCACCGCCCATCGTTTCACAAAACGTCTCTGATCGTCTTATGGTTCTGCTAGTGACATCAAAGTTATATCCTCGTCTCTGCAGCGACTTTGCAACAAGCGTTGATACTTCGCCTGTTCCCATTAGTAACACTCTCTTTGTCTTCAAATCCTCAATGTTCTCCTCTGCGATCTTTACTGCCATGGAGCCTACCGATATTCCACCTGCTCCTATTCCACTAGAGCTTCTGATACGAGTTCCAATCTTGATTGCCTTGTCAAACAGCGTGTTCAGATACTGCCCTGATGCTTTTTCTTCTCTTGCACCTGTAATGGAGTTTTTTATCTGGCCTAAAATTTGCTCTTCTCCTAGTACCATGGAGTCAAGTCCTGATGTCAATTTTAGTATATGGTGGAATACTTTTTGATTCTCCACAAACTCTATATTTTCATCACATATATCTCTGTCAAGTCCTGCAATTGACGCCCATGTTTTTTTGATCTCCTCTGAATTATGCGTATTTGCCCTTCCAAATATCTCTATCCTGTTACATGTCTGAATGATTACGCACTCGTCTAACTTTGTATGACCTTTGAACTGTTTGTATGCATCTCTGATATCTTTGATGGTAAACTGCTCAAGAATGTGAATTGGAGAGTTACGAAAAGTGACACGTGCATTAATAATATTTTGATTCATCTCCAATTCTCCAATATTACCCTGGCTTCTTTTTCAGCTTTTTTTATCTGGCCGTCTTTTATTAACTGTTCAATCTTCTCGTTATTACTGATATGGCATAGATACTCTCTCCTGTTTTTCTGAATCGGTATATTTTTTTTTGCCATCTCTCGTGCCATCTCTTGAATTCTTATGTGCGCTACGTCCTCTTTGGTGATTACGTCTTTGAGCGCCTTCTCTATTCTTTCTTTAATCTTTTTTGAGATTATGGGGCTCTTGCCGCCTGTATGAATTGCTACCTTGACTGCTCCCTTAAAATCAATTACTGCGAGATTTGAGAAATCACTATTATCTGGATCGTCTGAACTGTACGCCATTACCATCTCTTTTTTGGCACCTTTGAGTATCTTTTGATTTGTCTCTTTGCTATTGGTAGTTGTGATGACGATGTCGGGCTTGAGTTTTAGAATTGGTTTTGCGTCTGCGACCTTTTTTTGTTTTACCAGTCTTATTTTTTTACTGTCTACCCATCTCTTAATTGGTGCGTTTACTGCATCAGAGACTACCACTATCTTGCAGCCCTGATTCAACATACCCTTGATTCGTCTCTGTGCCTGTTCTCCTCCTCCGACCACCACTATCTTCTTATCTTGAAGGTTTAGATTGACTATCATTTGATGTTCTGTTCTTTTTTTTCTATTTATGTGTGCAACATTGTTGACATTTGTAGGTAGTTTGGTAGTAGCCATCAGAAACACTTTGTTCTGTATTACATCGCTCTCTAAATAGGGAACGCAGGTTCTGTGAATATTTCTAATTAACAGAAATATCACATTTGATCTATCTCAAGCTGCTTATCATAAAGAAACGCCTGTTCTGGTAATAGTTTTTTTATAATTTTACCTGTATCGCTTGACCTGCCATATTTTGCTACAATTTCTTTAAACTTGTAAGTCTGATCTTTGTTTTCTAGTTGAGTCAGTTCGTAGAGTCCTTCAAAGACTTCTTTTGTCTTTTCGATAATCACTTCCATATCTGCTCCATTGAATTTTTTTATCATCAAACTGATTAATGATTTAATCAATAAAATATCAGTTACATGCTGATATCTTTGATATCTATTATTTCCTAATAACTCTGTTGTAAATTTTTCAAATCTTCCTTGGTATGATGAGTCTAATTTGATTTGGTTATCGATCCTTAGAATATCATTTGAAAAGGTGTTGAGATCATCTAAAATTTCTTGAAATGTTGGGGCATGGTTTGTAAAATAAGATATCTCATCGCGTGATATCTGTCTAAACGTATCAAAGATTAATTCTAGAGGAAGCTCTCTTGAAATATTTTTTAGTAAAGTGGCAATGTCATAGATCTGTTTTGGCACGTCTGATTCCCTATTGGAATCTATCCCAATCGTCTTAAATGGAAGAGTGGTTAATTTATCTCCAATCAAAGAACCATGATCATAAATAGACAGTGGAAAATCTATCGGCAATCCAATAATTTCATCTTCACTGTGAATTAGTTTTGACTGTATTTGCATATTGTTATTGTGGAAAATTTCAATTTTTAATTCAGGATTATCCTCAATAGATGATTGATAATTACAGAAATAGGTCAGCAGCGGTAATTTTTTGTTTGGGTCTCTTCTAGGATTATGCGGATCCGATATTTTGATCACATCCGCAAGTTTTGCTGAAACTTGTTTCATGGCTTCAATTACTTCGCTTCTGGTTCGTTTTGTTACAATATCAATATCCACACTCAGTCTTCGCAGTTTTTTGTCAGATAAGTGAAAAGGCACTGCCATTCCTCCCTTTACAACACAATCCGGAAGTACCTTTTGAATATGTGTTAACATTTCAAAATCCATGATGAATTTTTCTAGCGGCAACAAATCTCTGAATCCGTGTTCTTTTCTTATCGCATCAATATTTTTTTTATTTAAAAAATCTTGGAAATGTAATTCAACCATCATTTGTTTCCTCTAGCAGTCGTTCTATATGAGCTGATTTTTTAACAAAGTTACCATATCTTCTTAACTCATCAAGATCTATCAGATCATATCTTCTCATTGTTTGAAATATTCTCTTTAATTCTGTTTTATCTAGTGGAATATCATGAGTATAAGTCTCCACAATTAAATCCACAAATGCTTTTTCAGGTGTTGCAATTGTAGAACCTTTGATCACACTGTACTCTCGTACAGCAATTATTCTATCAATATTTGGCATTTTCAATAACACACTCAATGAACTGTTATCAAGTTTGTTTACTATGGCAAACCGTTCATTAAACTCTCTGGATAGTAATTCAACAACGTGCTCACCTCTAGCAGGCAATGTGTGGATGGTATAGACTAGTTTTCCTCGAAAATTATGTAGATAAGATGCCAAGGTAGACAAAGCTGTAAATTGAAATTTGGAACCACCATTTTCTTGAAGATATTCATGAAGATCTACTAATTCGTCAGTTAGCTTGTAGTGCTGTATGTGGGGGATTTCTATTTCTCGTTCTCGCACGCCTGATTTTTTTGGTTTTTCAGACCATTCATCTAGGAACTTGTTGACATCGCTGTTTCTTTGGCTAATCACTTCTTCAAAATTAGGATGTTCTGCAAGTATCTTTATCTCTGAGGCAATCATTCCAATTAGAAACAATGGGTTTTTTACAAATCTAAAAGATTCATTATCTTTGTTTATGATTACATTTATGTCAGAATTTTGTTTTTTAACTATGTATAATGGGGAATCTTCAATAGATTGAATGGATATTTTTATCAAGTTTTCTCCTATTTTAGTTTCAAAAGGTTCAGTACTGTTTAACAGTTCCTTTGAAATATTTGAACGTACACTACGATCAAGGTGTTTGGGAAGTGTATTTTCGTTAAAATAGCCAAAAATCGATTCTACAGATGCAGTACTCTCACTCTTAGATTTTGATGCACGATAAATTTCTCTGAATTCTTCTGATACCTTGAAAGCATTTTCAACTTCTTCATATTCGGGATCTGCAATGAACTTACTTTTGTTAAAGTTTACAGGAACGTGATCTAAATTTAACTCTCCGACAATCTTTGCATTTTCAGGGTGTGCCGCAAATCCAAATTTTTCGAATGCTTTTATCAACCTTCCATTACGAAATAAATTAATTCCGTAATGTCCTTTAATGGAACGTTTTTTTAACAATGCAACATACCCTGTTATTTCTCTTCCTGATTGTAATCTAATCTGTATTCTTGTTCTACTTCCCTCCGCAACATCTGGTTTTACTGAGTTACAATACACCGTGTTGATTTGAATTGAAACTTGACTTGTTTCCAAATAAGGAGAATATCTTATTCCAAAACTTTTTTTAAAATTTGAAACCTGATTTGGATATAATGGTATTTGTAATTCAGAGATAGATATTATTGTTCCATGCCAATTATCCTTTTCAGACAGTGTTTTTTCTGTTATAGTAAAATTTTTCCAGTTCTTGGATTCATCGTTTAGCCAAGTTTTTTCATCATATTTTGCACAATATTCTTTATCCGAGCCAATCTTTGAAGTTACTATTACAAACTCTTTTCCCAAAGCTGAACATGCGCTTTTCATTCCAATTCCAAACTGTCCCAACTTTCCGCTTGTTTTAACTCCCCTTGCAATGGTCATAGCGTTTGTCAGATCGTCCTTGTCCATTCCATGACCATTGTCTTTAATTGTAATCTTTTTTTCTTTGAAATCTACATGGACGTCAATTTTTTCTCTAGTATCCAAAATTCTTGCATCAATAGAGTTATCTAGTAATTCTGCTATCGCTTGTTCCGTTTTATATCCAACGAGACCTAATTTTTGAACTAACGACTTGTCGGGGGTAATGTCTACAGTGATGCCGTCGGTCATATCAAAAGAATTTATATAAAGAATTTAAGCCTTTTTCTTTTTTTATATTCATAATGAGCCTACATGTTTTAGATATAAAGTTTGTATATATTGTATAAAATCTAGAAAAATCAATTTTTTATAGATTTATATTCTTACCTTTGATGGAATTTAATTAGCGTCTCAGTCATGAATCTTATATTATGAATTTCATATGTCTTATTATTTAGATGATTTCAATTAAGGTGTTGATTAACTAAACGTTTGATGTACCTAAATACGTGATAATTATCTTTATCCTTTATGGCATTGCAGGCGCTTCTTGCAGTTTTGATCTCTGATTCTTATGACATCTCCATGTGTTTTAGAGTATCTCGTTCTCGACGTGAATTTACTCTCATAGTCGCTACTAGTAACTCGTTAATATTTTTCCACATTTAGTGTGTACTAAAATCAACATTCTTTTATTCGGGCATGCTCGTTACATTTTTAATTGAATCTACAAGTAATAATTTGTGGACGAGCCAGACAAAGAACTCTTAAATGAAATTCAGTGGACTTTTCCTTTGGTTTCACGGCCTTTTGATGCTATTGCTAAAAAATTCAATACGACTCCAGAGAATATCAAAGAACGATTAAATCAACTCAAAGAGATAGGGGTTTTACGACAACTCAGCGCTATATTTGATACAAGGCGGTTGGGTTATACCAGTTCACTTGTTGCAATGGAGATAGAACATGATAAACTAGATTATGTCGCCAATCAGATTAACCGTCATCCCGGCGTCAGTCATAACTATGAAAGAGACCATCAGTTTAATCTCTGGTTTACACTAGCTGTTCCGCCTGGCTCTGATCTAAAATCTGAGCTTGAAAAATTCAATGTACTGGAGGGAATCAAAAAAGTAAGAATGCTTCCAACTTTGCAACTATTCAAAATTGGCGTCAAACTAGATATGGTTGATGATAAAAAACACGATGTCGCACCTACTGAGACCAAAAAAGAGGTTAGAAATATCGAATTTAATCCTACAGAAGACGACAAGGAATTTATCCGTCAACTACAAAAAGATTTGCCGATAATCGATGAGCCGTTTACAGAACCTGCAAAAAGCCTAGGATTGACCACAGATGAGCTATTTGAAAAAATGCGATACTATGAAGAGATAGGTGTCATGCGAAGATTTGCTGCCATACTGCGACACAGACAGGTTGGATTTACTGCAAATGGCATGATTGTTTGGAAGGTGCCTCCGGATAGAATATCCCAAGTTGGACAGACGCTAGGAGCATTTCCTCAAGTCAGTCACTGTTATGAGCGACCAACATATGCTGATTGGCCTTTTAATGTATTTTCTATGATTCATTGTAAAACACATGATGAAGCAAATCAGATGGCAAAGACAATACAAGATCAAATACATGTTGACGAGTATAAGATCCTCTTTAGTTCACGTGAATTCAAAAAAACACGCGTGGAATATTTTGTAGAGCACTCATTTACACTTGATACCAACTTGGCATCTGTCGTTTAGAACTCGTTCTTGTCATGTCCTACTAGGTGTACTGTACAAAAATACTGGTCATTCATATTGCAATAGTACGACGAGTCTTCTCCACACAAATCACATGGGTATTTTTCATCATGCTCTGATAGTTTGACATGATATGCTTTGTTTTTGTGGGCAGTTACATTATTTTTACCATGACTCGCTGCATCCGGATGATGCATTACGTCTTTATTGCTTGTACTATCTCTACTCTTGGCTTTTTTAACTACTGCCTTCCATTTTCTATATCTGCCTGTTTTTGCTAGCTCTATCTGCTCTGTCGTATCTGGTGTTTTGTTTGAGTTAGATGATCTGTTCATTTTATCCAAATTAGCTGGTTTGAGGTGTTGCCTTTAATTCGTATGAAGGCCATGTGTTGTACAACTCTTCAATCTCTTTCATATCTGATGCAGACACATACTCTCCTTTGTTGGTCATCTGGACATAATTGATAATATCTTCCTCGCTTGTTACTGTGGGGAATACTGATGCAAACCCTTTTTTTGTCATGATGAATTTCATGGCCAGTTCAGTTATCGTCAGTCCAGCTCTGTCTGCAATTGGTCTTAACTGTTCTACTTTTTTCAATGATGCCTTTACCCACTCCCCTTTTCTCACTGATCTGTGATCTTTCTCATCAATCTTTGTGTCTGCATTTACCTTGCCAGTTAGAATTCCTGATGCTTCGGGCACCCGTATCAGTATTCCGACATTGGCATCTTGTGCCTTTCTCATCAACTCATTGCCTGGGGTTTGCTCTAAAATATTGTAAACTGTCTGAACTGCACTGATGTTTGTTCTGTCCATCGCCTCCATTCCTTCTTGAGTCCATCCTATTGCAGGACCCAAAGCCACCTGATACGTGGTGACGGTTCCCTGTTTGATAAAACCATCAAGGACGTCAAATATTGAATCATCCCTAATATGCCTTAATTTTGGGTTGTGTAATCCATACATGTCTAGATGATCAGTCTGCAGTCTTTGCAGGCTGTCTCTTAACGCCTTTTTTGTAAAATCTTCATCAAATCTTTGTGGCAGTTCACTATGCCCTATCTGTTTGACTCCTGCAAAATCATATCCGTATTTTGTTGATATGACAACCTCATCTCGCATATCTTTGAATACCTGACCTATCAGTTTTTCACTCTTTCCCATTCCATACATGTCGCCTGTCTCAAAAAAATTAATTCCAAGATCATATGCTTTTTTTAGCATTCTTTTTGCTTCATCTTCTTCAATTTTTTTACCCCACCAGTCAAGCGCAATGGACCATGCGCCGAATCCTAATTCTGACACTTTGATATCGGTCTTTCCTAGTTTATTGTATCTCAATTTGTTTCTCTCTTTAGTCTGAGATATTTTTTGGGTATTTAAAAACTATCTTTTGGTAGCTGTATAGTTTTTTGAAGTTCATGACTACAATAAGGAAATTTACGCTCAAACTTACATCTCTCATAAAACAGATAGTGATGATTGGTTGATATGATGTGCGTAGATCCTAGTTTACTTCAAAAAATTACACAATTACTCAAATATCAATTATTTTTTCAATGTCTTGAATTTTTTGTGGATTCAAAGAATATTGCTTTCCATAACTTGTAGGATGATTCAAAATAAGATTCAGTCTGACTAGTTTTTTTATTGCTTTTTCAACATTTCCTTTTTCATTTGATGAAAAACTTCTTTTTAGGGAATCAAGTGATGTATGTTTTGCGCCAATGTATCTGTGATAAAACATTTTTCTGAGTATTGCCTTACCAGGCTTGTCAAGAGCCATTATGTAATGAAATACATAACACTGTATTTAATTATTATGTAATGAATTACTCTGTAATAGATAAAATATTATATATTAAAAACATTATACAAAAGTATGAAAGAAGATAAAGAGATAGGAGCACTTCAGAGTGTCTTTCCATGCTCTGAATCAAAGATATTAGATCATATGATACCAATGAAAGATTTTGACTATTCCATTACTGAGATTTCTAAAATATCTGGCATTGGGTTTAAGACAACTTTGGAGATAATTCACAAAATGGAATCTCAAGAGGTGTTCAAGCATATTCGAGATGTAGGGCGCTCAAAGATGTATCAGTTTGATGACAAGTCTCAACAAGGAAAATCGATTGAAAAAATGGCATTTGAGATTGCAAAAAGGAGAATTTACAAAACCATTGGTCAACAAAAGGAGGAGAAAATAAAAAAATAATTTTACTGTAAATTATGTCAAAATTAATAATAGAGATTATGGGCAATCTAGATTATGCATAATTTATTCAAACCTAACAATTGATCAATTTTAATCTTTTGTATTACCATCACACATGTTTTTTGTCTATGATGATATGCTGTTTATGTATATTCTATCATCAAAATTTGCTATTTTTTTATTGTTTTTGGGCTTACCCCAAACTAGAAATTAATGGCACAACATCTTTTTTGATGCACACGATCATAGGTATGTCATTTTTAACATATGTGGATACTTGCGTCTCTCTTAACTCCATGATGAGATCCTGGAAATCTCTGATGTCATCTACTTCAAATGCCAACATAAAGTCTTCATCATGTATGCCAAACGAGTATGTTGTATTGAGAACAATTTGTGGATATTTCTTGCTTACAGCTATATGCTCGTCCATTATCTCTTGGCGTTTCTCTTTTGGTAATAGGTACCACTCCCTTGTCTTTGTAAATGGGTATACGATAACATGTTTTTTTGGCTCATTCTGTGCAAGAAATCCTGCCGGTTTTTGTTCTTGTATGTATAGTGACGGTCTAGTACATGACAGATATGTTCTTGATGGAATAATGTATTTTCCAAATACTGTTGTGTATATTTTCTCAATCGCTCTTTGGATCTCTTCTACTGTCTTTGCTGCAAACCAAAACATAAAATCTGCATCATCTCTCAATCCTAGATTCGAATATGATCTGAACATTATCTTAGAGTTCTTCAGTACGGTCTCAACTTCTTTGGCTGATTCTTCTTTTGCCAAATCTGCCATCCACCTCCATTTGGGGTCTATTTTGAAAAATGAGAAGTTAAAATAGTATTGTTCATCTTCTGACATATTTGTTTAATCTTATTAACCCTAATTTAAACAACAAAACAAATGTAGGTGTGAGTTAAACCATGCCTAGCCGGCCACATCTGCACTAGAAATATAGTCTCTCATGTGTAATGGCAGATCTGTTTGGAGAAAATGAGCAATCAAATTTGGATAATCTTTATGATGATGTAAAGTCAAAAATGACAAGTAGTAAATAACAAGTTGCGAGAAGAGTGCACTGAAATCCAAGGTAGATATAATCATGATAGGATATCCGTACTTTTTTATAACTAACACTAAATCTTTCTCTATACTACCAATAGTTGATGAATCGTTTACACAAATATCAATAAAAAATATCTTTATCGCACAAAAATTAATCTAAAATCTCAGTTTTCTATTTTTATCTTGAAATTTTTTAAATTTCTCTTTTAATAAACCCCTGAATTTTTCTAAATCAAACGTAATAGTACCATGAATTGCAGTCTCTCCATCTTCTATATTTGCATATATCTTTAAAATAAACAGATCTGGTATTGTTAGTCCTATCTTAGAATACGCCATCTCATAAAGTCTAAGTGACGGAGTAATCGTATCTACCTTACAATTTGCTGACGGATCAATGATTATCAATCTTTGAAGTTCAAGCAAAAATTTTGGATCTTGTATTTCTAGAAGTGTCCTCTGAAATTCTAGTAAAAATTTTCGGGCATTTTCTTTTTCTAATGCCATTTTATCGGACTTTGCTATTTTGTTTCGAAGTGCTTCTGTCATTAAAGAGTTAATTTCATCTTGCGGTAAGATATGATTAATTCTAAATTCTATGTTTCTAACTGCAAATGACGTAAAATCTGAATACCACATCCTTGCATAGTCTAAAACTAACTCAAAATCTACAATTATTTTCCCATCTTTTATTGAATTTACGCTACTTACCTGTCTGTGAACTAGTTTATCAATAAGATCTGATGAAAACCTAGTCCTAAAAATTATAATCACTAAATTAGATTTTACATCTGAAAAAATTCTTGGAAAATCTATAGTTAATTTATTATCGTTCCATCTCATTAATCCCATATCTATTAGGTTTTCATTACTCATACCTGTACCTGTCGCCTCTAACGCTTCAAGAGTAATTTTTTTCAATGTTTTTGATCTGAGAAAATTTTTAAAAGTGGTAACTCTGGATTTTTGATCACCCATATTCAAATCAATTCTGTATTCTACCTCTTTTCTTGCTTGATAAATTACAATACCTTCATGCGAAATAATTTTTTCCGATTTTAGCTTCTGAACAATATTTGTAGCGCTACCTAACAAACCATTTACAAGTGCTATGTCTAACAATTTATTTTCAATTCGGAATCATAAGAAGACGAGTTTTTTGTTTTTCAATCTGTTCAGAGATAGGAATTGTTTGGTCACTCTCACATTCAATTATTATTGGGATTTCTTTAAGAACATCTTCGTATTTTGTATTATTGACATCATAGTATGTTGCTCCCATTCTTATCATGCCATTTCCTTTACCTTTAATTGATATATTCTGAACAGGTGGCTGTTCTGATTTTAATGCAATCTCTTTTAATTCGGGATTATTTCTTGTAATTTCAACTGTTAGATTATCTGTTGTTGTGAGATCGATAAAGTAAGACAAGTCATACAGTGCAGCCGTCCCAACATACTTGATCTTCATTGAGAATTGTTCAGGCTGAGGACTATATCTTGATATTTGTATGCTGTCTGGTGTTGCTTTAAGAACTTTGAGCATTGGTCTAGTTACAACGTTTTCACAATGAATTGTTTGGACCTTTTTTCCATAAACAATATCTATCTCATAAGATATCTTTCTTTCACTAGATGGAATTGTTGTATAACGTGAGGTAAATCCAAAAAACCCATCAATCTGAATCATGTTTTTAGGAATAGTGATTTTTCCATCCCATGTATCGTCATTTTTACATATTTCTTCATTAATATTGAACAAACGAAACACCTCAATATCTGCCTCATAACGAAGAATAATTTTATCAAAAACTACACCTTTTTTCCATTTTATCCAACAGGATGAATGTTCTCTAGGTAAAACTTTAGGACTAATGTATTTGTCAGTAATTGATATTATATTTTCCAATTAATATAAAATGAATATTGTACTTAATTAAAGGTTGTGTGGTATCTAGTTTATTGCATAACTCCGAATCTCGGGCACGAAATGCCTGTTCTTCAATAACTGTCTAGGCACGTTTGAGTGGGTTGTGCAACTAACTAGTTCATCTTCTGACATATTTGTTTAATCTTATTAACCCTAGTTTAAACAACAAAACAAATCTAAGTATGAGTTAAACCGTGATGTAATCACACCGTCTGCTGCTCTAAAGCCCACTCGTATCCTTCTTTCTCTAGTTTGTCAGCCAATGATGCATCCCCAGTCTTTAGCACCTTGCCTTGGGCAAACACATGTACATAATCCAACCTGTCTAAAAATTTCAAAATCCTGGCATAATGCGTGATGATGATTACTATTGCATCCTTGTTTGAAACTTTGCTGATTGCTTGGGCAACTGCCTGAACTGCATCAATATCCAATCCTGAATCAGGTTCATCTAGTATGGAGATTTTGGGTTTTAACACTGCCATCTGTAACACTTCGGCACGTTTCTTCTCACCGCCTGAGAACCCCTCATTGAGATATCTTGACAAGAATTCCTCTTTTAATCCCACTTTCTCTAAATTTTCTTTGAGATACTTTTGAAACTCTCTTACTGTAATGAATACCTCCCTGTCATCTCCTTCTAGTGCCTTACTAAGAGAGTTATACGCTGTTCTCAGAAAATGAGAGAATCCTACTCCTGCAACCTCAGTAGGGTACTGAAACCCTAAAAATAATCCTTTTTTTGCCCTCTCATCTGCTGTTAACTCTAAAATGCTCTCTCCATCAAGTAAAATGTCTCCTTTGGTGACTTGATATTTTGGATGTGCAAGCAAAGTATACGCTAATGTGCTCTTTCCTGAGCCATTTGGGCCCATAATTGCATGTACCTGTCCTGGTTCTGTCTTCAAATTGACTCCTTTGAGTATCTCCTTACCATCCCTTGTCACATAAAGGTCTCTGATCTCTAATACTGCCATATGCTGATCTTGATATGATTCTCTATATAATACAGACGAAATTTAGCTGATCCTAACCGCATCTAATATAATTAAAAAAAGAAAGGGATTTTTAGAAATTCCTTTATAATTGATTGGTCAGAGATGGTCTTAATGTGATCTTTAGCTTGTAACATTGCAGTATCTCTTTGCATCTGTTCCTGATTGTAACTTCTGTAACCTTTGCAGTGCTTGAAATATCTCTCTGCATCACGCTCTGTCCGAGTAGGACAGATGACATATACAGATATGCAGCAGCTAATCCGTTTGGTGCTTTTCCATCAGATACTCCACCTTCCTTTGTCTTGTCTGCAATCTCTAATGCAAGTCTCTCGATTCTTACATCAGTATCTGTCATGTTTGCTATCTTTGAGATGTATCTGTTCATGGTTACAACCGGAGCATGTAATACCCCCATCTCCATAACCATGGTTCTGTAGTATCTTGCTGCAAGTTTTGTTTTTGTCTTGACATCTTTTGCAGGGCAAATCTCTTTGCAAATCTCTTCTAATGTTCTTACTACCTCACATTGTTTGCATGCCATGTAAATTGTGGCAGCAGTAATGGCAACTATGGATTTTCCTTTTACCTCGATATGATCTTCCAAGTTTCTATAGATCATAGATGACGTCTCCAATACATTTTTTGAGAGGTTAATGTTATCGCACGCTTCTGTTATCTTTGTTAAAACGTTTGCTAACCTTCTCTCTCTTGGTGATGAGACACGTACTCTTTGCTGCCACTTTCTTAGATTATGCATTTGGCTTGCAACCTCGTGATTTATTCTCTTTCCACTAAAGTCCTTTGGACTTATTGAAATTTCTGTCGATATTCCAAGATCGTGTTTGGAATACGTTGTTTGTCCTGTAGCTCTTGCAAGCTTCATCTTGTCCTCCAAATTTGGACTTGTCGTTTCAGGACCAAAATCTGCAATTTGATCGTCGACTACAACGCCGCAACCAGAGCAGATTATTTCGCCATTTTGTATATCATCTACAAGTGTAGATCTACACTCAGGACAATTTTGCTTTTCTAATAGATTCATGATTTTTTTCTCCTATTGTTTTTCATTTTGTTTGCAGTGGCAACCTCTAGCATGAAGACGTTTTGCCCAACATATTTTTTTATATTATTTGTCAGTGGTATAGCTGATGCAAACGGTCTTTTGACCGGACCTATCATCTCATTCACTTTTGCAACCTTGGCTCCTTTTTGATCGCAGAGTACAGATCCTTCTTCAACTAGTTCAGTTGACAGTTCTATGATTACTCTGCCACTTCCGGCCATGTGCAATATTTCGCCTACCTTCTGCAATAGTACATGATAACAATAGGTTGTTATCATATTCTTCTGTCAACTTTCCTTTATCAAAGAGCTCTACTTTGTCAAAGATCACTTTTTGGTCTTGGATTTCTTGTTTCTTTTTGCTACTAATCTCTCTGAGACCTTTTCGAGGATCTTAGTCTTTGGCAAATTCTTTGGCACCATCACATATCCCGACCTGACAAACGCTCTTCTGGGAAATCTTACCTTGTCATTTGATGCAGTTATCTCAAGCCCTCCATCTTGTGCTGCATCCATTACCTCCTTTAATGTGGGGTCAAAAACACACTTTTGTAATCCCAATCTTCTTCCATGAGATTTTTTTAAATTCTTGTTAAAATAATCCACCCAGATTACGACCTGTTCGTAATCTTTCATTTTATTTCTCTACTAGTAGTATTGCGTTAACGATTCCGTTCTGACCTGGTTTTGAAACTACTCTGCACTTACCTTGCTCCGTCTCTAAAACTGCGCCCTTGGTGATTATTCCTCGTCTCTTGTAGTCGTTGTTTGTAGCATTGTCTAGCACCTTGATAATTTTCATTTTTTTTACTTTGGCATCTCCTGTTGCCAGATTTACAAAATCAACTGATTTCAAAGCTGTTTTTCTGTTGTTTCCACGAACATGTCTTGTAATT
Source organism: Candidatus Nitrosopumilus sp. (assembly GCA_965197525.1). Classification (GTDB taxonomy): domain Archaea; phylum Thermoproteota; class Nitrososphaeria; order Nitrososphaerales; family Nitrosopumilaceae; genus Nitrosopumilus. Next base: position 2,145,450 of record OZ240211.1, read on the forward strand.
GTTACTTGTGCGCCATTGATTGGTTCATTGGGGTATCTGTCTATCTCGTACTTTCTTCTAATTCGAAGCGGAGTTCTTCTACCTCCAGTTATCTTACTAGTTGCTAAATTCTCTACTGATTTTCTCACAGATTCATTTTGTAATTACTCTAATTTATAGACAACTATGATGATTAGTCGTAATTTTACATATTTTGCTTTTGCAATGCCGTCTGTTATGTTTTAAACCACTCTTAATAGTCAGTAACCTTTGTTGTGACCATCTTGTTTGTTTTATCCTGTGTCTCTTTTGCAGGTTTTCTTAGCTTGTCAAACAGCCTGCTTTTTAGATCTTCTAGATCCCCTTGTATGCCAAAATATTTCTGGAATTTCTGGGTTGTAGTATAAATTTTTAACCGCCCCACATTTTCATGACTGATATAGTCTAACTGTCGTAATTCCTTTAGATGTGCGTATACACCGGAGCCTCTTGTTTCAACTAGCTGTTTTGAGGATATAGGCTGCATATATGCAATGTATGATAACGTCTTCAATGTCGCATTTGGAAGAATGGGTTTTGAGGCATATCTCTTTACTGTGGAACTGTACTCTGGTTTTAGCTGCATTACATATGATCCGTCAGGAAGAATCACTATCTCTAATGCTTTAAACGCCGATTTTGTCTTCTTCATTATGCCCTCAAGTATATCTAGTGTCTTTACTCTTGATTCGGTACCTGACGCCCGTATGATGTCTTCGATTCTGAGAGGTCTGCCTGCAGAGTATAACGCAGCTTCAATTCGTGCTGTGACCAATGTATCTTTCCTTTGTATCTTCTATATTACTTACTTTGACCAATGTATCTTTCCTTTGTATCTTCTATCTTTTTAATTTCTTGCATGTTTTATGGCAATAATCTTTATGTCGTCATTAATCTGCTGTAGATCTACTTTTTCATCTCTTGCCAAAAATAGTGCTGCAAAGAAGCATCTGATGGAGTCGATCTGATCCAAATCTGCAATTATATCCTGTAACAGTGCCGATCCTGCCGATTCAACCTTTTTCATTACCATATCTTCGTATTTAGCAATAATGTTCTCAAGTGATGTAAAGTATTCTTGAAAATCTGGTACCTCTACTGCTCCTATCTCTAGTCGTTTGTTCCGTCTTGACTGTGGGTTTGCTATCGAATCAATTAAATTCTCTAGTAGTCCTAGTAGATCATCTAGTGATACCGGATATGTGGATTCATGTCTGTATGGGATATCAATTAGCTCAATATCCACATCTGTTCTTTGTAACATAGGCTTCTTCTCCATTGCAGCTTTTTGTAATGCAAATATACTCTCTACTTTCATTCTGTAAATTAGCGATGATGATAGTGCTGCCATCCCTGCTATCTTGAGATCGCTTTTTCCTGTTTTTTCGAGTATTTTTTTTAACAAGTCTAAAATCTGGATAAGATCAATCTCCCAAACATCTTTTTTAATAATTGATGATCTGCTAAACAGCACGTTAATCGGTTCTTGTGATATGCTGTCTGGAATATGTGTTTCACCCACACCGACACTATCTATCTACTTTAATAATATCTAAGGGCTTTATTTTTTTTCGGTTTTCAGTCAACTCTTATATTGTCAATATTGTAAGATCGATTGTGAAATCTGCAAGAATTACTGGTCCTAACCTGCCACTGGTAATATCTGAGTCTGAGACGCCAAAACCTTCGGTCAATCAAGTTTTGGTTAGAGTTACATCTGTAGGCGTCTGTCATAGCGACCTACACCTCTGGGAAGGCGGCTACGATCTTGGCGATGGGCAGTTCATGAAGGTAACTGATAGAGGCGTCAAATATCCTGTCATTCCGGGACACGAGATAGTAGGTACAGTAGAAGAGGTAGGCTCAAACGTCTCTCTTGTCTCAAAAGGCGACAAAGTATTGGTGTTTCCCTGGATTGGCTGCGGTGCATGTCCTGCATGCAAGGTAGGCGATGAGAATCTGTGCGATGCTCCACGTTCTATGGGCGTATTCCAAGATGGTGGCTACTCTGATTACGTTCTAATTTCAAACTCTAAATATCTGGCTAAACTAGACGGCGTTGATCCTGACTCTGCTACATCTCTTGCTTGTTCTGGACTTACTGCATACACTGCAATTAAAAAATCAAACCAAAACTCTCCAGAGTTCCTGGTAATTGTAGGTGCAGGTGGTCTGGGATTGATGGGCGTACAAATTGCAAAGGCAATCACTGATGCCAAGATCATATGTGTTGATCTTGATGATAAAAAACTAGAGATTGCAAGCAAGATGGGTGCTGATTATACCGTTAACTCTAAAGATCCTTTGACATCCCAAAAAATTCTGTCCATATGTAATGACAAGGGTGCTGATAGCGTTGTCGATTTTGTAAATGCCCCTCCTACTGCAAAACTTGATCTTGCCATTCTCAGAAAGAGAGGTAATTTAGTACTAGTTGGACTGTTTGGGGGTTCCATTGAACTCTCTCTTGTTACGATTCCTCTGAAATCTTTAACTGTTCAAGGCGCATACACTGGAAACTATGCTGATATGATTGAGCTACTCGATCTTGCAAGAAGAAAGATTATCGATCCAATAATATCTAAGAGATACTCTCTTGACGATGCAAATACTGCTCTTGAGGATCTAAAAGCAAGAAAGATAATTGGTCGTGCAGTGATAAATCCTTAGGTGTTGTCTGTCTCTTTTATCCATCCAAATTGTACTATTCCCTGATCTTTTATATCGCCTACACCCGTAGCAAATCTCCAGATAATTGGTTTGTCATCTAGTGCCGCTCCTGTTGTCATCTTCTCTTTGATCTTTAAGAGTGCCTCAGTCTCTTCATTTAGATTCCTGTCTGCTGTCTTGTACTCTTTGCAAAACTTACATTTCTGATCAAGTGTAATTGGTTCTGACTCTATTAACGGATATGCAGTACATGCAAGCGGTCTGTCTTTGTAAATCTTGCATGTGAATCCTCCATGTGGTGATCTCTTTTCACTCTCAGTATCCAAAAATGGGCATACATCTCCGTCATCTTTGATTCCCATTAACTGATATGCCAGAATCTTTGTTGGAGAGCAGTCATCATTGCTGCCACTGTCACTGCTTTTAGATATGCCAACTCTTGGCAAGATTTTGACTTGTAGTCTATTCTTTGTTGCCAAATCTTTGATTCTATCTACTTCATTTGGAAGTATCAATACTCCAATCTTACCGTATTTTTTACTTGGATAATACTCTCTTTTAATACAGCACTCAGAACAATCTTGTACGCATCTAAACTCCACGTCTTTTCCTCTGTCATAGTAGATAAAATCTGTTATGCGTCATCATAACATGTTCTTTTTCCCCAAACATATCAGTTATATGATGATCATGATAGTGTATGTTAATGGGAAAACGTCAAGTCAAAAATGAGAGTGCATTAAAAGAGATTCGGCTACCTGAAGAAGGCGAACTATTTGGGCGTGTATTAAAGATGCTTGGTGGCGAAAACATTATGATTAAATGCGATGACAATATCACTCGATTAGGACGAATTCGAGGCAAGCTAAAGCGGAGAGTCTGGATTCGGGACAATGACATCGTCATCATCGCTCCTTGGGATTTCAAAGCCACTGAACGCGGTGACATTATTTGGCGATTTACTCTTCCTCAGGTACAATGGTTAAAAGAGAACGATCATATACCAAAAGACTTTTAATCTTTTTTGTGGCGATGCTTTAATTAATATAGTGAGTTAATTGCTTGAAATTAACATGGAACAAGGCACCGTAAAGTGGTTTAACCGTACTAAAGGCTTTGGCTTTATTGAGCGAGAATCTGGTGATGATCTGTTTGTTCACAAAACAGACGTTGACGGATTTATCAACGAAGGCGATAAAGTAGAGTTTGAAGTCGGCGAAGGTAAAAAAGGACCTGCAGCACAAAAAGTCAAAAAATCAGAATAGGCAACAAGTTTTTTAATTTAAGATTTAATTTTTATTTTCTTAAATTCGTCTATCTTTTTATTATTTTTAGGATTATATTCGTAGAAAGGGTTGTGGTCCCAAGCGAAGGAATTGAACCTTCGACAACCCGGTTTCTGTATGCCTGATATGCTGCTTTACAGTCAGCCATCTAAAGCCGACAACTACAGCCGGAAGCTCTACCAGGCTGAGCTAGCTTGGGACAAAAACATGAGGATATATACTATTAAAAAACTATCGTACAGCCATCTGTATCTCAAACTATGATTCTTCTCTCAACCTTGTACCTAACTTGGTATGAAAATGTCCGTTATCGAAGATATTTGTATGGTATTTCCACCTTGTATAAGCATAAATAGTTAGATTCCACATTTACCAATAATGTCCGAGTTAGTATTGGCATCATCCGGATATGTGTGTGCACCATATCTACACACACACGAATCAATTGAATTAAAAGAATCTTGGCTTCATTCTGACAATATCGAAAAACTATTCTTTGTTACCGGAACATTCTCTCATGAAAGCAAACCATACTTTTCTGATTCTACAAATCACTATCTTTTAGCAAAATTCAAGAACAATCAAGAGATTGAGCAGGATTTCACAGAGCATAATCAAGACAAAACATCTTTTGTTTTTAATATCTCACATGATCTATTTGAGAGGGAAGTTGAGGGTGATACAAATTTTGTTTCTGTATATTATTTAGAGTACGGCGATGACGGTGATGACTTGCAAGAGGTCGCAAATCTTTTACTAAAACGAGATAAGATTGAGATAGCTGGTCTGGGCAATATGGCTACTTTTTGTCTCAATCCTTCAAAATTCACATTTCCATATTATGAAAATATTGTAGTTTTAGAAGTTGCAAGTGAAAAAAGTCATCAAAGTATGAAGAAATACTGTGAACAGACAAGACGTGATGTTAATCGTAAGGGGCTGACTATGACAAATCTGATGAGCCTCTCAATTCTTGATCAGCTAAAGTAATTTCATCATCTGTTGTTACTATTCTTGTAATGATTTAGTTATTCTTTTTACCATTAATCGTATTATTCTGTCTTCATAATCTTTATCTCATCTGTACTGACTGCAATTCAAAATACGTCTCTTGTGTCGAATCAATCATTACCCGTTTACCGATTGTTGTAATCTTGTATGTTATCTCTCCTCTAGTTTTAAATCATCATTTCTAATATTGATAATTTTCTACGATAATAATCTCTACACTATAATATTTATACATTTACCTCTAATCATAATTCTGTGGGATCCCGAAAGTAGTTCGCCCCTCTTCAAAACTTGGAGATGTTTGCATGTATGATGTTCTAGAGTGATGTATAACTGTCTTGTGCTAAATCCTACTGTACAATTCATGAATTTTATTCATTTCCACTCCACGCATGGCAACTATTCAAAAAATTATGCATAGTATCCACTACTAAGGACAAAACATCTGTTTTAATGTCATAATGCTATTCTGCACTGTACTCTTGACCTGTTTGACTATCTGTCACCGTCTTGCCAGCAGGCGGCATCTTTCTCTTAAATGCCTGTACCGGAGTCTCTAGATTGTCCCAGTCAAGTGACATATGCGGTCTGTTGTAGTTGTACCATTCCATGAACCGTTCCACGGGATCCTTTGCAGATGCGGTGTAAAACGGTCCTCCTACACTAGAGTTCTCTGTTGTACCACGTCGAGTCTTGCCAGCTGAGGCATCTTCAAAGTGGCGTAGTTTGCGCTGTATCTCTCCGTGCAGACGTTCTAGTTTACCATTTGTCTGTGGATGTCGTACACGTGCCAATATGTGTTTGATGTAGTTCCACCAGTCTTGTTCAAATTTGGAGGCACCCTTCTTCTTGGCCTCAGACTCTGTGGCATAGAACTGGGTACCGCGATCTGTTTTGCAGGCTTGCCGTGATTTTTTATGGCCTCATCAAGTATTAGGGCGTTTTCTGTAGTTGCCTCTGCAAATACCCCAAAACCAGTCACAAAATGAAATCCTGGTAACATATGAGCCATCTGCCATCGTCAAGCTGTTTGAAATCAGTATGCCATAGGGAATTGGAGTAAGTTGTTCCCACCTAACCCACTTGCGCCTCTTGCTCTTGTTTGGACTGGCATCTCATAAATCTTTCAATACTTTGTGTATAAAGTTGTGCGCAATATACATTCCTACAGATGATCTTATCGCTCCAAGGTTGCATCGAATCTCGTTTGCTATGCTGAGAGAATCACCGAGTGTTCTAGTCGTTGCACTCTTTTTGGGTCTTCCCATTGGGGCAGGTTGTCTGCATCTTTGTATCTCTTTGCTTTTGAACCCATGTTCATCTTTTATCTCTCTGTTACTGGCAGTATTCTTGCGTTTCTAAATCATTCATTTCTAATATTGATAACGCCACACATTTCCATCTACGATAATAGTTGACTGTGTCTTTCTCATGGGATACTGAAAAAATCGGTCATATAATATGATTATACATTTACCTCTAATCATAATTCAATATTCCCTAATTCACTATATGTAAACCCTAATTCATAAAGAAGCACCTATTCAATTAAATTATTTTTTAATATACATACATATGGAACTATTTGAACTTTTCATCTCAGTTCAGTCTTTACGTGTAAAGTATGGAATCGATTCCTATGAAGATACAACAAACCCTATATAATCAATCGTGGTATTAACTATGTGTTTGCTCTAACATTATCTCTATTTGATACGTCCTTGTCTTGTATTTCTGCTATGATTCGTAACTATACCACTTGTTATCCTGCTGCTAGTAACAATCAAATGATTATTCACAACAAAAATACTGTTGTTGTTGCTGCTGTTATTACTGCACTAGTTCTACGCATGCATCCCAATACTATATTACCTACATCAAAGTTTTCATTGTTGTAATAATGAACATAAACGTCCCTGCAAACAAGGTCAAACCCCTGCCATTTAGGGTAGAAAAGTTTGATTACAACCGGTACTATATTGATCATCCCGTAATCAAAGGCGTCTTAAATGTAGGGAATCTTCTAAACAATGTTGGTATGATACCTGTTGATATGATTCCGCCTAACAAAATGCCGCCTGAAGGCATTGTAGTAGGACTGAGTTTTCAATCCGTTGTATCGTTTACCAACTATGGAGAACGACATGTTGGTTCAAAGAAACTACCCTTGCCTCAAGAGATGGCAAAGATGAAAAAACAAGAGCTGACAAACTACCTGGTCCAAGAAGAAAATCACGAACCTTGGAATCACTATGTGCTATCTAATGCACCTCAAAAACTCTTGAAGACTAGAACGATGCTGCTTAAAGTGGAATGGTTAGTTGACTATTATAACAATCTTGGAGATCCCTATCTTTTAGTCAATCATAATACCAGTCACAGTATATCTAATATTGATTCACCTGACCTAGATATGCGTTAACTTTTCTTTGAAATTGTGCCTTGGTCATTATACGTGCAGGTTTGCATCATTATGATCCCTCTCTTTATTTTCCAACCATGTCCTAATCCAGTGCGTTTTAGTTCTCATACTCTACCATTTTTTGTTTAATTGCCTATCTTGCGCATTCTCAAAAAGGATCACACAAGTGATAATATATGTGACTATTATTTCACATTCAATAATGTCCTACCACAACAAGATCACATTACAAGGAATGCGATACCGATGACGTTTTTAGATAACTTTCCTCTAAAATATTCTCCTAGATTGATTCAAAAAGACGTCATAAACCAAGTTGAATCTGCAGTAAAATCAGGGTTTAAAAACATCTTGTTATGCGTTCCTACCGGCGTTGGAAAATCTCATATCGCAGTCGCTGTCGCAAAATCATTAGGAACATCATTTATCGTTACAGCCCAAAAAATATTACAAGATCAATACACAAATGATTTTAGTTTCATTTATCCGATGAAGGGTAAATCGAACTTTCCATGTATTGCAAACTATGATACAAACGACATATCATACGAACTTGCAAAAAATGATCCCAATCTCTCATGCACTCTTGGAACGTGCTCGTGGGAGGAATCCACAGAATACGGCAGCAAAAAAACTCAATATTGCAAATTCAAACCAAAGATAGGCTCTTTTCCTGTATCTGATGTGGGAACAGAGGATGAACGGATTGGTGAGCCTGATGACCAGATGTGTTACTATTACAATCAAAAGTATCAGGCATTACACGCAACGCATGCCTTGTTTAACTATTCTTCTTACTTTCGGACCAGGCTATTTAGCCAAGGGATTGATGAGCTGCTGCAACGAGATTGCTTGATAGCTGATGAAGCACACGAGATCGAAGATCAGATAATCGGATACATTGGATTTGATATCAGGCCGCGATTTTTAGAGGACGTTGGGATGAAACTAGACGATTTTGTTATAGATGAGATTGACGGCATGCTGGAGTTATTGGATGGTCTGGGTACAGCATACACCAAAAAAGTCAACCGACTTGTAAGTGATGATGACAAACGTGCCCAAGCATTCAGAAGACGAAGAGACAAGATTGATACATTATTCTACGAGATCAAAGATAACCCTGAAAACTTTGTGATTCAAGAGTCAAAAGGATTCTCAGAGAATACAAAGATGGTATCAGTAAAACCAATTGAGATAGGCAAGTATGTAGGTGCATTCTTTGATCGCCCTCATCAGATCTTTATGAGTGCTACAATAAACCGTCAGATGTTTTGTAGAACCATGAACATTCCTGAAGACGATTGTGCATTTATAGAGGTGACAAAATCACCATTCCCAGTCAACAACCGCCAGATACAGTTTCACAATATCCGTAAGCTGAATTACCGATCAACTGATCAGGATTATGGTGCAATGTTTGCTAAAATCAAAGAGATTCTAGAGTTACACCCTGATGAAAAAGGATTGATTCTCACCACTACAAAGAAACAATGTGAGGATATCTCAAACTATCTGGGTGATAGGATTGTAGTTGCGCATGAGGGCGTTGATGGAAAGAGAGAGAAGATTCTAGAACATCATAGACAGACTAGGAATCCTGACGTACTTGCCTCTCCGTCATTTTGGTATGGTGTTGATCTTAAAGACGATATATCTCGTTTCCAAATCGTATTGAAGACCCCCTATCCATCTATGGGTGACAAGCGAACCAAAATCAAATCCGATCGCGATCCGTTATGGTATCAAAACAAGACTGTGGAAAAACTATTGCAGGGTTTTGGTCGTTCTATCAGAAATGACAAGGATTATGCCGTAACCTATGTGTTAGATGGGTCGGTAATACAGTTACTGGAACGAATGAGAAAATTTGTTCCAAAAGCGTATTATGATTCGTTGGGGTGGGAGCGCTAATCTGATCTTGATTAAAAGTCAACAGTGTGCCTAACTTGAAATGATCAAATATGTAAATATTGGCACGCCATCTTGAGATTGTTTCAAGTCCAGTTTTAATAACTCTGTGACACATTTTAAAGATACTAACTATCTTATATGATAAACGCCTAATGCGAATGTCTGATATGGTAGTTAGCTATGAGAATCTTGTACCCGAGCCTAAGAGCCGATTTGTAAACATTCTGTGCAGTTCATGTGATTCACCTAGTGTCATTTTTACCATGACAAAGAGTGTCATAAATTGTAAATTCTGTGGAAACGTCATAACAGAACCCACTGGTGGTCAGGCAAAGATTTTTGGGCGACTGCAAGACGTAGTCGATGATCTACCTCACATCCATATCAAAACCATTACACAAGATTCAAAGAAGATACTCAAAAAACTATTACTTGATTCTATGATAATACACAAGATGACCAACAACTCATCTGGACAGATATTTGTTAATGATGTCTCCAATTACAACCTTTGTTTGATTGTCTTAGATAGAATACTGATTGAAACCATTCACATGGAGAAACAGGAGTATGATGTCTCCCTGACTAAATCTGACATTATTGAAAAGTTAGAGAGAATAGGGCCTGTTGAAACTATTAAAGTAGATCATGCATCACTAGATATGATTGCAGCACGTGAGTTATGTGACTCTAGAAAGTATGTCAACAGCAATGACGTTGGTCTTTCAGCCACTGATTGCATGTTACTTCAAATGCATCTGAAAGGGGCAGGTGATCTGGTTACCCATGATAAGACTCTTATCAATGCTGCTGAGAGCGAAGGACGTCCATTAACATATGATTGTGTTGTATTCCCAAATTAATTATAGTATACATATATTATAATTTATATTCTGGCAATTTATGTCCGTGTCTATTTGTATTTTTCTATAGTGGGTTCTGTCTAATAAATGGGAATATAGCGTAAAAATTATTTTATATAAAATCACTTTTTTAGTTTTGAAAAGAAGACAAATCATATTAGACACATTCACATTGCAGGAAAAAGAGACGGAGATAACAACAACAAGATGGGGCGTCTAAACGGTGAGATAAGAGATTGTGAAAAAGTGTTTAGAGGTCTAAAAAAGTTTGATACGCCTCTTATTGATGGCATGAAAACATATTACAATTTCACAAAGAAACACGGGTCTTTGAAAGGAAAGACACCAGCAGAAGAAGCTATTGATTCAGAATGCGAGTTTGCACAAGCAAAATTCAGAATCAAATTTAGGTCTCTATAATCCGACAGAACCAAATTTAAAAATATTGTAATTGTATAGTTTTTTGAAGTTCATGACTACAATAAGAAAATTTACGCTCAAATTGCATATCTCATAAAACAGATAGTGATGATTGGTTGATATCCTGTGCGTATATTCTAGTTTACTTCAAAAAACTACACAGTCACAAAATATTTATAAACTATGCATATATTTTAGCAATATAATGATCTTTTCTAGCCTCGATTTGCACATTATGTTTCTTAATTGTACTCAAAGTGCGCAAGTATCATGACTAAACGTAGCATCTCTTTTACTCTTGGCAGCCTGTTCATGCTGTCTGCGGCAATAATCTTTCTTAACTTGGGGTTGTTTGCATCAGGCACGGATTTGATAGAAGATGGCCAACATACCCACACCTTAAATTTTGTAAATATTGCACATGCCCAATCAGACGAACGTATGGAATCTGAAACCTATCCATCACCTGCAAAGCAGCTGAAAGACGGTGTCAACATACATGACATCCAATGTAACGACTCGCGAGAACTTTACATTCGACAATCACAAATGCCTGTCTGTCTTTATGATGAGACATTTAATTCTATGCAAGGCAGAGGTATAGAACTTACACCTGCAACTCCATCATCACTGTCATCAATTGATATATTTACGCCCGAAGAGACACAATGGCTGGCAGACAATCCTGTCATACGCGTCTCCTTTGATCCCGGATGGACGCCAATAGAGTACGCTGACGAATCCGGCAACCTTCAGGGCATTACTTTGGACTACATTGCAGAGTTTGAGGAAATCTCAGGTGCAGACCTGGCACCAGTCCCTGCAGCAGATACGTGGGCTGATGCATTAATGGCAATCGAGGAGAGAAACGCAGACATCATGTACATGGTAGCCTCCACGCCTGAAAGGCTGGAATACATGAGCTTTACATCGCCACACTCGCCACACTACGGTCAAGACTTCTATGGTGTCCCTGAGTAACACCCCTCTGAATATTGACGATGAGGGACTTAGACTTGCCACAATTAACGGCTACGCAATAGAATCGTGGCTTGATGAGAATTATCCTGATACAGAGTACGTCTCAGTAAACAATTTTGCCGAGGCCTTTGATCTTCTTGCAGTAGGCGGTGCTGATGCGTTTGCCAGCACGTGGCAGGTAGCTGTCCACCATGCAAAGATGTCCGGGGTCGGCAATGTGTACAATGCAGGCACTACAGGACACCAGTACGATCTTACCGTGGGGTACAGAAACGACATGCCTGTTCTGGGATCCATAATGCAAAAGGTCTTGGATCAGATTCCACAGGAAAAGATTGACAGTTGGTATGATGTGTCCACATCCACCGACGACATATACACATCCGAAGAGGTGCAATGGCTGGCAGACAATCCTGTCATACGCGTCTCCTTTGATCCCGGATGGACGCCAATAGAGTACGCTGACGAATCCGGCAACCTTCAGGGCATTACTTTGGACTACATTGCAGAGTTTGAGGAAATCTCAGGTGCAGACCTGGCACCAGTCCCTGCAGCAGATACGTGGGCTGATGCATTAATGGCAATCGAGGAGAGAAACGCAGACATCATGTACATGGTAGCCTCCACGCCTGAAAGGCTGGAATACATGAGCTTTACATCGCCACACTATACGGTCAAGACTTCTATGGTGTCCCTGAGTAACACCCCTCTGAATATTGACGATGAGGGACTTAGACTTGCCACAATTAACGGCTACGCAATAGAATCGTGGCTTGATGAGAATTATCCTGATACAGAGTACGTCTCAGTAAACAATTTTGCCGAGGCCTTTGATCTTCTTGCAGCAGGCGGTGCTGATGCGTTTGCCAGCACGTGGCAGGTAGCTGTCCACCATGCAAAGATGTCCGGGGTCGGCAATGTGTACAATGCAGGCACTACAGGACACCAGTACGATCTTACCGTGGGGTACAGAAACGACATGCCTGTTCTGGGATCCATAATGCAAAAGGTCTTGGATCAGATTCCACAGGAAAAGATTGACAGTTGGTATGATGTGTCCACATCCACCGACGACATATACACATCCGAAGAGGTGCAATGGCTGGCAGACAATCCTGTCATACGCGTCTCCTTTGATCCCGGATGGACGCCAATAGAGTACGCTGACGAATCCGGCAACCTTCAGGGCATTACTTTGGACTACATTGCAGAGTTTGAGGAAATCTCAGGTGCAGACCTGGCACCAGTCCCTGCAGCAGATACGTGGGCTGATGCATTAATGGCAATCGAGGAGAGAAACGCAGACATCATGTACATGGTAGCCTCCACGCCTGAAAGGCTGGAATACATGAGCTTTACATCGCCACACTATACGGTCAAAACCACCTTGGTGTCGCTAAATGACACCCCTTTGAGCATGGATGAGGAACTTAGACTTGCCACAATTAACGGCTACGCAATAGAATCGTGGCTTGATGAGAATTATCCTGATACAGAGTACGTCTCAGTAAACAATTTTGCCGAGGCCTTTGATCTTCTTGCAGCAGGCGGTGCTGATGCGTTTGCCAGCACGTGGCAGGTAGCTGTCCACCATGCAAAGATGTCCGGGGTCGGCAATGTGTACAATGCAGGCACTACAGGACACCAGTACGATCTTACCGTGGGGTACAGAAACGACATGCCTGTTCTGGGATCCATAATGCAAAATACACTGGATCATATCCCTCAGGAAAGGATTGATTACTGGTATGATGCAGTAGCACAGACAACAGACGACACGGCCGAACTGGAATCAACTGTAATGGGGGTCGTTGACGATACCATCGCACTGTACAACTCCGATCCCTCAAGCGCCTTTGAGAAGATTACCTCTATGGAGTTGACCAATCCGCATTATCCATTTGTTCTTGATCCTCTTACCGCCACAGTTGTGGCACACGGCTCATTTCCTGAACGTGTAGGCGAAACTTCCATAGCCCTTACCGAGTCAACCACACCGCTTGAGGAGATTCTCTCTAGTCTGCAGAAAGACGGCGATAGCATATGGGCAGAATACCTGTTTACAAATCCCTCGACTGGAACAGAACAGCTAAAGCGGTCGCTGTATGTGTTGCATGACGGTTACATAATCGGATCCGGATACTATACATCGTCTTAATCTCTGATACAAACATCTTATCAAACAGTGCTGTATTCACTCAGTTGGAAAATGTCTGGATCAATTCGATATAGAGCACAACTTGTATCCGCGTTGAGGCAGTAATAATAATAATAATAGTAATAGTAATAGTGGCAGCAGTAACAACATAATGTGATTACACTTGGCAAATTTTTTCTAGAGCGTACAATACCTGACGTTAAAAATGAGTCGGTCTTTGAACTGTTCTCAAATCTTGAAAACTATCAGAAACTATTTCCACAGCATTTTCCCTCCATCCGCATACGTTCCATCCGCATACGTTCCATCCGCGGCAACACTCCCATATTCGAATCTTTTATATGCCTACTAGAAGGTTTTTTTGATAATGGTTAATCCAAGAGCATATCTTGCTGAGGCAATTTCAACTTATGGTCTTGTATTCTTTGGGCCTCTTTCAGTAATTCTGGCAATTGCCTCCTTTGGTGAAGGCCTGACTACTCAATCAGTGTTGTTTATCTCTCTTGCGCACGGTGGTGCCATCGCTTTGATGATTTATGCATTTGGTCACATATCTGGTGCTCACATTAATCCTGCAGTCACCATACCTATGATGATCTTAAGGAAGATTAGTATTGCAGATGGAATTGGCTATATAATTTCACAACTAGTTGGTGCAATAGCAGCAGCTGCAACACTTTGGGTAATACTGCCTGATCTTGGTGCCAAAGTCAACTTTGGAACTCAGGGAGGTCCATCTGAACTACTAAACAATAGTGTGGCATCAGGTTTTGCAGTCGAGGCAATTCTGACATTCTTCTTGGTACTGGTAATCTTTATGACTGCAGTTCATAAAAAAGCATCACCTGGATGGCATGGATTTACAATAGGCGGTATGGTATTTCTCATTCACCTGATTGCAGTGCCTCTAACTGGTGCATCAGTAAATCCTGCAAGAACATTTGGTCCTGCATTAATATCCGGATTCTGGGAGTTCCATTGGTTGTATTGGGCAGCACCTATCTTGGGTGGTATTATTGCAGGAGTATTGATGAATTATATCTATGTTAAACCTGCAGAGAAAGAGTCCTCCTCTTAATACCAACACTTTTAAAAATTTAAAATTATTTTCTTCATGTGGACGACTATCTTGAACTGTTCGATATTGAATCTAAAAAACTAGACGATCAAATTAGTCATATTGCCACCATCTCTGAACCATCTACCCAAAAGATAGTAGAGCTCTACTACCAAGTTATCAATATTACATCCATGATTACTGTATTAAAACAACAGATCACTCCAGATGATAACAAGACGCAATTTGATAAAATTACTCAAGTTGAAAATATGATATCCACAAAATTTAATCATGACATTCATCCCCAACTAGTAACAAAACTGACAAACTCTATTGAAGATACAACAAAGCGTCTACAACACTTATCTTCTGATAAACAATCTCTTGATGATATTCAACGAGATGCCAAACTCTATGAAGATTTAAGAGAAAAGATGAGTACTAGAGAATTCGTTGTACAGCAGTATCAAAGGTCAATCTCATGATGGCAGTAACAACAATCGCTTCCAATCTTGTAAATCTAAAGAAGGAATTTGTATCTGTTTATCGCGGCTCAAGCCAGACTCAAGAGGTTATTCCAGTCTCAAAATCCGAATCATTCCCAATAGAATCACGTGATTTGGAATTGCTGCATCAATTTGCAACAAAGAATTCTATCTATTACAATTCGTATGAGCAGACCATTAACGGTACTCCTTGTATTGTTTATGAGGGTGATATCAACCGATACTGGCTAAACAGCATTCAGCATGATTCAAGTCATGCGCCATTCTCTCCCACTTGGATTCTCTCTGCCTATCTTTGTACCACACTTGCTCGAGAACTTGGTTATACAGAGTTAGTTGATGTTGGTTCCGGTGATGGCCGTACTGCGTTTTGTGCCAGTATACTTGGTATGACATCTCATAGTATTGAGATTGATGACACTCTAGTTAACCTTCAAAGACACTTGTGTAGTATTGTTGATTTTAATCCGCACTGTTCTGATTCTGGTTGTTTTGATTATTTGCAGCTGAATCTATTACGCCCTGTATTTTTTATCGGCGGCCTTGCCCAAATGGGCGGTACATCTCTAGCATCTACTGTGTTGAAGCAGGTTAATTCTGTACCTGATCTGAAAAAAAATTCAGGATGGGTATTTGCAGGTACTACATCCCAAAAATACGCAACAGACCCAAAAGGTGAATTCGGATGGGGTACGCTGATTGTAGAGAATGATTTGAAATCCATTCAGACTGTTGTGTTGCCCACTGCATGGACGTTTGGCGAACCGGACGATACGTCATATGTCTTTGCGCAGTCATACTACTGATATAGTAACCAAAATAAAGCCAAGACAGATTAAATTTTTTGGACTCGTTGCATAGCTTGGATAGTGCGATTGCTTGCGGAGCAATAGGTCGCCGGTTCGAATCCGGTCGGGTCCGCTTTTTCTTTTTCTTTGTAACTGTGATCCTATAGTATTCCAAGAATCTATGTATTGCGTATAACTATCCTGCCATGATGTTATTTGCGTGGTTTACTTTTGTTTCAAACTATCTGCAGTCGAATTTTAACTTGAACGGGATGTTTGATTCCGGGTAAAAGTCTTGGTCATCCTTTCTTATGTACTAGTACCTACGTTTTACATCTGGCCAATTCAAAGGCGAGTACTCGTCCATCCCTCATGTATCGTATTACGCTAGTGGTTTTCTTTGTTCAAAATATTTGAGCACTGTTTTTGTAGGACTTTGATATTTAGTCTGTCCAATACGTCAATAAGTGCATGGGCTTACGGATCCAGTCTCTTTTTGACTCTGCTAACGATTCTTTCTGCCCACTTTACAGAGTCTTGGGCATCCTTTGGTTCCATGAGATCTGGCTGGTACTCTGCTGCATTCTTTTTGTCTATTAATGAGGTAAACTGTCTCTTGATCTCACGGTACTCCTGCGGGGAAAATATCCCCTTGACAAGTGACAGCGCCTGGGTGTGGTCATCTGAGGCGCGCCTTCCCTTGTACGATGTGGTCAGCGCATCCAGTGCACTGATGGCACTGTGCACGGCACCAGTCACTGCGCTGTTGTACTTTGCATTCTGTGCTGCAAGCTTGGCCACCTCCAAAAACTCCTCTGATTTTGTGAGATAGTTTGTCGCCTCACTGGGATCAACGTCTCTCATTTCAATAGATCCTCCAGATTCCTCCCATGTACCATAGTATGGTTGCCCAGTATGGAACGTACAAGACCGCTTCTCTTTTTTAACCTTAATTCGGACTCTGAGAAGACAATTGGGGAGATCCTGCCGTGGAATTTCGCAAATATCTCCTCACCGGCATCTGATGCTGCGGCGATGGCGCCGTCAAAATCATCTGATATGACAAGGACGTCAATGTCGCTACCTTCCTTCTCCTGACCTTTTGGAACACTTCCAAAGATTGCAGCCGAGGTGTTTTTTCCCGCACCCAAGTATCTTTTGAGAACCAAGATCATCTGGTCAAGTGTCCGCTCTTCGGCCTCAAACATCGGCACTATGATCCTTTTGAGGATATGGCTTTTTTCATTCAGTGAGACTTGATGGGATCTGCCTATTGGCTGAATATGCACAACTCCAAGCTTCTCCAACTCCTTGACGGTCTTGGACACTCTGGGATGTGAGACGTGTGCATCGTGTGCCAGTCTCCTTATGGTAAATATCTTGCCCCTGTGTCTTACTAGGGTGCGAAGCACGCTGATTGAGGCCTTGCTGCCGAGTAATTGTTCCAGATATCTGTGCAGTTTCATGTATGGTAAATAATATTTCCATATGGTATTAATGTTTTCCATATTGATGTTTTAAACTATCTCAAAAACAAGACAATCAACTAAGATATGGAAGTGTCTTATTATAGGCATGTTCCAGATAATGAACAATCTGTGATATTATTATGGTTTTACTGATATTTGTTGGAGTGGATCCTCTTTTGCAGCCCATAAAATGAGAACGTTTTTTGCATGATCATCCATACAGTCTCCCTCATTTATTCTTCATCTCCCACTGCGATGCAAATTCTACAGGCGTCATGTATCCTATGGCAGAGTGAATTCTTTCTTGGTTGCAGTCTGCAAAAGCGTCTACCAGGATCTTTTCGGCCTCCTGATAACTAGCAAATTCATGCGCAGCCACAAGTATTCTTTTTTGAGAGTCTTGTGGAACGATTCCACATGACCGTTCTGTTCCACTATACATGCAGCAGGGACATCGTACTATGCAAGATATTTCTGCGTCTCATACCGGTCCGACCCTTCTGCCATACCGCGCGTAGTTAGTTGGGATTAACTTGCAGTGAAGAAAAAATTTACATACGTTCTTAAGCGTTGTTCCTGTGAGTGTTTGTTGTGTGCGTCCCTTCATTTGTGGATATCTGAAGGGATTTCACACTGTATGTTATTAAGAGACGGTATCAATTACGTTTGAATTACAGCTAAACTGATCGTAAGGCACGCACATGCAGGATTGATCAGATCGTGTTGATTACCCATTCACGCATCTGTTGTAGGAACTTTTTCTAGAAAGTGTCCGGATCTTTAATCAGAATAGTATGCATGTGGTATTATAGGCATGTTCCAGATAATGAACAATCTGTGATATTATTATGGTTTTACTGATATTTGTTGGAGTGGACCCCATAAAATGAGAACGTTTTTTGCATGATCATCCATACAGTCTCCCTCATTTATTCTTCATCTCCCACTGCGATGCAAATTCTACAGGCGTCATGTATCCTATGGCAGAGTGAATTCTTTCTTGGTTGCAGTCTGCAAAAGCGTCTACCAGGATCTTTTCGGCCTCCTGATAACTAGCAAATTCATGCGGCCACAAGTATTCTTTTTTGAGAGTCTTGTGGAACGATTCCACATGACCGTTCTGTTCGGGTGTGTGCTTCCAGATGAACTCGTGTTTTATGCCAAATACCGATACTTCTTTTCTAAAATCATTACTGGTGTACTGCGTGCCGTTGTCGGTTCTAAGTCTAAGTCTGGAGCAGTCAGGATTCTCTACATACACGGCATTTGTTATGGAGTCAATTGCCACTTGTTTTGTGGCATCTACGTCAAACGCATACGATATCCATCTACGCGTAAAGCAGTCCACCACGTTAAAGCAATAGCACCATCCGTCCATCCCACACCAGACGTACGTCATGTCCGTCTCCCATAGCCGGTTCGGTGCATCCGGTTCGAAGAGCTTGCGATTGGTGTGAATGATGTCGTTTTTTGTCTTTTGAGGCTCAATCCCGCCCAGTTTTCGGAATATTCTTTGTATCTTCTTGCGATTTGTGGCAGTGTGTGTCTCGCAGCACACTTGGGCTGCCATGCGGCGTGTGCCATAGGTGGGTCTTCTGCTGCCTATCCTCTGCACTGCCTGTACGGCTGCCGGATCCAATCTCATCTCCCTTGCCTTGGGTTTGTGATACCACATACGTCTTGACACTCCGGCATAGCGTAGTGATTTACGCAGGCTCATCTTTTCATACAGTTCTCTGACGGCACTCAATCTCTGGCTTCCTCCCAAGTTTTTTTTAAAACGTCGTTGGCAATGGTCAGCTCGCCTATCAGTCTCTTGTAATCATCCTCTCTCTTTTTCATTGTCTTGATTGGATCTTTCTTTCCTGACTGGCTCAGACCTGCCTTGCCGGACTCCATGAATCTCTGTTTCCAGTTATGAAACGTCTGTGGGCTAACATTGTGCTTGCGGCATAGTTCTGCCGTACTTGTACTGGTTTTGATTGATTCCAGTACAATCTGGATCTTTTGCTCTGGTGTAAATTTGCTTTTTACCATGATATTTGTCCTCCGATGCTGTACCTAATGTATATGGATGCAAGTGTTCTCCTTCTAGAGGGGTCCCCACCAAAACGTATCACAGTTCAGGCATTTTACACGTATTGTACGCAACTGTTTTGACCTGTATATCTTTACGGTGTCCTAGTCCATGCGCACGGGTTTTTCCTCTGTCCAGCATGAGTGACACAGCAGATCCCATGTTTGAAAACATTATCATTTTCTCATACAACTGACTAAAGATTGAGTGGTTCTAGAGGGATTCGGGTAGTATCAGCTGGTTATTTTGGACCGGTAATAGGGTAGATAAGGATGACCTTTTCTTGTTATTTTAAAAATGACTTCTCCCTGATTATCTGGCAATGTTGCACTTGGAAATTTTCCATCCAGCATTACATTTCTTGTATTTCTCAAAAATTCATAACCCTTTTCCATATGTACTTTGTATTCTTCACCATGTTTCTCACGAAAACGTGTAAAAATTGAATCGCTTAGTAATGTTGCAATAACTGTTTTTCCGCTATTTGGAGGACCTAAGAATGCCGTAATATTTTGATCGTCTAGATCCTCTTTCATTTTTGTCAAAAGAGGGTTTTCTTGATTCACATTTCCTATATCGCTTTCATCACTCATTTTCTCACCATTTTAATTGAATGCTCAGGAATAAACTTACCTCTTGCCATATTGTTATACTTTTCAAATTCACTTAGAAAATACTTTGACGAACGTTTCTTGCCAAGATCCGGATAGTTTAATCCAATACAAATTCTTGCCGCACCAACTGCATCAAAGTGACGTTTTGAAAACTGCTCATTTTCATATTGTTTTAATATTTCGGTAGAATTTCTGATTATTTCATCAATTTCTCCAATCGTTTGAAATCCTAGATCTTGCAGTTCTTCTACAAATTCTTGAATATTTTGATTTGATTGGTTTTGTCTGATAAAGAAACGCCAATCAAGATAGATCTTAAAACGATGAATATTGATCTCCAGTTCCTTTTCAAAATATTCATTGTTTTTTAACAATTTGATATATGTTGTTCTTCCAACAGAATATTTTTGAATTGTTCCATTTTTTTCTAATGCATCAGTTCTATTTCGAATCATTGGTTCGGTAATATCCCCTCCATTCAACAGTTCAACTATTTCTTTTATTGGCATACTTCCGCCACGTACCAATCTTTTGATCAATATGTCTATAACACGTCTCCTTAGTTTTTTTAGAAATGGAGCAATAATGCCTGTTTGCTCTGCAAGATACGATATCTGATCAAAAATAACTGTTGTAAAGTCTTTTGTGGGGCTAATGCGCTCTTGTATTAGAATTTCTTCCCAAACCCATTCCCAATCAAAAGAACCATGTTGTAATTCTTGAGGTGTATTTGGACTACCCGTGACCAGTGCGGCCATATCCTGTATGTCCCCTTCTCTATTTGCTATTGCTTTGAGTAAAAATATATCTTCATTTCTTAGCAATCCTACTTTTAATTTTCCATAGTCTTTAATGTCTGCTCTTTCTTTCATAGTTGAAGATAACGACAGATCTTGCATTATTGTAGATGTGAATAGATCAATCCTACTTTTTTCATCATGTTCAAAAATATCATCTGGTTTTATTCTTCTATCTTCATCAGAATAACTTGTTTCCACTATTCTTTTGTATCTAATCTTAGTAAGAATTTGAGCCAAATGTTCAAAATCATCTTTATTCTCTACTACTATGTCACAATCTTTTGTACTGTCTTTTAATGATTTTATTCTCATATTTTCTCCACCAAACAGGTATATTGTTTT
The DNA here is from genome assembly GCA_965197525.1 of Candidatus Nitrosopumilus sp. Lineage (GTDB taxonomy): Archaea > Thermoproteota > Nitrososphaeria > Nitrososphaerales > Nitrosopumilaceae > Nitrosopumilus. The sequence goes on from OZ240211.1 coordinate 2,166,849, forward strand.
TGATTCTTTTAATTCGTCACTAATTTCTCTAAACAATAAATTACTTGGTTTTGACAATGTATATTTTTCAATTGGTATATCATATAATTTTGCTTTAGATAGAAATTCATTCCATGGTAAAAACAAGTATGTATTTTTCAATTGTTTTCTACGCATGTAAGCTTCAATATCTAACCAAATCTCCAATATTCCTAACTCTGTTGCCTTTTTTCGTAATTGTAAAATATCCATCTTATCCTTGTGTTTTGCATAAAAAACAATTGCAATCAGTAATTCCATTTTATTTTTTGAATAGTTTGCAGAATAAACTGCATGCAGTAACACATCTTGTATGTCTAAATCATCTTTTTGTTCACAAAAATATTCACGTGTGGTTTGATATTCCATATCATAATCTGAAAATAACGTAAATCCTGTCGTTGCACCTTTTGCAATTTTTCCACTTGGTGTTTTTCGTAATATCGTTGAATTATTATTATAAATAATTTCAGTGCTTCCGTCTTCATATTTTTTTTCTCTTTCAGTTTTTAATAATTTTGTAAATAAAACCAATTGTTCTTTTGATTCATCAATGTTTATTACATCTTCATCTTTTAGAATGGATCCAATGGATTGTAAATCTGAAATAGATCTATAGGTTGTTGCCTTTGATAATCCTGATTTTTTTATTAATTGATCTACTGTAATATTTTTATCTATATTGGAAAGTATTATTTCATTTGAATTGCAAAGTAATTTCTCAACATCTACAACCTGTGTAATATCTCTAAACAGTGTAGCCTTTGGTGTTTCTTTTAATTTGATTACTGTATTTTCTTTTTCTATGTAATCTTCTTCCACAAGATTTTTTGTCATGTATGCTAATTGTCTTTTCTTTATTCCTAACAGATTTAGTAACTCGTTTGTTTCTTTTTGTCCTTCAACTAGTGATTTGAGAAGCTTTATTGAAATTGCATTCATTTAGTATTATTATACTGCTTTGATTAATATAGTTTTGCACTAATTTGAGACTAAATATTAGATAATTTGAACAAAATATGAAATTCATCTACATGAATTACGGCTGATTTCCTACAGAAATTCTGCAGTATATGAAAAATAATTCCATCACGATTCGGCGATCTGTGCGCTGGTCATATTGCCTTCCCTCTTCTTTCTGACTACTCAGTTTATTTTGGATTCGTCCAGCTTTTCATGACGCGGATACGGTGTTGTTTTATATGCCTCTACTGTTCTGCACGACACAACCATCCGCGTATCTTCATTCCAGCTCTGCACCACAAGTCAGTCATGGCACGTTCCTTCTACGGTATATGATGGGTGTATGCTATTTTTCGAACTATAGAGCCAACTGTAATCTACGCAAAGATAACACACCATCCATTTTCATACATACCTAAGCATGAAATTCCATTCAACATCCAAGCCTGCATTGATCATCAAACAAATAAAATGCCATGAAAAACAGTATACAATCTATTATGGCCTTGTTTTTTTAAGTGTCTTACACATGGAGCGTCTGGCACCGTGTCCGCAAGCTGCGTAGACGTCCTGTCAGTCCTACAAGCAGTTGACGTCATTCTGTCCTGTTGACACCGCCATCGTTGGCGTAATGGAACCTAAAAAGGAACTATACTGATGCGAGTCCGGTCGGGTGCAAGCTAGGCAATATTCCCATTCACGCTTCGTGTGATTCCCCCACTAGGTTGTTGATAGCATGTTAACCCCCGTCCATCCGCCAAGCGCGGCAGATTGGTCCCTGGCCAAACATGATCGAAAAAACCTTTAGAATGATTGGGACTATCCGAGCTGCCGTGTGACTGAGTTTGATGGATCTTGCATCTTCCAGCCCCTGCAGGCACCTGTACAGCAGCAGCCCGTCATCGATTTTACCACCATCAGGGACGCAAACAGCGACTCGGCGTACTGGAACGGCGCACCCGCCTTGTTCCTGTTTGCGGCCTCCTCCTCGCGCTTTTGAGGATCGCCTCCGATGATCAATGCCTGGCAGCTCTTGGCGTATTTTTCGTTGTCAGTCATCTACAATCTGTGTCTGATTTACTGATCCTTAGCTTTTTCGGTCTCGAGGAAGGCAGAATATTCATGGTAGTGCTAAGATGAATAATGCAACAAACTAGGACTGCCGGTGGCAGCTGCCTTGAAACGAATGCAGGCAGTTCGGGAAAATTCCAAATCCGAAGGGGCGTCAAATTATTTAAATGTATGAATGCCGCTAAAAAATAGTGCAAAAGGATAGGCTGTCTGAATGGTTTGTGCCCAAGTTCGGCTCTAGGAATTTTCGGCTATCAATAGGAATCCTGTTTCTGCCCTACACCGGAATGGTGGTATCCTTTACCGTGTGGGGCTCCCTCTCGGTGGACTTCAGTCTTGACAGGCTGGCGTCAGCCTGCCTGCTCTATTTCCTTGCAATTGGGATATCCGCACACTGTCTTGACGCACTAGGAAGCAAAAAAAAGCCTTGGGGACGCATATCGCCATCAAAGCTCTGGCTAGTATCGACAGTTTCCCTGACTGCCTCCCTTTCCATCGGGCTGTACTATGCATTTTTGGATTCCTGGCTGCTGTTCCCGATAGGTGCCATCGAGGTGTTCTTTCTTTTGGCGTATAACTTGGAGCTGTTTCGCGGCAAATTCCACAACAACGCGTCGTTCGTCATATCCTGGGGGGTCCTGCCAGTTTTTGCCGGCGCCTCAATCCAGTCAAACGCCGTATCAGTCGAGACCGTAGTGCTTTCTGCGATTGCGGGACTTGCAAGCTATGTCCACATAACCACGTCCAGAAAATACAAGGAGCTGAAGCGTCAGAACGTAGGCCGCGGGTCGTACTACAGAAAGGAGGCAGTTCTCAAGGTGACAAGCCTGGCGGTGATATCTGGCACGGCCTGCTTTTTCATCTTACGATATCTTTAATTCGTGTAAATGGGATACCATTGTATGAAGTCAGGTTCCGATATGCTTCTGGCCAGGATACTGGACGCCCCCGTGGGCCAGGTGGTCACCGTCCTAGGGGAGGTCCTTGACTGTGCTGTCCAGCTGCAGGTGGTGGAGCAGAACGCCGTTGCGCCCAATCAGTTCGTAAGGAAGGTCGTGATTACCGCGCGGGGGCTGCCTGTCATAAAGGCAAGCGTGAAGTTTGACTCCGCCGTGCTGCCTGAGTCCGTCATGGGCGAGCTTCTGAGGAAGAAGCGCGGCATCGGAACCATTCTCAACGTCAATGACATCGTCGCAACCAGAAGGATCATGTCCCTGGACCTGCATCCGGACCAAGGCATAACCTTGAGGGAGTACGAACTCGTTCACGGTGGGGCCGTGTGGTTTACCATATTTGAGGAGATAAACCTAGACAGTCTTGGTTCCGACAAGCACGGCTGAAGAGCCCCACGTCAGATCCTGCCTGCGGGTTTCCAGTCCGTGATCTTCCATGGCCTCCTCGTACTCCTGCACCCAGTTTGAGGCCCTTATCAGGCGGGGCAGGTCGGCGAAGACCTGTCTCCAACCTGGGGTGAAAAGGCCCGCGAGATTCAGCAGCCTGAAATAAAAATCCCACATTCTGCGCACCGGGCCGGCCTTTGGATATGTAAAGTCATGCAGAATTATCTTCCCGCCGGCATCGAGGTGGTCAAGGCAGCTCCTGATCAGGGTATCTGGCGTGCAGTATTTTGGCAGGTATGACGCAGTGATGCAGGAGAACTTTTCCCCTAGGCTGAGCTTTTCGGCATCCTGATTTACAAAGGAGATGTTCCGGTGCGGGGCCGACTTCTCCATGGCCTTCTCAAGGTACCCTTGGGTAACGTCGACGCCCACTATCTCCGCGTCCGGCAGCGTTTTTGCAATCTGTCTCGTAAGGATGCCCGTACCGCAGGCAAGATCCAACACGTTTTTTTCATCAGACATGTGCTCCAGAATCTTACGTTTCCAAAGGCCGTCCTTGCCAAAGGTGGTCCAGCTGACTATCCTGTCATACGAGCTGGCGTTGCTGTTAAAAAATTTCGGGACCATGCACTTCGGACTCTCTTCGGCCATGCTTACTGCTGGTTTTTTTGTCTAAAATAGTTTGTGAGTAGGGGTTCTGTGAAGTTATCGAGGGTTAACCCCTATAACTTGACTTTGACATATCGACTATTCGGATTACCAATGGTGTGCCGGGTTCCGTCATCGCTGGCTCAAAAGTGCCAGACTGCGCTTCATCTATGTCATCTCTACTACCCCTAAACCTAGGGGGCAGCTTGCGTGATATGTTCATGGCAGCGATAATATCCCTGTCCATAAACAAACCGCAATTATTACACGACATTTTACGATGTTGTTGCATGTCCTCTTGGAGTCTCTTTCCGCATTTCGGACACTGCGTGCTCGTGTTTCTTGGGTCTACTGTCTCGACTGGAGGCAACCCGACCCATTGGGCTTTGTATTCTATTTGGCGTTGTAACTCGTAGAATTGCCACCCGTTCAATCTACGCCTGTACTTGTTACCTTGACTGTTTCCTTTTCGGTACAATTTTCTTATTCCTTTCAGGTTTTCCATGACGATTGCAGTCTTGTTTTTGACTGCGTTGTCTACTATATCCTTTGAGATTCTGTGGATGTACTGCTTTGTTCTATTGCTCATTCGTCTCTGTCTTTGTTTCCAGAATTGACCTTTCTTTCTGCGATCATTTCTGTGGAATCCTGCCCTAGCGTGTATTGTGTTCTCCTTTATGGATAACAGTTTGTTTGTCTTGTAGACTGTCACCTCTTTCTCGTTCCCACACGTCACATTTCTTAGGTTTCTGTCTATTCCCACTTGATTGGTGCACTCTATCTCTTGTACTGTTTTTGAAACACAAAGACTGATGTTGAGAGCAGTCAATGAAAACGAGCGCACCGTCAAGGCGGGATCAGATAGGATTTTTTGGGTGTGAACGTTGAGTAAAATGTTGATTGGGTTATGTTTCTTGTATGGGATTGTGAGTAGTGCACCGCTGTGTTGTATACCGTAACAGTTTGTCATAAAGGGATTTTTGACTATTGGGTCTCTTATTCTGACACCTCGTTTGATTGATTGTCTTCTGTTTGATAACATGCCTGCAGCTCGTGATATTGCATTTAGTTTGTATGAAGACAGGATGTCATAATTACGTAATTCATGATAACATAATATGGACAACCTCTTCATATTGTGAGTGTCTTCTTTCAATCCTGTCTTGATGCAATGATTGACCATCTTTGTGAATATAGCCATCATATCCATTAGATCAGAGTTCGGCGTATATTTCTGTGATATTGACTTTATCGCTTTCAACGAATATCTTACGGTTTAGAGGTTTATACAATTTAGGGATTAACAGATAACCCTCGATAACTTCACAGAACCTGAGTAGGCAACTTGGCAAACGGCAAGACCGTGCTGGAGAAAAACACAGACTGATAAAGTGGGCGGATCCTGAGATCCCTGGAAACAGAGGCAGGATCACACCCCATAGTGAAAGCGGGTCTAAAGGAATTCGAACCCATTATGCGGCATTTTTAGGTTCCGCCACGCCGATGATGGCGATGCCGACAGGGCAGAATAGCGCCGACTACCTGAAGGGCTCTGACAGACCGCATGCCGACCGTAGACAAACATCTGATCCCATTCACAGGTGCAGACAGGTACAATTACATCTTTATAATTAGTGGCAAGCGCAAGTGCGGAACATACCACATCTGACCAGATTATGCGGCATTTTCAGGTTCCGCAATGCCAACGATGGCGTGCCAACTTGTACCTTGTGTGCTTTTGACGGTATGTCGCTCTTCTTTTTCTCTCCTCCTACCCCTCCCCATCTTTTTTTCTTTGCACTGTACATCTTTGATCCCTTTTGCCGGGATGGCTAAACATTGCAGTTGTTATGCCGGCACCGCCCGTGTTTTAGATCAGCGACCAATCGATTTAATTCCTCAATCATCTACACTACCCCTGCCATCTTTTCACATCGTCCTTCGTCTGATCAGCCACGTTTGTATTTGCCGCGAACACCATCAAATCAATAACAAGGAATAGCCTTCTTGTCATGTCCGCTCCGGCCAACACACCACACATATTTATAGTTAAAAACTATAATATTATAGTAGATTACAATAATAGTGGATACAATGGACGAGGCAACATACAGAATACTGGACATACTGTCACGAAGACTGGGCGCCCCCATGTCCATCAATGAGATTACAAAAAACATTGATGAAATACATGGCGGAACCTATTATGCCAACACGCATAAAAAGATCAAGGAACTTGACAGGGAAGAAATACTGACACTGACAAAGACTGGCAGGTCATCTCTTGTGTCGCTCAACTTTGATAACTATATGGTAATTGGCATGCTTGCAGAAATGGAGCTCAAACGCAAACATGATTTTCTGAAAGGAAAGCAAGAGATACAGATGTTCATGTTGGAAACTGATACGTATCTTCGTAGCATTCCTCTAATATCCCATATACTGCTGATGTATCCGGAAAAAAATACAAAGCTGAACAAAGCAGAGATGCTGATTCATCTGAAAGAATCCGACGACAAAAAAGCACTTGAAGGGACAAAGATCCAAATTCATGCAATGGCAGAAACCTTGCAGCAAACCTGCAACATAAGGATTGATTATCTTGCACTGGAGAACGGGACATTTATTGATCTGCTCAAATCAAATGAGCGCAATACGGTCAGAGAGATGCTGCACGACAAGATTGCAATACTGCACCCTCAGGATTTTTGGTTGGATATGAAAAACGTAACAGGAAAAGGAATCAAAATATCTGCCATTTCACATGAGACAAGCCCTGCCAAAATATCTGAGGAAGATATTGTGTTTAATCTTGCACGGTTCGGATATGTGGAGATTGGATCCAAAGTCAAACAAGGAAAGCCGTTCTGCATAGAGTACGTAATATCATCAATAATGTTTCATGATGATGCAAGAAGGATTGATGCCGTCCCGGTAATCATCGCAAAGAACCCAAAAATAAGCTATGATCTGTTGTTGTTTCTTGCACGAAAGTATGGGTTTGGTGGCAAGATGCTTGGCATACTGCGCACATTAAGAAACCTGGTTGCACATGGAATGAATACAGTAGATGAGCCAATAGCACTGCTGGAAGCCATGAGGATAGAAGAGGTAAAGGCAGACGCCAAGAGCATCGAAGAAAAATTGAGGCTGTACAATGTCACTTGATAACACAAAACTGCTTGATTTTCTCGAAGAGATAGACAGGGAACTTTCTTGCAAAATTGTCATAGTTGCAGTGGGAGGTACTGCAATGACACTTGTGAATGCAAAGCCGTCCACCATAGACATTGATTTTACCATTCCAGGCGGGGATTATGACGAGCTTGAGCGCGCAAGGAAGATTGTACAGCCAGGCTTTCGGGTGAATGTTTTTCGCGATGGTGCAGTGTTTGTAACCGTTCTGCCTGATGACTATCTGGAAAAAAGCATGTCGATTGCAACAAACCTCAAAAACATTGATCTTAGGGTTTTGGACCCGGTGGATATCATAATTACAAAGATTGAAAGGCTTGACGGACGAGACGTACAGGACATAGAGTCGTGCATAACCAATTTTCAGATAACTCAAAAACAGATTGAACAGCGGGCAAAAGACATGAATTATGCAGGAAACAGCGAGGTCTTTGTGAGCAATCTCAAAACGGTGCTGGGAAGATTCTTCAAAGAATAACATGCTTTTTTTATTTGATTAAATTAATTGTAACAGACACCTGAATCCATATCGGAGTTAGATTGTAAACATTCGGCATACACAACATCCAACTGTTTTGGTCTAATAACATGAATAGAATCTTTATTTATTTTGTAATATTTTTGTAACTAGATAGTTTTTTGACACGTTTTAATCAGATGTGCATACATTATATCAAGAAAATTATCCTTCTTTGCCTTGCATGTTTGTTTTACACTCATCAGCACGGCTATGGCCGCTGCACCTTCCTCGGATCTGCTTCCGTAGCTGTTGTTGCGCAGTATGACACACGGTCTGATGCCTCTCTCTGCAGAGTTGTTATGCCATTCCACCCCTTTAACTTCAAGGAATGTAAACAGATGGTCTTTCACCCTTTTGAGCCTCTTGAACATCTTTTTACAATGCTTGTCCGTCTCTCTGCTGAGTCTGTTGAGAAGATCATAAATGCGTCTGTCCAGCTTTTTCTTGGCCGCAAGCGCCTTTTTTCCTCCCGGTGCCGCAGTGATGTGTGAATCCTCAAGTATGCGTCTGAACGTCTGTGCATGTTTTTTATAATCGGCACTTGGGGAGTGATATAGATTTGTCTCTTTGATGTTGCGGATGTAATGCACGTGGCATTTTTGATGTTCTCCTCCAACGTGATTCCGCGCACCCCACGAGTCAGATCCAACAACCCCTTCATATTCTGGGCCAAGCATCTTTTTCGGCACGGCAGCTTTTCTGGTTTTGTCCACATGGTATAGGGCAGCATATTTTGTTACAACCACCCACAACCAGTGATTTGCACCGTCAACGCGCCAGGAGCTCTCATCCCCGTTACATGTCGGGGACTGGCGTACCTCTTCTCTGATCTGCTCGTACAGCGGTCCGAGCTTGCGTGCCATTCTGAGTATCATGCGATTTATGGCGGATTCTGTTATGGATATGGCGTAAATCATTGCAAGGATTTCGCGTATTCTCAGGTTGGACATTCCGTGCAGCTTTAGCACCGTTACCATCATCATGAGGTTTATTCCAAATCTGGAATTGGGGAGTGCCAGAGTCGTCCTCCCGGAGACTATTTTTTTGCAGTTGGTGCATCGTCTTCTTTTGACGGTTATCCTTGTAATTTTGGTCTTTATCTGTTCAATTTCAGTTATGACTCTTTCGTACTCGTCGAGTACTTTTGAGAGATGGCAGGAGTTGACGCGATTTACCGTTTGCTACATGCCAGAACACATGTAAAAGCAGTAATCTTTTTAACGTTATTGAGGCTAATAATGCCATGAGCACTACCATACAAAAAAAGACGTACTCGGTCATAATAACCAAAGATGATGACGGGATCTTCGTTGGAAGGTGCGATGAGCTGCATGCGAACTCACAAGGTAAGACGTTTGGGGAGATTGTAGAGAACATGCGAGAAGCAGTAGAGCTTGCGGCCGAGGAGCTTGGAAGCGCGACAGATTTTAACATGCTCATAGTCGAACGATAATGCCAAAGATGCCAAAAATATCAGGTAATCAACTGATAAAATATCTACAGAAGAAGGGATTTGTCGCAACCCGCAGAAAGGGCAGTCATCTAACTCTAAGAAAAAAAAATATCTTTACAACTGTGCCTGCTGGAAATAAAATATTGGGCATTGGAATCCAACACGGTATACTGTCAGATGTTGACATCACTAGGGAGGAATTTATCAATGATTACGAGAATGGGCTGATAAAATAAATCCACAACAAGCATCGGCGTAAAAGTCTAAAACGCTAAAAAAATCCAAAAAGCGAGAAATTCTTGACAGTTTGTTTTCAGCGTTAAGGTCCGGAGAACTGATCGTGTCTGAGGGCATACAAAACTCCCTCACAATCTTACCAAAACCAAACTCTGTTTTCCAATTTCGATAAACGTATCTGAGTTGCCACAAAGAGCACGATTCTCGTGTGACTTGACGCTGTTTACGAACTAAATTAATCGTAAAAGTGCGAAATGTACGAGTTGGGAAACAAAATTCAAAACCAAGCACTTTGACTAGATTGGCTTTCACAAATATCCCGACTCTATGCTCGAATTCGTAAATGGAGCCACGAATTGCCTCATATCGTACAAGAGTACTGATATCACGACAGATATCATTGATGGTTTTATGGCAGACAGGAATCCTGTAGTATTTCGAGATACGAATTGTCAACATCTACAAAGTCACATGAAAACACCCGCCAATTATCCAGTGCAGGATTATAACACTCTTAAGTTCTTATCATCAGTCAATCATTCATGGCTAGAGGTGGAGTTTTAGGTTTTGGTATTTTTCTTCTAGCACTTGCAACGGCAGGATACATAATTCCAATTAATGACCTCGGTTTGACTGCACCTGAAACAAATGATTTATGTTCTTCTGATTTGGGGAGATTTGGGCAACTATTCAGCGGAGATGCGCAACAAGCATGCTCACAAATGAAATACATTACATTTGGAATCTATGGATCTGGATTAATTGGAATTATTTTGCTTATTGTAGGGGCGTTGATTCCACCGAAATCAAAAAAAGAAAATTCATCGATTTGCAACTATTGTAATTTTGTTGCAATGTCTGAGACTGAAATGCTCAAACATAAAACAGAGAAACATTTGGATAAATCACCATACGTATGCGAGTATTGTGATTTTATTGGAATGACTGAAGAAATTCTATGGAATCATTACAATGATGAGCATCCCGATAAGAAAAAATGGAAATGGAATTAAAAAATCATAAATTCTAAAGAATCATAGTGCCTGCCAAAATAATCATAGGGATCAAATACAACTATCCATGTGGGAAGCCAATAAATTTTCGCGTGGTTTTTACGGCATGTGTAATAGTATACGTCAGAGAAGTGTCAGTTCATCACAAGGTATAAGGCATGCATGCAAAAACATCCTGTCGTAATCTAGGTGATGGATTGGCCCCTTTGTAAACATACACTTCGTACACTTAACTTTGAATGGAAGCACTTCGATCTACTACGTCCTTGTGCTTTACTCGCTGATAAGTGATTATAGCTTTCTATCCATCAAGGAGATAGTTGTCCTGCACTCTCGCAGAATCCGACAGCGGGTCTTATCTTGCGTTATCTAATTCTTGTCAACTGCACGCTTCGCACAAAAATAGATCATGTGTATGTTCGGCCCGTGAGCGTTAGTCGTGTTCGTGATGCGGGTGCACTCCCTCTGGTTTGTGCTCATCAGATCTCTTGCGCCTGGCTTTCTTGGATCCGTGTCCGGACAGAGCATCATCCCCGATACCTGCGCGCCTCAGCACCTCTGTTACCGTCTTTTTGAGCTCGGCTATCTCTCTGTCCTTTTCTGCGTCCATGGGCTTTTTCTCAGGTTTTTTCTTGATCGGTGTCAGCACTTCTACCCCTTTGTACATCTTCTGTGCCCCCGACTATCCACTGTCCACATAGACCAGTACTTTTGCGTTCTCACCCTTGCAGCCGGAACGACACGGGGCAGCCTTTCATCCACGGTGGAACCTGAAAATGCCTAGTTATCAGGTCAAGTCCCTTCCGATTGATATTGTAACAACGTTGATGTTGCTTGCGATCGGTATGGTATGGTTAATTAGCAAGGCAGCACAGTTTTTTTGCAAGGTATCTGCTCACTGACAAGGAACGTCAAATGACTGGCAGTTACTCCCGACCAAAGGCATACGTATGGAACCTGAAAATGCCTCGTTATCAAGTCGAGTCCGATCAGTTCCAGACCGGTTGTGCGGTATTTTCAAGTTCCACGTGTATGCCATTTGCCATGGTGTTTGTCTTCTGGCGCTGAACCTGATGTATATGGACGCAGGTGTATCCTTCTAGCGGGTTTTCTACCACTACGCTTCCGCGACAAGTCCTTGTTTCTGGTTATTTTATTTTTAGTCTTACGCAAAACACAGGTCTGTCATTCTTGGGTTCTTTTTTCATGAATTGGAAAATCTCGACTGATTTGATCTCTCTGATCTTGACAGTGAGATGATTTGGATGCAATACAGTTGATTTTGAATCAAAGATTTGGACAACGCCACGTCATCATTAGTCTCATCATGGGATAAAATTGTATCTAGACTCTCCAAACTTGTTATGTTCAATGAGAAATAAACTCAACTAATCCAAAAACGAAGTATTTTTGATCCAAACAAAGTTTCAGAAATTTTCTTCAATTGACTTGTTTGATTTTGTATGAATTGTATATTGTTTCTTTTGTTTTGGGATAGAATATTCCTACGTCTACCATTTTGTAAACCAGTGTTCTTTCTAGATATTTTAAAAACTCTTTTATGTTTGCATTTATTTCAATCCACTCAAATGAACGACTATCGGTAGAAAACCAAGATATTTCCCCGCCCTTTTCTATTGCAACCTTTACATGATTTACAAAGTCTACTTTTGAAATTGTTTGAATTTTTGGTTCCTCAAATAACGGTGATTCATTTTTTATTAATTCTGTATTGTCAGATAACATGTCTTTTTAATACGATGTATCATTAATAAAAGTTAACTCAGAGTTAACTTGCTAGTTAACTAGTTTGTAGTTTGCTACCTAGAGACTGTGGAATACGAAAAGCAGTTCCTCCTTCCACCTTATTTGACATGATATTCCTCCCCTGTTTGCTTGTCAACTACGGTTTCTCCTCTAGACGGCATCTTGCGTATGAATACATGGACTGTAGTCTAATTCTCTCCGTCTACACCAAGAGACATGTGTAGTCTCCTGTGGCTGTACCACTCCATAAACAGATCCACGGGATCACTCTTACGCATCATGAGTTATACGACAGAGCGTTATTGGTCATGGGTCTAAAAGAAGAGCAAGCTCATCCATCTATTCGTATCGGTTGCAACAGATTCAATACGTAGAAGAGATTGATGTTGCAGTTGGTGAAATTTTGGCTTGCATAAAATTATTGAATCAAATACGAATATGAATCTGAAATAACTCTGAATGAAAAATAAAAGCTATTTTGTACGCCAAAACCTACACAAGAGTAATAAGGTACATGATTTTATATACATCCAGTATGAAACCCAGTCTGGAATTTTCAATTAAATTCATAAAACAGCATGAAAAAGTAGTATTTAATTTGTGTATATTAGGAAAATATTTTCTTAGATATTGTAACTGCAATACCTAGCAATGTTATTACTCCCATTACTAAGAATAGTTTACCTGCTCCATGTGTGTTTTACAAAATTTGGATTTACACCTAGACGGTTTACTGATTTTGCATGAATATGACAGGGGCAGAAAGGTAAGGAAATCAAATGATTTGCTGACCGCTCCCGGCAAATTTCGTGCATGTGGAACCTGAAAATGCCTCGTTATCAAGTCAAATCCGGTCGGGTCCGCTTTTTCTTTTTCTTTGTAACTGTGATCCTGTAGTATTCTAAGAATCTATGTATTGCGTATAACTATCCTGCCATGATGTTATTTGCGTGGTTTACTTTTGTTTCAAACTATCTGCAGTCGAATTTTAACTTGAACGGGATGTTTGATTCCTGGGAAAAGTCTTGATCATCCTTTCTTATGTACTAGTACCTACGTTTTGCATCTGGCCAATTCAAAGGCGAGTACTCGTCCATCCCTCATGCATCGTATTACGCTAGTGGTTTTCTTTGTTCAAAATATTTGAGCACTGTTTTTGTAGGACTTTGATATTTAGTCTGTCCAATACGTCAATAAGTGCATGGGCTTACGGATCCAGTCTCTTTTTGACTCTGCTAACGATTCTTTCTGCCCATTTTACAATCTTGGGCATCCTTTGGTTCCATGAGATCTGGCTGGTACTCTGCTGCATTCTTTTTGTCTATTAATGAGGTAAACTGTCTCTTGATCTCACGGTACTCCTGCGGGGAAAATATCCCCTTGACAAGTGACAGCGCCTGGGTGTGGTCATCTGAGGCGCGCCTTCCCTTGTACGATGTGGTCAGCGCATCCAGTGCACTGATGGCACTGTGCACGGCACCAGTCACTGCGCTGTTGTACTTTGCATTCTGTGCTGCAAGCTTGGCCATCTCCAATAACTCCTCTGATTTTGTGGGATAGTTTGTCGCCTCACTGGGATCAACGTCTCTCATTTCAATAGATCCTCCAGATTCCTCCCATGTACCATAGTATGGTTGCCCAGTATGGAACATACAAGACCGCTTCTCTTTTTTAACCTTAATTCGGACTCTGAGAAGACAATTGGGGAGATCCTGCCGTGGAATTTCGCAAATATCTCCTCACCGGCATCTGATGCTGCGGAGATGGCGCCGTCAAAATCATCTGATATGATAAGGACGTCAATGTCGCTACCTTCCTTCTCCTGACCTTTTGGAACACTTCCAAAGATTGCAGCCGAGGTGTTTTTTTCCGCACCCAAGTATCTTTTGAGAATCAAGATCATCTGGTCAAGTGTCCGCTCTTCGGCCTCAAACATCGGCACTATGATCCTTTTGAGGATATGGCTTTTCTCATTCAGTGAGACTTGATGGGACCTGCCTATTGGCTGAATATGCACAACCCCAAGCTTCTCCAACTCCTTGACGGTCTTGGACACTCTGGGGTGTGAGACGTGTGCATCGTGCGCCAGTCCCCTTATGGTAAATATCTTGCCCCTATGTCTTACTAGGGTGCGAAGCACGCTGATTGAGGTCTTGCTGCCAAGCAGTTGTTCCAGATATCTGTGCAGTTTCATGTATGGTAAATAATATTTCCATATGGTATTAATGTTTTCCATATTGATGTTTTAAACTATCTGCATGTGGTATTATAGGCATGTTTCAGATAATGAACAATCTGTGATATTATTATGGTTTTACTGATATTCGTCTTTTAATACCTCTTGGGAAAAACCAAACCGTATTGCAATGTCTGACAGGTTCTGCATGCGCAGCATGTATGCGTCGTTACAGCTTCCAGGAATCTCCTAGCAGAGTCCCGCCTTTGTAATCATGGACATGATGACAGGTCCCGCTAACCTCTTACAACGATCCTATGACACTTTTTCAAGATGCCTGCCATGGTACCTAAACCACACAAAGACAAGTCAAATTCTATTACTCAATATTTCGCAGTAATGCGAATCGCTAAAAAGCGAAATCAATTCATTCGCTTCAACCATTCCTTAAAGAAAGCATCCGAGATGACATAGCTGTTTTCCTCTTTCTCTATCAGGCCCTTTTCTTCAAGGGCGGCGGCAGTCCTTGCCACCGTGGATGGCGCCCCCAAGCTGTACATGTCTCTGAAATCGGATGAAAATATTTTTTTATCCCCTGAAGATGCCATGGATGACAGCAAAGTACGCTGTTTTCCCCTTATCGAATCCCATAGTACGCTGTTTTCCCCTTATCGAATCCCATAGGGATGTGTATGCATAGTTTTGATTTTTCATGACCTGCTCGAGTGCTTTAGAAATATCCGAATCCTTGACAGTTTTTCTTCCTTGAGACTTGCAACAGTTCCAAATCTCATGACATAATTGCTGTGTATAGTATGGATGGCATTCCGTTGATTGTAATATGGCATCGATGTTTTTTTCTGATACCTGGATTTTGTCAATTTGGAATTTGTCTTTGATAAATATCCCAAACTCGTATTCTGGAATTTTGCACAGGTTAAATGGCTTGCCTGATTTGTACAGTGCCCGGTTCTTGTCGTTAAACATTTGATCTAAAAGGTGTCTTTGGCTTCCCATGAACACATATGAGACGTTTTTGTGCCGTTGGATCTTTGATCTAAAGTTACCTTCGATCTCTTCGCCGTCTAGCCTTGCTATTTCCTGAAACTCATCAAAAACTACGACCATTCTTTTCTTCTTCTTCTTGGCTATTCTCTCTGGAAGATCGTATAATTTTGTCAGATTTGCATCGATGTCTTCCTTGCCTTTTGACAGTTCCAACTCCATTCCGCTGCCATCCATCCCTGACATGGATTCTGGTCTGACTGTTAACTTGACTGGAGGGATCAGGTCCCGGATGGCTTGCACAATCTCATCGATTCTACCGATCTTTGCTTGTGTCATGGAACTTGCAATGATATTTGCAAACTTTGCCTTGTTGGTTGCAGGATACAAATCGATATAAATACAGACGATTCCTTTTTTTCGTAGTTTTTCCATAACCTGGAAAATTAACGAAGTTTTTCCATACCTGCGGGGAGAAAATATGATGAGATTTGTCTTGCCTGACAGGTCTTTTACCAGTTCTGCGATCTCGTTTTTCCTGTCTGTAAAGCTCTCACCGCTTACAATAGTGCCAAACACAAAAGGATTTTCTGCCATCCAAGTCATAATTACACGTTCGTATTATAATATTTCGCAATAGTGCGAATCGCAATAATGCGAAAAAATAACTGTCATAATCTAAGAAATTCAACCAATACAGTACTCGTAGCGTGACTGTAAGCAAGTCCGCGATGTCCAAACACGTAAACTGGTTTGTGGCACAAAATGCCCCAGATTAGATCGGATCTGCTCTCCCGCTATGCACGGACCATGACAGGTTGATAAAATGACGGAACTAGGCTCACATAATATATTAAAGACACCTCTGTGCTGCCTCTCTTTTTAAGATTCTAATACTTCTCACTATTCTGTATGTTATGGATCATGAAAAGTTCTGCAATGATATATTGGCAATAGATCCCAAAATCCGATTTGCTTCAATCTATGACGCATGGGCCACTCGCGTATGTGGAGGTATGAGACCAGATGTAAAAAATCTATTATCAGAACGTGCAGAGCACGAACTAGTTAATCTCTCTATTCTTGATTGGAAATCAAGAAAAAATGTCTCAAAGTGGCTTGGCAAAACAAAGTATGCTATGGCAGAATACGACAAAATCCGTCGCTTTTCATTTTATCTTGGCGATGACTATCTACTTCTTGTAAGCACTGAAACGGATTACGATATCAACTTGACAGTTAACCATGTAATCAATCTTTATTATGCAAACCAAGATTGACTGCTGTTCCCCTAGACACCCGCACATATAACGCCAGCATTCAATTAGTTGGAAAATTACTTGCTTGATTTTCTTGCATACCATATCTACATCTAGTATGTTGTCTGAAAATACGTTTTTTGATATGTCCTCTATTTGACCCGGACATATTTTATTACACTCTTGCCATTCTCATTGAACGCTGTCTATCTTGCCATCTATCTACACACCGAATAACTGTTTTCAATTAACCACACTTAAACGACAGACCGGAATATCTTATTTTCATCTAAAGCGTTTTTTGTAGATCTTGTCATTTTTCTCTTCTAACTCAGCCAGCTTTGCGATAAATGCAGGCTCTAATCTAATCTTAGAGAGGGATTCTGCCGATAATTTCACATTGTTGGCATCCAAATAAACATTTGATTTTGGGAGGTTCTTCTTTGCCCAAAATTTCATAACCTTGTCTTCTAACTTGTAATCCCGGAATCCTGAAGGGAATTTTTTTGTTATATGGTTTAGCAGCGTTCGATCGTTGAATACTGCACGTGGCTCAAACAATCTAGTCTCATCGCTGAAGGCATTTTCAAACAAATTTCCAGAGATTTCATCAGAAAGCAATCTCATTTTTGAGATCTTTCTCATCATATCTAAAAAATGTAAAAATTCATGCGCTAAAATTGCATGAACTGTTCCTTTTAATCCGTATGCAATTAGCGGTGCTGAGATCTGAATTAAGACTTGGAATTTTTCTTCAAATACTACCGGCAGCGTTCTTGCAAACAGTATGCCAAACTCGTAAGAGTTTGCATCATGTGATGTGATTACAAGTGATGGCTCTACATATGCCATAGGGTATTTAATTCCTGATGCCTTTTCTATTCGATTTATACCTGCCACAGTTATTGGAAAGCGTTCGATCACACGATTGTATATGTTATCTGGAATCACTCCTTTAGAATGGGCTTCTTTGAAGCGTATCAGTGGATCCAATACTATTCTAAGATAATTTTCAATGTAAAAAATGTTGATTCTCTCAAGCGCGCAGTTTACCTGCTTTCTTCTTTTTACGGGCATCTGCTCTCTGGTCCGCACGTCTTTGATGTTTACCTCTCTTTCTATCTGGCATACCGTTCTTGATATCTAGTGTTAGTTAATTGTTGTCATTGATGTCTGCCTGTTCTCAAACCATATCTTAAATATTGATTTAACACTACTTTTTCATGCTGTTTTATTAATTTGAGGGGAATTTTTGGATTGGGTTTCATACCGGATGTATGTAAAATCGGAACTGGTAACTTAACGGGAGTTAATTCTACTTGGTAACTCTCGGGAGCTGTTTAGTTAAAATAGATTCCTTCATAAGGTTCTGTCAAGTTAACGAGTGCTGAGCCTCAAGCTCCAGATAAGTTTACAGAGTTTGATGGCATTCTCTTTCTCATCTGTATGTACGGGTATACAGATTTAGGGCGTTTGGCACTGTTTCGTAGAGATACCCCACAACACTCACAAGATGCAAGTTTTGTAATTACCGCTTTCTCACAAACAGAACAATATTTGTGACCTTTTATGTAATCGTATCTAGTTGCACGATGGTTAAGGAACTCTGTAACCAGTGTTGGCATATCGGGCCCACAATGTCCGTTACATGATTTTGTCATTGTCTTTACGCTCCTACATCATCTTTTTAGAACTAATGCACTGGTTGTCTGCCTCTCCACTTGATGACAAATCTGCCTCCTATTATGAGTGCCGAACCGATCAAAATATTTAGAAAGATGTGCAGATAGAAGATCTCTTTTGGTGTCACGGTTCCGTGAAGTACAGTCGGTTCAATTATCTCAAACCCTCCATTTGTTACTAGATTATGTAGTATAACTGCAACTACAAAGAAGGGCCACCATGTAAAATAGAATGATGATATTATCATCCCCCATCCTGCCAGTTTGTAAAATTTTGGGTTAATCATGGTCTAGAAAAAAAAGGTTAGGATATAAGTAGACTTGTTTCTACAGATCCTAATTGAGTAGTTCTTGACGATTGTGATGCATCATATTGGTTGTGTGTTGATATGAATACATATGCACCTGGTCCAAACCCGTTGCACCCGACCTCATCAGTTTCTGACGTATTATTGACAGTTACGGTACATACTTGTGGACGCACATCAGTTCCTGGACGAGCGGCTATTATGTCGTGTCTCTGTGCTGCAGAATTATGGTCAAAGTCCGTACATGTAAAGGTTCTACGTTCCCTAATATCCTTGTCTAGATCTTCTGGGTACCTAAACGTCACAGATATGGTGGCGTCT
Organism: Candidatus Nitrosopumilus sp.; assembly: GCA_965197525.1. GTDB lineage: Archaea > Thermoproteota > Nitrososphaeria > Nitrososphaerales > Nitrosopumilaceae > Nitrosopumilus. The sequence goes on from OZ240211.1 coordinate 2,185,825, forward strand.
CCATTTCTCTCTGATAGTAGTGTGGATGTAGCGGTTCCTCTCACGTTTCTTGAATCACTGCAGTCGTACTGTGTCTGGGTGTGGGTCCTCCCTAGTACGGCATCATAAGATCCGTGACCATGTGTCTCTACCATGTTCCTAGCGGTAGCTTCTATAAATGGTGTCCTGTGTGTATGGGCAGGGCTTGTTGTAGAATCTACAAAGTCACCAGGTCCGTATGTACTGTCCAGGATTACAAACATCTCATCCACTGTCATATCGGCATAGTCTTCCTCTACCTCCATGTCATGTGTGAGCTGATATATTGCCTGTACTGCACTGAGTCTCGTGATGATGGTTTCTATGGCTTGTGCCTCTTCTGTATCGTCTTCTGCTGGTACCACGTTCTCATAGTATCTGAGTAGTTCTTCCAGCTCGTCGTATCCGTCTGTTGTCGATGCTATTGGGTCTACAGCACCACCACCTGGTTGTGGAGGTGTGGCATCTGCACTGATACCCAACGGGATCAGTATGACCAAAGCAAAGAAAGGTATTGCGAACTTTGTTTTTGTGTTCATGTTGTTGTGTACAGTCTAAATGTGGTTATTAAAAATTAGTTCAATCCAGATTGAATAAATCTTTATTAATAGAACTTGTGAGTAATCTCAAAATATAAGAAAAAAACGGCAGTCACAAAGTCACCTAGAGTGACGTCAAAAAGTCTTTGCAATTTTCAAAAACACTAGAAACACTTATAGCTTGAAACATTTATCGCCCATCGTGGAAAACCAGAATGTGCAATTAATGTGTGTCTACAAGAAGGAATTAAACCCAAAGGCAAAAGAACGGATGCTTGCAGTGTTAAATGTCATAGAGGAAGGTGAAACGATTTCAATAATCGCACAGTTGTTTTACAAATCTTACAACACAATTAAAAATTGGGTTATGCGATTTAAAGAATTTGGAGTTGCAGGATTGTATGAAAAACCAAGATCCGGACGCCCGACAAAAATAGTAAATCATAAGATTACAGAATTTTTTGCAGGTGTTAAAAACGGTATTTTTCCAAAACAACTCGTACTAGTTTGAATGCATGTAAAAACACCCTCGTCGTAGTCTAGGTGGTGGATCTACGCCTAGACAAAGATGTGCTTAGTGCACTTTATCCTGAATGGGTCAACCGATCTACTGTGTTCCAGTGCCTCACACACTGACAAGTGATTGCAATCTCCAATCCATCAGAAGTAATTCACACGGAGATGTTGAAAAGGATGAGTGATGTCAGTAAGAAGAGATGCATAGCATTCATAATGAATGACAAGGGAAAGATACTGGAAGATAATATGTATGATAACACACTGGTAGATACCTTCGTAGATTACAACCACGAAAGAATTCATTCTGTCATATGATGCACAACACCTGTATAGTTTGCATCACAGTGGGAGACGAAGAATAAATGAGACCGTATGGATGATCATGCAAAAAGTGTTCTCATTTTATGGAATCTCCTCTAAACATCACCTGATAAATTCTATAGTTTGTCAAGGTCTATTCACACAGTGTATCAAATATTATCTCAATCCAGATTGAGGATCTTCTTATTATAATGGGCATGTGTAAACTAGGCAATGACTACAAAAACAACAAGAGTAATTTTTGTTGCGGTTTTAGCACTTGGAGTGATTGGATCCGGCGTAACACTGTCACAAAATGTTACAGCACAGAATCCGGTAGGAGAAGACATCATCAAATCTGAACTCCCTACATTTGACACTCTAGAGATACAACGAATGACAGAAATTGCACAAAAACTGGGCAACGCAACTACTACAGAAGCTGAAAAAACTGCTTTGATTACAGAGGCAACTCAGATCAAAGAGTCATTTGCAGCAAATGCTGATATGACTACCAGACAAGAAATGAAAGCCAAGGAAGCAATGATCTCTAATTTCATCACTGAAAGACTAAAGACACAGCCGTTTGATGAATTTTATAATGAATTTCCAATAACCGGCTTGTATGTAGATGATGTAACCAATCAGCTGGTAGTCAATATCGACTCAAATAAATTCTCCGATACTGTTACAGCAAGCGTGCGGCAACAAGTCAGAGAAATTGTAGGAGAAGAGATTGATGTGGTATTTCAACCGATGCCTCCCATGATACCTTGGAGATAAAGCTAATTTGGTGACCATTTTCCAATCTATACAGTAAAATGACACAACTCTTTTTTTAAACAATATTATATTATGACTAAACAAAACGCACCAATTTTTGAGTATGATGACAGATATATTGTAGCATCAAAATACACTCGCAAAGAATTATTTGAATTACAAGAAATTGTTTTAGATCAAATAAAAAAGAACCCAACTACCTACGCATATGAATTAAAAAAATTAGAGTATGACCAAAAAGAGATTGAAATTATACTCATAAAATTGAAAACTGCAAAAACCTGAACTCCTCTTTGAAGCGTCCAACCCAAGAGGACACCCAATCAGGACATTGCATGAGTGAATTTGCAGTATGTGCAATACTTTCATTGTTAAAGACAACCATATTTACTGCAATCATTCTTGTCTTGATCCTGATGTCCTTTTCTTTCTTGTACGCTTTTTTAAGATCTTCTGGTTTTATGTCCATACATCAGTTTGGTGTGCCGGGATCAATACAGTTTGTGGTTTATTAAAATTTACATACCGATAAATTTTTGATTATCAGTATACATACGTATTATTAAAAAATACAATACACATATATTATAATCAATTATTCATGATCTCTACTATTTATATTTTAGTTCAATCCAGATTGAAGTAATTTTTAACAATCACATATTTAGACTATACACAATAACATGAAAAACATAACAAAAAACGCAAAAACAATTCTGTTTGCTGGTCTGATTGCTGCAATGATATTTCCATTTGGTGGCATATCCCAAGTTAACGCTGATGTAAACAACCCTCATGATAGATCTAATGATTCTGCATATAGGGAAGTAACAATCACAGTGGATGCAGAGAAACAACGAATTATAGAAAAAATTGCATCTATTGGAGAAAAACTAGATAATACTTCTAATGAGGAAAAGATAGAAAGACTACAAGATAAATTAGACAATCTAAAACCAAAGATGTTGGAACACCAATTAACTCCAAACTTTGACTTCGGAGAAGATGTTCAAGAATGGGAACAAAGATTCGAAGAGCCCACAATTCAAACACGACACAGTAATAATGGTGATTGGAGAGTAGTTCATGAACTAAAATGGGGTTGCAATAGTTGGGTTTATTGTCATGACCGATGGCCTGAATATGTTGATCTGAATGATTGGTCCTCTATATCTTGGAATATGCCAACCTTGTACATTGATAACGGTCATATAAAACACTTTGTAGAAAATCATAGCAGTTCTTCTCAAACTGAAACTATGAATGGCTGGGGAACCCATTCAAGTGGAACAACGGTTGTAGATAACAATAGTTATTCAAAGACTCAATTTTGGCTCAATCATGAAGTTGAAGATGAAGTAGTTCTACAATATGATAATGCATCTACAGGCGACAGATTATACAGCACCATACGGGTTACATAACCCTTTTTTTTTACTTTGATTCCCAGAATTCTTTTAATCGTTTTAATCATTATATGTATCTGGAGTATAGGGATAGATGTTTTTATTATATCTGCAGAGATTTTTTCATGTCTTTATTCTCCGGATATTCAATACGAGGGTACAGCTATACATTATTGTGATGATTTAGGGAATAGTATTATTGATAGTGTCATAATACGTGTTTTTAATTAGATATAATTGGTTGAGTTTCATTAATAACGTAGATTCAGATGCCAACTATATTTCCACTTCCTTTTTTGTCATACAAGGCCATCGGATTTCTTCTGTGAATGATATCTGAAGTCATACTCGGACATCATGCTATGGATACATTCATACGGGTTACATAACCCTTTTTTTTTACTTTGATTCCAAGAATTCTTTTAATCGTTTTAGTCATTATAGGTGTATGGAGTATAGGGATAGATGTTTTTATTATATCTGCAGAGATCGTTTCATGTCTTTATTCTCCAGATATTCCATACGAAGGCACAGCTATACATTATTGTGGTGATTTAGAGGGTAGCATTATTGATAATATCATAATACGTATTTTTAATTAGATATGGTTAGCCCGAACAACGATTCTATAACCTAGGTGGAACTACTCATCAACCAATCAATATAATAGATGGATATTTCTTCTACAACGTAGATTAACATGCCTACTGTACTCCTTTTTTTTTATCTAGAATCAAGACATATGCGTGGCTTGCAATATCTGGCTTGGGAATAATCGGGACTGCATATCACCTTACAGCTATGGTAAATTTGTTTAATTTGACTGACAGTGTATGGTGCAGTGGATTAGTTCTGGCACCTGTATTCATTGCAATTACACTAATAGGCACATTCAAGGTTCGTCACTCTTTGAGACGGTACGTATGGATTTACATTCCAATCTTGGCCATAATCGGAATGTTATTCATTAATGGGCAGTCGTTTTTCATAGGGCCGGTCTGTTTCGGGGAATTCGAACTTGGTAATATGAGATCATCACCCCTTTTTTTATTAAAATGAACGACACTAGAAAAAAGCTCATGGGACTGGTCTACCTGACAATAGGCATCATGTCCCTGTTGTATGGCCTGCATCATACGGGGGATGCGTACAGGTATTACGACGTCATTCCACCAGACTACATAATATTTCTGATTCCTGCATACGCTTTGTGTGGAATCACCTTCTTTTTTGGGATAAAGTGTTTGAGATAGCCGATAAGGTCTTTGGGTAAATTGGAACAAAACCTATGCAAAGATATGTCATAATTGTAATTCAGATCCGTATAGATGGATTCTGTAATGTTATGTTGATATAAAGTCTAGAGATTCTATCACGCAGTAAGAGGCTAGGTCTCCCTACGACTATGATATTTTAGAATAACGAAATTTTCTTTTGAGCAATATCATTCCCACAACTGATCCAGAGATAATTAAAACCAGACTTGAAGAAAAGGGTAGATAAAATCCAAATATTTCTCCGTGAGTTACCTCGTCATTTCCTTCAACTATGATTGTCCGACCCGGACCTATACGATAGTCATCGCCGTCAAGTACTGCTGAATGTATTCTATAAATCCCCGCCTTTTGTGGAATAAAGGAAACAGAATATTCCATCACATCATTTGGTTTCAAAATAAGTTCTTCTAAATGATTAGGTGGTAATTGGAAATACCAATCAATATTGCCATCAGATTTTGCAGAGCAAAAACTGGCAGGTTCAAGGTAAATTCTGAAAAAATCATATGAAAAAGATGTATGATTAGAATCTGTAATCACACCCCCCAGTTTTAATTGCTGTTGGGTTGCGAGTAGGTTTACCAGTGATCCCTTAACATTCAATACTTCACCCGTCTGAACATATAAGAAATATGGATAATGTACTGATGTCAGGTGTGATCCCTTAACATTCAATACTTCATCCGTCTGAACTGTATGTCTTGAAAAAGTTTCATCTTCAATTCTAAAATCGGTCGAAATACATTGATGGCCATCTGAACTATTAAAATAAACCCCCATGAGAATCAGAATTGAAGTCAGAATCAAGATTATTTTCAATGCAAAGCAATGATCTTACAAGATAGTTATAAAGAATTTATTTGGAACAATATTTGACAATACTGTTTTTAATAAAATATGAATAAACCTGCCAAGATTTGTACATTAAATCCCGTTAGAGGCTTTATCTAATTGGTTTAAGTTTCTGATGATATTTTTAATAAAAACAGCTACACACCCCTAAAAATCCAAAAAAAGATCCTTAAATAGAATTTGATATACACATAATGGAAATGCTGTGTTTGTTGCAAAAAATAAGAGTTGCCAGAAAGATTTATCTACACAAGATTCAATAAAAGATAGGAGGAAATTTAGATGACTGTAAATATTACCACTGAATCAAAAGTTGGAGAATCTAACATAATTGTAGACAAACTGTTCACAGAAAATCCATCATTGGATAAAAAATTTGATAATTTTATAGAAAATTCAGATTGGTTTTATGAAAATAAAGATGATTTGAGGAAAGAATATGGAGGTAACCACATTGCAGTCTATGAGAAGAAAGTCTGTCTTGCAGACAAAGACCCAATAAAACTAGTCAAATCCGTTAAAACCAAATATGGAGATGACCCCAGTGTCATGGTAACTTTTATAGGAAAAGAAAAAAGAAAATTCTTGCTATAAATTTATGAAAGATTGGAAATAAAAATTAAACAAGAGGGTACTCGTGTATGGGTACCGATTGGCATAGCTAATCCAAATTTAGGAAATAGAGTAACTCTAATAAATTTTCTAGCAGATACCGGTGCCGATATAACGACAATAGGATCGGACGACGCGTTAAAAATTCAAATAGATTTTTCTAAACTAAAAAAAAACGAAATGTCCACCAATAGGTGTTGGCGGTGTACAATCTTGTGTATATGAACTCAGAAATGTATGGTTCATATTCAAGGATGTTAGTGGAAATTCAACTGACATCAAACTTGACTCTATTGATGTAATAAAACCTGATCTAGAAGAAGAAAGCGATTCAGATAGATCTGAGATTCCAAGTCTATTGGGTACTGACATGTTGCAGCATTTGAAATTCACTTACAACTCTCATGCCAAACTTGAATTGAAAAAATAATGTTAATTATCCAACATAAACTGCTATACATAGTAAGCGACAAAAAATTGTGTTTATTTTTCCAGCGAGATCACAAGTAGCATAAAACTAGAAATTGTAATTAGTTAGGATCAAAACAGATTTTCATGACTTTCAAATACGGTTAATTCATCTCCAATAGTAACATACTCAAATATTTCACCCCAGATAACAAACCACAATAATGGATTAATCCAAACGCAAAGAAGTGTTAGAGTGTGTGTAAGTGTAATTACTTTAAATAAATTATCAGAGATATTACAATGATGGGTTGTTTTTGATGTTGTGAGATTTTGCAGTCGTTTTAGAGTTTGTGGGTAGACTACCTATCTTTTTTGGTTGGTTTGGTACTGGTTTTTTTGGTTGATGATAATGTACGGACTTTTCTAGTGGGTTTAGTGACAGAATCTTTGACTTCTTTAGGAATCAGAGTTTTAGAACCATCTGTAGAACGTCTTGAACTTCTATCAAAAAATGCTTTTCGTAATAGGTTATCTATGTACGCTCTTTTTAAGGATTTTCTGGATTTTAGTATGTTCGAGTACAACATCAGATAGGAATAGTGTTTCGCCAAGAAGATGGTTGGGCACATACCTATACGAACCCTATCACTCAGTACTATTCTTCACCCATTCATTATGGTTAATTGCAGTTAGGTTTCTGAACACGAAAACTAACGTATGTACGAAGCAAACAAAGATACACCAGAAGCTTGTAACAGTCGGAGGAAAGATCATGTTCGGCACAATAATGACGTGCATGCTCACGTGGGACAATCATGAATTGAATTGGTTCAAAAAACTGATAGAAACGTTCTGGGCGACCTAACCTTCTACAACCCGACAACATAAAAAGTTATTACTTGTTTGCTTTGTATAAAATACATTCATGAAAAAGAAGATAACCTCCGAATGCTAGGTAGATTCGAATGGGGCAGAAATGACTGTTATTACACACTCTGTATATGACGAATCAACCTCAAGCAGGGTTGACGATGTGTTCACTTTTCAAAAAGAACTCCTAACTGATCCTCCAGGCGTGAGCTATAATTGTATAAAATACGAAAAGAACAAATCCCGATAATGTTACAGAACCCTTTTTAGTACAATTTAAGTAGTCTGTAAATAATATAAAAGTATGAACAGAGGAGAACAAACAATACAGACTCCACATGTGTATCAGATTGTCTTGGTAAAGGATGAGGATGGTCGTGTAGTAGTTACATGTCCCGAACTCCTTGGCATGGTTACGGATGGCATCAATGAACATGAGGCAAAGAAGAACGCACGATATGCGATTTCAGACATGCTGGATTCATTAGAACTTATGAGTAATCTCGTAAAAGATCGATTTTTTTGAAACTGTGTGTATAAATAACACCAAAATCACAGATTGTTCCCTCAATTCAGGCACGGGACTCTAAACTCGAACTGTTACGTAATCTCTGATTTCTCAGATTGCCATAGATGCATTAACACTGCTGTCAAAAATTTATGATTTAGCCTGCTAAAACGAAAAAATACAAGTCATATTGTTGTCAAAGCAAGAAATAAAGCGCTTGCAAAAAGAGATTAAAATTCTCAGAGAGAGAAACAAGCGTAAGGACGAGATCATCTTACACGAACGAGGTCTCTGGAATACTCGGAACGGTTCTGAATCCGGAGTTGCAGGACAGGCAGCCACCATGCACCGCGTAGAAGTGTTCGATGAGATTGTTAATAATGATGCAAAGATTCATGATGCCACATTAACGAATGTAGCAAAGTTTCAGTATATACTTGCCAGAGTTACACTGTGCATGAAACAAGACAACAAATCTCTCTTGTTCAGAGATAATGATGATAGGTCATCTGATGCAGGAAATCGCTGCAAGCTGTATCTCAGACACGCACTACTCATGGCATTGATGTATAAAAAAGGCAATCCCACACAGGGAGCCCTTGCAGCATTATTTGGAGTGGATCAAGCTGCAATATCACGATACATCAAAGTCATAGATTCAATGTTGAGTATAGTGTTGCCTACAGCCAACAACATTTCAAAAGATATAGCAAACGCAAAAACAAAAGAAGAGTTTAAGAAAATAATGCCAGGATCTGATGGAGGTACTGGCATGATTGACGGCACTCATTGTCCTGTGGACAGACCTAGTAACAAACAGATGAGAAGCATAACATATTCTGGCAAGAAGAAAAAATTTACGTTTAACACCACTGTATGCATAAACGAGAACGGAGTCATTGTTGCAGCATCAAACAGTACTTTGGGATCTATCCACGACATTACGTTACTCAGAGAGAGTCCGCTGCCATTTGGGATATGGTGGGATAAGATGTGCAGTGAGGATACCCCTGAAGAGGATCGTGTACATCTCTTTACGGACTTGGGTTACAAGGGAATTGAAAAGGAATTGCCAGGCACAATTACCCAACAGCCACACAAGAGAAGCAAGAATCATAGACATTTTACACCAGAAGAGAAAAAAGAGAACCACAACGTCAATTCCATCATGGTAAAGGTAGAGCACAGTATTGGCAGGCTAAAACGATACGGTAGATTGGTTGCCCCATACAGTGGAACAGTCAGTGAATTTAATAATGAATTTAACATCATAACCGGACTTGTAAACTTGGATCTCTTGTGGGATAAGATGGAGAAGGGACCGCCTGTGAATGATAATCCAAGACCGGTAATAGACTGGAATAAGACGAATACTGCTACCACCAGTCAAGATACCGCTACATAGTTAATTCCGTGCACATTGCAGTGCTGCAAGTCTGCGCATGAATTTCATGCATGGTATAATGAAAATATCAAACATATTAGATTGTCGTCTTGATAATGCGCTGTATGGTGTATTTTTATTATTTTGACTTTGTGACTGTAGTTTTTTTTCTTATATGTTGAGATTACTCATAAGTTCTATTAGGCAGATCAAACGAACCGTTCAATATATCCATACTTTCCTGATATGTCTAAACTTCCAGTAGTTACCAACGACAAGATGATTAAATATCTTATAAAGAAAGGGTTTAAACCTCATCAAGGCGGCAGGCATGTTACATTCCATAAGGGCAGCATCCGAACACAGGTTCCACGGCACGGGAACAGGGAGCTGGGGAAGGGTCTGCTGAAGGAAATTTTGAATCAGGCCGGAATTTCAATTGAAGAATTTAAGAAGGATTTTTTGCGCTGAGTGGATACGTCATGATGATAATGCATTTGCCATGTCAGAGGAGTTTCTGGATCCAGAGATTGCAAGGCCTAATCACACACTATAGAAAGTAGGAGATATACCACATCATACACAGCATGACACAGAACGCAACGCCGGAGCAGCTCGGCTCGATGTTGGAGGCACTCTTGAAATGCTCAAATGTCACGTATCCACTAGATGGGATCATCTTCAATATCTCTATAATGCCAGGACTGGTGTTCAGATCTTCTGGTGTCACAGAACGTATTATTTTATAATATGTTGTCATAATCTATGACTCCAATTATTATATAAACCCCAAAAATAACACTTGTTAAATATTGATACAAATTATGAAACTATATGATTATAGTTGACTGCAAAGATGTCCTCTCAATTCAAAATGACCTCCTAATCTACGTGGCCGATCAACTTGAAGCTATTCCCACTCTGAAAAAACATCAATTTACATTATCTACTTTGGATGATGATCAGCTTTTGAGTACTAATGATGCAGTATCTGCTATCAAAGAGTACTTGGATTCGATTCATGAGGCAAATAACTTTGCAGTGATTGCAATTGACGATGTTATTCGAATATCCTCATTCTCTGGCAAAATTATCAAACCGGATAGTAGTAGTGGTGGTGGCGGCACTGACCCTGAAAATGAAATGTTCTCCTGCACTCATTGTGGCTTTATAACCCGTTATCAGGTAGAACTCAATGTCCATATGCGAATTCATTATATCTAATTCTCCTCAAATCATGTTTTAACTAAACTTGCATCTTATTTTTTGATAATGACTATGATCGTTTTAATCTATAATACGTCGTTTTATTTTTATTTTATTCTGTTGCACATTTCTTTGGCATTGTCTATTTTGTAACTCTGTAAAACTTTGCAAATTTCATAACTGTTATTTTTTACAACCTTATTCCTCTCTACAAGATCTTTATAAGCATCTATACTGTGACATGAACATGGAAAAACCATCAAAAAATAATACTACAAAGATCTATTGCGAACAATGTAACACTGTCTTTGAATCGCGCAAACAATTTGAAAAACATGCTAATACACACTCATTACACTCCACTGTAGTCTGTGAGGCATGTCCTATTGATACTGCCATCTCAAAATTCGTAAATCTGTTCAAACGTGATTCATCCCGTAATTTGGGATAAGTTTTTTTAGATGCCTGGTACCATTTTTACATATGGGTAAAAAGTTTATCATTTTAGGAATTCTTATAATCGGTGTTTTAGTGGGGGCTGTCCTTGGGGCATCTAACCTATCATCTGAATCTGAAACTGTCAACCTTGACATGAGCAGATCTCACGGTAGCATATCTACTGCTTTTGGTTCACCAATTTTAGGCAACCCTCAGGCACCAATCACTATTGTTGAGTTTGGAGATTATCAATGTCACCAGTGTGCTAACTGGTTTCATAATACCAAACCTGAGATAACAACTCAGTATATCGAAACTAACAAAGCAAATCTCATCTTCGTTGACTTGGCATTTTTAGGAAATGATTCAAGAACTGCTGCTCAAGCTTCATACTGTGCAGAAGATCAAGAAGCGTATTGGGATTATCATGATCTTCTATACAATTCACAAGAAGACAGAATTGACGGAGGTTGGGCAAATACTGAACGACTAAAGGCGTTTGCTTTTAGTCTAGATCTTGATATGGAATTATTTGAGAGTTGTCTTGATTCTGGAAAATATGCAAAACGTGTCGCATACAATTCACAACAAGCACGAGATAACGGCGTCACAGGAACTCCTGGATTTTTTATAGTTGGTCCCAACGGTGAGCAAACACAAGTTGCTGGTGCACAGCCATACGGAATCTTCAAACAAATATTGGATTCTATGGCGCAATGACTTCTTCTATCAAACTCGTATACTCTGACATCAAATATCTTGTTTTAGCATTTGTAATTTTTTCATCGATGCTTACCGGTCTGTTAATTGTATCTGAACACATCTTTTTGGAGCCTTTCTTTGTAAGTCATCTGCCATCCGGGACTGAATTAGGATTTATTCTTATTGTAATACTTTCTATACTATCTGCACTAGTCATACCTATGAACGTCTATAGAATCGTTGTATTGCGCTCTTCAAAACAAAAGATCAGTGGAGGTGTTTTTGGTTCCATAGTCGGTGCTGCAGCAGGCGCATGCAGTTGTGGTCCGGTAGGATTTGCTATAATCTCTACATTTGGCTCAGTAGGCGCAGTAACTACCTCCTTTCTAACATACTATGAGATTCCAATCAGGATACTGGCAGTTCTGGTTTTATGTGTAACATATTATACCACTACAAGATCATTGCAAGTTGACTGTCATCTTCGTAATTAGGCCCGTCTTTGGAATTTGTCAGTATCAGTCACAAAGATTCTCTTTGATCATTTTATCTGTCTTTTTTTAGTTCTTTTGTTTTGTAAAGTTTGGATATTTATTTACCTTTTTTTGATTTGATGTGATTGCGATGCTAAAATCAAAAGGTATTCAAAATTGGAATCTTATCTTTGCCATTCTTATAATTTCTAGCCCTATTCTTTTTGCAATGATAGCATATCCTGATACCATAGCATGGAGTTGGAACGAGGGCCGTGGCGGATATTTCTTTGGATTAGTGTTTATAGTTGCTGAGCTGATAGGGTTAAAAATAATCATCTCCAAGAAACGGCTACTAGCTGTACTGCCTCTTGCAGCCATCACTATAATGTATCTTGTCTCTTTAGAGTTTGGTCTTCGAGAGTTTATCCTTGAATCATCTACGTCATACAATGTACAACTAATTGATTCATGGATTTGGATGTGGGATTTTATTGTTATGGCATTATTTACTATTACTGCTTTGAGTATATTTTTTGGTAAACGATGGATTCGAATTGCTCCTGCAGGACCTATCTTTCTTACTGGCACTGCCATTATTTTGTCCCTTGATGCATTTTTTCCATATGACACACTTGGTCCATTGCAATATGTTGTTCCATACTTTGTTCAAGCAAACGTGTGGCTAGTTCAAGTCCTTGATCTTGGTACTGCTGTTGCTCGTGATAATATCATGTTTTTGAGGGGTGACCACGGTTCGATGGCACTACAAGTGTTTTGGCCATCAGCTGGCGTTCACAGCGTGATTATCTTCTCTTTGGTGATTGGAGCATTTATGCTCAAACTCAACATATCTAGACGTAGAAAAATCATATATTTTGTCCTAGGAATTATCGGCACTATTACAGTCAACCTGATTCGAATCTTTTCATTATCCTGGTACGCCCTCAAGGTTACCGCTGATCCGGTTGCGTGGGAAGAATATCACAAGATCGCAGGTGAGATAATGTTTCTGCCGTGGCTGTTTGCGTTTATTTTGGTTGTAATCCTGATAGAGTCAAGGCGTCTTAAAAAATCACAATGACTTTGTTATCGTTCAATATTTTAAAAATACGTTGTAATCTCGCTTTGTCCTTGAATCTTTGTTAGTTCTGATACTCGCACACCTAATCTTCTAAATGTCATTGTTTGTTTTTCCAATGCTTGTTTTAGTAATTGATCTGCATTTTTTTGTAATTCTTCAATACTTGAAGTTGGAGCTCTCAGCATCCTTGATTTTGTTTTACTTGTCAAGTCTGATTGAATAAATTGTACACCTACTGATCTAAACATCTGATTATTCTCTTTGACTATGCTATGAACTTGCTTGCATAATTCATTAATATTTTCTGACAAGAACTGATAGTCCTTTGAATCGTTTTTCAGTGTTGTGATTTTACTATACTGTATGCTTGCCTTCCGCTGTTTTACTGGCTGATAGTCTACTCCTTTTGCAGCATTATATATCCGAGTTCCGTTTTTTCGACCAAACTCTTTGTTTAGAGTAAATATGTCTAATTTTTTTAAATCTTTGATTGTCTCTTTCCCCATATCTTGCAGTCTGTTTGCTGTCTTTGCTCCAATACCGGGTATTTTTCGTATGTTAAGTGGCTCTAAAAACTCATCGATCTTATCTGGAAGTACCATTGTGAGACCATCGGGTTTTTGAAAATCCGATGCTATCTTTGAGATTAATTTATTTGGTGATATTCCTACAGAGCAGCTAAGCTTTAATTCTTTTCTGATGGTGTTTTTGATCTGTTGTGCTAGGTGACTTGCTTTTTCAAAATTCCCTTCTGTCCGTCTTGTCACATCAAGGTATGCTTCATCCCGTCCTACATACTCAAAAATATCTGCACTCTTCTCTATGATGCGCATCGCTTTTTCAGATAATTCTGAATAGAAATCAAAATCTACCGGTAAGAATACTGCATCGTTTCTTTCTGCCAAGTGTTTTTTGGCAAATGCAATTGGCATTCCTGATTTTACATTGTATTTTCTAGCAATATAATTTGCAGTTGCAATTGCCCCTCTCTCTGTCTCTTTATCTGAAAATACACAGACGCATACAGGCTTTAATTTTAGTTTAGGTGACCGCGTCTCTTCACACTGTGCATAAAAGTAGTCAAAATCTATGTGGAAAACTATCTTGGTTTCCAATATTTATTGATTGCATCTTGATTATTATTGTATTGTGTATTCATCTAAATACTGTTAATTCTTTGAATTATTATGGAATATCCTGTATCTGTTGACAAAAATGGGATAAATATGAAACCCGAAAAGATGGAAAAAGAGCGACTTTATCACTGTATCTTTAAAGATAAGGTAATGTTGATCTTCAAGGATTCTCAGGATGTATTAAACTGCTATGAGATTGAAGAGCCGGATTTAGTTGAAAAGATCAAAAAATGTGTAGATGATGTTGATCTTGAGCCGATTTTTGAAGATTATTTGAAGGGAAATACCTGAAAAATTAAATAAAAGCAGCGGCTAAATCTAATAACGGTAAATAAATTGAACGAGGCAAAAAGACGTAAAGACGCAGAAGATATTTTAGGCGAATTTAATTCTCGTACTAAATCTACAACCCCCGAACCCGTTGAAGAACCAACACCCGAACCCACTACTGAAACTATTCCAGAACCAACACCCGAACCCACTACTGAAACTATTCCAGAACCAACACCCGAACCTGTTACTGAAACTATTCCAGAACCAACACCCGAACCCGTTGAAGAACCAACACCCGAACCCACTACTGAAACTATTCCAGAACCAACACCCGAACCCGTTACTGAAACTATTCCAGAACCAACACCCGAACCCGTTGAAGAACCAACACCCGAACCCACTACTGAAACTATTCCAGAGCCAACACCCGAACCTGTTACTGAAACTATTCCAGAACCAACACCTGAACCAGTTGAAGAACCAACACCCGAACCCACTACTGAAACTATTCCAGAACCAACACCCGAACCCACTACTGAAACTATTCCAGAACCAACACCCGAACCCACTACTGAAACTATTCCAGAACCAACACCTGAACCAGTTGAAGAACCAACACCCAAACCAGTTGAAGAACCAACACCCGAACCCACTACTGAAACTATTCCAGAACCAACACCCGAACCCACTACTGAAACTATTCCAGAACCAACACCCGAACCCGTTGAAGAACCAACACCCGAACCCACTACTGAAACTATTCCAGAACCAACACCCGAACCCACTACTGAAACTATTCCAGAACCAACACCCGAACCCACTACTGAAACTATTCCAGAACCAACACCCGAACCCACTACTGAAACTATTCCAGAACCAACACCCGAACCCACTACTGAAACTATTCCAGAACCAACACCTGAACCAGTTGAAGAACCAACACCCGAACCCACTACTGAAACTATTCCAGAGCCAACACCCGAACCCACTACTGAAACTATTCCAGAACCAACACCCGAACCCACTACTGAAACTATTCCAGAACCAACACCTGAACCAGTTGAAGAACCAACACCCGAACCCACTACTGAAACTATTCCAGAACCAACACCTGAACCAGTTGAAGAACCAACACCCGAACCCACTACTGAAACTATTCCAGAACCAACACCCGAACCCGTTGAAGAACCAACACCCGAACCCACTACTGAAACTATTCCAGAACCAACACCCGAACCCGTTGAAGAACCAACACCCGAACCCACTACTGAAACTATTCCAGAACCAACACCCGAACCCACTACTGAAACTATTCCAGAACCAACACCTGAACCAGTTGAAGAACCAACACCCGAACCCACTACTGAAACTATTCCAGAACCAACACCTGAACCAGAAACTTCTGATTCAACTACTAGCACACCTACAAAAGAACGCAATGTAATTTTCATAGGTAGTAAGCCCATCTTGGCATATGTTTCTGCAACATTGACCCAACTCGCAACTCTTCCTACTGTTACACTAAAGGCAAGAGGCAGAAAAATTACACAAGCTGTTGATGTTTCTCAAATGATTCTTAAACGCATGGATTCCGTAGGCTATGTTATTACAGATGTGAGAATTTCATCTGACTCTTTAATTTCCCAAGATGGTAAAAAACGCAATGTCTCTATAATGGAAATTGATATTTCAAAAAATTAGTTTAAAAAATCTAACACTAATTATATCTGTGATATTTTTTGTTGGATTGATACTGGCATTAATCTCTAATTCTTCTAATTCCTTTTGTGGTATACAACATATGCTAATTCTTAACGATATCTCATTATATGAGGAATCTTTTGATCCTGAATTTTGTGAAATTACCGTCACAAAAATTCTTGCATTCAATGATGTATGTGAACCTCAAATAGATATTTTTGATTGTGGGTAATCTCAAATATTTATTAAAAATGTAATTCCAAAATAAACTAGTATTCCACTTAACCCTATCATAATTATCTTGTAGTTTTTATTCGAGATGATTTTTGAACTTTTTGACGCAAGCCATGCAGTTGCTCCCAACCATGCAAAATCCATCCAAATATGCAAAGCAAACATGACTAGTATGCCTGCAAATGCCCACATCAACATTGCATCTGAAATTAACTTAAATCCTATTGTAAGCCACCATATTATAAAAAATGGATTTAGCGCACTTAGTGCAATACCTACAACTATTGGACCATGTTTTGTTTTTACATCTGAATCTTTATTCTTTTTTAACACTGATCTGATCTGCATGAAAGCAAATCCAAAAAGTGTGATTGCGCCTACAATAGATATTACTGTTCTAAACTCTGGAAACGCCTCTAGCGAAAATACTCCTATTCCTAATAAAATTACTAGAGGTAATTCAACTATTGTATGACCTGCTGCTATTTTGAGTCCTGCTCTTGCACCGTATCGTAGTCCATATGATACATTTGCTGTAAACATTGGTCCGGGTGCCATAACTCCGGATGCTGAAACTCCAATAACTAGCAATACAAACTCTAACATCTGTGCTATTTTTTCATACTCGAGTATATTTATAATCTAGATGTTCGCTTACTTGTTCTTGTTTTCATTTTATACGTGATTGTCCTTGAAGTAAACTTTAAACCCGCGATATAACTCTAAATTTTCAATTGACTGATAGAATTAAAGTTGCTCTAGTAGGAATAGGCAATTGTTTTTCTGGTTTAATCCAGGGTATAGAGTATTACAGACGTAATCCTTCCCAAAAAGTTACAGGCATTATTCATGATGAATTAGCAGGATATGGTATTCATGATATCGATTTTGTCTGCGGGTTTGATGTTGGTGAAAATAAGGTAGGTCATTTACTCAATGATGCAATTTACGAGTATCCAAATATGGTTAATTGGATACCCAAAGACGAACTACCAAAAAATGATGCCAAAGTTTACGAAAGTCCAATATTAGATGGTGTGGGTCTCTGGGTAGAGAATAGAATTAAACCCATTACTAGTACTAAAACCCCTGCACAGATAGCTGATGAGGCAAAACAGATCATTAAAGATACAGGCGCTCAGATAGTTGTGTCATATCTTCCTGTAGGTTCTGACAAGGTAACCAAATTTTGGGCTCAAGTATGTCTTGACACTAACACTGCTTTTGTAAACTGTATTCCATCTTTTATTGCATCAGATCCAGAATGGGCCAAGAAATTTGAAGAGAAAAATATCCCTTGTATTGGTGATGATATAAAAGGTCAAGTTGGTGCAACTATTGTTCATAGAACTTTGGCTAAATTGTGTAATGACCGTGGTACCAAGATTGAAAAGACGTATCAGATTAACGTTGGTGGAAACACTGATTTTCTAAACATGAAAGAGCATGATAGATTAATCTCCAAGAAGATCTCCAAGACTGAAAGCGTTCAAAGTCAACTCTCTGAGCGATTAGATGATGATCAAATCTATGTAGGCCCTTCTGATTTTATTCCATTTTTAGGTAATACCAAACTTATGTTCATGAGAATTGAAGGTCGTCAATGGGCCAACATTCCATACAACATGGAGGTTCGACTAGAAGTTGATGACAAAGCAAACTCTGCTGGAATAGTAGTTGATGCAATTAGATTGGCAAAGATTGCACTTGACAGAGGAGTGGGTGGACCAATCCAATCTGCTAGTGCATATCTGATGAAGCATCCAATCAAACAGACATCAGACGTTCAAGCAAAAGCTGCATGCGAAGAGTTTGTTAAAGGAAATTAATTGTAAATATTCGTGTATTTGGAGTGTTATTCATCTAGTGAGTCTAATTTAACACTGAATTGAAAAGTATTTGAGATTTGAGTGCAATAACACACCGTACGTATATTATGATAAATCATTTGGTTGGATTTGTCTATTATTTTTTTTATTTCAATAATCCTATTGGGATTAAACAACCAATGTAGAAATCTATGGAATTTATGCCCAAATTATAATAATTATAATATTTCATTACATTGTTTGCAAAAAATCACATTAAATATTAAATACCATTATGTATTATACTAATTGATGTCGTTAGTTCCAAAATCTGGCGATTAAGTTGCGTTGCCCCGCAGAACAAAAAAGGCAATCAGGCACTTGGTGACTGACTATGAGAGGGAATCTCTCAAAGTTCTGCAGTTTTGGGGTATGCGCCTTTATCTTTAATCCTGATGGAATGGTGTATATCTTTAGTCATTCTATGTAACAATCTCGTCTAATCGTTCATCTTTTTTTGCCTTTTTTATCTCCATTGCAATTCTTCTTCCTACCCCGAACGTCTCTCCGTACTGGTATTTTGTATATGGACTAGTCGTAGCTAGGATTGGGTTTCCTGGAACTCTTAATGATACGTCATACACTACTAGCTCTAAATCTTTTGTAATTACACTCTGAAGCGAAAACGGTCCTATTATTCCTGGAGTGTATTCTTTTTTGACCGTAGCTACAAACTTGTCGCCCATCTTGATTACTTTTTCTAGCAATGATTCCCTGACACTTGCAGGTGTGTGTCCTACCTCGATATTCTGCAAGTCCACTGTGATCTCTAGCTGTTGTTTTGCAGGCAGTGCATTATAATCATGAATGTTTGTTTGCAGCCGTCTCTCTATTCCCATAAAATCCACTTGTTCTGAGATAGGTGTATGAAAGAAATTAAAGTTCATATACGTACCTATTACCAGCTCTTCGATGCTTGCTTTTGCAAGATCTTTTTTTGCGATCACACCTTCCTTTATTTTGGCATTTGATTTCTCAACATAATCTTCATATGATGATACTGTAAAGAATGCTCTCTCTAATGGTCTGTCCTTCTCTTGCACTTTGACAATACACGGCCTGTCAATTTTTTTGGGATTATGGTATACTTTTGGATATTTTATCTTGGCTTTGTCTAGTAGATAGTACTGACCTTTCTTTGTCGTTCTCTCTTCTGCTTGAAACAGTCTACGATTTCCAAATATTGGTACTCTAAACGACTCTTCTATCTGCTGGTATCCTAGATACACCGCAAATGATCTATGTGGTATGACGATGCTATTTGAGTCCCGTAGATACTTTTGATATTTTGCTGATGCCATGTTTTTAAATTTATCAACTATTATGATTTCATCAGCCACTCTCTTGAATCTCTGGTACGGGGTTTCTCTGCCTTTTTGACAAAAAACCGTTGTCTGAAACCCCTCATCTTTTGCACCATCCATTATCTCTAGTGCCGAATGACTGCCCATGACTACAATTTTAACATCAGAGTAATCTTTGACTATTCTTTTAATCTCAGAATCCTTTATCATGCTACCTGTTGGTAACGGGATATAATATATCTAGTTTGATCGTGCAGACCGATAGATTTTTCTTGTTTGATGTACCACACTAATCATGCTGTATCATTTCGAACTACAAATGGCAGGCGTTATTCTTCTTACCGCTATGGTAGTTTGTGGTATTTCAATATGGATTAGACGACGGAGAGCTGAAAATAACCCGCAAACGTCATTAAACGAACCTAGTGACCAGCCGTCATCTGATACAACTGGTTCGTTGGATTAACTGGTGTTAATCAGAAATTATACTCATAACACTAAATATAGATAGCCTTAAACCGTATAATACTTGTTGAGAGCAATAAAGTCAATAGCACAAAAACATACACCAAACTCTGACCTAATGGACATGATGATCACGTTCACAGACATGGTTAACCGTTGTATCAAGATAGGGCTAAAGGAAGATACCCACAACATGAAACGGTTGTCTATGTTATGCTATCACGAATTACGTCACTACGACATCCTATCTTCATACAAACTCAATGCAATATCACGAGCTGCTGGCATCCTGGCAAACAGAGATCAGTCAGTCAAACGTGGCCTCAAAGTAAAAGATCCAATTATCAAAAATCCGTTTATCACTAATTGTTACCGTATAAAACACAACGGCGCCTTACTCACAATTCCATACAAGCCAAGAAATCCAATTAACATCCTACTCGACGAACATACTCAAAAAATACTGTCTGATCCCGCCTTGGCAGTGCGCTCGTTTTCATTGACTGCTCTCAACATCAGTCTTTGTATTTCAAAAAAAGTACAGGAGATAGAGTGCGCCAAGACAGTAGGAGTAGACAGAAACCTTAGAAACGTCACATGCGGAAATGAAGAAGAGGTAACATTCTACAAAACCAACAAGTTACTCTCAATCAAAGAGAACACAATACATGCCAGATCTGGTTTCCGTAGAAACGACAAAAGAAAGAAAGGTCAATTCTACAACGAAAAACAGAGAAGAATGTCAAACAGAACAAAACAGTACATACACAGAATCTCAAAAAACATAGTAGACAATGCAGTCAAGAAAAAGGCTGTCATTGTTCTAGAAAATCTAAAGGGAATTAGAAAACTGTACAGAAAAGGAAACGGTCAAGGCAACAAATACAGACGTAGATTGAACGGATGGCAATTCTTTGAACTACAAAGACAAATAGAATACAAAGCCCAATGGGTCGGGCTACCTGTAAAAACAGTAGACCCAAAAAACACGAGCACGCAGTGTCCGCAATGCGGAAAGAGACTCCAAGAGGACATGCAACAACATCGTAAATCATCGTGTAATAATTGCGGTTTATTTATGGACAGGGATATCATCGCTGCCATGAACATATCACGCAAACTGTCTCCTAGGTTTAGAGATAGTAGAGATGGCATACATGAAGCGCAGTCCGGTGTTTTTGAACCGGCGATGGCGGAACCCTGCAGACCGGTAATCCGAATAGTCGATATGTCAAAGTCGAGTAGTCAATGTGTTGTTGATGGTTGTGGAATCTGACATGATCCTCCGCAGTCAACACCCGCTAACCCAACAGAACCATACAACTAATAGATAAAATACTTGATGATTCGTATATTATGTGATGCATCTAGTCGTTGGAATTACTGGCAGTACCGGCGTGATTTACGGTATTCGTTTACTCGAAGTCCTAAAAAAATTAAACATAAAGACACATCTTGTTATCTCTGAATGGGGTGAGAAGTGTATCCCTATGGAGACTGATTACACAGCTGCTAGTGTAAAGTCGCTTGCAACTGCAACGTCTGATGAAAAGAACATGGCATCAAGTATCTCAAGTGGAACTCATAGAACTGACGGTATGATAGTTGCTCCCTGTAGCATGAAGACGTTATCTGCAATTGCAACTGGTTATGATAATACACTTGTTGCACGAGCTGCTGGCGTAACAATAAAAGAATCACGGCGACTAATTTTAATGGTAAGAGAATCTCCGTTCTCTGCCATACATCTTGAAAATATGTTGAAACTATCTCGACTAGGTATCGTCATCATGCCTCCTGTCTCCGAGTTTTACACAAAGCCTCAATCAATTGATGATATGATTAATCACACAATTGGAAAATGTTTGGATCAGTTTGGGATAGAGCACAATTTGTCTCCGCGTTGGGGCTCTAACAATACTACTGATAATCATACCAACAACCACGCCAACAACAATCCGTCGTGATTACACTTGGTCCGCTTTTCTCTAGAACGGGTAACGCCAAACAAAGACAGAGAATCCGTCTTTGATACGTTTTCAAATGTCGAAAACTATCAAACACTGTTTCCACGACATTTTCCATCCATTCGTGTTCGTTCTGTTCGTGGTAATACCTCAGTAGTTGAACAGCATATGAATCTTGGAGACAGAGAACTCTTAATCATGGCAAAACATGTTTCAACAAAACCTGTCTTGCACGAGTTCTTTATCATTGGCGGTCATGCAAAAGGCAGTCATATCAAAGAAGAGTTCGTAGAGTTAGATACCGGAACACAAATCTTAGTTGATGTTGATTTAAAGCTCAAAAGTATTTTGCGGATTGTGTCCAACCCATTTCAAAAAAACACTATCCAGTCTGACTATGCAAAAATTTTAGATGATTTTGTAGCGTCACTTAGCTAGTCTCATTTTTTTCTTTATCTTTGAAATCATTTAATTCCTTTTCCCCCTGAATTTTGCCTTTCTCAAACTCTCCTTTTGCCTTGCCAAACGTCTTTGCTAGTTCCGGAATCTTTTTTGCCCCAAAGATAAACACTAGTGCGATAATAATGATAAAGATCCATTCCTGTCCTGCTATAAAATTCGCTAAACCTTCCATTATCATATCTATGTTTAATCAAATTTAGATTTAAGTGTTCAATTTTGTGCTTTTTCTACGTTCTATGCCAATCATGCCTATCAGATACAGCGCAATCATGGGTCCTGCAATAAACCACATGGTGACACCGCTGCCATCAGGCGTCACCAACGCTCCAAAAATTACGATTATGACGATTGCATATCGTATGTTCCTTCTCCAAAAATCGGATTCTACAATTCCCGAGACTGATGTTGCATACATTACCAAGGGGAGCTGAAATGATAGTCCAAAGGCAAGCAAGAACTGCAAAACAAATGTTACAAACTCTATTACATTAAGAAACGTGACTAACCCTGCCGATTCTCCATATCTGTACAAAAAATCCAAGATGTATGGTATGACCAAAATATATGAGAATACGCAACCTGCGACAAATAACCCAAGAGCTGGCAGCGTTATGTTTCTACTAATCTTTATCTCGTTCTCTTTTAGTGCCGGTTTGATAAATCCCACTAGCTCTCTTACGATTACCGGCATTCCGATTACAATACCTACTAGTACTGCAATGTACAGTTGTGCAAAGAATGCCTGTCCCGGAGACGTCTGGATTAACTGAACATCTTGCGGAACTAGATTGTCTTTCATATGATTTGTAATCTGAGCTGCTATGTTGTCAAGCGGATCCAGTATTGGGTAGTATATTGTAAACTGTTCCGTTTGAAATGGTTCTGCATGGACTGTTAGAATAAACGCTGTAATGACTCCAATCACTAATACAATTCGTAGTAATCTCTTTCGCAGCTCTTCAAAATGCCGATTAATATTATCTTCCAACTCTAATCTTTATTTCTAAAACTATATCAATTATGTGGGGATGGGCAATAGCTTTGCCTCTGGCAACCCTGCATCTTTGAGCTCTTCTGATGTTAAATCTGAAAACTCTAACGATATCGTTGCTTTGGTGTCAAACTTCTCTTCCATCTCTTTTGCCAAGGTGCTAATATCTTTGGCAGCATAGATCTCTTCTGAGTCTCTGAGGATGATTCTGTCTCCTTTTTCCATGTCTTTGCCTCTGAACTTTCCTTGAAGGAAATTTGTAATTGACGGTAGCTCTTTTCTGTCAATATTGTTATAGAAATAACATATTCCCTTTATTGATTCATAGTCGTACGGTGTTCCATGCCTATACATAAAAATTCCAATAAAATGAGCCTCATCTTCAGGCTCTCTGACACATTTGATCTCCCAATTCAGTAATTTTGCTTCATCGTAGGCATAATTAGCCATCTCTTCTGCTGTTATCTTCCAGTACCTTGATCTGTTTCTTCCCATGAGATTTTCTTAAATACTCTGGTATAAATTCCATAAACAACCCTCATCTATATCATCGTCAT